>CALRQT020000001.1:0-304218 GCA_943370385.1 Pseudanabaena sp. UWO311
CGCCAGCCGGTGAGCCTGGAAACGAAGGTGGGCGATGGCGAGGACACGGAACTGCTCGATCTGCTGGCATCCGAGGGTGGGGAACCTGGGGATCTGGTGGATGGCGAATGCCTGCGGGGCGACATGCGGGCCCTGCTGGAGCAGCTGCCAGAGCTGCAGGGCCGGGTTCTGAAGATGCGCTACGGGATTGATGTGGATGAACCGATGAGCCTCACCGGCATCGGCCGCATCCTCGGCATGAGCCGCGATCGGGTGCGCAACCTCGAGCGCGATGGCCTGGCCGGCCTGCGCCGCCTCAGTGAGTGCGTGGCTGCCTACGTGGCTGGTTGATTGGGGGCGGGGGGGTTCACCGCGCCCACTCCTTTGCACCCCTCAACCAATCCAGGCCTCTTGGCCTTGTGCAATCCAGCTCAAAAAGGCTAGATGCGCATCACTCTGAGGCCAGCAGAGGCGTTTCAAGTTGGCGCCATCGCCCAGCCAACCTGGGGCCGTCGCTAGTCAGCCAGTGCATTATTCCGGGGCACCTGTGATGCGCCATCAGCTCCTGGCTTGGTGGGAGCAACACGGTCGCCATGCCATCCCCTGGAAGCAGGGAGCCGCTGGTGCACGGCCCCTGCCCGGCGAGGAGCTGGATCCCTATCCGATCTGGGTCGCCGAGGTGATGCTGCAGCAGACCCAGCTGGCGGTGGTTCTGCCCTACTGGCAGCGCTGGTTGGTGGCCCTGCCGAGCCTGGAGGCCCTGGCAGCCGCCGCCGACCACGACCTGTTCCTGCTCTGGCAGGGGCTGGGCTACTACTCGCGGGCCCGCCGGCTCAGGCAGGGGGCCCTACAGCTGCTCGCGGCCCGCCCGCCTGGGGATCAACAGCCCGGCGCCGCCGAACGGGCCAGCGGTGAGGGTCTGCGGGCCGATCCTTGGCCCCGCACCGTGGAGGGCTGGATGGAGCTGCCCGGGATCGGCCGCACCACCGCCGGCAGCATCCTCTCCTCGGCCTACGACCAGCCGGCGGCGATCCTCGATGGCAATGTCAAACGGGTGCTGGCCCGGCTGATCGCCTGCCCCGAGCCGCCGGCCAGGCAAACGGCGGCCTTCTGGCAGCTGAGTGAACAGTTGCTCGATCGCCAGCGGCCGCGCAGTTTCAACCAGGCCCTGATGGACCTGGGTGCCCTGGTCTGCACACCGCGCCAGCCCGCCTGCGGCGCCTGCCCCTGGCAGGGCTGCTGCGCTGCCTACGCTGCCGGCGAACCCGCCCGTTATCCCGTGAAGGAGGCCCCCAAGCCCGTGCCCTTTCAGGTGATCGGTGTGGGCGTGGTGCTCAACGGCGCCGGCCAGGTGTTGATCGACCAGCGGCTCGACGAAGGCTTGCTAGGGGGACTGTGGGAATTTCCCGGCGGCAAACAGGAGCCGGGCGAAGCGATCGAGGCCACCGTGGCCCGGGAACTGCGGGAAGAACTGGCGATCGAAGTGGCCGTGGGCGAGGAACTGATCAGCCTGGAGCACGCCTACAGCCACAAAAAGCTGCGCTTCGTGGTCCATCTCTGCCAGTGGCGCTCCGGCGAGCCCCAGCCCCTGGCCAGCCAGCAGGTGCGCTGGGTGCACCCCAGTGAGCTCTCGGCCTATCCCTTCCCGGCTGCCAACGGCCGCATCATTGCGGCCCTGCTTGAGCACCTGGGCCTGGCGGCCCCTCAGGCGGACCCAGCTGCGGCCGCCTGATCAGGGCCATGCGGCCCTCGCCCTCCAGCTGGAGCTCCACCTGCCAGGCGCCCTGGGGCCAGAACCCCAGGCGCTCGGGCCATTCCACTGCCAGCAGGGCCCCCAGGGCGGCCGCCTCTTCTTCCTCCTGGGCAAACAGGTCGTCAGCGGCGGCGGCCAGCTCCAGCCGGTAGAGATCCAGGTGCACAAGGGCGGTGGGACCTGCGCTGCATTGGCCTTGGTAGTGCTGGGCTAGGGCGAAGGTGGGGCTGGTGATGGCCTCGCTGATGCCCAGTGCGGCGGCCAGGCCCTGCACCAGGCAGGTTTTGCCGGCGCCGAGGCCACCGCTCAGCAGCAGGATCGGCGGCTGAAAGGGACCTGGCCCAGGCCCGCCCCCGGGCTGGCCGGATCCTGGTGGTGACTCCTGGCTGGCTCCATCCCCATTCGTTCCCCCGGGAGCTCCTGGGCCGGCTCCCGCCAACTCCCGGGCCAGGCGCTGGCCCAGGGCGGCGGTGTCGGCCGCATCGGCGAGCCACACGCTCTCGATCACCCCCTCCATCGATCCCCCATGGGACCCCTGCTGCGCCCCCGCGATCCCCTGATTCGACGCGTTGGTTGGTTGCATCCCTGTAGATTGCCTTCCTCGCGAGCCCGAAGCCTCGGCGACTCTGCAGATATTTCCAACCCATCGCCCTCCCAGTCGGGAGTGTTCGTTCCCATGGTGGCTACGCCAACCGCTGTGTCGTCTTACGTGATCGCCGATCTCGGCCTGGCCGACTGGGGCCGAAAGGAGATCGCCATTGCCGAAACCGAGATGCCGGGCCTGATGGCCCTGCGCCGCAAGTTCGGTACCGAGCAACCGCTCAAGGGTGCCCGCATCGCCGGCAGCCTGCACATGACGATCCAGACGGCCGTTCTGATCGAAACCCTGGTGGCCCTCGGCGCCGAAGTGCGCTGGGCCAGCTGCAACATTTTCTCCACCCAAGACCACGCCGCCGCCGCGATTGCGGCAGCCAACATCCCTGTGTTCGCCTACAAGGGCGAAACCCTGGATGAGTATTGGGCCTTCACCCACCGCATCCTCGAGTGGGGCGATGGCGGCACGCCCAACATGATCCTTGATGACGGCGGCGATGCCACCGGCCTGGTGGTGCTTGGCACCCGGGCTGAGAAGGATCTCTCCGTTCTCGCCAACCCCTCCAACGAAGAGGAAATCGCCCTCTTCAATTCGATCCGCCAGAAATTAGCCGCCCAGCCTGGCTTCTATTCCCGCATCTACGCCAACATCCAGGGCGTCACGGAAGAGACCACCACCGGCGTAGCCCGTCTCTACCAGATGCAGAAGAGCGGCGAACTGCCCTTCCCGGCGATCAACGTCAACGATTCGGTCACCAAGAGCAAGTTCGACAACCTCTACGGCTGCCGCGAATCCCTGGTGGATGGCATCAAGCGCGCCACCGACGTGATGGTGGCCGGCAAGGTGGCCTTGGTGCTGGGTTACGGCGATGTGGGCAAGGGTTCGGCCCAGTCCCTGCGCGGCCTCGGCGCCACGGTGATGATCGCCGAGATCGATCCGATCTGCGCCCTGCAGGCGGCCATGGAGGGCTACCGCGTTGTGCGCCTCGATGATGTGGTCGGCGACGTCGACATCTTCGTGACCGCCACCGGCAACTTCCAGGTGATCCGCCACGACCACCTGATCGCCATGAAGGACCAGGCGATCGTGTGCAACATCGGCCACTTCGACAACGAAATCGATGTGGCGTCCCTGAAGCAATACACCTGGGACAACATCAAGCCCCAGGTCGATCACATCGTGCTGCCCAACGGCAACCGCATCATCCTGCTGGCCGAAGGCAGGCTGGTGAACCTGGGCTGTGGCACCGGCCACCCCAGCTTCGTGATGAGCAACTCCTTCACCAACCAGGTATTGGCCCAGATCGAACTCTTCACCAAAGGCGACGAGTACGGCAAGGAGGTCTATGTGCTGCCTAAGCACCTTGATGAGATGGTGGCCCGCCTTCACCTCGAGAAAATCGGCGCCAAGCTCACCGAGTTGAGCGACACCCAGGCCGCCTACCTCAATATCCCCGTGGCCGGTCCCTACAAGCCGGATCACTACCGCTACTGATCCCAGCTGGGCCTTGGCCCCGCAGGCTTGCGTGAAACCCTCCCAGCCCGGCCCATGGTCGGGCTTTTTGCTGGCTGGTTTCCGCCGGGATTCAGGTCTGGGGCTGGCCGTTGGCCCGTCTTCAGTTCCCTGGGTCGGTCGTTAGACAACGTTTGGCCGCCCTTCTTGGCCTGGGCCCTGCCAGGGCGGGGGCTGGGCCACACTCGAGAACAGATCCCTGGTGGAACCGCAGGTGGCGCCCTTCCTTCAATCCCTCAATGGCCTGGTGGAGCAGTGGGTGAGCCAGTGGGGTTACGGCGGCATTTTTGCCGCCATGGTTTTGGAAAACGTGATCCCGCCGATTCCTTCGGAGCTGATCATGCCCCTGGCCGGCTTCTACGTGGGCCAGGGCAAGCTCAATTTCGTGCTGGTGGTGTTGGCTGGCCTAGCCGGCACCGTGGTCGGGGCCCTGCCCTGGTATGGCCTGGGCCGCCTGGTGAATGAGCAGCGGCTCAAGGGGCTGGTGGAGCGCCATGGCCGTTGGGTGGGCCTCTCCGTGAAGGAGCTCGACGATTCACGCCACTGGTTCCAACGCCATGGGGCGGCGGTGGTGTTCTGGGGCCGGTTGATCCCGGCGATCCGCACCCTGATTTCGGTGCCCGCAGGCATTGAGATGATGCCCCTTGGGCCGTTCCTGTTTTGGACCACGGCCGGCAGCCTGGTCTGGAACCTGGCCCTGACCAGCGCCGGCTGGCTGCTGGGCCGGCAGTGGCAGCAGGTGCTCGCCTGGATCAAGCCCGTGGAGGGCAGCGTCAACGGCTTCCTGGCCTTAGTGGTGCTGGTGGGCTTCGTGGCCCTGGGGCGGCGTCTCTGGAAGCGGCGCTCGGCTGGGACCTGAGCGCCGCCTGCCGTGGAGAACCCCCTAATCAGCCAAGAACGGGTTTAAAACGGCACTTCCTCTTCGCTGGGTTCGCCGCCGCCGTAGCTGCCCCCGGCGAAGCCACCGCCGCCCTGGTCACCGTCGCGCTTGGAGCCCAGCAACTCGAGCCGGTCGACACGCACTACCGGCTTGGTGCGCTCCTCGCCGCTGGTCCGATCGGTCCAGCGGTCGAGCTTGAAGGAGCCGATGATCCCGAGCAGGGATCCTTTTTTGACGTAGTCGGCGGCCACCTGGGCCTGCTTGCCCCAGATCTCGAGGTTGAACCAGTCCGGTTCATCGTTGGAGCTGCGGCGGTTCACGGCCAGGGTGAGGTTGGCCACCACGGTGCCCGATTCGAAGTAGCGGACCTCGGGGTCGCGGCCGGCCCGGCCGACAAGGGTGACGGAGTTCACGCCCATGGGATTGGTCAAGAAGGTTGTGGAAACAATGATGCGCCACCTGGTTGGGGCGTCTTGCTTCCAAGGTTCCACCCTTTCACCCGGGTGTTCCATCCCCCCGGCCGACGGGGCTTGAAGGGTTGGTGCCACCGGGGCCTGCGAAGCTGGGGCCATGGCTGGACCTAGGCGATTGGGGGCCCGTTGGGCCGGCAGGCTGGAGGCCCTAGGGCTTGGCCTAGGCCGGGCTGTTGGCCTGGGCCGAGAAGCAAGGCGGGGCCAAGACCTTGGCTTGGGGCGGTCCCTTGGCTTGGGGCAGTTCCTTGGTCTGGGCCTGGCGTTGGCCGTGGCCCTGGGGGGTTGTGCGGCCCCTCCCCAGGCCCAGAAGCCAGCCCAGCGGCAAATCGAGTTCTGGACCCTAGACCTCTCGCCCAAATTCAACGGCTATCTCCAGGCCGTGATTGCCGATTGGGAGGCCCTCCATCCCGGCGTCAAGGTCCATTGGGTTGACCTGCCCTGGGGGTCGGTGGAGCGCAAGTTGTTGGCGGCGGTGTTTGCCCGCACGGCGCCGGATGTGGTCAATCTCAACCCCCTGTTTGCCGCCAACCTGGCCAGCAAGGGCGGCCTGCTGCCCCTCGATCCGCTGCTGCCTGCTCCCGCCGCCAGCAGCTATCTCGCCCCGATCTGGGGCGCTGGCCGCAGCGAGGGTCCGCCGCTAGCGGGCGTGCCAACTCGGCACCAGTACACGATTCCCTGGTATCTCACCACCCGCATCACCCTGGCCAACCGCCAGCTGCTCAGCCAGGCCGGCTACGCCAAGCCGCCCGCCACCTGGGCCGAGGTGCCCGCCTATGCGGAGGCGGTGAAACGGCGCACCGGCCGC
Organism: Pseudanabaena sp. UWO311; assembly: GCA_943370385.1. Classification (GTDB taxonomy): domain Bacteria; phylum Cyanobacteriota; class Cyanobacteriia; order PCC-6307; family Cyanobiaceae; genus BAIKAL-G1. Next base: position 5,998 of record CALRQT020000001.1, read on the forward strand.
TACGCCCTGTTTGTCACCGTGGTGCCCGATGACTCGGCCGAATTGCTGGAGTCGATGGTGCAGATGGGGGTGACCCTGCTCGATGGCCGCCACCGGGCCGCCTTCAACAGCCCGGCCGGCCGCCGCGCCTTTGCCTTCTGGAGCGACCTCTATCGGCGCGGCTTGCTGCCTCGGGAAGTGGTGAGCCAGGGCTACCGCCGGGCCATCGAGCTGTATCAGAGCGGCGATTTGGCCCAGGTGGCCAGCGGTGCCGAGTACCTGCGGGCGATTGGCACCAATGCCCCCCGGGTTGCCGCTGTGACGGCCCCCTATCCCCCCCTGGTGGGCCCTGGCGGTGAATCGAATGTGGCCGTGATGAACCTGGCGATCTCGCGCCAGACGGCCTTGCCCAAGGAGGCCCTCAGTTTTGCCCTGTTCCTCACCGATGGGCCGAACCAGGCGCGCTTTGCCAACCAGGCCCGGGTCCTCCCCTCCTCTAGGGCCGCCCTCAAGACCGTGGCGGCGGACCTGAACCTGGAGCGGCCCGTCGATGCCCAGGGGCGGCTAGTGCGCCAGGCCCGGCAGCTGTCGGTGCAGACCCTGAAGAACGCCCAGGTGTTGGTGCCCCCCAGCCCGGGGGTCAAGCGGCTGCAGACCGTGATCTACACCCAGCTGCAACGGGCCATGCTCGGCCAGATCAGCAGCGATGCGGCCCTGGCCGAGGCCGAGCGCCAATGGAATAGCTACGCCATGGCCCGCTGGCCCTGAACAGGCCCCAGGCCCTGGCCTGTCAGGAAACGAAGAAAACCTTAAATCTCCCTATTTGCTGCTCTTTTCAGCGCCGTAGGGCTCTGAAACGCTGATGACAAGGGGTATCGTTGCGCTTCTTCATCCCCTGCGCGGATATGTCCCTGGAGGATCAGCCCCTACACCAGCAGGGATCTATCAATCAGGGCAGTTCCGATCTGGCCAGGGACCCCGTAGAAGCCCTAGAAGCCAGCCTGGCTTCCCCAGCCTCTGGCGTGAACGCCGCCGACCTGGGTCTTGCTCCAGGCGAGGACCTGGACTATCCCGCAGGCCAGGCCCCCGCCAAAGGGGAGCACCGGGCCACCCTGTTGGTGGTGGATGACGAGGCGGCCGTGCGCCGGGTGCTGGTGATGCGCCTGCACCTGGCTGGGTATCGGGTGATCTGCGCCGAGGATGGCGAGCAGGCCCTGGCCCTGTTCCACCAGGAGCAGCCCGACCTGGTGGTGCTCGATGTGATGTTGCCGAAGCTGGATGGCTTCGCCGTCTGCCGTCGCCTGCGGGCCGAATCCTGCGTGCCAATCATCTTCCTGTCGGCCCTCGATGCCATCACCGAGCGGGTGGCGGGCCTGGATCTGGGCGCCGACGATTACCTGCCCAAGCCCTTTAGCCCCAAGGAACTGGAAGCCCGGATCGCCACGATCCTGCGCCGGGTTGGCCGGGGCTCTGCTGCCGCTGAACCCCGCGAAGTCACGGCCGGCCAGGGCGTGTTGCGGGTGGGCGACCTGGTGGTAGACACCAACCGCCGCCAGGTGACCCGCGATGGCGAGCGCATTGGCCTCACCTATACCGAATTCAGCCTGCTGGAGCTGCTGTTCCGGGAGCCCGGCCGGGTGGTGCCCCGGGCCGAAATCCTTGAGCAGCTCTGGGGTTATCCACCGCGCCGCGCCGCCGACCTGCGGGTGGTGGATGTCTACGTGGCCCGGCTGCGGGGCAAGCTCGAGCCCGATCCCCGCAACCCGGAGCTGATCCTCACCGTGCGCGGTACGGGCTACGCCTCCCAACGTATGGGCGAACCGGCCTTGGCGGCTGCGGCCGGTTGATTGCTGAGCTGATGGGGTGATCGGCCCTAGGCCGATCCTTGCCCCTTGGCGGTGAGCCATGGAAACCAGCTGGTCTCCGGGCGGTCCAGTGGGTCCCCTGCGTTCCTGCAGGATGGAACCCACCTGAGAGCCCTGCTGCCTTGTCGGAGCTGCGCGAGACCCGCCTTGAGAAAGCCCGCGCCCTGGCGGAGCTGGGCCAGGGGCCCTATGCCCTGCGCTTTGACCCCAGCCACCGCACCGCCGCCCTGCAGCAGGACCATGCCGACCTGGCCAAGGGCGAAGAGCGCGACCTAGAGGTGGCCGTCGCCGGCCGGGTGATGACCCGGCGGGTGATGGGCAAGCTGGCCTTCTTCACCCTCGCCGATGAGACCGGCCCGATCCAGCTCTACCTGGAGAAGGCCACCCTGGACGGGGCCCCTGGGGAGGGAGCCTTGGCGGATGGGGCGGCTGGCTCCGAAGGAGCGGCTGTACCGGGCACCTTCGCCCAGATCACCACCCTGGTGGATGCCGGCGACCTGATCGGCGTGCACGGCACCCTGCGCCGCACCGACCGGGGCGAGCTGTCGGTGAAGGTGACGTCCTGGTCGATGTTGACCAAGGGCCTCCAGCCCCTGCCGGATAAGTGGCATGGCCTGGCCGATGTGGAGACGCGCTACCGCCAGCGCTATCTCGACCTGATCGTGTCGCCCCAGACTCGGGAAACCTTCCGCCGCCGCGCCCGCATGGTGAGTTCCATGCGCCGCTGGCTGGATGAACGGGACTTCCTCGAGATCGAAACCCCGGTGCTGCAGAGCGTGCCCGGCGGCGCCGATGCCCGGCCGTTTGAAACCCACCACAACGCCCTCGACCTACCCCTCACCCTGCGAATCGCCACCGAACTCCACCTCAAGCGGCTGGTGGTGGGCGGTTTTGAGCGGGTCTATGAGCTGGGGCGGATCTTCCGCAACGAGGGCATCAGCACGCGCCATAACCCCGAGTTCACCTCGGTGGAGATCTACCAGGCCTACGCCGATTACACCGACATGATGGACCTCACCGAGCAGCTGATTGCCTCGGTATGTGAGCAGGTCTGCGGCAGCACCACCATCACCTACCAGGGCACCGAGATTGATCTCACGCCACCCTGGCGCCGGGCGACGATGCACGAGCTGGTGCAGCAGGCCTGCGGCCTCGATTTCAACGCCTTCACCAGCCGGGAGGCGGCGGCCGCTGCCATGGCGGCGCAGGGCCTCGAGGCTCCGGCCCTGGCCGACTCGGTGGGCCGGCTGCTCAACGAAGCGTTCGAGCAGACCGTGGAAGCGAACCTGATCCAGCCCACCTTCGTGACCGATTACCCGGTGGAGATCTCGCCCCTGGCCCGCAACCACCGCAGCAAGCCGGGCCTGGTGGAGCGTTTTGAACTGTTCATCGTCGGCCGCGAAACGGCCAATGCCTTCAGCGAACTGACCGATCCGGTTGACCAGCGCCAACGCCTGGAGGCCCAGCAGGACCGCCGTGCCGCCGGCGACCTCGAAGCCCAGGGGGTGGATGAGGACTTCCTCCAGGCCCTGGAGGTGGGCATGCCGCCCACGGGCGGCCTGGGCATCGGCATCGACCGGCTGGTGATGCTGCTCACCGACAGCCCCTCGATCCGGGACGTGATTGCCTTCCCCTTGCTGCGGCCAGAGGTGCGGCCAGAAGGCCAGCCCTAGGGGCACCAGGACGCTTGAGCAAAGCGACGGCCCTCCCCTGTCAAGGGGTGTGGGGTCCGGCCCTTAGGCCCGCTGCCGACGCAATGGGATAATTGGTCACAGTAGGCAATCTCCCCGCACGGGGCTCTCCTGAATATGAGCGGTGAGCGCGTCGGTTTCCGCTTCAAGCATGCGGACCCAGTGGTTAAGCGCAACCCGCAGGGACGGTCCCGCCGGGGTTGGGTAATGGAGCCGGTGGAGCAGACCACCAGCCGGGGCACCAAGATGCCCGCCTATCGCATCCGCTGGCGCGATAGTGAACGCCCCGAGATCGTGTTGCAGCACATGCTGATCGCCGATCCCGATCCCACGCCTCCCCCGGAGGGCGTCAGCCTGGTGCCCCCGGCACCAAAGAAATAGACATAGAGCTCCCCCTCAGGACCAACCCTTGAACCGATAGGCCCATAGGCCGATGTGTTCCTTAAGGGCCACGGTGCTCAGATAGAGGAATTCGGCATCGGGCAACAGGCTTTTCAGGCTGTTGCCCAGGGTGGGGCGGCCATAGTTGGCGCGGCTGGGCAGCTGGTAATCGCAGGCCACGGGGATCACCTCCAGGCCACTGCGTTGCTGAAAGGTGGCTAGGGCCCGGGGCAGGTGGAAGGCGCTGGTCACCAGCAGGATCCGGCGCCATTGGCGGGAGCGGCCGAGCGTGCCGATATCCCGGGCCTCTTCGGCGGTGGTGCGGGAGCCGGGGTTGGTGAGGATCCGCTTCGCTGGCACCCCCAGTTCCAGGGCCAGGTCGCGGGCCCAGAAGGCCTCGGGCGGGGCGGGATCGGCTGCCGTGAAACTGACCCGGGCGCCGCTGGTCACCAGCAGCGGGGCTTTGTTCTGGCGCAGCAAGCGCAGGCCGGTGAGCAGCCGGTCGCCCCCTTCCGCCACCTCCACCCCCTGGCGGGGGGCCAGGGCCGGCCGCAGACCGCCACCCAGCACCACCACCGCATCGGCCGTGGGGATCGGCTTGGCGGTGAGGGCGGCGCTGCGCTCTTCCAGGCCCCAGATCAATTGCCGGCTGGTCCAGGGCATGGCCAGCAGCCAAACCAGGGCGATGCCGCCCCCCGAGAGCCAGGGCCCCCAGCGGCGGCGGCGGGCCTGGCCCAGCTGGCCACTGAGTTGCAGTAGCAGGCCCAGACCCAGGGGGTAGAGGGCCAGGGGCACCAGTTTAGAGAGCAGAAATCCCATCGGTTTCAGCCCTGGCGGCGGCGGAGGTCCTCAAGGGCCTGCTGGGCTTCAAAGGCAGCCCAGGCCTGGTCGAGGGGTTCTGGCTCGGCTTGCTCCTTCGCCTGGGCGGTTTGGGGGCCACCAGCCCGGGCACCGCCTGCTGGGGTCTGGGTGGGCGATGGGGCCTGGCGGGCCAGCTGCTCCAGCTCGGCTTCCACGGCTTCGAGGGAGCGGCCCAGTTCGCTGAGGGCCTGCCAGCGGTCGCGGCCCTGGCCCATCAGCTGGCCCAGGTGGTGCTCGGCCCGGGCGGCCAGGTCGCCAGCGCCGGCATCGCGGGCCCGTTGCACCCGTTGCTGCCACTGGTTGATCTCGGCCACCAGGGCCAGCAGGCCGGTGCGCGCCTGGTCCGCCTGGCCCTGCAGCTCCAGGCGGCGGCGCTTGAGCCGTTGCTGCTTCTCCTGCAGTTCCTGCTCCTGCAGCAGGGCCTCCTGGGCCGGATTGGCGGCCAGAAAGGTTTCCAGTTGGCGCTCCAGCTGGGCTTCGAGTTGCTCGAACCAGCCCACCGGGCCCGTGCCTGTTCCTGGGTTCGTGCCTGAGTGCTTCCCTGGGCCGGGCCCGGCGCCGGCGCTCATGCCGACGGCTCCGGGGCCCGGGTGATTAGGGGCGCTTCGATCTCCTCCTGCAGGGGCGTGATCGCCGCTTCCCGGGAGCGCAGCAGCAGCTGGGTGAGCCGGGCGATGCCCCCTTCGCCCAAGTTTTGGGTTGTGAGCTGGTCGAAGGCGTCCCGATACAGGCCCTCCAGTTGCTCAATCAGGGTCTCGCGCATCTGGCGTACCGCCTGGCGTTGCTCTTCCCGGGACATGGGCTTGGGGCGATTGGGCTCAGTCTGCCTGCACCAGCAGGTGCAGGCCCAGGTCGTGATCGGGGTCGCTCCAGCAGGCCGCCCCGCGCCAACCGGCCGGGGCTGCCAGGCCCAGGAAGGCCTCGGCGGTGTATTTAGCGCTGGTTTCGGTGATCAGGGCTTCGCCGTCGGCAAACGTCCAGTTCTGGCCCGCCAGCTGCACGGTCTGGGCCCCCTCACTGACCAGGGCCATTTCGATGCGGCTCTCGGCCGCCTGCCAGCGGGCCCGGTAGCGGAAGGCCTGGGGGTTGAAGTCGCCCGCCAGATCCCGGTTCAGCCGGCTCAGCAGGTTGCGGGCGAAGGCGGCCGACACCCCGGCCCGATCGTTGTAGGCAGCCTCCAGCCGTTCGGTGGATTTTGGCTGGTCGATGCCGATCAGCAATTTGCCGCCAGGGCCCAGGAGGCGCCGGAACTGGGCCAGCAGCTCCTGGGCCCCGGCCGGTTCGAAGTTGCCGAGGGAGCTGCCGGGGAAAAAGCCCAGGTGGGCCTGGCCATTGAGCAGGGGGTGGCTGGGCAGGGCCTCCAGCTGGCTGTAGTCGCAGCAGATGCCCAGCATGGGCACCTGGGGATGGCGCCGTTGCAGGCGGTCGCAGGCCTCCTGCAGGTGGCTGGCGCTGATGTCGAGGGCCACGTAGGCCGGCTGCCCTGGGGGGCTGGGCGCGGGGTTGGCCGCTGGGGCCGCCTGGCGGGCCATGGCGTCTAGTAGGGGGCCCACCTTGCGGGCACTGCCGGCCCCGAATTCCACCAGCACGCCCTGGCCCAGGGCCGCGGCGATGGCCGGGGCCTCCCGTTCGAGCAGGGCGGTTTCGGTGCGGGTGAGGCTGTATTCGGGCTGCTCGCAGATCAGCTCAAACAGCCTGGAGCCTTCGTCGTCGTAGAGGAACCAGGCGGGAAGTTGCTTCGGGTCGCGGCTGAGCCCCTCGATCACCAGGCGCTCCATGTCCGCCGGCGCCGGGTGCAAATCAATCACCTCAGGACCGGCCAGGCTGGACCCGTCCCGGTTGCTCCCGTCCGGGCTGCCGGCAGCGCAGCTGCCCAGATCCAGCGCCCCTGGGATCGGCCCTGGGGTGGTCCCAGGGATTGGCCCCGGGACTGTCTCGGGGACCGTCACTGGGGTTCGCCCCCCTGGGCTAGCCGCAGGCCCGCGGCCATCCAGCGGCTGGATGGGGGGAAGAAGTTGCGATAGGTGAGCCGCTCGTGGCCGGCGGGGGTGAGGAAGCTGCTGCCCCGCAACACGAACTGGGAGGTCATGAACTTGCCGTTGTATTCGCCCACGGCGCCGGCGGCGGTGACAAAGCCCGGATAGGGCCGATAGGGGCTGGCGGTCCATTGCCAGAGCAAGCCCTGGGCCTGGGCTAGCTCTGGGGCCGTGATCTCCCATTCCGCTTCGCTGGGCAGCCGCGCCCCGGCCCAGCGGGCGAAGGCGTCGGCCTCAAACCAGCTGAGGTGGCGCACCGGCGCCTCGGGGTGGCGGGGCCGGCGCCCGGCCAGGGTGAATTCCCAGTCGCCGCGCCAGTAGCGGGGGGCCTGCCAGCCCCGCTGGTTGGCCAGGGCCCAGCCTTCGCTCATCCAAAGCTCCGGCCGTCGGTAGCCGCCATCGGCGATGAAGGCCCCATAGGCGCCGTTGCTCACCAGTTGGCGGGCGATCGCGAAGGGTTCGAGCCAGACGCGGTGCCGGGGGCCCTCGTTATCGAAATGGAAGCTGCCGAGGAATGGGTCTGGGCCGACCTCGCCCTGGGGGTGGCCGATCGCCACCAGGCCGCCGGGGTGGTCCAGCCAGGCGGACGCCTGATCCGGCTCCGTTCCCTCAAGGGCGGTCGCCTCAAAGCGGTTTTCCGGGCCGTCACTGGCCAGGCTGTAGCAGGGTTCGAGCGGATTGCGGCTGAAGCCATCCAGCAGGTCCATCAGCAGCAGCTCCTGGTGCTGCTGCTCGTGTTGCAACCCCAGCTCGACCAGGGCCAGGGGCGCCGCCGCCTGCTGGCGATCGAGCCCGTCCAGCCGTTCCAGCAATTGCTCTAGGGCGGCGGTAACCCGCTGGCGCCAGGCAAGCAGCTCCCCGATCCCCGGCCGGGTCAGCAGGCCCCGCTCGGGCCGGGGGTGGCGGGCGCCAACGGCGTCGTAATAGGAATTGAACAGGTAGCCCCAGCGGCTGTCGGAGGGCTCGTAGGGGGCCACCAGGGCTGAGAGCTCGGGCTGCTTGAGCAGGAATTCCTCAAAAAACCAGCTGGTGTGCCCCAGGTGCCATTTGGGCGGACTGGCATCGGCCATCCCCTGCAGGCAGAGGTCTTCTGGCTCCAGGGGGGCGATCAGGGCCTCGCTGGCGGACCGGATCTCCCGAAGCCGCGGCAACAGCCCCGTGGCAGTGGGAGAACGGGGCATGGGCGCGAAGTGTCTGGCACGACCCTAGAAGCCTTCGGTTCGGGCGTCAGCCGCCCCTACGATCGCCCCACCAGTACAAGCCATCGTCAGGCCAGCGCATGGGGGGGATCACAGCCGGTTTTGTGGGCGCCGTAGGCCATACCCCCCTGATTCGGCTCAACGCCCTTAGCGCGCTCACCGGCTGCGAGATCCTCGGTAAGGCCGAATTCATGAATCCCGGCGGTTCGGTGAAGGACCGGGCGGCCCTGGGCATCCTGTTGGAGGCGGAGGAGCAGGGGCTGCTGGCCCCCGGCGGCACGGTGGTGGAGGGCACGGCCGGCAATACCGGCATCGGCCTCACCCATCTCTGCAATGCCCGCGGCTACAAGGCCCTGATTGTGATCCCCGACACCCAGTCGGCGGAGAAGATCGGCCTGATGCGCAGCCTCGGCGCCGAGGTGCGCACCGTGCCGGCCGTTCCCTACCGGGACCCCAACAACTACGTGAGGCTCTCGGGCCGGATCGCCGCCGAAACCCCGGGAGCGGTGTGGGCCAACCAGTTCGACAACCTGGCCAACCGCCGGGCCCACTTCAACAGCACCGGCCCGGAGATCTGGGACCAGACCGGCGGCAAGGTCGATGCCTGGGTGGCGGCCACGGGCACCGGCGGCACCTACGCCGGCGTGGCCCTCTATCTCAAGCAGCAAAACCCCCAGGTGCGCTGCGTGCTGGCCGATCCCCATGGCAGCGCCCTCTACGCCTGGGTGAAGCAGGGCCAGCTCAGCCTCGAGGGGAGCTCGATTACCGAGGGGATTGGCAACAGCCGGATCACCGCCAACCTGGAGGGCGCCCCGATCGACGATGCCGTGCGCGTCAGCGACCAGGACGCCCTCGACACCATCTATGGCCTGCTCTGGCAGGAGGGCCTGTTCCTCGGGGGCTCGGTGGGGATCAACGTGGCGGCGGCGGTCGAAACGGCCCGGAGGCTGGGTCCGGGCCACACGATTGTCACGGTCCTGTGCGATAGCGGTGATCGCTATCGGTCACGGCTTTATGACGCCGACTGGCTGGCGGGCAAGGGTTTGCAGCAACCTGAACGGCACCCTTCCCTGGCGAAGCCAGCCAAGAGAGAGCCATGAGCCAGGTGGCGGTAGGCCAGCTGATCGCCGAGCGCTATCGGCTTGAGGCGGAATTGTCCCGCGGCGGCCAGGGAGTGCTCTGGCGCGCCAGTGACCAGCTGGCGGGCGGGGCGCCGATGGTGTTGCGCCAGCTGGCACCAGGGCCCCAGCAGCAGGCCCTGCGCCAGGTCTGGGGCCGGCTCCAGGGGGTGCTCCATCCCCAGGTGCCCCGCTTCGGAGCCCTGATCGAGGCGGGAGGCGAGCTGTGGTTACCGCGGGAATGGCAGGAGGGCCGCACCTACGCCGACCTGCAGGCGGCCCGTCGCCAGCGCCAGCTGGTCTTCGGGGCCGGAGAGGTGGTGTTGCTGCTGCGCCAGCTATTGCCGGTGTTGGCGGTGCTGCACAGCCAGGACCTGATCCATGGCGACCTCACCCCCGCCAACCTGTTGCGCCGCGAACGGGATGGCCTGCCGGTGTTGCTCGATTTCGGCCTGGTGCGCGGCAGTGTCGCCTCTGATGCTGGGGGCGCTGCCGCGGCTGTTCGTCCCGCCACGGCTGGCGTGACCCCGGGCTACGGGCCGCCGGAGTTGGTGGCTGGTGCCCCGGCCGAGCCTTTTATGGACTTGTATGGCCTGGGCGTGGTGGCCCTGGTGCTGCTCTCCGGAGAAGAACCCGCCGCCCTGCTCGATCCGGTGTCCCTGGCCTGGCGCTGGCCGGCCAGCCTCGATGCCGAGCCGGCCCTGGCCGCGGCCCTGGGACGCCTGCTGGCCGAGGATCCCGCCCAGCGGTTTGCATCCGCTGGCCAGGCCCTAGGGGCCATCCAACAGCTGGCGATGCCGGAGAGCACGGGTCCGGTGGCCCGGGCCGATCGCACGGTGGTGCTGGTGCCCCAGCCCCTGGCCGAGCCCGCCCATTCCCCAGCGGAGGTGGCCGCCGCCCCAACGGCCCCTGCCCCCACTCCAGATCCCAGCCCGGACGACATCCGGCCCCAAGGTGGGGAGCCACCGGGCCGCGTGTCTGACCCTGGTATCCAGGGTCCGCCCGCCAGCGCGGATTCCCCCAGCCCCCATGCCCGGGCCGCGGCAGCAGCCCGGGCCCTCGCCAAGGCCCAGGCGGCGGGCCGGGAGCAGGCGGCCCCGCCGGTCAACCTGCGGGCCCGCCAGGAGGAAAAGGAGGCTGCCGCCGAAGGTCGCCTCTGGCCGGTGGTGCTGGCCCTGGTGCTGTCGGCCGTGGTGGGCACGGCCCTGGGCTGGCTGCTACTGGGCCGCGGCAAGGCCCCCAACGCCAATGACGCCAGCAATCCGCTCCAGTTGCCGGCCTCCTTGCCGCCCACCGAGGTGGACCAGCGCCAGCAACTTCTCAATCGCCTGCGGGCCCTCCAGATCGACCGGGGCTGGTTCCTGAAGCTGGTGGATGCCAGCCTGCTGGCCCAGTACCCGGAACGGGGCGGCCGCCTGCCCAGCGATTCCCTCGACGATGCCCCCCTGCGCAAGGTTTGGAATGGCCTCGCTGAGGAATGGATCAGCCGGGTGGAGCAGTTGCCCCTGGAGATCCGCACCCGGCTCGGCAGCTTCAGCGGCGGTGACTGGGACAAGCGCCAATCGGGCCTGGTGGCCCAGGGTCTGAGCAGTGATGTGTTGCAGCAACTGGTGTCCGGCAGTGCCCAGAACCTGTTGCCGGGCCGATCCGGCGGCGGTATTCCGCCCGAGCCCTTCCGCCAGCTCTGGTACGCGGCCGCCGAGCAGGTGCTGGGTGGGGTGCAGATCCAACCGATCCAGGCGGCCCTGGGCCAGATGGGGGTGGTGTCCGCCGAGGTGGCCGCCGGCGGCGCCCGCCTGTTCCCGATCCGCCTGCCGCCGGATAGTCGCCTGGTGCTGGGGGTTAACGGCTCGCCGCTGATGCAGATGACCGTGTTCGGCGCCGATGGCAGCGTGCTCGAGGGCCAGGGGCCCCTGCGCGTCGTCAGCCTGGCCAAGGTGGGCCGCTCGCCGGTGCAGGTGCTGGTCACCAACACGGGCGTGGCCCCGGCCATGCTCACCCTCTCGCTGCGGGCCGATCCAGTGCTGCGCCCCGCCGGCGTGACGGCGCCGGTGCTGCCCCAGGGCGCCAACCCGGCCCCGGGCCCTGGGTCTGGCAGTGCAAGCCCAGGCCAGGAGGCTGCTCCCGCCTCCAGCCCGTCTAGTCCGTCTTCCCCCTCAACGCCTCCCGCCCCACCCGCCGCGCCGACCTCAACCAACTGAGGCGGCCTGGTTCTGGCGAGCAGGCCATCGTTCCAGGCCCGAGCCCAGGCCCTCAGAGCCTGGCGATGGCGGCCCGGGTTTCCTTCACGTCTTGCTTGCGCCGCTCCTCCTGGCGCTTGTCATGGAGCTTGCGGCCCTTGCCCAGGCCGATCGTCACCTTGATCCAGGAGCCCTTGAGGTGCACGTTGAGGGGAATCAGGGTGAGGCCCTTCTGGTCGAGGGCGCCGCGCAGCTTGTCGATCTCACGTCGGTGGGCCAGCAGCTTGCGCACCCGCAGCGGATCGTGGTTGAAGTAGCGGCCGGCGTGGCTGTGGGGCGAGATGTGCACGTTGTGCAGCTGCATCTCGCCATTGCGGATCAGGCAGAAGCCATCGCGCAGGTTCACCTGGCCGGCCCGGATCGATTTCACCTCGGTGCCGAGCAGTTCCACGCCCGTTTCCAGGGTTTCGAGGATCTCGTATTGGTGGCGCGCCATGCGGTTGTCCGCCAGCAACTTGTTGGCGGCATCCCGCTTCGCCTTGGCGGCGCTCTTGCTTCCGCCCTTCGCCATCGCCGCTGTGACCTTGCCTCCTGGATCTTCCGACCCTAGGGAGCCCCCGGTACCCTCGCCCCATGGCGATCGTTTCCTCCGGCTCCGGCGCGGCCCGCTCCGGCCGGTCAAAACCTGGCGACGCAGCCGCCCAGGCTGGCGCAGCGGCGGGTTCGGGGGCAGGCTCTTTGGCGCAGGCCTCCCGCCTGAAGCAGCGGTTGGTCGATCCAGCGCCCCTGCCCGGCGATGGCCTGCCCTTCAGCCCCGGCGATCCCACCAACCGAAGCCTCGGTGCCGAGGGCTCCGTTGGGGTCCCAGGTGCGGCCGCAGTTGAGGCGCCAATCCTGCGGGAGGACAGCCTCAGGCCCCGGCGCCTGGCCGACTACATCGGCCAACGGGAGCTCAAACAGGTGCTGGGCATTGCCGTGGAGGCCACCCTGGCGCGTCAGGAGGCCCTCGACCACGTGCTGCTCTACGGCCCGCCGGGCCTGGGCAAAACCACCATGGCGTTGGTGCTGGCCGAAGAACTGGGGGTGCGCTGCCGCATCACCAGTGCGCCTGCCCTGGAGCGCCCCCGCGACATCGTTGGCCTGCTGATCAACCTCCAGCCCCAGGAACTCCTCTTCATCGACGAGATCCACCGCCTGAACCGGGTGGCTGAGGAGATCCTCTATCCCGCCATGGAGGATTTCCGCCTCGACCTCACCGTCGGCAAGGGCACCACCGCCCGCACCCGCAGCCTCGAGATCGCCCCCTTCACCCTGGTGGGCGCCACCACCCGGGCCGGCTCGCTCAGTTCACCCCTGCGTGATCGCTTTGGCCTGATCCAGCGGCTCGAGTTCTACGGGCTGGAGGACCTCCAGGCGATCGTGGTGCGGGCCGCCGGGCTGTTGCAGGTGGACCTCGATGGCGCCGCCGCCCTTGAGGTGGCGCGCCGCTGCCGCGGCACCCCCCGGATTGCCAACCGCTTGTTGCGCCGGGTGCGCGATGTGGCGTCCGTGGGGGGCCATGGCCGCATCGGCGCCGCCCTGGTGGATCAGGCCCTCAGCCTGCACCGGGTTGATGGCCGCGGCCTCGATGCCAGCGACCGGCGCCTGTTAACCCTGCTGCAGGAGGGGTACGGCGGCGGCCCCGTGGGCCTTGACACCCTGGCCGCTGCTCTGGGCGAGGATTCCGCCACCCTGGAGGCGGTGGTGGAGCCATTCCTCTTGCAACAGGGCCTGCTGCAACGCACGCCCCGGGGCCGGGTGATCACGGAGGCCGGCCGCGCCCACCTGGCCCTGGGCGAGGAAGCGGCGTGATCGCCTCCCTGCTGGCGGTGGTGTTGGCGGTTCAGCTGAGCTTGCCCCAGCTGTTTGACCAGGCCCTCACGGCAAGCCGAGACGGCCGCTTTGGCGATGCCCTGCCCCTCTGGGACCAGGTGCTGGAAGTAGCGCCCGGTGATGCGGCCGCCTGGAGCAACCGCGGCAACGTGGCCCTGGCCCTGGGCGACCCCCAGGCCGCCATCGCCAACCAGGGCCGGGCGATCGCCCTCGATCCAGGCCAGGCCGATCCCCACCTCAACCGTGGCACTGCCGAAGAGTCCCTGGGCCAGTGGGACGCCGCCGAGGCCGATTACCGCTGGATCCTGGAGCGCGATCCCGCCGAGGCCTCCGCCCTCTACAACCTTGGCAACGTGCAGGGCTCCCGCGGCGACTGGCCGGCGGCCCGGGCCAGCTTCACGGCGGCGGCCGATGCCCGGCCCAGCTTTGCCATGGCCCGCTCCAGTGCCGCCCTGGCCGCCTTCCAGCTGGGTGACCTGGAGGAGGCCGAACGGCAACTGCGCAACCTGATCCGCCGCTATCCCCTCTTCGCCGATGCCCGGGCTGGCCTCACGGCTTTGCTGTGGCAACGGGGCGCTGCCGGTGAGGCGGAGAGCCACTGGGCGGCGGCCTCCGGGCTCGATCCCCGCTACCGCCAGCCAGAATGGTTGTCCGAGATCCGGCGCTGGCCTCCGGAGCCGGTGCATGCCCTCGAGAACTTCCTCGCCCTGGCCAGCCGATGAACTCCGCCGCCCAGGCCCAGCCCCAGACCAGCCCCCAGGATCTCCACCAGGGGCCTAGCCCGGGGCCCGGCCTCGCCGGCAACGAGCTTTGGCACACGTTTGGCCTAGAAGCCGCCCTGGCGGCGGCCCTGCCCGATTTGATCGCCCTGCGGCGCCACCTGCACGCCCACCCGGAACTGAGCGGCCAGGAACAGCAGACCGCTGCCCTGGTTGCCGGCGAGCTGCGTGCCCTGGGCTGGCGGGTGCGCGAGGCGGTGGGACGCACGGGGGTGTTGGCCGAATTAGGGCCCGAGGGCCCGGGAGTTCCGCTGGTCGCCCTACGGGTGGACATGGATGCCCTGCCGGTGGAGGAGCGCACGGGCGTCGCCTGGGCCTCCATCCGCCAGGGCCTGATGCATGCCTGCGGCCATGACCTGCACAGCGCCGTGGGCCTGGGGGTGGCGCGCTTGCTGGCGCCCCTGGCGGCCCAGCTCAGCGGCCGAATCCGGCTGCTGTTCCAGCCGGCGGAGGAAACGGCCGAAGGGGCGGCCTGGATGGTCGCCGATGGGGCCATGGAGGGGGTGGACGCCCTCTTTGGCCTGCACGTGTTTCCGAGCCTGGCGGTGGGCTCGATTGGTGTGCGCACCGGCAGCCTCACCGCTGCCGCCGGCGAGCTGGAGGTGGAGGTGCTGGGCGAGGGCGGCCATGGCGCCCGGCCCCACCAGTCCACCGATGCGATCTGGATTGCGGCCCGGGTGGTGAGCGGCCTGCAGGAGGCGATCAGCCGCCGCCTTGATGCCCTGCATCCGGTGGTGGTCAGTTTTGGCCGGATCGAGGGCGGCAAGGCCTACAACGTCATCGCCGACCACGTGCGCCTGCTGGGCACGGTGCGCTGCCTCGATCTGGAGGTGCATGCCCGCCTGCCCGCCTGGATAGAGGACACGGTGCAGGCCCTCTGCCAGGGCCACGGCGGCGAGGCCCGGGTGCGCTACCGCTGCATCGCCCCGCCGGTGAAGAACGATGGCCCCCTCACCCAGCTGCTCGCCGAGGCGGCCACCCACCTGCTGGGCCGGGATCAGGTGATCTGGTTGGAGCAGCCCTCGCTCGGCGCTGAAGATTTTGCCCAGCTGCAGGGGGATACCCCTGCCACCATGTTCCGGCTCGGGGTGGCGGGCCCCAACGGCTGCACGCCCCTGCACAGCAACAGCTTCGATCCCGATGAGGGGGCCCTGGCGGTGGGGGTGAAGGTGTTGGCCCTGAGCCTGTTGCGCTGGATCGGCCGGCAGGTCCCTGCCGGCGAGGGGCCCCAGCCATGAGCGGCCCGAAGGGCTTGAGCCGGGGCCTGCTGGCCCTGTCCTCGCCGCTGCTGATTCTGTTGGCCCTGGTGGCCCTGCTGCTGCGCCAGGGCCCTGATCGCTGGCAGGTCCTGCCCGCGTTGCTGATCGCCGTCGGGCTGCTGAGCCATAGCGCCCTCTCCCGCCTCCGTCGCCGCCGGGCACTCCTGGCCGCCCTGCGCCAACCGGGTCCGCCCGCCTGAGCCCACGGGCCTGGCCCCCTTGGGCCTGACGGTCGAAACGCCACCGGCCCTGGGCTGCCTACCCTGAAGCCATGACCCTGGACCAGCGGCGCGAGGCCATCCTTTCGGGAGATCCCAGCCGGGCCATGCCGGCCCTGGCCGGCCTGCGGCAGTTGCCGCCCGACCAGGCGGTGCCCCTGCTGTTGCTGGGCTTGCAGCAAAGCGCCTTCATGGTTCGCTCCCTGAGCTGCGCCGGATTGGGAGTCAAGCCCAACGAAGCCGGTTGGCAGGCCCTGGTGGCCGCCTTGGAGAGCGATGAGGACGCCAATGTGCGGGCTGAGGCCGCCAATGCCCTGGTGAGCCATTCGCTGCAGCGGGCCTGGCCCTTGCTGCTGAAGGCCTTTGAGCGCAACCCGGAGTGGCTGGTGCGCTGCAGCATCCTGTCGGCCGTGGCGGAGCATCCCGAGATGGAGCCCGCCGACCTGCTCGAACTGGCCCAGCTGGCCCAGGCCGACGGCGATGGCACGGTGCGGGCCGGCGCGGCCGAGATCCTGGGACGCCTGGTGCGCCAGGGGGGCCAGGGGCAACCGCCAGCCCCCTGGGCGATCGAGGCCCGAGGCGCCCTGGCGGCCCTGCAGCAGGACAGCGACCACCGGGTCGTGGCGGCAGCCCTCAATGGGCTGCAGGGCTAGGGCCCATTCAGCCAGGCCCAATCGACCAGGCCCGTTTCGGCCTTGCTAGGTTTCGAAAGTCACTAGGGGTGCCCAGACAGCGTTGATTCAGCCCAGCTGATTCAGCAGCCGTCCCACGGGCTGAGATCACACCCTCCGAACCTGATCCGGGTCATGCCGGCGCAGGGAAGTGAGATGAACTCAGGCTGGGCGTCCCTTGCCGGTTTGGCCGGTACCTATCCATCGCCAGTTCTGTTATGCGTAGCGCCTGGATCGAGAAGCGTCGCGGTTCTGCCAATTTTTCCCAGCTGCACTTCGCCCGCCAGGGTGTGGTGACTGAGGAAATGGCCTTTGTGGCCAAGCGGGAGAACCTGCCTGAGTCGCTGGTGATGGAGGAGGTGGCCCGGGGGCGGATGATTATCCCCGCCAACATCAACCACACCAACCTCGAGCCGATGGCGATCGGTATCGCTTCGCGTTGCAAGGTGAATGCCAACATCGGCGCCTCACCCAACGCCAGCGATATCAACGAGGAACTGGCCAAGCTTGAGCTGGCGGTGAAGTATGGCGCCGACACGGTGATGGACCTGTCCACCGGCGGCGTCAACCTCGATGAGGTGCGCACGGCGATCATCAACGCCTCGCCGGTGCCGATCGGCACGGTGCCCGTGTATCAGGCCCTTGAAAGTGTGCATGGCTCGATTGAGCGGCTGTCGGAAGACGACTTCCTACACATCATCGAAAAGCATTGCCAGCAAGGGGTGGATTATCAAACGATCCACGCCGGCCTGCTGATCGAACACCTGCCCAAGGTGAAAGGTCGCCTCACCGGGATTGTGAGCCGTGGCGGCGGCATCCTGGCCCAATGGATGCTCTATCACCACAAGCAAAATCCCCTCTACACCCGTTTCGACGACATCTGCGAGATCTTCAAGCGCTACGACTGCACCTTCTCCCTGGGCGATTCCCTGCGTCCCGGCTGCCTGCATGACGCCTCCGATGAGGCCCAGCTGGCCGAACTCAAGACCCTGGGTGACCTCACCCGCCGCGCCTGGAAGCACGACATCCAGGTGATGGTGGAAGGTCCCGGCCACGTGCCGATGGACCAGATCGAATTCAACGTGCGCAAACAGATGGAGGAGTGCAGCGAGGCGCCCTTCTATGTGCTCGGTCCCCTGGTGACCGACATCGCCCCCGGCTACGACCACATCACCAGCGCCATCGGCGCCGCCATGGCCGGCTGGTATGGCACGGCCATGCTCTGCTACGTCACCCCCAAGGAACACCTGGGCCTGCCCAATCCGGAAGATGTGCGCAACGGCCTGATCGCCTACAAGATCGCCGCCCACGCCGCCGACATCGCCCGCCATCGCCCCGGCGCCCGCGACCGCGACGATGAACTGAGCCGCGCCCGCTACGCCTTCGACTGGAACAAACAATTTGATCTTTCGCTCGATCCCGAACGGGCCCGCGAATACCACGACGAAACCCTGCCCGCCGATATCTACAAGCAGGCCGAGTTCTGCTCCATGTGTGGTCCCAAGCATTGCCCGATGCAAACCAAGATCACCGACGAGGACCTGGCGGGCCTGGAGCAGGTGCTGGCGGAGCAGCAGGCGGTGAAGGCTTAGGGGCTATGGGCTGGATCATCTGACCGTTGATTGAAGCCTCATCGCAATAGCATTGAAGCCACAGCGTTATGGCGCTGTGGCTTTTTTGTTGGCCAAGATTGGTCAGCTAAAGCGCGACCTCATACTGCCGATAGGGCCTGATCAACAGACCATCAAAAGCCCCGCTGTTAGGCGGGGCTAAGGGTGGATCAGGGATCAACTTTGTTTGGGTTGACCCCAATGGCCATGGCTGGAATGGGTTAACCCATTCCAGCAAAACTGAATCAAGCCAGCAGGGCGTTCGCCTTGGCCACCACATTGGCCACCGTGAAGCCAAACTTCTCCAGGCACACCGGGCCGGGGGCCGAGGCGCCAAAGCGGTCGATCGACACGGTGTCGCCATCGAAGCCGGAGTATTTGTGCCAGCCGTAGGAGCTGGAGGCTTCCACCACCAGGCGCTTGCGCACGGCGGCGGGCAGCACGGCTTCCTTGTAGGTGGCGTCCTGCTCTTCAAACAGTTCAACGCAAGGCATCGACACGACCCGCACGTTCTTGCCGGCGGCCCGCAGTTCGGTGGCGGCCTTGGTGCAGAGTTCCAGCTCGGTGCCGGAGCCGATCAGGATCAGCTCGGGGGTACCGTTGCTGTCTTCGAGCACATAGCCGCCCTTGGCCACGGCAGCGGCAGTGGAATTGGCCTGGTTGGCCATGGCCTGGCGGCTCAGGGCCAGCACCGTGGGGCGCTTGCGGTTGGTGATGGCCACCTGGTAGGCGCCGCTGGTTTCGTTGCCGTCGCCGGGGCGGATCACCAGCAGGTTGGGGATGGCGCGCAGGTTGGCCAGGGTTTCCACCGGCTGGTGGGTGGGGCCGTCTTCGCCCAGCCCGATGGAGTCGTGGGTGAGCACATAGATCACGCCCAGTTCGCTCAGGGCCGAGAGGCGGATGGCGCCGATCATGTAGCCGGCGAACACCAGGAAGGTGCCGCCGTAGGGCACCAGGCCGCTGCCGTGGTAGGCCAGGCCATTGAGGATCGCCGCCATGGCGTGCTCGCGCACGCCGAAGTGCAGGTAGCGGTTGGCTTCAGCGCCCTTCTGGAAGCCCTTTTCGCCCTTGATGTCGGTGAGGTTGGAGTGGGTGAGGTCGGCCGAACCGCCGATCAACTCGGGCAGGTTGGGGCCGATTGCATTAAGGGCGTTGTAGCTGTGCTGGCGGGTGGCCAGGCCCTTGTCGTCGGCCGTGAAGCTGGCCAGGTTGGCATCCCAGCCCTGGGGCAGTTCGCCGCGCAGCTGGCGCTCGAACTGGGCTGCTTCAGCCGGGTATTTGGCGCGATAGGTGTCTAGGGCCGCGTTCCACTCGGCTTCGGCGGCAGCGCCGCGGGTTACGGCCTGGCGCCACTGGTCGTAAGACTCTTGGGGCACTTCGAAGGGGCCATAGCTCCAATCGAGGGCTTGGCGGGTGAGGGCCGCTTCCTGGGCGCCCAGGGCGGCGCCGTGCACACCGGCGGTGCCGGACTTGTTGGGGGAGCCGTAGCCGATCGTGGTGGTGACCTTGATCATCGAAGGACGATCGGTGACGGCCTTGGCGGCTTCAATCGCCTTGGCAATCCCATCCACATCGGTGTTGCCATCGGCCACGTGTTGCACGTGCCAGCCGTAGGCCTCGTAGCGCTTCAGCACATCTTCGGTGAAGGAAACATTGGTGTTTCCGTCGATGGTGATGTGGTTGTCGTCATAGAGGGCAATGAGTTTGCCCAGGCCCAGGTGACCGGCCAGGGAGGCGGCCTCACCGGAGATGCCCTCCTGGTGGCAGCCATCGCCCATGATCACGTAGGTGTAGTGATCAACCAGCTTGACGTCGTCCTTGTTGAACTTGGCGGCCAGGTGGGCTTCGGCGATCGCCAGGCCCACGGCGTTAGCGATGCCCTGACCCAGGGGGCCGGTCGTCACTTCCACGCCCGGCGTTTCAAACGTTTCGGGGTGGCCGGGGGTGCGGGAGCCCCACTGGCGGAATTGCTGAATGTCCTCGATCGTCACCGAGTCGTAGCCGCTCAGGTGCAGCAGCGCATAGAGCAACATGCAGCCGTGGCCGGCCGATAGCACGAAGCGGTCCCGGTTGAACCAGTTGGGGTTCTTGGGGTTGTGCTTGAGCACCCGATCCCAGAGGGCATAGGCCATGGGGGCAGCGCCCATCGGCAGGCCGGGGTGGCCGGAATTCGACTTGTTGATCGCGTCGATCGCCAGGAAGCGAATGCTGTTAACGCAGAGCGTGTCGACGGAGACGGGTGCGGCGACCATGGTGACGGGCGGGGTAGGGAAGGGCGATCGGCCGGCGAAGGCACGGGCAGGGGGTGAACCCGGCTCAGCTGATTCGACGGAAGGCGAGGCAGACGTTGTGGCCTCCAAACCCGAAGGAATTGGACAACACCACGTTCAGTGTCTGTTCCCGGGCCTGGTTGGGAACGACATCCAGATCACATGCCGGATCGGGATTTTGGTAATTGATCGTAGGCGGCACCAGGTTGTGGCCTATGGCCAGCACCGCTGCCACCGCCTCGATGCCGCCGCTGCCCCCCAGGAGGTGGCCGGTCATCGACTTGGTGGAGCTCACCGGGATCTGGTAAGCCCGCGCGCCAAGGGCCGACTTGATCGCTGCGGTTTCGTTGCTGTCGTTGGCCTGGGTGCTGGTGCCGTGGGCGTTGACGTAGTCAACGGCTGCGGCCTCGATCCGGGCATCGGCCAGGGCCAAGCGCATGGCCTCGGCGCCGCCGATTCCCCCCGGGCTGGGGGAGGTGATGTGGTGGGCATCGCAGGTCATGCCGTAGCCCACCACCTCAGCCAGGATCTCGGCGCCGCGGGCGCGGGCGTGCTCCAGGCTTTCCAGCACGAGCACGCCGGCCCCTTCGCCGATCACGAAGCCATTGCGCTCCGCATCAAAGGGACGGCTGGCCGTGGCCGGGTCGTCATTGCGGAAGGAGAGGGCCTTGGCGCTGGCAAAGCCGGCCACCCCCAAGGGGGTGATCGCCGATTCGGCGCCGCCGCAGACCATGGCATCGGCCAGGCCCATCTGGATCAGGCGGTAGGCATCGCCGATGGCATTGGAGCCGGCGGCGCAGGCCGTGGCCACGGCGGAACTGGGCCCCTTGGCACCTAGGGCGATCGCCGTCAGGCCCGTGGCCATGTTCGGGATCATCATCGGCACACAGAAGGGGCTGACCCGATCCGGACCCCGTTCGGCCAGCACATGGGCCTGGGTTTCCATCATCAGCAGCCCGCCCACGCCGGAACCGATCGCCGTACCGATCCGGTTGGCGTTGCTGGCATCGATCGGGAGGCCGGCATGGGCCACGGCCTGCTTGGCCGCCACCACAGCGAACTGGCAAAAGCGATCCCAGCGCTTGGCTTCCTTCGGTTCAATGGAGCCGCTCGGGTCAAAGCCCTTCACTTCCGCCGCGAAGCGGCAGGCATGGCGCGCTGCATCGAACAGGGTGATCGGCGCCACCCCGTTTTTGCCGGTGCTGAGACCTTCCCAATAGGTGGGAACGTCATTGCCGATCGGTGTAACCGCGCCCAGGCCCGTGACCACGACGCGGTGGAGACCCTCCACCATCCGGATCCTCAGGCCTGCTTGTCCAGGATGTACTTGACGGCGTCACCGACGGTGGTGATGCCTTCGGCGGCCTCGTCGGGGATTTCGATGTCGAAGGCCTCTTCCAGGGCCATCACCAGCTCGACGGTGTCGAGGGAGTCGGCACCCAGATCGTTCTGGAAATTGGATTCGGGCTTGACCTCGGCGGCATCAACGCTGAGCTGCTCGGCAACGATCGAGCGCACTTTCTCGAGGATGGCTTCCTGGGACATGGCCACGGTGTGGGAGGGCCGCATCCTACGGGTCGGCCTGGTGGGCCTCTTTTGGCCCGGATGGGGGCAGGGCCGCCCGGGCTGTCGTTGGGGCGACCCGGTAGTGCTGTTTGTCTCGATTCTCCCTATCCAGGTTCCTGGAGCGGGCCCCCGGCCCATGGCTTTGGGATTGGCCCCGATCGGCCCCCTGAACGGCTGGGCTTCGGCTTCGTATGAACAAGGGTGACGGCCGGCGGCCTCGCCCGGGACCAGGCCGGATCCCTTGGGTACGTTGGGCACCACGCCGTTTGCTTCCGGCCCGGGCATGTCCCATTCCGTCAAGATCTACGACACCTGCATTGGCTGCACCCAGTGTGTGCGCGCCTGCCCTCTCGATGTGCTCGAGATGGTTCCCTGGGATGGCTGTAAAGCCGGCCAGATCGCTTCCTCGCCCCGCACCGAAGACTGCGTCGGTTGCAAGCGCTGTGAAACGGCTTGCCCCACCGACTTCCTGTCCATCCGCGTTTACCTCGGCGACGAAACCAGTCGTTCCATGGGCCTGTCCTACTAACAGTCCACCCACTCGACATAAGCTCAAGCCCGGCCCAGGCCGGGCTTTTTTGTGCCTTCACGATCGGTATGTGCGGCATCGTTGCGGTGATCGGTTCGCGGGAGGCTGCCCCCCTGCTGCTCGAGGGCCTGCGCCAACTGGAATACCGCGGCTACGACTCGGCAGGCCTGGCCACGGTGGAGGCCCCCGTTGAGGCCCCGGCGAGGGGCGCCCAGGGCGAATCAGGCCAGCTCACCTGCCTGCGGGCCGAGGGCAAGCTCGTCAACCTCACGGCCCGCTTCGAGGCCGTGGGCGCCCCGGGCCACTGCGGCATCGGCCACACCCGTTGGGCCACCCACGGCAAGCCCGAGGAGCGCAATGCCCACCCCCACCTCGATGGCAGCGGCCAGGTGGCCGTGGTTCAGAACGGCATCATCGAGAACTACCGCAGCCTGCGCGAGCAGCTCCAGGCAGGCGGCGTTGTCTTCCGCTCCGACACCGATACGGAGGTGATCCCCCACCTGCTCGCCCGCCAGCTGGCTTCCCTGCAGGACCAGGGCCGGGTCGCCAGTGGCAGCCTGCTGCTGGAGGCGGTGCAGCTGGTGTTGCCCCAGCTCCAGGGGGCCTATGCCCTGGCCGTGGTCTGGGCGGCGGTGCCGGGCGCCCTGGTGGTGGCCCGCCGCCAGGCGCCCCTGCTGATCGGCCTGGGCGAGGGCGAATTCCTCTGCGCCAGCGATACCCCGGCCCTGGCCGGCTTCACCCGCACGATCCTGCCCCTGGAGGACGGCGAAGTCGCCCTGCTCACCCCCCTGGGCATCGAGCTCTACAACGCCGCGGGGGTGCGCCAACAGCGCAACCCCTCCCTGCTTACGGGCACCGAGCACGTGGCGGACAAGCGCAGCTTCCGCCATTTCATGCACAAGGAGATCCACGAGCAGTCGGAAACGGCGGCCCTGTGGGTGGCCCGGCACCTGCCGGAGCTGGGGGCCGAGCTGGGAGCAAGCCCGGGCGGCCATCCGGCCGGCTCCTCCCTAGTGGCCCTGCCCCTCGATGAGGCCGTGTTTGAGGGGGTGGAGCGGATCCAGATCCTGGCCTGCGGCACCAGTCGCCATGCGGCCCTGGTGGGGGCCTACCTGCTCGAGCAGCTGGCCGGCATCCCCGCTTCGGTGTTCTATGCCAGCGAATTTCGCTACGCGCCGCCACCGCTGGGCCCCCACACCCTCACGATCGGCGTGACCCAATCGGGCGAAACCGCCGACACCCTGGCGGCCCTGCTGATGGAGCAGGAGCGGCGCCTATTGGTGGCCGATCCCGCCTACGCCCCCAAGTTGCTGGGCATCACCAACCGCCCCGAAAGCTCCCTGGGCCGGCTGGTGCCCCACATCCTCGATATCGGCGCCGGCATTGAGGTGGGCGTGGCCGCCACCAAAACCTTCCTGGCCCAGCTGTTGGCCTTCTATGGCCTGGCCCTGGCCTTTGCCGAGCGCCGCGGCGGCGGCGTCCACGGCCCCGCCAAACTGCGCTCCCTGGTGGCAGCCCTGCGCCTGCTGCCGGCCCAGCTGCAGCAGCTGGTGCTCGACCACGACCAGCGCTGCGCCGACCTGGCCCACCTGTTCACCGACACCCAGGACGTGATCTTCCTGGGCCGGGGCATCAACTACCCGATTGCCTTAGAGGGCGCCCTCAAGCTCAAGGAGATCAGCTACATCCATGCCGAGGGCTATCCCGCTGGCGAGATGAAGCATGGGCCGATCGCCCTGCTCGATGCCCGGGTGCCGGTGGTGTCGATCGCCATGCCGGGCCTGGTGTTCGAAAAGGTGCTCTCCAACGCCCAGGAGGCCAAGGCCCGCGATGCCCAGCTGATCGGCGTGGCCCCCCAGGGCCCCGACACCGACCTGTTCGACACCCTGCTACCGGTGCCCGAGGTGGATGAGTTCCTCAGCCCGCTGCTGACCGTGATTCCGATGCAGCTGCTCAGCTATCACATCGCCGCCCACCGGGGCCTCGATGTCGATCAGCCCCGCAACCTGGCCAAGAGCGTCACGGTGGAATAGGGCCATCTGGCCAGGCGCGTGCCCAGATCCATTGGCAGGGCCCAGGGTCCCCCGGGCCGTTTGGGCCGAGTGGGCTGGTCGGTTCAGCGGCTGCGGCCGTAGAGGTCTTCGAAGCGCACGATGTCGTCTTCACCCAGGTAGGGACCGCTCTGCACCTCGATCAGTTCCACCGGGATCCGGCCGGGGTTGGAGAGGCGGTGCTTGGAGCCCAGGGGGATGTAGGTGCTCTGGTTTTCGCCCACCAGTTCCTCGACCCCGTCCTTCTCGACCACGGCCGTGCCCTGCACGACCACCCAGTGTTCGGCCCGGTGGTGGTGCATCTGCAGCGACAGGCTGGCGCCCGGGTTGACCTTGATTTTTTTCACCTGCCAGCGTTCGCCCTCGGTGACGCCGTCGTAGGAGCCCCAGGGGCGGTAGATGCGGCGATGGGCCTTGCCCTCCGGCGCCCCCTGCTGCTCCAGCAGGCCCACCACGGTTTTCACGTCCTGGGCCCGGTCCCGGTGGGCCACCAGCACCACGTCATCGGTTTCGACCACCACCAGGTCTTCCACCCCCAGCCCCACCACCAGCCGGTGCTCGCTGCGCAGGTAGCAATTACGGGAGCCCTCGTTGATCACCCGGCCGCGCAGCACGTTGCCGTCGCTGTCCTGGTCGGCCGTTTCCCAGAGGGCGCTCCAGCTGCCCACATCGCTCCAGCCCGCCTCCAGGGGGATCACCACCCCCAGGTTGGTGCGCTCCATCACGGCCACATCGATGGCCACATTCGGGCAGGCGGCAAAGGCGGCGGGCTCGAGGCGCAGGAAATCGAGGTCGGCCGCGTCCTGTTCCAGGGCGGATCGGCAGGCGCTCACCACCTCCGGGGCCAGGCGCTCCAGCTCCGCCAGGATGGCGCTGGCGCGGAATAGGAACATGCCGCTGTTCCAGGTGAAGCGGCCGGAGGCGAGGAACTGCTCGGCCGTGGCCCGATCCGGCTTCTCCACAAAGCGGGCGATCGGCACCGGCGCGGCCGGGCTGCTGGGATCGCTGCCCGGGGTGAGGGCCTCGGCTGCCTCGATGTAGCCGTAGCCCGTTTCCGGCGCCGTCGGCACGATGCCGAAGGTCACCAGCTGGCCGGCCAGGGCGGCGGGCACGCCGGCGGCCACCGTGGCCCGGAAGCGCTCGGCATCGCGGATCACATGGTCGGCGGCGAGCACCAACAGCAGGGGGTCGGCGCCGCCCGATGTGGCCTGCAGGGCGGCCACCGCCACGGCCGGCGCCGTGTTGCGGCCGATCGGTTCGAGCAGGATCGCCGCCGGCTCCGTGCCGATCTGGCGCATCTGCTCGGCCACGATGAAGCGGTGGTCCTCGTTGCAGATCAGCAGGGGCGCCGCCAGATGCGCCAACCCCTCTAGCCGTTGCTGGGTCTGTTGCAGCAAGGTGGCCTCCCCACTGCCGGCCAGGGCCCAATACTGCTTGGGATAACTGGCCCGCGATAGGGGCCAGAGCCGGGTGCCGGTGCCGCCACAGAGGATCACAGGCACCAGGGAGGTCTGGGCTGTCGCCGGATCAGCCACGGGCTGGGTGCTTGAAGTGCCCCCATTCAACCGAACCCCCCGGCCGAGGGCCTGTTTTCCGAAAGGGCTCGGGGATTGGCCCAGGCCTGATCGCCGGTGGTGATGGGCCGCTCGGGCGGGCCTGGTTGCTCAGATCTCCAGCAGCCCCGGCGGGGGGGTGATGCCAAGCCAGCCCTCGGCCAGGTGCACTTCGGGCACGATCGGCTCTACGAAGGGGATCAGGATCCGGCGGGGCTTGGTCGGGCCGGCTGGCAGGGCCGATCCAGGGGCTGGGCCCGCTTCCGCTGGTTGGCCCGGGTCAGGGGCCGTGTCTGGCGCCGCTGCCAGTTCTACCTCCAGCAGGTCGTTGCCGGCATGGAGCAGGTCCGTGACCCGGCCGATCCCGCGGCCATCGGCCAGGAGGCGCACCTCCAGGCCCACCAGATCGAGCAGGTGGAATTCGCCCTCGGCCAGGGGCGGCCGGTCGCTGGCGGGCACCAGCAGGGCCTGGCCCACCAGGGCTTCGGCGCTGGAGCGGTCGTTGACCCCCTCCAGCCGCAACACGTAGAGCTCCTTCCCCGGCAGCTGGCGGCCACTCAGCAGGGTCACCGCCTTGGCCGGCCCCGTGCGGCCCTGCAGCCAGCGCCGGCCTGGCACCGTGAAGCGTTCGGGGAAATCGCTGAGGGGATTGAGCCGCACTTCCCCCTGCAGCCCCTGGGCCGACACCAGCCGGCCCACCTCCAGCAACTCGCCGGGGTCGTCAGCCGATCCGCTCACCTCGGTGCGGGCCTTCGTTCTGGCTGGATCCGGTGTCTGATTGGTGGCCTGTTGCGCCATGGGTCCGGGTTGGGCCATTAGCCTCGATCATGGCCCCACGACCAGGCGCTTCCATGGCCGATTCCCTGCCAATCCTGCCCGGCTCCACCGTGGTGGTGCGCGATCAACGCTCCATCTACGACGGCTACCGCGGCTTTGTGCAACGCATCAGTGGCTCCCGGGCGGCGGTGCTGTTTGAGGGCGGCAACTGGGACAAGTTGATCACCGTGCCTTTGACCACCCTCGAACCGGTCTGATCCAGCCCTTCCAGCCCCGGGCCTGGGCCCCCGGCGCCAGCCAGCCGCGCCCCAATCCCTGGCCCAACAGGGTCCCCGCCTCAAGCACGCTTCCCCAGGTTCCGCCGCCTCAGGAGGGGCTGGCTGGGGGGGCTTCCTTGGGTTGCACGGCTTCGAGGGCCATGCGGGCGGCCTGTTGTTCCGCCAGCCGGCGGGAGCCCCCCCATCCTTCCCCTAGCTCCCGTTCGCCTAGGGCCACGGCGCAGTGGAAGCGCCTGGGGTCACCGTGGACTTGGTTGCATTCGCGGCTGCCATAGCTCGGCAGCCCCAGGCCTGCGGCCTGGCTCCATTCCTGCAGGGCCGATTTCCAGTTGTGGAGATGGGGATCGGCCTGGAGTTCGGCGGTTGTGCGCTGCCAGTGGGGCGTGAGCCAGCGGTGCACCGGCTCCAGGGTGCCCCAGATCCGGTAGAGGGCCCCGATCACGGCTTCGCAGGCTTCGGCCCGCAGGGTGGCCCGGCCGCTTTTGTCGCCGGCGGCGATCGGGCCGATGCGCAGCACCGCCTCGATCTGGCAGGTCTCGCCCAGTTCCGCCAGCCAACGGTCGCTCACCAGCTGGGCCCGCAGGGCGGAGCGCTCGCCCACCTTTAACTGGGGGTGGTGGCGCTCAAGGAATTCGGCCGCCGCCAGCCGCAGCACCGCATCGCCGAGGAATTCCAGCTGTTCGTGGTTGAAGGCCAGCCCGGCGGAGGTGTGGCTGAGGGCCTCATCCAGGGGCGCGAGCGCCTCGGCCCTGCTGGGGGCGGGATCGAGGCCCAGGCTGGTGAGAAAGGCCAGTAACTGCCGCCGGCGATCGGGCGTCATCGGGTTGGCGTGGGGGGCGGGGCCAGCCAGTCGAGCTGGGACTGGCAAGGGGGTGAAAGCAGGACGTAAGCCGGGTTCTGTTCATCCCGGCGGGGCCGCAGCCCCGCCGGGGGGGTGATCATCTGTCTAGGACCGCCGTTACCGGCGGCCTCGAGCGGCGCACTGTGGTCGGGACGGGTGCCATGGCCAACCGTTGTCCCTGGGCCTTGCTCCTAGCCGGGGTTTACCGAGCCAGCACCTCTCGATGCTGCTGGTGCGCTCTTACCGCACCCTTGCACCCTTGCCTGTGCCAGCCGGGTTGCCCCGGAACGGCCATCGGCGGTGTGTTTCTGTGGCACTGTCCTCACGGTCACCCGCACTGGGCGTTACCCAGCAAGCCTGGCCATTGGGGAGCCCGGACTTTCCTCAACCGGCATCGCCACCCCGACCAAGGCCGGTGCGCCGATGCCGATCGCGATCACCTCGCCTGCTTTCACAGCCCATAATGCCGTCAGGGGTTTGACCCCACCCGGGGCTGTAGCTCAGCCGGATAGAGCGACGGTTTCCTAAACCGTAGGTCGTGGGTTCGAGTCCCGCCAGCCCCGTCCCCTAAACCCCAGACCTGCCAAGGGTTTTTAGGGGAGGCAAGGCCGAAAAAATTGGCCCTCCCCAGCCCCAGCGATTAGGCACCAAATTAGGCAAATCGGCCCGGATCGACCACGATTAGGCAAATGGCTAGGCGAATCCTGGCCTCCCTCCGACCCCTGGCTCAGCCGCCAGAACGTTCCTCTAAAGCTGAAAGGGCACGAAGTCGGCCTCGATGTGGCGGGTGGTCGGATTTGCCTGCGGGCGACTACCCGCCGCGACCGACAGATCCGCTTGGTGCCGAGCCGAAGCAGCACCGCATCAGAACTGGTCTTCCCTACCCGGATCAGACCAGCGGGTCGCTGCAGTGAGCTGAGCAGCTCGGCAATGCCCTGGAGTGGCATCGCCTCGGGCTGGAGGTCTTCGACTGGACGCCCTGGCTGCCAAAGGGACCCCAGCGGAAGCAGGCCCAGTAGGCCGGACAGCCCGAAGCCTAAGGCCTTAGTGGCCTCCAGGCAGTTCGACTCACCCACCGCTGGCCCCCCTGCTGGAGATCAGCCCTCTGCAGCCCCAGCACCTGTTGGCACTGGTGGAAGCAACGGCAACAGGCAACCGTTCCGGGGGCTGGGCGTCTCAGGCTGCAGCTCGCCATTCTCCGGGCTACTGAATGTCCTGGTGAGAAAACACATCCAGGGCGATGAACACCGTGGAGCGACCGCAAATAATGGTGCTTTGATCACGCCTCTCTGGGTGCCGCCCGTGGGTACGGTGATGGCTTGGACAGTCAAGGCAGTGTGGCCCGAGCTAGTCAGGTTCACGACGATGGTGTGTTGTTCATTGAGCTTCAGGCCGCTGGCCCAGGAGAGCAGGGCAATGGCGGTGGTCAAGGCGCTGGGTCCGCTTGGAACTGTCTGTGGGAATGGGGCAGGCAGATGACTGAAGTCCTCGCCCCCTTTGAGCTGCGCAGGGGCTCAAGAAGGGGAAGGAGGCTATTGAACCGGCGAAGTTGCTGTGCTAGTTAGGCGATTAGATCACCTTCGAAAAGGTGAAGCCCATTACGTTGTCGTCGAAGTCTTTGTCGCCGCCCCCTAGCAGGTCTTCATAGCCAAAGATGTTATTCCCGAGAACGCGGAAGTGGGCAAAGTTGTCGACATTTGCTGCAGCAAAGGCAAAGAATGTATTTTCATTGGTGACAGCGTAAGGGGCGATATATGTTGACTCTTTTATGGTGGTTTCGTGACTTGAACTCTGGCGGTCGTCAATGCGAAGGCCGGTTAATTCATCCACTAAGTTGGAAGAGCGAAGGGCTGCGCGCCTGTAATCTTCGAGTGAAGCAATGCCAGGAGTAAGGAGGGAGTTGCCATCGATATCCAGCACGGAGCCCCGATGATCGACAACCCTGTAGAAACTGATCAGCGAGTCGTGCGAGGCTTCTCGTCCCATCACGATTGTTCCTCTTACAGCCTCACCACTTACAAAGGCTGAGAAATCAAGAATTGGTGCAATGCTCTGCTCCTGGCTAATGAGAGAGGAAAGGCCTGGATCTGTATCGCTGAGGCTCAGGGTGAAGCGTACACCGCTGGCTGAAGAGAATGCTGCCACGCCCGCTGAGATGCTGCCATTCAAGAAGCGGAGCCTTGAATCACTTGCGCTGGTGATAGAATCAAGGGTGGCATCTATAACCTCAAAGAAAACAAGAGACTGACCATTGACAAGGGGTATATCCCTCTCGAACGATGTACTGTCAGCAAGTGTTACGTCATTGTTCTCAAGTGTCGAGAATAACGTCAGGGCTCGTCTCTTTAAGAAGGTAAGATCGTCAATGTAGTCGTTGGCGTTGGTGGCTTCTAGTGGATCCAGTACGATATATCCAATCTGATTGGCAGTGCTGGATCTACCAGACAGTGCTGTTCGCAATGAAAGTGCTGCAGCTGTTGCGTTGTCTGGATCGGCGACGTTGAGCAATAAGGAGTTGATGCTCAATTTTGGATCGATGGCTGTTGATCCTGGTAGTGAAGGATCAACGATTACCCCATTCACCCGTCCGTCTTTGTCTCCGTATCCGCCATCTTCCAAAGACAGGTGGATATGGTCGGCGATGCCGTCACCCGAGAAATCGTAAAAGCGGGCACCACTTGAGCGAATGGGATCATAAATTAAGGAGCTGAGATCTCCGCTATTATCGAGCGCAAAATAGGTCAGGCGACGCCGCTTTGTATTATTCGTGCCAAGAAGTTGAAGCCCATCGCCAAACGCTTCCAGAGGAATAAATGCTGAAGCGATTCCACCATCCTGATTTGAGTTCAGCTCAAAGTCCACAGCATATTGGCTGAGGTAAAGGCCGCTATAGGCCTCTGTCTTTACTGCGCTGGATGGAAGAATTGAGAAGCTGCCATCAACTAGCCTGCCACCACTTGTGACGAGGTTGAGTTGCCTCGGAGCCTGGGAATTCTCCCCCGGGACTTCAACTTGGTAAGAGTTTGTATCTCTGCGATTCTGATTTGGGTTTGTATCGCTGATTTTGAAAGTTGGCCCAGCCTCGGATACTAGGAGCTTCAGGGTCTGCTCTAGGGATTCAAGCTCGCCAAACCCATCTGTATAGGAGACGTTTACACCTACCTGCTTGCCGATCAGTGAGTTGGTCAGTAGCAGGGTCTTACTGTTTGCACCAACAATATTTGTCGTTGTAGGGCCCTCGATGCTGAACCACTGATACTTAAGCTCGCCAAGGCCGTCGGGGTCTTGAATGGCTGAGCTATTAACGGTCAACAGGTCTCCCCGTTGTGGGGCTCGGTCGGTAACGGTGCCTTCTACTTGCTTGATGTCAATCGAGAGCGATCCACTGACAGGATCATTGATGTTTTCAATCAAAATCTCAACAGTGCGGCTAACTTCTGCACCCTGTTGGTCGCGAGCCTTCAGTGTGAAGGTATCCGGCCCAAACGCATTCGGCTTGGGTATGTATTTCCATGTTTGCAGTTGTAGATCAAGTTGAACTTCCCCCTTTGTGGGTGCGGTCGATAGTGTTAGCCAATCTTCCTTGGCAAGCCCATGAAAACTGCGTACTTCAAAGAAGCCCGTCGTTCCGTTGGAATCTTCCTGGGTCGTCAGCGATGGCGAAGCAACCAACAGAAGTGGAACCGCTTGATTCTCAAAGTTGTTGGTCTTGCTAATAATTAGCTGGGGCAGGCTTATCTCGATTGCTGGACTTGACGTGCTTGCACGATTTAACGTGATGCTGCTCACCAGTATCGATGGAGAGCTGTTCTGAAGCTCTGCTGTTGATTCATTGGGGATTACTTGTATCTCTAACTCACCGAGCTGGATTCCTTCCTGGTTCTGGTTCAGATTCCATCCGTTAGATCCATGGTCAAAGCGAATCTTGAGGTCGACGAACTGTGGGTCGGTTGGATCAACTGTAAACCCGATCAGCCTATCTTTGTCGATTTGATTGCTATCGATCCAAATCTCATTCCGATTAAAGCGAACTATTGCTTCTACTGAATCAATTGAAGACCAGTCTATGATGTTGTTGGGTTCCTGTGACTGGTTGTCCGTGCCATTGAACAGATTGAAGGAAAGATTGTAGGCGCTTCCACTGCTCAGCTCTCCGTTGTGACTTGAGAGCGTCGCCGCCTGATTCTCCAGGATTGGATCGGTTTGCCCAAAGCCGTTGAGGTTCACCGCAATGGATTGCCCATTGTGCGAGCTCAAGCCAAAGTAGAGATGGAGATCTGTTTCTGGAAGTTGGCGTGCATTTATTTTTGCTTCATTGAATAGGGAAGAGTTGGGGAACGGTAGCTCAAATGTGAATTCAATATCACTATTGGGGGCATTGGCATGCTTGTCTGAGAGGCTTGCAGTCTTATCCAGTTTCACCACATAGCTCTGGCCCGGAATTATCCCCAGGTTTGACACAAGCTCAGAGAGATCCACCAGTAGCTCATTGCCACCACTCTTTCGAATGGAGAGGGATGTAATCGGGTGTCGCTCACCGGTGATGGCATGAACGCTGTCAAGTTGGATACTGGCAGCCTCGCTAATGTCGATTAGTTCTGAGAAGTTGAGTTGAAGCACCATTGAGGTGCCACTATTGATGAAGCTATGATCAACAAGTGCTGGTGGCTTGAAGTCAACGGATGTTCCATAGAACGATGGGTTGCCGACCAGCGACAGCCCAGCCTTAGTCTTCAGAACGTTTCCCTGGGAGACGAAGTCTGCCAGGAGATAGCCGTCTTTGCCTTTGAGCTTGGGATTGTTGGTGGTTTCCACCTGAATCTGGAGTGACGTTCCATCTGGTGTGAAGGAAACACTTGGATCTGACAGCGCCAAGGTTTGAATCAGATCTCCGGCACCCCATCCTTCTGGTGTGGTTGCCAGAACAATTCGAATGGATCCCGTTTCAGGTTGAAGCGCTTGATCAAACTTAAAGGTAAATATTAGACTGTTAGTTGTTTCATTGACAGCGAAGTCTGAAATGGATGGTGCCAGCGGTGAGGACTGATTGGTGCTCGAGGTTTCGTCGATATCATTGGTGCTTTCAATGATTTCCTCTGGAGCATTCGGATCAAAGTTTTTACCGTCTACCAGAACAAGCACCTGGGGATTGCTAATGATGTCCCCGTTGCTTGAACCTTGAACCAAGACATACTGGAACTGATCTGTGATCAGTTCGTTATCAAAGCTGGTGCCGTCGTGCCGGTAGAGCAACTGCCCTGCGTTGAGCTCGTCAAATGTGATGAGGCGTTGTTCAGCCAATTTCAGAATTGTTGCCTGTTCAATCGGCATGTCTTTTGCATTCAGCCAGAGCAGTTCGCCTGCGAACGGGTAAACAGTGATGCGGATGCCATCGCGGTTCATCACCATCGAGTCCCCATCGATATCGATGGGCTTGAAGTACTCTGCCTCTGTTAAGGCAATGGGTGCCGTGCCGGTAAGCGGAACGGGGATTGAACTTCCAGTGGGAAGGTCATCGACTGCTGCCACATTGAGCTTGATATCAAATGTGTACTCCCCCGCTGCTGCTCCTACGGTGAGCTGAAGGGTCTGAGTGCCGTTGCTGTTGGCTGCCGGGGTGACCCTGACGGTTTGTGTTTGGTGATCAAAGGTGATCGTCACGCTGGAGGGCTCTTGGCTCCCCTTTTCTTTCAGTTCAACAAATTTCACCAGATCGAAACGATCAGGATCCAGGAATGCTTCCGTAAGGCTGCTTACATTAATTGTGAGTGGTGTGTCTTCGCTTGTGTTGAGCTCCAGTGGACGGATCTGCCTGGGAGCATCAACAACGTTGGTTACAGTAACTGGTACAAGAAGAGTTCGTTGTATTGTGCCTTCCTGAATGGTGACAAGAATAGTGCTGGATCCGCTGAAATCTTTTTCCGGGTTGATGGTTAGAAGGCTATCCCCTGTGTTTCCATTGCGCTTGAAGCGAAGTTGACCGTCACCGCTCACTGCCAACACGGTAAAATCGGCGTCGAGATCTAACAGTGTGTTGAAACTCAGCTCGATTGGCGTGTCTTCTGTGATAGTGAGAGTATCTGCCTTCTCGGTTTGAACGCTTGTGTTGCCGAGGAGTACGGCATTGTTCACGTAGGCCAGGGGCTGCCAGCTACTGCCATCGGCTGTTGGGCTAAGCACCTGGGCAATCGGGTTATTTCCGGCGTAAAGGGTGCCATTCACCAGTTGCAATTCGGGCACTGGTTGACTGCCTGTCCAGGTGAGGTGATGACCTTGCAGGGGATCAAAGCCCATTAGGATCTGTTGCTTCCCTGTGTTAGTGCCGCTGATGGCAAAGACACCGTTGGCATCGGCGTTGATCAATGCAATGTTGGGGAGGCTAGCTAGCGCGTTGATACTGAGATCTGTTTGGCCAATCGTGGCGCTGCCATCTGCTGCAACTGTGAGGGTGTTGGCCCCTTCTGCTATTTGAATACCACTGTGTCCTTGCAGCAGAATGAGTACGATGTTGCCATCAGCTCCGGCCTTGGCCTTTTCGCTGAGGCGTTCAATGTTGAGATTTAGTGATTGGGCTCCGGCCGCAATGTCCAGAGATTTTGGTAACTGTTTCAGGTCATTGATGGTGTAGTCGGTGCCATATACCAACGCGCTATCTACCAGCAGGCTCAGGCTTGCGCCGATGTCGCTCGATGGATTGTCCAGCTGAAGGCTCAGGCCTATTTCGTTATTGGTTTCCGTTGCTTGCCACTTTGCTTCGGCAAAAGTGAGTGCGATTTGCGATGAGGTTGGTCTTAGCAGCTGTGTATTAAAGATGTTGGTTAGAAGGCCGCTAAGATTGGAAGTATTCGTATTATCGTCAATCAGACTTTGCAGGACGGATCTGAAGATCCCTGCCTGCATCAACCGCTTGAGACTCACCAGCGCCAGTGCGGGTGCTTCCGCAGGAGCAATAAGGCTTGAGGTGGCTGTTGCCACCCTGTCGATCTGCTTGTTGAAGTCGGCCAGTAGGGAGCCAGTCAGCTGAGCAGCGGCATCGAGAATTGCTGGATTGTTCCCGAGGCTAGCTGTGACTAATTCATTCAGGAAGGTGAAATAAGCCCGCAGTGATTCAGTGTTTGTGAGATCAAGGAATGGCTGCTGGGCGTTTGTATTCT
The DNA here is from genome assembly GCA_943370385.1 of Pseudanabaena sp. UWO311. Lineage (GTDB taxonomy): Bacteria > Cyanobacteriota > Cyanobacteriia > PCC-6307 > Cyanobiaceae > BAIKAL-G1. The sequence goes on from CALRQT020000001.1 coordinate 40,736, forward strand.
TCTGGGCATAGAGAGCAACTGGTAAGTAGGGGTATAGTCCTTCAGATTGGGGAAGGGTGGGATAGGTGCCATCGAGCTTGAGTTGCTTGACTCCGAAGCTGTCTAGGTAGTCGGCGGTGGCAAGGAGCAGGGCCTGGAGCTGGTACTCCATGCGCAGTTGCTTGAGGCTAAGTTCTCGGGCGTCAGGATCACTATCCGCTAAACCGGTGTAGCTACTTGCCGCGGTGATTGTCAGTTCGTCAAAACCTTTGATGCCGTTCAGGTAAGTTTCATCAAACTCAGTGGGCTCCGGATTCGCAATTGGGCTCTGATGATTTTCAAGCAGAGTAGGTAGTGCCTGCAGTGAACTGATCACTGTGAGCGCGTCTGGAATCCGATCCGATGGCGTGATGGAGTCAAACAGTGCCAGGCTTCTGCTCAGCCCTGTCATGACATCACGGGCATCGGCTGAGGGTTCTACAATCAGCAAGCCGCTGAGATTGTCTTCCAGTAATTGTTCGGTGATGCTGTTAAAGAGATTGTCCTGATCTGCTGATCCATCCCTAAAGCCACTAAATATGCCGACTTCTTTACTGTTGATGGTGAAGTCGTAGTTTTGATCGAAGAATACTTTTGTGGACCCAAAGGTCGGACCTGTATAAATAGTGCCCAGCTTGATCTTCAGCCCAGACTGTGGCGTAGGCAGCTTCGTCTCCAGTCGCAGCAATGACATCCATGGCGATGCAGCTTTGAACTGGAGGTCGGTCCAAACTCTGGTATTACCAAGTTTCAACCCTAGATTGAGATCATATGGTGTTCTGCCGTTGGCAAAATCCGGCTCGAAGATTGACCGGACAAGGTTATTGAGATAGAGACGTTCATATAATTGGGATGAGTTTTGGCCTGCTCCGCTTAGGCTCAGGCCTCCAAACAGCGATGTACCAAAACCGAGTTGTCCGCGAATACCTGCAATCTTGTAATCTAGACCCAAATCAACACTGGCTGATAGATCAAGGTTGACCAATTGATCGTCTAGGACGAGGTACGCCCCGCTGTTTGCTTCCGTACTGGCGTTAAACAGCAGGGAGATCATCTTCTGCAGATCGACGTTACCGCTCGTTACCGCACTCGCGAGTTCGGCGCCAATGGCTTTGATCCCTTTTGTTGGGGCGCTAAAGCCCAGGGTGGCATCAACACCGGCCGTAATACCAAAATTGCCACCAATAACGATTGGAAGAGGAATTCCAATGAAGGGCACGGTGGCTGCAGGAGAAATGGCGATTTCCGCCCGTGCTTGGAAGCCGGCCGCAAGATCTAAATTGTATTCAAATAGATCAATGTTCTTGTCAAGTATAAAATCAAATATGGCTTTCGCTGGGTTGTCAAGAATCGGTACCTTGAAGCTTGAGCGATCAACAAAGCCGCTAAGGCCTTGGCCAATGGGCTTCGGTAGATTGTCTGGCACATTAGGATTGTCATTAACCAGGCTATACAGGTCGCCGAAGCCCCCAAGTGCCTCCAGTACTCCATCTATTCCATCTCCACCATTGCCAACATCGAAGCCAAACTTGTTGGTGTCAAGGTTGTAATTCAGTGCAACTGCCGGTAGATCAACCCAGCCACTATTGCTAATTTTTGACCCTGATTTTGCGATGCTTAGCAGCGAATCTACCGTTTTTACAAACGGTGCCAAGGCCGGATAGGGCATCGTGTAGGCCCTTGGCCCATAGAGTTTGACATAGGGTTCAAAGGCTGTGCCCACTCCAGAGCGGGCTAGGAGTTGGTTAACTTTGAAAAGTTCTGAGGCAACCTTGTCGATCACCTCAATGAGCTCAACACTTCCATTGCCTTTGTAGGGGTTACCGTAATAATTTTCAAAATAGTTTGTAGCTATTTTGCCGAGATCAAAGGCAGGCAGGAGCTCTATCTTTGTCTCGGGAATGATTGTCTTTAGGCGAATGTCAAATGTGGGGAATTTTACACCAAAGATCTTTTTGTAGCCTGAAATGAATATCTCGGGTATTTTTATGGCTGGAATTGTAATATTGACCGCCTTTGTTTTGAAATTGTCGAGCGGCATCTTTGCGCTCATTGTGTCTACAATTGGCTTGACTGCCGGCGAAATCGTGTTGATAAAGTTGTAGACAGGTGCAGCTGTTGCATCAAGGAGCCCTGCATTGATGGCAAGATCAGCACTCAGGCTTAGGGTGTTATTGCTGAAATTCAGTTGAGTGCCAGGGTCTAGGCGAACCAATCCGAAGTCAACTGGTTTGTTATCTGGTGTGAGTAATAGGGAGGCGTTGCGTAGGGCGATCGAGCCATCGTCGAGATTGATGCTGGCCGAGAAACTCCCTTCTATGGGGAAGGGGTTTTTATCGCCAAACTGCATTCGACCGTTGACATCGAGAACGAGTTCTTTGCTTGCTGTTGAGTAGCGAACTGTTGCGCCTGCTTTTTCAAAGCCAAAGTTGAGGCCGGCAACGCTGAATTTGAAGTTTGGCTGAAGGCTTATGTCGGCTGTGAACTCTAACTCTGATCCATTTTTGACGATGGCTTTTATGCCAGCCTCTTTGATGCCAAGGATCTTGTAAAGGTCGTAACCGCCAATGGCAAGTTCGGAAATATCCCCTTCAATATTTAGTAGACTCTCGCCGGCATCGCTGAAATAGTTGAATCCAAGCGTGCCACTGAGGCTGGCGATAGTACCGATCTTCAGATCCTGAACGCTACCTGTGAGATCCAAGGAGCGGACCTGTCCGTCGCTTAAGACAAGCTCCTCCAGTTCAAGATTAACAGAGCCTGCGCTGAGATAGGAGCCGTTGAAGCGGAACTCATCCAGGGCACCGGTTAAGGTGTAAGTGCTTGCATTGTTGTATTTGCTGTTTTGGTGTTCATAGGCAATTGCAAGATTTCCTCCTAGGGCAAAAGGTAAGCTTGGGTTCGCTTGTTGTCCAATTGATATTGCTGCTTTGGCTTGCCATTGAATTGCCGTCCATGGGTTTCTATTTGCAATCAGAAGGTCTGTTACTTCCACATCTGCACTGACCAGGCCTCCGAAGACATCGGCGGATACGGCGGCCTTCTCTAGCCTGATTGTTTCTTGATTAAAATATAAATTGTCTTGGAGATTGTAGGCAAGATCTAGCTCGCCTTTGAGGCCAAACTCAAGGATCTTCAGTCCTTCCAGGTTTGCAGCGATTGTCCAGTTCTCAAGTTGCCCGTTGAGAACTGAGACTTTGATAGCTCCACTTAGCTGAACATCGACATCAATATCGGGAACCTTAAATTGAAGTGCCTTAACAATAGCTGAGATCGTGAGCTGCTCATTGCCGGCCTCTTTTGAATAGCTGAGGTCAGCCTGACCGTTAATAGTTGTTTCGCCAAACAGGGTGATGTTTTCCAGGAAGGCACTGGCCCGCCAAGACATCACTTCTCCATTCTTGGCGATCACCAGATCCGTAACGGACCCGCCAAAAGTCTGGTCTGATTTCCCTGAGGGGAGTGAGAGGCCGCTGACTTTGCCATTGAAACGGTAGAGGTTGTTTGCATAGGCAAGACTGATTGCACCTGAAAGTGTGAGCTGGTCTGTAATTTTAAAGGCACTGACTTTGCCCTGGATCTCAAATTTTTCGGGACTTTCTAGAGCGGAAGACGTATTGCCGCTGGTTTTGCTGTCAAAGAAACCGACGTTGAGACGGCCTGAATCAATTTTGAGCTCACGGCTGCCTGGAAGTGCTAGTAACAGATTCGTGAACTGGGCATCAATCTCGTAGTAGGGGATACGTTTAATTGCCCCTTGATCAATTTCGCTGTAGCTGATGTTGATTGAACCATTGAGTTGTATTCCGCCAATGCTCAGGTCTTTGACGTATGCTTGCAGGCTCCAGGAGCTGAGCTCTGGTTGGCCAGTGCCATAACGGTCTACCAGGGTGGCGTTGATTTCTCCTGCCAGTGTTCCAGCTGCCACCAAGGTTGTTGGTAGTTTCAGATCATTAACCGTTGCCTTGATCTTGATCTCACGTTTTTTGTCGACGTTATATCCATAATTGATTTCAGCAGCTCCCTTGATCGAAAAATTACCAAGATTCAGCGAAGCTTCACTGGCAACCAGTGTCCAGCTTTGAACCATCTCATTGAATTCTCTGCCATCTTGTCGATCCAGGATCACCAGATCGCGCAACTCGCCACTCAGCGTGGCCTGGTTGCCGCTGCCAAGATCAAGTATGAAATCATTGATTTTGGCATTGACTTTGTAGGTATTACCGGAGTTACCTGAAAGAGAAGCCTGAACGTTGATTGAACCGTCAAATGTGAATGTGTCAAAGAGCTTGGCGTTGCTGGTTTTTGCTGTCAGATCCCATTCGCTGAGTTTGTTGTCGATCAGTTTGAAGCTGAATGCACCACCAAGATCGGGTAGGTCTGAGGTGTCATCATCATTCAGGTCAAGTTTGAAGCTTGTAATAGCAGCACGGCCACTGAGTGATTTGGCTGCACGGTCATAGGCAAGGTCTAGATCTCCACTCAGCATCAAGCCGTAAAGATCTAGTTCCTTTACTACTGTCTTAAGTTCCCAGCTGTGAACTGTGCCATCGTTTGTGATCACAAGATCGCTTAGGCTGGCCTCGTCTAGCTTCAGATTAATTTCATTGGAAATCTGGAAGCTACTGTTGTTGACCCCAGCATTAATGATGTAGCGAGACTGGCCTAAGGAATTATTGCTATAGGACGGCCCTTGGTATTCCAGTGAGATGGCGCCGCTGATCTCAAAGTCCCTCATCAGCTTGAGGCCCTTGACCCCGCCTGTGAGTTCAAACCAATTCAGCCTGCTCTGACCATCCTGCAGGTAATCAAGATCAAATGCTGCGGATCCCGAGATTTCAGCGGTCTGCTTATCAGATGAACCAGGGAGTGTCAGTGCAAAACGGCTAACTTCAACCTTGCCCTTTAGATTCTCAGTTTGCAATTTTTCATCTTTTAGATAGGCCAAGCGTGCATAGCCATCAGCTGTAAATAGGCCACCAATTGAGAAATTTTCAATTGATCCAAAGAGTTCCCATGCCGTTGGTGAATAAATTCCAGTGACCTGGCCAAGGTTGTCTCGCTCTGGAATCAACGTGAGTGCCTTGACTTCTCCGTCAAGGGTTGCCCCATTGCTTCCGGGCAGACCAAGAGCGACATCTTGGATTCCACTGGAGAGCACCACTTTGCCCGGTGCATTTTGGCTGAACTCGCTTAGGCTTAGGTCGATAAATCCATCAAGGCTGAATTGATTTGCTCCTGTGCCAAGTTTTAGATCGTTGACCTGGGCAAATAGATTGACACTGCTCAGGGTTTTGTCAACTAGCGTGAAGTTGGCGAAACCGTCTGCTTTGAAGTTCAGACCGGGTAGGGCAACATTGATTTCTTCGGCTTCTAGCGAACCAAACGTACGCGTGGTGTTTCCTGAGGCCGTGGCTAGGGTTTCTTGGAGAAGGCTGAAGCTGCCAGTAACTGTGATGCCATTACCAAGATCGAGATGGACTGAATCCGCGGCGAGGCCAAATCCAAGAATATTGCCATTTTCAATATCCAGAGATAGAGTGACATCGTTTACGAATTGCTTGGGGATCCCTCCCCCTAGGTCGAGATTGATATCTGCTTCGGCAATCTTTACAGACACACGCTCTGTCTTTTCTGTTCCACTAACTGTCTTTTGATACTGTATTGCTGCGCTGGCTGTGTCTATTGTGAACAGTCCAAGTTTTGTATCTTTTATTTTTGCCTGTGCATCGAAGCTGCGCAGTTCGCCATTCACTGCCTCAAAGTTAAAGCTGCCGCTGTCAATTGCCAGCTTTAAGTTTGTGCCGAGATTCAGGGCAGATTCGGAGAGCTGAATGTCCCCTTTCAGAGATGTTCCTTGGCTTGCTTGTCCGTAGGCAAGATTGGCTGTACCAGACAGCGTGAGTACTTCTCCAAAGGCAAGATTTTCAACGGATGTTTTGACCTGCCATGAATCAAGAGTGCCATCGATCAACGCAAAGCTGATCTGGCCATTGTTTAATGCTATCTTATTACTGCCTAGGTTAACATCAAAACTGGTGATGTTTGCATCGCCTGTAAACCTGGCCTTTCCGTTGCTGACTGAGTAGCCTAGGCGTAGATCGCCGCTAAGGCTTAGCCCGTCAACCAATTTTAGGCTGGTGACAGATGTATCGATTGTCCATGCAGTGATCTGGCCGTCGACTAAGGTGAGATCTGTGAGGGTTACATTCAGATTCTCAAGCTTGAGGCCACCTGTTGTGAAGTCAAAGTCTTCAACTTTTGCCGAAATCCAATAGGTTGCCAAGTTGCGCGTTGCCGCACTGTTTTCATAGCGTGCATCGAGGCTGCCATTGAGAACAAACGGGCCTACGGGGAGGTTGCTAACGCTACCAGCGACTCGCCATTGATTGATTTTGGCATCAGCAGGTCCATTGCCCGCAGGATCGAAAATGCGGAACGCGAGGTCTGCATCTTTTAGGACTACAGGCGAAGAACTACTGCTAGTTGAAAGGACGGGGAGTATGAAGTCGTCTACATCAGCAGCGAGCCAGAAGGTGCTGTCCCCGTATTCCTTGCGTTCTCTCAGGCTTAGGGATCCGCCCAGGCTGAATGACTGGTCTCCTAGAGAGAAGGCAAGCCTGTCAACTTCCGCAAGGAAGCGCCATTCACTGATGTCCTGGCCTTCGGCAAAGATGTAGCGGTCAAAGTACCCGGCAAGGCCAGATAGGCTAAAGCCAGGCACTGTGATGGCTTGGGCAGGCTGGGTGCTTGATTCAACGCCGATCGGCAGGCTTCGATTGGCATCCAGGCTGAAGGCTACTCCCAGATCAGACCATCCTTGGCTAGCCAGGTTTTGCCTAATGGCTGCGTCTACGGCATAGGTAAATCGTCCTGTCTTGGGATCCCTTAGTTCGAAGACATGGACGAGCCCCGTGTCTGTACTGTTTGCGCGGAAAATGTCTTTTGCTGCTAGTACCCATTCGCCGCTGATCTCGTTGTTACTGGGTTGACTAGCGCTGAGCCTGACGATGGTAGGGTCAAGGCTCGAGATGTAGCGACTCACAAGGACATGGTTGTCTTTGATGCCTGGCTGGGTTCCGACTGTTTGTACGCTGGTGTTTTGGCTCGCTCTTCCCAGTCCATCAAACAGGTTTTCGCCTACAAGTTGACTGATACCGTTTTGGCTAATCAGCTGGACGTTATCTGTCTGCTCCCTTAGGGTTGTTGTTCCACTTGAGTCGCTGCCGGCAATTTCCAATAGTAGTCTGTTGAAGCCATTGCTGATACCGTAGTTGGCACTACCGCTGGCGAGTTCAATGAGTAGTGCTGAGGGACTCGTTGCACCAGATACATCGACAGTGAGCGTGCGAGAGGTTTCACCGGCGGCAATGTAGATATAACGGGGCTGGCTGGTGTAGCCATCAATTGTGTAGTCAATGCCGTATTTTGCGGCCCCGTCGTAATTGAGAAGGAATGCAGCTCCGCCCGAGGGCGCCGGTTGGGAGAGGCGAAGGAGGAACTCAAAGCGGGTAGGGCTGCTCTGGCCAAATGTTTGCTCTACGGTCATCGCCTTGCTTAAACCAGCCACGGCGGGTGCCACAGCCGATGTGGCTGTGCGTTCCTGGATTGCTCGATTGATCTCTTTAAATTGATCTGGCGTGATTGGTGTGAACGCACTTGCCAAGGGTGTTTGGCTGACGCCGCTACTCTGGCTGCTCTTGCTGACTGCCGTTGCTATACGGTCCAATACCCCGTTGGATTGCAATAGAGCTGTCTTTAGCGGTGATACAGCCGTTGTTACGAGCAGTGGGTCCGCGGTAAATTGTGTGGAGGCAATCCCATCGAAGGCATCCATGTATTTCTTAAGCTCCTCGGCACGGTTGCCAAGGTGCATGGCTTGTACAAGACTTTTTACCTCGACTTCTCGTCCACTGATATCCAGTCGACCATCCGTGAAGGGCAGATCGCCAAGGCCAGTGTGGGGAATGGTAAATCTGGCAAAGCCAAGGAGGAGGGCCAGGTCTGATGCGCTATTTAAATCGAGTTGGTATGTGCCAGTATCGAGACCACTTGCAACGTTTGAAGCGTACTCTGGGGTGCCTACACCTTGTGCCACTACTTTGAGCAGATCTCTGTAGTAAGGGTCTGTTTTGCCTTGCAAAGTTAATGCCAGATAGGGGAACACCTGATGGGCATAAATCTCTGGGTTGTACCCGTTGGGATTATTCGGTGAGCTGAGCTGGTCGTGCTCGAGATCGAGCTGTTCATAGATTCGGCTGATCAAGCCGACCAGTAACATGATCCTTGTTTCAAAAGCGTATTGTTGTAGTAGATCGGTGGGCGCTGTGTTGGGATCTGAGGCGGACCGAGCTATAGCGTCATAGACCCTGAGTACGCTGTTGAAGTTCGAGCTCAGCCCAGGTGGCAGCTTGAATGCTGCTTTAAAGGCGGTTTCCAGGGAGATGGGGACTAGCTTGCTCAGGGACGCCCTGTTGCGATCGCCATTGATTGGGTCGAACCAACGGCTTGTTCGCACCCCGCTAACTGTGCTGAAGGAAGCCGGGATGTAATCCAGCAGGGCGCTGTTTTTCGTGGACTCCCAGTGCGTATCTGCAATGGAGAGATCGGCCCTCGAGATGTAGGTTGAGTTGTTAACGAGGCCCGTGATCACATCCACAACTGAATTGGTGGAGGCTGCACGGGTAATGATCAGACCAGAACGGAAATCTGGTAGTCCGTTTTGGTTGACAACGGCATAGTTGCTCCCGTCCCAGACTGTGTTGGCTGAGATGCTCGGGTCAAGCAAAATTTGGTCAATTTTGCTGGTCAGGTCAAATTGATAGAAGGCTTGGTTGATCTGCTTGGTTAGCTCTCCATTGTCCGTTGCAATATTGCGATTTTCATCGAGGAAGACCTCGAACTCGCCCATTAGGGGCCCGCCGGTAACCGAGTTGACCTTGACGGACCATGTCCGTGGTTTGAAGAACGGAATTTTGAATGCTGCTAGCGTGCCGCTGAACGGGAAGGCTTCAAAGGCAAATTTAATACTGGCCCCAGCACCGACTGTGTTGTTCAGAACCAACTGATCCGTTGTGCCGGGTCCTTTGAATGGCAGCGGTAGATAGTTGCTTACTGCTGCGTCCGCTGCGATTGGGCTGAATAAGGTGTTGTTCACCAATGTTGGATAGCTGGGGCTGACCAGATCCAGGGCCTGGGGAATATCGATGCCTGTATATGACTTTCTAAATTCCGTTAGCCAGTCTTCGCTGGTACGGAATGGTCCAACGGGAAGGGCCCCATCGAGTAGCCCGTACTTCAGAATTGGGTCGTTCCAGGCGTAGGCTACGAAACTCTGCAGGCTTTGGGCTGCTTCGGTGTATGTGCCTACCAGGCGCATTTGCTCCAGCACCACTGGATCAGGCTCTCCCCTGCCCAGCGTGATGTCTTTCAGGCCCTGGACATACAAGGAGGCTTGATCCGGAGACCAGGGGGTCAGGTCTCTAACGATTATCTGGCGATTGTTGTTACCACCTGACCCGAAGAGCGGCACCATTGGTGCGTGCACGATGGTACCGATATCGATCGGGCTGAAGTTGTTATCGACGAACTGGAAGTAGTTGCTATCTACTGTTGAGGGCATATTTTGGATCAGTTTCAGCACGGATGATCCATAGGGTTGCTTCACCCCATAGGTCACATAGTCGGCTATCGCACCTTCAAAGCCGAGTGGTGTGACTGCCTGACTTCCAAGGCCCGCGAATAGTTTTGGATCGAGAGTAGATGGGGCGTCTACTTCCACCGGTGCTTGCAGGTTGCCGTAGAAGATTCGATCGCCGTCACGGTAGTAGCCCAAGGGCACATAGTCGCCTCGGCTGAGGAAGGGCCGATCACCAGAGAAGAAGGATTGAAGAATTCCAGATGCAGTGAGGGCACGATCAAGCCCGAGGCGTTCTGGGTTGAGGAGCTCATTGCCCTGGAGTACCACAGCGACCTCGCTGCGGGCCCCTGCTGTCAGCGAGAGGTTTAGATCGGCTGTTGCTGACTGGCCCGAGAAGAACAGTTCTGGAGTCTGATTTGTGGGAAGTAGCTGGATGGAACCAGGCTGCAGGTTGACCCTTGCGGAGCTACCCAGCTGGTTCTTCCAGTTGTTACCTGTGATGGCAAGGTTGAGACTGTTAGCATCAGCAAAGCCCAGCCCAGAGTTCGATTCCAGGCTGTCAAGCCTGCCCCGGCTCAATGGGTTGGCCGATGTCCAGATCCAACCAAGGCCGCCTAGGGTTCCTCCGCTGTTGAGTGATGCTGTGGCCTTCTGTGCTGCGCTGAGTTTGCTGGTGTCGTAGGCATTGAGTTCCAGGGGGGCGACATTGCCGGCGTCATACCAGTGGTACACACCATTGGCATCGGCCATGCGCTCACTGGAGAAGTAACGCAGAATTGGGGTGCCATCGGCGTATTTGTAGAGCGATGCGACATCGTTGCCCAGCTGGCTGTCGTTGAAGCCTGCCTGCACTTGGCTTATATGGCCCTTTGCTACACCGGTGATCAGCAGCGACACATTGCCGCCTGCCACCAGATCATCTCGATTGTGTAGATCCGCCCGGCGCAGCAGCTGGCCTGGCACCTGCCGGTAGTCGGCATTGTTGGCGTCGACCAGACCGGCCCAGTTGCTGATCAGGGCATCTTTTTGATCCGTTGGTTTGTAGACAACCGACAACCCATCGGGCACGACTCCGGCCAGGTTGTAAACCCGACCGGAGCTGAGTACGGTTTCCGGTTTGCTCCGGTTAGCATTCGTTCGGGTATAGGCATCCCCATCAAAGTTCCACACCATGGCGTTGCCCTCGGCATCGCCAACCACCACAAACACCGAGCCGGATCCCCAGTCGCGCAGTTGAGCGGCCAGTTGCTCGGCTGACGCGTATTCCATGAACGCCGCCCCGCGCACGCTGGCGAGGGCGTTGCCTGGTTGCTTGCCACTGAATAACCCCTGGCTCGATTTCTCCCCAAAGCCCAGCAATGACCGCAGCTGACCCTTGGTTCCATCAGGATTCGCCCAGGCTTGGGCGGCATTCAGGAGTGTCTTGGTATTGGCTACACCGTCATAGCCATCGATCTCCAGCTTCAATGCTTGGCCCGAGCTGGCATAAACCTGCTGGATCGGATCCAACACGGAGAGGTAGAAGGCTTTCTGCAGGGATGTGCTCCCTGGGCTGAGATCAAGCCGTTTTTCCAGGCCGATCTGCAGATCTTTGTTGCTTTTTGGAGTGGAGGCTGCACTACCCCATTGGTTGTCACCCGTTTCTGCATTGCCCTGCTCGGCCAGGCTGACGCTGGTGGGCAGCACCTCAAGCAGACTGGGACCACCGACAGCCTTTGGATCGATTAAGTAGGTGACCAGGGCCCCAGCACTGTTCCAGGATGCCACCACCAACTGACCATCGAGGGCAACAAGGTCTGGTGCGTATTGCTCTCCCCGATTGAGTTGCAGGTTGCCGAGGGTGGCGATGTCGAGCCAGTCCTGTCCATCGAAGCTGCGGGCTGCGATCCGAACCTGCCCATCGGCACCGATGTACGACTTGTAGGCCTGATTGCTGATGGGGTCGTTGGTGAACCGCATCACCCCTTCCACGGAACTGGCGAGCGTGCCGCTTTGGCTCGCAGAGATGTGGCTGCTGCTACGGCCCTCCAGCTGCTGGAGGGCCAGTTGTACAGCAAGGGGGGCCTGGGGATTCAGGTTTTGAACGATTCCAGCGGTGCGGGTTGTTTTATCGGTGCTGTTGAGGAATGCCAGATCACTGCGTTCAGCCAGGTTCCTGAAGAACGACGGCATTAGCCATTGCACCGTTCCCGAGGCCAGCTCGCTAGACCAGGGCGTGGTGGGTGCCTGGCGGAGAACGGCCCCGGAATCCACGGCCTTCGTATAGATGGCTCCACCCCGTTCCACCCGCGGCGCACCGCTGAAGGTGACCTGAGAGCTATTGGTGCCGCTGTCGCTGAGACGCAGTTGAAGTTCGCCGCGGTTGGCGAGGTCTCGCAGAAGTTTTTCGTCTTCTGTGGCCCCAGGTCGATCCATCTGGACCAGGGCCATCTGGATCGTGAGCGTGCCGCTGTTGTGCACATAGCGATCTGGATCGGGCTTGGCTGTTTCCTTGTAGTTCAGGCCGATGGATTCAATGCTGCCGTTGGCTAAGCGAATGGTTGGTGTTCCACTTAGGGTGTCTACGATGTTCCCAAGCGGGCGCCAGCGGCTACCGTCATAGAAGTGGAGGTCAAGCTCGATATCGCTTCCTTCTGAGATCAGATCAAAGTCGACAGATGCGTAGTTGGTGGTCAGCTTGGGGTTGATTTCAATGTATTTAGCCTGCGCTAGGCCGTAATAGAGATAGCTGTCGACCGCTGCTTCTTCCCCGTTCTCTTCGTAGCGGAGTCGGAAACGATCGGTGGGTGCCACTGCGGCGTTGACGCTGCTGGCTGAGCGCACGGTGGAGACGCTCTTCATGGCATTGATGCGGGCATCCACCGCCTGCGCATCGGTCAGCGCATAGGAGACCCGCGTAGGTTTGCCGTAATCAACGATGAGGCTCAGCAGCCGGGCCAATTCCTTATCGGTTAGGGATGAATATTGGCGTTTTAAGGCGTCACGCAGAGCATTGCTTGCTGGTGAGTTGAGAAACTTGGCATCAGCAAAAAAGAGATCGACACCACGAGATGTCACCAAGCTTGATCCAGCAATGTTGATCCAATCGATGCGATCAATCAGCTTGTCGCCCAGTTTCTCCAGGAGGGTTTTGTCGTAGCTCACCTGGGAGCTGCCGATTAGGCTGCGTAGATTTATGGGTTCAATTTGGAGATTAAGCAGCCAGGAGTTGCGACCGTAGGCCTCTTCGAAGCTTGCAAATCGGGTTGTATCGAGTGTGCCTTTGGCTAGCAGGAAGTCATAGTTGTGGTTTAGGTCAAGGCGTAGGGAGCCGAGGGTTGGGTCGTAGCTGTAACTGCCGCTGGGGCGATCGCCGTAGTAATCGCTGAACTTGATCCGTTGTTCAACGCCATCATCGCTACCTTCAATCGTTCCGTCAGGTTTGACGATCTGCCGCTCCGTGCCGAGTTCGTAGTCGAAGTAGATTCCTAATCTCCCTGATATGTTGTAGTTGGGGATTCCCAGTACAATCCCCACATAGGGTTCCAGGCTGACCGCCAGGGTGTTTTTGGATAGATCGGTACCCATCCCCTCTTTGGCCGCCTTTCCCACAAGGGCTGCAATTTGCTTGTTTTGCTCAGTGGTGTCGCTAACTGTTTTTTGAATGTCCCGAATCTTATCGCCCAGCAGCTCGAGTTCGTCTGAACTCAATGTTGAGATGAGGCTTAAACCTAGAGCTAGACTTGCTTCCAGGCCAAGCAGGGCACTGAGCCCTGGAATGGATGTTTGGATCTTGATCGAACCATCTAGTCCAAGGTTTAACTGGGCGTCCAAGGAGAAGAGCGTGAGTAGATCGTCTGTGAGGAAACTTGCTAGAAATTCAGTAGGCTCATACAGAGCTGGGATGTCGACACTCAGGCTGCCGCCAACGGTGACTGAGGCGGACTTGCTAGCTTTGCCGTTAACAGTTTTATTGTTCGGTTTTGCTTTTTTGGCTTTCTCTCTTTCGGTTAGAGACGTTCCTGCTTGGGTATCTGAAGCGAGTTTTGCGATCTCGCCCAGTACGGTTGTCTGCGAGTTAGCTGGATTGGCCAGGGTTGAGTACAGCCATTGATAGGGATCTGATTGGGTGAGGTCACTACGGAATAGAAGACCGAGATCTAGCTTGTTCACTTCCGTGCTCCCGCCGACGGAGGATGCCTTCGCTACGGCTTCAAGTGCTCTGATTGTGCTGCCAAGTTGCTTGAAGAAAGGCGTGATTGTTGCTCTTTTCCCCATTGACTGAAGAAAAGAAGCAGTATCAAGTAGCTCAATCACTTGTAGCTTGCCGTCTTTATAGGCGTTGTCTGGTACGACCTCCAACATAGAGAGCAGGGCCTTGTCAATTCCTTGGATCCCGGTGAGGCCAACCTCCTTTTCCAACAGCTTCACGAGGGGGCTGATGGGCTCCAGGAACTTCAGGGCCATGGTGGCCTGACTCTTCATCCCGGCAAATAGGGCGGAGATCGATGTGTCGATCTCCTTCAACTCAGCAGACAGGCCTGTTGCAATATTGATGCGTGGTGTGACGCGGAAGAAGTTTGGATTGCCCAGATCTTCTTTGCTTGCCTGATCTAGTTTTGATGCATCCAGGGTGTAGGTCCACTGGCCTTTGGCGTCGACACTGACCGATCCGTATTGTGTGCCTTTTAGGTAGGAGCTCTTGAAGTAATCTGTATAGGCATCAAACTCGCTCTTGGTGTTGGGGCTTGTAAAGAGATCGCTGATATAGCTGACACTGACTTCACCCTCGCTTTTCTTTTCGTCAGCTGCTTTCTTTTTGCTGTATAACGTGAGCTTCTCCTGATTGCTGAGTTGCTGGGTGCGGCTTACTGTCATCAGTGCTGACGATTCTGCAGTTCCGCTGATGTCGAGTATCACCTCGGAGATAGCTTTTCCATTCAGGTCGTAGATTGTGAAGCGATCCTGAAGCGTTGGGTAAAGCGGAGCTACCTTGAATAGGCCAGCGCCCCCCAGGCTTTCAACGAGACTCTTGTCGAGGTCGACGCTAGTGCTGTTGCCTGGCTTGCTGCGGTTGATGTAGGTGAGACCACCAAGGTCGACATCCTCGACCTTGACTAGGCCAAGATCGAATGTTTGGGCCGTGCTCCGATCGTCGATTGAACCCAGGGTCCATAGGGTGGGTGCCAGGGTTTGGCTTGCCGACCGCATTGCATCGGCCAGGCCAAATCCGTTTAATCCCAGGGTGACAGCCACATCCTTGAGTCGTTCCAGATTCACGGTGTTGCTGCCGTTGACAGCCAACACGCCATTGCGGCGTTGATCGTCTTCTTGATAGTTGAGCCTCAGGCCACCGATGGATCCGAATTCCGTATTGGCGATCCGGAACGGAGTCGTGTTGACAATCTCGAAGTTACCCCTGGTGGGAGCGGCTTTGATTGTGTTGTTCGCATCAAGTCGTCCGCCGAAGAGCAAGGTGCCATCCAGCTCCAGGACATCGGCATCGGCAATGGTCAGCTTGCTGCCATTGCTGACACCCAGGCTGAGGGTGTAGCCGTTGTTGTGGGTATCTCTGGTGTAGCGGATGGCGTCGCGCCCGAGTTGAAGTTTTGCTTCACCGAGCTTGATTGACAAGGGAGTGCTGAGATCTGTTGGCGTAATTGTGAAGTCTTTGATGCCAGACTGATCGACGGTGAAATTATTGAGCTTCGCTGTAAATGGTGCGGCTTTGCTGGCGGCGTCAGGGTCGAGCAGCACTTGGGCGATGCCTTCAACAGTGAAGGTTGGTGCAGCTCCTGTGCTGTTGAGTGTGATTTTCCCGTTGGTGTGGTTTTGGAAGTGGGCTGTGCTGCCTAACCACCTGCCCAGATCGACGCTGCCATCGATCGACCTAAGGCTGTAGCCATCACCTTCTTTGACTAACTCACCAGTGAATGTTTGGTTCTTCCCACCCCAGAGGCCCGCTCCTTCAACGGTCGCTGTGCCTGATTCATCAACAGCGATGATCTTGAGTGCGACATCCTGCATGCCATAAAGCGCTGCCGCGCTGCTGGTGCGCCCCACAAGTGCCTGCAGGCCTTGGGTTACAAAGTTTCCTCCCAACGTTCCCGTAAAGACCAGCGCTGGAGAATCAGGGCCGGCCATTGGCAGGTTGATGGTAGTGATGTCATCATTTCTGATGACCCCAGAAGCGCTGGCCACTGTCAGGGTTGTGCCGTTGTTGGGGTCGCTGAGTGTGACCGTGAACCCTTTATCGCCTTCGGGGTTGGTGTCCGCCACCACATCGATGGTGATGGTTTTGGTGGTTTCCCCTGCAGCGAAGGAGACGGTGCCTGACGGCAGCGTCGAGCCAGAGAAGTCAGCGGCTAGCGCCGGATTTGAACCTGATCCAGTGACAGCCCATGAGGAGCTGGAAGTGCCCCTGGTATCCCCTTGACGGGTGATGTTGAAGGTGAAGGGTGTCGTGCCTGAATTGCCTTCTTGTTTGTCGGAGCTGAGGGATGCGATCGATAGGCTCGGTGCAACAACTTCTTGATCGTCGTTGCGGATGGTGCCGGCGGCAAAGGCCGTGGCGAGGGTTGCCCCTGTGGGATTGGAGAGGGTGACTGTGAAACCTTTATCTGCCTCAACGGTGGTGTCCGCCATCACATCGATGGTGATGGTTTTGGTTGTTTCCCCTGCAGCGAAGGAGACTGTGCCCGACGGTAGCGTGGAGCCAGAGAAGTCTGCGGCTAGCGCTGGATTGGTACCTGATCCAGTGACAGCCCACGTGGAGCTGGATGTGCCGCTGGTATCGCCTTGACGGGTGATGTTGAAGGTGAAGGGTGTAGTGCCTGAATTGCCTTCTTGTTTGTCGGAGCTTTGGCCAGTGATTGAGATAGTTGGCAGTCTAATTTGCCCAGCCTCTGTCAGATTATACGTTAGTGGTTGTTTTAGTTCTTGATCACTTACGGGAGTGCCGTCGGGTTTGTATCCTCTAGCTCCTCCTACGTAGTTGTTTGCTTGATTTTCTATGCTTACTATTCCGAGGTCGTCTAGGATTACTTTATTGCCGAATTCGTTTGGGCCTGCCTGAAGGCGGGGAGCTCTTACGGTTAATTCCCCAGTCGCATAGACAAGCTCCACAATTGGGCTAAAATAGCCATACCCTTGTGAGCTATCGTTTGAGAGCGGGTCTGATGGACCCATAAAAGGTTCCGGCTGTGGTTGATAGTTGTCAATTAATATATCGCCGCTGGCTGTATCAAGTATGTCGAAGGTCGCCATAAATCCGTATCCTCCGATCAATGCAATGCTATTGGCATAACCATTTCTTGGCGTTTCTGGTATTCCTATCGAAAGACTTGAGTTGCTTGATCCAAGGAAAATCTCATTGAAGTCCGTGAGTGTGATCGACCTGCCGTCGCCAAATGTAATGTTGAATCTATCTTCAGTTCCGCCATTGCCGTCTTGGTTTAGATAAACGACTCTTCCGGTGTTGTTTTGGCTGAGTCCGGTGGCTTGTGAAGAGATTCTGACGGTCGTCCCTGCTTGGGTGGCCTCAACGCTGGTGATCGATGCTTCTATGCTTATTGCGGCAATAGTGTTGCTAGGCAAGCGCCTTACGTCGTCTTCTATTCTGGCCGATGGTTTGAAATCCTTCCCCAGCAGCAGCGCTGAAAAAATCTCTCCTTCGTCGCCGGTTGTGTCTTTGCTTCCGTTCAGTGCGTGATCAATGGCGTGGCCTAGCTCTTCTAGCAACACGGCTTCGACTTCGGCTGCCGATGCAATGCTTAACCAGCTTTTGTCTACGAGAATGCGAGGTGAGTCTCCATTGGCCTGGCCTACATAGCCCGCGCATACTCCCAGGTTTGAGAGGCTTGCGTCAGTGACGAGCTCCAGCGGAACTTCAAGGCCCTCGCTTTCGAGCCGTCTGATTAGTTCGTCGAGCCGAGTTCGCCACGATGCTTCTGGCTCTGTGGCGTGTGCAAAGACCTGAGTCAGCACCTTTCGAGCTTGGTCTTGGTTCGCAACCCAACCCCGGATGCGTTTCTCAAGTGACAATAGGCCTTCTTCCAAGGGCTTACTGTTGCTATGATCTGTAAGGTTCCCTGTTATTTGGGACATTGGATAGCATGCTTCCCTGTTTTTGGTAGAAGCAGAGTTTTCGGTCCCGCCGATCTTAAGGGAGTTGCCTATGGCAATGAGATTAGTGGCATAGCTGCTTGAGGCGCCGCTGCGGATATCTTTAACGATATGAGTTCCTGAAGCTGTGCCATCGGACTTCCAAAGTTCGGTTCCGCTGGTACCGTCGCTGGCGGTAAAGAAGAGTGTGTTGCCTCCGGCAACGTGATTAGTGGGATTGCTACTTGAGGCACCGCCGCGGATATTTATGACACGCTGGGTTCCAGCGTAGGTGCCATCGGATTTCCAAAGTTCGCTTCCGGTGGTGCCGTCATTGGCGGTAAAGAAGAGGGTGTTGCCAACGGCACGGACATTAGTGATATTGCTCCCTGAGGATCCGCTAGCGATGTCTTTAACCAGAAGTGTGTCTGATTCAGTGCCATCAAACTTCCAAAGTTCGTCTCCGCTAGTGCCGTCGTTAGCTGTAAGGAAGAGTGTGTTGCCGATGGCAAATAGATTTCTGGGATTGCTGCCTGTAAAAATTGGATTGATGTCTTTGAGAAGCTGAGGGCTTGTCATCGGTGGCTGCGGGGATAATTGTTTTCGTTTCGAGTCTGATAATGGGGTTTGCGCTTGTTATGAGCTTGGGGGTACGAGCCAGATTGTTTGTTGTTGGTCGATGTCAGTGTTGGGCCCGATAACCAAGGGATTGCTCCACCCTGGTAGTAGGGAAACACCGAATATTTCCTGAACTGCGCTGTTAAACCACAGCCAGGCGACAACTTCCCGCTCGCGTAGATGCACTATGGCAATGCCGCATTTGCGATCTGTGTGTCGTTCTTCGATGGGTAGGCCCCCAAACACCGCTGTTTCGCGGATTTGCGACACACCCACCACCGCCAGGTCTCCCCAACAATCGAGGCCCCGGGTGAAGCCCGGCAATTCGACGATGGTTTCGCTGGCTTCCTGCCAGGGCAATGGGGCTTGGCCAGTGAGCTTGGCCGGGTCGGTCAGCATTAGCGCTCCCTCTCCGGAATGCAGCCAGAGCAGCTTCTCCTTGTTCAGGCGGGGAGAGTGGGGCATCGCCATGCCTTCCAGTGCCACCCGGTTGGCTTGGATGTCGATCAGGCAACCGCCGGTGGTTTTGTTATCGCGCCAGCTGTTTTCGCTGTCGCCAGTCCCTAGGGCCGTGGCGTAGGCAGGTGCATCTCCGTTGCTGTTGAGGGCCAGGCCATTGAGGTGGCAGCGATCTCCTGGTGCCAGATCGCTGATGAAGGGTGGCCGCCACTGAGGCGTGAAACTCCAGCCCCCACCCACGGAGGCCACACAGTTGAACAGGGTGTTCACCATGAGGAGTTCGTCGTTACACCACGCCAGGTCGTGGGCCATAACCGGGCCACTGAGGTGGCAGCTGCGGGCGAGGAAGGCGATGTCGTGCCCGGCATCCGGTTTGATTTTGCTGGCGATTTCCTGGTTGGCCTCCAGCTTCCAAACCTGATCTCGACTGCACACCGCCAGACCGGTAGGCGTGCGTGTGAGCCCCATGGCCTGGGGCACGTGGCTGAAACCGACTTGCAGTTCGCCGCCCTTGCTGCCAATCGTGACAAGGCGGCCGGCTTGATACGTGCTCGCAACGATCGACAGCTGTAACCGCTCAATCAGGTCGGGAAGGTTCCGGCTGTATTCGTAGTCCACATCTACGGCCTGCAGGCCTGGCGTTGAAGATGCAGCCATAAAGGTGCGTTTTGTGATTATTTATGACGCATTTCCACGTTACCATTTCGCAGCCTGTGTTGGCCGTCCGTCTAATTTTATTATCTTTTTTTGCTCCCCATGACACCGGAGGCCCTTTATTGGTGGTATTCTTGTACTATTAGTTTGTCCAGCGATTAACCGCCCCCGCCTAGCCCATGCGCCCTCTAGGACTCAGCAAAAGGTTGATGCGCCTGTGATGTTTGGCTAGGGTCTCCTGAAATCCTTTAGCGGAGAGGCTCTCTCTTCCCTCCGGCAACATGGACCATTGGGTCAACCTTGTCTTGATCGATTGGGGCTCTGTCTGACAGCCAGGACCAGGGTCTACTGAACGTCGTGGTCAGGGTCGAAGTTGCCCAGCTCTTTAAAGAGTTGGGTTACTCAGCTGAAAGGGATTTGTCTAGCCTGGTGGCAGCTCACTTTGTCAACGAATGGCTCACTCCGAGGCGTTTCGTCCAATCGCCTACCTTGCCGAGGGGCATTCCGTCTCCTGGCAATGTCGGCAGCTAGGCGTGGTTCGAAGTGTTGTTTGCGCTTGCGAGAGCGGCACTCAGGGCCTTTATTGCGTTCGGCCTAGAAATCTGTGATTAAGGCTGATATCGCTCTTGTGTTCCAGGAGCATCGCAGTATCTATGAAACCCCGTAGATTCAGTTGGAGCTACTGTTCACTGCCCAATTTGTCGTCCGCCATCGGCTCGCCCGACCCCATCCGCCAGCCCCAGCCCTTTGGTCAAGACCCACCATCCTTGCGGGCCCTCAACCGCCCCCTTGGGTCTTGGCAGGTGGAACGGGAGTAACGGCTCCCATTCACTGATCAAGGCGGCTAGTGCGGAATGACTGATGACGTCGCCCTGGCTTTTGGTTTTGCACCATTATCAGCGTGTCAGCCCGTGGCTGTCGTTGGTTTTGCTTTGTGGTTGAGAGATCCTTCTCAACTGTCAAGCTTGAGTTCGAACGCGATCAGGAACAGGTTTTCTGACTTAACTCCATCAGCTGCACTTTGTGCATACATCTAGGGCCGACTTTTGATTCTAGTTTGGATCGCTTTTGTATACTGATAGATGGCCTAGGCCTGATCGCCTACTAGTATTTGTGTATGGCTGCCCTTCCACTCTTCCCTGTTGATTCATGATTACTGGGCCTGCATCGATCAGCTGGACAGTTCTTAGGCGATAAACTTTTTGTCTGGAAGGTCATATGATGTCTGTGCTGATGCCAGGTAATGGCGGCTTCTAGTTCCTCGATCGTGCAGCAATAAACTATGTCTGGTGACTCCCCGTAGTGATTGAAATCATTGAATGGCATTGCCTACCTGCCCACTGATACAGGTAGACGCGTGGCTTGCTCCCCCATGCCTGCGGACCGATCGCTGCCTATGACGACGCCCGCGACACCGGTTTGAGGTTTTTCTCGTTGCCGGCTGTTCAGCCCAACAGCCCACCCAGGCAGGATCCGCGCCAGCAGCTGCACCGAAGCGTTCAACCCTTGCCGACTCCGCCGGGGGGTTGTTGTTGCGCCTGCAGCCGCCGCTCCAACAGCAGCAGCCCCACCACCGTGGTGCCACTCACCATCAGCACCAGGGCCGAAAACTGCACGCCATTGATCACCCCCGCCGCTAGGGCCGTGCTGGCGAACACCAACCCCGGCAAACCGCGGGGCATCAGCCCGTAGATCACCTGCCAGCGGTCGATGCCGGCGCGCCGATCGTTGGCGCTCACCCCGAAGCCGCAGAGCAGCTTCGCCACCACCGCCAGCGCTAGCAGAAACAGGGCTAGCCCCCAGGCCTGGCTCTGCAGCAGGGTGCCCACCTGGATGCGCATTCCCACGCTGATGAAGTAGAGCGGCAGGAACACGCCCGAGAGCACTGTCAGCAACCCCCCCAGGCCTTGGCTCTCAGGGTTGAGACGGTTGAACAGCACGCCGCCCCACAGGGCCCCCAGCAGGGACGTGATGCCACTCGCTTCCCCCATCCAGGCCGATCCGATCAGCAGGATGAGCACCGTCAGGGGGCTGTTGGGGGCTGGGCCCCCGCGCCGGCGCCAGAGGCCCGCCAGCACGAGGCTGGCCGCGGCAGCCCCCAGGCCCAGAACCATGCCAGCCCATCCCGGTCCCCTGCTCCAGTTGCTGCCCCCCAGGGCCACCGAGAGGCTCAACAGGCCGATGGCGGGCAGGTCATCAAGGACGGAGACCCCCACCAGTAACCGGCCCGAGGGGGTGTGCATGGCGCCCCGTTGGGCCAGGAGCTGCAGGGTGACCCCCGTGCCCGTAGCGGCCACGCAGGCCAGGCAGAGCAGCGCCGTGGCTGGGGCCATGCCGAAGCCGAGCGTCAGCGGCCAGTAGCCCAGCAGCGGTGCCAGGCAGCTCAGGGCCACCAGCCGCAGGATCGTGCCGCGCCGGGAGAGCAGCAGATCGCCGCGCACCTCCAGGCCCACCTGGAAGAACAGGGCCAATACCCCCAGTTCCGTGAGGCCGCTCAGCGGTTTGATGGCGGCGAAGGGCAGCACGCTGTTGCCCAGCCCAAAGCCGATCACGAGCTCCACCACGATCGCCGGCACCGCCCAGCGGGCCAGCTTCCCCGCACTGATCCGGGCCAGGGCCAGCCCCACCAGCAGGATCAGCAGGGTGGTGAGAACGGTGGGTGATTGCAAGGTGCTGTTTCCGCCAGCTTCGAAGGCTGCTGCCCATTCTGTTGGCGGAAGGGCAAACCTGAATGGGTAGCGATTTCTTTCGGCGCGCCTGGTGGGCGCGGAGGTTCCGGTTGCGGTTGGATCGCCCAGAAGCGCTGGTTGCGCTCGATCAACCACCGATGGGATGGCACCGATAGTGGTGCGGGCTGTTCACCGAAAGATCTGCCCCAATTGTTTCAACGCGTCCCACCGATAGGCAGCGGCGCCCGTGGCATCGGCTTGGGGTTCTAGCCCTGTCGGCTGATCAGCGCCGCCCTGGTGTGGATGATGCCCCACGCCTTGGCGTGGACTTACGCCGGCTTCGTGCGCAGTCGCAATGTGCTCAACACCATGGAGATGAGCTTTGAAGATGGGCTTTGGAGATGAGCTTTGGTGATGGGCTTTGCGGCGGCCGTGGTTTGCAATCTCGTCTTGCAGCTCAAGAACCGCCTCGGCTTGGATGACACCCTGGATGTGCTCCTGGTCCCCGACGTCGCCGTCCTGCTGGGCACCCTGCTCACCGGGGTCTTGGCCCTGCAGGTCCTCAATCCGGCAGGTGCCGATGGCTTGATCACAGGCCGGTTTGGCCAGCTTTGGATCCAGATTCGGGCTGCCGGCTTCACCATTTTTGGGGTCGGTGTGGTCACCTATGCGGTGTTGAAGGCAATGTGTGCCTTCATGCCCATGAACCTCACCGACGCCCAGGAACGCCAGGGCCTTTGCCACTATGGACTTCCTTCTTCCTGGATAGGCCCCTATGGCCGGCCGTGCTAGCTCCAGGCCCAGTCGGCACTGGAGCCGGCGGCTGGTAGCCCTGTTGGTCCCCCTGCTCCTGCTGGTGGGATCGCTGGCGGGGCCCCTCTGGGCTCGCACGGAGGGAGCCCAGATCCCTGGCCAACCGCTGGCGCTGCGCCAGGTGCCGGGGCCTAGCCCCCGCCAGACCATCGACAATTTTCTGGCTACTACCGCCCAGGCCCATCAACTGATTCACGGGGCCATTGACCAGGGCCGGGCGGATCCGGGCTGGTTCTATACCCCTGGGCAGCGGCACCAGGTCGAGCTGGGCCAGGGGCTGCTCGACCAGGCCACCGGGGCCCTCAACCTGAGCGAACTCCCCCAGGCCCTCCATCCGATCACCGGGGTGGGCACGATGGTGATGTTGCGCAGCCTGCTGCTGTACGACTTGGCCCACCATCCGGGTCTGGTGCTGCCTGGGCCAGGTGAGGTGGCGAGCCAGAAGCTGAAGTCCTGGACCATTCCCGAAACCCCTATCACCCTGGCCCTCAATCAGCCGGCCACGGGCAGCCAGGAATCGGCGGCGGCGCTGCCCTGCCAGCAATGCAGTGAGCAGGACTTCCTCTTCAGCCCCCGCACCGTGGCCCAGGTGGATGCCGATTTCACACGCCTCTTCGCCGAGGATCCGGCCCTGAGGCGCCGCTTTGGTGGCGATCTCTATGTCACCTGGTCCCTGCTGCCTGGGGGCGCCCTGCCGCCCAAGTGGATTCTGCGGCTGCCAGCCTCCTGGAAGCATTGGCTGGTGAATCAGCCTTTTGGCGGCCAGTCCTTAATTCAATGGCTGATCCTGGTGCCGAGCTCGGCGATGGCTCTGGCCTTGGGTCTGTGGCCGCTGCTGCACATGCGCCATCAGTTCCGCCGCAGCCTTGATCACCTGGGGCGGCGTCCCTATTGGCAGCGGGTGGGGTTGTTGCTGCCCCTGCTGCCGCTCCTTTCCCTCTGGCGCTGGTTTTGCATCGACTGGGTCAACCTCACTGGGGATCGGGCCCTGGTGGTGCTGGTCACCGCCCGGGTGCTGAATGTGGCGGTGGCCATGCCGTTCGTTTACCTCTTTGCTGAGGCCGTGGGTCAGAGCTTGATCCGCAAGCGCCAACGCAGCGCTGATGGCACGGTGGTTCTGGTGCGCCGCAAGGGGGCTGGCCAGCTGCTCACGATCATCCGGGTGATCGGCCTTACGGCCGCCGTCACGGTGTTAGTGCAGGGGGCCCGCAGCCTGGGCCTCACCTCGATCACGATCCTGGCGATGTCGTCGGTGCCGGCCCTGGCCATTTCCCTCGGGACCCAGCAGTTGATCCGCGATATCTCCGATGGTTTCAGCCTGTTTTTGGATGGCCAGCTCAAGGTGGGCGATCAGTGCACAATCGGCACGCCCAAGTCCGGCAAGATCGATGGCACGGTGGTGTCGATGGGGATGCGCTCGATCAACCTGCGGCTGAAGAATGGCTCCCAACTTTCGATGCCCAATTCCCAGGTGGCTGAATCCGTGGTGACGAACCACAGCCTGCGCAGCGCCGAGCCCCTGGAGTTACGGCTGTCGCTTCCCAAGCTGGAGACCGAGGCCCTGGCTGATCTGCAGATCCGGTCCCAAGCCCTACTCACGGCGACCAAAGACCTGGCCAGCGCTGAGGCCCACCTAGACCCTGGCGACGGTGGCTGGTGGCTCCTTGTTCAAGGGCGCTGGTCGCCCCAGCTGGCCAGCGCTGATCTGCCCCACCGCCGCGATGGCCTGTTTCTTGCCCTGCACCGTTTGGTGACCGCCCTGGAGTCAGAGGGCGGCGTTTCGGTGGGATGAGCCCGTTGCAAGGGACTCTCCCAATCGCTTCAACAAACAGGGGAATTTGCATCGCAGATCATCGGTGCGGCAGAACGCACCACCTGCTCGTCAAGCTGCCGAATCACCATCATCTGGAGAGGCTCCACGCCCACTAGCAAGGTTGACTGGGGCGGTACTAAGTCGTGTGGTTTGGCGACCGCGCTCAGATAGCGATCGAAAAATAACAGCGAGAGGGATTTGAGTTCGTCAAAGGCTTCCCGTTGGGTAGGACCAACCAGGAAGCTGGGAAGGTTAGATGTGCCCGCCAGAAAGGAGAGATGGGTGCCTTTGTTGATGAGCGCCAGATAGGTATCGGCTTGCTTGAGGGAGGTATAGGGAAGCAGTTGTTCAGACAGTGGCGGCGCAAAGAAATCGTCGGTTGCTGCGATCATCATGTAGGGAGTGGCCAGGGACCGCAGAGAGCTTGCGCTGAAGATCGGATTGGTGACGGGGTTGATGGCGATCACAGCCTTGATGCGGGCATCGGCCTGATTCAAGGTTTGGACGGGCTGGCTGGGATCCTGGCATTGCCAGAGTTTGGCCAGATTGATTTGCACCTGGTTGGGATTGGCATAGCGCTTGCAGGACTCCCTTAAGTGGCTCCAATCCAGGGGTGCCCCGGCCAGGGCGGTGACGGTGTAGCCCCCCAGGGATTGGCCCAGGGCGCCCACCCGGTTGCTGTCCAGCCGATCCCCCCAGCGGCGTTGCACCACATCAATCAGATCACTGATGGTGGTTGGCTGGCTGAACCAGGCGCTTGGACTTGGAATCGCTGCCGTTCCAGCAATGCCCGACTGAATGGCATTGGTACTGGTATAGGGAAAATTAAGGGTGGCCACCGCATAGCCATGGCTGGAAAGATGGTTGCCGACATAGAGCAAGGCTGTGTAATCCGTATTCAGTCCTGGCGCCAAGACCACTAAGGCTGGCTTGACGTTGGCACGCTCGTTAATGGGCAGATTGATCAGCGCTTGAATGGTATTGCCCGCCCGATCAACAAATTGAAAGGTCTTGCTGGTGTAGGTCACCGTGCCCGGCTTGGCAGCGCCAAAAAAATCAGGACCTGCGGCAACGGGCTTGGGCCCAGCCTTGCTGAATTGGGCGAGCAGCCCTGGGTAGAGATTGTTTTGCTCATTGAGTTGACTGCCCAGTTGGCGGCTGATCGACACAAGCGCATCGCCATTAATGGGCAATTCCTGCAGGGGGAAGGCCTCGAGGGCGTCGATCAGGCGCAGTTGGCCCGTTTTAGCTGCCCCCAGCAACAGGGCGGCCTGGAGCGCATTCTGGGCTGGAACAGCTGGCAGCGCCAGGGTTTTGGCTAACTGGGCAACGAGTTCCTGGCCAATCGGGGTGGCCAGCAAATTCGACACCATCACAGGAGTGAACGGAATGCTTTGGCTGAGGGCCTTCCTCAAGGCCACCCGATCCGGCGGTTTAATGTGGTTCAAATACCAGGCCAAGTCAGGCGGAGCCTGGCCCGTTTCCGCATATTGGGCTAGGTCGGCAACGGCGATGGAGCGCTCAAGCTCCCCAAAGCGAACCTGGAGCCGCAGCGCAGCCTGGACCGGTTGCATCCCTAGAAGCATGCCAGCAACCATGGCTGCAGGAAGGCTTCGAATAAAGGCTTTAAGACGAGTTTGATGACCAGACCTCCTAGTCGTCCTCCCAGTAATCAAGTTGCGGATTTTGGAGGGGTTGGGCATCGAAACTACCAACTTGTAGGCCTATTCTAGCATTTAATTGTCTAGTTGAGGCAGGGGAATTGTTTGGCCAAGGCTGCTTGGTTTTGGCGATGGGCCCGGTAAAGTCTGTCGCATGTTGAATAGGATGGGACTTGGCTATGGCATCGGGTTCAATTCCCCATCAAAGTGATGGCTGGGCGGCCACTCGACTTGTCTTTAAAGGCAATAAACATGATTGCTTGGATATCATCTGAAATCAGGCAGGCTCGCTGCCTGGCAGCCGCTGCGTCAGCATGGTTCGGAGTTCGAGTAAAAAGCGCGTATGGGGTTTGTCACTAGGTAAAACGAGTAACTGCTCAAGACCCAAGCTCACCCCACCATCCAAGGACGCTGCCATGATCCCATTGGCGATTGCCAGGTCTTCCAATTCGAGCGCATGGAAATGGCTCCGATAGCCAACCAACTCATAGACATCGGTCGATAGATTTTTGCCCTTGACCTTGACCCGATCAATCAAACGGAAGCAAAAATCATGGAGGCTATCTTCCGTGTTAACGGCATCAACGATTGCCTGGCTCACGAGAATACCGGTTCCATACAATTTATTTGTGCCTTCAAGGCGACTTGCCAGGTTGACAGGATCTCCGATCACGGTGTAGTTAAAGCGCTCTTCCGAGCCCACATTGCCTACAATGACCGAACCAATATTGACGCCAACACGCGTGAAGAACTGCAGGTCAATCCCCTCTTTTTCCCATTCTCGATTGAGTCGAGATGTTTCTTCCTGCACCGCGAGTGCAGCCGTACAACCCTTACAGGCTGGTTGATCAACGGTGTAGGGAGCTCCCCAAAAGGCCATCACCGAGTCGCCGATATACTTGTCAATAGTTCCCGATGTTTCCATGATTCGGGATGTTAATGCTGTCATGTATGTATTCAGATGATCGAGAATCATAATGGCATCACTCGATTCTGAATAGGTTGTGAAGTTGCGAATATCCGTGAAGAGCATCACCAGCTCACGCACTTCCCCGCCGAGCCGAGCGCTTTGCTTGGAGTTCAGTACAGACTTAACGACCTCGCGGGGTAAGTAGCGACTGAACGAATCCATCGCAAAAGAGAGTTTGCTAATCGCAGCAGAAACCTGGCTAATTTCAATAATATTGGAAGCGGACAGGCATTTGGGCTGTTGTGGCGGAATCTCAAGGTTGCTTAGCTGCGAAACGGTTGAAACAACCGCTTTCAGGGGCTTCACCAATTGGCGGCATACATAAAAAATAACGACGCTGGTGGCCAACAATGTGAACAATTGGATCAGTACAAGCTCAAACAGATTTCTGTTCAGCGGCGCATAGATTGTTTGTTCATCAACGACGCTAACAGCTGTCCAGTTTTCATTGACTTTATGGGCATAGAGGAAGAAAGAATGGCCATCTACTTCAACCCGTTGCAACGTATCTCTAAGCGGTAAATCAGCAGCCGCATCAACAAAAGCGCGATAGTTGGTTTTAGCAAGGCGGCGAGGTGTCAGCAGAGAAATATGATCAAACCCATTGGTGGAGACGGTCGGGAAGACAAGATTGCCGGACGATGCAATCATAAAAAATAAGCGACCATCATATTTACCGCGGTGGATGGCAAGGTAATCGTTCTTTGGCTTGCCAGCCCCAGGCTGGTTAGCCATGCTTATTTTTTCAACATTAATCAGCCCACTATCACGGCCGATTTTTGAAATTGGCAGACAAAAAGAAAGAACAGCGGAGGGCTTTGTCGTTTTACTATGACTGTTCGGAGGATAGATTGGATGGGCCGCCTCGAGGCAACCTTCGAGTCTTGCCCCCACCAGCGTGGAGCGAATGCTGTAATTACTTTGACCATTGAGTGCTTTGATGAAATATGGAGCCCTGAGAATCCTTTTTTCTTTGAGGCGAATATTGGTTTCGTTAGGCATGGTTGCTAGCAATTTGCCATCCCGCCTCCAAATGCGCCATTTTCGCAATGGATTAGCTTCGATAATCGGTTTTAATTCCGCGAGTATCCGTTTCGTATCAAGACTCCTCACCTCGGGTGAATTAGCAGCAAAAGCAAGTTCCGTATCAATGGAATCCTGATAGGCCTGAATGCTACTACTTAAATAAAGAACATTGTCGCGAAAACGCCTTTGCTCATTGGCTAGCAAGCGCTTAGAGGCTATTTGAAAAAGCGCCACATTGCCGAGACAAAAAGAGGCAATAAGTGCAATTGTAATTTGAAAAGTAAAGGTAAATTGAAGGCGCCTAAGGATTGATAGGTCCGGCAAAAAAGGAATCTTGCTGGATTTGGGATTTGCCTCGAGCGAAACTTCCATGGAATTGGTGTGATGTTTCTTAGTTTGATAGAGCTTTACGAAGCTGGAATTAGGACTCGATGGTTTGATCTTGGTTTTTATCCACAAGCAAACCCACCGCCAAGCTGAGCAGCGAAAGAAGCGCACCAACTTCGAAAATTTGTAGAGCCATTAATCGTGCGGATGCGTAGATATCTCTTTGGCGACTTTCAACCAGCAAGGCCGTGCGAAAATTAGGAAGATATTGATAAACACCAATGACGGGAACTCCTTCGCTATTGAGATAGAATCCCTGGCCTGAATTTCCATCTAGCGCCTTACGAATACCCACACTATCTAGGGGCTTGAATTCGTAGTCGGGCGGACTTTGTGCAGGCGGCGCAATATAGGTGGCCTGGTCTAGGGAAGTGCGTGCCACTAAATACGATTTTACAGGTGCAGATCCATCCTGCTGAGCTTTTTTACTGCCAGGGTCTGGATCGGCAACTTGATCATTAAGCTTGCGTAGATTGAGATCAATTGCCAGGAAGCCAGCTTTTTTCTTCGGACCGATGTAGATAGGCAAGGCAACGGAGATCGAGGGCAGGCCGGTGCTTGAATTGGTAAAAAAGTTGAGAGGTGTGCTCGGTAGTTCTTCTAGTTCGAGGCTTGTAGTTGTATTTTTAAGGGGTTGATAGGCTGCATACTTGCCGTGATCAGTGGAGAACACGACAATGCCGCCCTTTGTTAGCAAAGATGCACTATTGCGATTGTCTTGATGGTTAGCGAGAATCGCTTCGAGAGAAAGGCTGTTTGCCGAATTAATATCTGCACGACTATGGCGTTTTGCTTGCAGAATTGTTAGTGAATGGCCCACCAGTGTGGGATTTTGAAGATCTGTGCCGATGTCTTTGACTTCCTCTCGCCACCATTGGTCAATGCGAGCTTGCTTGTCTTGCAAGGTGGCCTGTTGATTCGCGAGTGCTTTGGCCCCTAAAGGAACAGTGGCAAGCAGATAGGTGATTAAGGAGATGACGCTAGATGAAGCCAGGGTGGCGACGGAGAGCTTGATCCAAAAAGAACGATTTTTCATGGTTCAGTTTTTTAGTTCCAACCAGCAAAAATGGTGCGGATCTCCGTGATCGCTGCGTCAACTGCTTTCTCTGTCGGTTGGTTGCCGCTGGCAACGGCCTCAATTGCCTTACCCCAGATGTTTTTAGCGATCACCTCGCTGTAGGCAGGGTTGAGAATCCAACCTGGTATTTTTGACGACTTCATGTTTTCGATTGCCGTAGCTATATGGATATCTTTGGGATTGTGCCAAAAGGGCATGGCCATGATTGACTTCGTGGTAGGCAAGAAGCGACCCTGCGAACCTTCGACATATCGACTGAGATTTTCAGTTTTAAGGACGTATGCAAGTAAGTCTTTGGCCTTGGCTACGTTGGAACTGTTAAAGACGATGGCTTGCTTCACCGAGATAAAAGATTGCATCGGCGAGCCGTCAAGCTTGTTGGGCCAGGGCAAGGAGCCAAGTCTTTCGAAGTAGGCGATTTCGTCAGACAGCTGAGAGCCAGGAATAGAGAGGGTCGGGTTGGCAGTCATCACGGAAAGACTGCTGAGGAAATTGATATTATTATCAGGGTCTGCCCAGCTTGTCGCCTTGGGGGGCACATACTTGTCTTTGTAATTACGGGTGTAATCGTTAACTGCGCTGATGATTTTTTGACGTGTAGCCGGATCCTCAACATTAAGCTTGCCCGAGGAGGTCAAGATTTTGGCGTTGTGGGCTTCTAAGAAAAACTCAAAGATATAGCTGGTATCCCTGGCTAGGTTCGACATGGGTAGGGCCATCCCATAGATTTCGTCGTAGCCCTTTTGGCGTAATGATTTTTGGCTTGCATGCCAGAAATCCCAGAATTCTTTCCATTCATGCGGGATTTTTGTATTTTTTTTGTCAGTGCCGCTAAAGGCTTCCTCAACAAGATCTTTCCAGTAATGAAGATTTACGGAGTGTTGTGAGATTGGGACTGCGTAAATTGACTTGATCTTGGTTTGTTTATTCAGATAGGTAACGCCATCAATCACCCCAGGCAATAGGTCGGCTTGGAAGGGCTTGACGACCTCGTCGAGAGCAATGAGTTTGTTTTGATAGCTAAGAACGGGAACAACCGTATCGTTGATTCCATAGCCGTAGAGAAGGTCAGGGGTGGGCCCACCATCGATGGCCGAACGGGCTTTGGCCGCTAGTTCATTTTCACTAAAGAAGCTGAGGTTGATCTTATTTCCAGTAATTCGTTGCCAATTTGCGAAGATCGTTTCAATCGCATCGGTTTCTTCCGGATAATATCCTTCTGACCACCAAACTTCTAGATCGTGCTTACTTTGCTTGCTGTCAACCCCGCCCGGTAATCCAAGTGATTTACAGGAGGCAAGCAGACCACCGGCAACTCCGATGGCAATAAAATCCCGTCTCTTCATGTTAAGTGAAAATTTGATGTGATTCTAGCAGGTAAGAGAGGGCTTGTACAAGCTGCTGAACAATGGCCCGGTTTCGGATCGATGCCTTAGGAACTGGACCAGGCCTTCGGTCCTTAATTCAGCATTGAGGCAGGAACTATTCAGGATGGTAGATATTGGCGCGTGGATCCATATTACCAAGTTGTAAAGAGGGTCGCCCAGACAGGTAGCATGAAGGCAAAAACGATGCAAGAAAGTAAGATTGAGGCGACCGTGAGCTCCACGTCAAGCCCATAGTTTTCTGCTAGGACCAATGAAATAAATCCGCAGGGCATGGCCGATTGAAGAATCAGCACTAAGCGCTGGGGGCCTTCTAGACCGAATCCGGTTAACGCAGCAGCCAGCACCAGGGGGACCAGAATGGTTTTAATCAGAACAGGTTGGATTGCAAGTTTTAGGTTGATCTTGGAAGAGAGTTGTTGTATTCTCATGCCCATCACAATCAGTGCCACCATGATTGATGACCAGGCAATGGCACCCAGTCCCGACACCAGCCACTCGGGAATCGTCAGGGTCTTTAGGTAGAGGCCAACGAAGAAAGCGTAAAAGGTAGGGTTTCTGGCGACTTCTGTGAGTGCATCAAGCAGGGCGCCCATGCCACCGCGCTTGGTGCCGCTCATTGATAGTCCGGCTTCGCTAGCGCGACTGCTTGAAGAGGTAATGCCTTCAGCACTATTGCGACTAGCTTGACCGGCAATAAATACGCCCAGGCCATAGCCAGCTACGAGTGTGCCAAGGATGTCGTAAAGAACAGCCGAACTAAAGTATTGGGGGCCTAGTTGGGGCAGCAGCAGGATGACTGGAAATCCTAAATAGCTCGTATTTCCTAAGTAGCTAAGCAGGATAAAGCTGGCTTTGGTGCTTTTGGGCTGGGGTTTGGCAGAGCTTTTTAAGAAGTGCCAGCTTAAAAAGATTGCCAATAGCACTGCTGACCAGGCAATGACTGGTGAAATCCAGACGGAGGGGTTGAATTCGGCTTTACGGATGAAGTTGGCAACTCCAATCGGAATGCCAACAAGGTAGAGAACCCGAGCCAGTACATCAGGAAGAAATTCCTGAACGGGCTCGTTGCGGACCATGCGACCGGAGCGAGTCAGCCCCAGGCTGAGCAAAACTCCTATAAGGGCTGCGGCAATAATCGGGAGGTAAACGGCGGTAGCGATCTGAAGAATTGATTGCATGGGTGATGCCGAAAGGATTTAAGAGCCCTTTAAGCACGTAGGTGAGACTGATCTAACTATACATCCTTGCGGCTTAAACGGCAACAGGCGTCAAGGGTAGTGTCGCTGTTTTGATGTCTGGAGTGAGGTTGCGTTTGATAATCACCGGTTCCTGGATGAAGGCTATTTCGCTGCTATTGAGTGGAGTTGTTTGACCCTCATGCCGATCAAGAGCTATCTTCAAGGCTGCCTGGGGTGAATTATCATTCAGGGAGATGCCAGTGAGGCCAAGGATGTTGGGCTCGGCTTCGATTGGAGATCGGCCTGCTGGCTGATCAAGATTAGAAATGCCAGGGGGATGATTGAGTTCTTCGAGAAAGTCAAGAACGTGTTGATTGTCCGTTGCAATATAGAGAGTTTCAAATTTTCGTAGAATGACTAAGAGGCGCAGGGCCCGTTGGCCCCCTTCTCCGAGTCCTTTGAAGCCGAGTGCATTGGTTGATTGTTGTAAAAAGAGAAGGGCGTCACGGGCACCGCTGTTGGCAAAGTGATGGCGGGTTCCCGTGATCACATGGCGATGGTTGCCAAAGCTATGGGCGAGGGATTCGTCCAGGCTCTCGGCCAACTCCTTGAGGAGTGGCGCCTTCTCTTGGGGTTTGGTGTCGACCGAAATAACCCCAATCAGTAAGCTTTCGATCCTTGCGAAGAAGTTGTCCTCGTTGCTGACAAGCCGGAGGTAGTCTTCCCAGCGCAAAAGAATGGCTTGTTTGAGTTGACGTCGTTTGTCATCGCTGAGGCCCTTGCTGGCCTGGATGAGGCCGCTAGAACGAGCTTCGGCGATGGATTCATGCACAAAGCTGCGAAGGGCATTGAGATGCAGCAGGGTTCCTGCATTGCCGATACCATTAGAATTTTTTGATTCATGGCAGGCGTTGAACATCAGGGCGCTTCGAACGGCCGGCTGGCGGAGAAGAAGTTGATTGGAGGCATCGTCAAAACTGCAGAGAAAATGCAAGCTTCTTGCTCCTGCTAAAATGTCTGTTGCCTTTCTGTGTTCGGTGTCCACAATCACAAAATTCACCGGCTGATCGAGGGTGACTGTGCGTTCAATTTCCAGTTGTTTTGTCAGAACGGACCTGTTCTTGTCCTGATCACCAACCCAGATGCAATCAGGCTGGTCCGTGATTTTGGCCAGCACTGAAACGCTAAGGGGATTCGCTTTTAGGCGGCCAGAGCTACCCCGTAAGTGGGCTGTAATCTCTGTTGTGAAATGATCGAGTAAAGTGACGAAATGGTTATTGGCTTCGCCCGGTCTAGTAAGGGCGTGGGAGAGAACTTCCATGGTATGGGTGACGCGAATGCAGTGGAGGCAGCCAATTCCAACCACTAGCATTTTATTAATGCCGCCGCTGCCAGCGCGGCCCTCGTAGGGGTGCAGATCCGTATCGCCGCCGCTAATAATATGATCGTAATTCCATAGGGCAGCTGGAAGTCCGATTCGGGTGCAGTCTGAATTTTTTGCTTCGCCAGGGCCTGGGCAGACCGTTTGTTGATTTGGGGCTGGGGCTATGGCTGTCCCGTCTAGGTCTTGGGGTGGCGGTGGAATCGTGATGTGCCGTTGGGCAAGCGGTTTGAGGGTTGTTTGTTGTTGGAGGGTGGTGCCTAGGGAGGCAAGGCGTTCTAATCTTTGCGGGCCCAGCATGGCGGCGATGTCCTCGTCGGACATCAACGGATGGGTCCCCAGCCCGAAGATAATGTCAAAAGAAAGCGTCTGCACGGATTGGCAGAGTTCAATCATCGCGTCGACAAGTAGTCGTGCCGCGGTTTGTTTGCGGGTTTTATCGGGCAATAGTAAGAGCACCCTGATGTCGCTTTGCAAGTCGCTCGCCTGGCCTTGCGTCAGGATGGGCAGGAGGTGGGCGCGCAGATTGGCCAGGCTGAGGTCCCTGGGGATGGCCTTTGCGGGCGCATCCTTGGGGATCAGAATCTGGGCGCCAAGGGGGAGGTCAAGCTGGCTATTGAGATAACTTTTAAGGTGGATTTTTTGAGCTTGACCCAAGTCCATGATTGACTGATAATTTGATTATTTAATGAGGCCATGGTGCGGCGGGATTAGGTGGCTAGCAAGATTGATTGGCGCCGCCGCTTAGGAATAATTAATAAATTCTAGTCCTGAATCGGGGGTTGGGCGGGTATCCTGTGATACGCAATCCCTGTCCGATGGGGCTATGGCCTCTCGGTTTTGGGAGGTCAATTCAGGGAAGGCTTGTTGCCATTGCATTGCATTGCATTGTGTAGATTTTTGTTTGGTGCTCGCAACGGCTTGAGTTTGAGCCTGGGATCGGGGGCTGCGATTTGGGTGAATCTGCAACCGCTTTGAGCTCGGGAAGACTACATTGGGAATCCGTCCAACATGGCTGTAACCTTGTTGCCCCATCTTACTGGCAGCTGGTTGCACCAGGTGCTACCGGCGTTGCAATCGCCAGTGGGGGCGGCTGTTTTCATTCCCCTTTACGCCCTCTGGGTCACCCTGCTGTTGCCGGGGGTGTGGGCTTCGATGCTGGCTGGCGCCCTCTACGGCACCCTGCTTGGTAGTGGCCTGGTGTTCGTGGGGGCCAGCCTGGGGGCGATCGCGGCCTTTTTACTCGGGCGTCACTGGCTGCGGGATTGGGCGCGGCGACGCCTGGCTTCCGTGCCCCAGTTGTTGGCGATTGAGCAGGCCGTGAGTCGCGAAGGGCTCAAATTGGTGCTGCTCACCCGTTTATCGCCAGCCTTTCCCTTCAGTTTGCTCAACCTGGCCTACGGCCTCAGCGACGTGAGTCTGCGCGATTACGCCATCGGCCTGATCGCCATCCTGCCGGGCACCGTGTTGTTTTGCAGCCTCGGGGCCCTGGCCGGAGATGTGGCCCGTTTTGGTGAGGTGCTCTCCGGTGACGCCGATCTGGGCACCTGGAGCCTGCGCATCATCGGCCTGGTGGCCACCGTGGCCTCGGTGTGGGTCGTGGGGCGGGCGGCCCAGCGGGCCCTCAAGGGGGTGGGGCCGGATTGAGTCCGGGTCCACGCGGGTCTTGCCGGTTGCGCTGGCTAGGGGCCCGATCCTTTCATTGTCAAGGCTTCGGCAGGCGCCAGTCCCGTAGGGCGGCAATCCCCACAAACCAGGCGAGGCGGATTTGGGCGGCCAACCCGGAGCGCGCCGCCAGCTCCTTGTATTTGGCGCGGCCACACTCGGACTTGATCCAGCGGTAGGCAGCCGGTTCGCCCATGGTGCGCTCCTGATGGGGTGGCCCCACCAGGATGGCCGCTGGCCAAGAGGAATGGCGGGTGTTGGGGGCCTGGGGGTTAGGGGGCTGGGCCCACGGGACTGGCGTCCGGTCTGTCCTGGAGCAGGGCTAGCAGGGCCGCCTCATCGAGCACGGCCACCCCCAGGGCCTCGGCTTTGGCCAGCTTGCTGCCCGCTTCCTCCCCCGCCACCACATAGCTGGTTTTTTTGCTCACCGATCCACTCACCTTGCCGCCGGCCGCTTCGATCAGGGCCTGGGCGGCGCTGCGGCTGAGGCCCGGCAGGGTGCCGGTGAGCACAAAGGTGGTGCCGGCCAGGTGGCTCCCCTGCCCCTGCTGGCCCGCCTCCCGTTCCGCCGGGCCCGCCGCCAGGGAGAAGCCCCGCCGTTCCAGCTGGCAGAGCAGCTCCTGGTTGGCCGCCGTGGCGAACCATTGCGCCAGGGATTGGGCGATCTCGCCACCGATGCCGAAAACGGCGGTGATCGTTTCAGGCGACTCGAGGGCTGCTGTGGCGAGCTCCGCAGCGCTGGGGAAGGCCTTGGCCAGGGCTTTGGCGTTGACCTCCCCCACGTGGTTGATGCCGAGGCCGTAGAGCTGGCGATGCCAGGGCTGGGCCTTGCAGGCGGCCAGGGCGGCCACCAGGTTCTCGGCCGATTTCTGCCCCAGGCGCTCCAGGCTGGCCAGCAGGGCTGCGTCGAGGCCGTAGAGGTCGGCGATCGAGCCCACTAGGCCCCGATCCACGAGCTGTTCAATCAATTTGCTGCCCAGGCCATCCACATCGAGGGCCCCCTTGCTGACCCAGTGGCGCAGGGCGCCGCGCAGGATGGCCGGACAGCTGCTGTTGACGCAGCGGGTCGCCGCTTCCCCCTGCTCCCGCACTAGCTCTGAGCCGCATTCCGGGCAATGGCTGGGCAGCTCCAGCCGCCGGGCGCCGGTTGGCCGCAGTTCGCGCAGCACCCGCACCACCTCGGGAATGATCTCGCCGGCCTTGCGCACCACGATCGTGTCGCCAGCGCACAGATCGAGCTCCTCGAGGCGATCGGCGTTGTGCAGGGTGGCCCGGCTGACGCTGGTGCCGGCCAGGGGCACGGCCTCAAATTCGGCCACGGGCGTCACCACCCCGGTGCGACCCACCTGGCAGCTGAGCCGCAGCAGTTTGCTGGGGGCCTCCTCGGCGGCGTATTTGAGGGCGATCGCCCAGCGGGGCGCCTTCTGGGTAAAGCCGGCGCTGTCCTGCAGCCGCAGGTCATTGAGTTTCACCACCACCCCATCGGTGGCGTAGGCCAGGGCCTTGCGGGCCCTGTCCCAGTGGCGGAAGAAGGCCACCACCGCCGCCAGGTCGGCCAGGCGCTCGGCGTTGGGGTTCACCCGAAAGCCGGCGGCCTGGAGCCATTGCAATGCTTGCGACTGGCTTTTGGGGCGCCCTGGATCAGTCCCAGCGGGCTCGGGTTGCCAGTCGGGCGGCAGGTGCAGGGTATAGGCGAAGAAATCCAGGCGCCGGGCCGCCACCACCCGCGGATCGAGCTGGCGCAGGGTGCCGGCGCAGGCGTTGCGGGGGTTGGCGAAGGGGGCTTCGCCCTTGGCCAGGCGGTCCTGGTTGATGGCGGCAAAGGTGGCATCGGGGATCAGGGCCTCGCCGCGCACCTCCACCCAGGCCGGGGGATTGGCCAGCTGCAGCCGCAACGGCACGCTGGCGATCGTGCGCACGTTGGCGGTGATCTCCTCGCCCCGCTCACCGTCCCCCCGGGTGGCGGCCCGCACCAGCAGGCCGTTCTCGTAGCTCAAAGCCAGGGCATTGCCATCGATCTTGAGCTCGCCCACCATCTCCAGGGCCGGTAGGGGGCCGCCGGGTTCCCCCTGGCGGTCGAGCACCTTGAGCAGGCGGCCATACCAGGCCTCCAGCTCCTCGATGCTGAAGGCGTTATCGAGGCTGAGCAGGCCGATGCGGTGCTCCATGCTGGTGAAGCCCTCCGCCGGGGTGCCGCCCACCCGCTGGGTGGGGCTGTCAGGCGTCACCAGGCTGGGGTCGGCAGCCTCCAAATCGAGCAGCTCCCGGTAGAGCTGGTCGTAAACCGGATCCTCGAGCTCGGGGGCATCGAGCACGTAGTAGGCATGGGCGGCCCGGGTAAGCAGGCGCCGCAATTCCACGGCCCGGGCCTGCTGGGCGGATGGGGCCGGACTCGCCGCAGCCATGGGCTCAGGCGGCCGCCACTTTGCTGATCCGCTCCACTCGCCAGGCGTCATCCACCTTGGTGAAGGTGAAGTCGAGGGGCAGTTCGTCCTTGTTCTCGGCCTTGAGCTTGACGGTGAGGATCACCTGGCCCTCCTGCAGCCTGGGCCGGCCAGATTTGAGGTTGTTGTACTTGTTGAGCTGCAGGCTGGCCAGAAAGCGCAGGAACTGCTGCCGGTTCACGTGGGAGCGGTAGTTCTTGGTGGTGAGCAAGTAGGCCGCATCCACCCGGCCGGAGGCCACCTGGGTGAAGAACTGCTTGATCAGCGGGTTGATGCCCCGGGCGCTAAGCACCAGGCGCACGGCGCTGATCGTCCAATAGAGCAACAGGCCACCGGCCCCCGCCAGCAGCACCTTGGTGCCAATTCCCTGCGCCAGGCCCCAGTCCATCGCGTCGTTCCGTCCATTGCGGCCCCCGAGTCTGACCGACAACCCCGCCAGACTGCGGCTGAAAGGCTGAGCCGCGCCATCCCGTGCCCCTGGAGCCCCTGCTGCCCCTGTTTCACCGCCTCAACCGGGAGCATTTCGAGGGCAGCCTCGCCCCGGGTGGCACCAGCCTGGTGGCAGTGCGCTGGAGTGACGGCCGCATGACCCACACGGCCGGCCTCTATCGCAGCGGCCGCCTCGCCGATGGCCGCGACCTCTGCGAGATCGTGTTGTCCCGCCCCCTGCTGGACCCCCTGCCCCGGGAGGCCACCCTCAGCACCCTCTGCCACGAGATGGTGCACGCCTGGATTGACCGGGTGCTCAAGGTGCGCGAGGTCCATGGCGTCCAGTTCCGGGCCCGCATGGACCAGATCAACCGGGCCCAGAGCGAGTTCCAGCTGAGCGTGCGCCACCGTTTCCCGGTGCCGCCGGCCCAGGCCCGCTGGCTGGCCCATTGCCCCAGCTGTGGCCAGGCGTCTCCCTATCGCCGCCGGGTCAAGGGGGTGGCCTGCCGCCCCTGCTGCGACCGCCTCCATGGCGGCCGTTGGCATGCCAGCTGCCAATTGATCTTCCGCGCCGCTGCCGCCTAGGGTCCGCTGACCCCCAGCTGCCGCCCCGCCATGGGCACCTTCCTTTGGGTGCTTCAGTTCAGCGGCCTCGGCATCACCTTGGTGGGCCTGGGGCGAGAACAGCTGCTACGGGCCCGGGCCCTGCGACGGGGCCGGGCCCGGGGCGGCGGCGTCCCAGTGGCCAAGCCCCTTTAGCCTGGGGTGATGCCGGATTCCGACCGCTCCTTCCGCCGCCGCGCCGCCGGGCCGCTCGAGGGCCGGGCCGACCTGCGAGCGGGTGCACGGCCTGAGTCGCGGGAACCCCGTTTCGACCAGCGGCTCGATCAGTGGTTGGCGACGGGTCGCCAGCTCGTCGATGGCGTGGCGGGGGCCAGGCCGGGCTCCAGGGCCAGCGGTCGCCCGCAGCCGGGGGGCCGAGCCGGGGGGCTGCCGCGCCCGGGCGGCCTGGGCCGCTGGGTGGAAGAGAAGCTCGATTGGCTGCTGGAAGACGACGACGGCTGGCGGGAGCCCTGGGAGGGGCCCGCTGCGGGAAGCCGTGGCCGCTCGAGCGAGCCGCCCGGGGCCCCACCGGGGGCCTGGTCCAGCTCCACTGGCTGGCCCGGCTCCGCCGCCGCGCCGGCTGACGTCCGGGACCCCTCCTGGACCCGGGGCCCTGCCGAGGCCGCCTTTACCCCCGGCCCGGAGCGGGATCCCTGGGCCCCCCGCTCCAGCCGGACCTCCAGCGGCCAGGGTTCCATCAGTCCGTCCCCAAGCCCGGCGCCGGGCCCCATCGGTTGGCCAGCGGCTTCTGCGGCAACCCGTCCCCGGGCGGCCATGGATTGGCGCCAGGATTTCGATCCGCCTGGCCCAGCTGCCGATAGCCAGGCCCCCCAACCCCAGCCACGCCGCCCCCTGGAGGCCCTCTCCCGCCGGGCTACTCCCCTGTTGCCGCCGCGCCCCCAGGGGTCCGAGGGCCCTGGTCCTGGTTCTGGGCGGGATGGGTCCCCGGATTGGCCCGATGACGCCAGCTTCACGGTGGCCCGCTGGCAGCGGCCAGTTGGCCCGGATCCCCATGCCCCAGCTCCGCTGCCGCTGCAACCCTCGCTCCGGCCCCCTGGTCCGGGTTCCGCGCCAGCCTCCGATCCTGTCGCCCAGGCGGATCAGCCCTGGCTCCAGCGCCCCACGGCGGCTGCCCCGGAGGGGGCGCCCCTGGCCGCTCCGCCCGCCTCCAGCCCCGGCCGGCCTGTTCCCCGCTCCACCCGCAGGCGCCCGGGCGGCTAAAACGGCCCAGCCTGGGGGTGCCCCAGGTCGGCGGGGGCTGGTTCCGAATTCGGATGGTCCGAGGGGCGAGGGCCAGTAGGCCAGCAGGCCCAAGGCTCAACTGGCCAGGGGCACGGCGCCGTTGCTGTGGTTGGTGCGGCGGGAGCCCACCCTGGGGCTGCTGGGCTTGGAACTGGGGCTGGAGGCGTTTGGGCCGCCGGAGCCTGGATTTGGGCTGTTGGACGGCCGGGGGCGGTTCACCTGGAAGCCGCAGCCGATCGCCCGCAGTTGCTGGTTCACCGGCTCCACTAGGTCCCGGGGCAGGTCTTCCGCCATCTGGGCGGCCGTGGTGCTGATCGAAGGAGATCCCGCATCCAGGGCCGAGAGCAGCGCCACCCATTGCTCCACCAGGGTGCTTTGCTGCATCGGCACCAGCCCGCCGGCCTCAAGGATGGCGGAGCAGCCCTGGCGATGCCAAAGGGCATGGCGGCTGCCGTGGTGGGGATGGCGCTGGTAGGCGAGTTTGTCGTCCAGGGCCCGCAGGCTGGGCTGGCCGTCGTGATCGCGCAGGCCGGCGTCGCTGAGCAGGCGGCCGCAATGGACCGCTGAGATGCCGTAAATGCGTCCCAGGCCCGTGAGCGTGAGCCAGGGGGCAGGACCGGCGGTGATGGGGGCTTCCATGGGTTCCATGGCAATGCAGCGATCTGGCTTCATGCTGGCCATTGCCCCAGGCGCCGACAAGCTGTCAAGCGCCCATGGCGGCAAGCTGTTACAGAGTTTGCAAATCGTTGTGTTGCGATCCTGACCTGTTCCCGCGGCCGGCGTCCTTTCGGGAATGGTCGGAGGCGCTAGAGGTCGGAGGCGCTAACGGTCGGAGGCGTTCTGGCTACTAGGGCCCAGCCAGCGCTCCAGTTGGGGCGAAAACACTTCGCGGATCACGGTGAGTTCCTTACCGCCGCGGAAGAAGCGGTAGTGGCGGCTCCAGAAGGGGCCGGTGCGGCCAAACCGCTCCTCCAGCCAGGGGGCGGCCACCTGGGCCAGGCCATCCACCTCCCGGTAGAGCTCGGCCCGGTTCGCCGTGAGGCTGTGCCAAATCGGTTGGTGTCGCTGGCCCAGGTGCTGGTCGGCCTGCTCCTGGTTCCACCAGCTTTCGGCCCAGGCCAGGCACTCGGTTCCGCAGCGCAGCCACACCTGGCGCCGCAGCAGCGGTGGCGCTAGCTCCGCCACCTCAGCCGGCGCTTCGGCCCCTGCCAGGGGCTCCGCTTCCATGGCGACCAGCTCCACCTCCACCGCCAGGCCGCTGAGCAGTTGCAGGTGGCGGGTAGGGCTGCCATCGCCCAGGAGCAACAGGCGCCAGGGCCCGCTGAGTTGCTGGCCGGCCTGGGCTGCAACAACCTCTTGAAAGGGGGCCTGCCAGAGGACCTCAGGGGAGCGCAGCAGCCGCGATGGCAAGGGTGGGGACGGGGTCATGGGCCTCGATCCGGCCAGGCCCAGGGGCCGCTTGGGGCTATTCAGGCTAGGCAGCGGTCCGGCTTAAAAGCCGTTGCTGATGGCGATCCGGCGTTGCACGCCGCCCCGCTCGATCACGGCCGAGTCCGTGGCGGTGGCCACCAGGCGCCAGCCGCTGGAGCCGATCAACTCGCCCACCAAAGCATTCGTGGAACTGGTGCCCAGCTGGAAGATGGCCGACCCCGGCCGGCCCGCCACCTGCACCACCCCGACCAGTTCGGGGGCATTGGCCTGGGCAGCTGGCGCCTGGTGGCGGCCGGCCGGGCTGGCCGAGGCTGCCGAACCGCTGGCTGGCGGGGCGGGCCTGTTGAGCGGGCCACTCACGGGCACCCTCAGCACCTCGGGCTGGCGGGTGCCGGGCAGGAGCGCTCCGGGCAGCTGGGCCAGCTGCTGGATCCAGGGTTCATCCGGCGGCGGTGGCGGCACGCTGGTGGAGGCTGAGCCAGCCCCGTTGTCCTTCAGGGCGGCCGGGTCGCTGGAGGTCTTGGCGTCGGGGGAGCCTGGTGGGTTAGCCCTGGAGGCCTGGGCTCCGGAGGAATCGGCGACATCCAGGCCCTTGAGGCGCTCCAACAGCCAGAGGGTGCGCTCCTGGCGGAGGTCGAGGCTGGCCTGGTTCCAGCCGTGCCAGCACACCACTGAGGCGGCCCCCGTCAGCACGGCCACCGATCCCAGGGCCAGAAGCTTGTGCTGGGGATGGGTGGCCTGGTTCCAGGCCGCCAGGCGCCTGGATCCGGGCCAGCGGCCGGGCCGCGGGCTGCCGGCCGATCGGGCGGGGCCCGCGGTCCAGAACGGAGCTGGGCGCCAGGGTCCCCCGCGCCGGGACGACTCGGCGGCCGGCGACGGTTCTTCCCGCACCTCCACCTC
This sequence comes from Pseudanabaena sp. UWO311, assembly GCA_943370385.1. GTDB lineage: Bacteria > Cyanobacteriota > Cyanobacteriia > PCC-6307 > Cyanobiaceae > BAIKAL-G1. Next base: position 83,285 of record CALRQT020000001.1, read on the forward strand.
AATCATCGGCTCGCTGGCGGCGGCCTCCGCGGCGGTGGGGAGTTCGGGGGGATGGGGATAGACCTGGGCGGCGTTGCTGAACACCCGGTCCATCACCTGTTCGGCCTTCAGCTCCCAGAAGGCCCTGGAATGGTTGATGGCACGGCGCGTCGCCAACAGCAGGCCCAGGTCAGGGCGTCAGATTAACGGCAATGGCCACCTCTGGCTTCCTCCAGCTGGGACCCTGGCGATCGCCTCAGGGGCCAAGACGGGCTCCCCAGGACAGCCTTCAGCTGGCCGGAGCCTGGGCAACGGGCTGGCCAGCAACGGGCTGGGGCCCTTGGCCAGAACGCTGGCGCTGCTGTTGCAGCTCCAGCCAGAGCATCAGGGCCGTGATGTCCGCCGGACTGACGCCGGGTAGGCGGGCAGCCTGGCCCAGGGTGAGGGGCTGGCGCAGGGCCAACTTTTCGCGGGCTTCGCGCGAGAGGGTGGCCAGGGAGGCGTAATCGATAGTGGCGGGAATCGGCCGGTGCTCCTGTTTTTTCTGGCGATCAATCTGCTGTTGCTGGCGGGCCAGGTAGCCGCTGTATTTGATGGTGATCTCGACCGCTTCGCCCACCTCGATCGGCAGCTCGGCGGCGGCCAGGCCATGGCGCACCAGGTCCCGGGCATGGATGCCGGGGCGGCGCAGCAGGTCGGCCAGGGTGATCGAGCCCTTGATTGGCGCCCCGGTTTCGGCCTCCACCGCCGCCGCCGCCGGATCACTGGCCTTGAGCCGCACCGTTTCCAGGCGCCGGGTTTCCGCCGCGATCGCCGCCTGCTTCTCGCTAAAGATCTGCCAGCGGCGGTCATCCACCAGGCCCAGCTCCCGGCCCAGGGGGGTGAGGCGCTGGTCGGCGTTATCGCCCCGCAGCACCAGCCGGTATTCGCTGCGGCTGGTGAGCACCCGGTAGGGCTCGCGCAGGTCCTTGGTCACTAGGTCGTCAATCATGGTGCCGATGTAGCTGCCTTCCCGCGGGAAGTGCACCGGCGCCTGGCCGCCCAGGTGACGCGCGGCATTGAGGCCCGCCACCAGGCCCTGGGCGGCGGCTTCTTCGTAGCCGGTGGTGCCATTGAGCTGGCCGGCCGTAAACAGCCCGGCCACCCGCTTGGTCATGAGGGAGGGCAGCAGCTGGGTGGCCGGCAGCACGTCGTAGTCGACGGCGTAGGCGGGCCGCAGCATCACGCACTGCTCAAGGCCCGGCAGGGTGCGTAGCAATTCCAGTTGCAACCGTTCCGGCAGGCCGGTGGAGAAGCCCTGGATGTAGAGCTCCGGGGTGTCGCGGCCCTCCGGCTCCAGGAAGATCTGGTGGCTCTCCTTATCGGCGAAGCGCACGATCTTGTCCTCGATCGAGGGGCAGTAGCGGGGCCCCTTGCTGTCGATGAAGCCGCCGTAGATCGGCGTGAGATGGAGGTTGTCGCGGATCAGCTGGTGGGTGGCGGCCGTGGTGCGGGTGATGTGGCAACTCATCTGCTCACCGCTCACCCAGGCGGCGGGATCAAAGGAGAAGAAGCGATCGGCCGCATCGCTGGGCTGCTCTTCCAGTTGGTCGAGGGCGACGCTGCGGCGATCGACCCGGGCCGGGGTGCCGGTCTTGAGCCGATCAAGGCGGAAGCCCAGGCCCACCAGGGCCTCGCTCAACCCCTCGGCCGCCTGTTCGCCGGCCCGGCCCGCCGCCATCGACTGGTTGCCCACCCAGATCTGGCCGCCCAGGAAGGTGCCGGTGGTGAGGATCACGGCTGGGGCGGCATAGACGCTGCCGAAGTAGGTGCGCACGCCGGTGATCCGCAGGTCGCCCTGCTCGGTGCTGCCGGCGGTCTCCAGGCCGGTCACCATGGCCTCCCGCAGGGCGAGGTTGGGGGTGTGCTGCAGCAGTTGCAGCATCTGGCGGGCGTATTGGCGTTTGTCGGTCTGGGCGCGCAGGGCCCACACGGCCGGGCCGCGGCTGGCGTTGAGCACCCGTTTCTGCAGGGCGGTGGCATCGGCCAGCCGGCCGATCACACCGCCGAGGGCGTCCACCTCATGCACCAGCTGGCTCTTGGCCGGACCGCCCACGGCCGGGTTGCAGGGCTGCCAGGCGATGCGATCGAGGTTGAGGCTGAACAGGGCCGTGGATAACCCCAGCCGGGCCGCCGCCAGGGCCGCTTCGCAGCCCGCATGGCCGCCCCCAACGACGATCAGGTCGAAGGATTCGCTGGCGGGGCTGGGGGCGCTCATGGGTGGGGAGGAGGTCGCCCGATTTGGGCTTGCCGATGGCGGCCCTTAGGGCGCCACGGATGGATAGGGCGCGGGCACCTGGCCTGCGGATACCGCGCCTCCAGATCCCTTGCGCCGAAATGGATGAGCAGAGCTTTAACCACAGTTTAACGCCCGGTTCTGCCGTCCCCGATGGCCAGGGCCACGTCGGTCAAGACCAGCGGGCGCCATGCTGCAGCGATGCCCCCTAGCCGCAGCACCATCGCCGCCTCGATTTCACCTGGGGGCCCGGCTCCCGCCGCCGATTGTTTGCCGTCATGGGCCGAGGGTGGTGCCCCCTACCAGTCAGCAGCCAGTTACGCCCGCCAGTTGCGGCCGCTGCTGCCGCCCGGGGCCTTTCGCACCGACCCCAACAGGCTGCTGTTGGTGGTGATCAACCTGGCGATCCTGGGCTTGGGCTGGGCCATGGCCGACCAACTGGATCATTGGCCGGGCTTCTGGCCCCTGGCCTTTCTCCCCTTTGCGTTGGTGATGGGCAACAGCGTGATCGTGCTGCTGTTTGCCACCCACGACCTGTTGCATGGCAGCTCCCTGCGCGGTCGCGCCTGGCGCCGGACCGCTGGCCTGCTGGGCCTGGCCCTGCTCTGGATGCCGCCCACCCTCTGGCACGCGGTCCACAACCGGGAGCACCACAGCGCCACGAACAGCCTGGGCGATCCCGATCGCAGCTATCTCGAATCGCAGCCGGCCACCTGGGGTAAGCGGATCCAGCACCTGTTCACCCCCTCGGACACGGTGCGGCCGCTCTGGCTGGGGGTGGGCTTGGCTAGCGCCTGGGGGGTTCATAACTTGCGCACGATTGCTTCGGTGTTGCTGTTCAACAATGGGGCGCCCAATTTCACGCCGGCCTCCTTTCGCGTGAGCGAAAAAGAGCGCCTGCTGATTGGCTTGGAACTGTTGGCAATCGTGGGCCTCCACGCCGGCGTGATCGTTTGGTTGGATGGCCAGCCGCTCAAATTGTTGCTCGGCTATTTCATTCCCATTTGGATCGGTTACGCAGGCGCGATTGCCTATATCTATACCAACCATCTGCTATGCCCGCTCACTGAAGTCAATGATCCGCTTGCCAATAGCCTCTCGTTAAGGCTGCCCAAGATCCTTGATCTGCTGCATCTGAATTTCTCCTATCACACGGAACATCATATTTTCCCTGGTCTTAATTCCAGTTACTACCCGCAGGTGCGCCGGCTCTTGCAAGAGCATTACCCGGAGCGTTACCAGCTGCTAGAGGGGACCGAGGCCTGGCGCCTGCTGCTCACCACCCCGCGCCACTATCGGGATTCCCGCACCCTGACCACCTGGAGTGGCGATCGCCAGATGGCCGTCCCCCTGCCCGGGGCCGCCAGGGCCGGTGCTGCCGTTTAGGGCGACGCCAGGTTGCGGAAGCGGGTGAATTGGGGTTCAAACAGCAGTTTCACCGTGCCCACAGGGCCGTTGCGGTGCTTGGTGACGATCACTTCGGTAATGCCGCGATCGGGCGTTTCCGGGTTGTAGTACTCATCGCGGTAGATCATTAATACCAAATCGGCGTCCTGCTCGATCGAGCCCGATTCGCGCAGGTCGCTGAGCATGGGCCGTTTGTTCGTGCGAGATTCGACGCCGCGGCTGAGCTGGGAAAGGGCGATCACCGGCACATTCAGTTCCCGTGCCATGCCCTTGAGGCCCCTGGTAATGCGAGAGAGTTCCTGCACCCGGTTGTCGGGGGTGGTGCCCTCCATCAGCTGCAAATAGTCGATCACGATTAAGCCCAGCTCCTTGCCCTGTTCTGCCATCAGGCGGCGGCAGAGGGAGCGCATTTCCAGGATGCCGGAATTGGGCTTGTCATCGATGAAGAGGGGCAGCATGCCGAGGCTGTTGATGCCTTGGCCGAGCAGGGGCCATTCCTCCTGTTGCAGGCGACCGGTGCGCAAACGGCCGCTTTCGATGCCCACTTCCATGGAAAGAAGGCGGTAGGTGAGCTGTTCTTTGCTCATCTCCAGGCTGAACACACAAACCGGCAACTGGTGCAGCTGCGCCACATTTTTGGCGATGTTGAGCACGATCGAGGTTTTACCCATCGCCGGCCGTCCGGCCACGATGATTAGGTCGCTGCGTTGCAGGCCCTGGGTGATCGCATCGAGGTCGTAGAAATTGACTGGAATGCCGGCCACGGCGGTGCCGAGGGAGCGGCTTTCGATCTCATTGAAGGTGCTGGTGAGGATTTCGGCGGTGGGGGTGAGGCCCTGGCTGGGTTTTTCCTGGCTGATCGCAAAGATCTTCTGCTCCGCCTCATCAAGCACCATCTCCATGGGCTTGCTCTGGTCAAAGCCGAGGGCAATCACCTCATTGCCGGAGCGGATCAGTTGGCGGCGCAGGTATTTGTCCATTACCAGGCGGGCCACCTGGTCGATCGAGGCCGTGGAGAGGGTGCGCTCCACCAGCTCCACCAGCCGGCCGCTACCCCCCACCTTGTCGAGCTGGCCCGTGTCCGCCAGCCAGGCGGCCATGGCGGTGAGGTCGGTGGGCTTGCCCTGGCTGTGCAGCATCACCGCCGTGCGGTAGATCTCCCGGTGGGCATTGAGATAGAAGGCTTCCGGCTGCAACACATCGGCCACCCGGCCGATCGCATCGGGGTCGAGCAGGATGCCGCCGAGCACCGCCTCCTCCGCCTCCAGGTTCTGGGGCGGGATCGAATCGGGTAGGGCTTCGAAGCTGGCGCCATCGCGCTCCCGGCCGCGGCCAAAGCCCCTGCGCCCGCTAGCTGGGGCCTCCTCGGAGGGGTCCTGGTTGGCCAGGGGAACGCTCACCATGGGCTGATTGTTTGGCGGTGGCCTGCTGGGGACTGGTCTTGGGTCCTGGGGGGCTGGCTGCGCCCAGGATTGGCTGGTTGGGCCCTAGGGGTTGAACCATGCCCCAGTTTCTCGCCTATGGCAACGCCGCCAGTCCCCGGAGGGCCTGACGGCGTTGGGGTCAGCCGGGGGGCTGGATGGCTCGGTGCAGCAGCGCTGGGCTGGGCCCTGGGGCTGGGGGGCTGGCCTCAGTGGCTGACCACTTCCAGGTTGATCTCGGCCACCACCTCGGGGTGGAGCTTGACCTGCACCTTGTAGGTGCCGGTGCGGTGGATTTCCGGAACGATGATGTCGCGGCGATCCAGGTCCTTCTTGGTGGCGGCTTCGATCGCCTCGGCCACGTCACCGTTGGTCACGGTGCCGAACAGCACGTCATCGCCACCGGTTTGCTTCTTCACCGTGAAGCGGCCGATCGTGTCGAGGGCGGTGCGGAAGGCCACGGCCTCGGCCTTGAGGGCAGCCTGGCGCTCGGCTTCCTTGGCGCGGCGGTGCTCCACCTGGCGCAGCACGGCGGGGGTGACGGGGAGGGCCTTGCCGGTGGGCAGGAGGAAGTTACGGGCGTAGCCAGGAGCCACCTCCACCAGATCACCGTCCTTCCCGAGGCTGAGGACGTCCTCGCTGAGGACCACTTGTACGCGCTTGGCCATGGGAATCGAAACGAACGGGCTGCCGTCGGGGCGGTTTGTCAATGTACGCGAGGGTTGGCGCCAGTTGGAATCCGCACCCGGTCGGCCAAGCCCAGGCGGCGCATCAGGCGGATGTGCTGCCAGGTGAGGTCGATTTCGCGGCCGAAGCCATGGCGGGCCGAATGGGGGAAGGCGTGGTGGGTGTTGTGCCAGCCCTCGCCGAAGGTCAGGGCCGCCACCCAGGGGTTATTGCGGGAGCCATCGCCACTGGGGTGGACGACGTAGCCCCAACAGTGGGTGGCCGAATTGACCAGCCAGGTGCAGTGGTACACGAGCACCAGGCGCAGGGGGATGCCCCAGAGCACAAGGGCCCAGCCGCCGGCGCCGGTGGCGGTGCCGATCCAGAACAGCAGGCCGGCTAGGGGCAGCTGGAGGAGCAGGAAGCCCTTGTTTAGCCAGCGGTAGTAGGGGTCCTTGGCCAGGTCGCCGCTGAGGCGGGGCACGGCCGCCATGGCCGGGATCTCCTCGAACATCCAGCCCATGTGGCTCCACCAGAAGCCGCGGTGGCTGTTGTGGTGATCAGCATTCGTATCGGAGAACTTGTGGTGGTGGCGGTGTAGCCCCACCCAGTCGATCGGCCCGTGCTGGCAGCTGAGGGCGCCGCAGGTGGCAAAGAAGCGCTCAAGCCACTGGGGCACCCGGAAGGCCCGGTGGCACAGCAGCCGGTGGTAGCCGATCGTTACGCCCAGGCAGGCGGTGACCCAATAGAGCACCACCAGGCTTGCGCCGGCCGGCAGGCTCCAGAAGCGGGGCAGCAGGGCCACCACCGCCAGGGCGTGGATGGCAACCATGAACAGGATGCTGCCCCAGCGCAGGCCCTTGGGCGCCGAGGGAGTCGGCTCGCCCCGGCGGGGGAGATGCAGGGACTGGGCCCGCGGCGCCGGGCTGATGTGGGCCCCGCCCCGCCGGAGGGCGACCTGCTGGGCGTGGTGGGGGGCGAGTGGGGGGGCGGTGGTGGCCGTCATGGGCCTGCTCCAGGTGAATCGATACAATGGTAGCAGTACGAATCCTTAGCAGATGGGATTTCGGGAGGAACTCGAATCAGGCCGGGAAGCATTCGGGCATCTGATCAGGGTGTGGCATGAGCGCAATGGCTGGTCCCAGCGGGTGTTGCCGGCCCTGGCCGAGCGCCTCGACCTGGGCCGGGTGCACAACTCCCAGCTTTCGATGCTGCGCAACCACAAGCTGCTCTCGCCGGGCCCGGAGCTGTTTCTGACCCTGGGCCGGCTCAATGGGCTGCTGGCCGAGCAGGGGGGCGGCAATGGCCATGGACCCGGGATCGGCGCCGCCCTGGCCAGCCAGCTGCAGGACCAGGCCGAGTTGCTGGTGCCCCTGCAGGCCTCGGCCCTGGCCCTGCGCGCCGATACCGGCCAGCCCCTGGGGCCCACGGAGCTGTTTGAGATCTTCGTGGGCCTGCGCCAGCCCCCCGCCGCCTTTGACCTGCGCATCGCCGAAACCGAGGCCGCCAGCCTCAGCGCCGCCCTGGCCGAGCTATTCACGGCCAGCCGCTCCTGGCGCCAGTGCCGGGAGTCGGTGTTGGCGGCCTATCCGGTGGAGAAACGCCAGCGGCGCGAGCGTTTTGCCGAGGTGATGGCGGGCCAGCGGGAGTTCAGCGCCGCCGAATTGGACGCCGAATTGCCCGACCTGCGCCGCACCCTGGCCCTGCTGGGGGCGGCTGCCGAGCAGGAGCTGGGGGCCGACCAGTTTTTGGAGTTGCTGCGTCAAAAAGCCCGGCTGCTGGAGCAGTCGGGCCTGGAGGTGGGCAGTGATCGCCTGGCGGAGGCGATTCGCCGGGAATTGCAGGTGGAGCGTCCGGGGGGCTGAAGGCCTCCGCCCCAAGGATCGCTACCGATATTGATTCGGATCAGCTCAGCTCAGCTCTGCCCAGCCCCGTTGCGTTGAGATCAGCCGGTGTAGCGGGCCTCGCGAATTCGCTTGGCCAGACCCAATTTGCGCAGCAGCCTGATGTGCTGCCAGGTGATGTCGAACTCAAACCAGCGCAGGCCATGGCGGGCGCTGGAGGGATGGGCGTGGTGGTTGTTATGCCAGCCTTCGCCGAAGCTCAAGATTGCCACCCACCAGCAGTTGCGTGACAGGTCGGGGCAGTTGAAGTTGCGGTAGCCGAAGGCGTGGGTGGCCGAATTCACCAGCCAGGTGACGTGATAAACGAGCACCAGGCGCAGCGGAATCGCCCAGAGCACTAGCCCGAGGCCGCCGCCATGGACCTGGGCCGCGTTGCCATACCAATAGAGGGCGGCGCCGATGGGGAGCTGCAGCAGCAGGAACCAGCGATCCAGCCAGACATAAAACGGATCGGAGCTGAGATCACCGTTGAAGCGGTGCATCTCCTTGAGGGCGGGGATGTCGTGGAGCATCCACTCGCTGTGGGCCCACCAGAGGCCCCGGGCGGCGTCGTGGTGGTCGTTGGGCTGGTCGGAAAACTTGTGGTGGTGGCGGTGCAGCCCCACCCACTCGATCGGTCCGCTTTGGCAGGCCAGGGCGCCCATCAGCACTAGCACCCGTTCCACCCAGCGGGGCGCCACGAAGCTGCGGTGCGACACCAGCCGGTGCAGACCCAGGGTGACGCCGATCACCGTGACCCAATAGAGGAAGGCCAGGGCGACGACCCCCTGCCAGCTCCAGAACTGGGGCAGCAGGGCAAACACCGCCGCCACATGCATGGCGAGCATGAAGCCGGTGGTGCCGCGCTTGATTTTGCGCTGCTTGGCGCCCAGGGGCTCGCGGGGCACGACCAGGGCGGCACGCATGCGGGCTTCCTGGCCCGGCGTCAGACCAGCGGTTTCGCTGTCCTGGGGGCCGGGTCCAGGGGTGCGGCGCGCGGCGGCGGCGTCAGCGGCAATAACCAAGACAATCTCCAATGGGGTGCGCAGGCTCCAGTTCGCTGCGGACCCAAGGAATTGGGAGACTGCGCACCACTGGCCTGGGATGCCGGCGGTAGCGGAGGCATCAGCCGCGAAATCTAACCGGGTGGAGATCTCCGCGAGGCACCATGGCTCCCGTTGCCCTGGCCCCCTTTGATGACCGCTACCAGTCCGGACGGCAGCGGCCCAGCCCAGGGGCCAACGCCGTTGGAAGCCGAATTGCCTAGCCCGGCGGCGCTGGAGCTGGTGGCCCAGGCCCAGGAGCGCATCGCCCCGATCGCTGCCCAACGCACGGCGGCGGTGAAACCGCGGCTGGCACGGGTGCTGGCGGCCTTCGCCGCCGAGCGCCTGGGGGTGCACCACTTCGCGTCGGTGAGTGGCTACGGCCATGGCGACCTCGGCCGGGAGGTGCTTGATCGGGTCTTCGCCCGGGTGCTGCAGGCGGAGGCGGCGGCGGTGCGGCTGCAATTTGTCAGCGGCACCCACGCGATCACGGCGGCCCTGTTTGGGGTGTTGCGCCCTGGCGATCGCCTGCTGGCGATCACGGGTCGGCCCTACGACACCCTCGAAGAGGTGATCGGTATCCGCGGCAGCGGCCAGGGCTCCCTGGCCGAGTTTGGCATCCATTACGACGAGCTGCCCCTGCTGGCCGATGGCAGCGTTGATGAGGCCGGCCTGGCCGAGGCCCTAGAGACGCCTACCCGCATGGTGCTGATCCAGCGCAGCTGCGGCTACAGCTGGCGGCCATCCCTCTCGGTGGCCCGCATTGGCCGGCTGGTGGAGCGGGTGAAGGCGTTGCAGCCGGCCTGCGTTTGCTTCGTCGACAACTGCTACGGCGAACTGGTGGAGGACCAGGAGCCCACGGCCGTGGGCGCCGACCTGATGGCCGGATCCCTGATCAAAAACCTCGGCGGCACGATTGCCCCCAGTGGCGGCTACGTGGCCGGCCGGGCCGACCTGGTGGAGCAGGCCTGCTGCCGGCTCACGGCGCCGGGCATCGGCAGTGAAGGGGGCAGCAGTTTCGATCTCAACCGCTTGCTGTTCCAGGGCCTGTTTTTGGCGCCCCAGATGGTGGGTGAGGCCCTGATCGGCGCCGAGCTAACGGCGGCGGTGTTCAGTGAGCTGGGCTATGGCGTTAACCCGGCCGTGGGCGGTGAGCGCAGCGACGTGATCCAGGCGGTGCGCCTCGGCGATGCCGAGCGACTCAAGCTGGTGTGCCGGGCCTTCCAGGCCAGTTCGCCGGTGGGCTCCTACCTCGATCCGGTGCCGGCGCCCATGCCCGGCTATGCCAGCGAGCTGGTGATGGCGGGGGGCAGCTTCATCGATGGCAGCACCAGTGAGTTTTCCGCCGATGGGCCCCTGCGCGAGCCCTTCGTGCTTTACGCCCAGGGCGGCAGCCACCGCAGCCACGTGGAGCTGGCCCTGGAGCGGGCCCTGCGGGACTTAGGGGCGGCAGGCAGACTGGCGCCAACCTCCTGATCGCCTGGCTGGCCAATGGCCCTCAGTTCCTCCAGCGCCGGTTTTCCCGCTGACTGCCGCTACGCCGATAGCCATGAATACCTGCGCCCCGAGGGCGAGCTGCTGCGGCTGGGCATCAGCGCCTTTGCGGTGGAGCAGCTGGGCGACATCGTTTTTGTGGAGCTGCCCGAGCCCGGCAGTGCCCTGAGCCGGGGCGCCAGCTTCGGCACGGTCGAGTCGGTCAAGGCGGTGGAGGAGGTCTACGCGCCGATCGATGGCACGGTGGTGGAGCGCAACGGGGCCGTGCTTGATAGCCCGGAGCAACTGCAGAACGATCCCCATGGCGAGGGCTGGCTGCTGTTGGTGCGTCCCAGTGATCCCCGCCAGATCGACGCCTTGATGGATGCGGCCACCTATGGCGCCAAGGTGGCCGGCCATTGAGCCAAGGGCTCCCGAGCCGCCCCTGGAGCCCCAGGGGGCCTGCACCGAAGAGCCCGATCCAGGGGGAGCCAACGGGGCCGATCCCTAAGCCGTCTGGCAAGACTCCTTAGGATCGCCGCCAGCCAGGGGCCGGGCCTTGACGCAAGTTGCAGCGAATCCTGAGTTGGGCGTTGCTGGATCCGGGGCCGCCCCGGGCCAGGGCGAGCAAGTGCTCAGCCCCTTTGTGGCCCGCCATATTGGCCCTTCCGAGGCCGAGCTCCACACCATGCTCGCCGACCTGGGCGTGGCCGATCTCGAGCAGTTCGTCGCCCAGGTGGTGCCAGCCGACATCCTGCTGGCCCCAGGCCTGGCGGCGGAGGGCTTGCCCGAGGGCTGCGGCGAAGCCCAGGCCCTGGCCGATCTGGCCGCCCTGGCGGGCGCCAACCAGGTCCGCCGCTCTCTGATTGGCCTGGGCTACTACGGCACGGCGACGCCGGCGGTGATCCAGCGCCAGGTGTTCGAGAACCCCTCCTGGTACACGGCTTACACCCCCTACCAGGCCGAGATCGCCCAGGGGCGCCTAGAAGCCCTGCTCAATTTCCAGACCCTGATCAGCGAGCTCACGGGCCTGCCGATCGCCAATGCCTCCCTGCTTGATGAGGCCACCGCCGCGGCTGAGGCCCTGGCCCTCAGCCGCGGCGCCCACCGGGGCGAAGCCAGGCGCTATCTGGTTGATCAAGACGTCTTTCCCCAGACCCTGGCGGTGCTGCGCACCCGGGCCGAACCCCTGGGGATTGCTGTGGAGCTGGTGGATCCGGCGGCCCTGCTGGCCGGCCCAGGCGCTGGCGAAGCGGGCGCCGATGGCTCCCCGGCGGCCGCGGATGGACCCATGGCCGATGCCTTTGGCCTGCTGCTGCAGTTGCCCGGATCCAGTGGCCGCCTTTGGGATCCCAGCGCCCTGATCGCCGCCGCCCACGGGGCCGGCCTGCTGGTCACCGTGGCGGTGGATCCCCTGGCCCAGGTGCTGCTGGCGCCGGTGGGCCTGCTCGGCGCCGACATCGCCGTGGGCAGCAGCCAGCGCTTTGGCGTGCCGATGGGCTTTGGCGGCCCCCATGCCGCCTTCTTCGCCACCACCGAGGCCCACAAGCGCCAGATTCCCGGCCGCCTGGTGGGCCAATCCCTCGATGCCGAGGGCCGGCCGGCCCTGCGCCTGGCCCTGCAGACCCGCGAGCAACACATCCGCCGCGACAAGGCCACCAGCAACATCTGCACCGCCCAGGTGCTCCTGGCGGTGATCGCCGGCTTCTATGCGGTGCACCACGGCCCCGAGGGGCTGGCGGCGATCGCCCGCCGGCTGCTGATCCTGCGCCAGGCGCTGGCCCTGGGCCTGGTCGCCCTGGGGCTGGAGCCCCAGGCGGGCCCGGGTTTCGACACCCTCACGGTGGCGACGCCCCGGGCCGCGGCCCTGATCCAGGCCGCGGAAGCGGCCGGTTTCAACCTGCGGCCGGGTTTTGGGGGCGCTGGCGCTGGGTCACCGGTTAGCGGCTCCCCCAATGGGCTGGCCGAGCCCCAAGCCTTTGGCATCAGCCTCGATGAGCTCAGCGACGGGGCCGAGCTCCAGCGCCTGCTCGCCGCCCTCGCTGGCCCTGCCCAGCCCTGCCCTGGGGCGGGCGAGCTCCTAGCGCAGGTTCGGGCCGAGCTGGAGGGGGCCGGCGCAGCCGCAGCCCCCGAGCAGGCCCTCTGGGGGGCGGCCGTGCCGCGGCGCCAGGGGCCCTGGCTGGCCCAGGCCGTGTTCCACAACCACCGCAGCGAAACCGAGTTGCTGCGCTACATCCAGCGCCTGGTGAGCCGCGATTTTTCGCTGGTGCACGCGATGATCCCGCTCGGCAGCTGCACGATGAAGCTCAACGGGGCGGCCGAACTGGCGCCCGTGAGCTGGCCGGCCTTTGCGGCGCTCCATCCTTTTGCCCCCCAGGCCCAAACCGCCGGCTACCGGCGCCTGCTGGCCGACCTCGAGGCCTGGCTGGCGGCAACCACGGGCTTTGCCGGGGTATCCCTGCAACCCAACGCCGGCTCCCAGGGGGAGTTGGCCGGCCTGTTGGTGATCCGCGCCTGGCACCACAGCCGCGGCGACCAGCACCGCCGCATCTGCCTGATCCCCACCAGCGCCCACGGCACCAACCCGGCCAGTGCCGTGATGGCCGGATTGCAGGTGGTGCCCGTGGCCTGCGATGACGACGGCAACATCGATCTGGCCGACCTGGAGGCCAAGGCCAGCGCCCATGCCGGCGAGCTGGCCGCCCTGATGGTCACCTATCCCTCCACCCATGGGGTGTTTGAAACGGCGATCCAGGCCATCTGCGCCCTGGTGCATCGCCACGGCGGCCAGGTGTACCTCGATGGCGCCAACCTCAATGCCCAGGTGGGCCTGTGCAAGCCGGGCCGCTTCGGCGCCGATGTTTGCCATCTCAACCTGCACAAGACCTTCTGCATCCCCCATGGCGGTGGCGGACCGGGGGTGGGGCCGATCGCGGTGGCCGCCCACCTGGTGCCCTTCCTGCCCGGCCATCCCCTGGTGGCCTGTGGCGGCGACCAGGCGATCGGCCCCGTGAGCGCGGCCCCCTGGGGCAGCGCCAGCATCCTGCCGATCAGCTGGATGTATGTCCGCATGATGGGCGGCGCCGGCCTGCGCCAGGCCAGTGCCGTGGCCCTGCTGGCGGCCAACTGGATTGCTGAACGGCTTGATCCCCATTACCCCGTGCTCTATCGGGGGGCCGGCGGCCGGGTGGCCCATGAATGCATCCTCGACCTGCGCCCCCTTAAACGCAGTTGCGGCCTCGAGGTCGACGACCTGGCCAAACGGCTGATGGACTACGGCTTCCACGCGCCCACCGTCAGCTGGCCCGTGGCGGGCACGGTGATGGTGGAGCCCACCGAAAGTGAATCCCTGGGCGAGATCGCCCGCTTCTGTGACGCCATGGTGGCGATCCGGGCCGAGGCGGCGGCGATCGAGGCCGGCAGCAGTGATCCGGCCGATAACCCGCTCAAGCGCGCCCCCCACACCCTGGCGGCCGTGACCGCCGAAAGCTGGGAGCGCCCCTATGGCCGCCAGCTGGCGGCCTTTCCGGCGGGGGAGCGCCAACAACGGGAAAAGCTTTGGCCGGCCGTGGCCCGGATTGATAATGCCTATGGCGATCGCAATTTGATCTGCACCTGCCCTTCGGTTGAGGAGCTGGCCGATCGGGCGCCCACCCCGTAGGTAGCGGTTGATGGGTTCCGAGGGGCTGCCGCTGGTGGCTCCCTTGGTGCCTCAGGAGTGGCAATACTGCCCACAAAGCGGTACATTCGCCCCAGAGTTGGGCCAGGGCGGATCTCCGTTCCATCCCTTCCTCTTTTCCATCAATCGCTTGCATTCACCGGCAGCTTTCCTGCCTACGGGGTCATGAACGTCGACGACAACGGCCAATCCCCCAACCGGTTTGCCGGCAAGGAGGTCACCCTCCCCCCAGGCATCGGCTCCCTCAGCCACTCGGCTAGCCAGGGCAACACCCTGCGGGTGGAAGGCACCAACGTGATTCGGGTGCCCTTTGGCGTGCGTCAGCCCCGTCGCCGCCGCCCCGAGCGCCCCGAGCACTGGGCCACGCTGGTGCTGCCCTTCCAGTTCAACGGTGGCCCGCCGCCCACGCCCCCCCAGGCGGCCTAGTGGGATCCTCCCTGGGACAGGGAGGTCATCGCAAAGAAGGATTGATCGACGCTTCGCTGTAGGGGATCCCTAAACAGGCTCCCTAGAACATGTCTTGAAGTTGGGCCTTAGTAATTGCCGCCGCTGCGCCGTTGGTGCATGGCGGTGGTGCCGAGGGCATCGAGCAGGGCGCCATGGGTGACCTCGGCCACGATCAGCCAGTGGTCGCCGCATTCCATCCGCTGGGTCACCCGGGCCTCCAGCCAGGCCAAGGCGTCCGCCAGGATCGGCTGGCCGCTGGGGCTGCGCTCTAGCTCCAGGCCGGCAAAGCGGTCGGCTCCAGGGGGGAAGGGCTGCAGAAACTGGCGCATCGGCCCGGTTTCCCGTCCTTCGGCCAGCACGTTCAAGGCGAATTGGTCGCCGCCATGGAGCAGGGTTTGCACGGCCCGATCCTTGGCCACGGCCACCATCACCCCCGGTGGGCTGAAGCTGGCCTGGCTCACCCAGCTCGCCACCATGGCGCCACTGAGTTGGCCCTCGCCCTCCCCCTTCACGGTTGTGAGCACGCAGAGGGGGCCCACCACCCGGCCGAGGGCCTGGAGGGCCGGGTTGCTGCGGCTTTCACTCAGGCCGCCACTGGCACTGCGACGCTGGGCTTTGCGTTGCCCGGCCTGGAGCTGGCGGCCAAGGGCCGTGCCCGTTTCTTCGCAGGCCTTGAGGGTTTGGGCGTCGGGGCTGAATTTCACCTTGATCGGCTCGAAGGCGAAGCGAAAGCCGCCATCGCGCAACTTGCCTTCGAGCAGGTCGAGAGCTTCGCCGCTCCAGCCGAAGCTGCCGAACACGCCCACCGGCTTGGCCCGGTCGCCTTCGGCCAGCAGGGTGCCCAGGGCGGAGACGATCGGCGTGGGCGCATGGCCCCCCAGGGTGGGGGAGCCGATCAGTACGGCATCGCAGCCGCGGATCGCCTCGAGCAGGTGGTCGGCCGGGGCGAATTCACAGTTGATGCTCTCCACCCGCACGCCCGTGCCGGCGATGCCGCGGGCGATCGCATCGGCGATGGCGGCCGTGTTGCCATAGGCGCTAGCGAACAGCAGCGCCACCGAGAGGCGGGCCCGCTCCTGGGGTTCGCCCCAGCGGCGGTACTCCAGCAGCAAACTGCGCCAGCTCTCGGCGATGGCGGGGCCATGGCCCGGGGCGATCGTGCGGATCGCCAGGTCATCGAGCCGGTCGAGCACGGTGTCCACCTGGCGGGCCATGGGGGCCATCAGGCAGTCGTAGAAGTAGCGGCGGTCCTCTTCGTTGCTGCTGCGGTTGGCTTCGGCCCAGTCCTCGCTACACAGGTGGGCGGCGAAGAACTTGCCGCTCATGAGTAGGCCCGTGCTCTCTTCAAAGGCCAGCAGGGCCCCGGGCCAGCGGGGCGAGGGCGCCGGGATCAGGTGCAGCCGGTAGCCGCCGGCCAGGGGCCGGCTCACCTCCTGCTTCACCACATCGATCCGCGGTAGGGGCGGAATCGCAGCGGCGGCTTCGGCCGCTGGGGCACTGCCGGGGGCCGTTGGTTTCACCTGGCCCCAGAGATCTTCGAGTAGGCGGGCGCCGGCGTTGGAGGCCACCAGCATCAGGGCCGGCCAACGGGCCGCCAGTTGGCGCAGCAGCTCCACCCGGTTGGGGTTGACGTGGCCCACCACGACCTTCAAGGCGGCGTCTGGCGCTAGGCGCTGCTCCAGCTCGGCCAGGAAGGGGGCGGCGAAGGAGGCGCCGAGGGGGTGCACCAACACCGGCGGCACGGCCTGGCCGCTGGCACTAGTGCCGCCCTCAAACAGAAAGGCGTTGGCGCTGGTGCCCCGTTCCAGGCCGTATTCCACCTCAAAGCGCAGCCGTTTCGGGCTGAGGCCCCTCAGGCAGACCAGGCCGGGCTCCAGCGGCAGCACGATCACCCGCCGATCGGCGCTGGCGGCTGGGGAACTTGATTCAGGGGTGCCCGCAGCAGGGGCGCTGGAGGCCTGGGAGCTGGTCATTAGTAGTGGTTCCCCACTTTGCGGTGGTGGCGGGCGGTGCTGGCCTCACTGTCGGCCACGTTGCCCTCCTCCACTTCGGCATAGATGATCCAGTGGTCGGGACCTTCGAGCCGCTGGGAGACGCGGCAACCAAGGAAGGCGAGGGCATCCCCGAGCACGGGCCCGCCGGCGGCGACGCCATCAAGGGTGTGGATGCCGGCGAAGCGGTCGGCGCCGGGGGGGAAGCGGCGCAGGAAATGGCGCAGCAGGGGCTGGTGGTTGTCCTCGCGCAGGATGTTGAGCACGAAGCGGTCGCCCACCTGCATCAGGGCCTCGATGGCCCGGTCCTTGGCCACGGCCACGGTGATCCCGGGGGGATCAAAGCTGGCCTGGCTCACCCAGCTGGCCACCATGGCGCTACTGCGGGCGGTGTCGCCCTCGCTCTGGCGCGCTGTCACCACGTAGAGCCCCCCCGAGAGGCGGCCGAGGGCCCGATCCAGGTCGCCATCGAGGCTTTTCATGGCCGCGATCGTTTTGGCCTTGGTGAGCAGCTGGCCCAGGTCGGTGCCGGCCTCCTCGCAGCGCTGGTAGTCGCTGCCTTGGGGGACCTGGCGAATCCGCAGGGAAGCAAAGGCCTCCTTCTGGCCCAGGCTGCGCAACTGGTCGGCCACGGTGTCGATTGGCACGTCGTTACCACCGAAGGCGTCGTAGCAGGCCACCCATTGCTTGGCGTTCAGGCTGGCCAGCAGGGTGCCGATGGCGGTCTGCAGGTCGCTGTCGGGCTCGGAGGGCCAGGTGGGCACCACCACGGCGCTGGCCTCGCCGATCAGGGCCGCCAGTTCCTGGGGATCGGTGGCGCGCAGGTCCACCAGTTGCACCTGGGCATCCGCCTTGCCGATGCCGCGGGCGATCGCCTGGCTGAGGCGGTCACAGAAGCCGTATTGGCTGAGGTAGCAAACGGCGGCATAGGTTTCGCCGCGGCTGCGCTGGCTGCTCCACTCGCGGTAGTCCTCCACCCACAGGCCCAGGTGGTGGCGCAGCAGGGGGCCATGGCCGACGGCGATCGTGGTGATCTCCGGCAGGCTGTCCATGCGCTTGAGCGCCTGCAACACGCTGCGGGCATTGGGGCCCATCAGGCAGTCGTAATAGAAGCGGAAATCGGGGGCGATGGCGCCGGGGTCGCTATCAAAAACGTCTTCGCTGCAGTAGTGCAAACCGAAGGCATCGCAGGTGTAAAGGATGCCCGTGCCATGGTCAAACGAGAAGATCGTGTCGGGCCAGTGCAGGTTGGGGGCGCTGAGGAATTCAAAGTGGTGATGCACGCCGCTGGCGGCATTGGTGCCCAGATCCAGGGTTTCGCCACTTTTGACCGCCCGGCTTTTGAAGGGCCGATGCACCTGATCTTCCAGGAACTGGATCGCCACCTTGGATCCAACGATCTCAATGTCTGGGTTGCGCTCAATCAGATCACCGATCAGGCCCGAGTGGTCCGGCTCGGTGTGGGACACGATCAGATAATCGATCTCGTTTGGATCGATCTGGCCCTCCAGCAGGGGGATCCAGCTGTCGCGAAATTTGGCGTGGGAGGTATCGATGAGGGCCGTGCGTTCCCCCCGCACCAGGAAGGCGTTGTAGGTGGTGCCATTGCGTAGCCCGAATTCGATGTCAAAGCGGCTGCGGTCCCAGTCGAGCGAACGGATCGTGCTGGTGTCGGGTCCGATCCCCTCGCTTTGCAGGCTGAGCCGGGGCACGCTGGAGGTCCCGATGTCGCTGGTCTCGCCGCCCTTGGCCATGGCTGTCGTTCCCATCGGTACCCGCGCAATGGACCTGAACTTTACGGAGACCCTCCAAGGGGCTGCCTGGCCTGGGGGCTGGTCGACGCAGCGGCCCCGGCTCAGGGAGCTAGGGCCGGATCAACGTCACCCGTCCTCCCCCCTCTGCCGGATCGGCTCGCCCGCCAACTAAGCCAGCCGCTCGATTCCCTCCATCCCCAACAAAAAAGCCCCGGCCCGAAGGCCAGAGCTAGGTCCCGTTCTGGTGTGGGTCTGGTTCTGGCGCATTGGGGCTGGGCTGGCCCAGGGGGTCGCTCCCTAGGCGGCCCTCAGCCTTCCACGGTCACCGACACGCTGGTGGCGGTTTGGGCCTTGGGGGCGATGACGGTGAGCAGGCCATCGCGGTAGTGGGCTTCGAGGCCCTCGCGGTTGATGCCAGCCGGGAAGCGGAAGCTGCGGCTCCAGGTGCCGTAGGGCAATTCGCTCAGCAGCGCGGTCGCCGCGTTATCGCCCTGGTCTGGGGCCGGACGCTGGGCAGTGATCACCAAGCTGCGGTCGGTGGCCTTGACATCGATGGAGTCTTTGGCGACACCGGGCAGTTCCAGGGTGATGCGGAATCCGGTTTCTGTATCGAGCACTTCCGCCGCCGGAATGCGCTCGCTGGTTTGTAGTTGTTGCTCGAGGCGATTGAGCAGGTCGTAGCGGGATTGGCGCAGGGTGAGCATGGCGTTGGATCCGTTGGGTGCGACTGCGGCCTGTCAGCCGCCCGGTCAATGTGGCCTGGCTGGTTGATCGCCAGAAGGGCGAGAACCGACCCTGGCGTTACGGCGCTCCCACCCTGAGTTCGGCCTCCCCAACCTCAATGGGGTGGCAACCGAATCAGTCCGCCGAGGGCCACCAGAGTTCATCGGCAAAGGTCGCCCAGGGCCTGCTCCTTTCCCGGCGCCGGACCCTCAGAGCCACCACCAGTCGCTGAAGCTGGCCGCCTGGCCGATGGCCTGGCCGTGGCGGTCCCGGAGGGTCCAGAGGCGGGCACCGCGGATTTGGAAGCGGCGGCCGCTGCTGTCGATGCGGATGCCGCTGTAGCCGCCGAGGGCCTGGCGGCTGCGGGCCTCGACCAGCATCCGGGCCCGACCGGGCCGCTCCTGGGGCTCCGCGGTGAGCCGCGATGGCAGCCCCACCATGGCTGCCCAGGGCCGCCGCCAGAGGGCCAGGGCCTGGGCATTGGCATAGATCAGGCGCGGATCGCTGCTGCCGTCATGGGCGAGCACCACCCGGGGGGCCGCAAACAGGGCCTGGGCCTGCTGCAGGCTGGATTGGTCCTGTCGGATCCCCGCCAGGAGGGGGTCGCCAAAGCCGCCCCGGTGGGAGCCCAAGATCAGGGCCGCGAGCGCCTGCTGATCGTCTGTGAGCCAGGGGGCGCTTGACGGCCCGGGGGGCGTGGCCCCGCCCTTCATCGCCGAGCGGGCTGGGCTTTCACGCCGACGCGGGCCTGGCCCTTGGGGCCAGCGGCCCCGGCCGTGGCAGAGCCTTCGGTCCCGTTGGCGTCATCCCCAGGGCCTTCGCCCATGGAGCGCCCTGCGGCCATGGCCGTGGCCATCGCCGCCTGGGCCAGCCCGAGGGCCTGGGCCTTGAGGTGGGCCAGGAACTGCAGGTTTGCCTCTGGGAAGCGGCCGTCCTCGGCCAGGGGCAGGGGGCCCGCCTCCTCCAATCCCGATTCCCCTTCCATCGCGGGGGTGATCACCACCAGGGCGGGATCGAGGGGGGCGTCGTAACGCCACCAGCGGCCGGGATCACTGATCGCCACTGGGGTGGGATGGGCCACGGCTGGGGCGACCGCGTCAACGCCCTGGCTGGCCCGCAGGGCCTGGGCCCGTTGCTGCAGGAGCTCGCGCCGCTGCAGGGCTAGGTCGGCCAGCAGCTGGCTGCGGGTGCGGCCGCGCAGCTGGAACAACACAAACGGGTCTTCGCTGAAGCGATCGCCCATCAGGTAGTAAACGGCGCTGGCGTGCTTGCAGGGGTTGGCCTTATCGGGGCAGCTGCATTCGCTACGCACCTCCTGCAACTTGAACGGGAACAGGCGGCGGCCACTGGCGGCAAAGGCCCGTTCGATGTCCTGGGGCATGATCCCGGCCAGCAGCTGGGCCGACCAGCGGGCCTTTTGGCCCAGGGCTTCGAGCACGTAGCCCCAGTCCTCGTCGCTGAGCACATCAAGCCAGAGCTTCACCTTGTAGGGCTCTCTCTCGCTGCCCTGCACCCGGGCATGGACCCGGCGCCCCTCGAAGCGAATCGAGAGCACGTTGCCCTCGCGGGCGTAGGTCCAGGCGCGCTCCAGTCGCTTTTTGTAGCGGTAGGAGTTGATCAGCTCCATCCACTGCTCCACCCACCAGGGCTGCTGGCCCAGGCCCTGGTCGCCGAGGGAGGTGGTGATCGTCATCTCAGCCGTTGAAGCGACCTTGAAAGTAGGCCGCTGCCGAACGGATGTAGTTGCGGATGTCGTCCAGCATCCAGGGATTGTCAGCGATCTGGCTCGAGGGGGGATCGGTCACGAAGCTGGGGCAGCCCTTCGACACATCCAGGTTGAAGTCGGCGAAGTGGTGGAAGGTGGAGTGGGCCAGCACGACGCCGGCGCCGGGCTGGTCTTCGATCACGGCCGAAATCTGGGTGGCGCCGGATAGTACGGAATTGCCCTGCAACAACACCTTCTGGTCGGGATTGTTGGGGATCAGCACCCCTTCATGGGGATGGGCTGGAATCACCAAGGCGCCGGGGATCAGGCTGGCGAAGGCCAGGATCGGGTGCTCCATCATCTTGCTAACCAGCTGCACGCCCCCGTTTTGACCGGTAACCACGCAGGGCCATTGAATGCCCGGGCAGTTGGGGTTCACGTATTCGGGCCGCTGCGGATCCGGGTTGGAATCCAGGCTGTGGAACTGGTTGGTTTGGCCGAGGGATTGCAGGGTGGCGCTGCAATTACGCACGCTGGCGCCCAGGTCGGCGTGGTCGCGGGCATACACAATCGAGGTGCCGTGGCTGCGGGCGGCCTCTAAAGCCTGATAAAAACTAGCGCCAGGGGCGTCACCCGCATCGGCGCCAATCAGCCACACCTGGGAATAGTGGCCGGAGCTCAAATTTTGATGCAGCGCTTCAATCGCAGCCCCTTCGGTTGGATAGGACTGGCCGATACAGGTAGCGGCTGGATCCTTCTGGCGGCAGCCAATTTCGATATTTTCGCGCAGGATACTGAAGCGATCACTGCCCCAGTCATCGTCACTCTGCGGAATGGTGATCTGCAGAAGGGCGTTGGCCATGGTGGATGGGGCTTTGTCTGGTAGTTCCCGTTGAGGTTAGTCGCCCCACCGCATCCCGGCCGATGCCTGAGCCGGTCTGCCGCAGCCGGGGGCTTGCCTCGTTCAGGGGACTTGGGCCGAGATCCCCGACCCGAGGGATCGGGCCTTTGCAGGCTCAATCCTCCAGGGCCACCAACTCGCGTAGTTGGCCCATCTCCAGGCCGCCCAGCCAGTCTTCGCCTGAGCCGATGATGTCCTCGGCCAGGCGTGATTTTTCGCGGATCATGCGGTCGATCCGTTCTTCTACCGAGCCGCTGGTGATGAATTTGTGCACCAGCACCCGGTTGGTCTGGCCAATCCGGTAAGCCCGGTCCGTGGCCTGGTTTTCCACGGCCGGGTTCCACCAGCGGTCGATGTGGAACACGTGGCTGGCCCGGGTGAGGTTGAGGCCCACGCCGCCGGCCTTGAGCGAGAGCAGGAACAGCTGGGGGCCGCGGGGATCGTCCTGGAACCGATCCACCATCGCCTGGCGTTCGTTCTTACTGGTGCTGCCATACAGAAAGGGCACCTCCTGGCGCCAACGCCGCTCCAGGTGGGCCTTAAGCAGGTGGCCCCATTCGGCGAACTGGGTGAACAGCAGGGCCCGATCGCCCGCTTCGATCACTTCCTCGAGGATTTCTTCGAGCCGTTGCACCTTGGCGCTGCGGGCGGCAAAGCCGGCCTCCACTACCTGTTCTTTGAGGGCCAGGGCCGGGTGGTTGCAGATCTGCTTGAGCTTGGTGAGCAGGGCCAGCACCTGGCCATGTTTCTGGCCCAAGGGCGAGCGGGCGATCGCATCGAGGCTCTCCTCGACGGTTTTGTTGTAAAGCTGTTTCTGCTCCGGGGCCAGGCCCACCCATTCGCTCAGTTCCACCTTCTCGGGCAGGTCGGAGATGATCGATTTGTCGGTTTTGAGCCGGCGCAGGATGAAGGGGCCCACCCGGCCCTTGAGGTCCCGCAGGGACGACATGTCGCCGTAGCGCTCGATCGGCAGGCGGTAGCGCTGGCGGAAGAAGGCCTCATCGCCGAGCACCTTGGGGTTGAGGAAGTCCATCAGGGCCCAGAGCTCGCTCACCCGGTTCTCCACCGGCGTGCCGGTGAGGGCGATGCGGAAGCGGCCCTGCTTGCCGGGCCGGCCCAGGTCGCGGGTGGCCTGGCTCTGTTTGGCGCTGGGGTTCTTGATCGCCTGGGCCTCATCGATCACCACCCCCTGCCAGTCGATGCACTCGAGCAGTTCGCTATCCCGTTGCAGCAGCCCGTAGCTGGTCAGCACCAGGTCGATGCCGTCGAGGGCTTTTTTGAGGGCCGCTTCGTTGGCGGGCCGGCGCGGCCCGTAGTGCTCACGCACCTGTAATTCGGGCGTGAAGCCGGCCGCCTCCCGTTTCCAGTTGGTCAGCACCGAGGTGGGCGCCACCAGCAGCACCGGCCGCTTCAATTCGCCTTCGGCCTTGAGGTGTTGCAGGAAGGCCAGCAGCTGGATTGTTTTGCCCAGGCCCATGTCGTCGGCCAGGCAGGCCCCCTGGTCGAAGCGATGCAGGAAGGCGAGCCAGCCCAGGCCCCGCTCCTGGTAAGGCCGCAGCTGCCCGGCAAAGCCCTCGGGCGCTGGCAGGGGGTCGGGGGCCTTTTGCTGGTGGTATTGCTCCAGCACCGCCTGCAGGCGCGGGCCGGGGTTGAACTGGTGCACCGGCAGGCGGTAGAGGGTTTCGCCCTCGTTGCCGGTGATGCGCAGGGCCTCATCGAGCTTGAAGCCGGGATCCAGGGCGCAGAACTTTTCCGCGTTCTTCAGATCGCCGGGCCGCAGTTCAATCCAGGCCCCCTTGTGCTGCACCAACGGGCTGCGCTTGGCCGAGAGGCGCTCGAGATCGCGCAGGTTGAGGGTGACGCCGCCAATCATCAGCTCCCAGCTCCAGCTGAGGCTCTCGCCCAGGGTAAAGCCGCGCGATTGGCTGGGCAGTTCCGCCTGGATCGCCAGGCCAAGGCGGCTGGCCAGACCGCCGCTAAGGCTGGCCGGCAGCACCACACCCACGCCCACATCCCGCAGGCGGGCGGCGGCGGTGCGCACCAGCACGAAGGCTTCGGCTGGGGTGAGCTGCATGGCTTCCGGGGCGGCGGCATCGAGGCCCCGCTCGATCGGATCAAACACCTGCAGGGCCCGGCCCAGGCCCTCCAGCAGCAGGGCTCCGGGGTTGGCCAGGGTCACTTCCCCCAGGGAGAGCTGGTTGTCCCCCGCCGCCCAGACAGTGGCGGCGGAGAGTTTCAAGCTGGGGTCGGCCTCGGCCTGGAGGCTGAAGCGCAGCTCCCACAACTCCTCCCCCTCCGGCGGTGTGAAGAGCTCCAGGCAGGCATGGGCAGGCTCCACCCGGCCTGCCACCGCCTCGCGCCAGTGGTGGGTGGCGGTTTCCAGCCGTTCGGCGTCCTCGCCATCAAGGTCCAGCCGGCCGTCGCCCGGGCCGAGGGCCTTTTGCCAGGCGCCCAGCAGGGGATCGAGGCCGGGGCAGGTGGGGCTGAAGCCCGCCCGCAGCTGGCCATCGAGCAGGGCCTCCAGCAGCCGGGCCACCAAGAGCCGCTGGGAGCCGGGTCGGCGGCAGCTGAGGCCGT
Organism: Pseudanabaena sp. UWO311; assembly: GCA_943370385.1. Taxonomy (GTDB): domain Bacteria; phylum Cyanobacteriota; class Cyanobacteriia; order PCC-6307; family Cyanobiaceae; genus BAIKAL-G1. Next base: position 107,209 of record CALRQT020000001.1, read on the forward strand.
TGCTGCGTTCGCCGGCATCCACCACTTGGGGCAGGCGCGTCGCCAGGTCCTCGAGGCGGCGCCGGTCGTCTTCGCGGTTGAGCAGGGGCTGCCAGCGGCCGCGGCCCTGGCGGGCCTCCGGCAGCCAGCGGCCCCGGGCCAGCAGGCTCAGGCTCCAGCGCTCCAGGTGACTCCACCAGCGCAGTTCATCGGCCAGCTCGCTGGGGGCGCCGGCCAGGGGCAGCTGGTTGAGCCACTGGGCGGCGGCGGCGGGCTTGAGCAGCCAGCCCTCCACCCGCCAGGGCCACCACTCCACCTGTTTGGGCAGGGGTTCGCCGGCCTGGAGCGGCAGGCCGCTCCAGATCGTGCCGTCGGATTCGGTGCTTTTGCGGCCGCGGCTGGCCTGGCGGCGGCTGGGCAAGGTGAGGATTGCCTCGGCGGGCCGGGAGTCCTCCGACCACAGGTCCAGCTCCTCTAGCCAGGCGCCCAGGTCGTCCTGGTTGAGGCTGAGCGGGTGGTCCGGCACCCCGTCGAGCGTGGGGGTCACCGGCGTGGCCACCCGCCAGGTGTCCGCCCACAGCAGCAAGCCCGCCGCGATGCGGCCGTTGGTGGCGGTGGGGCCCGCCTTGGTGGCGGGCAGCCAGGTGGCATGCAGCAGGCTCATGGCCTAGGGGCGCTCAGCAGGCGTTGGACCCCGTGCAGCAGCAGGGCAGCGCCGATCAACGGCAGCCAGGCACGGAGTAGGCCCATCATCACTGCTGGCGCCACGGCCGCCAGGGCGTCCGGGAGCGGTTGGTCGGCCGGCCAGGCCGCCACCGGCGGCAAGCCGAGGCTGTGGATGCCGCAGACGGCGCCCACCAGGCCAGCCTGCAGGTGGCTGTCGTCAGGGTCGACCCGCTGCAGGTGGAAGGCGAGCAGGCCGTAGAAGAAGCCACACCCCCCCGCGCGCAGGGCCGGCTCCAGTCCTAGGGGGAGCCCCAGGGCGAGGGCGCAGAGGCCTGCCCCCAGGGCCCAGGCGATCGAGCGCAGCCGTAGCTCGGCGCGGGACTCGGCGCTGAATTCTGGGCCGGAGTCAGGGCCGGTGGCAGGCTCGGCTGGGACCGGATCGGGCGACACACGCAAGGGAAGGCAGGGCGCGGAGCCCTTCGGGCCTGTGCTGGGCGATCATGCCCTCTCCAGGGCTGTTTTGCCGCGTCGGACCATGGCTGCTGCTTCCCCTTCCCCCGCCGTCGGTGCTTCCGCCACAAGCTCCCCTGGGGGAGCCGCGGGCCCGGGCCTGCCCCGCAGTGGCGCCGAGATCCGAGCGGCCTTTCTCAATTTCTACGAGCAGCGGGGCCACCGCCCCATGGCCAGCGCCTCCCTGGTGCCGGACGACCCGACGGTGCTGCTGACCATCGCCGGCATGTTGCCGTTTAAACCGGTGTTCCTGGGCCAGCAGGAGCGGCCAGCCCCCCGGGCCACCAGCAGCCAGAAGTGCATCCGCACCAACGACATTGAAAACGTGGGCCGCACGGCGCGCCACCACACGTTCTTCGAGATGCTCGGCAATTTCTCCTTTGGCGATTACTTCAAGGAGCAGGCGATTGCCTGGGCCTGGGAGTTGAGCACGGGCGTCTATGGCCTCGATCCTAAGAATCTGGTGGTGAGTGTCTTCCGCGAAGACGAGGAGGCCGAAGCGATCTGGCGCGATGCGGTTGGCGTGAACCCCAAGCGGATCATCCGCATGGATGAGGCCGATAATTTCTGGGCTTCAGGCCCCACGGGACCCTGCGGTCCCTGCTCGGAGATCTACTACGATTTCAAGCCCGAACTCGGCGATGACGCCATTGATCTGGAGGACGACAGTCGCTTCATCGAGTTCTACAACCTGGTGTTCATGCAATACAACCGCGATGCTGCGGGCACCCTGACGCCCCTGGCCAATCGCAACATCGATACGGGCATGGGGCTGGAGCGCATGGCCCAGATCCTCCAGGCGGTTCCTAACAACTACGAAACCGACCTGATCTATCCCCTGATCGAAACGGCGGCCGGGTTGGCGGGAGTGGAGTATCACGCCCTCGATGGCAAGGGCCAAACCTCCCTGAAGGTGATCGGCGACCACAGCCGCGCCATCACCCAGTTGATCGCCGATGGCGTCACCGCCTCCAACCTGGGCCGCGGCTACATCCTGCGGCGCCTGCTGCGCCGGGTGGTGCGCCACGGCCGCCGCCTGGGCATCGATCGGCCTTTTTTAACGTTGATGGGCGAGGCCTCGATTGCCTTGATGGCCCCGGCCTATCCCCAGTTGGAGGAGCGCCGCGCCGTGATTACCGCCGAGCTGGAGCGGGAGGAAGCCCGCTTCCTCGAAACCCTGGAGCGGGGCGAAAAGCTCTTGGCCGAGGTGCTGGCGGCTAAGCCCGAGCAGATCTCCGGTGAGCAGGCCTTTGAGCTCTATGACACCTTCGGCTTCCCGATTGAACTCACCGAGGAGATCGCCGAGGAGCACGGGCTGCGCGTTGATTTGGCCGGCTTTGAGCAGGCGATGCAGGCCCAACGCCAGCGGGCCAAGGCCGCGGCGGTGAGCCTCGATCTCACCCTCCAAGGTGCGATTGAACAGATGGCCTCCGAGCTGGAGGCCACCGCTTTCCAGGGCTACGCCACCCTGGAGCATCCCAGCTGCGTGCTGGCCCTGGTGGTGAACGGCGAACCGGCCGAGCGGGCCAGCGCCGGTGATCGCGTGCAACTGGTGCTCGATTCCACCCCCTTCTATGGCGAAGGCGGCGGCCAGGTGGGCGATCGCGGCGTTCTTGTCGCTTCCGGCGCCGACTCCGAGCTGCTCGCTTCGATCGAGTCGGTGGGCCGCAACCGCAGCGTCTTTGTCCACACCGGCCTGGTGGAGCGGGGCCAGCTGGCTGTCGGTGATGTGGTGATCGCCCAGGTGGATCGGGCCTGCCGGCGCCGCGCCCAGGCCAACCACACGGCTACCCACCTGCTGCAGGCAGCCCTCAAGCAGGTGGTGGATCCGGGCATCGGCCAGGCCGGCTCCCTGGTGGATTTCGATCGCCTCCGCTTCGACTTCCACTGCCCCCGGGCGGTGACCGCCGCCGAACTGGAGCGGATCGAGGGGCTGGTCAATGGCTGGATCGCCGACGCCCAGGCCCTAGAGGTCCAGGAGATGGCGATCGAGCAGGCCAAGGCGGCTGGTGCCGTGGCGATGTTTGGCGAGAAGTACGCCGACGTGGTGCGGGTGGTGGATGTGCCCGGCGTGTCGATGGAGCTTTGCGGCGGCACCCACGTGGCCAACACGGCCGAGATCGGCCTGTTCAAGATCGTGGCCGAATCGGGCGTGGCCGCCGGCATCCGCCGCATTGAGGCCGTGGCCGGTCCAGCCGTGCTCGCCTACCTGCAAGAGCGGGAGCTGGTGGTGAAGGCCCTGGGCGACCGTTTCAAGGCCCAGCCGGGCGAGATCGTCGAGCGGGTCGGCGCCCTCCAGGAGGAGCTCAAGGCCACGGCCAAGGCCCTGGCGGCGGCTCGGGAAGAACTGGCTTTGGCGAAGAAGCCGCCAGAGGGAAAGATTAAAACGATTGGAACGGTAGGCGGCGGCGATTTAAAAATGCTTGTCCATAGGATGGATGGGCTAGAAGCATCCGCGCTAAAAATAGTCGCCAAGGATCTTCAGACCGAGGCTGGAATTGGCACTGCAATCGTCCTTGGCGGAGTTCCCAACTCTGGCTCCAAAGGTGAGCTGGTCTCTGCATTTGGCCAACTGATTATTGATTCAGGGTCGAAGGCAGGTAAATTCATTGGCGATTTAGCAAAAAGCCATGGCGGAGGTGGAGGTGGACGGGCCGACCTGGCCCAAGCAGGGGGAATTGATGGGGCGAAGATGAAAGACGTAATGAAAGAGGCTGAAGAAAAGCTTGAGAAGTTATTGAAAAAGTTGGGTAATGCGAATTAACGCTAATGATCCGATGCCTCTTCTTCGGCTTCGCTATAGCTTGGGCCCGGTTGCTCGTCGCTCGATGTCACAACTAGTTTTCCGCCCTGTGCTTCTGGGCCTGGTTGTTCCGATTCTGCTCACCCTGGCGGCTGCATCTGCTCGCGCTGAAGGCCAGATCCAATTGGGCTGTAACGGCACCCTGCTCCAGGCCCGGGGCCAGGCCGAACTGAAGCGGGCGATTGAGCTGCTGAAGCTTTCCCTCAGCCTGGAGGCCGATGCGGCCACGGCCGATGGCGCCCTGGCCAGCCTGCAGGCGCGCCTGGATGCGGTGCGCCAGGCCCTCCAGCAGCTGGGGGTGCGCAAGCTGGAGGTCACCTCGCCGTCCACCTGGACCCGGTCGCCGGAGCCGAAGAAGCCGGCCCTGACCACGGCTTCCCTGCAGGTGAGTGGTGAGCTGGCTCCAGCCCAGTTGCAGCGGTTGATCCGCCAGGTGGGCAGCCTGCCTGGCGTGCGCCTCTCGCCTGTGGATCCCCGCGCCCAGACCAGCGGCGACGCCGCCTCCCGGGCCCGCCTGCTCAAGGCCGCCTATGGCGATGCCCTGGGCCAGGCCAAAACGATTGCGGCGGCCATCGGCCTGCACCAGCTCCGGCCCCTGGAGGTGGAAGTGGAGGGCGGCGGCGGGACGCCGATCCGGATGCGGGCCTCCATGGCTTATCCCGATAGTGCCCCCTTTGATCCGGCCGAGCTGCCCGAACCGGTGGATCGCCTCAGCCTGCTGGTGCGCTTCTGCGCCCGCTGACAGGCGCTGGCCTGGCCTGACTCAGCCACTGGCCCACCGGTCGTGGATCCTCCCAAGCGGATAGCGGAACCACCGATGGGGCCGATCAGGCCATGGGGCTGCGGGATCGGCGCCCAGGGCTCAGGGCTCCCGTTGAGCAGCCCGGCAAGCTCTCAATGGGGGCTTCCGGTTCGAAGTTCTAGAATTAGCCAATCAATTCGATTGTTTCAACAGGTTTGCGATGCTGCCAACGCGACACCTCGGTAAACCGTCGCCAGAAACCTGGTTTGGCATTGTCGATGGCATCTATGCAATCGTCCTGACGATTGTGGTGTTGTCCTACCCCCAGTTGATCCTTGATGCGATCAATAAGGCGCGGATTCATGAAATCGCCTACGACATGTTGGGTCGCCTCTTGTTGTCCCATACCATGTCATTTTTTGGAGTCTTTTTTACCGGTTTTGAGATCTGGTCGATCCATCGCGCCCTGCTCAGTCTCACGATTCCAGCGCGGCGTAAGACCGTGTTCTCGGCGATTGTGCTTTCGATTGTGGCCTTTGCTCCCGTTTGGATTGATGTGAATAACCATCTCAGGCAGGAATATCTGATCACCCATGCCCAGTCGCTAGAAACCGATATTACTCTCTTTCGCCTGGTGTTCTTCTTCTTACTCTTATTTGTGTTTGCGTCCTTAGCCTGGCTTGCCTCCTTGGAGATTCGCCAGTATCCCGATCAAAGGCAAGACCTGGCTCAGATCATGGCCGTCTGCCAGCATCGTTGCTGGCTTCTGGCTGCAGTCTTTGTCTTCTCGTTGTTGGTTCCTCACCGCGGCGCTTTATACATTTTCATGTTTGCCATGCTCAGCTATTTCGGTCGGGATCTATGGCTATTTCTCCGCTCTCGCTTGCTCCGTTAGGCGGCTAGTCTGCTGGGCTTGGATCGGACTGGTCTCGCGTCTCTAGATGTCGAAGTCACTGGATCGACTCTTCTGTGCTCTTCTGTGCTACAGCGGAATGGTCCCCATGGACTTATTCGTTGGCGTCGTTGAGCTGGCGGAGGATCCGGTCCCGTTGGCGTTGGCAGATGGCGGCATCGCAGGTCTGCCAGGCCTTGGCTGGCCAGCTAATTCTTGGTTTCGAACACAAGGTTGCTGCTTGATTCGAGCATTCCTACGGGGCTAGGGAGTTCGTGCTGGGCGTTCCTATTGATCAGGTCTAGGATGCGCCGGTGCGTGTATTCGAGCACCTCCAAATCCACGTCTTCGGCCGAGCTTGGATCGCTGAAGCCAAAGGGATTGTCGATGTCACTGATCAGGTGTAAGACAAAAACCAGCAAGAATGAAATGACAAACAGGAAAAAGGCCGAGTCCTGCTGGGGATAGCCGCTGGAAAAAATTAAGCCGCCGCACAGAATGATTGTGGCCAAGTTGGCTAGCCAGTACACCATGGTGACGAAATCGGTTTCGCGGATCACGTCAATGCGGTGGATCGAGCGCAGCAGCAAGGAAAGCTCTGTCATCAGCCGGCCCTTCAGGGAGGAGGCATCGAGCCAGCTGCTGGCCAGGACCACCTGGTCGTGGGCGTGGTCGTAGACCCTTAGAAGTTCCTGGGTAGAGCTATCGGATTTGATCCATTTCAAAACCGCATGGGAGAGCTCGCCAAGGGCCAGCATGGACTCGTGCACATTGGCCTTGGGATTGTGAATCGCTACGGCGTTGGTTTCCCGGGCGATTAGCATGAGGGAGCTGGCAATCTCACCAGGTAGTTTCTCGCTTTCCTTGAAATCAGAAAGCACACCATTCAATAAAAAGCCCAACAAGAATACGGTGGATGCGACCAGGGCTGAAAAGAGCGGGTTGATCGAGATGAATTCCCAGCCCATCGCATGGAAGCCTAACTTGACCGCAGTGATGAGTCCGGCTACAAGGGCAACCCGCGTCAGGACGATGATTCTGCGATTTCGCTTGGCCCTCATGATCGAATTCACTGGCTGACACGAATGATCTGCAGTGATTGTTTCATGGGCGCTTGCCACTTGGCTAGTTGAGGCAGAGCAAACCCAGTCTGCCGTTTAAGGGCCGCTGTCGTTATTGGTATGGAGCAACACCTTCCCTGGTCGGCTGGCCCACCCCGGGCTGGGGCGCTGACCCACTCCTGGGGGGCCTAGGGTGACAAGTAATAAGAGGTTTTCCATGCAACGGACCACTTTCGGACTGTTTCTCGTTCTCTCAAGCCTCTCGGCCTCCCTCCAGCAACCGGCTCGGGCCGTGGTGGTTTGCACCGGCCCCGGCGTGCCCGCAGGCTGTGTGGTGCGTCGCCCCCGGGCTGTAGCCAGCCCCGGTGTCGGCGCACCTGGAGTGCCGGCCGCCGGTGCCCCGGGCTATGGCGCTCCCGGTGTGCCCGCTGCGGGAGCTCCCGGCTATGGCGCCCCAGGGGTGCCGGCCGCCGGTGCCCCCGGTTATGGCGCCGCCGGCCAGGGGGCCAATGTCAATGGGGGGGTGAACCGGGCTGGCCGCCGCTGAACCCAGGTGAATAGGGGCAAATCAGGATCGGGAGTGCTAACAAACTTGCCGTTCAGCGCGAATAAAACTTTTCTATCGGTAAATAGTCCCTTGGATTACTGACTGCTCAGCTGGAAATTATTTCAAGGTGTTGATCGCCCTAGACACAACAATAACCAGCAAAATGAGCATCGCTGATGAGTGCATGAGTTGCAGGATTTTTGCTTTATTGCCGACCACGGAGTGATTTTCTGGCGGCCCCAAGGTGTTGCTTGTCATCACGGTGAAATAGAGATAGTCCAGGGCGCTGGGAACCCAGCGGGGATTGGTTTCTATTGCCTCGCGAGGAAACCAGATAGAGCAGGAGGCATCTGGGTGGATTAGGCGACGCACCTGGGTTGGGAAGTCGTCATACCAATACCAGAAAAAGAAAACCAGATTGAGAGAGATATAGATTCCAGAGGAAAGGCCAAGTAGCAGGAAGGATCCTATCTTGAAGGAATATATGCCGATATTGATGACAATCAGGTTCAGGGCAAGGTCAACAGTGGCTAAAACTCCGAAGCTCAGTAGGAGTTTGCGAAAGAAACGTACCTGGTGAATCATCGATTTGACCATCACTAGGGCCATCACCACCAGGACCGCTTCCAGCCCGCTGGAGAGAATGGTGAAAATCCAGTGATCAGGTGGCACAACCTGTTGGCCTTCGATCGCATTGGCCGGGTTCGACCAGTAAATCTCAAATGTGATCCAGCGCACCAGCAAGTTGATGATGGGCGATAGGGTTAGGGCCAAGATATAAACAATGTTGGTCTTACGATTCGGTAAATGGTGTAAAGGTTGGCGGACCCGCGTCTCCATGGCTTGATTTTGGCTGCACCCAGACCTCCACTTTGGCCGTTTTTGGTGGCTTCGGGGGGTTTGGCTACGGATTGATGGCGGCCGCCTTGCCGTTAGCGGAGGCGCCTGGCCAGGGCCCGCTGGCCCCGTCCGCCAGTCCGGTTGGGCACGCTTGCAACGGAACTCCTGCCCCTGGGCTGCAGGAACGGTGCGGCAATGGCGCTGCGGCGGGAATCCGCCCAAGGGCACTGTTGACCGGTAAAGGCTAGTCCCAGCCTTGTTTTTGCTTCTCTCTGGCCGGTGGAATTCCGATGCCAGGCCCTTGGTCAACCAGGCTGCACCGTTGTGCCACCCTTGCGAGCACACCGAACCCTGCGAGTGGGCTGTAGGGTGGACAAGATTCTAAGATTTCTCTTGAGCGAGCTCATCACTTCCTGAGGGCTGTCGAAGGATCGGTTCATATCGTTTTCCGTTCATGACAATTTACGTGGGTAATCTTTCCTTCGATGCCGAAGTGGAAGACCTCCAGGGCCTCTTTTCCCAGTATGGGCAGCTGAAGCAGTGCAGCTTGCCCCTCGATCGGGACACGGGCCGCAAGCGTGGTTTTGCTTTTGTTGAGCTTTCCACTGATGCCGAGGAAGCCAAGGCCATCGACGAACTTCAGGATGTCGAGTGGATGGGTCGCATGATCCGGGTCAACAAGGCTGAACCCCGTGGCGGTGGCGGCGGCGGCGGCAGCCGTGGCGGTGGCGGCGGTTACGGCGGCGGTGGTGGCGGCTACGGCGGCGGTGGCGGCGGCGGTGGTTACGGCGGTGGTGGCGGTGGCCGCAGCCGCTACTGAGCCCTCGCCCAGTTGCTGACTAGTTGCCCTTAAAGGGGGTCTGAGGTCATCGCCAGGGGGATCCCTAATCCCTCTGGCGACCCAGCCTGCCCCATTTGAGCGGCACCCTGGGCCCTGGGTGCCTGGTTCCGCCAGGTTCCCAGGCCCAGTCCCCCTAGCCTCTGGCCAGGCGAATCACCACCCCTTGGCCATGGACCCGTTGGCCATCTCGCTGCTGGTGCGCTGGCTGTTGGGGTGGTTTCTTTGTTTGCGATTGCCCCGGCTACCCCAGCACTCCCTGGCGCCGGACCTGGCTTCTGAGTTGAGGCTGTCGGTGTTGATCCCGGCCCGCAATGAAGCCCGCACCCTGCCCCGTCTCCTGGCTGCCCTGAAGCGGCAGAGCCTCCAGCCCCTGGAGGTGCTCGTGGTCGATGACCACTCCAGCGACGGCACCGCCGCGATCGCCCAGGCCGCGGGTGCCACCCTCCTGACCAGCGCCCCCCTGCCCCCGGGCTGGACCGGCAAGAACTGGGCCCTTCACCAGGCCAGCCAGGCCAGCTCGGGTGATTTGCTGGTTTTTCTTGATGCCGATACCCAGCCGGGATATCACTTTCTGGCCCGGATCTGTGGGGCCCAGCGCCAGCTCGGTGGACTGGTGTCCGTGCAACCGTTCCACCGCACCGAACGGCCCTATGAACAGCTCTCAGTGCTGTTCAACCTGGTGGGCTTGATGGCCGTGCCCCTCGGTGCCCGGGTGGGGGTGGCCTTTGGCCCCGCCATGGTCACCAGCCGCGCCGATTACCAGCGCATTGGCGGCCATGCCGCCGTGGCCAATCGGGTGGTTGAGGATTGGTTCTTGGCCCATGCCTATGAGCGCTCTGGCCTGCCAGTGAGCGCCTACATCGGCGATGGCGACATCGAATACCGCATGTATCCCGGCGGCCTGCGGGAGTTGGTGTTGGGCTTTGACAAGAATTTCGCCACCGCCGCCGGCGAGGTGCGCTGGCCCTGGATGCTGGCGGTGTTGCTCTGGTTGTCGGGGCTGTTTTGGGCGGCCTGGTGTTTACCCGCCTCCCTGCTGCATTGGCCGATGGTGGGGGATCGCTCCCTGCTGGCCAATCTGGTGTTGTATTTGGGCTTCAGCTTGCAATTGGGGCTGTTGACGCGCCGGGTCGGCTCCTTTGGCTGGATCAACGTGCTATTTCCCATCCCCGTAATCTTTTTCCTAGGGGTGTTTGTGCTGGCGATCTTCAATTTGGAGCGGGGCACGATCGAATGGAAGGATCGGCAAATCCCGACCCGCTGATGGGCACCGGTTTCGACCCGGCGATGGTTGGGCCGAGGCTGGCGCCGCTGGGCCTGGTGAACCCGCTGCCGATGGCCCAACTCGAGGGGCTGCCGCTACTGGCCTGTGGCCTGGGCTGGCTGCTGTGGTCGGTGCTGGTGGGCTACCTGGGCCACCGCCTGCCCCTGGCGGCTCTCGATCACGACAACCTCTTGACCCGGCCCCGTCCCTGGGGTGAGCCCCTGGGCTTTTATGGCCAGCGCCTGGCGATTCGCCGTTGGAAGGCCTGGCTGCCCGATGCCGGCGCCCTGTTCCCGGGGGGGCTGCGCAAGGGGGAGCTGATCGGCCGCGATCGCCTACTCCTTGAGCGGCTGGTGGCGGAAACCCGCAGGGCCGAATGGGTGCACCTGGGGATTTGGCCCTTTTGGCTGGTTACGGCCCTGTGGCTGCCGCCCTGGGCGGTGGCGGCCAACCTGCTGTTTGCCACGGCCTTCAACCTGCCCTGCCTGTGGCTGCAGCGCTACACGCGGCTGCGCTTGGTGGCCCTGTTGGCCCGGCTGGGGCCCTGATTGGAATAAAGGCTTGAGCTTGCAACCAATCATTTCGTAGCGTGGCCAGACTGAAACCATGCAGGATTCCAGTACCGATGGGGGCCCCTATCGGGTGCGCTTTGCCGATCGCCACGAGCGCAGTGTTCCTGATGAGGTGCGCGGGCCCCGCTTTGGCTGCCTGGATGATGCCCTGGCCTTCGCCCATCTCCAGGTGAACAGCCGCAACGCTGCCCTGATTGTCGAAAAGCTGGCCCCAGGTGGCTGCTGGTTGCAGATGGCCCGCCTGGATTAGGCCCCCAAGCCCCTCTGTCAGCCCAGGGGCTTGGGGTTTTAGCGGCGGCCCAGCAGGTCCTCCCAGGTGGGAGCGGAGGCTGGGGCGCTGGGGAAGGGCCGGGGCTGGGCCGGGATGGGGGCGTGGCGGATCGGTCCGATCGCCGGCCGCAGGGCGGAAAGGGTGCTGGTCATGGAAAAAACAGATGGTCGGTATGGATCTCGCACCGGGTGGCGTTCCTTCCCGCAAGGGGGAATCACACAGGAACGCCTGGCATGGACCTTGTTGCTGGCCCCAGGAAGCTCGGGGCGAGGCACGGTGCTGGGTCTGGCGATGGCGAATTCGAACTCGCCGGCTTCTGCCAGATCCAGTAATGGTAGTTGACGGGGCTCAGGCGACGCTTGTTTGGGAAGCCAATCCGCACAGCTCTTCACTGACCTGCCAGAGCTGGCGCCGCTGGCTGCCATCGCGGGCCGCCGCCGCGATCGGGCAGGCCACGGGCCAGCCGCGCAAGTTGGCCAGGCCGCCGGGGCCATAGAGAGCTCCGCCGCGGGCCGCCGGGGCCACGGCCCCATGGAGCTGGGGCAGGGCCCCCATGGCGGCGCTCTGGAACAGGGGATCCATCAGCCGGTAGGCCAGGCCTTCCAGCCGGGAACCCTTGGCAGCCACCGAGCTGGGTTGCAGGTTGGTGCGGGCCAGCCCCGGGTGGGCGGCGATCGACAGGGTGGTGCTTCCTGCGGCCGCCAGCCGCTCCTGTAATTCCAGGGCCATCATTACGTTGGCCAATTTGCTTTGGCCGTAGGCGGTCCAGGGGTCGTAGCGCCGCTCGCCCTGCAGGTCGTCAAAGGCGATGCGGCCGAAGTAGTGGGCCCCCGAGCTCACGGTCACGATCCGGGCGCCAGCTTGCTGCTCCAGGAGGGGCAGCAGGGCGGCCGTAAGCGCGAAGTGGCCCAGGTGGTTGACGGCGAACTGCAGCTCGTAGCCATCGCGGGATAGGCGCCGCGGCGGCGCCATCACGCCGGCGTTGTTGATCAGCAGATCAAGGCGGCCGAATTCCCGTTGCACCTCTCTGGCAGCCGCGGCAACGCTGGCCAGGTCGGCCAGATCCAGATCGATCACCTCCAGGCCAGCCCGGGCCAGGGGCAGCAGCTGCTGACGAACCTCTTCTCCCCGGCTGCGCTGGCGGCAGGCCAGCAGCACGGTGGCGCCGCGCTGGGCCAGGGCCCGGGCCGTTTCCAGGCCCAGGCCACTGTTGGCGCCGGTCACCAGGGCGATGCGGCCGCTCTGGTCGGGGATGTCGGCTTCGCTCCAGGCCATGGGGCTGATTCGCTGCGCTGCGCGGGGGGGGGGCTGGGTTGGAGCGTCCAGGCAGGCTCGCCTGCACTCAGGCTTCTAAGACTCAGTCTTTTAGGACTCAGTCTCCTGGGACTCCGTCTTCTGGAGCTCCGTCTTCTGGAGCTCCGTCTTCTGGAACTCAGGCTTCCGGGAAGTCAGTCTTCCGGGAACAACAGCGAGGCCAGTTCCTCCGGATCGACGTCGTAGACGCGGGCCAGGCTGGTTTCGATCGCGGAGGTCACTTCGCCGGGCAGGAAGCGCATGGCGTTGAGGGCGTCCTCGGCGATCTCCTCGCTCAGCAGGGTCTCCTCGCCGTCGAGTTTCTCGTCGTTGATCACCGCCATCACCCAGCTCTGGTAGGCGTAAACCAGATCGGAAAACTCCAGATCGGGATCGTTGAAGTCCAGGGCCATGGGGCTTAAGGCGCATGCCCCTGCAGTTTGCCGTGGGGGCGGGGAGGATGGCAGGTATGAGCGACACCCCCATCTTGGATCCCACGCCCGATCCCAGCCCCGATCCCTGTGCTGAGCTGCCATCCGATCCCACTCCTGAGTCCCACCAGCCCCAAGCCAGCCCTGGCATCGAGCGCCCCAGCGCCCTGGCCCTGCAGGCGACCCTGGTGGATTTCGCCCTGGGCGAGCTGGTGCGCCAGCAGCGCCAGAGTTTCCAGCCCCTCTGGACCCGCGAAAGTTGGGCCAAGCTGCTGATCTGGCTGGCCCTCAACTGCGGCTGCGGCACCGATACGGCCAGCCTGGAGGCCTTCGCCGCCGCCATCGGCCCGAGCCAGATGGCCCGCCTGCGCCGCCAGTTCTTCGAGCGGCAACTGGAGGACCTCAACTTGATGATCCTGGCCGATCCGGCCGAGCAGCAGGTATTGGTTTGGCCCCTGGGGCCCGCCATTGGCGCCGATGCGGCCCTTGACCTGGCCTTCGACCGGGTGGCTACGGCCCTGGAGCGGGTCGGCCTGCTCGATCAGGTGACTGCCGATCGGGGCCGCTGGCAGAGTTTGGAGGCGCTGGTCGCCGTGCCCTGGAGCCAGCCATGCAGCTGATCCGCACCTACCGCAACCCCGGCTACGAGGCCCTCGCCGATGGGGTGATGGCCTTCTTCGACCGCCGCGTCGACCTGCACAGCTCCGGCGTCTCCTTTGGACGTGCCGACGACGGGGCGAGCGATGGGGCCAGGGCCGGCGCCGCTGAGGGTCCTGGCGGGGCCGGCCCGGAACCCGACAAGGTGTCGACGGACATCAGCCTGGTGGCGATCGACCGCTCCGACCCGGAGGCCTTCGCCCTGGCCGATGTGATCCGCCGCGGCGTCACGGCGGCCCTGGAGCGTTACCTGCAGGAGCTGCCCCTGCTGCGCCAGTGCTGCCCGGAGCGCAGCCTGTTCGTGCTGCCGATCTTCAACCTGCAGCGCTATGCCCCGGGCGAGGGCTTCAAGAGCTGGCACTGCGACTGGACCACCACCGAGGAGGCCACCGAACCGGTGCGGCGGGTGCTGGCCTGGATCCTCTATTGCAATGACCTGCCCGAGGGCGGCACCGAGTTCCATTGGCAGGACCACCACGAACCGGCCGAACGGGGCAAGTTGCTGCTCTTCCCGGCGGGCCTCTCCCACATCCACCGCGGCCGGGTCAACCACCAGCACAGCAAAACGATCGCCACCGGCTGGATCAACGCCGGCACGCTGCCGGACTACGTGGGCCGGCTGGCGGCGGGCTGAAGGGCACCCGCAGTAGCGCTCGCGCTCGGCTGGATCAGGGCCTCCAGGCGCCCCTGCAAATCGGCGGTGAGCGCGGCCACGGCAGCGCGGCGATCCCGGCGATAGGCCTCCAAGCGCTCCTGGACAACGATCGGCTGGTCGATGCGAATCAGGGCCCGGCGCTCCCCAAGCCGGGGCCGCTTGGCCGGAGTGCCTCCCAGGATGTGGCAGTGGGTGTCGTGCAGCAGCAGCAGGGTGTCGGCGAAGCGCTCGGCACTGGGGGCCTGGCGCACGTAGCTGCCGCTGACGGCCGTGAAGGCTTCGACAACGCGGATGTGCCAGAGCCGGGCCTGGGTTTCCTCCGCCAGCCGATCGGCCAGGCCGCTTTCCAGGGGGCTGCGTTCCCCTTCGCCGCTTAAGGCTGGAAACAGCCGATCCCAGCCGGCCTGCTCCAGGCGCCGGCAGCGGCTGGTTAGGTCCCCATGGGGGGTGATGTGGAAACTGGTTTCCACCACCTCCAGGGCGGCCTCCAGGAGCTTCGAGAGCCGCCAGGCCAGGCGGGCGTTGGGGTCCACCAGGTCGTCCGGCGGCGGCGGGGTGCGCTGCTGGTACGACTCCAGATAGAAGTGCTCAATCAACGTCAAGGTGCGTTCGGCCAGGGCGACCAGGCGGCCATAGAGGGCCTGGGGGGCAAGGTCGCGCCCACCCACGGGCAGGCCGGCCTCGGCCTCGAGCCGGGCCAGAAGCGCTGCGATCGCCCCCCAGGGGGGCGTGGTGAAGCTGTATTGCATGCCGATTGGCAGCAGTTCCATCGCTTCTGAGCGACCGTTTTTGGCCAGGTCGTCGGCGGTCCAGAAGGCCAGTTGGGCCACCCCGGGTTCCAGGGTGCTCACCACCTCGCTGTGGCCGTTGGTGCCCCCCTCCGGTGCCACGGCGAAGGGATGGCGGCCGTTGAGCAGTAGCTCCCGGGCACAGCGCAGGGCGGGCAGGTCGAGGCGGCCCCGCTGGATCGAGCAACCACCGAGGCGGCGCAGCAGCCAGCCGGTCGGGGCCCCGGCCCAGAGCGGGATGCCCCGGTCGTAGAGGAATTGGGCATGGGGCCGCCGCCGCCAGGGCAGGCCGCGCCGCCGCGCCTCCCGCGGCACGATCCGCCAGAGCAGCTGGGCCAGGCAGGCGGGATCGTCGATGCTCGGGTGGCGAAAGGCGATCAACAGCCGGCTTTGGCCCGCCTGGAACCGCCCGATCGCCTGGAGCAGGGGCTCCGGGTCGGGCACCACGACCTCGCGGATGCCGCTAGTGCCCAGCCAAAGGGGCAGCAGGGCCTGGGCCCCAGCCAGGACCCGACGGTCGAGCAGGGGGGGCAGGAAGGGCAGGGATGGGGCGGCTGGCATGGGCTAGGGCTAAGCACGGGCGGGGGAGCTGTCCAGGCGGCTGGCCAGGCCTCCCTCCAGGAAGGGGGCGCCCCAGATCCCTAGTTAGGGCCAGCTCCGCTTTGGGGTGGCAGGGAACGGTTCAGTCCGCCATCCGGCTCCCTGGCCCCGATGGCCCCTGGCTGGCTGGTCTGGAGGCGGGTCTTGGGAAGCACCCGGGGCCCCTTTGAGACCATGGGACCACTGCCCCACCCCAGCCGCCGTGTCCGACACTCCCGAAGGCGCCCTGCCCAAGACCTACGACCCGGCTGGCACCGAGAGCCGCTGGCAGGCGGCCTGGGAGCAGGCGGGCGCCTTCCATCCCGATCCGCAGGCCCCGGGGGAGCCCTTCTCTGTCGTGATTCCGCCGCCGAATGTCACCGGCAGCCTGCACATGGGCCATGCCTTCAACACGGCCCTGATCGACACGATCGTGCGCTTCCAGCGCCTGCGCGGCAAGAACGTGCTCTGCCTGCCCGGCACCGACCACGCTTCGATTGCGGTGCAAACGATCCTGGAGCGCCAGCTCAAGGCCGAGGGCCTCAATAGGGACGACCTAGGCCGTGATGCCTTTTTTGAACGGGCCTGGGCCTGGAAGGCCGAAAGCGGCGGCACGATCGTCGGCCAGCTGCGGCGGCTCGGCTATTCGGTGGACTGGCAGCGGGAGCGCTTCACCCTGGATCCCGGCCTGAACAAGGCGGTGGTGGAAGCCTTCCTGCGCCTGCACGAGCAGGGCCTGATCTACCGGGGCGAATACCTGGTGAATTGGTGCCCCGCCTCGGGATCGGCGGTGAGTGACCTGGAGGTGGAGATGAAGGAGCTGGAGGGCCACCTCTGGCACTTCCGCTATCCGCTCAGCGATGGCTCGGGCCACCTGGTGGTGGCCACCACCCGCCCGGAAACCCTGCTCGGCGACACGGCCGTGGCCGTGAACCCCAGCGACGAGCGTTACGCCGCCCTGGTGGGCCAGACCCTCACCCTGCCCCTGGTGGGGCGCCTGATCCCGATCGTGGCCGATGAGCATGTGGATCCGGCCTTCGGCACCGGCTGCGTCAAGGTGACCCCCGCCCATGACCCCAACGACTTCGCCATCGGCCAGCGCCACGGCCTGCCCCAGATCACGGTGATGGCCAAGGACGGCAGCATGAATGCCGCGGCGGGTCGCTTCGCTGGCCTCGATCGCTTCGAGGCCCGCAAAGCCGTGGTGGCGGCCATGGAGGCGGAGGGCTTCCTGGTGAAGGTGGAGCCCCATCGCCACAGCGTGCCCTTCTCCGACCGGGGCAAGGTGCCGGTGGAGCCCCTGCTCTCCACCCAATGGTTCGTGCGCACCGAACCCCTGGCGGCCCGCTGCCGCGAGGCGCTTGATCGCCAGGAACCCCAGTTCGTGCCGGAGCGCTGGAGCAAGGTGTATCGCGATTGGCTCACCGACATCCGCGACTGGTGCATCAGCCGCCAGCTCTGGTGGGGCCACCGCATTCCGGCCTGGTTTGTGGTGAGTGAAACCGGCGGCGTGATCAGCGATACCACCCCCTATGTGGTAGCCCGCGATGAGGCCGAAGCCCTGGACTTAGCCCAGGCCCAGTTCGGCGCCGCCGCCGTGATTGAGCAGGACCCGGATGTGCTCGACACCTGGTTCTCCAGTGGCCTTTGGCCCTTCTCCACCCTGGGCTGGCCCGATCCGGAGGCCGCCGATCTGGCCACCTGGTATCCCACCAGCGTGCTAGTGACGGGCTTTGACATCATCTTTTTCTGGGTGGCCCGGATGACGATGATGGCCGGCGCCTTCACGGGCCAGATGCCCTTTAAGGACGTTTACATCCACGGCCTGGTGCGGGATGAGAACAACCGCAAGATGAGCAAATCCTCGGGCAATGGCATTGATCCGGTGCTGCTGATTGAGCGCTATGGCGCCGATGCCCTGCGTTTTGCCCTGGTGCGCGAGGTGGCCGGCGCCGGTCAAGACATCCGCCTCGATTACGACCGCGCCAGTGACACCTCCGCCACGGTGGAGGGGGCCCGCAATTTCGCCAACAAGCTCTGGAACGCCACCCGCTTTGCCCTGATGAACCTGGGCGGCGACACCCCGGCCAGCCTGGGGGCCCCAGGGATGGACCAACTCGAGAGTGAAGACCGCTGGATCCTTTCGCGCCTGGCCCGCACCAGCAGCCAGTGCGCCGATCTCTATGGCTCCTATCGCCTTGGTGAAGCGGCCAAGTTGCTCTATGAGTTCGCCTGGAACGACCTCTGCGACCAATACATCGAATGGGCCAAGCCCCGGCTGGGCGGTGAGGAGGGCCCCGCCCGCCGCACGGCCCGCCAGGTGCTGGCCACCAGCCTGGAGGCCCTGCTGGTGATGCTGCATCCGTTGATGCCCCACCTCACCGAGGAGCTCTGGCACGCCGTCACCGGCGCGGAAGACAGCACCTTTTTGGCCCTGCAGGCCTGGCCCGAGGCCGATGCCGCCTGGGTGGATGGCGCCCACGAAACGGCCTTCCAGTTCGGCATCGACGCCGTGCGCGCCATCCGCAACCTGCGGGCCCTCTCGGGGGTGAAGCCGGGCGAGAAGCTGGCGATCGGCATCTTCACCAGCCAGGCCGATCGCCTTGCGTTTGTGGCGGCCAACCAGGCCAAGATCTCCCGTCTGGTCGGGGCAGCCGAGCTCCACGGGCAGGCCGAGCCGATCACCGGCCAGCTGCTCGGCATCGTCGACAGCGACGGCCAGGTGGGCATCACCGTGCCCCAGCAGAGCCTCGATGCCTTGAGGCTGCGCCTGGAGAAGGATCTGGCTAAGGCCGAAAAGGAGATCGCCGGCCTGGCAGGCCGCCTGGCCAACCCCAACTTCGCCGGCAAGGCGCCGCCCGAGGTGGTGGCCGAATGCCAGGCGAATTTGGCCGAAGCCGAGGCCCAGGCGGTGCTGGTGCGGGGACGGTTGGCGGAGTTGGGCTGAGCCAGGCCACGCAGGAGCTGGTGTTTGCCACCCCGATTAGGCAGTTTCAGCATCCCGATTCCCAGGCCTGCCAGGCCTGGGGCGCCCATGTCCTGGCCCTGGAAGACCAGGAGCCCGCCGGCCTCCAGATCACCAACCAGGGGGGTGGCCTAGCCCCACCGGCCTCGATTGCCCATGAGCAATCGCTTTGACGGGCGATGGGCTGGGCTTGCTCCTTCCGGGGGGTAGGTAGGCCAACTTCTATCGCCAGATTTGCAGGCCTGGAACACCAATCGTCAGTATCTTTTTGTCTGGCTGTGCGGCAGCAATGCCCTCGATGGGCCGTAGCAGAATCTTTTCTGGAGGTGGAGATTCCAGGATTCGTTAAAAACGGAGGTGAAGACGATGTCCCTTGGTTCCCGTGATCAGGAGGCTGGGGAGAGCTTTCCCCTGGTCGATTCCTTTGAGGGCTGCTCCATCTACCAGGAGCCGAGTGGCCAACTGCTGGTGGCCATCGATCAGCGGCCCCAGGAGTATTGGGTCACCGACACCCTGCCCGCCGCCCATTCCCTCTGTCGCCGTCTGCAGGCCCTCCGCTGAAGGGCCCTAGCTGCTGGGGTTTGGTGTTGGGGTCCCAGCCAGAACCTGGCCCTGCTCCCGCCTAAAGCCCCTTGCGATCCAGGGCATCGGCCAGGCGGGTCACCGCCGAGGCCAGCTGGGCCTGGGTGTCGGGCGGGGCCACCGCCTTTTCGCTGCGCTTGAGCGCCTCGATGGCCCGCACGATCAAAAACACCACGAAGGCGATCACCAGGAAATTGATCAGGGCCACGATCACGGCCCCGGCGGGCCAGGCCTGGATCGACTCCACCTGGATGGCCTTGAGCACCGGTTGCAGCACATTGGTCATCACCAGGCTCACCACCGCGTCGACCACCTTGCCGAAGGCGGCGCCGATCACCACCGCCACCGCCAGGTCCACCACATTGCCCTTGTTGATGAAGTCTTTGAAATCGGACAGGAGGGTGGGTCGACGCAGGGCCATGGCTAAGAAATTGCAAATTTCAGTATAGCTGACACTTCTGGGTTCGTTTATACGGTTTGGGGCGCTATCGCATCTAGAGCGCTACCCATCTGGTTCGCTGGCGCAGCTGGGGCGGCGGCGGTGGCTTGCCAGCCCGCCTGCAGGTTGCGCAGCAGCCGATCCCGTTGGCGGGCGAACTGGTCTGGCGCGGGGATCAGGGCCCCGAGCTGGCCCTGGCTCCACAGGCTGGCGAAGCCGTGCACCAGGCTCCAGGCGCTGAGGGCCAGCTCGCCAGGGTCGCCCGCTGGGGCTAACCCCTGCTCCTGGCAGCCGCGCACCGCATCGGCCAGGTGGCCGTAGGCCTTGGCGCCGATCTCGGCCAGGGCTGGGGGCGGTGGACCCTCGCTTTCGAGGTGGCGTGGCCTGAACATCACCTGCAGTTGCTCCGGGTGGGCGCAGGCGAAGTCCACGTAGGCCCGGCCGATGCGAACCATCACGTCGGCCCCATCAACTGGCCGGGGGGTCTGGCCCGGTTCGGCTGGGCTAGGGACCGGGTCTCCAGGGCCTGGGATGGCCGCCTCGGCCGCTTGGTCCCCAGCCGCCGGGCAGGCCTTGGCCTCGGCCATGGCCCGGTCTAGACCTGCGAACCCCTCCACGGCCAGGGCGTCGAGCAGGGCCGTGCGGGTGGGGAAGTGGTGGTAGGGAGCGGCGTGGGAGACGCCAGCGGCCCGTGCCACTTCCCGCAGGGTCAGCGCGGCCAGGCCCTTCTCGGCCACGAGGCGCCAGGCGGCTTCCAGCAGGGCGCGCCGCAGGTCACCGTGGTGGTAATTGCGCTTTGCGGCTGGGGAGTCCCGCTTGGCTGCCGGCATCGACCAGGCTCAGTCTTGACAGAAGAAAGATAGGCGACCATGATCTTGGCGTTGTCAAGATTTGAGCTACCGATGGCTCCGACCCCTGCCCCAGGCCTTGCTTCATCAGCCCCCTCGGCCGCCTCCCCTGGGGGCGTTCGCCCCGGCCCAGCCCCATCCCTGGCTGGCCTGGATCGGGCCCCGTTCCGCTGGACTGGTTCAGGCCAGGACCAGCTGCCGGTGCGGATTCGCGGCACGGTGCCGGCCTGGCTGCGGGGCGACCTGGTGCGCACCGCCCCGGCCCTGTTTGAGCAGAACGGCTGGCGGGCCGACCACTGGTTCGACGGGCTTGGCCTGCTTTACGGCTTCCGCTTTGACGCTGCAGGGGTGAGCTTCCGCCAGCGGCTCCTGGATTCCCAGGTGGCGGCCGATGCGGCCCAGGGCCAGAGCCGCTTGGCCAGCTTCGGCACCCGGACCCGGCGTAGCCGGATCGGGCGCCTGCTCCAGCCCGTGCCCCAGGCCACCGACAACACGAATGTCAATGTCATCCCCTGGCAGGGCGCCTGGCTGGCCCTTACCGAAAGCCAGCACCAGCACGTGATCGATCCGGACAACCTGGCGTCCCGGGGCCTGTATCAGTACGAGGACGGCCTGCCTGCCGGGCTGATTATGACGGCCCACCCCCACTTCGACCACGCCAGCAAGGCCCTGGTCAACGTGGGCACGAGCCTGGGCCGCCGCAACCAGCTCCTGGTGTTCCGCCAGAAACCGGGCGAGTCCAAGCGCCAGATCGAGGGGAGCCTCAGCCTGGAGCGTTCGCCCTACCTCCACGACTTCGGCGTCAGCGAGCGCCATGTGGTGCTGATCGACCACCCGCTGCGGCTCAGCGGTCTCTCGATGCTGTTCTCGAACCGTTCCTTGATGGAGCACCTCCGCTGGGAACCGGAGCAGGGCACCCGCCTGCGGCTGCTTGATCGCCAGAGCGGCCGCTGGACGACCTACGAGACGGACACCTTCTTTTGCTTCCACACGGTCAACTGCTTCGATGACGGCGAGGACGTGGTCTTCGACTTCCTCGCCTACGACGACGCCAGCGAGGTTGGGGCCCTGGGCACCGAGGCGTTGGCCTCTGGTCAGCTCCCAGCCCTCACCCCTCGCTACCTGCGGGCCCGTCTACGGCCGGGCGGGGGGCGCGTCGAGCTGGAACCCCTCTCCCCCCAGGGCTTTGAGTTTCCCGCGATTGCCTATCGCCAGCAGCACGGCCAGCCCTACGCGGTGGCCTGGGGTGCGTCGTTCCCTGATACCAACTGGCAGAGCCAACTGCTGCGGGTCGAGGCCGGCCAGGTGCGGCGTTTTGAGGAGGAGGGGATGGTCTATGGCGAACCGATCTTTGTGCCCAGTCCCCAGGGAGAGGGCCCCACGGACGGGGTGCTTCTGAGCGTGGGCTGCCACCTGGGCGAGCCCCGCAGTTCGCTCGTGATCCTCGACGCTGATCAGATGCGGCCGATCGCCCATTGCGAGCTGGATCTCTCGCTTCCCCTGGGCTTCCATGGCAACTTTCAGGCCCGCTGATCGGGCTGGTCAGGGATCGCCCCTGGCCGGTCAAGGGCGGTGATGGCGCGGACCCGTAGCTTGCGCTACGGCTAGCGCCCTTCCCTTTCCAGCCCCTGTCGCTAGCGTGGCGCCAGTTGAAGCGCCCCCATGGCCCAGTTGCATGACCTGCGCCTGCGGCTCTTGGTGCAACAGGAGAGCGAGCGGATCGCCGAGTCCCAGCCCGACGATCTGGACCTCTCCGTGGTGCAGGCCCGCTGCCTCTGTTGGTTGGCCCTGCTGGCCGAGGCCCATGAGGACCAGGCCAGTGATGCCGAGCGCCGCGGTGATGTGGAACAGGCCATGGGCTGGTTTGCCGATTCGATGCGGCTGCGGGACGTGATCCAGGTGGTGAGCTCGATCGAGATCCCCCTACCCGGCTCCAGCGACCTGCTGGATGACGGCGAGTGGGATGGGGACGGGGAAGGCGATGGTTTCTTCGGGCCCATGGCGGCCTGACCCCGTCAGCTGGGGCGCCCATGGTGCCATGATGGAATTTGAATAGATAAGGGACTGCGGTGCCGGAAGAGCCCTGCCAATGCCCTGATTGCCAGCGGTTTTACCGAGAGCATGACCGCCTAATCCGTGAGAATCCGACGCTGCGTCAGCAGCAGGAACTCAATTGGGCCGCCTTGCAGTCGTTCCGCACCCTGGCCGGTCGGGCCCTTGAGGAGCTGCAGAAGATCCATGGCGACGGCGAGTCCGCGCCCCCTTCGGCCGCATCCATGGCTCCTGCCGTGCCACCGGGATCGGGCCATGGCGATGAGACCGAAGCCGATGCGATCCAGCAGGCCATTGGCGATCTGGAAAACATCAATGCCCACCTGTTCTCGATCGAGGCCCTGATGGAGCGCATCTTTGATGTGCGCGTGCCCGATGAGGTGGAGCAGAAGTTCAAGGAGATGGCCGGTGAGCTGGCTCCCGATCCCCTCAATGCGGACCGGCTGCGGCTCAACCGTCTGCTGCACCAAACCCCCGACCTGCCCGATCGCAGCTGATGGCGGCCTGACTTGAATCTGGCTGGATTGCTGGCCAAGCCCAAGCCCAAGCCCCCTGAACAGGGGGCTTTTTGGCACCTGCCTCAGTCGACGTTGCAGGCAATCGTGATCGGGAAGGGCTCGGCGCCCCAGATGCGTTTGGCGTAGTCGCGGATCGCCCGGTCTGAGGAAAAGAAGCCGGAGCGGGCGCTGTTAAGCAGGGACATGCGGTTCCATTGCTCCCGGTCGGCCCAGGCGCGGCTGACCGCCCCTTGGGCCCGCAGGTAGTCACTGAAATCGGCTAGCACGAAGTAGGGATCGCTGCCGGTGATGTTCTGCAGCAGGGGACGGAATAAGTTGCCATCGCCGCCACTGAAATGGCCCTGTTCCACCAACTTCAGCACCTCGCCCAGTTCCGGCACGGTGGGGATCAGTTCCCAAGGGCGATAGCCCCCTGCGTGGAGCGCCGTGATTTGCGATTCGGTGTTGCCAAACAGGAAGAAGTTTTCGGCGCCAACTTGCTCGCGGATCTCCACATTGGCGCCATCGAGGGTGCCGATCGTGAGGGCCCCATTCATGGCGAACTTCATGTTGCCCGTGCCGGAGGCCTCCTTTCCAGCGGTGGAAATCTGCTCGGAGAGATCGGCGGCGGGGTAGACGCGCTCGCCCAGCTTGACGTTGTAATCGGCCAGGAAGACCACCCGCAGGCGCCCATCCATGGCCGGATCGGCATTGACCGTTTCGGCAATGCCATTGAGAAAACGAATGATCAGTTTGGCCATGTAGTAGCCGGGCGCCGCCTTGCCGCCAAAGATCACCGTGCGCGGCGCCTCATCATTGGCTAACCCATTTTTGATGCGCAGGTAATGGGCAATCACCTGCAGGGCATTGAGGTGCTGGCGCTTGTATTCATGGATCCGTTTCACCTGCACATCAAAGAGGGAGGAGGGATCCACCAGCAGGCCACTCTTGCGATGGATATACTGGGCCAGGTCCCGTTTGCAGGCCAGCTTCATCTGGTCCCAGCGCTGCAGGAAGGCCCCATCGTTCTGGAAGGCTTCGAGGCGCCGCAGGTCATCGCGGTTGCGGATCCAATCGTCGCCAATGCAGTCGGGGAGCAACCGGCCCAGATGGGGATTGGCCAGGGCTAGCCATCGCCTGGGGGTGACCCCATTGGTGACATTGGTGAACTTATCGGGCCAGAGTTCGGCGAATTCGGGGAATAGCTGGGTTCGCACTAGGTCGCTGTGGAGGGCGGCGACGCCGTTGACGTGGTGGCAGGCGACCGTGGCCAGGTTGGCCATGCGCACGGCCTTGCTGCCCTCCTCATCGATGATCGAGAGCTTGGCCAGGATCTGGTTGTCGCCGGGGTAATGGAGCTTCACCTGGGCCAGGAAGCGCCGGTTGATTTCGTAGATCAACTCCAGGTGGCGGGGCAGCAGGCTGGCGAAGAGCGCCAGCCCCCATTTCTCCAGGGCTTCCGGCAGCAGGGTGTGGTTGGTGTAGGCCAGGGAGCGGCTGGTGATCTCCCAGGCCGCTTCCCAGTCGAGGTGTTTGTCATCGATCAGCAGCCGCATCAGCTCGGCCACGGCGATCGAGGGATGGGTGTCGTTGA
Source organism: Pseudanabaena sp. UWO311 (assembly GCA_943370385.1). Taxonomy (GTDB): domain Bacteria; phylum Cyanobacteriota; class Cyanobacteriia; order PCC-6307; family Cyanobiaceae; genus BAIKAL-G1. The sequence continues at coordinate 131,577 of CALRQT020000001.1, forward strand.
GCTGCACGGCCCAGTTGTCGGGGAAGTGCTCCACCGGGATGCCCCGTTGATCGAGGCTGCGCAGCATGTCCTGCAGGCTGCAGCTCACGAAGAAGTGCTGCTGCTTCAGCCTCAGGCGCCGGCCTTCGTCGGTGCCGTCGTTGGGATAGAGCACCTTGGAGATCGTTTCCGTGCCGATCTTCTCTTCCACCGCCCCGTAGTAATCGCCGATGTTGAAGGCATGGAAGTCGAAGGATTCGGCCGCATCGGCGCGCCAGAGCCGTAGCCGATCACAGGTGTTCACCCGATAGCCCAGCACGGGCACATCGTGGGGAATGCCGATGGCGTGTTCATCGGGAATCCAGCGCACCCGATGGTGGCCCAGCTCATCGAGATAGGTTTCGGTGCGGCCGCCAAAGCCCACAAAAATGGCCTGATCCGGCTGGGGAATTTCCCAGGGCCAGCCGCTTTTCAGCCATTTATCGGTGATTTCCACCTGGCTGCCATCGCGAATCAGCTGGTCGAAGATGCCGAATTCGTAGCGGATGCCGTAGCCGGTGGCGGGAATCTCCAGGGAGGCGAGGGATTCGAGATAGCAGGCCGCCAGCCTGCCCAGGCCGCCGTTGCCCAGGCCCGGCTCCTCTTCCACATCGAGGATCTCATCGAGGCTGTCGATGCCATAGCGCTGCAGGGCCTCTTCTGCCGCCTGCTGGATGCCAAGCATCAACAGGTTGTTGCCCAGCTGGGGACCGATCAGGAACTCGGCCGACAGGTAGGCCACCACCCGCTGGGGGGTGGCGCTGATCGCTTCGATCCCCGCTAAGTAGCGGGTCATCAGCCGGTCGCGCACGGCATGGCTGAGGGCCAGGTAGAGATCGTGGCGGCTGGCGCTGGGGGCGAGTTTGCCGAGGGTATAGAAGAGGTGCTCGGCCATGCCGTCGAACAGATCGTCGGCGCTGAGGCCACTGCGGATCGGGTCGGTGTAGCAGCCGGGGGTAGGGAGTTTCAGGTTGCGGGGCTGGATGGTGTCCATGGTCAGTGCTCCTCCGGGGTTGTCCAGCGCCAGTTGGTGACTTCGGCCGCATCCATGCCGTGCTCGTGGGCATAGCTGCGGTTACTCAAGATTGCTTCCTTCATGCGTTCCTTCACATGGGCGGCGCGGGAGCCTAAGGATGGCACCCGATCAATCACATCGATCACCAGGTTGAAGCGGTCGATCTGGTTGTTCATGGCCAGCTCCAGCGGAGTGTTGATGTTGCCCTTTTCCTTGTAGCCGCGCACATGGAAATTGGCGTGGTTGCTGCGGCGATAGGTGAGGCGGTGGATCAGCCAGGGATAGCCATGGAAATTAAAGATCACCGGTTTGTCGGTGGTAAAGAGGCTATCGAAATCCCGATCGCTGAGCCCATGGGGATGCTCGGATGGGTTGGTGAGGGCAAACAATTTGACCACATTGATCACCCGCACCTTCAGGCTCGGGATGGCTCGCCGCAGGATGGCAACGGCCGCCAGGGTCTCCTTGGTGGGGCTATCGCCGGCGCAGGCCATCACCACATCGGGTTCGTCCGGGCTGCTATTGAGGTGGTCATTGCTGGCCCAGCTCCAGAGGCCGATGCCCTTGGCCACATGCTGGCGGGCCTGCTCCAGGCCTAGATATTGCAGATGTTTCTGCTTATCCGACACGATGATGTTGCAGACGTTGGTTTCCTGCAGGGCTTCTTCTGCCACCGCTAGCAGGCAGTTGGCATCGGCCGGCAGATAGACCCGAACCACCTCACCACTCTTGTTGCCGGCAAGATCAATGAAGCCGGGGTCTTGGTGGGTGAACCCGTTGTGGTCTTGGCGCCAGACGGTGGAGGAGATCAGGCAATTCCAGGCGCCGATGGGGGCGCGCCAGGGGGCGTGGTGGATGCAGGATTCCAGCCATTTGGCGTGCTGGTTGAACATCGAGGCGATCACATGGGCGAAGGCCTCGTAGGTGTGGAAAAAACCGTAGCGGCCGGTGAGCAGGTAGCCCTCCATCATCCCCACCAGGGTGTGTTCGGAGAGCATCTCCACCACCCGGCCCTCGGTGCTGAGTTCGCTGCCGCCCTTGCCGTTCACCCCGGCGTCCTCGGGCAGCAGCTCCTCCATCCACACCTTCTTGCTCACCGCATAGATGGCCTGCAGCCGGTTTGAGGCCGTTTCATCGGGGCCAAACACCCGTAGGGAATCCGGGTTGCGGCTGATCGTGTCCCGCAGCAGGGCGCCTAGGGGCGCGGTGTTTTCAGCCATCACCTGGCCCGGGGCCTCGACGGCAACGGCGTAGTCGGCAATCGGGGCCAGCCGCAGCTTGCGGCGCAACAGGCCGCCATTGGCGTGGGGATTGGAGCCCATGCGCCGGGGGCCCTGGGGCGCGAGGACCCGCAGTTCCTCGACCAGGCGGCCGCTGTCGTCGAACAGCTCCCAGGGCCGGTAGCTCTTGAGCCACTCCTCCAGTTGCTGCAGCTGGCCCGGATCGTGGCGCGGGTCCGGCAGGGGCACCTGGTGGGAGCGCCAGAAGCCCTCCAGCTTCAGGTCGCCCAGGGCGGCTGGGCCGGTCCAGCCCTTCGGGGAGCGCAGCACGATCAGGGGCCAGGCGGGCCGCTTGGCCACCCCGGTGCTGCGGGCCTCCTCGCGGATCGCCAGGATCGAGGCGATGGCGCTCTCCATAGCGCTGGCCATGGCCCGGTGCATGGCCTCCGGTTCGTGGCCTTCCACAAACAGGGGCGACCAGCCGTAGCCCCGCAGCAGGTTCTCCAGTTCAGCCTTGGGAATGCGGGCCAGCAGGGTGGGGTTGGCGATCTTGTAGCCGTTGAGGTGCAACACCGGCAGCACCGCCCCGTCGCTGATCGGGTTGAGGAACTTGTTGATGTGCCAGGAGGTGGCCAGGGGGCCGGTTTCGGCCTCGCCATCGCCCACACAGGCCAGGGCGATCAGGTCCGGGTTGTCGAAGACGGCGCCGCAGGCGTGGGAGAGCACGTAGCCCAGTTCGCCGCCCTCATGGATCGAGCCGGGGGTTTCCGGGGTGCAGTGGCTGCCGATGTGGCCGGGGAAGGAGAACTGTTTAAGGAACCGGCCCAGGCCGGCCAGGTCCTGGCTTTTGTCGGGGTAGATCTCGCTGTAGCTGCCATCGAGATAGGTGGGTGCCAGCACCCCCGGGGCGCCGTGGCCGGGCCCGGAGAGGTAGATCATGTCCAGCCCATGGCGCCGGATCATCCGGTTGGCATGGGCCCAGAGGAAGGATTGGCCCGGACTCGATCCCCAGTGGCCAAGAAGCCTGTTCTTGATGTGCTCGGGCCGCAGGGGTTCGCGTAGCAGCGGGTTGGCCTGCAGGTAGATCATCCCCACCGCCAGATAGTTGGCGGCCCGCCACCAGCGGTGGACCAGCCCTAACTCGGCCTCGAGATCGCTCCCCTGCTCCTGTATCGATCCCGCCGGGCTGGGGAGGGAAACCATGGCGCTTGGAATCCGCGTTCTGGTTCGACCGTAGCGATGGTCACCGAAGGGCGCCGTTGGGCCCGAGACTCTCGGAAGATCTGCCCGCCCCGCATGCTGCCCCTGCCCTTGCCGCCCCTGCTGCTCGAGTTGGGGGCCCATCAGCTGGAGGCGGCCGAAACCCTGGTCTGGGTGGGGCGCTTGCTGGTGATCGTGGTGGCGGCCCGGCTGTTTGCCGAACTGCTGGTGCGGCTGCAATTGCCCACGATCCTGGGCGAGTTGCTGGCCGGCGTGCTCTTGGGCCTCTCGGGCCTCCATTGGATTGTGCCGCCGGAGACCCAGGCCCAGCTCAGCGGGGGCCTGTTGCAGCTGCTGGGCTCCCTGGCCGATGTGCCGATTCCGGTTGTGCAGCAGATCTACAACGAGACCTTTCCCAGTTTGCAACTGGTGGCGGGGCTGGGGCTCTATGCCCTGCTCTTCCTCACCGGCCTGGAAAGTGAACTCGACGAGCTGGTGGCCGTGGGCGGCCAGGCGATCACCGTGGCCGTGGCGGGGGTGCTGTTGCCCTTTGCCCTGGGCACCTTCGGGTTGATGACCCTGTTTGGGGTGGAGCCGATCCCGGCGATCTTTGCCGGCGCCTCGATGACGGCCACCAGCATTGGCATCACCGCCAGCGTGTTCAGTGAATTGAAGATGTTGCGCAGCCGCGAAGGCCAGATTGTGATCGGCGCCGCCGTGCTCGATGACATCCTCGGCATCGTGATCCTGGCGGTGGTGGTGGCCCTCTCCGCTGGTGAGAGCCTGAGCGTTGGGCCCATCCTCAAGCTCGTGGGGGCGGCGGTGCTGTTTGTGGTGGTGGCGATCGGCCTCAGCCGCACGGCGGCGCCTGCCTTCGACTGGCTGCTCGACCAGCTCAAGGCCCCCGGCGAGGTGATCGTGGCCTCGTTTGTGGTGCTCAGCCTTTGTTGTTTTGCCGCCACGGCCATCGGCCTGGAGGCGGCCCTGGGCGCCTTTGCCGGCGGCTTGATTCTGAGTAATTCCCGCCACACCAAGGCGATCCAGGAGGCGGTGAAGCCGGTGGTGGCCCTGTTCGCCACGATCTTCTTTGTGCTGATCGGCACCGGCATCGACCTCTCCGTGCTCGATCCGACCAATCCCGCCAACCGCAGCGGCCTGGTGGTGGCGGTCTTCCTGTTGCTGGCGGCGATCGCCGGCAAGATCGCTTCGGGTTGGGCCTTCCTCTCCGCCCAGCCCACGGACCGCTGGCTGGTGGGCCTGGGCATGGTGCCCCGCGGTGAGGTGGGTTTGATCTTCCTGGGGCTCGGCACCCAGGCCCACCTGCTCAGCCCGTCCCTGGAGGCGGCGATTGTGCTGATGGTGATCGGCACCACCTTCCTGGCGCCGGTGCTGCTCAGACTGGTGCTGGCCGGACGGGGGACCCTTGCCGAAGCAAGCAGCTGACCAGACCCACGCCCAAGCCAAGCCCCCGGGCCCCTGGGCCGCCTGGCGCGGTTGGGGCCTCAGCTGGGGCGGCTGGCTCGATAACCGCCATGGCGAGTGGTGGCTGCTGGCCCAACTGCTGCTGATTGGCTTGCACCTGCTGCCGCCCTGGCCGGCCCCGGGGAGCTGGGGCTACGCCTGGCCCCTGCCGCTCGCCATCGTCGGCGTCGCCCTGCTGCTGGTGGGCTTGGCCCTGGCCCTGCAGGCCTTCTGGGGCCTGGGCGCCAGCCTCACGCCCCTGCCCGATCCCAAGCCCGGGGCCTCCCTGGTGACCAGGGGGCCCTATCGGCGCTGCCGCCACCCCCTGTATCAGGCGATCCTGATCTGCTCCCTTGGGGTGGTGCTGGCCCTGGGCAGCCTCTTGCACCTCGCCCTGCTGCTTGCCCTGGTGGCCGTGTTGGGCGGTAAGGCTCGCCGTGAGGAGGGCCAGCTGCTGCAGCTGCACCCCGATTACCCCGCCTATCGCGCCGCCACGCCAGCGATCATTCCCGGCCTGCCCTGGCTGGATTGGCGCCAATGAGCAGGGGCCTGGGCGGGCCGCCTCAGTTGGCGTCGTTGCGACTGCCCAGGGCTAAGAAAAACCCCGCCAGCACGGCGATCAGGCCCATGCTGGTGCCCCAGCCCGGCCCCAGAATCCAGCCCAGAACCAGGTTGGTGATGGCGCCCACCGCCAGGGCGAGGGCCAGGCTGGCCACCACCAGGGCCAGTTGCTGCAGGCCCTCCTTGAGGCCGAATTCCGCTAGGGCCTGCTCGAACCGGCCCAGGGGCACGCTCAGGGGCAGGTAGAGGGCCAGGGCCCAGAGGGCCGTGCCCGGCAGCAGGGGCGTCCAATCCAAGGGGGGCTACCGGCGGGGGGATCTCCCTAGCATCGGCCCACCCTGGTCCAGCCCCCGTGTCCTCCCCGGCCTTGTCCCTGTCCGCCGAGCGGGTGGAGCAGCTGCCCTGGAGCTACCAGGGGCATGCCGTCCATAGCCTCAGCCGCTGCCCCGACCAGCCGGTCGGACCGGCCCTGCTGCTGGTCCATGGCTTTGGCGCCTCCACCGACCACTGGCGCTTCAACATTCCGGTGCTGGCCGAGCGCCACGAGGTCCATGCCCTCGACCTGCTCGGCTTTGGCCGCAGCGTCAAACCAGCGGGGTTGCCCTATGGCGGCGCCCTCTGGCGCGACCAGCTGGTGGCCTATGTGCAGGAGCGCATCGGCCGCCCCACCGTGTTAGTGGGCAATTCCCTCGGGGGCTACTCCGCCCTGGCGGCGGGGGCTGCCTTGGGCCCCCTGGCGGCCGGGGTGGCCCTGCTCAATGCCGCCGGACCCTTCAGCGGTGAGGCCAGTGAGCCAAAGGGCTGGGGTGCGATCGCCCGCCGCACGATTGGCTCGGCCCTGCTGAAAAGCCCGGTGCTGCAACGGTTGTTGTTTGAAAATCTGCGCCGCCCCGCCACGATCCGCCGCACCCTCAACCAGGTGTACATCGACAAAACCAACGTTGATGAGGCCCTGGTGGAGGCGATCCGCCTCCCGTCGCTGGATCCCGGCGCCTTTGGGGTGTTTCGCACCGTGTTCGATATCCCCAGCGGCCAGCCCCTCGATGAGCTGTTCGCCGCCCTTGAGGCGCCCCTGTTGCTGCTCTGGGGCATCCGCGACCCCTGGATCAACGCCGCCGGCCGCCGCGCCCAGTTCCAGCGCCATGCCCCCAACGCCACTGAAGTGGTGCTGGAGGCGGGCCACTGCCCCCACGATGAGGTGCCCGAGCTGGTGAATCGGGCCCTGCTTGACTGGATGGCCGGTCTCTAGGCGGGAACAGGGCGGAGATGGGGGGCAGAAAGCGTCGATTTCTGCTCTTCGGCGTGGTGAATGTGCTGCTCACCAATGGGGCGCTCCTGCTGCTGCTGCACCTGGTGACCATTGGGTTGGCCACCTTCTTGAGCCAGCTGCTCAATGTGGTGCTTGGCTACTGGCTCTACGGCACACGGGTGTTTCGGGTTAAGCGGTTTGCCTGGCGTTCGGCCGGGGCCTATGGCGGCCTGGCCTTGACGATCTGGTTGCTGAACTGGCTGGGCATTCGCCTGCTTGCGGGCGCCGGCCTACCCCGGACCTGGTCGGCTGTGGCGATGATTCCGCTGCTGGCGGCCCTCTCCTACGGGGTGCAGAAAACCCTGGTCTTTCGCCCAGACCCAGCGCTCCAGTCCGTTGCAGCGGCTTCGGCGCCGGACCCTGCTGCTGGGATGGGGCAGCGCCTCTGAGTATGTTGACCCGGCATGGACCAGGCAACGGTGGGCGCAACTTCTGAGCCGGCAGACCAGACCCCACGGCCCGCAGCCATTCCCCAAGCGTCTACCCCTGGAATCGCTGAGCATGGCTCCCTGGCCAGCGGCAGGCCCCTGCTGTCGGTGGTGATTCCTTGTTACAACGAAGTCGCCACGATTGCGTCCCTGATTAAGCGGGTGCGGCGGGCGCCGGTGGCCTCCAAGCAGATCATCGTGGTGGATGACGGCTCCAGCGATGGCACCCGGGAGCTGCTCGCGGGCCTGGAGGCGGACGACCTCACGATTCTCTTTCACCCCGAGAATCAGGGCAAGGGAGCGGCCCTGGCCACAGGTTTTTCTGCCGCTATCGGTGAAATCACGATCGTGCAGGATGCCGATCTCGAATATGACCCGGAGGATTATCCCCTGGTGATTGGCCCGATTCAGCAGGGCCGCGCCGATGTGGTGTTTGGCAGCCGTTTTCAGGGCGGCGCCCCCCATCGGGTGGTGTATTTCTGGCATCGCCTCGGCAATGGCTTCCTTACCCTGCTCAGCAACATGTTCACGGATCTGAATCTCAGTGACATGGAAACCTGTTACAAGGCTTTCCGCACCGAGATCATCCAGTCGATTCCGATTTGCGAAAAACGCTTTGGTTTCGAGCCGGAAATCACCGCCAAGGTGGCCAAACAGAATTGGCGCATTTATGAGGTGGGTATCTCCTATTACGGGCGCACCTACGACGAGGGTAAAAAGATCGGCTGGCGCGATGGGGTGCGGGCCATCTGGTGCATCCTGAAGTACAACCTGTGGGCCTGAAGCGCGGCCCTGCCCTGGCCCTCCCATGCCCCTGATCCAGCGCCAAGAGCCCTATCCCCACTGGGAATTCACCGATCCGGCCAGTGGCGACCAGCTGCGGCTGGTGCCCGAGCGGGGCGGCCTGGTCACGGGCTGGGTCTGCTGCGGCCGGGAGCTGCTCTATCTCGATGCCGAGCGCTTCGCCGATCCGGGCAAGTCGGTGCGGGGCGGCATCCCGGTGCTGTTTCCGATCTGCGGCAACCTGCCCGGCAACCGGCTGGAGCTGGCCCAGGGCAGCTATCCAATTGCCCAGCACGGCTTTGCCCGCGATCTTCCCTGGGGAATCCGCCTGCTCGACGACCTGCGCGGCGTGCGCCTGAGCCTGGCCGACAGCCCCGCCACCCGGGCCGCCTTCCCCTTCCCCTTTGAGCTGGTGCTGGAGTTGCGCCTGGCTCCCTCAGCCCTGGCGATCACCGCCAAGGTGGAACACCGGCTCGAAGCTGGCCAGGGCCCCGAGCCCATGCCCTTTTCCCTGGGGCTCCATCCGTACTTCGCCGTCTCATCCTTGGCGGCCGCAGCCCTGGAGGGCTTGCCGCCCGGCTGCTTCGACCACCTGCCCATGGCCGAAGCGGACACGGCCATCCAGCTGGCCCGCCTGGGGCAGGGGGTGGATTTCCTCTGCCAGCCCAGCGGCCCGGTGCGCCTGCTCGATCGCGAGGCGGGCTACGCCATCACCCTGCAGCCCAGCGCCCCCCTCGACCTGGCCGTGATCTGGAGTGAACCGCCCCGGCCGATGGTTTGCCTGGAGCCCTGGACAGGACCCCGGGGCTCCCTGGCCACGGGGAAGCGCCGCTTGAGCCTGGCGCCCGGCGAGCAGCTCAGCCTCAGCTGCCGCTACGACTTGGGCCTGGCCTAACGCCGGGCAGGCGGCCCCGGGCCAGCTGCTGGCTTGGGTCAAATTGACGCTTCACAGCCTCAATCAGGGGCCGGCTGGGGGCGTCCTCCCAAGCGGGTAGATCGGCGCCGGCGGGTTGCTCCAGCACCGTGAGGGCGCCGCCCAGCTCCTGGCAGCGCCGCCGCAGCTGCTCGACCCGGTAGGTGGGCAGCTGGCTGGCGGCAGCCCAGGCCAGGCCCAGGCCGCTGCCCCCCTCCAGCCAGCCGGGCAGCCCGGCCAGGGCGGGATCGCCCAACAGGGCCGCCCCGTGGCTGGGCAGCACCCCCAGCCGCAGCAGCCACTGCTGGCCCTGGTCGCTGGCAGGAGTGGGGCCCGGATCCACTCCCAAGCCCGGACCCAGGGCTACGGCGCGGAAGGCTTCGAGCCGTTCGGAGTCGAGCCGTTGGGATTGGAGCCCGGCGGCCTCCGCCTCGCTGGTGATCGCCGTGAGCTGGGCCTCGATCGCTGCGGCGCTGACACTGGCCAGGCTCACCAGCAGGCCCGGCTCCGGGGCTTGGCCAGCGGCCTGGGCCAGGGGGGCACTCCACCAGTCGATCAACTCAGGGGCGAGGGGCGCCGCCAGCAGCCGTTGGCGCAGGCGCTCCAGCTCCGCCAGGCCGCCCTGCAGCCAGAGGCCGCGGCGCCGCTGCGGTTGGGGATAGGTGCGCAGGCTCAGCTCGGTGATCAGCCCCAGGGATCCCCAGCTGCCGGCAAACAGGCGCACCAGGTCGTAGCCCGCCACGTTTTTAACCACCTTGCCGCCGGCCCTTGCGGCGGTGCCATCGGCCCGCAGCAGGGCCAGGCCGATCACCTGGTCGCGCACGCCCAGGTAGCGCTGGCGCAGGCCAGCGGCCATGCCCCGGGCCACCAGGCCGCCAATGCTGCCGGAGTCCTCGCCATCGGCGCCACTGCCCCAGGGCCAGTCCAGGGCCAGCCACTGGCCCGCTTCGGCCAGGGCCGCCTGCAGGTCCCGCAGGGGCATGCCCGCCTGCATGGTCACCGTGAAATCACCGACGGCATGCTCAAGCAATCGATCGAGCCGGCGGCAACTCACCACCGTGGTGCCCGCCGCCACCGGGGCGCCCCAGTGCAGGCGACTGCCCTGGCCGGCCGGTAGCCAGGGGGTGGCCTGGCGGTGCAGCTCCCGCACCAGCGGCTCTAGGGCGTGGGGCTCGGGGGTGATCACGGCACGATGGTGCCATGGCTGAGACCCCGAAAGCCCGGACCCCCAAGCCAGGGACCCTCAAGATCGTTGTTTTTGACGACGATCCCACCGGCTCGCAGACGGTGCACAGCTGCCCTTTGCTGCTGCGCTGGGACGCCGCCAGCCTGCGCCAGGGCCTGGCCGATCCGTCGCCCTTGCTGTTCCTGCTGGTCAATACCCGCGACCTGCCCCCCGAGCAGGCCCGCTCCCGGCTGACCACCCTCTGCCGCACGCTCCAGCCCCTGCTGGCCGAGGCCTTGGCCGCCGGCACGATCGACCGCTGGCTGGTGGTGAGTCGTGGCGATTCGACCCTGCGGGGCCATTTCCCCCTGGAGAGCGAGGTGATCAGTGCCGAATTAGGGCCCTTCGCCGCCAGTTTTTTGGTGCCCGCCTTCCTGCCCGGCGGCCGGACGACGGCGGCCGGCGTGCATTTGCTCCACGGCGAACCGGTGCACCGCAGTGCCTTCGCCCAGGACCGGCTCTTCGCCTACGGCACCAGTTTTTTGCCGGCCTGGGTGGCGGAGAAAACGGCAGGAGCGATCCCGGCCGAGGCCGTGCAACGCATCGACCGCAGCGAGCTCGAGGCGGCCGTGGCGGAACGGGAGGGGGGCGAGAGCAAGGGTTTCCAGGCCCTGGTGGGGCGGCTGGCGGATCTGGCGGGGAACCCCTGGGTGGTGGTCGATGGCGAGCGGCCGGCCCAATTGGCCGCCTTTGCCGCCGCAGTGGATCAGGTCAGCGATCCTGCGGCTGACCCGGTTCCCGGGGGGGATGGGATGGCGGCTGCTGCCCCAACCCCCATTCCAAAGCAAGCCCCAACCCCAGGGCCGCGGCGCTTCCTGTTCCAATCGGCCGCCAGCCTGATCACGGCCTTGGCGGAGTTGCCGCCCCAACCACGCGATGCCGCCGGCCTGGCGGCCCTGCGCCGCTGCGGTCCCGATGGCCAGCCCCTGCCCGGTTTGGTGCTGGTGGGCTCCCATGTGCCCCTGGCCGATGCCCAGGTGCAGAGCTTGTTGGCCGAATCGGCCTGCGGGGGGGTGGACCTGGAGGTGGCCAAGGTCGCCCGGGTGTTGGCTGGGCCCCTGCCCGATCGCCTGCTGCCCTCCCTGGAGAGCGCTTGGCTGGAGCGGTTGCAAGCGGTGTTGGCGCGGGGCCAGACGCCGGTGCTGTTGACCAGCCGGGGGGAGCTGGCTTGTTCCAGCCCCGCCGAGCGCCGGGCCCTGGGCGAAGCCTTGGCCGGCCTGATGGCCCGCCTCGCCGCCCGCCTGGCGCCCCAGCTGGGCTACCTGATCAGCAAGGGCGGCATCACCAGCCAAACCCTGCTGGCGGATGGATTGGAGCTGGCGATGCTGCGGTTGGAGGGCCAACTCCTGCCGGGGCTCTCCCTACTGCGGCCGGCTGGCGCTGGCGTGCCAGAGGCCCTGGCGGGCCTGCCCTTGATCACGTTCCCGGGCAACCTGGGCGATGGCCAAACCCTGGTGGAGTCCTGGCGCCTGATGGAGGGGCGGGGGCCTGTTGCCAGCTCAGTAGGCCCTTAAGGGGCCTTGGTTGGGCCTTAGGTGCCCTTGAAGCTCTGCTCCAGCACTTGCACCGGATGCAACACCGGCAGAGCCCGTCCCGTTTCGCCCAGGTGCTTGCGGATCTGCAGGCTGCAGCCGATGTTGGCGCTCACGGCCAGCTCCGCCCCGCTGCCAGCCAGGTCGTCAGCCTTGATGCGGCCCAATTCCGCGGCCACCTCCGGCTCCACCAGGTTGTAGATGCCGGCGCTGCCGCAGCAGACCCCCGCTTCCACGGCCTCGAGCAGCTGCACATGGGGGATCTGGCCCAGGAGGTCGCGAGGCTGGTCGTGGAGGCCCTGGCCGTGGAGCATGTGGCAGGCATCGTGATACACGAGCCTCAGGGGCCGCTCGGCGCTAGCGGGTTGGCCGTCGCCATGGCGCAGGGGCTGCAGGGCGCTGCGGAACGCTTCCGAGAGGCCCACTTGGGCCAGGAACTCCTGGATGTCGGCCACGGGGGCTTGGAAGGGTTGCTCGGAGCCGGGGCCTGGGCGATGGCCTGGGCCGTTGGACTCCGGCGCGCCCTCGCCGCCGAGGATCTCGGGATAGTGCTTGAGGGTGTGGCCGCAGCCGGAGGCGCCCACCAGCACCGCATCGAGGAGCTCAGCTCCGGCGGCCTTGCCCGGCCCCACCACGGCCGCAAAGCTGGCCACCAGCTGCTGGGCCAGGGTTTGGGTCTGCTCCAGTTCGCCCTGGTGGTGGGTCATGGCGCCGCAGCAGCCCTGCTCGGGCGGGATCACCACCTCGATGCCGTTGGCGCTGAGCACGGCCACGGCGGCCTGGTTCACGGCCGGATCAAACAGGCGCTGCACGCAGCCCAACACCAGCCCCACCCGGTAGCGCCGGGGTCCCTGGGCAGGCACCACCACAGGAAAACGATCGGCAAAGGCCTCCGGCGCCAGGGGCGGCAACAGGCCTTCAATCGCCTCCAGCTGGGGGCCCATCAGGCGCAACAGGCCACTGCGGCGCACCAGGCTTTGCAGGGGTGTGCCGGCGTAGAGCCGCAGGGGGGTGAGCAGGGCCCGCAGGCGGCCGGGGTATGGCAGGAGGGCAAACAGCAGCTTGCGTAGGGCCTGCTGGCCAGAACTGCGCAACTCAGGCGCATTCAGCTTGGGGCGGGTGGCCTCAATCAGCTCGTCGTAGCGCACCCCCGAGGGGCAGGCCGTAACGCAGGCGAGACAGCCCAGGCAGCTATCGAAATGGCTGGCCACGGTGGCATCGAGGGCCAGCTCGCCGGCCTCGATCGCCTTAAGCGCATGGATGCGGCCCCGCGGCGAATCCATCTCCGTGCCCAGCACCCGGTAGCTGGCGCAGGTGGGCAGGCAGAAGCCGCAGTGCACGCAGGGATCTGTGGCGCTGGGCAGGCCCAGGTCCTGGCTGGGGCTGGAGCCAGAGGTTGGGGCCGGGCGGGAGTTCGAAGACACCATCGATTGAGTCTGCCGGGCCACTTAACATCCGGCGACCTGAATCGCTGCTGATGGATGCCCTGGAGCTCTTTCATGCGTACATACACGCCTTCAATCGCCGCGATGGCGAGGCCCTGAGGGCGGTGTTCGCGGCCGATCTGCGGTCGGTGCATCCCGGCGAACCGGAGGTGGATGTGAGCGAGGCGGCGCCCTTTGTGGAGCGCATGCTGGCCCTATGGCCCCGGGGGCTCCACTACAAGGTGTTGCGCGCCGCCGGCCGGGACCTAGGCGAGGGCCTCACGGAATCCTGGGGCGAGATGCTGGTGTTCAACGCCGAGGGCAAGGTGGCGGCCGCTGAAGTGGTGATCTACAACGCCCGCGGCGGGGTGGTGACCCACACCTGGATCTACAAGGTGATGCCACCCACCCACCCCGATTACCGCGACGCCAAGCCCTAGGCCGGACCCTGCAGCACGAAGCGGTAGCGAACGTCCCCCTGCCGCAACCGCTCCACCGCCGTGTTGATCTCGGCCATCGGCAGCACTTCCACCAGGGGACTGATGCCGTGGCGGGCGCAGAAGGCCAGCAGCAGCGCCGTGTTGGCGGGAGTGGAGGTCAACGACGACCGGAAGCTGAGGTTGCCCTTGACGAACGGAAACACCCGCAGCGGGATCGGGGTGGCGCAGAGCCCCAGCTGGTGCAGGCTGCCCCCGGGAGCCAGGCTGCCGATCACCGCATCCCAGTCGAGGGAGTGGTTGCTGGTGTTGATGATCAGGTCGTAGGCCCCCCGCTGCTGGTCCAGCTCCCCCAGCAGTTGAACGTGATGGGCGCCGAGATCGAGGATCTCCTGGGTCTTGCTGCGGGAGGTGGTGATGCCGGTCACTTCGCAGCCCCAGGCGCGGGCCAGCTGCAGGGCCAGATGGCCGAGGCCACCGACGCCGATCACGGCGACATGGGAGGTGGGGGAGATGCCGGCGCTGAACAGGGGTTCGAACACCGTCACCCCCGCGCAGAGCAACGGGCCGGCGCTGGCGGGATCGAGGCCCTTGGGCAGTTCGATCACCCAGTCCTGATGGGCCTTGACGTGGCTGGCAAAGCCCCCGGGGCGGCCGATGATTGTGCTCTCGAAGCTGGCGCAGAGGGTCTGGCGCCCGCTCAGGCAATAGGAGCAGTGGCGGCAGGTGCCGGCGATGAAGCCGAGACCGCAGATCTGGCCCATGCGCGCCGGATCCACCTCGCTGCCCACATCCACCACCCGGCCGACCACCTCATGGCCCGCCACCACCGGCGGAGTCTTGGCGGCCAGCGTTTCGTCGAGGTGGCCGAGATCGCTATGGCAGAGGCCGCAATAGAGCACCTCGAGCAGCAGCTCGTCGGGCCCCGGGGGCGTGATGGTGAGCTCCACACGACTCAGGGGAGATCCGCTGCCGCGGTTGCCCCAGGCATTGATGGTGGCCATGGCCTCAAAGCCCCCCGCAGTAGGTCTGGGCCACGATCCGATCGCCATCCACCACGAAGGTGTCCACGCCCTGCAGCACCCGGCCGCTGGCGCTGGTGGCGGTCCAGGTCATCAGTCCGATCCCCTCGGCAACGCTCAGGGAGGTGATCGAAGAGTTGAGGTCGCCGAGATTGGCCAGCACGGCGGTGAACATTTCGCGCAGTTCGGCATGACCCCGGTAGGTGCGGCCCGGGCGCACCATCACGGCGTTCTCGGCGTAGTTGGCCAAGATGGCATCGAGATTGCCCGAGGCGAAGGCGGCCCCGTTGCGGTTGAGCACCGCTTGGGTTTGCTCCAGCGTGGCCATCGTGTTTAGCGGTAAAAACAAAGCCTAGGAAAGGTCGCACTCCAGCCTTGGTGCTGCCCAATCCCCTGCTGGGAAGCCTGGCATGGGTTCGCCAAGGGGTTGGTCAGCCACCGAAATGGCGCACCACGGCCTGCGCGAAGCCCGAGCAGCTCACCGAGTCCACCTTGGGCTCCATCAGCCGCGCCAGGTCATAGGTCACTTCTTTATTGGCGATGGCGGCGCTGAGGCCGGCGGTGATCAGGTCGGCAGCCTCCTGCCAGCCCATGAACTCCAGCATCATCACGCCGGAGAGAATCACCGAGCCCGGGTTGATGCGATCGAGGCCGGCGTGCTTGGGGGCGGTGCCGTGGGTGGCCTCAAAGATCGCCGCCCGATCGCCGATGTTGGCGCCAGGCGCCATGCCCAGGCCGCCCACCACGGCGGCCGCGGCATCGCTCACGTAGTCGCCGTTGAGGTTGAGGGTGGCGAGCACCGAATACTCCTGGGGCCGGGTCTGAATCTGCTGGAAAATGCTGTCGGCGATGCGGTCATCCACCAGCACCATCGATTTCCATTGGCCGGCGCCATGGCTGGAGCCGATCGCATCGAGCACCCCCTGCACTTCGGCGTTGATCGCCTCTTTCTTTTCGGGGGTGAGGGCGTCGTAGCCGGGTTCGATCAGGCGGGCGTTGGCCTCGATGCTCAGGCCCGGATCGCTTTCCAAATTGCCGAGGATCCAGCTTTCCCGCTCGGTGATGCACACGTCGCGGAATTCGGAGGTGGCGAGCTCGTAGCCCCAGTCGCGGAAGGCGCCCTCGGTGAATTTCATGATGTTGCCCTTGTGCACCAGGGTGACGTGGCGCTTATCGCCTTCGAGCTTGAGGGCGTGCTGGATGGCTTTACGGATGTGGCGCTGGCTGCCGTGCTTGCTCACGGGCTTGATGCCGATGCCCGATCCGGCCGGGATTTGGCGGTTGCCGAGTTTGCCGTTGGCGGGGATCACCGTGTCGTTGAGGTGGCGGATCAGTTCGATGCCCACCGGATCGTTGGCGTCCCACTCGATCCCCATGTAGATGTCTTCGGTGTTTTCCCGATACACGATCACATCGAGATCCTGGGGCCGCTTGTGGGGGCTAGGGGTGCCTGCGTAGTAGCGGCAGGGACGCACGCAGCAATAGAGGTCAAAGATCTGGCGCAGGGCCACGTTGAGGGAGCGGATGCCGCCGCCGATCGGCGTGGTGAGCGGGCCCTTAATGGCCACGCCATAGGTCTCGATCGCGGTCAGGGTGTCCTGGGGCAGGTACTGGTAGGTGCCGTAGAGGTCGCAGGCCTCATCGCCGGCGTACACCTTGAACCACTCAATCTTGCGCTCGCCGCCATAGGCCTTGGCCACGGCCGCATCGAGCACCAGCTGGGTGGCGGGCCAGATGTCAACGCCGGTGCCATCGCCGCGGATGAAGGGAATGATCGGGTCGTTGGGCACGATCGGCTGGCCGGCCTCAAAGCGGATCGCGCTGCCCTGGCTCGGGGCGACGAGCTTCTCGTAGGACACCGGTGTGGACGTAGGCGTGGAGGTCGGTGTGGTCGCGGGTGTGGAGCTGGCCATCGGCGGCGGCAATGATCGTGCGGGGAGCCTAGGTTTCGGCCCAACGTCTTTTCTGCTCAGGGGAAACGGCATGAATGCGGCGGAGCAGGTCCGTTCTGTGGAATTGGCCCAGGGCCTGGCCTCGGCCCTGACCCTCTTCCGTGGCCATTTCCCCGCAGCCAGGGCCAACCTCACCCCCTGGCGGGATGACCCGCTCACCCGCGCCTACGCCGAAGCCGAGTCGCTGGATCTCTCCTTTCACTTCCCGGGCTGGAGTCCCCGCACCCAGTGCCGCTCCGTGCTGGTGCAACTGCGGCTCGATGGGCCCACCAGTCCCAGGCCCGCAGCCCCAGGCCTGGGACTGGTGGGGGCCCGGCCCCGCTTGCTGGGTGTGCTGGTGCGCGGCCTCACCTATGAATCCGAGCGTTGGCGCCTGGCCACCGTGGGCGATTGGACCCCCAGCGGCAGCCACCTGCCCCAGCCGGAGGTCACCGAAAAACTGCAGGCCTTCTGCCGGGAGCTGTTTGATCTCTTCGATGGTGGCGCCGGCGCCGCACCTGGCTGCCAGGCCGCCTGAGCTCGCTGGCGGGCTAGCCCAAGCCGTTCCGTTCCCGGCTCCCGTAACCCTTCGCAACCTTGCCAGCCGGCCCGGGAAAGCCCCGCCTACCTTAATTCTCCTGACCGAGCAGCTTTCCGGATCGATGTCTGTCGCGCTTGCCGCCCAATTGCGTGAAGGGACCAAAAAGGCCCACACCATGGCCGAAAACACCGGTTTCGTCAGCTGCTTCCTCAAGGGAGTTGTGGACAAGCTGAGTTATCGCCGCTTGGTGGCCAACCTCTATTTCCTCTACACCGCCATGGAGGAGGAGATCGGCAAGCTCAAGGACCATCCCGTCGTCGGTCCAATCGCCTACGACCAGCTCAACCGCCGCGCCGTCCTGGAAGAGGACATGGCCTTCTACTTCGGAGCCGATTGGCGCAACCAGGTGCAACCCACCCCGGGCGCCCAGATCTATATCGATCGCATCCACCAGGTGGCCAGCGAGGCCCCCGAGCTGCTGGTGGGCCACCACTACACCCGCTACATCGGCGACCTCTCCGGCGGCCAGATCCTCAAGAACATTGCCCAGAAGGCCATGAACCTGGGCGACCACGACGGCCTGCGCTTCTACGAATTCGACGCGATCCCCGATGAAAAGGGGTTCAAGGTCGGCTACCGCCAGGCCCTCGACGCCCTGCCGATCGACCAGGCCACGGCCGATCGCATCGTGGAGGAGGCCAACCAGGCCTTCCACCTGAACATGACCATGTTCCAGGAGCTGGAAGGCAACCTGGTGGCCGCCATTGGCAAGGTGCTCTTCGGCTTCCTCACCCGCCGCCAGCGCGCCGGCAGCACCGAGGCCGTCGCCGCCTGAGTCCTGGCACCCAGCTGGGCCAGAGTGGGCCAACGGCTCGCCTGACGCCTTTGCGACCCCTGCGCTTTCTGGTGCCCGGCACCACCGGTCGTTTCCGTTGCGGCGGCCTGCAGGTGGAACTGCAGACGGCCCGGCTCACGGCGGCCCTGCGGCCCACCCAGGTGGTGACCTACCGCCAGAGGCAGGCCGATTTGCCCTTTATGGCAGACCTGCTGAATAGCGAGGCGGCGCCGGGGCAGGCCCTTTGGATCGTGAGCTGGGGCTTTGATGTGCCGAAGTTGCTGCGCCAGCTGGCCGGCCGGCCCGTGGCCTATCACGCCCACAGCAGTGGCTATGGCTTTGATCTGCCGCCGGCTACGCCGGTGTTGGCGGTGAGCCGCAACACCCTCGGCTACTGGGGCGATCGCAGCCCCCGAAGTCCCCTGTTTCTGGTGCCCAATGCCCTCGAGCCCCAGTGGCTGGAGCGGGGTGATCGGGCTCGGGCCCGCCGCCGGCCGATCGATGTGCTGGTGCAGCGGCGCAAGAGCAGTGCCTATGTGCTCGAGACCCTGGTGCCGGCCCTCCGGGCCCGGGGGCTGCAGGTGGTGGTCCAGGACGGCTGGGTCGACGACCTGGTGGACCTTTTCAACAGCGCCGCGGTGGTGCTCTACGACTCCGCCGACTACTGGCGCGGCCGCGGCGTGTCCGAGGGCTTCGGCCTGCCGCCCTTGGAGGCCCTCGCCTGCGGTTGTGTGCTGTTCAGCAGCCTCAACCACGCCCTGGCCGACACCCTCGATCCGGGCCGGTTCGGCCACCAGATCGGCGCCGGCACCCTCGAGGCGGACCTGGAGGCGATCACGGCTGCCGCGGCGGAGCCGGCGGCCTGGGTGCCGGCCCCCGAAGCCCTGGCTGGT
Organism: Pseudanabaena sp. UWO311; assembly: GCA_943370385.1. GTDB lineage: Bacteria > Cyanobacteriota > Cyanobacteriia > PCC-6307 > Cyanobiaceae > BAIKAL-G1. The sequence continues at coordinate 150,325 of CALRQT020000001.1, forward strand.
TTGCTCGCCAGCGGCAGCGAGGAGGCCCTGATGGAGCGCTGGCGCGGGGCCCTGGCCGCCATCGATCGCCACTGGGACCGGTTGGAGCAGGGCTGCCGGCCCCTGGCGAGCGAGCCGGTGTGGCGGCAGCGCTGGCGCCAGAGGTTGGAGCGGCTGGGGAAGCTCAAGCGCCTTTTTGCTCGCCGCCCAGGGAGCTTGGCGGCCAATCGGTTCTCTGGCTGGCCGCCTGGGCGGGCAGGGACCCAAGGCAGAGACATAGCTTGAACCCATTGGCTCCAGACCAGGCCCCCCTCCATGCCGTTCCTGCGCAGCGAAACCGTTCACCAGCTGCGTCAGATCCTGGATTACTTGCCTAGGCAGAGGCGGCGGGCCCTACTGCTGTTGGTGCCTTTTTCGGTCGTTCCCGGGGTGATCGACCTGCTGTCGGTGGCCGTGGTGGCTCGCCTGACCGGCGCCTTGGTGGGCTCGGGGCTGGAGGATCGCCTCAGCGGCGTTTGGGTGTTTGGCGGCAATCTGCTGGATCAGAGCCTGTGGTTGATTCTAATTTTTATTGTGCTGGCCTGGTTGGCCTCCCTCTCCAAGCTATCCCTGCGCTTTTTTCAGCAACGGCTTTCGGCCCAGATCTGGCGGGACCTCTCCAACCTCGTGCATGCCAGGGTTTTGCAGCAGGATTATGAATATCACTTGGGCAAAAGTACCGCTGATCTCAGCTCCCAGCTGCTGGCCAATCTCAGTCGGGTTGCCTCCAATGTGGTGACGCCAACCCTGCAGATGCTGAGTGCTTCTGTTTCGATCGTGTTGCTGTCGATCGGCATCCTGTTTGTCGGTCGTTGGCTGTCGGTGGTGTTGGTGGTGAGCCTGGTGGCGGCTTATTGGCTGATCTCGGTTTCGATCACTCCTTATTTGCGGCATGCCTATCGGCAGAAAATGCGTCTGGATGCCGAATCCACTAATATTTTATTGGAGACTCTCGGCTCGATTCGCGATATCCAGCTGACTGGCTCAGAAGGCTTTTTTCGGCAGATGTTTGTCTCGTCAGGAGAAGAGGCCAAGCTTTACAGCTGGTCTACCGAATGGCTTCCTGATCTGCCTAGGGGCCTGATTGAGCCCTTTGGCATCACGATGATCTTTGCGGTTGGCGCTGTGCCGGCCCTGCTCAGCGGCGATCCCAGCAAGGTGAAAGAGATTTTGCCCTTTCTGGCCACGATTGCCGTGGCGGCCCTGCGCCTGACGCCGCCCCTGCAGGATGCCTTCCGCTCCCTGACCCAGCTGCGGGGGGGCTTGCCCCTCGTCAGTGGCGCCCTCGAACTACTCAACCTGCCCAGTGACCGTCCGACCCTGGCCACGGCAGGGGTGCCTTCTCCCGCTGGGGTGTTCCCCCGCCACACGATTCGCCTCCAAAACGCTTGGTACCGCTATCCCAGCAGTGACGACTGGGTGCTCAAGGGGGTGAACCTCACGATTCCACTCGGATCGCGGGTGGCCCTGGTGGGCACCACGGGCAGCGGCAAAAGCACGGCCGCCAACATCCTTTTGGGCCTGTTGCAGCCCGCCCGGGGCCAGCTCGAACTCGATGGCATCCCCGTGGAGGGCCTCGACCTGCCCGCCTGGCAGGCCAACTGCGCCCAGGTGCCCCAGGCGATCAACCTGCTCAACGCCAGCGTGCTCGAAAACGTGGCCTTTGGCCTTTCCGCCGACCAGGCCGACCAGGACCGGGTCTGGGAAGCCTTAGAGGGCGCCCAGTTGCAGGATTTTGTGGCCGAGATGCCCTACGGGCTCTACACCCAGGTGGGCGAGAACGGCCTGCGGCTCTCCGGCGGCCAACGCCAGCGCCTGGCCCTGGCTCGGGCCTTCTACCGCCAGGCCAAATTCCTTGTGCTCGATGAGGCCACCAGTGCCCTCGATAACCGCACCGAATCGGAGGTGATCGAGGCCCTGGAGGTGGTGGGGCGGCGCTGCACCACCTTGGTGATTGCCCATCGGCTCAGCACCGTGCGCCGCTGCGATCGCATCTATGAGTTCGACCAGGGCCAGGTGAAGGCCTACGGCAGCTTTACGGAGCTGCAGGAACGCTCTGCCAGCTTTCGCGAGCTCGCCAGCCTGGAGGGCCGCCTCGGCGGTTAGACCGGATCCATGAGCTTTCTGGCCGGCCTCAACGACGCCCAGCGCAAGGCGGTGGACCACCACAACGGCCCCCTGCTGGTGGTGGCGGGGGCCGGCAGCGGCAAGACCCGCGCCCTCACCCACCGCATCGCCCACCTGATCGGCCACCACGGCGTCGATCCGGCCGAGATCCTGGCGGTGACCTTCACCAACAAGGCTGCCCGGGAAATGAAGGAGCGGCTGGAATTGCTCCTGGCCCAAAAACTCGCCCAGAGCCAGTTCGGCCAGCCCTGGAGCACCCTGGGCCCCCAGGACCAGCGCCAGCTGCGCAGCCGCATCTACCGGGAGGTGATCAAGGACCTCTGGATCGGCACCTTCCACGCCCTGTTTGCCCGGCTGCTGCGCTTCGATATCGACAAGCTCAAGGATCCGGAAGGGCTGAGCTGGACCCGCCAGTTTTCGATCTATGACGAGGGGGACGCCCAGACCCTGGTGAAGGAGATCGTCACCCAGGAATTGCAGCTCGATCCCAAACGCTTCGAGCCCAAGAAGATGCGCTGGGCGATCAGCAATGCCAAAAACCAGGGCTGGCTGCCCGAGCAGTTGGAGGCCGACCAACAGGGCCAGCGGGGCAAGCTGGCGGCCGAAACCTACCGCCGCTACCGCCGCGCCCTGGCGGCCAATAACGCCCTCGATTTCGACGATCTGCTGCTGTTGCCGGTGCAGTTGCTGCGCCAAAATGAGCAGGTGCGCCATTACTGGCACCGGCGTTTTCGCCATGTACTGGTGGACGAATACCAGGACACCAACCGCACCCAGTACGACCTAATCAAGCTGCTGGTGACCGACGGCAAGGACCCCGACACCTTTGATGAGTGGCAGGGCCGCTCGGTGTTTGTGGTGGGCGATGCCGACCAGAGCATCTACAGCTTCCGGGCCGCCGATTTCACGATCCTGATGGGTTTCCAGGATGATTTCGGCGATGGCGCCGCCGACGACGCCACCGCCACGATGGTGAAACTGGAGGAGAACTACCGCTCCACCGCCACGATCCTCGAAGCCGCCAATGCCCTGATTGCCAATAACTCCGAGCGCATCGATAAGGTGCTGCGCCCCACCCGCGGCGAAGGCGAACGGATCACGATCACCCGCTGCGACGATGAAATCGCCGAGGCCGAAGCCGTGGTGCATCGCATGCGTATGCTCGATGCGGCCCACCCGGACCTGCGCTGGGGCGACATGGCCGTGCTCTATCGCACCAACGCCCAGAGCCGGGCGATGGAGGAATCGCTAGTGCGCTGGGGCATTCCCTACATCGTGGTGGGCGGCCTGCGTTTCTACGACCGGCGCGAAATCAAAGATGTGCTCGCCTATCTCAAGTTGCTGGTGAATCCGTCCGACACCGTGAGCTTGCTGCGGGTGCTGAACACCCCCAAGCGCGGTATCGGCAAAACCACAATTGAGCGGCTCACCGATGCCTCCAACCAGCTGGGCATCCCCCTCTGGGAAGTGGTGAATGATGCCGAAGCGGTGCGTTCCCTGGGGGGCCGCTCGGCCCGGGGCCTGCTGCAGTTCAGTGAATTGATCCAGGATCTGCAACGGCGTAGCCAGGAGGTGGCCCCGTCGGAATTGGTGCAACGGGTGATGGAGCAGAGCGGCTACGTGGCCGAACTGATCGCCGAAGGCACCGATGAGGCCGAAGATCGCCGCCGCAACCTCAACGAACTGGTGAATGCGGCCCTGCAATACCAGGAAGAAAACGAAGAGGGCTCCCTCGAAGATTTCCTCTCCGGCGCCGCCCTAGCCAGCGATGCCGATAGCAAGGACACCGAACAAAACCGGGTGACCCTGATGACCCTCCATGCCAGTAAGGGCCTGGAATTTCCGGTGGTGTACCTGGTGGGGCTGGAGCAGGGCCTGTTCCCCAGCTACCGCTCCCTCGAGGACCCCGCCGCCCTGGAGGAGGAGCGCCGCCTTTGCTACGTGGGCATCACCCGGGCCAAGGAACGCCTGTTCCTCTCCCACGCCAGTGAGCGCCGCCTCTGGGGCGGCATGCGCGAACCGGCCGTACCCTCGGTGTTCCTGGCGGAACTGCCGGAAGAGCTGGTGCAGGGCGACATCCCCCGCAGCGGTGGCGCCGCCATCCGCCGCGAAAACCGGCTCGATCGCCTCACCCGCGTCGATCGCGACGACGTGCAGCGCACGGCCGCCGGTGGTACTGGCGGAGCGCCAGCCAATGCCGTGCGCCGCCGGGCGCCAGCAAGAACCTGGGCCGTGGGCGATCGCCTGCGCCATAGCGCCTTCGGCGAAGGCCAGGTGACCCATCTGTTTGGCAGTGGCGAGAAGATCTCCCTGGCGGTGAAATTTGAGGGCATGGGCCCGAAGATCCTCGATCCGCGCCTGGCGCCGATTGAGGCGATTTGAGCCAGGGGCGGATCCAGGTCATGGAGATTCCCGGAGTTCCGCCCCAGCTGCTCCAGGCCCTCACCCAGGCCGCCGACCAGGGCCAGGGACGTTCCCAGCGACTAGCCCTCGTCGGCGGCGCCGTGCGCGACCTGCTGCTGCATCGCGTCCACCGGGACCCCTGGCGCGGCCTGCTGGACCTCGATCTGGTCGTGTCCGATGGGGCGCCTGAGCTGGGCCAGCAGGCCGCAGACTCCGCTGGGGATGGCCCGGTTCCGGGAGACTCCGCCCCCCCCGCCGCCCACCGACTAGCCCTGGCCCTGCAGGCCCAAGATCCCGCGGCCCTGGGCTACTGCCACTTCCATCACGCCTACGGCACGGTGGAGCTGGAGCTCCATGGCGTGCTGCTCGATCTAGCCACGGCCCGCTGCGAGACCTACCCCGCACCGGGCGAAAACCCCGTTGTTCGCCCCGGCGTCCTGGAGGACGACCTGGCCCGCCGCGATTTCAGCGTCAATGCCATGGCCCTGGTGCTCGAGGGCAGCAGCGGCCAGCTGCTCGATCCCCATGGCGGCCTGGCCGACCTGGAGAGCCGCCGCCTGCGCTTCCTGCATGGATGCAGCGTCGCCGATGACCCGACCCGGCTGGTGCGGGGGGCCCGCTACGGCGCCCGGTTGGGCTTCAGCCTCGATCCCGCCAGCCTGGAGCAGGTGAGCGCCACCCTGGCTGCCTGGCCCTGGCGCTGGCGCCACGGGGACCCGCCCGACCTCGCCCCGCCCGCCCTGGGCACGCGCCTGCGCATGGAGCTGGAGTTGCTGCTCGAGCGCGAACCCTGGCGCCAGGCCCTGGCCCTGCTGCAGAACTGGGGCGCCCTGTTGTTGCTCGATCCCGCCCTCCAGGCCGACCACCACTGGCGCCGCCGCATCGCCTGGGCCCAGCGCTTGGGCCTGCCGCCCCTGGTGGCCCTCGTGGCCGGCGCCTCCCAGCCCCTGGCCCTGGCCGAGCGTTTGCAATTGCCCCACCGCCAGCACCGGCTCCTGGCCCAGCTGGCGGAATTGCGCCAGCGGCTGGAGGCGGCCGGGCCCACGGACGCCTGGAGCGTGTCCCGCTGGTGCGCCCTGCTGGAGGGCCATGGCCTCAGCGCCGAGGCGGTGGCCCTGGCGATTGCATCAGGCGTGGGCTCCCGCCGCCCTTTGCTGCGCTGGTGGCTGAGTTGGCGCCAGCTCAAGGCACCCCTGGCCGCCGCCGATCTGATCGCGGCCGGCCAGCGTCCCGGACCGGAGCTCGGCGAGCGCCTGCGGGCCCTGCGGGCCGAACGGCTTGATCAGGAGCGGCTCTGACCTGCGAGGGGTCCTGCTGCTCCAAAAGCTGCGCCAGCCGCCCTTGCTTAGGACGGAGTTCCGAAGACCCGCCCGATGACGGTGGCCTGGGCAAAGCCCGCGGCGCGCATCGTCGCTAAGGCGGCCGGGGCCTGCTCGGCGGGCAGCGCAGCCAGCAGGGGTCCACAGGTCTGGGGATCAATCAATAGGCCCAGTTGGGCGGCGCTGAGCTGGGCCTTCAGCTGGATCGGCCCGTCCAGGAGGGCGAAGGCGGCTGCATTGGAGGGAGCCAGGCTGCTGGCGTGACCTTGCTCCAACAGCTCCAGGCACCCGGCCAGCGCTGGGATCGCTGAGCCGTCCAGCTCCACGCCGGCGCTGGCGATCCCCGGGCCCGCCGCTGCCACCATCTCGCCCAGGTGGCCCAGTAGGCCAAAGCCGGTGATGTCGGTGCAGGCGCGGCAGCCGTGGGCCTGGAGCAGCGCCACCAGCTCGGCCTGGCTTTGCTGCATCAGCGCCAGGGCGCCATCGAGCCAGGGGGCCTCGGCCGCCCCTGCCATGGCGGCGGCAAACAGCACGCCCGTGCCGATCGGTCGGCTGAGCAGCAACAGGTCGCCGCTCTGGAGCGGGCCCTTCGGCCAAAAGTGTTGGGGCGCCACCGTGCCATTCACCGTGAGGGCCAGGGCCAGGCCGGCCCCATCGCGGCTCTCCAGGGTGTGGCCGCCGATCAGGCTCGCCCCCAGCGGATCGAGCACGGAGCGCACCCCCGCCAGGCTCTGGAGAAGCAGGTCCTCCTGCAGCTGGGGCCCGGCTTCCGGCACGGTCACCAGGGCCTGGATGCTGGTCACCCGGGCGCCACAGGCCCAGAGGTCGCTGCAGGCGTGGAGGGTGGTGAGTCGGGCGTTGAGCCAGGGGTCGTCCACCAGGGCCGGGAAGCCATCGACGCTCTGCAGCAGCAGCTCCCCGGCGGCCGTTGTGGCCACCAGGGCGGCGTCTTCGGGTTGGGGGGGGCTGGCTGGACTTCCGCTTAGGCGGGCCAGGGCGCTGGCCAGGGGGCTGGCGGCGAGTTTGGCGGCGCAGCCTCGGCAGGCCATGGGTTCCGACGCGGCCCCGGCAGCCATGGGGGGCAGGGCGTCAAAGCGCTGCATGAATCCCCGGTCTATTCGCCCTTTCCAGCGCCAGAGCCAGGGGCTGGGTCCCATGACCAGGGGGCCCCAGAGGGCAAGGGCCTGGGGTTGGCCGCCCCTGGCGCCTCCATCGCCCAGCAGCTGCAGGGCCCGGGCCTGGGGGCGCCAGGGGCGCAGGGGGCGCTCGGGCTGCTCGAGGCTGCGTTGCAGGTTGGCGGCCAGGGTTGGGGCGGCCCGCACGGCCCAAACCCCGGCGGCGGGGCGGGGATCGCTGGCGATCAGGCCGCAGTCGCCGGAGGCAAACAGGCCCGGATGGCCCAGCACCTGCAGGTTGGGCTCGGTCAACACCCGTCCGCTGGCGACGTCGACGGGCAGGCCGCTGGCCGCTAGCCAGGCCGGTGCCCGGCTGCCCGTGCAGGCCAGATCGGCGGGGGCGTCGCTGGGCACCTGGCGCCGCAGTGGGATCGCGGCCGCCGCCAGCAGGCGCTCCCCCGCCCGGTTGGCGGCTTTGGAGCCGAGGCTGGGGCTCTCGCCGCGCAGGAGCAGCTCCGGCCGATAGCCCCGGGCAGCTAGGGCTAGCGCCAGTTCAACGGCCGCCTGGCCGCCGCCGCGGATGCGGATCGGGGCGCCTGGGGGCCTGCTGCCTAGCCAGGCCAAAAAGGGCTCCAGCGGTTTGACGGGCCGGCCGCCGCCGGGATCGCTGGCCGTCACGGCGCCCAGATCGAGGCTGAGGCGGTCGAACCGCAGCCCCGGCCGCCCGTCCTGCAGCAGCTCTTGGCGCTCCAGGTCGAGGCCGCTGATCTCGGCCAGTACGAACGCCACCCCCGCCCGGGCGCAGAGCCGGCGCAGGTCGATGGCGCACTCGCCGGGTTGATAGAGGCCTGCCACGAGGCCCGGCACCATGCCCGAATAGAGCGCTGAGCTGTGGCGACTCACCAGGCTGATCAGGCTGCCGGCCGGCCGGCGCCCGGGCTGCATCGCCCACATCCGCAGCAGCAGGGCATGGCTGTGGCCGCCGCCAGCCAGAACCAGGTGGTGCTTAGGGGGCATGGTCAAGGGCTTAGCCAGGGGGTTGGCTTGGTGCCAGCTTGAGCCAGCAAGCGAGCTGGGGTCGGCGTCCGCTGCATTGGCGAACTGGAAGCGGGCAAACCAAGCCAGCAGCTGGCGGTGTTGCTGGATGGCGCCCTCACCCAGCGGCGCCTGGTCGAGCCCCCGCCGTGATCCCGCAAACTGGCGCCAGTGCCGGCTGAGCGTCCCGTGGAGAAACTGCAGAGCCTGCGGGGTCTGGTGGATCTGCTGCCGGCCCACACGCCCCTGTGGCAGCGGGTGGAGGCCACGGCCCGGGAGCACTTCCGCCGCGCCCAGGTGGATGAGATCCGCACGCCCCTGCTCGAGGCCACCGAGCTGTTCGCCCGCGGCATCGGTGAGGCCACCGATGTGGTGGGGAAAGAGATGTACACCTTCATCGATCGGGGCGATCGCAGCTGCACCCTGCGGCCAGAAGGCACGGCCTCGGTGGTGCGCTCCGCCATCCAGCACGGCCTGCTCAGCCAGGGGCCCCAACGGCTTTGGTACGGCGGCCCGATGTTCCGTTACGAGCGCCCCCAGGCGGGGCGCCAGCGCCAGTTCCACCAGATCGGCCTGGAACTGCTCGGCTTTGCCGATCCCCGCAGTGACGTGGAAGCGATTGCCATCGCCTGGGACCTGCTCGCCGATTTAGGCGTGGGCGGCCTGGCCCTGGAGCTCAATTCCCTCGGCAGCAGCGATGACCGCGCCCGCTACCGCCAGGCCCTGGTGGGCTGGCTGGAGGCCCGATCCCACCAGCTCGATGCCGATTCCCAGGCGCGGCTGGTGACCAACCCCCTGCGCATCCTCGACAGCAAGAACCCGGATACCCAGGCCCTGCTCGCCGGCGCCCCCACCCTGGCGGACGCCCTGGCCCCGGAAAGCCGCCACCGCTTTGAGCAGGTGCAGGCCGGCCTCCAGTCCCTGGAGATCCCCTTCCAACTCAATCCCCGCCTGGTGCGCGGCCTCGACTACTACAGCCACACCGCCTTTGAAATCACCTCCACCCAGCTGGGGGCCCAGGCCACGGTCTGCGGCGGTGGCCGCTACGACGGCCTGGTGGGCCAACTGGGCGGGCCGGAGACCCCAGCGATCGGCTGGGCCCTGGGGATGGAGCGGCTGGTGTTGCTGCTGGGCCAGATCGATGGCGCAAGCAACGCTGCCCAACCGCCCGACCTCTACGTGGTGAACCGGGGCGAAGCGGCTGAGGCGGCGGCCCTGGTGCTGGCCCGGGGCCTGCGCCAGCGGGGATTGGCGGTGGAACTCGATGCCAGTGGCTCGGCCTTCGGTAAGCAGTTCAAACGGGCCGACCGCTCTGGAGCCGCCTGGGCCGCCGTGCTCGGCGACGGCGAACTGGCCGACGGGGTGGTGCGGCTTAAGCCCCTGCGCTCTGAGCCGGATCCCGAGGGTGACGCCGGGGCCGGGGAGCAGCTGCTGACCCTGGCGGATCTGGCGGCTGTGGTTCAGCTCCTAGCCTGATCCCAACCCGATCGATGTGCTCCAGCAGGGGGGCATGGTTGATCTGGTGATGGAGCTGCAAATCGATCGGCCAGGGCAGGAGCAGGTCGTCGAGGCGGGCATGGAGCTGGAGCAGTTCTCCCAGCCCCAGGGTTGGCGCCACCAGGCAGAGATCGATGTCGGAGCCCGGCCTCTGGCGCCCTAGGGCCCGGGAGCCATACAGCAGCACCGCCTCCACGGCGGGGTCGCTTTGCAACAGGCCGAGGATCTGGTCCAGGGCACCAGCCGGCAGCCCGTAGCAGGTTTCGCCGGTGGGGGGCCCGCTCACCCTGCCCCCGGAGCCGGATCGCTTGAAGCTTCTGGCCCTGGTGCCTGGCAGTCGAGACCGTCTGCCAGGCGGGCCGCGGCGCGGGGCTCTAGGGCCGCCAGCAATCGCTCCAAGGCCGGGGCGTACTGCTCCACGATCAGCAGGGCGATCTCGCGGGCGATGGCCGGGTTGTAGGTGTGGCTGGTGAGGTTGCGGCTGCGGATCATCGCCATCCAGCCGAGTTCATCCCCCTGGGGCAGTAACTCCAAGCGCACGCTTTCTCGCACCGCATCGCGGGAGCCGCTGATGCCTGTGACGCCCTGGTCCACCAGCACGTCCTTGAGCAGTTGCCAACTCAGCTCATGGGTGAACTCAAAGGCTTGGATTAGCCCCTGCTCCTCCAATTCACTCAGATCCCGTCCCTTGGCGGTGGCCACAGCCCGTTGAAGGGCCGCTAGGGCCCGCCGGTAGTTGTCAAGCCGCTGCAGCCAGCGAATGTCTTGGGGTGCCATAGAACCCAGGCTATGGGGCCTGAAGGTTGTCGGGGCTGGGCTCTCCCCGATTCGTCGTCGCTCCTTATCTTCCCCAGCCCCGTTCCAGCACACTGGCCCCATGAGCCGTAGCGCCCCCACCCTCTCGATCCTGGTTGCCACCTGGAACTGCGCCGCCCAACTGGCCGAGTTCCTGGCCAGCCTCGCCGAGCAGACCTACCCGGACTGGGAACTGCTGCTGCTCGATAACGCCTCCAGCGATGGCACCACCGAGCTGGTGCAGCGCCACCAGCAAGCCTTCCCCGAGCAGCGGATCCTCTGGAGCAGCCAGCCAGACCTGGGCATCTACGACGCCTGGAACCGGGGCCTGGGCCTGGCAGCCGGCCGCTACCTGACCTTCATCGGCGCCGATGACATCTTCCTGGCTCCCACCAGCCTGGCGGCGATCGCCACGCTCACGGCCAGCGGAGCCGACCTGATCACCGCCCGCAACGCCTATTACGCCGCCAATGGCCGCTTCCTGCGCCACTTAGGGGCGCCCTGGAACTGGAAGCGCAACCGCCAATCGATGACGATCGCCCATCCGGGCATGTTGATTCGCCGCGAGCTGGTCGCCCAGGTGGGCCCGTTCGATGCCAGCTTCCGCATCTGCGCCGACTACGAGTGGTTCCTGCGCCTGCCCCAGGAGCTGCGCAGCGTCCACAGCAGCGATTCGATTTTGAAGGTGGTGCAAGCGGGCGTCAGCCACACCCGCATTGGCCAGGTGTTCGCCGAAACCTTCCGCGCCCAACGCCGCCACCTGGGCCTGGCCCCCAGCGCCGCCTGCTGGGCCCTCAACTGGGCCAAGTACGGGCGGAGGAAGCTGATTGGCTTGGCGTGAAGCTCCGTCTGCCGTCAGCATCAAGGCACTGCCCATTGACGGGACCTGTGTTGCCTACCGATCTGCCAACCCGTAGGAGCTGGAGGCGTCGCCTCGCCCTAATCCGGATTGCTGCCTTCTGGAGCCAGCGTCCACCCTTGCCCTGGCCTGAGACGCCAGAGGCGATGATTCGCTCCGATCGGGAGCGCTGAGCCCGGTTCTGCCCTGATCGATGCTGCTGCTCAACTACCGGCCGGTGCTGCGCCAGCCCACGGGCATCGGCGTTTATGCCAATGGGGTGTTGCCGGCCCTGCAGAGCCTGGAGCACACCCTCATCCCCGGCGGCGGCGAAGGCGGGGCCAAGGAGCGCCTGAAGCGCTTGGCCTGGAGCCAGGCGCGCCTGCCGGAGCGGGCCCGCCAGGCGGGGGCGTCGTTGATCTTCACGCCGGCGCCGGAGGGCTATCTGGGCCGCCAGAGCATCCCCCAGGTGGTGATGGTGCATGACCTGCGGCCGATCAGCCATCCGGAGCGCTCCATGCAGTCGCTCTATTTCCGCGCTTGGGTGCCGCCGCTGCTGCGCAGCTGCCAGCGGGTGATCACCAATTCCCAGTTCACGGCATCCGAAATCGAGCGCCACGCGGGCCTGGCCGCCAGCCGGATCAGCGTGATTCCGCTTGGCTACGACGACCAGCTGTTTCGCCCCGCTAGCCCCGGATCTCCCCGCCAGCTCCCCCCAGTCCTGGCCGGCTTAAGCGGCCCCTACCTGTTGCACCTGGGCCAGGCCTATCCCCACAAGAACCTGGAGCGCCTGATCCGGGCCTTTGCCCAGGTGGCCCCCCATCACCCAGACCTCAACCTGGTGTTGGCCGGCAAGCCCCATGGCAGCGAAACCCCCCGGCTGCAGGGGTTGGTGGAGGCGCTGGGGCTGCAGAGCCGGGTCCGCTTCCTGGCCTATGTGCCCTACGGCCAGCTGGCGGATCTCTATCGGGGCGCCCTGGCCCTGGCCTATCCCAGCCTCTGGGAAGGATTCGGCCTGCCGGTGCTCGAAGCGATGGCCTGTGGCACCCCCGTGCTCACAAGCGTTGGCTCCGGCACCGGGGAGGTGGCGGGGGACGCCGCCCTGCTCGTGAACCCCACGGATACGGGTGCCATCGCCGAGGCCTTGGCGGCCCTGGCCAGCCAGCCACAGTTGCGCGCCGACCTGGGCCGGCGGGGGTTGGTGCGGGCTGCGGGTTACAGCTGGCAGCGCACCGGTGCGGCGACTAGGGAGTTGCTGGCTAAGGGCTAATGGGGCGGCCCTGGGGGCGCCGCTGGAACCAGCGAAGGGCGGCAGACTTGGCGACAGCACGCTTGCGGTGCAGCGGAGTTGCTTCAGATCAGCTAGAGCAAGCCCGAGCCGAATCGATTTTGGATTCATGGATATGGTCCAACCCCCTGCTCATTGGGATTGGGGAAAGACGCCTGCTGTAAGCTCGTTCCGTTATTGAGCCATTTGAGAGCACTGCTTTCATGGTCGGTAACAATTGATATAGGCTTGCTGTGCCTTGCTTTTGGGCCTTCTGTCAAGCGCGATGCAGAATCCGCATGGATGTATGAAGCTATCCGGGATATGCATCTGTCTGGTGAGTTAGTGGCTGGATGGTTGGGTAATCACGTCTGTTAGTTGACCATCTTGGACATTTTTTATTTCGGTTGGTGATTGAAGTCAACTGGTCATCGCAGTTCCGTCGATTGTCAAGTCCCTTGGGGTTGATTTTCAAGTCGCTGCTTTGGTGGATTTAATGGGCTTGATTCCCTTCCCCATTCAGCTCATAAATCCGTCGCGTCCGGATCTCCATCCTGTTTAGGTCTTGGCATTGGCGGATATGGGTGCCTTATTGGGTGGCCCTTTCGCAGGATTAGGGAATAACTCCTGCGGTCTGCCCTTCAGTCCTTCTAAATCAATTTTGACCCAGCCAAAAACAATCTTAATCACTGGAGGAGCTGGCTTCATCGGCAGCCACACCTGTTTGGTGCTGCTAGAAGCGGGATATTGCCTCATTGTTCTCGATAATTTCAGCAATAGCTCCCCTGAGAGCTTGCGGCGGGTGCAGGAGCTGGCAGGAGCCGAGGCTGCCAGTCGGCTGGTGGTGGTGGAAGGGGATATCTGTTCAGCCGATGACCTCAATCGGGCTTTCAAAGCTGCTGTTGGGCCAATGGGCGGCGAAGTCCAAACATCCGGCCTAGTGGAAGCAGTGATCCATTTCGCCGGGCTCAAGGCCGTGGGTGAATCGATTGCCGATCCCTTGGCCTACTGGGATGGGAATGTGGCTGGCTCAGTGCAGCTGCTGGCAGCCATGCGGGCCCATGGCTGCCGCACGATCGTGTTTAGCAGCAGCGCCACCGTGTATGGCATCCCAGAGCAGGTGCCGATCCCGGAGACGGCGCCGGTGAGGCCCATCAACCCCTACGGCCAGACCAAGGCCGCTGTGGAGCAGCTGCTGGCCGATCTGGCGGGCAGTGAACCGGGCTGGCGCATCGCCCGGCTGCGCTACTTCAATCCTGTGGGCGCCCATCCCAGTGGCCGCATTGGGGAAGATCCCCATTGCACTCCCAGCAACCTCTTCCCGTTTGTGAGCCAGGTGGCGGTAGGCCGCCGTGAGCGTCTTCAGGTGTACGGGGGCGACTGGCCCACGCCGGATGGCAGTGGGGTGCGTGATTACATCCATGTGATGGATCTCGCTGAAGGCCATCTCGCTGTTTTGGAGACCTTGCTCAGCGAAGAACCCCAACTGCTCACCGCTAACCTGGGCAGCGGTGTGGGGCATTCCGTCTTGGAGTTGGTCGCCGCCTTCGCCCAGGCCAGTGGTCGCTCCGTGCCGTACCAGCTGGTGAATCGCCGCGCCGGTGATGCGGCCTGCTCCTTGGCTGATCCAACCTTTGCCGCGTCCAGGCTGGGCTGGCGCACCCAGCGCAGCCTGGCCGAGATGTGCCGCGATGGCTGGGCCTGGCAGCAGGCCAATCCCAATGGGTATGGCAGCTGAAGACGATGGCTGCTTCTGATCCCACCAGGCTTGGCACGGTTGGCAGCACTTTCGGGTGGATGGAAAATCCACCCACCAATCCACTCGAGGCGATGGAACCCTGCGCTTGTAAGGCGAAAATCCCTTGCGCTTGATGCAGTGTTAGGGCGCTGCGGTGGCCAATCCCTCGATCCAGGCACCAGCCTCCTTCGGCAGATCGCTCACCGTGACTCGCAAGGGCCAGGTGACGCTGCGTAAGGAACTCCTGGCCCATCTCGGCATCCAGCCAGCCCAACGCATTGATGTGGAGGTGCTCCCTGGTGGGCGCCTGGAGCTCCATGCTGAGCACGCCACCGGCACGATCGGGGGCTTCATTGGACTCCTGGCTGATCGCAGCAGCCACCGGGCCAGCCTGGATGAGCTGAATGAGGCAGCCGCTAGTGGCTGGGCCGGTTTGCCCGGAGCTGGCCCCAAGCCATGAAGATCACGGCCGACACCACTGTGCTGGTACGTGCCCTTGTGAAAGATGATCCAGAGCAGGCCAGGGCTGCCAGTGCGCTGCTCGAGCAGGCCGAGCTCGTGGCGATGCCCCTGCCCGTGCTGTGCGAACTGGTGTGGGTGCTGCGGCGGATGTATGGCTTCACCCGAGCTGATTGCATGGGCGCTATCGAAGCGCTGATGGCTAGCCAGAGCGTTGTGGCCGATCGACCAGCGGTAGCGGCTGGGCTGCGGCTCTTGGCCTCAGGTGGCGACTTTGCTGATGGGGTCATCGCCTTTGGCGGCCGTCTGCTGGGGAGCGAGCAACTGGCCACCTTTGACCGCAACGCAGGGCGGCTGCTGAGCGAAGCCGGTGAGCCAGTGCTGCTGCTCTGATCCGGCTGCCGTTGCCCCAAGCCAGCCCTAGGCTGATCACAGTTGACTAGTTGGTCATGAAGTCAGTCGGGCTTGCTGAGGCCAAAGCTCACCTTTCAGCCCTGCTGGATGCGGTGGAGGCTGGCGACGAGGTGGTGATTACCCGGCGCGGCCAGGCGGTGGCCCGTTTGATTCCTGATCGGGGCACCGATCAGCCGGCCGACCTCAGCGCCTGGGGCGCCAGGCTGCGGCGGATGCATGCGGATCACCCCAGGCTGGAGTCCAGCGCCGTTGAGCTGGTGCGTGAGTTGCGAGAGGAGCCTTAGGTGGCGGCCTATGTGGATAGTTGCGTACTGCTCTCGCTTTTGCTTGGCGACAGTGGCTACATAGACAGCGAGCGGTGGCTGATCAACCAGGGCGATCAAACTCTCTGGATCAGCCATTGGGTGCTGCTGGAGGTTGCCGGAGTCATCGCCACCTGCGTGCGGCGCGGCCAGCTCACAGCCGAGCAAGCCCAAACGATCGGCTCCGAGTTCGAGAGTTTCCGTCAGGAGCGATTAACCCTGATCGAGCCCCGCGGCACAGACTTTCTGCAGGCTCGGCAGTGGCTGGAGCGGTGCCTTCATCTGCCCCTGCGCTCCGGTGATGCATTGCATCTGGCTCTAGCCAAACGCCAGCAGCTCACCGTG
Source organism: Pseudanabaena sp. UWO311 (assembly GCA_943370385.1). Classification (GTDB taxonomy): domain Bacteria; phylum Cyanobacteriota; class Cyanobacteriia; order PCC-6307; family Cyanobiaceae; genus BAIKAL-G1. The sequence continues at coordinate 165,997 of CALRQT020000001.1, forward strand.
GTGAGCGCGGACCGTGCCCTTGCTCGCTGCGCTGAGAGCCTGGGCTTACCCCTGCAGCTGATCGGCTGACTTTGATTTTCAGTCATGGCCGGGCCATAGGCGGCAGCGCTGTGGAGCAGTTGCTGGCCGATCTGGCGGCCGGTGAACCGGGCTGGCGCACGCCCTCCCCGACTGCGCTGCCTCCCGGGTGCCTTGGAGTGGCTCCGAGCCGGTGGATCGAGCTGTTTCGATCGGCCATGGGTCATGGTGGCTGAGTCTGTTAACGAACCCTCTTGCCAGCAGAACAATGAGCTGCGGTGAGCCCTCAAAAGAACTAGGCTTCAGCTTGAAGCAGCTTTTGCCCGATCGTGACCGGCAAGCTCAATGCCACGACGGGAGCTGCACTGCTGGGCGCTGATCCACGGCAGCTCAACCAGGAATACAGACGGGTTCTGGACCCTGTGACAGGGAACCTCGCCAATGGACCGCGTCAGCTGGGATTCCGAGAACTGCTCTATTTCGCGCTGATCGAGAGCCTTGGCGAACAGGGCTTGCAGCTGTCACCGAGCCAAAAACAGGAGGTCTATGCAGTGTTAGTTCGTCGGTCCAATCGTTCTAGTCGCTGGTGGCGGCGGCCTGGTCAGTTAGTGAGAAGGGGGGTGGTGCCGATGAGCCTGGACCTGTCGGCGGTAGGCCGCGACCTGCGTTATCGGTACCGACTGTTTCAGCGCCCTGGTCAGGTGGTAGAGACCGATCCGGACATTTGTTCGGGTCAGCCGGTGTTTCGAGGCACCCGCATCCCGGTGGTGGTGGTGGTGGAGCAACTACGCGGAGGCGTTCCCCGAACGACACTGGAACTCGACTTTCCCCAGCTGAGCTGCCAGGCCCTGGATTATGCCGAGATGCAGGCGCGTTTGCCTAAGCCCCCAGGCCGGCCGCGGACGATGCTGCAGCTGCAGCGTGGCTGAGGAGCCTTAGCTTGCAGCTGCTGATCGATGAAAATCTCAGCCCTCGTTTAGCTCTTTGGGCCTGCCGGCTCGGTTATCCAGCAGAAGCTGCGGTGCATGTAGGCCTTGCCGGAGCCGCAGACGACAGGGTATTTGCCCAGGCACTTCGCCGTGATCAGGTCGTGGTCACTGTGAATGTGAGTGACTTCATGACGCTCGCCTCAGGCATCGACGTGCATCCTGGTGTGATTGCCCTGAGGGAAGCTGAGCTGAGGGCCGAGCAGCAGTGGCAACGCCTGAAGGGAGCTCTGGCTTATGCCGAGCAACACTGTGAAGGCGACCTGCTTAACCATGTCCTTGAGGTGCAAGCAGAAGGCCTCTGGATTCTCCATGCCATCCCTGCGGAGGAACAGGGTTGCTGATGGCTCCTTGACGCCTGCAAATCCCTAACCCACATCAGGTGGTTCCACCTATAAAATTTGCAAGCAGGCAGCTGATGCCAACTCACTTCAGCGCTTGCTTAGGGCTAAGAGAAAAAGTTGATTCTCGTTTCGGTGTCCTCGCCAACTACCATCACCTTGCACCAAGCGTGCAACCAGTCGCCACCCATCGTGCTTGCCTTCCATGATGGCTGGCGGCTGGCGGACTACCTGCTGAATCAAATTCTTTTAGCTCACGCCTAAAACTGGAGGCACACTTTTTAATTAACCCTACCCATCGAGTTTTCATTTGGAACTCAGGCTTTCTTGGTTAAGAACTCGCCGGCGCTTGATAGCGGCCGCTGTTCTCGATTGGTGCATTCTGATCGGTAGCTACGGCTGGTTCTTTCACCAGCAGTTTGGCACTATCCCACTGCCAGGGCCCTCGATGTGGTTCTTGGCGGCCTCTTGGCAATTAATCAGCTATGTGTGTGGACGTTACGCCCCTTTAACCCAGGCCAAGTTGCGTCGCCTTTGGCCCAAGCAATTGCTGCTGACCTTGTTGACGCTTGCCTTGGTGCTAAGCGTTTATGTGGTCATGAATTGGATTGGCCACAGCCTCCAGCAAACAATTCGTAGTCCAGGCTTTTTACTGCCTTCTTTGCTGCTGACTAGTGGCCTCAGCTTGCTTGCCCAGTGGATCCTGCAGTTTGCCTTTGGTCAATCAGAACCGACCAAGGCGCGGTGGCTAGTGGTAGCAACGGACGACCAACTCCTGCGATTGCAGAATCTGCTGCTTCCCCACCAGCGCGGTAGGACAGTACAGCTGGCTCTTTTTGCCCATAGCGTAGATACGCTTCCTAAAGACCTCTCTGGTGTTCTGGTTTGGGATCCCAACCAACTTGATCGCCAACAGCAGCAAGTTCTCAGCCAACTGGAACAACAAGGCCTGGCTGTTCTTCCCCTGCCGCTGTGGTGTGAAGTGGCCTTGGAACGCTTCCCTCCCGAGCTCCTCACAACCAGTGATTTGCTTTGGTTGGGTTTTCAAGGAAATCACTCTGGAATGCAAAGTCGCATTAAGCGTCTCGGCGATGTCGCCTTGGCTCTAATTTTGCTTGTGATCACTTTGCCGCTAGTGCTCATAGCGGCACTCCTGATCTGGCTGGAAGATCGCCATTCTGTTTTCTACTCCCAAGAGCGGAGTGGCCTTGGCGGTGAGCCCTTTGTGATCTGGAAGTTGCGCTCGATGCGAGCCGATGCAGAGAAGGCTGGTCCCCAATGGGTGCGGCAGCGAGATCAGCGCATTACATGCATCGGGGCTTTGTTGCGCCGCACTAGGCTGGATGAGTTGCCCCAGCTCTGGAGCGTTGTCACGGGTGACATGAGCTTGATTGGGCCCCGTCCTGAAAGGCCCCATTTCGAGAAAGAGCTAGAACAACAAATTCCGCACTATCGCTTACGCCATTCGATTCGGCCTGGCCTGAGTGGCTGGGCTCAAGTGAATTATCCTTACGGGGCCTCAGTTGAGGATTCTGCAAATAAACTCAGCTATGACCTGTATTATATGCGCAATTTTTCGATTTGGCTTGATTTGTTGGTGATGATTAAAACAGTTCGGCTTGTGTTTAATGCTGGAGGGGCTGATCCCGGGAGTGCTTCGGCTCAACCTCTTGTCGTTGTTAATTAATGAAAGCCGTAATCCTTGCCGGTGGGCTCGGCACCCGCATTAGCTAAGAAACCAGCATCAAGCCCAAACCGATGGTGGAGATCGGCAGCAGGCCGATTCTCTGGCACATCCTCAAGATCTTTCGTATGCGTATGAGTTCGATGGAAGTGCCCCATAAAAAGACCGAGCCCTGAGAGATCACCCTGGTTGGATACTGGGGAAATCCAGTATGACCGGCGGCCAGCTGAAGCAGGTGCGTAATTACGTGCGGGATGAAGCCTTTTGCTTCACCTATCGTGATGGCGCGGCCGATGTAGATATCACCGCCCAGATTGCCCATCACAAAACCTATGGTCGGCTGGGCACTGTTACGGCCGTTGAACCTCCTGGCCGTTATGGGGCTCTGCAGTTTGGCGATAATGCGGCGGTTTCTGGATTCCAGGAAAAGCCCCAGTGGTAATGGGGGCTGGATCTATGGGGGGTCTTCTTGATAGAGCCCGAGGGAATCGATCTCATCGGGGGTGATGCTCGATGCCTCCTTCTGGGAGGGACACCGCGTCCTGCTGTCCGGCCATACCTGCTTTAAGGAGAGGTTTCTGCTCTGGTTGGAGGAGCTGGGGACCCAGGTGTAGTTATAGTCTCTCGGGCCTGAGCCGGAACCTAATTTGTTCTGTCAGCTCGCCCTGGCCAGGCCCGCCGGTGACCCCTGGCAGCACCAAAACTGCGATCTGGCCGATCTGGAGGCTCAGCCCCTTGTGCGGCGCAGCTACGAGGATCCTCTTGGCACCTGGGCCACCAACTATCCGGGTAGCCCCTACGGAAAGACCAAGCTCTGCGCCTAATGGATCACGGTTAACTACCGCGAGGCCTATGGCATGTATGCCTGCAATGGGATTCTGTTCAACCACGAATCACCGCGGCGGGGTGAAACCTTCGTGACACGCAAGATCCCCGCGGCCTAGCGCGGATTGATGCGGGGCTCGATCAGTGCCTTTTCATGGGCAACCTTGATTCCCTGCGCGATTGGGGCCACACCCGCGGCTACGTGGAAATGCAGTGGCGGATGCTGCAACAGGAGGACCCACCGGAAGATTTCGTGATTGCCACCGGGCGGCAGGAATCGGTGCGCCGCTTTATTGAACTGGCAGCAGTGGAGTTGGGTTGGGGCGCTGATGGCGAGCAGCCAATCCGGTGGCAGGGTGAGGGTGTGGAGGAGATCGGCCGCCGCGCCGACACCGGTGCCGTGGTGGTGCGGATCGACCCGCGCTACTTCCGCCCCGCCGAGGTGGAAAGCCTGCTGGGCGATCCAAGTAAAGCCAAAGAGAAACTGGGCTGGACACCCACCACCACTCTCGAAGAGCTGGTGGCCGAAATGGTGGCGGCTGATAAGGAGGAGGAGGCCAAGGAGGCCCTGCTACGCCGCAAGGGCTTTGCGGTGGTGGGTTCGATGGAGAATCCGCCCACCAACGCTGCTGCTGTAGCAGCCGCCAAACCATGAGCTCCCTGATCACACCGGAAGACCGGATCTATGTGGCCGGCCACCGTGGCATGGCGGGTAGTGCCATCTGCCGGGCCCTGCAACGGGGGGGCTACAACCAGATCTTCACAGCCAACCGCGCCGAGCTGGATCTGCTCGATGGCGGAACGGTGGAGCGCTGGTTCGCAGAGCACCAGCCCACCGTGGTGGTGCTGGCGGCCGCCAAGGTGGGCGGTATTGCGGCCAACAGCGCCTACCCGGCAGACTTCCTGCTCGACAACCTCAAGATCCAGACCCATGTGATCGAATCGGGTTGGCGCAGCGGCGTGCGACGCTTGTTGTTTCTGGGCAGCAGCTGTATCTACCCCAAATTCGCCGCCCAGCCGATCCGGGAAGAAGCCCTGCTCACCGGGGCGCTCGAGCTCACTAACGAGTGGTATGCAATCGCCAAGATCACCGGCATCATGCTGTGTGAGGCGCTGCGGGCCCAGCACGGCTTTGATGCCATCACCCTGATGCCCACCAATCTTTACGGCCAAGGCGACAACTACCACCCAACCAACAGCCATGTGCTGCCGGCCCTGATCCGCCGCTTCCACGAGGCGGCTGAGGCCAACGCTCCCAGCGTCACCTGCTGGGGCACTGGCACACCCCTGCGGGAGTTCCTGCATGTGGATGATCTAGGCGAGGCCTATGTGTTTGCCCTCGATCACTGGCAGCCCGGTCTTGATCAGCTCCAGTTTCTGAACGTGGGTACGGGCATCGACCTAAGCATCCGAGAGCTGGCCGAGGCAGTGGCAGCCGCCACCGGTTTCCAGGGTGAGATCTGTTGGGACGCCAGCAAGCCCGACGGCAGACCCAAAAAACAACTGGATGTGAGCCGATTGGGGGCACTGGGCTGGAAAGCCCGCATCCCGCTAAGGGAAAGGACTGAGAAGTACCGTAGACCTGTTTCGAAAAGAACCAGAAGAAAGGATTCTCTGACGATAAATTCGAATCGGCCAGCAAGCCACCAAGAAACAAAAACCACAGATGACTCAAGTCACGCACATACGACCAAAAACAAGACTTTCAGCCTTTGAGTGGAGAGAGGTGTTCGCTTATCGAGACCTTCTTTATTATTTATCAATGCGAGATGTCAAGATTCGCCACAAGCAAACCAGCCTAGGCGTGATCTGGGTCGTTCTTCAACCTCTTGTACCCGCAGTCATCTTTGCCGTTTTGTTTGGAAACTTTGGCAGACTTCCCAGCAATGGTCAACCCTACATATTGATGGTATTCACCGGGCTCGTTTCCTGGGGATTTTTAAACAATTCGGTGGCAAGAGGTAGCGGGAGCCTGGTTGCGAGCTCAAACCTACTTTCCAAGATCTACTTTCCACGCATTATCATCCCACTAGCGTCGATGTCATCGGTGGTGATTGATGGCTTGATTGGATTAGCTGCCATGGCCGTTCTAGCCATTCTTTTTGGCATTCAACCAGGTCTCCACCTACTGGCGGCACCCTTTTTCTTGACAGCATCCTTGCTGATGGGGCTGGGCTTAACACTGTTCAGCGCATCAATTAACGTTTACAAGAGGGATATAGGCTACGCCATTCCGTTTATACTTCAGGCCTGGAACTATATGACGCCGATCGTGTACTCCAGCGAACTGATTCCGAAGAAATGGATGTTCTTGTACTCACTAAATCCAACAGTTGGCCTCATTGAAGGCTTCCGCTGGTCTATCTTGGGGGGACGTCCCGCATCGCCACTTATGCTTACAACAATGCTGGTTGGTATTGTTGTGTCGCTGGTTGCAGGCTTCGCCGTATTTCAGAAAATCGAACGCGGCTTCGTGGACATTATTTAAACAACGTTATGCATTCACCCTCTGACGTTGCTATCAGCGTTCGCTCGCTAGGAAAGTCTTACGAAATCCAGCACCAAGCTATTAGTTCTAATCAAACAGCGCGAACCAGCAAAAGAGGTTTCGCCTGGCCTTGGCAAGATTCAAATAGCAGCAACAAATTCTTATCTGAAACATTCTGGGCACTACAAGATATTAGCTTTGATGTTCCGCGCGGCAAAGTATTTGGCGTCATAGGAAGGAATGGCGCCGGTAAAAGTACATTGCTCAAGATTTTATCTCGCATCACGGATCCGAGCACAGGTCAAGCTGACATACGTGGACGCGTAGGCTCCCTTCTAGAAGTTGGCACAGGATTTCACCCTGAGCTGTCAGGCAGAGAAAACATTTATCTCAATGGCACACTACTAGGCATGCGGCGACGTGAGATCAATGCTGTATTCGATGAGATTGTTGACTTTGCGGAAGTTTCTCGATTCATAGACACACCAGTTAAGCGCTACTCGAGCGGTATGTACGTGCGTCTTGCTTTTGCGGTCGCCGCCCACCTGCAGCCTGAAGTTCTGATAATCGACGAAGTATTGGCCGTTGGCGATATAAGTTTCCAAAAAAAATGCCTAGGCAAGATGAAAGACGTGACCGGCGAGGGGCGCACGGTGCTATTTGTTAGCCATAGCATAAGTACTGTCAATAGCATTTGCGACGAGTGCTTACTACTCGAAGATGGACGAGTCAGGATGGCGGGACCAACAACAGAGGTTACGAAAGCCTACTTTGAAAATAGTCTAGAAGCGATAGGATCAACCCTTAATCTCACCGAAGACCCCATTGGCAATGATGTTGCACGACTGCTTTCGGCAAGACTAGTCAACCCCGCAGGCGAGCAGATTGCCCACACACAAATAGAACACGGATTTGGCATTGAAATAGTTTACGAGGTAAACATGCCAGGAAAAGCAATAGTTCCAAATATCCATCTTTTCCGAGATGGGACATGTGCCTTCATGACCTGGCCCACAATACTTCCAAACTCGCGACCAGGCCTCTGCAAGGCGACTGCTTGGGTGCCTCCATACTTACTGAACGAAGGACAATATATCGTTAATTTCGGACTTAGCACATGGGATCCGGTACAAGTCCACTCTGACGTCAGAGATCGTTTTAGCTTCAACGTTATTGAAGATATATCTGACAATTCAAGGCATGGCTTCATTCAGATTTTGCCGGGAGCCGTGAGGCCTAAGCTGGAATGGCTATTTGAATGAACCCAATACAGTGGCCTAATTACAAATACAAACCAACTAGCCTTTGCGCTTGCAATACTTAGATTATATTTCGAGTTGCAGCGGCACATCTGTGCAAGACCAAGAGACCATAGCGTTCCAGTAATATGTGACCAAAGTCATGCTTGGCGTCCTCAGCCCTTAGAAAGCAAGACAAAATGTCCAAATTTCATGTGGACAAGCGGGGGGGGGCAGAATTAAATTAGATTAACATTTTTATTTACTAACAACTTACCAGCTTACTTGCGACAAGCCGATGATCAAACTAGAACTTCAAAACTACAAGTCAGAAGATGGTTCACTTTGTTCAATTAATATGGCACAGATTGCAAGCCTCAACAAGGCAGAAGCATTTATTGAAACAGGCACTTACCTAGGAAACACTGTAAGCGCAATGCGAAATGTATTCAAATATATATACAGCATCGAGCTTTCTGAAGAGCTCTATTCTCAGGCAGTAAAGCGCTTTGCCGGAGATCAGCACATCAAATTATTATTTGGCAGCTCAACCGAAAAACTTGAGGAAGCAGCACTAATGACCGCTGATCTGAGATCAGTTCTTTGGCTTGATGCGCACTGGAGCGCGGGGAACACATCTCGAGGGGCTAATAATACACCAATAATAAAGGAATTAAAGATCATTGCTAAGCAAAATCTGAAAGAAGTAATAATAATGGTTGACGACCTGCGGTATTTTGCTGAAATACAAACTGGATTTGACACCCATGAGTCAAATTATGGCTATCCGCTACTGGGCCCGCTTATTGATTACATTCACAACATAATGCCGGCGCATATCCCCATTTGCAATGGCGACATTCTTCTAATACTTCCAAGGCATATATACGATACGATTGCGATCTCTAGTGTCTTACATGCAACAAATAAATTGCGAACCAAGCCAAAAATACGTGAAGTGACTCACGACTTAGAGGCCATTATTTCTACTGCACAAGGGAAGGAGCGAGATACACTAATGAAGCTACCAGAAATATTCAGTCCTAGCCTCAGATATGGGATAGGCGGAGATTATCTCTATTGGCGTGGATTAGTCTTGGAAAATGACAAGCTTTATGATCAAGCGCAAAATGATTTCTACTTAGCTCGCAAGTGTGGCATCAGCGTGCCCACTCGCATTTGGGAGTAAAGACATGAGACTGATTACCAAGACATTACGTATTGTTTCCACATTAGCCTCCAAAGCAGCATCTAATCTTGAACCACCTCTACCTGCACCTCCAGAAGAGCCTCAAATAATCCCGTCCGAAAAAGAGCTAGCCTATAAAAGATGGATAACGGATGATGGAGACAGAACCCATCGCCTCAACTACGATTTAAAGCCATCAGATATCGTTATAGATCTTGGCGGATACAGGGGGCAATGGTCAAGCGATATCTATTCACGATATTTATGCAAAGTTCATATATTCGAGCCAGTCACAGAGTATGCTGAGTCAATCCAATCGCGCTATAAAATGAACCCAGACATCATGGTATATAATTATGCCTTGGGGGCCAGGTCAGGTGAAATACAGGTTTACTTATCCGACGATGCATCAAGCTCTTTCAAAGACTCTGGAGAAGTCTTAACTGCATCAGTCGTTGCTTTCAATAACTGGATAGAGGAGCATAAAATACACGAGGTAGCTTTGTTAAAGATTAATATCGAAGGCGCCGAATACGATCTTTTAGATCATTTGATTGCTACAGGTACAATAAAGAAAATTCGCAATATTCAGGTTCAGTTTCATGACTTTGTGCCAGATTCCACATTGCGAGCCCATCAAATTCAGCATGGGTTGCAAAAATATCATAAGTTAACGTACAAATATCCTTTTATTTGGGAAAACTGGGAGAAATTAGACAGCAATACAAGTAACGATGAAAAAGCATCATAAATATGGGTATATGTGCATACTCAATAGACAACTCCGAGGAGGCAGGCATTCTCAGGGCTTTTGCATCCCCTTCCATCGAATACTTGCATCTTCGAATGTCTACAGGCGGGGCAGTAGTCGCATTTCCATTACGGCCACTGTTGGAGAATATGTTACATACTCATAAATCAAGGATCTCTTTAGTGTAGCAGCAACCGCAATTTATCGACATATATGTACCAAGCATGCTCTAATGCATCTCGACAGCGTCTAGTCTGTCTATATGCATGGTGGCCCGTCTACCTCTTTGCCAAGAGTCTAGATACATGGGCGCCTCATATTTTTGAATCAATAGTCACAAATGACATTATTCGAATGCTCTCCGAGGCCGACACTTGACAGGCCCAATCGTATCTATAGTGCTTCCCGTTTATAACTGCGAAAGATATCTTGGGGGTGCCATTGAAAGCGTAATTAGCCAAACATTTACATGCTTCGAGCTCATCATTATCAATGATGGCTCTACCGACCAGTCCGCTGACGTCATAGCGGCCTTTCATGATAAGAGAATACGCGTATTGCACCAGGCCAATCAAGGCCTTGCAGCCACGCTGAATCGTGGAATTTCCTTGGCAAAAGGGAAGTATATAGCACGTCAGGATGCAGACGACCTATCCGATTGCAATCGACTTGCTTTGCAGGTGGCCTACATGGAGGACCATTCGGATTGCATTCTCCTCGGCTCCTGGGCCCAAATCATGGAGGTGGATCGTCTTGTAGAGCGTTTCCATCGCCATCCGGTTGACGAGTTAATGCTTCGCTATCAGCTGTTGTTCAATAATCCATTCGTCCATAGCTCCGTACTCTTACGCCGTTCGGCACTGCTTGAGGTCGGTGGTTATACGACCGATCCTGAACGACAACCCCCGGAAGACTATGAACTGTGGTCTCGGCTCTCCCGCATCGGCTCAGTGGCCAACATTGGCGAGGTTCTGCAGATCTACAGGGAGACTCCAGGAAGTATCTCCCGTCTAGGTCCGTCGCCATTCAAGCGCCGCCTAATCTTGTTCTGCGCGGAAAATATTGCTGCTGCAACTGGTCTCCCCAGCGATGACTCCTCCATTCGTGCCATTGCCACGTTGACCCATGGTGATGCTTCCGAACTGCAGCAGCGTCCAGACTTTGCTCGTATGAAGGACATTCTTCTGAACGCCATCAATAGTCTTGGCACTGGTGATTCGCTATTACCGTTACGTCAGGATGCCATCTCCCGAGTCCAGGGCATGCAGGCCGCTTGGATGATCCGCGAAACGCCTGCCTATCATTTGCTTAACCAGGTTGGGCCCCTGAGAAGCATGGCCAAACGGATCTGGCGCCTGACACGCTCGCTCAGGAAGCCGAAATGAAGACCATCGTTATCGGTGGTGCCGGCTTCATCGGTTCCCTGGTCAGCCAGGCCCTGATTCAATCGGGCCGGGACATGACCATCGTCGGCCGTCCCCCCCGCCCCTCACACGTCATCGCTGGACTGTGCCTACCGCTGTGCCGATCTTGGCAACCGTGCCCAGATGCGGGAGATTCTCGAACCCGGCTGTGAGGTGATTGACCTGGCCTATGCCACCGTTCCAAAGACCAGCTATGGCGACCCCCCTTTGATCTGCTCGCCGCCAACCTTCCTGGCAGCGTTTGCTTGCTGGAGGAGCCGATGGCTGCATGTGTCCGCCGTCTGCTGCTGGTTTCTTCCGGCGGGACAGTGTATGGCCCTCCCCAAGTGCTGCCGATTCAGGAATCCCACCCGACGGCGCCTATCAGCCCCTACGGCATCATCAAGCTGACCATTGAACACTATGCCCTGATGTTTAATCACACCCGTGATCTGCCGGTGGTGATCGTACGCCCGGCAAATGCTTACGGTGTGAATCAGCTCTCGCGCACTGGCCAGGGCGTCCTCGCTGCGGCCATCGACGCCATACTTTCTCGACAGGCGATCGAGATCTACGGAGATTCAGGCACAATTCGCGATTACATTCATGTGGCCGATGTGGCTGATGGCATTCTTTCAGCCCTCAATTACGGGCTGGATGGTGAAATCTACAATCTCGGTACCGGAGTCGGAGCGCGCAACCTGGATGTGATTTCCTTGCTACGACCACTAACGCAGGCCTGCGGCTATCCCATTCAAGTGAATCATCTACCCTCACGTCGATTCGATGTAGAGGCAAATGTCCTCGACTGCCAGAAACTCCTTTTCATCTCCGGTTGGAGCGCACAGATTTCGATCCGGCAAGGTTTCGCCGAAATGTGGGATCATGCCTTAAGTAGCTCCTCCATTACCTGAGGGCTTCCTCTGCACTTTCGATCCTGTCCCATGGGAATACTTTCTCCGCTGAAGGCACTTCTGAAATCTGCTTCTGCTCAGACGTCATCCCTTGGGCCCTTTCTAAGCATAGCCAACCCCTCACGAAATCCTGCCTGCAGCGAGTTTGAAGTCGATGGCTGGGCCACCTCAGCGTTCGTCGCCCATACCCTTGTACCCCTGGTCGGTGTCCATCCGTTCCCTCTCCAGGAATTGATGTTGATGACAGCGACAGTCTGCCGATTTGAACCCTCCTTGATCTTTGAATGGGGCACCAACATCGGCAAGTCGGCACGAATCTTTTATGAGATCTCCAAGTATTTCCATATCCCAACAGCCATCCACACCTGCGATCTCCCAGACGATGTCGACCATGTAGAGCACCCCCATGCCCAGCGCGGTGCGATGGTGCAGGGTCTGTCAGGTGTAACGCTCCACCAGGGCGACGGGTTGACCAAATCCCTCCGCCTCTGGGAAGCGGCGGGCCGTCCCGACCGACCCCTCTTCTTCCTTGATGGCGATCACAGCTACGCCAGTGTCAGGCGCGAGATCGACGGGATCCTGGAAGCCGTGCCTGACCCCGTCCTGTTAATGCACGACACCTTCCTTCAGTCGTCGGAATCGGGATACAACATCGGGCCTCGCCGGGCTGTCGAGGAGTCCCTGGCCGCATATAAAGGTCGCTTCCATGCCGTTCACTCGGGGCTCAGCCTTCCTGGCATGAGCTTGCTGTATTCGACTGCACCCCCTGCGGCGAAGGCTGGCTCCAGCTCTCTCAACACATGAAGATTCTCCACACGGTCGAGTCCTATCTACCGGCCCGTCATGGCATGTCTGAGGTAGTACGCCAGATCTCCGAACGACTCGTTCAGCGGGGCCATCAAGTCACCGTCGCCACGAGCAAAGACCAACAACGCCACGACAATCAGATTGAAGGCGTTGAGATCCGATCCTTTGATGTTCATGGCAAGAGTGCGATTGGCGTCTGGGGCGATGTTCATGGCTACCAGAACTTTCTGCTCGACTTTAATCCAGATATCATTGTGAACTTCGCGGCCCAACAATGGGCCACCGATCTCTCCCTGCCGCTGCTATCCAGGCTAAAAGCTCGCAAGGTGTTCGTACCAACAGGATTCTCTGCTCTCGCAGATCCAATGTTTCGCAACTATTTCTCCGCGATGGGAGAGTGGATGCGCAGCTACGATGCCTGTGTCTTTCTTTCCGACTCCTACCGAGACATCGATTTTGCGCGCAGCGCAGGCATTGAATCGATCGCCATCATTCCAAATGGGGCAGCGGCCGAGGAATTCAATCGCTTGAAAGATTCTGGATTGCGTGAACGGCTAGGCATCCCGGCAGATCACCAACTGATCCTGCATGTAGCTGGTTATCTCTCCGTTGCCAAGGGTCAGGCTGAAGCCGTTGAGATCTTCTCCCGCTCCTCCTTGAGCAAAGCCACGTTGCTGCTCGTCTGCCCCGATTTCAGCAAAGCAGCCACGAAAGCACTCACACCCAAGCAAATTCTTAAGGGTCTCTACCACATGGCCCGCGGCAAAGGCCTGCGTGGCATTGCCTTTCCCACCCAGCTGCAACTGTTGCGGCGATTTAGGCGCAAACGCAACAGAGCACATGATCGGCAGATTCTTGGGGTATCACTATCGCGTGAAGACACAATCAGTGCCTTTCTGGATACAGATCTGTTGTTGTTTCCATCGTGGATCGAATGTTCGCCCTTAGTGCTATTTGAGGCCTCAGCAGCACGAACCCCTTTTCTGGTTACAGATGTGGGCAACGCCAGCGAGATCATCCGCTGGACGGGTGGAGGGCGCCTACTCCCAGGCGTGCGCAGCAACGACCGGGAAGGCAGCGTGCAAGCCGATTTGGAGGCCGGCGCGCGCTGCCTCGACGGCCTAATGGCTGATCAACAGGTACGGGAGCAGATGGCAACAAGCGCCCATGAAGCCTGGCTTCGGCATTTCACCTGGTCGCGTATCGCCGAGCAATATGAACAGCTATACAGAACCCTGCTGGCCAATGAACCCATTCAGGGGCTATTCCCGCCACCCCAATCTCTCCAATGACGATCCAAGCGATCATCTTCTCCAAGGATCGCCCCCTGCAGCTGCATGCCACGCTTGCGTCCTTTGCCCTGAATGCAACGGACGCTGCCATAGTGCACATTCACGTGCTATGCCAAGCGTCAAACGAAGCCTATGCCCGTGGCTATGCCCAAGTGGCTGAAGAATTGGCCGGGCGGCTCCAGATCAACTGGGTCCAGGAAACGGATTTCAAAGTGGATCTGCTGGCAGTAATGCAGGTGCCGCGCTCATCCTCGCGGCGGCGGCGCCTGTGGGATTGGCTAACCCTTCGAAATCCTCGCCTGCGCAGCGACCATCTGCTGTTCCTGGTGGATGACAATCTCTTCATCCGTCCCTTCTGCCTGCAGCAGATCGCCGACTCACTGAATGCCCATCCTGGCGCCATTGGCTTTTCGCTGCGCGTTGGCCGCAACACAACCAGTTGCTATTCCATGCAGTGCGAGCAACCACTGCCACCATTTGAATCAGCTTCCCTAGGCCTTCGCTTTGATTGGTCAGGGCAGGTGGGTGATTTCGGCTACCCGCTGGAAGTGTCAAGTTCTGTCTACCGGTGTGCTGACTTGATACCCCTACTTCGCACTCTCCCCTACAACAATCCCAATCGCCTCGAACAAGCCCTATCAGCCGCCAGCGGTTTGTTCGCGCGCCGGCTGCCGTCACTGCTGTGCTTTGAGCAATCCGTGGCCTTTTGTGCACCTGTGAACAAGGTGCAATCGATTTTCGACAATCGTTCGGGAGCACAAGAGCAGTACTCCAGCGAAGCCCTCAATACGCTGTTCCTGGATGGGTACCGCGTGAACGTTTCAGTTCTCAGTGAATTTGTACCAAGTGCAGCTCATGTTGAAATTGAATTGCCCCTTTCGCGGCTGTGAACCCTTGCGTCATTGAGCAATGAACGCATGCGAGCCTCCACTGTCCATCGCCACACTGATCTGCATGCGGGCTGGATCACCTCTGGATTTTGCACTGAAAGCAATTCGCTCCACCGCAGCAAGTCTCACACATGGCGACATCATTCTGCTGCGAATTGATGGTGGTCTACCTACAGATCTGGATCTCTTCCAGCAGGCAGCTGCTCCAGTCCCTCTGCGGCTACTGGGCTCTCAGCACCACCAAGGGCTTGCGGTCTGTCTCAATCAACTGATCGAAGAGGTGCTTCGCGATGAACGCTGGCAATTGATCGCACGCATGGATGCCGACGATGAATCACTGCTGGGACGCATGGAAACTCAGCGAATGTTTTTAGCCGAGCATCCTGATATTGACATCCTCGGTACGGCCTGCATCGAGGTGAATGAACATGGGGATTATTTGCAGACCAAGCGGATGCCGCTCAATCACGAAGCAATTGTTCGCAGTCTGCCACGCAGCAATCCGCTAAACCATCCCAGCGTCATGATCAGACGCCGTGTATTTGCTAGTGGACTTCGCTACCGCACTGATGCAAGTCGCACTGAAGACTACCACCTTTGGATTGATGCAGCCTCGAAGGGATTTAAATTTGCAAACCTATCCGAGCCCCTGCTTAATTTCAGAAGGGACAGTCGTTTCTTTAATCGGCGCGGGGGACTAAGGCAAGCGATTGCGGACTCAAATGTTCGCCTGCGCGCAATTCGCGTACTTGGCCGAACGAACCCAGTTGAACTTTTCTGGGTTTTTGCAGCCTTCGGAATGCGACTATTGCCTGGAAGATTACAAAAACTCGCATATTTCTGCCTGCGCTAAGCAAGGAGGAGCGATGCAAGGCGAACCCGTTAGAGGCTTGAGAACATCTCATTTCCGGCCACCAAACCAATCCGTTGCCTCTGATACACGGCTTGCACACTCACCAAGTCGCACCAGCTGTAGTTTTCGTCATACCACCGCACCGTCGCCTGCAAACCTTTCTCAAAACTGTGGCGCGGACTCCAGCCCAGCTCCGCCGTGATCCTGGCCGCATCGATCGCATAGCGCCAATCATGGCCGGGACGGTCTGTCACCGGCGTGATCAGCCGAGCATGCGGCGCACCCTGAGGCCGCAGCTCATCCATCAGGGTGCAGATCGCTTCCACCACCTGTTTGTTGGTGCGCTCACTCGGGCTCCCGTGAATGCCAGTACCACCAACGCAATAGTTCTCACCCAGCCGCTCCCGCGTGGCCGCCAGCAGCAACGCCTCCACGTGATCTTCCACATAAAGCCAATCGCGCACGTTGGCACCGTCTCCGCAGAAGGGAATCGGCTCACCAGCCACGGCCTTGAGGATCACCACCGGGATCAGCTTCTCGGGAAACTGCCAGGGGCTGTATTTGTTGGAGCAGTTGGTAAGCACCACCGTCAGTCCGTAGGTGTGGTGCCAAGCGTGCACCAGATGGTCGCTGGCCGCCTTGCTGGCGGATTTGGGGGAACGGGGGTCGTAGGGGGTAGTTTTCTAAAAGGGGCACGTGGCCTCCAGAGAATCAAACACCCAACATCCCGGTGAGCTTGACCGCCGGCTGAGGTTGAGCCGAAAGGGACCAAAATCTTTACAACTTGTACATATTTTTCTGACACCCCAGAACTGCTGATCGACTGCGCCAATGGCAGCACCGGCTCCTGGTTGGCGCCCCAGATTGCTGTCCTTGATTCCACTGATGCCAGGATAGTTTACTTGTTCTATCCTGGCATCAGGGTTTTGCCGCCCTACTCCTCGCCCTGATCACCCTGTTTACCAATTAGACCCATGATGACCTCCTGGGAGCCGCTTCCTTTGACCTACTGCAGCAAGCAGGACTTCCTTGTATCGCTGCCGCCGTGGCGACGGCCCTAGAACAACAAGTTGGCATCCAACGATCGACGTCGACGTGGAGCGCTACCCGATCGAGCAGCGGCTGTTGTCGATGACCGGCGGAGTCGATAACGACTCGAGAAACAGGACGACTGGCTCGACAAGCTCAGGACAAACGTGTCCAGCGCAGCCACCATCTCGACCCCTCCGAACGCCATGCCAGGCGAGTCCGAGATGGGATCTCGCTGCCTGAGGAGTACGGGGGAATGGCAAAAGGCTCCGTTCCCTGTCGCGGCGCTTAGGCCGGTGGCCTCGTGAGCGCCGCTGGTGGCTTAATCCCCCGGATTGCAAGGAAACTCCACCAGCAGATCCATACCCCCATCCTCGCGGCTCCTGAGTGATCTAAATTGAATTCAGGGCGGTGCTGGCCTAGAAGCATGAACCTTAATCTCGAAGTGGAACAGGAGGACGACGGCCGCTGGCTGTCAGAAGTGGTTGAGCTTCCTGGTGCCCTGGCCTATGGCGCCTCGGCTGATGAGGCCATGGCCAAAGCGGAAGCATTGGCCTTGAGGGCCCTTGCTGAACAGCTGGAGCATGGTGAAGTGCTACCTCTGCCGATCACTCTCTCGGTCCCGGCGGCTGCATGAGTGTTTGGCCTGCTGTGAAGGCGAAACGGGTTTTAGCAGCCCCGTTTCGCCTGGGCTGGGAACAGAAACAGCAGACCGGCTCCCATCGCACTCTTTCCAGAGACGAGTGGCCTGATGTGGTCTTCGCCTTTCACGACGGCGCGGAGATCGGACCACGTATGTTGGCCCGCCTTGCTAAGAACACGGGCCTGAAGCCTGAAGACCTTTGATCATCATATTCTGATCAAAACGTCCAAGCTAGTTTGCGACGCCCTGAGCCTTAGCCTGTTCATTAGCTACCTGCCGCGGCGCTAAGAGCTACTTGAAGCCCAAAGAAGCCAAGCTTCAGTTCGTCAAGGACGGCCAAATCTTGTCCAACTCCGAGACATGATCTCGCTGCTTGAGGAGTACGGGGGATTGGCATGAACTCCTCACTCCTGCCGCGGCGCCCAGGCCGATGGCGTCACAGGGTTCAGCCCAGCTCAGCCCAGTTCCAGCCAGCTGCGCAGGGCCAGATCAAGTTCAGCTAAGGCTGCGGTGTCTAACTGTCCCACCACAGCGCCGATGGCGGCAGTGGGCACTGAGAACAGCTTGTCGGCCATGAGTTGCGAAGGCTTCAGCAGCCCATTGGTGCCACTGGGGTCCACAGGAATCCGCACCAGTGGGGCGACCAGCAGGGTGCTGGTGAGTGGGCAGAGCGTCACACTTGGATGGCCCTTGAGCCAGCGGTTGGCCTGCACCACCACCGCCGGCCTTGGTTTGCCGGCATACACCCCAGAACTGGCGACAGTCACGATCAGCCCCCGCAGCAGAACAAGCGCCGTCATGCGGTCCAATCAGCCCAGTCGGGAAGTTGTTCGCTCCAGTTGGCTGAATCGTCGGCTGCGGCAATCAAGGCCGACTGACGCTGCGCTTCATCGGTGGTGCTGAAGCGCTGCACATACTGCGCGATCGCCTCCCGCACGCAAGCGCTGCGGCTTTTGCCCATGCTGCGCGCCAGCTGGTCGAGCTGCTGCTCCAGCTCCGGTTCAACCCGCACGCCGATTGCCATCACGTCTCCCGTTTCAAGTTGTTTAACGTCATGTTCAACACCTTAGCGTCTTGTCTTGTCTCCTTTCGCTGATGCCTCTTTGCCCCCTGGCCCCAGACAGGCGCCGCCCAGTTCGACGCTGCCACCAGCGTGCTCGCCCACCGGGGGTTGTGGGGTGTAGGGCTCGGCAGGGTCCAGGGCCACGTCAAGGCTGTAACCGCCGGCGGATCTGAGAGGCAGTTCCTTCTTGCCGTTGTCTCTGCCACCGCCTTGGCGACGGCTAAGGCCCACTATTGGTGCAGCACGAAAACAGGGCTAACCTGGGGTTGTCTCCCTCTCTCGTCATGGCATCCGCGCTCCATCCGCCCGCCATCAAGCTCGTTGGCAGCAATGGCCAGATCTCGCTAGGCAAGCAGTACGCCGGCCGCCATGTTTTGGTGGAGGAGTCTGAGCCGGGTGTCTGGATCGTTCGCACCGCCACCGTGATTCCAGACAATGAGCGCTGGTTGCACGAACCCGCTGCCGCGGCAGCCCTGCAGGCTGCGATGGCCTGGTCCGCCGCTCACCCACCAGCGGATGCCCATCTGGATGAAACCCTGACGCGCCTTGGCAGTGATCAAGCCTGAAGGCTGCATCAGGCTGGATCTCAACAACCCGGTGTTCCAGGAGCAGTTGCTCACGCTGCAGAAGGCTGAGCGCCATGCGGCCCTTGACACCCTCAACAAGATCCGCCAGCTCACCTGGAACCAGCTCTATCGCGACCCGGGGATCAAGTGGGAAAAAATCACCAGCATCAAGCCACCGGCTGGAATCGATGCCGTCTATTCTCTGCGAATCAGCCGTTCACGCAGGGCAACAGCGCATCGAGAGGGTGAGTACCTGCGGCTCCTCACCATTGCCCCGGATCACGACTCGACTTACGGGAGGAAGTGATTCATCAGTTTCACGCGGCCCTAGAATTCCCATCTGGACATCTGAACATAGTTTAGGCGGGGATTTGCCGCTTTAATTCGATCAGCTTTTGCCAGAGCACGGCCTTGGGCTCTTCAATCTTCAGGGCTTGCCTGCACCGCTCTAGCCAGCCATCGCGACCCAGCAGGCGCTCTAGCGACTGAATGAGGTCCTTCTGGACGGACTCCCCGTAGGCGCCTTCCGCTTTAGATAGGGCGTTGATGAGCTGGTTTGATTTCAACGGCAGGTGGGCAAGATCCAGCAGATCTCGGCTGAAGACTCCGTCATCGTTCCAACGATCTGAATTGGCAAGTAATTTGCTGCAGGCCATGTCAACCAGGGTTAGGCAGGACACAGCGCAGACGGTATCTTCCGGGCCAGGCGGATCAAGGCGAACCCTGCCCTCGAGAACAATTTCGAACTTAATGGTTTTCCCTTCCACGTTTAGCCTTGTTCTGATGCCGTACTGATCCATCAAGGGTTCACGCTCTTCCATAATAGTGCAACCCTGATTGTGAAAAATCGGTTTCAGACTGCTTGCCTGTCGTATCATCTGCCGCAGGTCTCGATAGCCCTCCAGATTAGAAACTAGAAAGTCGATGTCAACGGATTCGCGAAATTCTCCGTAGCGCAGGGCGATTGCTGTGCCACCACCAAACAGGCATCCCCGTTCGCCCAGCACCCTAGGGTCGAGTTGCAGAAGAACCTCGGCAATCCGCCGGTGATGGTCCCGTCTAAACATGGATCCCAATAAAGGCTTGCCTAAGGTCTTTGATTAATTGTTGCTCGTGGGGCTCAATCAGGTCTTGATTCAAATGCCGGTGATGGCGTTCATAGATCCCTGCCGCCTCCTGGGGGGTGAGCACAGTATTGTCATGTACATGCCAAGCAAGCTGCCGTAATGCGGGATAGGCGGCTAAATCGATGAATGCGGGAATCAAGCATGCCGGGATGCTCTCTTCGCTGCTGCTCAGGGGCTTCTCCTTGGCTTCGGACCTGCCGTTTGCCTGAAGTTCAGCAAGGGGGAGTTCCAGGGCGTTGAGCACATTCATCAGGGCCCCCACGGTTACCGATGCTGTGCCCTTTTCGATCCTGTGCAAGGTCACCCGAGAAATGCCGGCCGCCCCTGCTGTCGCTACGGCCGTGAGCCCCAACTCTCTGCGTCGCTCCTTAATCCTGCAGCCGATCACCTGGAGAAGTTCTTGGCCGCCGGTTTGGGGGCTGGGCGCGGCCGCTGGCATTGGGCCCTGACTCTCATTTCATCCATTCTAACGTCGATGCTCCTAATGAGAAACAGTTCTTGGGGTTCGGCCCTAGGGATGGCTTCTGGCTCGGGCGTCCTCTTGTGCCAGGCCTCCTGCCCTAGGGCCACCTTCCCTCGTCGCTAGCTTCGGGCCATGGCGGCTGCTCCCTCCTCCACCCCTATTGAGATCCTGCGCCAGCAGCGCCATGCCGCCTGGCTAGCCGATCTCACCACTCGCCTAGAGCAGTTGGTAGTCAGCTCAGATATCGCAGATCAGGGCCCCTTGGAGATTCTGCTCTTTGGCTCCCGGGCCCGCGGCGATTGGGATGGCCTCTCCGATACGGATCTGCTCGTAGTTGCAGCAGCGAAACAGCAGGCATCCCTCTGGGTCGATCGGTTGCTGGACGCCGGCCTGGGCCAGGACGTGGTGGGCTTCGACCAAACCAGCTGGCAGGCCCTTGCCGCTTCCCCTTCCCCCTACTGGCGATCAGTCAAATCCCAGGCGATCCCCCTTCTTCACTGGGCACCATGAACGCGCGCCCCCAAGCTTGGCTTGCCCAAGCTCGTAGCGACTTAGATCTGGCTCACCTGGCCTGCCGCAACGGTTTTCTGGCCCAGGCTTGTTATTTCGCCTCCCAGGCTGCAGAAAAAGCCCTCAAAAGCGCCCTGCTTGAACTTGGACTGGAGCCCTCCGATACCCATGTGCTCGGAGATCTGCTTCAGCGCCTGCAGGTAGCTGGCCTCGACACCGCTGCCTTGCAGACCCTGCCCCTGAAGGCCCTCAGCCGCATGGGCATTACGTCGCGTTATCCGATCGATGCCACTCCACCGGCCGAGTTATTTGACCGCATTGAAACCGAGCAAGCTATTGCTGTGGCAGCTGCCGTGATCGCTGCCATTGAGGCTTTGGATCGTGAGAGCCCTTAAATACATGCTGATGGAGGTGTCATGAACGTGCGTTGGCGCTTTCTTGCCTTGCTCCTGGCCTCAAGTTCCACCAGTCCTGCTCTAGCTCAATCAAACTGTCTCAGCAGCCTGTGGATTCCTTTGGTGCCATGAACCGCTCCGCCGACTGGTTTCATCAAGCCCAGGCCGACCTCCAGCAGGCCAGCTTGAGTGCTGAGTCTGGCTTTCATGAGTGGGCCTGCTTCGCCTGTCATCAGGCTGTGGAAAAAGCGCTTAAGGCCCTGCATCTCCACTTGGGTCAGCAGGCCTGGGGCCATGGTTTGGGCCGGTCCTATCGCGACCTCCCAGCTGAAGCCGTCGTGCAACTAGCTGCCGCAGTCCCGGACCTCGAGGACCGTTTGCGCATCCTTGATGCCCTCTACATTCCAACCCGCTATCCCGATAGCCTGCCGGATGGGGCGCCAACAGACCATTTCGGCCGCCTGCAAAGCGAGGACGCTCTCTGCCATGCCCGTGCGCTCATTGAATCAATCCGTGCTGCGCTGGCCCAAGCCTGAGCAGATTTTGGCGGCGGTGCAGCGATGGGCAGAGGCCCAGCAGGCCCTTAGGCCTGCCTTGACCAAGGTCGGCGTGTTCGGCAGCTACGGCCGAGGTGATGCGGGGGTGGGCAGTGATCTGGATCTCCTTCTAGTGGATGGTGATGCGACGGGGCCCCAACAGCAGCGCTTGCTGACTTGGCCATTGGAGCGCTTGCCCCTGAGTTGTGATGCCCTTGTGCTCACACCTACCGAACTTCAGGAATTGCTCGCGAGCGGTTCCCGCATGGCGATCGAATTGCAGCGCGATTTGCGTTGGTTGGTTTAATCCTGTCTGTTCATCCTGGCCCCAGATCAGCGTCTGGATCCATAGGTGAGCGCCACCTCCCAAGTGCCCGCATCCAGTGGCACGGAGACCCAGCCCTCTTGATCTCGAGCCTGGTTGGGCCCTGATAAAGGCAGGGGGGTTTCCCAGCTAATCGCCCCAATCCGTCTCTTCTGCACCGTCCAAGCCGGATAGGCCCACTGCATCACCCGTAACCTCCCTGGCGTAGGCGCTTCCACGCGAATCAGCCGTTGGGTCGGCCCGTGTGCAACCAACTCGGCTGAGCCTGCTCGAGTTTCTTCGTCTGCTCCCTCCCCCTTGAAGGCCACCCAGGTTTGCTGCGGCCAGGCCGGCACCCAGAAGGTCTGCATCCGGCGCACCCACGAGCTTTCCGGGATCCCCGCCGGCGAGTAGTCGGGCACACCGGTGAGGGCGATGCGGCCATCGCCCAGGGCCACAAACCGCTTCGACAATTCGCCGGTGGGGGGCAAGGCGGCCACTCCGTCCGGGCAAGGCACCAGCGGATCACAGGCCAGGAGTCGATTGAGCGAGCGTCGCTCCAGCTCCGAAGGATGGTGGCCCAAGATGTTTTGCTGAAAACGGCTGAGCGAATCCACCCAAAGCACAGCAGCCAGGGTGATCGCCCCGAGCCAGGCTCCGCGCCGCAGCACCGAGGGGGTTTGATGGGTTCCTACGGGCAGGGCCCCTGGGGAGCACAGCCAGAGCAGGGCCCCGAACCAGGTGGGCCCCAGCCAACGCCAGGGGAATTGGATCCGCTGCAGGGGCACCAACAGCTGATAAATCGGCTCGCTGATCGGCAGCATCATCAGGATCCCGAAGCAGGTCAGCAGCAACCCCCAGCGCGCTAGGGGTGCCCCTTCTGGGTTGCCTGCTGACCCGATGTTGTCGGCCTCTTCCGTGTTGAGATCGCTTGCTCCAGCCCAACCCAGGCCTAGCCAGCCCCAACCGAGCCAGCGCACCAGCACCAGCACCAGGATTGTGGCGGCCTGGATCCAGAGCAGGTCCGCAATCATGATTTGCCCAGGATGGTGGGCGAATAAAAATTCGTTCTTGTACAGGTAATTGGGGATCGGCGGCCGCACCCCACCAACGGCTGCCAGCGCAGGCCCCCAAAAGGGTGCCGTAATGGGGATGGCGATCGCGGGCACCAGGCACCAACGGCGTACGGCAGCCCAATCCGGCCTTGGTCTGATCAGCACCACCAGCCCCAGCCCCCAGGCCAGCAGGCTCAACTGGGCGCTGTTCCAATTGCTCAGCACGATCCCGGCCAAGGCCAGACTGGCGATCGCTAGGCCCCAAAACCGCCTGCGTTCCAGCCCCAACCAACCCAGGGCCAGCCACCAGAGCAGGATCTGCCCCATGGCTTCTGGCCAGGCCCCCCGGATGATCACGTTCACAAAGAGATAGGGCGTCAACCCCGCCAGGGCCACCAAGGCCCACTGCCAGCGACCTGGCCGCAGCCACAGCCGGGCCAAGCAGGCGGCCCCCAGGTTGTTCAGCACTAGAAGCAGCAGGAGGGCCAGCTCCAGGGCCCGAGCCGCTGGAATCCCCAAGGCGATCGGGATCCCGGCCATCAGCCGAAACAGGGGCGGATAGAGCTGCAGGGCGGCGCTGCCGGCCCCGGCCCAGTTCAGGTCACTCCAGAGCGGCCATAGCCAGCCGCCCCGAATCTGTTGGGCCCAGGCCGCTGCCCAGCCCAGGTGGATCAAGCCATCGGGGGTGTCGATCGGCACCCCCAGCAGGCCGATCGGCAACCAGAGCAGCAGGGCCAGGCCCAGGGCAAAGCCAATCAGGCCTGTTCCGGATCGGCAGCCAGTTCCCCGCCAAGCTTGTCCCAAGGCCAGCCGCAAGGTTCAGGAACAGCTCCTGCCATTCTGGGGGCATGCGGATGGCCCTCTTCCTCGACAATCGCCGCTTTGTTGCCCTCGGCGCCCTGCCCCGGCCCAGCCTGGGCAATCCCGGCATCGGTGGCACGGAGTATGAATTCCTGGCCCTGGCCGAACTCCTCCTGGCCGCCGGGCTCGATCTCCAGCTGTTGCTCACCGTTCCCCAGGCGATTGATGGGGTCGCGGCCGAGGCCGTCACCCTGGTGCCGTCCTTGGGTGAGGGGCTCCAGGCGGCGGTGCAAGCCGGGGCCGACCTGCTGATCTTTCGTCCAGGCTTTGCAACGGAGGCCGATTGGCCCGCCCTCGAGCAGTCCCCCATTCCCCTGGTGGCCTGGTTGAGCAACCTCGGCTGCCACGACCAAGGCCGCTATGAGGCCCTCAAGGCCCTGCGCCGCTGGGTGTTACTCAGTGGTCCCCAGCTCGATTACTTCCGCCACAGCCGCCTGGCCCACCAGGCGGTGGTGATTCCCTATGTCGTGGCCGTGCCCCCTGGCCGGCGCGGCCCCCGCTCCCCCCAGCAGGCCGCCCAGGCAACCGATCTGGCCTACGTGGGCGCGATCACCCCCTTCAAGGGCTTTGATCGCCTCGCCAGCCAGTGGGACTGGATCGCCGAGCGCTGCCCTGGAGCCCGGCTGCGCGTGTTTGGCGGCGCCAACCTCTACGGCGGCGGTGATGCCGCTGCCCAGGTCGGCGCCGGCAATTCGCCCCCGCCCCTCACCCCCTACGAACAGCATTGCCGCCAGATCCTGCAGCGGGGTCACCACAGCGATCGGGTGCTGTTTGAAGGCAGCCAGGGCTTGGAGCGCTACGACGCCCTAGCCGAGGTGGCCGTGGGGGTGGTCAACCCCAGCGGCGTGGATGAAACCTTCTGCCTCAGCGCGGCCGAATTCAATGCCTGCGGCATTCCGGTGGTCACGGCCCGCCGCCATGCCCTGATCAGCACCGTGCCCGAAGGCCTAGCCGGCCTGCTGGCGGCTAACGACCAAGAGCTGGCCCGCTATTGCGTTGAGCTGCTCCAGGATCCCGATCGGGCTTGGCAATTGGGCACCCAGGGGGAGGCCCATGTCCAACGCAGCTATGGGCCGGAGGCGGTGCTGCCGGCTTGGCAGCAGCTCTTTGAAGAGGTGGTGCAAGGCAGGCCTGCCGTAGCGCTGGCGCCCCAGAGCCCTTGGTGGCATGAAAACCGCTGGTTGCGCCAGCTCTGGGGGGCTGGCTTCGCCGTACCCGGGTGGCCTTCTTGGCCCGTGTTCAAGCAGGGGGTCAAAGCCCTGCTGCAGGGTGGTTCGGGGGCGATCCAGCCCCGATCAGTCGGCCTACTTACGGGATTCATTGCCCTGCTGGTTTGGGCCCTGGTGGTGTTCGGCAAATACCAAGGCAACCCCACCGGCCTGGCCCGCATCGGCGACCAACTGCCCCTCTCCCCCAGGCTCCAGGGCGCCGATCTGTTGGTGATCGCGGGCAAGCGCGGCAACGACGGCCAGCAATTCCTCAGCCTGGCCCTCGATCCCCTCCAGCAGCTCCCCGGCACCAGCGCCGCCCTCGATAACCCGATCTACCGGGGCAAACGCCTGCTCTATCCCCTGCTGGCCTGGCTGGTGGGCTTGGGTCAGCCGGCCCTGATCCCTTGGAGCCTGGGCCTGATCAACGTGGTCCTGATCGGCTGCTGCGGGGCCCTGGTGGCTTGTTGGGCCCAGCTCGAGCAGCGCTCCCCCCAGTGGGGCCTGGCGGTGTTGGCCTTGCCGAGCTACTGGGTCACCCTCAGCCTCGACACCGCCGACCTGCTCGCCACTACCCTCCTGCTGGCCTCAGCGCTCGCCTTCCGCGCCCAGCGCCCGGGCCCCCTGGTAGCCAGCCTGTCGCTCGCCCTGCTCAGCCGCGAAACCGGCCTGCTGGCCTGGGCGTCGTCTGGCCTTACCAGCCTCAGGGAGCGCCGCTGGACCTGGCTGCTCCCCCTGGCCCTGGTGCCCCTGCCCCTACTGGCCTGGACCGCCAGCCTCAAGGCCCGCTTCCCCGCCACCGCCGATGGCCTGCTGGTGGGCCTCCACTTCACCTGGCCCGGCGTTGGCATCGCCACCAAGACCCTCCACTTGTTGGGGCTCTCGCCCCTGGCTGGCGGGCCCATGGGCGGCGCCGAACGCCTGTTTGACACCCTCTGTTTCGGCCTCTGGTTGTTGAGCTTGGGCCTGTTGTTCGCCGTTGCCTTGCGGCCTGGCCTGAACCGTTGGCTGCGCTTCTCGGCGGCCCTGTATCTGCTGCCGGCCCTGTGCACCAGCACCCAGATCCTGGCCCGTTTCCCGGATTACACCCGGGTGTGGATTGATGTGGCCAGCTTGGCGTTGCTGGGCTGCATCAGCCTCAGGCATAAGGTGGCTCTTCGCATCTGGGTTGCAACTTCTGCCCTGATCACTATGGCGTACTGGGTTGGGTATTGGCAGGCCCCATGAGCTATTCGGTTCCTGTTTTATTGATCGCTTTCAACCGCCCGGACCATACCCGCCGGGTTTTGGATGCGCTGCGCCTTCTCCAACCACAAACTTTCTTTGTGTCGGCAGATGGCCCGCGCCAGGACAATCAAAGTGATGCGACCCGCTGTGAGGCTGTCAGGCGTATGATTGCCGAGCAGATTGATTGGCCTTGTCGGATTCATACACGCTTTAGTCCTATTAACTTGGGCTGTCGGATCGGAGTTGAGCAGGCCATTGATTGGTTCTTCACCGAGGTGGAAGAAGGGGTGATTTTGGAGGATGACGTGCTGCCGACCCGAGATTTCTTTTCCTATTGTGAAGAGTTGCTGGGGCGCTATAGATTTGATCAGCGAGTGGGTTCGATTTCCGGCAACTGTTTTCTGCCGCCAGAAGCAGGTCTCCCTGAAAGCTATTGTTTCTCGGCCAATCCCCATTCCTGGGGCTGGGCAACCTGGCGGCGTGCTTGGAGTTGTTACGACAAGGACATGCTTGAGTGGGCAGGCTTCCGTGATCAGGGATGGCCAGAGTTAATTGTTGGTAAGCAAGCGGCGGCCTATTGGTGCCCATTAATTGATCAAGTGCATCAAGGCATTGTCGATGCTTGGGATCTGATTTGGCTCTATAGTTGTTGGAAATCTGGGTTGCTTACTTGTATTCCTTCGGTGGAGCTAGTGGAAAATATTGGTTTTGGCATCGAGGCCACCCATACCATCGACGAAGTGACTCCCTTGAAGCCTGTAGGGGCGTTAGTCCGTCCTTTAATCCATCCCTTGGTGATGCAGCCTCGGCGTGACTTTGATGCTTATCTAATGAACACCCATAATGAACGGTCGTGGATTCGTGGGTTGGCTTTAAAGGTCAAAAAAACAAGGCGCTTACTGCGCCATGGATTAGGTCGTGCATAGACTTTCCCATATTTATTTTGCAGGCCTAGCCCGCGACTGCGAAGATGCAATTACCCTAAACCTCGAGGCGTTAATCAGGATCGCTGATTTCAGGGATAACCATCAATGTAATATCTTTTTGCTTGAGAATGATTCCCGGGATCGTACCGGAGAAATATTGTTGGATTTCAGTAAGAAGTTTGCTGATAGGGTAAAACTTTGGCAGTTTCCTGGCCTGTCCTCGGAAAAAACCAAGCGTATCGATCGCTTGGCCTGGTGTCGCAATTTTTTGCTAGAACAAATCCGGCGGTCAGTATCTGACCCTGCCGCTAGCCTTTATGTCCCCATCGATCTAGATGACCAAATCCTAGCCTCTTTAGACACGGCTAGCTTTTGGCGTGCAGTAGATAGATTCGAAGCTGATAGCATCAATGGCATTTTCCCAATATCGCGTCCCTATTATTATGATCTCTTGGCCCTTCGCGTGCCCGGTTGGGTCGAAGCAGATCATCAAGAATTAGTGGCGGCCTCTAGGCCAAGAGTGGGCTGGTTTCGTTCGCTACAACAGTTCGTTTTTGCAAGACAGCTCCCTGTCTCCAGCTTTGCAGCCGATACTTTGATTCCAGTGGACAGTGCGTTTGGGGGTATGGGCATTTATCGGTTTTTGGCCATTGCAGCAAGCCGTTATCAGGTTAACTGGCTAGGCCATTATTTTGAGTGCGAGCATGTGTCCTTTAATCAGGGCATGAGCTCCCTCTATATCGATACTGGCTTTGTTGTTCAGGCTCCTGTTGGCCACCTTGCCTACCAGCTCATGGGCTATTGGCAGCGGCTGGGTTTTCGTATTGCTTGCACTCTTAAGGATTGCGTTCATTTTTTGACTGCCCATCGTCGGCGTCGCTAATGCCATAAGCATGGTCAGAGATGGCTACATGATTGCGGATTTCAATTTCTTCTTGGCATCAAGATGGTCTTTCATGATCAGGCTTGTGGGGCGTCTGATTAAGCGACGCCATGCTTTGATGGCCATGTGGATGATTGGAGAGCGATGGGTTCCACACGCGAGCTTGAAAAGCCTGGCTTGTCTGGGGCTTCGAGTAATCATATGTAGTGATTGGCCCCGAGCCGGCTGGTAGATTGCTCCAAAGCTGGCTGCTAACGACTTAAGGCTTGTGCGGCTATAAAAACTGATGTGTTGGCCCGTGTCTTGGCTGTAATACCACCAGTTGTCCCCCTGAGTATTGAAATCAGTGAGCTCTGTTGTAAAAATGATGGTGTCACAAAGGCTTAATGCCGATTGAAAAAACTCTATTGGTGAGAGTAGGTGTTCGACAACCTCGATCGCGATCACACAACAAAATGGCCCCTTTGACCCTACCTCGCGTTCCTGTTTATACGTAAATCCAGGTGCCAGGACAGGCTCCGTAAATGGCTCCAGCCCGATGCAATCCAGGCCATCATCGCGCAACAATCTCACGAGTAGCCCAGACCCACTTCCCCAGTCCAGGCATCGGCTAGTGCGTGCTCCCAGCATGAGGAAGCTGGAAAGGATTGGGTGGAGTTCCATATTCCTTCTCACGATACCCGTATCAGTATCGGCAATCGGGTTTTGGTACGCCTTGTCAAGCCAGTCCTTGGCTCCGCTTAGCCATTCAAAGTCACAGCTTTGGCAATGCACAAGACTGG
Organism: Pseudanabaena sp. UWO311; assembly: GCA_943370385.1. GTDB lineage: Bacteria > Cyanobacteriota > Cyanobacteriia > PCC-6307 > Cyanobiaceae > BAIKAL-G1. The sequence continues at coordinate 195,254 of CALRQT020000001.1, forward strand.
CTTGATAAGTATTTAATATCGTTTTTGGTGTGATTTTGAATTGATTGACATTGCCGCAGATTGTGCATTGAAGCTCTGCCTCGCCTTCGCCAGATTTCTGCATGGTTGTGGTATGGTTTAGACTTTGATCTTTCCGGTTGCGGGAAGGAGCATCCATCTGTTTAATGGCTTTGGAGTTTGCTGTTGAGGTTCGATTTAAGAGCCGTCACTCATGATCACCTTAGCAGTCTATCATTCTGTTGAATTGGGTGGCAAAATTCCATTGTTCGATCGGTGCGGGTCCACGCCAAGCGCGGCATCAATTTGCGTGCATCCAAGGAGTCCTATTGTAAGCGCGATTGCTGGCAATCGTGGGAAATTGCTAGGTTTTGGGTTGGTAGTTTGGATTGGTTGATGGACATATCGATTCTTCGCTCAATCGCAAAGCATGGGGTTCTGCGGCCGCTTCTGGCTGGGCGTGATGGTATACAGCAATTACGTTACAGGCGGCTATGGCGTTCTCTGGTTTCAGCATCCCAGGCCAATCAGCAGATCCAGTCCCTTCTTGAAGGGGGTCTTCCAGCCCTCGTAAGTCGCATTGGCCATACCGAGGGGCGGATTGTTGGTGAATGGATGTTCCAAGGTGGACGCTACGGGCGCCACACCCACAAACAAGCCCATCAGAACGCGGGAATTTTCCCCTTAACGGATCAACTGCTGACCAGGTTTGCTGAGATTTACTCAGCTGCCCTTCTGGATGTTGATGTGCTCGGCTTCTGGCAAACCAGCTATCAGGCCCGCTGGTTGGCCTCCCTTCCCAAGCGGCCCCTGTTGGCGCCCTTGGAGTCCCTGGAGCCCTACTTCCACCCCCAGCCCTGGACCTCCGCCCTGGCCGGCCGCCGGGTCCTTGTTGTCCATCCCTTTGCCCGCTCCATTGCCAGCCAATACCGGCAACACCGTCAAAGCCTGTTTACCAATCCAGAGATCTTGCCGGAGTTTGAACTGGATGTGCTGGCCCCACCCCAGACCCTGGCTCCGGCCACGGGGGGCTATGCCGATTGGCAGGACGCCCTAGAAACCTTGATCTCCCAGGCCTTGGCACGCCCCTTTGATGTGGCCTTGTTGGGCTGCGGTGCCTACGGCCTGCCCCTAGGCGCGGCCATCAAGCGCGCTGGCCGCCAGGCCATCCACCTAGGGGGATCGCTTCAGCTGCTCTTTGGCATCCGTGGGCGCCGTTGGGACGCCCTGCCCTCCTTCCAGCCCCTGTTCAATCTCAACTGGGTGCGTCCATCTGCTGAAGAAACGCCACAGCGCGCTGAGGCGGTGGATGCCGGATGCTATTGGTAAGCAGTGAGGTGTAACATCTTGAACTTTCTGGCGACCCTCCTTTTCTTTTTGGTGGGTCTGCACCTCCCCAAGGCCTTCACCCTTCTGTATCTAGCCCTGTTGGTTTGCGCCATTCAAGTGCGCCAATCGAAACCCTTAACGAAAGTCGCCTTGCCTGCCTATTGGCGTTGGTCTTTCCTAGGCTTATCACTGTTTAGCATCGTTTATTTAGGCATCATGCTCTATTGGGGATTTGCCTCCCCCCAAGGCAGTGGCTTGCTGGATTGCATCAGTGCCCTGGTGTTACCTGCCGCTTGCTTTTGGATTGGTCTGCGTTTGCCAGTGTTGGGCCGTGCCACAACCACCAAGTTAATGCTGGCCTATGGCTTGGGAGCCCTCCTTTATGTTGTGGCTGCTTTGTTTGTAGCAAGGCATCCCTGGTGGGCGCTTGATCAGATATTCCCTGGTGAAATCTCTACCCCCTGGGGTGTTCCAAAGGTTGTGAATGTCCGCTCCATTGAACAAAATGGAATCCTGGCCTTAGCCTTGCTGCCTTCAGCCTTACTGCTGGCTGTTAAGCCAGCCGTGCCTGCTCGGGCGGCAGCAGTGGTGATCGGAGGGGCAGGCCTGCTTGGGCTGCATGCCGTCTTGTCCTTGAATGGTCGATTGGGCTTTCTGGCCTTGGCTTTGGCCCTGTTGCCCCTGTTCCCAGTGGCCTGGCAGTCGCGGCAGCATTGGCCTAAATCGCTTACAGCAGCAGGCCTGGGTGGCATTGTTTTGATTGGGGCCGTGATTGGCCGGCATCCTTCCGTTCAAAGGTTGCTTGCGGGTGGATTTTGTGATGAGCGTTTTGGCGTTTACTCTGGCTTCTTGCAGCAACTCGGCCAAGGCCTATTGGGCGGCCATCGCATTGCTTTTTCTACGTTCCTTTGTGATGGCACATCGCCCTATGGTTTTGGCGGAGGGGTGGGAAGGCCTTTGACGATGGTGCACGCTGTAGTGCTTGATATCTACAACGATGCAGGCTTCCTGCCTGTCGTTTTGCTGTTGTCTGCTTTGTTCCCGGCCCTTGCTTCGATTGTTCGGGGCTTCTGGAGTCTCTCCGCCAGGAGAATGTGGGATTGGCAGTGGTCCTTGCGTTGGAGTTGGTTCGTTGTCTTGGCAACCCAATGGCTGTTTAATCCCCTGCTCTATGGCGATGGCTTGCTTTACTATCTCAGTTTTTTAGTTCTAGGCCTCCTTGCTGCAGAGTTAGCCCTTGTTTGCGGCAAGGGCAACGTTGAGCCCCTGCCGCAGAGCACGCTTTCGGCATGACCACCCTCCTCACCGGCGCCGCCGGCTTCATCGGCGCCGCTGTCGCTGAAGCGCTGCTTCACCAGGGCGAGCGGGTGGTGGGGCTCGATAACCTCAACGCCTATTACGACCCCGCCCTCAAGCAAGCCCGCTTAGCCAGGCTGCAGGCCCTACCAGGAGCTCTGGAGGGGGGCTTTGCGTTCCATCAGCTGGATTTAGAGAACACCGAAGCGATCGCTGAGCAATTTGCCCAGGTGCGCCCCGACCGGGTGGTGCATCTCGCCGCCCAGGCGGGGGTGCGCTACTCGATCGAGAACCCGGCGGCCTACTTGCAAAGCAATTTGGTGGGCTTCGGCGCGATCCTGGAGGGCTGCCGCCACCAGGGGGTTGGCCACCTGGTCTATGCCTCAAGCAGCTCGGTGTATGGCGGCAACCGCCAGATGCCGTTTGCCGAGCACCATGCGGTGAACCATCCGGTGAGCCTCTATGCGGCCACCAAGAAGGCCAATGAGCTGATGGCCCACACCTACAGCCATCTCTACGGCCTGCCCGCCACGGGGCTGCGCTTTTTCACCGTCTATGGCCCCTGGGGCCGGCCGGACATGGCGCCGATGCTGTTCGCAGACGCCATCCTGGCGGGGCGCCCCATCCGGGTCTTCAACCAGGGCCAGATGCAGCGGGATTTCACCTACATCGATGATGTGGTGGAGGGGGTGCTGCGCTGCCTCGATCGGCCCGCCACGGCCAACCCCGATTTCGATCCCATCGAGCCCGACCCCGCCACCGCGGAGGCGCCCCACCGGCTCTTCAACCTGGGCAATGCCCAGCCCGTGGCCCTGTTGCGCTTCATCGAGCTGCTCGAGCAGTCCCTCGGGCGCCAGGCGATCAAGGAGTTTCTGCCGATGCAGCCCGGTGATGTGGTGGCCACCGCCGCCGACACCACCCGGTTGCAGGATTGGGTTGGCTTTGCCCCATCCACCTCCCTCGAGGTGGGCGTGGAGCGATTTGCCCGCTGGTATCTGGACTACACCCGGGCCTGAGGCCTCAATCGAAATAGCGCTTGCCGGCCCCAGTCACCCGGCGATGGCGGCGGGCTTCGCGGCGGGTGTATTCGCTCACCGTGGGGTTGGCCACGCTCGGATCCACGTGGGCCACCTGCTCCCAGAGGTCCCGCGGCGCCCAGCGCACCGTGTGTTCGGTGCGATCCAGCTTGGTGACATGGCACCAGCGGCTGGTGCCGCAGCTGGGGCAGAACAGCTCTTCGAGCCATTCATTGCTCAGCACCAGCACCGGATAGGCATTGAGCACCAGCTTGGCCCGTTTATCCGACATGCCCCGCTGCTTCAGCTGTTCCACGCTGAGCAGGTGCAGAAAGTATTTGCGGCCGTTGCCCTCGATCCGCTTGTCCGGGTGGGCAGGGCAAAAAAGCTCCCGCCGCTTCGGTCGTTGCCGGCGGCGGGAGCTTTTGGAGGCCTGTTGATCGGGATCAACAGCCTGAATGGGGTGGTCGCTCGTTGGCACTGAACTAGGGCTCTGTTCTGAAGGCTGGATCTAGGAGTTAATCGAGATCTTTAGCAATTCAGGGAGGGAGCCTGGGATCAGGCCGAACCCACGCCGACGTAGGAGCCGTAGAAGAACAGGCCCACCACAAAGATCACGGCCATGCCACCGGCAGTCGCCACTAGCCAAAGGGGCAGCACCCCTTCGGTCCAGCGGGATTTCCAGGCCACGGCGGGCCGGCCATCGGGAAGGCGATCGGGGATCCGGCCGTCAGGCAGGCTCGATTTCTTGCCGCTCATCGTGAATCCTCCCGATCAGTTGAAGAAGTAGCTGGAAAACAAAATGCCGATGGTGAACACAAACAGCAGGCCCAAATAAAGGCTGGTGCGGTTCAGTTCAACCGGCAGGTTGTTGGGGTTGGGGGTGCGTTGCATGACCTAGGGCCTTAGCGGCGGACAAACTGCATGGCGGCCAGGGCACCCAGGAAAAACACCGTGGGAATGCCAAGGGCATGGAGCGACAACCACCGGACCGTGAAGATCGGGTAGTTGCGCGGCGTGGTGGAGGCGGGGGATTGGGTCATGGCTTATTTCAGGCGCAAGTCAAGCGTGCTCTTGCCTTCGAAGCGCTGACTCACGACGGGAGCCTTGCTCTCCTGGGCCTGGAAATAGGCGTCAGGACGTGGGGTCCCAAAGGCGTCGTAAGCAAGCCCAGTGGAGACAAACAGGAACCCTGCCAGGAAGATCGACGGCAGGGTCACGGCATGAATCACCCAGTAGCGGATGCTCGTGATGATTTCGAAGAACGGACGTTCCCCTGTGGAGCCGGCAGCCATAGCAGCAAGCGTTCAACTGGTTGATCCTAAGGGCCCAATGGCTGCCCCCGGGACTGGGCCGGGGGCTTGGTTACACAGGGACGCAGTTGGAGCGATCGGTGGCCTGCGGCTGGCTGGCGGAACAGGGGGCTGCAAGCCCCAGCCCGCGCCAGTGGTCAGTGCTGGACTGGGGTCCTAGCCGACCCAGCGCAGCAGGTGGCCCCGCTCGCCCAGCACAAAGCCCTTGCCATCGCTCAGGAAGGCGATGCGGTTGAAGTTGGTGCCCTGGGTTTCGCCCACGGGATCCTTCTGCCAGCTCTTGCCGGCGTCCCGGCTCACCAGCAGGGTGCCGCTGCCACCGGCGGTCCAGATGGCGCCGCTGGGATCCCAGGCCATGTCCAGGTAGCCGAAGCCGTTGGTAATCGGGATCACCGCCTTGCTCCAGTCGTCCAGGTCGCTGGCATCGCTGTTGAAGCGCATCTGGGCGCCCCGGGTCACCATCCAGTAGGTGCCATCGGGCTGGAAGCCCATGGCCTGCACCCGCTGGCTGCTGATCCGTTGGTGGGGCTGCCAGATGGCCTGGCCCGGCTGCCAGGTGGCAAAGAAGTTGCCCAGGCCCGACACGCTCACGTAATCGCCCTTGTCATTGCGGCGTAGGTCGCGTACGGCACCGGCGGCATCGCTCACGGTGGCTTGCCAGCTGGTGCCGCCATCGTCGGTTTGATAGATGGCGCCCACGTTGGTGGCCAGCTCGGCGCTGCCCTGGCCCAGGGCCGTGATCAGGTACGGCTCCCCGGGCAGCTTGGTGTCGAGGAACAGGCGGGTCCAGCTCTGGCCGGCGTCGGTGCTGTGCAGCAGCAGGCCGGGCTGGCCGGCGATCCAGCCCTCGGAGCCGCGGAAATCAATGCTGATCAGGCGGAAGTTTTCCTCGGGAGGCAGGTCGAGGGCCCGTTCCTGCCAGGTGGCGCCGCCATCGCTGGTTTCCAGGATCAGCCGGTTGCTACCCACCAGGAAGCCGTGGGCGTCGGTGTCGAAGGCCAGATCGAGGGGGTTGGCCCGGTTCTCGAGGGGCACCGCTTGCCAGGGGCTGGCGCTGGCGATCGGCAGGCCAGTAGAGACGCAACCGCTGGTCCCCAGGGCCAGGCCCAGGGTGAGCACGAGCGCCAGGGCGAGGGAGGCGAGGCTGCGCAGCCGCTGCCGCAGGCTGCTGGGGTTGGGGTCGGCCATCAGTGGGCTGGGGCTGGCTTGGTTGAACGGCCCTTCAGGGCTGGCTTGGGCAGGCGCGGCGGGCGGGGTCGCGGGCATCGGCGCAGGCATCAACGCAGGGAATAGAGGGACAGGAAAAAGGCGAAGGCCAGGGCGAAGCCGCCGAAGATCAGCACGTTCTTCTGGCCGGGCGTCAGCTGGTTGACCCCCAGGCCGTAGCCGAGGTTCTCCTCAAAGCCGCTGGGTTTGTTGCGGGGGCCGATGTCCTTGAAGGCGGCCACCTTGCTGCGGCAGACCGGGCAGCGGAAGCTGAGCGGATCGAGCTCCAGAAACGGCGTGCCTGCCGCAATCGCCAGCTTTTTCACCCCTTCGGCGGGGTCGTAAACGAAGCCACAACTGCGGCACTCGAAGCGGTGCTCCGAGAGATCGGGCTCCTGCTCCGGCTGCTCTGGCTCGGGCGGAGGACTGGGTTCCGGCTGGTCCAGACCGGGGGGACTGGCCTGCTGATCGCTGATCTCGTCGCTCACCGACCCCTCTGCGCGTGGCCTGAACTCTAGGCAAGCCGGGGCTAAGGCCGTTTCGGCGCCCTGGCCCTTGCCGGGCGAGTCCGCTGAACCCAGGCCGGTGTCCGGCTGCTGATCGCTGCCCGTGGCCAGGGCCCAGCCTTCGCTTGCGGGTGCCAAACTGGCTGACAGGTTGGGCTGGGCTGCCTTTGTTCGTTCTTGACGGCTACGACGCCTTTTTGGGCTTCCTGCTGATCGCGGCGGCCGTGCCCGTGCTGGCGCTGGTCACCAACAAGCTGGTGGCCCCCAAGTCCAGCACCGGCGAACGGGACCTCACCTATGAATCCGGCATGGAGCCGATCGGCGGTGCCTGGATCCAGTTCAACATTCGCTACTACATGTTTGCCCTGGTCTTCGTCATCTTCGACGTGGAGACCGTGTTCCTCTACCCCTGGGCCGTGGCCTTCCATCGCCTCGGCCTGCTCGCCTTCATCGAAGCCCTGGTGTTCATCGCCATCCTGGTGGTGGCCCTGGCCTACGCCTGGCGCAAGGGCGCCCTCGAGTGGAGCTGATCCCCTAGAGCCATGACCCTCACCCCCACCAGCCCCGCCGGTTCCAACAGCTTGACCAGTGCTGCCGAGCCCGCCTCGATCGCTGCCCTGCGCGACCTGAGGGCCTCCACCTGCAATCCCGTCGGCGCCCCCACGGTCACGGCCGAGCTGTCCGAGAACATCATTCTCACCAGCCTCGATGACCTGCACAACTGGGCGCGGCTGAGCAGCCTCTGGCCCCTGCTCTACGGCACGGCCTGCTGCTTCATCGAGTTCGCCGCCCTGCTCGGCTCCCGCTTCGACTTCGACCGCTTCGGCCTGGTGCCCCGCTCCAGCCCGCGCCAGGCCGACCTGTTGATCGTGGCCGGCACCGTGACCATGAAGATGGCCCCGGCCATGGTGCGGCTCTATGAGCAGATGCCCGAGCCCAAGTACGTGATCGCCATGGGCGCCTGCACGATCACCGGCGGCATGTTCTCCGCCGACTCCACCACGGCGGTGCGCGGCGTCGACAAGCTGATCCCGGTGGACCTCTACATGCCCGGCTGCCCGCCCCGACCCGAGGCGATCTTTGATGCGGTGATCAAGCTGCGCAAAAAGGTCGGCAATGAATCCCTGGCCGAACGGGGCAACCTGCGCCCCACCCACCGCTATTGCACCGTGCCCCACCAGCTCAAGGCGGTGGAGCCCGTGGTGACAGGGGCCTACCTGCGCGCTGAAACCCAGCAGGCGGCCCTGGCGGCGGCGGCCGGCCTGCCCCTCGACCTGAACCAGCCGGCGTCTGAGCCCGTCCCCCTGTCGGCCCAAACCCTGCCCCTCCAAGCCGCTCCCCGCCAAGGTCAAGCCGATGCCTGATCCCACCAACCCTGACGCTGGCGCCCTCGCCGGCACCGCTGCCGCCGGGTCCACCGCTGCCGCCGGGACCACCGCTGAGGCGATCACCGTTGCCGAACCCGGGCCCGTCAGCCGCTGGCTCAGCGACCAGGGGTTTGAGCACGAGCGGCTGGAGGCCGACCACCTCGGCATCGAGACCTTGGCGGTGGAGCCCCTATTCCTGCCCGTGATCGCCGCCGCCCTCAAGGCCAGCGGCTTCGATTACCTGCAATGCCAGGGCGGCTACGACGAGGGGCCCGGCGGCCGGCTGGTGAGCTTCTACGAGTTGGTGAAACTGGCCGCCCTGGCCGACCAGGTGGCCCTGGCCAGCGATCCGGCCGGCACCTGCAAGGCCCTGCCCGCCACCGCCCGGCCCGAGCAGGTGCGGCTCAAGGTGTTCCTCGAGCGCGATGGCGACCTCACCATCCCCAGCCTCTACGGCCTGTTCCGCGGCGCCGACTGGCAGGAGCGCGAAACCTTCGACATGTATGGCATCCACTACGCCGGCCATCCCCATCCCAAGCGCCTGCTGATGCCCGAGGACTGGAAGGGCTACCCCCTGCGCAAGGACTACGTGCAGCCCGATTTCTACGAGCTCCAGGACGCCTACTAAGGACTCAGGACTCCCTAGGAATTCTGGCGTTTGTGGCGGCGGTAGAAGCGCATCACCGCCAGGGCGACGCTGCGGGGGTCATGGCGCAGGGTGGCGCTCGGTCGGGCCCCCTGCATCGGCGCCAGCATCACCTCGTAGCCCTCGGCCTTGAGCTGGCGCGTGCCGCACTGCACCGGTTCGGCGCCCCGCAAGCGGTAGTTGTCCACAAGGGGCCCGTGGGCCAGCTCCTCCTGGGCCAGTACGGCCGTGAACAGGCGCTCGCCCACCCCCAGGCTGGCCAGCTGGGCCTCGATCGCCCGCAGGTGGCCCTGCACATCGAGGCCATCGGTTTCGCCCGGCTGGGTCATCAGGTTGCAGATGTAGAGGCGGGGCGCCTTGCTGCGCCGGATCGCCTCCACCAGCTCGGGCACCAGCAGGTTGGGCAGTAGCGACGTATAGAGGCTGCCCGGACCCAGCAGGATCAAATCGGCGTGGGCAATGGCTTCCAGGGCCCGGGGCAGGGCCGGCGGCCGTTCCGGAATGCAGCCGAGGCGCACGATCGGGCTCTTGGCCTGGCCGATGCGGGATTCGCCTTCGATCCGCTCGCCGTTTTCGAGTTCGGCCCAGAGGCGCACATCGGCATTGGTGGCTGGCACCACCTGGCCCTGCACCGCCAACACCCGGCTGCTGGCCGTGATCGCCGATTCCAGGCTGCCGGTGATCGCCGAGAGGGCCGAGAGGAAGAGGTTGCCGAAGCTGTGGCCCTCTAGGCCGCTGCCGGCCTTGAAGCGGTATTGGAACAGGCGGGTGAGCAGCGGCTCTTCGGTGGAGAGGGCGGCTAAGCAATTGCGGATGTCGCCGGGGGGTTGGACCCCCAGCTCGCGCCGCAGCACCCCACTGCTGCCGCCGTCATCGGCGACCGTGACGATGGCCGTGAGGTTGCTGCTGTAACGCTTCAGGCCCGAGAGCAGGGTGGACAGGCCGGTGCCGCCACCGATGGCGACGATGTTGGGGCCGCGGTTGAGCTTGCCCTGGGCCAGCAGGGCATCCACCAGCACCGTGTCCTTTTCGGGCGCCAGGGCCTGCTGGATCGACTCGAAGCTGCGGCTCTGGCCCAGCCAGATCAGGCCGCCGCCCACCACCAGCACCACCGGGCCGGTGATGCCGCGCGGCATCACGGTGGTGATGTTCTTCAGCAGCCAGTTGATCGATTCCAGGCTCCAGTAGATCGGCTTGAGATCGAGCCACACGGCGCCCCCAAGCAGGGCCAGCAGCAGGCCCAGGCCCGAGGTCACCATCCAGCGCTTCACCACCAGGCCGGGCTGCAGCCAGCGCACCGCCCGCTTGGAGCGGCTCATCAGATCCCGTTGGCGCAGGTCGCCGCGGCCGATCCAGCCGGGCCGGCTGCTGCGCCGCCGGGGCGGCCTACTGGAGGCTGGCAGGCCCATCGGGATGGGTAAGTGTTCAAACTGTACGGATGACGGGTCAAGATGGCTGCGACCCCGCCGTTCTCTTCCTTTGGCTGACGATGGTGGCTGACGACGGCTCCAGGCGGCCGAGAGCCGCTGGGCCGATCAAGCGGGCCCTTTCGCTACCCCTGCGGCGCCCCAACCTGGGGACCCGCAAGCTGTGGGGAAGCGTGCGATGAGGAAGCCCCCGGCCCAAGCGGTGCCTGGAGCCCCCGTCGCCGAGCTGGTGGGGCTCTCGATGGCCTGGGGGGAACGCCCCGTGCTCGACCAGGTGGATCTCACCCTCCACCCCGGCGAGCGCCTAGCGGTGGTGGGCCCGTCTGGGGCGGGGAAATCGACGATCCTGCGCATCCTGGCCGGCCTGCAGTTGCCCACCAGCGGCGAATTGCGCATCCATGGCGTGCCCCAGACCTATTTGCGCTTGGACCAGCGCCAGCCCCCCGATGTGCGCCTGGTGTTCCAGAACCCGGCCCTGCTGGCCTCGCTCACGGTCTGCGAAAACGTTGGCTTTTTGCTCTATCGCCACGGCCAGCTGCGGGACCGGGAGGTGCGCGAACGGGTCAGCCGCTGCCTGGAGGCGGTGGGCCTTTACGGCGTGGAAGATCTGCTGCCCGGCGAACTCAGCGGCGGCATGCAGAAACGGGTCAGTTTTGCCCGCGCCCTGATCGAAGATCCCAGCCAGCCCGCGGGCCAGGTGCCCCTGCTGCTCTTCGACGAACCCACGGCCGGCCTCGATCCGGTGGCCTGCACCCGCATCGAAGACCTGATCGTGCGCACCGGCGATGTGGCCGGTGGCTCCAGCGTGGTGGTGAGCCATGTGATGAGCACGATCCTGCGCTCGGCCCAGCGGGTGGCCCTCCTCTACGACGGCCGCTTGCAGTGGCTGGGCAGCGTCTCCCACTTCGAGCACACCGACAACCCCTACGTGGCCCAGTTCCGGAGCGGTAGCCTGAGCGGTCCCATGCAGCCGGCGGAGCTCTGAAGTCATGCGCCGCAGTGTGCGAGAGGCGATTGTGGGCTTCACCCTGTTGGCGGCCCTCACTGGCAGCGCCGGCCTGTGGTTCTGGATCAAGGGCGTGTCCCTGGCCAGCCGCCAGTGGACGATCAAGGTGAGCTTCGCCGATGCCGCCGGCCTGGCCGACCGCTCGTCCGTGACCTACCGGGGGGTGCTGGTGGGCCGGGTCAGCTCGATCAAGGCCACGGCCTCAGCCGTGATCGCCGAGCTGGAGATCACCAACCCCGACCTGGTCTTGCCCCGGCCGGTCATGGCCCAGGTGCAGTCGGGCTCCCTGCTGGGCGGCGATGCCGAGGTAGCCCTACTCAGCGCCGGGCCTGCCCCGGCGGCGACTGAACCGGGACCCCTCGCCAAGGACTGCGCCACCACCCGCATCGTCTGCAACGGCGGCAGCGTGGAGGGCAACACCGCCCCCACCATGGCCAGCGTCACCTCCACGCTCCAGGCCCTGCTCGATCAGGCCAACACCGAAAAGCTGATTCCCAAGGTGGTGTCCACCACCGAGAGCTTTGACCTAACCGCCAAGGAGGCCAACCGCTTCATGGCCAGCGGCAAGGTGCTGGTGAGCGACCTCACCGCCGCCGTGCGCAAGGCCGACCCCACCCTCACCAACCTCAACAAGGCCACGGCCGACGCCGCCAAGGCCACGGCCCACCTCAACAACATCGTGGCCGCCCTCGATAACCCCAAAACGATTGGCGATCTCAAGGCCACGGCCTCCAACGCCAAAACGCTCACGGCCCGCTGGGATGCGGTGGGGGGCGATGTCAACAAGCTGTCGTCCGATCCCACCTTTATGGATGGGGTGCGCAGCGTGACGATTGGCCTGGGCAAGTTCTTCGATGAGCTCTACCCCGCCCAAACGGCTGCAGCCAAGGAGAAAGCCGCCAAGGCCAAGCCGGCCCGGCCTTAAGCCTTGAGTCCAGGGGGCTTCGGGCCTGGCCGGCTTAGGGCGCCGGCCTAGAGCTCGGACACCGCCTGCATGGCAATCGCCGCGATCGCCTGGTCGCTGGCCTTGGGCAGCTGCACGTAGCGGCCGCCGGCGGCCTCGGCCAGGTCCTTGCCCATGCCGCTGCCGATGAACTTGCGCTCGGTGTCGATCACCAGCAACTTGATGCCCAGGGCCCGGTAGCGCGAGGCCACCTGCTTCACCTCCTCCTTGAGGTCCACGGGCTCTTCGCCCTCCAGCACCGGCTGGCCCAGGGAGCGGGAAAGGGGCACGTTGCCGCGCCCATCGGTGATCGCCACCACCACCACCTGGCCAAGATCGCCCGTGGCCAGGGCATTGGCCCCCACCCGGGCCGCCTGGCTGAGGCCGTGGGCCAGGGGGGAACCGCCGCCGCAGGGCATCGCTTCCAGCCGCCGCCGCGCCGCCGTAATTGAGCGGGTGGGCGGCAGCAACACCTCGGCCTGGTCGCCGCGGAAGGGGATTAGGGCGACTTCGTCGCGGTTTTCGTAGGCCTCGGTGAGCAGGCGGATCACGGCGCCCTTGGCGCTCTGCATGCGGTTGAGGGCCATCGAGCCACTGGCATCCACCAGGAAGATGACCAGGGCCCCGGCCTTGCGTTGCAGCTGCTTGGCCCGCAGGTCGCCCTCTTCCACGATCACCAGGCGATCGGGTTGGCGCTGGCGCCGGGCCTTTTGGTAGGGCGCCGCCGCCCGCAGGGTGGCATCCACGGCAATGCGCTTCACCGGCCCCCGGGGCAGCATCGGCTTCACGTATCGGCCGCGCGAATCGCTGAACACCACCGCCCGGCTGCCGCTACCGCCGCTCTTGCTCTTGGCGGCCGAGAACAGCAGCAGGTCGGGGTCGATCGCGGTGGCCTCCGGATCGAGCAGGAATTCCTCCGGGATCGAGGGCGGCGGCGCATCCTCGGGGTTGTCGTCCTCGTCGGGTTCCTCCTCCTCGGTGTCGTCCTCGTTCTGGTCGGGCTCCTCAGGGGGTTCGGGCTCCTCCTCGGGGGTCTGGTCGCCTTGGGGGGGGGGCGGCGGCGGCGGTTCCAGGGGCTGGTCGGGATCGGGGGGCGGCATTTGGCGGGCCCGGGGCGCGATCACCAGGCGCACTGCGACTTGCAGGTCGTCGGCTTCGACCCGGTCGCGGCCACTGAGGGCCGCATGGGCCCGGGCGACCCGCACCGCATAGAGCTCGGAGCGATGGCCTTCCACGCCGCCGCGTAGGGCTTCTTTCACCAAATAGCCGATCTGCTCGCGGCTGATTTGCACGTCCGGCAGCCACTGGCGCGCCAATAGCAGCTGGGTGGCCAGGCCATCGGTTTCCTCCTGCCACTGGGCCCGGAAGTCGCCGCTGGATTCGCCGTGGGCCAGGGCCGAGCGGGTGATCGCCACCCGTTGGTCGAGCTCCAGCACCTGGTTGGCCGAGAGGGCCATGGCGAAGCGATCGAGCAAGTGGTCGCGCACGGCCCCCTCCTCGGGGTTGTAGGTGGCGATCAGCAGGCAGCGGCAGGGGTGGGCCAGGCTCAGCCCCTCGCGCTCGATCCGGTTCTCGCCGGAGCCCACCGCCGCCAGCAGCAGGTTGGTGATGCCGTCATCGAGCAGGTTGAGCTCATCGACGTAGAGCACGCCCCGGTGGGCTTCGGCCAGCAGGCCTGGCTGGAAGATCGCCTGGCCGCTGGCCAGCGACGCCGTGACATCGACCGAGCCCACCAGTCGGTCTTCGGTGATGCCCAGGGGCACCTGGATGAAGGGGGCCGGGATCACCTTGGTGGGCAGCAGGGCGCTGGCGTCGGCGCCCGTGGGGTCGCCGCCCAGCTGGCTGATGCGGGTCTGGGTGGCGGCGTCCCAGTCGTCGGGGCGGCGGGGATCGATGTTGAGGGCGGTGGCGTGGGGGGAGCTGCCCGCCGGGGAGCCGCTGGTGTCCCCCAGGTCGATCACATCAATGGGGGGCAGCAGGGCGTGCAGACCCCTGGCCAGCACCGATTTCCCCGTGCCCCGGCCGCCGGCGATCACCACGCCGCCCAGGCCGGGATCCACGGCCGCCAGCAGCAGGGCCAATTTCAAGGTGCCGTGGCCGGTGATGGCGGCGAGCGGAAAGGCCCGGGCCGCGGCAGCCGCGGCACTGGACGCCGCACTCGCGGCGGCGGGGGTTCCGCTTGCAACCATGGAAAGGCCCGGGCCCAGACACGTGATCGCCAGTCTCGCTGATCAGCCCGGGGGCGATGGGTTGGAGGGTCTCCCCGGCCAGGGTCGGGCCGCCCTGCCCTGGGCCACCAGCCTGGCGATTGCCCTGGGCGCCAACCTGGGCGACCCCCTGGCCACCCTGGTGGCCGTGCGTCCCTTGCTGCAGGCGCTCCTGGAGGGGCTTCTGGAGGAGCGGGGCCAGGCTGGGGCTCCTTTGGGCTCCCAGCCCGGCCCAGAGTCCGGCGTCCGGTTGAGTCCGATCCGCCTGCGCTGGTCGCCCCTGTTTTGCACTGAGCCGGTGGGCGGCCCCCCCGGCCAGCCCGCCTATCTCAATGGGGTGCTGCTGGTGGAGGGGGTGGCGGCCCTGGAGCCCCGGCCCCTGCAGTTGCTGCAGGGCTTGCAGGCCCTGGAAGCCCAGTTCGGCCGCCAGCGCCTCGAGGCCTGGGGGCCCCGCACCCTCGATCTCGATTTGCTCTGGTGGGGCGATCAGGTTGTGCAGGCGCCGGCGCTGGAGTTGCCCCATCCGCGCCTGCGGGAGCGCAGTTTTGTGCTGGCGCCCCTGGCGGCGATCGATCCCCTGCTGGTGCCGCCGGGGCCTGGGGCTGCCGGCACCCCAAGCTCAAGCCAGGACTGCGGCACCCTGCTGGCGGCCCTGCTGCCCCGCTTGCGCGAGGCGGCGCCCCAGCGGCTCCCGGGCAGCGCTGGCTGGCCGGAGTGAGTCAAGCTGGCGGCAGTTTTGGCCTGCCCATGGCGCCCCTGCCGCCCCCCGAGCCCGCGCGCCTGCTGGAAACCACGGCCGCCCTCGATGCCCGCAAGATCCGCTTCGAGCTCAACCGGATCGTGTTGCCGATCGGCTTGGAGGCCACCTTTGGCGTGATCCGCCATCCCGGCGCCTCCCTGGCCGTGCCCGTGCTCGACGACGGCCGGGTGGTGCTGCTGCGCCAGTACCGCTTCGCCGTGGCCAGCCGCATCCTCGAGTTTCCGGCCGGCACCCTCGATGAGGGCGAGGATCCGCTCAGCACCATGCAACGGGAACTGCAGGAGGAGGCCGGCTATAGCGCCAGCCGCTGGGATCCCTTGGGGGTGATGCTGCCCTGCCCCGGCTACTCCGACGAGGTGATCCACCTCTTTTTGGCCCGGGACCTGAGCCTGCTGGCCGACCAGCCCGCCGGCGACGACGACGAGGACCTGGAGGTGCTGCTGATGACCCCGGCCGAACTCGATGCCGCCCTGGCTAGCGGCGATGAGGCCCTCGATGGCAAGAGCGTGACCGCCTGGTTCCGGGCCCGCCAACTGCTGGGGCTCTGAACCGATGGCCCCCGACCGCTGGCTGTTCTGGCATCGCCGCGACCTGCGCCTGGGCGACAACCTGGGCCTGGCCGCCGCCGCCGCCGCCACCCCGGCCCTCACTGGGGTCTACGTGTTCGACCCGGAGTGGTTGGCATCGGCGGACCTGGCGCCGGCCCGGCTCTGGTTTCTGTGTGAAAGCCTGCGGGAGCTGCAGCAGCGCTGGCGCCAGGCGGGCAGTGAGTTGCTGCTGGTGCGGGGCCGCCCGGTGGACGTGCTGCCGCGCCTGGCCGAGGCCTGCGGCGCCGCCGTGGTGACCTGGAACCGGGACGTGGAGCCGGCGCCCCGCCAGCGGGATCGCCAGGTGGCATCCGCCCTCCAGGCCAGCGGCCGGCGGGTGCTGGTGGATTGGGACCAGCTGCTGGTGCCGCCCGAGGAGATCCGCACCGGCTCGGGCGAGCCCTACCGGGTCTATGGACCGTTTTTGCGCAACTGGCGCGGCCAGGTGACGGCCCGGGATGCCGCTGGGGTGCTCACCCCGGTGGAGGCGCCCCAGGGCCTGGTGGGGTTGGACCGCGCCGCCCTGGAGCCCAAGGCCCAGGCCCTTTGGCAGGACCTGCCCCTGCTGGCGGCGGTGCCCACGGCCGGCGAGCTGGGCCATCCCTTTGACGGCGCCGACCTGTGCCCCTGCCGCCCCGGGGAACGGGCCGCGGCGGCCCAGCTGGAGGCCTTTGCCGATGGCGGCGCCGCCGGCTCCGGCCATGGCGCGGCCCTATTCGCCTACGAACCGGGGCGCAATATCCCCAGCGAGGCCGGCACCTCGGCCCTGAGCGCCGCCCTCAGCCTGGGCTGCCTCAGCCCGCGCCAGGCCTGGCTGGCCTCCGAAGCGGCGCGGCTCACGGCCCGCAGCGACGAGGCCCTGGCCTCGATCACGGTCTGGCAGCAGGAGCTGGCCTGGCGCGAGTTTTACCAGCACGCCCTGTTCCATTTCCCCGAGTTGGCCGACGGCCCCTACCGGCCCCAGTGGCGCCAGTTCCCCTGGGACAACGAGCGTTCCTGGTTTGAGGCCTGGCGCCAGGGGCTCACCGGCATGCCGTTTGTGGATGCGGCCATGCGCCAGCTCAATGCCAGTGGCTGGATGCACAACCGCTGCCGCATGGTGGTGGCCTCGTTTTTGGTGAAGGATCTGATCTGCGACTGGCGCTGGGGCGAAACCGCCTTCATGCAGCGGCTGGTGGATGGCGACCTGGCCGCCAACAACGGCGGCTGGCAGTGGAGCGCCAGCAGTGGCATGGACCCCAAACCGCTGCGCATCTTCAATCCCGCCACCCAGGCCGGCCGCTTTGATGGGGAGGCCAGTTACATCCGCACCTGGCTGCCGGAACTGGCCCATGTGGCCACGGCCGATCTGATTAGTGGTGACATCGCTCCCTTAGAGCGGGGCGATTACCCGGCCCCCCTGGTGGACCATCGCCTGCAGCAGGCCCGCTTCAAGGCCCTCTACGCCGGCCTGCCGAAGCCGTAGGTGCATTACTACCAGGCCCCTAGAGCCTGGGCAATCGAGGGGGGCCAGGGCCAGGTTGTCCTTGGTCCCTGCCGTTCAGGCGGCGACGCTGGAGCAGGCCTGGCTCTGCACCTTGCCCGCTAGGGCGCTGAGCACCTCAATCACCCGTTGCTGTTGCTCGGCCTTGAGTTCCGGGAAGATCGGCAGGCTGAGCACCTCGGCGCAGAGCTGCTCGGTGCGGGGCAGGGAGCCCGGTGCGTAGCCCAGGTCGGCGTAGGCCGGTTGGCGGTGGATCGGAATCGGGTAGTAAATGATCGTGGTGACGCCGGCGGCCTGGAGCTCCTGCTTGAGCCAGTCGCGGCAGCTGGCCTCGGGCAGGCCGTAGTTGGCGCTATCGGCGGCGGGGGTGCAGCTGCCTTCGCAGGCGCTGGCGCCAGGGCAGCGGGGCACCCGCACCACAAATTGGTTCCAGCTGTGGCCTGCTGGGCCCGCCTCGGGCAGGTGGATCTCAAGTCGGTTGCCGAGGGCCTGGTGGTAGGTCTGGGCCAGGGCACGGCGGCGCTCCACCCAGCTGGGCAGGTGGGGCAGCTTCACCCGCAGCACGGCGGCCTGGATGGCATCGAGGCGGCTGTTGTATCCCAGCGACGTGTGCAGGTAGCGGCGCGGCATGCCGTGCACCGCCAGCTCGCGGATGCGGGCGGCCAGCTCCGGGTCGTTGCAGGTGACGGCGCCGCCATCGCCGGCGCCACCGAGGTTTTTGGTGGGGAAGAAGCTGAAGCAGCCCACATCGCCCCAGCTGCCCACGGGGCGGCCGGCCCAGCTGGCGCCGGTGGCCTGGGCGCAGTCTTCCACTACCTGGAGGCCGTGGGCCGCGGCGATCGCGCAAACCCGTTCCATGTCCACCGGGCGCCCGAACAAGTGCACGGGCAGCAGGGCCTTGGTGGCGGGCGTGATCGCCGCCTCGAGCTGGTCGAGATCGATCAGGTAGGAGCCCTCCTCCACGTCCACGAACACCGGCGTGGCGCCCACGGCGCTGATCGCTTCGGCCGTGGCAAAGAAGCTGAAGGAGCAGGTGATCACCTCATCCCCCGGGCCGATGCCCAGGCCGCGTAGGGCCAGGATCAGGGCATCGGTGCCGCTGTTGCAGCCGATCGCGAACTCCGTGCCAACGCTGGCGGCAAACTCGCTTTCAAAGGCAGCGATCACGCCGCCACCGATGTATTGGCCGCTGCGGAGGACCTGGAGCACGGCCTGGTCCAACTCCTCACCGAGGTGTTGGAGCTGCTCGGTGAGGCTGAAAGGGGGCACCTGCATGAAGACAACCTTAAGCCCCCCATCCCGGCAATCGCCCTGGGCCACTCCGATTGGGGCGATTCTTTGGCGCAACAGGCTCTCTGCCCACCGGGGGGCCCCGGCGGGCGGGGCGCGCCATCCTGGCGTCATCGCTGCTCCCGATCGGACTGCTGAGGATGGACCACCTCTCCGGCGCCCCTAGCCATCCCCCCGGGCCAGGCCCCCAGCCGCTGCCGGGGAATCCTCCCGTTCGCTTCAGCGCCCGGCGCCCGTGGGCCTGGCACCAGCCCCTTGCCAGTGCCTTGGGCTTGGCCGCCCTGATCGGGGGACTCACGGCCTGTGTGCCGGCCCAGCTGCGGCCCAGCTGGCGGATTTATCCCTTGCAGCGCAGCCAGCCCCACGACGGCCTGGCGGTGGTGAACCAGCCCGATGGCTACGGCCTACACCTCTGGCTCGAGACCGATACCAGCGAAAACGGCGTCTGCCGGCCCCGCTGGGTGATTGATGGGGCCCGCCTCTTCAATGGCAACGGCAGCGCCCCCTTCAGCTCGGGCTTGGCCACCCGCCAGGAGTTTTTCAGCGCCGTGGCCCGCCGCGATGTGGTCCGCGCCCTGCGCCAGGAGCTAGAGGCCCTCTGCCAGGCCCGGGCGCCCCGCAGCCGCTGGCAGTGGCTGGAGCCGCCCCTGAATCCGGCGGCCGTCCAACGGGGCGCCCTGCCGGCCCGGGATTCGGCCCTGTTGCAAACCCTGGAGGATCCAGACGCTCGGGCCGCGGCGGCCCGGGAGCTGGAGGCCCACCAAGCGGAGCCTGCGCCCCAGTGAGAGGGGTGGCGAGGGCTGGGGGAGAATGCCCGCCATCTGAGACCCTTCCCCATGCTCCTCGATCTGCGCGGCAAGAAGGCCCTGGTCACGGGCATCGCCAACAACCGCTCGATCGCCTGGGGCATCGCCCAGCAGCTGGCCGCCGCCGGTGCCGAGCTGGGCGTCACCTATCTGCCCGATGACAAGGGTCGCTTTGAAGGCAAGGTGCGCGAGCTCACGGCGCCCCTCAACCCAACCCTGTTCGAGCCCCTCAACGTGCAGGATCCCGCCCAGATCGAGGCGGTGTTTGAGCAGGTCAAGCAGCAGTGGGGCTCGATCGATGTGCTGGTGCATTGCCTGGCCTTCGCCGGCAAGGAGGAGCTGATCGGCGACTACTCCGCCATCAGCCCCGAGGGCTTCGGCCGGGCCCTGGAGGTGAGCGCCTATTCCCTGGCGCCCCTCTGCCGTTACGCCAAGCCCCTGTTCAACCCCGGCGCCAGCGTGATCACCCTCAGCTACCTGGGCGCCGAGCGGGCGATCCCCAATTACAACGTCATGGGCGTGGCCAAGGCGGCCCTGGAGGCCTCGGTGCGCTACCTCTCGGCCGAACTGGGCCCCGAGAAGCAGGTGCGTGTGAATGCCATCAGCGCCGGCCCGATCCGCACCCTGGCCAGCTCCGCCATCGGCGGCATCCTCGACATGATTCACAACGTCGAAGAAAAGGCCCCCCTGCGCCGCACCGTCACCCAGGACGAAGTGGGCGCCACCGCCGCCTTCCTGGCCAGCCCCCTGGCCTCCGGCATCACCGGCCAGGTGATCTATGTGGATGCGGGCTATTGCATCACGGGGATGTGAGTCCCAGGCCCTGAGCGTCCCTAGGGCGTGCCGGCGCCGGGGCCTTTCGGCATGATCGGCTCAGGACATGGCGGTTCAAGGCTCATGGGCATCGGTGAAGACAGGATCGCTGACCGGATCGGCGCGGACCGGATCGGATCAGTCCATCGCGTCACCGGCGAAACCGATGTGCGCGTGCGGCTCAACCTCGATGGCAGCGGCCGTTGCCAGGTGGCCACAGGCGTGCCCTTCCTGGACCACATGCTCCACCAGCTCTCCAGCCACGGGCTCGTCGACTTGGAGATCAGCGCCGCCGGTGACACCCACATCGACGACCACCACACCAACGAGGACGTGGGGATTGCCGTGGGCCAGGCCCTGGCCCAGGCCCTGGGCGACCGGCGCGGCATCCACCGCTTCGGCCACTTTGTGGCGCCCCTCGATGAGGCCCTGGTGCAGGTGGCCCTCGATTGCTCCGGCCGGCCCCACCTCAGCTACAGCCTGGTGATCCCTGCCCAGAAGATCGGCAGCTACGACACCGAGCTGGTCAAGGAGTTCTTCGTGGCGGTGGTGAACAACTCCGGCCTCACCTTGCACATCCGCCAGCTCGAGGGCGCCAACTCCCACCACATCGTGGAGGCCTGCTTCAAGGCCTTTGCCCGGGCCCTGCGCCTGGCGGTGGAGCTGGATCCGCGCCGGGCCGGGGCGGTGCCGAGCAGCAAGGGCGTGCTGGAGCGGGCGGGGAGCTGAGCTTCTTTTGCTTCCCTTTCTGGGCGCCGCTGCCGGCCTGGCCTTGGCACCGGCCAGCCGCTTCACACTCCGTTACGAGATGATGGGTGCATGTCGAGCCCCTTGTCATGACCGCTGCCCCGAGCCGAGCCTCAAGCCCCGAGGGCAGCACCGCCGCTGACGCCGCCTCGGCCCCCGCTGGGGCGGCCTACGACCGCTCCGATTGGTCCAGCGCCTTCCGCAATGTGGGCGTGGAGCTCAGCGCCGTGCCCCTAGTGGCCGCCCGGGGCACGATCCCCAGCGAGCTGGCGGGCACCCTCTATCGCAATGGCCCGGGCCGGCTCGAGCGTGGCGGCCACTGGGTGCACCACCCCTTTGATGGCGACGGCATGATCACGGCCCTGCGCTTTGACGCCGGATCGCTCCAGCTCAGCAACCGCTTCGTGCGCACGGAGGGTTGGTTGGCGGAAGAGGAGGCCGGCAAGGTGCTCTATCGCGGCGTGTTTGGCACCCAGAAGCCCGGCGGCCCGATCGCCAACGCCTTCGATCTGCGCCTCAAGAACATCGCCAACACCCAGGTGGTGCGGCTGGGCGACCAGCTCCTGGCCCTCTGGGAGGCCAGCTCCCCCCATGCCCTTGATCCCGACACCCTCGAAACCAAGGGCATCACGCTGCTTGATGGCGTGCTCAAGCCCGATGAGGCCTTCAGCGCCCACCCGCGCCTTGATCCCGGCCACCACGGCGACCCCCGGCTGGTGACCTTTGGGGTTAAGGCCGGCCCCACCAGCACGGTGCGGCTGATGGAGTTCGCCACCAGCGGCGACCAGGCCGGCCAGCTCTTGGCCGACGACTCCTACAGCTTCAAGGGCTTCGCCTTCCTGCACGATTTCGCCATCACCCGCAACTGGGCGGTGTTCCTCCAGAACGCCGTGGCCTTCAACCCCCTCGGCTTCGTGCTCGGCCAGAAGGGGGCGGCCCAATGCCTCAGTTCCAAGCCCGGTCAGCAGGGCCAGTTCTGGCTGGTGCCCCGGGCCAGTGGCGCCTTTGCCGGCCAGAAACCCCGCCTGATCAAGGCCCCGGAAGGCTTTGTCTTCCACCATCTCAATGCCTTTGAAGACGCCAGCGGCGAGGTGGTGGTGGATTCGATCTTCTACGCCGATTTCCCCTCGATCGGCCCCGACGTCGACTTCCGCACGATCGACTTCGACAGCCTGCCCGAGGGCCAGCTCAAGCGCTGCCGAATCGACCTCAACACCGCCAGCGTCAGCCTGGAGCTCCTCGAGCCCCGCTGCTGTGAATTCGCCATGGTCAACCCGGCCCACCAGGGCCTGGCGGCCCGCTACGGCTGGATGGCGGTGGCCGAGCGCGAGCACGGCAACGATCCCCTGCAGGCGATCGAGAAGTTCGACCTGCTCAGCGGCGAACGGCGGGTCTGGAGCGCGTCGCCCCGGGGCTTCGTCAATGAGCCGGTGATGGTGCCTTCCCCCCAGGCCTCTGGGGCCGCTGGCCAACCGGAAGATCGGGGCTGGGTGCTGGTGCTGGTTTGGAACGGGGCCCGCTGCGCCAGCGACCTGGTGATCCTCGATGCCGCCACCATGGCGGAGCAGGCCGTGGTGGAGCTGCCCCTGGCCCTGCCCTACGGCCTGCACGGCAGCTGGAGCCCGGCCTGATCAAGCTGGGGGGGCTGGGGCCTGGTTTGGCGCCCGTCTCTCCACTGGCTGCAGCTGCTCGATCGAGCCCTGGGCAGCCCTAACCCCTGAGCCCCTGCCATGGCCTGGTTCATCAAGACCGAAACCTTTCGGCTGCCGCGCCCGCAGCTCCTGGCCCATCTCCAGGCCCACCACGCCTGGGTGGCGGAGCTGCGCCAGCAGGGCGTGGTCATGAGTAGCGGCTACCTGGTCGATCAGGCGGGCCGACCGGGCGGGGGCGGCTTGCTGCTGCTGGCGGCGGAGGATTACGCCGCCGCCGAAGCCCTGGTGCGCCAAGACCCCCTAATCGCCAACGGCTGCGTGGATTGGCAACTCCAGGGCTGGATCCCGGCGGTGGGCGATCTGGCTGTCCGTGATCTGGCTGTCGGTGATCTACCGGCGAGCCCGGTCTCAGCCGCGCTGGTGGCGGGCGAGGGTGGCGGCGGAGAAGCTGTGACCTTCGGTGATGGCAATCGCCACCACGGCATCGGGGCCGGCGGCTGAATCGACCCGGGCCTTGAGGGCGGGATCCGCGTCCACCTTGAGGAAAAAGGCGGTGAGCTGGGCTTTGGACATGCGGAACCAAGGGTGGGGACGCCCTTAGTGCTAGTGCCTTTGTTCATCCCTGGCCGCGCCAGGTTGGGCGGGAACCCGCTGGCAGCGGCCGCTTTCAAGCCGGCTCAAGCGCCCAGCAGCGGAGCCAGCCTCGGCGCCAGGAGAGCGAAGGCCCGGCCCCGGTGGCCGATGCGGCCCTTGAGCGCCTTGTCCATCTCGGCAAAGGTTTGGCCCGTTTCTGGCACCAGAAACACCGGGTCGTAGCCGAAGCCGCCGCTGCCGCGGGGAGCCTCCAGGATCGTGCCGGGGCAGTGGCCTTCCACCTCCAGCACCACCTCGCCAGCCGGGTTGGCCAGGGCTAAGGCCGCGCTGAAACGGGCGCTGCGGTCGGGGGCCAGGCCGGCCTGCAGGCGGTCCTGGTTGGCCCCGTCCAGGGCCGCCAGCAGCCGGGCGATGCGGGCCGGATCGCTGTCGGCATAGCGGGCTGACTGCACCCCCGGGGCGCCGCCCAGGGCCGTGACGGCCAGGCCGGAATCGTCGGCGAGGGCCCACTGGCCGGTGGCCTGGGCCACGGCGATCGCCTTGAGCCGGGCGTTGGCGGCAAAGGTGCTGCCGGTTTCCTCCACCTCCAGGCCCTCGGGCTGGGGCTGGATCTCCAGGTTGAGCTCCGCGAGCAGGCTGGCGAATTCGCGGATCTTGCCGGCGTTGCCGCTGGCGATCACCAGGGTTTTCAAACCCGTCTCGGGGGCGCTGGCCTGGGCGGACTCGCTCCCAGGGGCGTCCATCGCACTCGCTTCCATGCTCAGATCGCCTCGGCCAGCTGGCGCGCCCAGGCCAACACATCCGCCACCCGCTCCGGATCGGGGGCCTCGCAGTAGAGGCGCAGCAGCGGTTCGGTGCCCGAGAAGCGCAGCATCAACCAGTGGTTGGGTCCCAGGCGCAGCTTGACGCCATCGGTGCGAATCACCGCCCGCACCGCCACCCCCGCCACCTGGTCCGGCGGCTGGTTCGCCAGCAGTTGCTCCAGCCGCTGGCGGCTGGCCATGTCCTTGAGGCGCAGGTCGAGGCGGTCGTAGTGGCTGGCGCCGCCACAGCGCTTCTGCAGGGCATCGATGCGTTCGCCGAGGGGAAGGCCGCCCTCCACCAGGGCTTCGAGCAGCAGCAGGGCGGCAAATAGGGCATCGCGCTCGGGCAGGTGCATGCCGAAGCCCACCCCCCCCGATTCCTCGCCCCCCACCAGCACCTCACCGCTGAGCATCTCGGCGGCGATGTACTTGAAGCCCACCGGCATCTCGATCACGGTGCGGCCCAGGTCTTCGGCCACCAGCTGCATCAGGTCCGAGCCGCTCACGGTTTTGATCACGGCGCCGGGCAGCTGGCGGGCCCGGGCCAGGTGGTCGATAAACAGGGGCATCAGGAGCTGGGTGCTGCAGAAGCGGCCCCGCTCATCCACCGCCGCGATGCGGTCGCCATCGCCATCGAACACGATTCCCACCGCCGGCAGGCCGGCGGCCGTGGAGGCCTTCACTTCGGCGATCAGTTGCTCCAGGTAGGGCGCCAGGGGCTCCGGCGGGTTGCCGCCAAAGAGGGGATCGCGGTTGGAGCGGATTTCGCGCACCACCCCGGCGGCGCTGGCCCCGGCCAGCAGGGCGCCCAGGCCGCCGGCGGCCGAGCCATGCATGGGATCGACGATCACCCGCAGGCCCAGGCGTTCCAGCCCCTGGGAGAGGGCGGCGGTGTCAATCCGGCTGCCCAGGCCGGCCAGGTAGGTGCCCATGGCATCGAAGCGGGGTGTGGCGCCGTCGATCGGCACGCTGATGCCGCCGGCCGCCAGGCGGGTCTCCACCCGGCTGGTGAAGTCGCCCTCCACCGAGCCGCCGAAGGGACCCTTGATCTTCAGGCCCAGCCATTCGGGCGGGTTGTGGCTGGCGGTGATCACCAGGGCCCCGAGGGCGCCCCGTTCCACCACGGCCCAGCTGCAGGCCGGGGTGGGCACGGGCGTGTCGCTGAGCAGGGGCTCCAGGTCGGCGCCGCGCACGGCGGCGGCAATCGCCTCGGCCAGCTCCGGCGCCAGAAAGCGGCGGTCGTAGCCGATCACCACCTCGCGGCTGGTCAGGCCCCCCGGGGCCGAATAGGCCAGTTCCCGGGCGGCGGCGGCCGCCACGGTGAGCAGGCGCTCCACGGTGATGTCGACGCCGAGGATGCCGCGCCAGCCATCGGTGCCGAACTGGATCGGACTGGCTTCCAGGGGAAGCGGCGCTGACGCCATCGGAGCTGCAGCAGATGGGCCGGTGCTAGCAGCCCGATGGGGGCGAGTGGGGCTTCAGGGTGCCGGCCCGGCGGCAGGCCACCGGCGGTTCGGGCCCCAGGCCCCCCAGCCCGGCGTCGCCGCAGCACGCCGCCCTAGCGTCCAACCAGGCCCTGGCGGCCCCGTCCCTTTCCCTTTCCCTTGGCCGTTTCCCCCTTGGCCCCTTCCCCGCTCACCGACCGGCTGCTGGGCAGCTGGCTGCGGTGCAAACGGCGGGCCTGGCTCGATCGCCATGGCGATCCCGCCGAGCGGATCTGGAGTGCCCACCGCAGTCTCCAGCTCGATGGCCAACGCCGCAGTTTTTCCAGCCTGAGCCCGGAGCGGCCCCGCCATGGCCTGGCCGCCTGTGCGGCGGGTGCCGCCGCGGTGGTGGGGGTCAGGCTGGCCGGTGTCGGGCCCGCCGGCCTGGCCCTGGAGGCCCATCCCGCCCTGTTAGTGCGGGGCGCCGGCCAAAGCCGGTGGGGTGCCTATGCCTACCAACCCGTGCTGGCCCGCCAGGGCTACCGCCTCAGCCGCGAACCCCGCCTCACCCTCACCCTCTGGGGCCGCCTGCTCGGGGACGCCCAACAGGCGTCGGTTAGCCATGGGCTGGTGCTGGCGGGGGTGGGGGCCGGCCAGCAGCGGGAGTCCCTGGCCTTGGGCAGCAGCCTCCAGCACCAGCTCGATGAAAGCTTGCAGCGCCTGGCCGGCGACCTGGAGCGCTCCAGCCCACCGCCCCTGGTCAACGACCGCAAGAAATGCGTGCTGTGTAGCTGGCGCAGCCTCTGCGACCGCGAAGCCGCCGCCGAAGGGCACCTCAGTGAGGTGAGTGGCATTGGCGGCAAACGGCGCGAGTTGCTGCAGCAGCTGGGCCTGCAGCGCCTCGGCGACCTGGCTGCGGCCGATCCCCTGCAGCTGGCCGACGCCTTGGCCGTGCATGGCGAACAGCTGCGCGAGGTGGCAGCTGAGCTGATCACCCAGGCCCAGGTGCAGCAGGGCGGCCAGCCCCTGCGCCGCGACCCCAGCCCCGCCCTGCCGGACCTGGCCCAGGCCCCGGGGGTGCTGATTTACGACATCGAATCCGATCCCGACGCCCGCGACGACTTCCTCCATGGCTTCCTGCGCCTCGGCCGCGATGGCGTTGGTGGCTGGCTCGATCCCAGCGAGGCCCCCTACCACCCCCTACTGGCCCTGCAGGAACAGGGGGAGGAGCGGCTGTGGCAGCGGCTGCGCCAGCTCCTGGAGAAGTGGCCCGATTGGCCGGTGCTCCACTACGGCGAAACCGAATCCCTGGCCCTGCTGCGCCTGGCCCAGCGCCAGGGGGCGTCGGAGGCGGAGCTGGCGGCCCTGCGCCGCCGCCTGATCGACCTGCACCAACGGATCCGCCGCTGCTGGTGGTTGCCGGTGTCCAGCTACGGCCTCAAGGCGGTGGCCAGCTGGCGGGGCTTCCGCTGGAGCCAGAAGGGGGTGGATGGGGCCCGGGCCCTGCTCTGGTGGCGCCAGTGGCGCCTGGGCTTCGGTGGCGCCCATGGCCGCGGCAGCCGCCACAGCCTGCGCCGCATCTTCACCTACAACCGCGACGACTGCCTGGCCACCTGGGCCGTGGCCCGCTGGCTCCTGGATGAGGACCAGGTTTAAATCTGAGCACCGGGCTCCAGGGGCCTAAGCGGGCTCCCTAGGCCCCCTTGCCCGCCCCCACCGGCGGCGCCTCGAAGGCCGCCGGGGTGCTGATCTCCAGGGCCCGCCCGCCGGCCAGCAGGTGGGTTTCGGCCAGGGTCGAGCGGCGCACCAGGGCCAGGCCCACCACCACTGTCCCCGCAGGCTCCGGCGCGGGCAGGGGCAGCACGGAGGTGATCACCCCGGCCCGTTCGCCGGCGGCGGTCACCAGTCCCGTGCCCGGGCTGGGGGGCTCGCTGTCTGGGGGGCTTCCAGGGGGAGTTCCCGTTGCGTCGGCCCGCCAGATCCAGCGCCGCAGCTGCTGTTTGACGCCGTCGTAGGTGGCGAGCTTGGCCAGGGTTTCCTGGCCCACGTAGCAGCCCTTGCTGAGGCTCACCCAGCCGGCCAGGCCCAGCTCGAAGGGATTGCAGCCGTCGTTGAGTTCGCCGGGGGCGGCGGGGAAGCCCTGGCCCAGGCGCCACTGCTCCCAGGCTGCGGGGTCCAGGGGGGTCAGGTCATCGAGCCAGGCCGGCCGTTCGTCGCCGGACCGCAGCACAAGGG
This sequence comes from Pseudanabaena sp. UWO311, assembly GCA_943370385.1. Classification (GTDB taxonomy): domain Bacteria; phylum Cyanobacteriota; class Cyanobacteriia; order PCC-6307; family Cyanobiaceae; genus BAIKAL-G1. The sequence continues at coordinate 222,707 of CALRQT020000001.1, forward strand.
CCGGGCTGCCCGCCGTTCCGCCCAGGCTCACCTCGGGCTGGAGCAGGAGGCCAGCCCCTCCTGGCAACGGCTGCCACTGGCCCGATGCGCCGCTGACAAGCCCTGGGGGCAGCGGCCCCGCCAGGCGCACAAGGCTTGCGGGTTGCGGTGGGTCCAGCCGCACCCGATCGGCAGGAAACAGCACCCGATCGAGGCCCTGGTGGATGGCGGCGCCCTCGCCCTCCAGCACCACCAGGTCCAGGCCCGTGCCATCCACCAGGGCCAGGGCCAGGCCGCGTAGGCGGGCCGTTGGTGTGATCAGGCAGGTGGCCAGGCAGGTCCCGGGCGCCGCCGTTTCAATCGCCTGGCTGCTCTGGCCATGCAAGAAGCGCTTGCTATCGGGTCCTTCCAGCCGGATCAGGCTCACCGGGCTGGTCCAGTAGGCCGGGCTAGCGGGGCCACCCCAGGGATCGCGATTGGGGAGTGCTTGGGTGCTGCTCATGGCTGCTGGCGGGCCGCACTGGTGGCGGCCACCTCCTCCAGCAGGAACAGGCTCACCAACTCCAGGCCGGCGGCGGCCATGGCCGCCTCGCCCCCTTCCTGGCGATCCACGATCGTCACCACCCGGTTCACCGTGTAGCCGGCCTGGCGCAGCTGGGTCACGGCCTTGAGCGAGGAGCCGCCGGTGGTCACCACGTCTTCCAACACGGTGATGGTGGCGCCGGGTTCGGGCAGGGGCCCCTCCAGCCAGGCGCCGGTGCCGTGGCCCTTGGCCTCCTTGCGCACGATCAGGGCATCCAGCGGGCGGCCGGCCAGGGCCGCCGCCTGGGCCACGCCGCTCACCAGGGGATCGGCCCCCAGGGTGAGTCCGGCCACGGCCACCGCCTCGGGCTCCACCAGCTCCAGCATCCGGACCGCCAGCAGGGCCAGCCCTTCGCCGCTGAGGCTCACCGGTTTGCAGTTCACGTAGTGGTTGCTGCTGCGGCCCGAGGCCAGGGTGAATTGGCCATGGCGGTAGGCCCGTTCGGCCAGTCGATCGAGCAGGCGCTGGCGTTGTTCGGGGGCTGTGCTGGGAAGGAGGGGCGCCATGGATGGTTGCCTTTGGTGGCTGGCCTTTTCAGGGGTGTTTGATTAGTTTGCTGCTTAATCCTGCGTCGTACCGATGGCCCGCTCCCTAGGCCCAAGCCATGGGCAATCCGCCGGCCATGGCCAGGATTGGTCCCTCACCCTGACACTCCTCGCTCCCGTGCTCGGGTCTGCCCTGGCCCTGGCCCCCCCAGCCCCGGCCCTAGCTGGCCCGGTGGTTTGCGTCAGTTCCCTGGAAGCCCCCCTGCCAGTGCAGGGGGCAGCCGCGAAGGCACCGTCCTCCCTGTCGCCGGTGGTGGTCACCCGTTGCGGTCCCGTCGTCACCACGCCCCAGCTGGTGGAGCGCCGCACCTACACCTGGACGGCGCCCTTCGCCCAGGGGGTGGACCTGGTCCACCAATTCACCGATGTGCTGGGCATTGCCGTGGCCGGGCGTGATGGCAACACGGTGATGGGACTTGGCTTCCCCGACCAGACCCTGATCTGGGATGCCACGGCGATCGAGGCGACGAATCGGCTCTTGCTGGATGCCCAGTCAAATCCGATGCCCCTGCGAACCGCCGATGTGTTCAACGGCTACTGCTCCGGCCTGGCCCAGGGTGGCTGTGGCCTGCCCCAGGCCATGGAGTCGCCGGCGCCTTCCCCCCGGGCGATGGGTCCAGCTCCTGCTCCAGGCCCCGTGCGGGGCCTTTGGTAGGCCACCATGCCTAGGGCGACCCTGCTGGGACGCCCCATGTCGGGGGTCTAGCAATCTGGTGAATGCAGCGAACTCATAATTCGCCTTAGCCGGGTTCGATCCCCGGGACCCCCATCCAGAGCCCGATCCATGCGCTACCTGGCCCTGGCGGCATTACTTGCCCTGCTGGCTTTCTTTGCTGCAGGCGAATTTGCCCTGATCCACCTGCGCCCCAGCCGGGTGCAGCTCCTGGCCGCCGATGGCCACCGCGGCGCCCGCTCCGTTGCCCGCTTGCAACACCGGCTGCGCCGGGCCCTGGTGGCGACCCAGCTGGGGGCGGCCCTGGCCCTGGTGGCCCTGGGCTGGGCCGGCCGCGGTGTGGCGGTGCGCTGGGATCCAGCCGCCCAACGGCCCTGGATCGACCTGGGGGTGTTTCTGGTGCTGGTGGTGCTGGCCACCCTGCTGGGCGGGCTGGTGCCCAAGGCCTGGGTGCTGCACCGCCCGGAAGCTTCGGCCCTGCGGCTGGCCCCCCTGCTCGAGGCGGTGAATGCCACCCTCGGGCCCCTGCTCATGCTGCTCGAACGTCTCGGCGATGGCTTGCTGCGGCTGCTGGGCCTGCCGCGCAACTGGGATGAGCTGGTGCCCGCCCTCTCGGCCGGCGAGCTGGAAACCCTGATCGAGTCCAACAGCGTCACCGGCTTGATGCCCGATGAGCGCAGCATCCTCGAGGGCCTGTTCGCCCTGCGCGATACCCAGGTGCGCGAGGTGATGGTGCCCCGCAACGGCATGGTCACCCTGCCCTTGGGGGTGCGCTTCGCCGAAATGATGGAGGCGGTGCATGCCACCCACCACGCCCGCTTCCCGGTGATCGGCCAGTCCCTCGATGACGTGCGCGGCATGCTCGACCTGCGGCGCTTAGCCGAACCGATCGCGAGGGGCCTACTCCAGAGCGACACGCCCCTGGCCCCCTACATCAGCCCGGTGGCCCGGGTTCAGGAAACCGCCTCGCTCGCTGACCTGTTGCCGGTGATTCGCAGTGGCCAACCGCTCTTGGTGGTGGTGGATGAACACGGCGGCACCGAAGGTTTGGTCACCGTGGCCGATCTCACCAACGAAATCGTCGGCGATGGCGCCGATGCCGAGAGTGCCGATGACGACCTGCAGCAGCTGCGCGATGACAGCTGGTTGGTGGCGGGCGATTTGGAAATCGCCGAACTCAACCGCCAACTTCTCTTCAACCTGCCGGAGGCCGATGGCCACCACACCCTGGCGGGCTTTTTGCTCGAGCGGCTGCAGCACATCCCAGCCCCAGGCGAGAGTTTGCGCTGGCAAGGCCACCAGTTCGTGATCGTGGCCATGGATGGGCCGCGCATCGAACGGGTCCAGATCACCGCCCGCGGCCGCGAGCCGGCCAGCTGATCGTCGATAATTGCGGCGCTGGCTCTAGGGACTGCCTCCGCTGTTCCCCCGGCTGCCGTGACCTTCAACCCCGACCCCAGCGCCATGAAGCCCGTCCGCGTTGGCGTCATCGGTATCGGCAACATGGGTTGGCACCACGCCCGGGTGCTGAGCCTGCTGCGCGATGCCGAACTGATTGGTGTGGCCGATCCCGATGCGGAGCGCGGCCAGCTCGCCGTTGAGCAGTTTGGATGCCGCTGGTTTCCGTCCTACACCGACCTGCTGCAGGAGGTGGAGGCGGTCTGCATCGCCGTGCCGACCCTGCTGCACCACCGCGTCGGCATGGCCTGCCTGCAGGCGGGCGTGCATGTGCTGATTGAAAAGCCGATCGCCGCCAGCCAGGAGGAAGCCGCCGACCTGATCCGGGCAGCGGAAGGCTCCGCCCGGCTGCTGCAGGTGGGCCACATCGAACGCTTTAACCCCGCCTTCCGCGAACTCACCAAGGTGGTGGCCAATGAACAGGTGGTGGTGCTAGAGGCAAGGCGCCACAGCCCCAATGGCGACCGGGCCAACGATGTGTCGGTGGTGCTGGATCTGATGATCCATGACATCGATCTGGTGCTGGAACTGGCGGCAGCTCCGGTGGTGCAGCTGGCGGCCGCCGGCGGCCGCAGTGGCGATGGCCCGATCGACTACGTCAACGCCACCCTGGGCTTTGCCAATGGGGTGGTGGCCAGCCTCACGGCCAGCAAGATGGCCCATCGCAAGATCCGCAGCCTCAGCGCCCACTGCCGCGACAGCCTGGTCGAAACCGATTTCCTCAACCGCAGCCTGCACATCCACCGGCGCACCCACCAGTCGGTGTCTGCCGACCACGGGGAATTGCTCTATCGCAACGACGGCTTCATCGAAGAGGTGAGCACCACCTCGATCGAGCCCCTCTACGCCGAATTAGAGCACTTTCTCCAATGCGTGCGCGGCCGTGAGATTCCCGCCGTGGATGGCCTGCAGGCCTCTAGAGCCCTCCAGCTCGCCGACCTAATTGAGCAGTGTGTTGAGCAGCCCAACATCTGCATGACCCTGAGCTCCCCGATCTGAGTCCTGGCTGCCACCGGCATCCGGGCTACCGCCGGCATCGGGCCCAGCCCCTGGGTCTGCGTTGTCAAGCTCGTCGACCTCGTCGGCCATGGTGAGCCCGCCTTCGGCCAATTCCTTGAGGGCGAGCAGTTGCCAGCGCCGGCATTGGCCCGGTGAGGAGATATAGAAGCGGTCCCAGGCCTCGGCTTTGTGTTGGCCGTACAGGGCACTGGCAATTTCAGGGTGTTCCTGTTGCCAGCCCACCCGCACGGCATGTCCGATCACCACATCGAGGGCCAGGTAGTCGTTGAAGCGCACGTCCGGGTTGGCGCCCACAAAGGCCACCAGGGTCAGCAGGGTTTCCGTGCAGAGCTGGCGATATTCCGAGGCGTCGATTTTGCTGAGCAGGTGTTCCACCAGGCTGGCGAAATTGCGCTCGCCCGGGGTTTTTTCGCTGAGCAGGGGGCCGCTTTCCAGCCGGTTGCGGCGATCGAGCTTGTCGCCGATCACCAGGCCGCGGCAGTGGTGCAGGAGATCCCAGATGCCGGGATAGAAATCCCGGGGCACCTGCTGCAGGGCCCCGAGCCGCTGGCGGTGTTGCAGCCAGCCGCTGCCGCGGGGGAGCTCTTCGAGGGGGTCGGGCACATCCCAGCGCACCCGGCCGCTGACATGGAGCTGTTCCTTGCGTTGCAGGGTGGCCTTGGCATGCTCCACGTCGGTGAGCACGGCCCGCAGGCGGCGCCGGATCGCGTGGGGGGGCAGGCCGCAAAGGGCCTCGAAGGCTTCATCGGCGGCCAGGTCCCGTTCCGCCGCCAGTTCGCCAGTGAGCAGCAACAGCAACTGGCCCAGCTGCAGGGTGAGGCTGCCGCTGAGCAGGGCCGGCTCGAGCCGGGCCAGGCCATCGAGGGCCAGCAGCAGCTCCTGTTGCAGCATCCATTCGCGCCCGTCCACGCCGCTGAAGCGCTCGATCATGGCGGCGATCGCCTGGCTGCCCTGGGGCTGGCTAATTAGGGACTCGTGGGTGTAATTGCGGCCCACGATCACCTGCTTCTGGCGCACCAGCAGGTCGGTGAGGGCATCTTCCAGTTGGGGATGCACCAGGCCGATCGTGCCGGCGCAGCGGCGCACCACGGTCCAGTCCCCCTGGGCCAGGCCGCGGCGGTAGATCTCCTCCACCAGCACCTGCAAGGACACGCTGTCGCCCACGGCTGGGCCCTGCAGCAGGGCCTGGGGGCCCAGGCGCCGGACCAGCTGCTCCAGCACCTCCGCCTGTTCGCCCAGGGCGGTGCTGCGCCAGAGCCGTTCGGCCAGATCGGGGATCGGGATCTCCTCGAGTTCCTGTTCTTCTGAGGCGGTCAGGGGCTGCTTGCTGGTGCTGGCCCGCAGCAGCGGTCGCCTGAGGGGACGGATGCTGCTGCTCGGTTGGGCCTGGGCGGGCAGGTCCACCCAGCCGGCCAGGTCCTGGAGCTCGTCCAGGCGACCCAGTTGCACCCGCACCCCCTCCAGCTGGCCGCTTTGCAGCTGGCTCCCCAGGCGCAGGATCGCCTCGGGCGTGCGTTGGAAGGGGCCTTCGGCCACGGGGATCAGCAGCAGGGGCGGCTGGCTGTGGCGCCAGTGGCGCTGCAGCAGGCGCAGCTCAGCTCCCACCGCATCGGCCAACTGTTCCGGATCGTCAGAGAGGTAAAAGGTGCTCTCCTCCAGCACGGCCGCCAGGAACGCCAGCCGCTCGTCGCCGCAGCGATAGAGGCGGGCGGTGGCCATGGCTTCCATGCGCACGGCGGGATGGCCGCTGAGGCCCAACTTCGGGTTGGCCCCCACCGCCGCCATCCGTTCGCTGAGTTCCCGGGAGCTGGCGACCCGCAGGCCGTCGGGTTGGTCGGCGCCAGGGCCAGGCAGCGTCACAGGCAGCCCCTCTTGGGCCAGGGCCTCGGCAATGGCGGCGTTGGCCGGCACCAGGGCCACGAGCACCCGCTCGGCCCCCAGGGGGCTGGCCAGGCGCCGGCCGCAGGGGTCCAGGTCTTCGGCCAGCAGCAGACCCTGCAGCATCAGGTCCCCTAGCCAGGAGAGGCTCTGGGTCCAGAGCAGGGGCACATTCGGGTTGGCGATCCGCACCTGGCTGCCGGGCTGGCGCCGTTCGGCCGGGATCGCCGCTTCCGGCACCAGGTAGAGCTCGGGCAGCAGCGGCACCCCCTCCACATCCACGGCCAGGCGGTCGAGCTGGTCACGCCAGGTCCAGGCTTCCTGCCAGCGCCCTTCGCAGCAGGCCGTCACCAGCTCATAGGCGATGAACAGGGGCCATTCGCATTCGATGCTCTCGAACTGGGCCAACTCCTCGCGCTGGTAGTGGAGCCGCGTGTGGTCCTCGATCACGGTCTGGTGACCATCGCGGCGGAAGCGCTTGTAGCCGTAGGGGCCGCCCAGGTCCTGGCGGATCTTGTGGCGGGTGCGCTGCACCAGGGATGGGCTGTCCACCGCCCAGGCCGGGTAGCCGATCACCGCCAGGCAGGCGCTGTCCACCTCCTTGCTGGCGGATTCCCGGGGCAACAGGCTGCGCAGGGCCCGCCGCAGGCGCACGATCGCATCGTGGGGAATCAGCAGCTGGCAGCGGCCGTCGCCATGGGGGCCATAGAGGTCGAGGCCCTCGAGGGCTTCGAGGGCCGCCTTCACCAGGCCGATCGAGCTGGCATTGCGCTCCGGCAGGCCGTGGTTGCCCTTGTCGCCTCGCTCCCAGATGCCGTAGTCCGCCACCCGGTAGGCGCGGCTCACGTAGTACACGAGGTTCTGGAGGAAGTCGCGCTCGTGGCTGGTCTGCACCACCACCAGGCCCGAGCGGGTCAGCTGGGCCAGTTGCAGCAGGAAGAGGGCCGTGGCATCCAGCTGTAGGTGGCCCCAGCCGTCATCGGCCACCACCGGATCGCCGCTGGCGGTGTCGAACTTGGCGTGGATCGCATCGAGGGGCGCCAGGCTGGTTTTGAAGCGCTCCACCTTGGCGCCCTGGCGCAACATCGCCGCCAGCAGGCCGCGCATCAACTGCAACACCCGTTGGTCGAGCTCGAAGGCCCGGGTGTCGTGGCCGCCCAGGCGCCGGTAGGCCAGGGCCAGCCCCCAGACGCACTGAATCGAATAGACGCAGTCCCGCACCCAGGCATCGCCGTAGTTGCCATGCACCGTGTGGGCGGTGCTGGCCGGCAGCAGGCCGCTGATCGGGTGCTGGCGGGCCAGCACCACGGCCTCGATCTGGGCATCGAGCGCCTGCAGGGTTTGCAGGGCCTCGGCCGGATCCAGCTGCAGGGGGGCCTGGCGGGCGCCGGCGTTGGCCTGGGTGCTGCACTCCAGCTCGGACGGGGCCGGGGTTCCGGATGCGGGCGAGGAGACCATGCCGGCGGGGTCCAGGGCAAGGGCCATAGATTCTCTCCCGCCGACCGTCCAGCCCATGGCATCAATGGCGACTGCCCATCCGAGCCATCCGGCCGCTTCTGGCCTTGGTAACAGCATCGTCCAGGTGCCCGTGCTGGGGGTGCCCGTGGCGGTCTGCGCCGACGTGTTTGCTGCGGCGGTGGCCCTGCACCAGGGCGGCGGCGGCCAGATCGTCACCCTCAATGCCGAGATGACCATGGCGGCCCGGGCCGACCGGGCCCTGGGCGAGGCGATTGCAGACGCCCAGTTGGTGATCCCCGATGGCGCCGGCGTCGTCTGGGCCCTATCCCGCCAGGGCCGGCGCGTGCGCCGTAGCCCCGGCATTGAGCTGGCCTGGCGCCTGCTCGAGCACGCCGCCCAGGTGCAGTGGCGGGTGGCGCTGGTGGGCGCCAGCCCCGAGGTGATGGCCGCCCTGCGCTCGCGGCTAGCCCAGGACCTGCCCAGCCTGCCGTTGGTGCTGGCGGTGCATGGTTACCAGGAGCCTGGGGCCTGGCCGGCCCTGGAGCAGCAGCTGCTGGCCCTGCAGCCGGATCTGGTGCTGGTGGCCCTGGGGGTGCCGCGCCAGGAAACCTGGACCCAGCGGGTCCACCGGGGCCGGCCGGGCCTGTGGATGGGGGTGGGCGGCAGTTTCGATGTCTGGGCCGGGGTCAAGACCCGGGCTCCGGGCTGGATGGGCCGCTGCCACATCGAATGGCTCTTTCGCCTGATCCAGGAGCCCAGCCGCTGGCGCCGCATGCTCTCGCTGCCCGCCTTCGCCTGGCAGGTGCTGCGCCAGGGCTAGTCCACCCACAACAAAACCGGCCAGAAACCCCAGGCTTCCGGCCGGTTTGTCAAAGACCATCGGGCATGCCCTTAAGGCCCTTCAGGGCGCAAAAGCTTGGGCTGCAGCATCGGGTCTCGAAAAACGCCGACTGCGACAACCCCGGTCTGGGCGGTCAGCTCAGCGGAAGCCCACCGAGGCCTGCCACACGAAGGCCAGCAGCAGGAAGAAGAAGGGAATGATCGGCAGGATGTCCACCAACGGCGCGAAGGCCTGGTAGGCCTCTGGCAGCTGGGCCAGGGGGTGAACAGCGGAAGCGGCCAGCAGCGCGGAGAGGGCCATTCCTGGGTGCATAGGCGATCGGTCTGCGGACGCTACCACGTGTGGGCGGCCGGGGAGTTGGCTTCCCAGGGAGCGAAATCCTCTGCAAAAGAACCATCGGCAATCGCCCGGCCCATGGCGCTGGTGAAGCGGATCAGGTGGGTGAGGTTGTGCAGGCTCAGCAGGGTGCGGCCCAGCAGTTCTTCGGTGCGGATCAGATGGTGCAGGTAGGCGCGGCTGTGGTGCCGGCAGGCCGGACAGGGGCAGCTGGGATCGAGGGGGCTGTGGTCGTGGCGGAAGCGGGCGTTGCGCAGGTTCCAGCGCTCCCCCTCCACCAGGGCCGTGCCGTGGCGACCCAGCCGGGTCGGCAGCACGCTGTCGAACAGGTCGAAGCCCTCGGCCACGGCGATCGCCATCTCGCGCAGGCTTCCCACCCCCATCAGGTAACGGGGTTTGTCCTCCGGCAGCAGCGGGCCCACCTGGCGCACGATCCGGTGCATCTCCTCCACCGGTTCGCCCACGCTCACGCCCCCCACGGCGATGCCCGGCAGGTTCATCGAGGCCACCACCCGGGCCGATTCGGCCCGCAGGTGGGGGAAGCAGCCCCCCTGCACGATGCCGAAGAGGGCCTGGTCGGGGCGGCTGTGGCGGCTGATGCAGCGCTCCAGCCAGCCATGGGTGCGACGGCAGGCGGCAGCCACATCGGCCTCGCTGGCCGGGTAGGGAGGGCACTGGTCGAAGGCCATGGCCACATCGGCCCCCAGGGCCATTTGGATCTCCATGGCCCGTTCGGGGGTGAGCTCGATGCGGGCCCCATCCCGGGGTGAGCGGAACACCACCCCCTGGTCGTCGATCTTGTTGATCCCGCCCAGGCTGAACACCTGGAACCCGCCGGAATCGGTCAGCAGCGGGCCGTTCCAGCCCATGAAGCGATGCAGGCCGCCGGCCTCCGCCACCACGGCCTCGCCGGGCTGCAAATGCAAGTGATAAGTGTTGGCCAGCACCATCTGGGCGCCGGTGTCGGCCAGCTGGGCGGCGCTCACCCCCTTCACGGTCGCCAGGGTGCCCACGGGCATGAACCGCGGCGTCGTCACCACCCCATGGGGCGTGTGGAAGCAGCCACAGCGGGCCCGGTTGCGGCTGCTGCGGGCAGAAATGTCAAAGCGAAACGGAGCCGGCTGGCCGGTCTCGCCCCCGCAGAGCGGGGTCTGGGTCGGGCCGCTGGAGCTCAAGGGAGCGCGTTGGATCAACAAGACCTGGAACTTAAGAAGGCGTGGCGCCAGGATCGGGCCGCCTGCGCCGGAGGGTTTGCGTTGATGGCTCCACCCCAACCCCCCTTGCGGTTGGCGAAAACGCCTGGCTGGCTCGCCGACCTGGCCGGGGCCTGGATCTTTTACAGCGTGTTGCCGTTGCCGCCCTGGCCCCGGCCCCGGTTTGAGCGCATCGCCCGCTTCGCCCCCTGGATCGGCGCGCTGCTGGGCGCGATCGAAGCCCTGGCCTGGCAACTCGGCCAGGGTCACCTGCCCTTGTTAGCCCAGGTGGCCCTGGTGATGGCCCTGGCGATCTGGCTCAGCGGCGGCCTCCACCTCGATGGCGCCATGGACACGGCCGATGGCCTGGCCGCTGGCGACCGCTGCCTGGAAGCGATGCAGGACAGCCGGGTCGGGGCCAGTGGCGTCCAGGCCCTGGTACTGGTGTTGCTGCTGCGGGCCGCGGCCCTGGTCACCCTGGCGGCCGCGGCCCCCTGGGCCCTGGTTTGGGCCTCGGTCTGGGGGCGGATCGCCCCCCTGGTGGCCATGGGCGCCTTCCCCTATCTGCGCGACCAACCCGGGGTTGGGGGCAGCGCCGGATTCCACCGCCGCCACTGGGCCGGTTTTGGCCAGGAGCTGCTGCCAGCTCTGCTGCTCCTGGGCCTCTTGGGCCCCTGGAGCGCGGCCGCGGGCTTGCCCTGGCAGGGCTGGCTGGGAGTGGTGCCGGCGGTGCTGGTGCCCTGGGGCCTGGGGCGGCGCCTGGGGGGCCATAGCGGCGATACCTACGGGGCCTGCGTCGAATGGACCTGCAGCTGGACCCTGCTGTTGATCGCTTTGGCGCTGATGCTCCCAGTCCCATAAAAGGGTCTTGTCCCCGGCGCCGAGGGCTTGAAACGCCCCCACAAATAGGGACTTAGTCGAAGCCCGGGGGCGTGGTTGATGCGGGCGCTGGCGCCGGCAAGGTCAGGCGAAAGGCGTTGCCCTGGTCCGGCAGGGCCGGATCAACGGCTTGGGGTGGCACCACCAGCTCCAGGTCGCCGCCGAGCCGCCGGGCCAGGTCCCGGGCCAGGGCCAGCCCCAGGCCGCTGCCAGGGATGGCGCCCTGGGCCCGGCCGCGCGCACCGCGCTCAAAGATCCGTTGCCGTTCCTCCAGCGGAATCGCCGGACCCGAATCCCACACGGTGAGGCTGACGGCGGTGGGCCCACCCCCAGCACCGCCACCCCCAGCACCGCCATCGCCATCGCTGGCTAAGGCGACGCAGTGCAGGCCGATCGGGGCCTCGATCGGGCTGTAGCGAAAGGCGTTTTCCAGCAGGTTGGCCAAGATTTCGGCCACGGCACCGCCGGCGCCCCACCAGGGCGGCAGGTGCTGGGGGCCCTGCCAGATCCGCCCCTGGAGGCTGGCGGTGGCGGCGGCCCGCTCCAGCAGCGGCGTGAGCCATTCGGCAAGGGGTTGCTGGGCGGGGCCATCGAGGGAGGGGGGCAGCAGCAGGGGCTCGGCCTGGGGGCCGGCTGCCACCAGGGGGGTGGGCCGGGCCAGCTGGTCGATGGCATCGACGTAGCGGTTGAGCTGCCGTTGCTCGGCCAGCAGGTTTTCCACCAACGGCCGGTTGAGTGGATCCCGTTCCAGCCGACGCAAGAGCAGCTGGCCGAAGGTGCGCAGGGCGGCCAGCGGGTTGCGGAGCTGGTGCACGAGCAGCTGCAGTTGGTCGTCCTGCTCGGCCAGGGCGCGGCTGAGCCGCTGCTGCTCCAGGTCCAGGCCCAGGGCCTCGGTGAGGCAGCCGGCCGTGGCTTGCAGGCGCTCGGCCAGGGCCTGGGGCCAGGGCCACACCCGGCTGTCCACCCGCAGGGCGCCGACCAGCTGGGGCCCATCGCGCAGGGGCAGCCAGCGACGGGTGACGGCCTGGGGCATGGGGGCCAGCTCCAGGGCGGTGGGGTCGGGGCCGGCGGCTAGGGCCTGGGCCGAATCGGGCCACTGGCCGATCGGCTCGAGGGCGGGCTTGCCGTTGTCCGAGGGGATGGTGAGATACACCACCAGGGCCACCAGGTCGGGGCGATCGCCAAACTGGGCGAGTTGCTGGTTGAGCAGGGCGACCAGGCGGAAGGAGACAGGCGTCATCGGCGCTGATCCCGAAGCTGGTGGGAAATTTTCGGATCCCTTGTTCGAAATCCGGGAAAAAGTCTTAAGATCCAGGTATCGACCAATACCTCGCGGACCGGGAACGGACCCAAGGGCACTGTCGCGACGGCCTTTGTTGCGGGTTTGCCGCAATCAGGCTACAGCAGGAGCAGTTACGTCCCCTTGCTGTTTGGCTGCCTGCCCACCAGGTGGCTGTGTCGCTGTCAGTGCGGTTGCTAAGGCCCGCCCCTCACCGGGTGGTCTGCGGCGCTCTCCCTCCCGGTAGACAGACGTTTGGGCGTTCTAGGGCCAGGGGCCTCGCTATCAGGCGGGTCCCCTAGCCAGACCGGATTGGTGCGGTGTCGTCCCTTTCCTTTTGAGTCCCATCCCTCAGCCTCCCTTTCGGGGAGTGAAGTCCATGTCCAAGAAGCGCAAGCGCATCAGCCGTCGTCGTCTGGCCGGACAGCGCGTGCTGGCCCATGTCCCGACCCACAACCTGGAAACCGGCGACCACAAGCCGGTCACCGCTGCTCGCCGTTATATCGCCGAGTCCTCCCTAGTGCCACCAGCCCTGCTGAACGTGCGCCGCAACGAGCACACCACCGATCGCTTCTTCTGGGGCGAGAAGGGCCTGTTCAGCGCCCAGTACGCCGAGGAGAACCACTTCCTGTTCCCGTCCCTGCGCGCCATCGTCGATCGCATCGGTGAAGACGCCCTGTTCGCCGGCCTAGAAGCCATGGCCGCCGACGACTGGGAGGAAATGGAGGAGTACGAATACGCCTTCGTTTGAGCTTGCTGCCCTAGGTCCGGCTCAGAGCCCTAGGGCCGAGCCCTAGGGCCCGCCCGATCCCTGTCCATTGGATCTTTGGCATTTCAGCCAATCCCCCCGCCCTTGTCCCCGTCGCCAGGGGGCAGGAGCGGGGGATTTTTTTTGGTCCTCGGACCGCTGGGCGTTCAGCCCTGGTCTGGATCGATGAAGCGGCCAATCGCCGGCAGCAGCTCCGGATCGATGCCGTGCTGGCCCTGGCTGCTTAGCAGCTCAACCGTTGCCTGCTGCGCCTGCAGGCGTCGCAGCAGCTCCTCGCTGGCCGCGTAGGGCACCACCGGGTCGTTCTTGCCATGGGTGAGCAGCACCTTGGCCATGGCTGGTTTGGCTTGCCAGCCCGGGTGGGGGTAGCCGCTGCAGCCCACGATCCCTTCCAGGGCCAGGTCGCTGCCCACATCCAGGGCCATGGCCGCCCCCTGGGAGAAGCCCAGCAGCACCGTGTGCTCCAGGGGCAGGCTGCGGCCCAGGGCCTCCAGGCGCGCCCTGAGGGCCACCCGGGCCTGGGGCAGGTCCGGCCAGTTGGGGTTCTGCAGGTCGTACCACTGGCGGCCGAACCCGCCCGGATGGGCTTGGGGCGCCCGCAGGGCCAGCAATTGGCGCCGTTCGCCACAGAGCAACCGGCCGAGCTCCAGCAGGTCATCGGCATCGGCCCCCCAACCGTGCAGAAGCACCAGGCGTTTGCCGGCGGCCTTGGGCCCGCTTTGCAGGGCTTCGCCGACCGCTTGATCTCCTTGCCAGGTTTCCATCGGTTCCGGCGCGGCCGCGCATCGACTGGAGTCCATGCTGCCTGGTCCCAGGGACCCGCACCTAGGGACCCGCACCTAGGGACCTGCACCCAGGGACCAGCTCCCAGGGTTCGCCATCTTGGTGACGGCTCCAGGTTCCAGCCTGGTTGGGCCTTGGTCCGTTGGGCTGGCGGGCTTGCCGCTAGGGGTCTCCGATCCGCGTGCGGCCCCCGGGCTTGCTGCGTAGGTTGGCCCCAGCCCCAGTGAGCGCGATGGCCCCTACGGCCCTTCTGAGTGTGTCGGACAAGCGGGGTCTGGTGCCCTTGGCCGAAGCCCTGCACCGGCTGCATGGCTTTCGCCTGCTCTCCAGTGGCGGCACGGCCTCGGCCCTGGAGGCGGCGGGCCTGCCGGTGACCCGGGTGGCGGAGCACACCGGTGCCCCAGAAATCCTCGGCGGCCGGGTCAAGACCCTGCACCCGCGGGTCCATGGCGGCATCCTGGCCAAGCGCGACGACCCCTCCCACCAGGCCGACCTGGCCGCCCAGGCGATCGATCCGATCGATGTGGTGGTGGTGAACCTCTATCCCTTCCGTGAAACCGTGGCCGATCCGGCCGTGAGCTGGGCCACGGCGATCGAAAACATCGACATCGGCGGCCCGGCGATGGTGCGCGCCGCCGCCAAGAACCACGCCGATGTGGCGGTGTTGACCAGCCCAGACCAATACGAGGCCTTCCTGGCTGCCCTGGCCGCCGGCCGCGTCGATGGCGCCCTGCGCCGCCAGCTGGCCCTGGAAGCCTTCCGCCACACCGCCAGCTACGACAGCGCCATCAGCAGCTGGATGGCCTCCCGCCCCGAGCTGGCCGGTCCCGCAGGATCTCCAACCCAGGAGCCCGCCCTGGGGGAAGGCGCCCCCCTGCGCCTGGAGCTGCCCCTGCAGCAAAGCCTGCGCTACGGCGAAAACCCCCACCAGCCCGCCCGCTGGTACAGCCAGGCCGGCGCCGGCTGGGGCGGCGCGATCCAGCTCCAGGGCAAGGAGCTCAGCTACAACAACCTGATCGACCTGGAGGCCGCCCTGGCCACCGTGCGCGAGTTCGGCTATGGCCCTGCCTCGGCAGAGTTCCCCGGGCAGGGGGCGGTTGCCCAGAGCGCCGCTGTCGTGGTCAAGCACACCAATCCCTGTGGCGTGGCCACGGGGGCCGATCCGGCTGGGGCCCTGGGCCGGGCCCTCGATGCCGATCGGGTGTCGGCCTTCGGCGGCATCGTCGCCCTTAATGGCCCGGTGGATGCCGCCGCCGCCAGCCAGCTCACCAGCCTGTTTTTGGAATGTGTGGTGGCGCCGGCCTTCAGCCCCGAGGCGCGCCAGTTGCTGGCGGCCAAGCCCAACCTGCGGCTGCTGGAACTAGCTCCGGCCGCCCTGGCCCTGGCCTCGGGGGTGCAGCTGCGCAGCCTGCTGGGCGGAGTCTTGGTGCAGGACCTCGATGACCAGCTGGCCCAGGAGGACGGCTGGCAGGTGGTGAGTGCCCGCCAGCCCAGCGCCGCCGAACGCGACGACCTGCGCTTCGCCTGGCGCCTGGTGCGCCACGTGCGCTCCAACGCCATCGTGGTGGCCGCCGCGGGCCAGAGCCTGGGGATTGGCGCTGGCCAGATGAACCGTGTTGGCTCGGCCCGCCTGGCCCTCGAGGCGGCCGGGGAGCGGGCCCGGGGGGCTGTGTTGGCCAGCGATGGCTTCTTCCCCTTCGATGACACAGTGCGCCTGGCGGCGTCCCATGGCATCACGGCCGTGATCCAGCCCGGCGGCAGCATGCGCGATAGCGACTCGATCAAGGCCTGCGATGAGCTGGGCCTGGCGATGGTGACCACCGGTCGGCGCCACTTTCTGCATTAAGCCCTGCAATAAGCCCTGCCCTGAGTCCCGCCGTAGGTCCTGGCTTGGCCCCTGCATTAGCCCTGCCGTCGTCTCGAACGGGGCCCTGGCTGGCGCCGCCCGGGCAGGGTGGCCTGGGCGGGCAGTAGCTTCGCCTCCATTGCCGAGTCCCCCCGATGCCGGACGCCCTCGCCTTCAATCTCAACTTCCTCCATCCGCTGATGATGTGGGGGCTGCTGGCCCTGTCGGGCTATTCGATGTTTCTTGGCATCAAGGCCAAGAAAACCCGCACCGCCACTCCTGAAGAGCGCAAGGCCCTGATCAAGGGCCAGTACGGCACGCGCCACTTCCAGATCGGCAGCATCGTTCTGGCCGTGATGGTGCTCGGCACCTTTGGCGGCATGGCCGTCACCTACCTCAATAACGGCAAGCTGTTTGTCGGCCCCCACCTGCTGGTGGGGATCGCCATGACCTGCCTGATCGCCCTTGCCGCCTCCCTGATCCCGCTGATCCAGAAGGGCAACCTGATCGCCCGCAAGATCCATGTGGGCCTGAACATGGGCCTGATGACCCTGTTCCTCTGGCAGGCCGTCACCGGCATGCAGATCGTCAACAAGATCTGGACGAGCCGCAGCTGAGCTGGCTTCAGGGGGCGAGCCGGAGGGGCGATCCACCCGCTTGGACCGGCCCATGGCCCATGGAGCCGGTGCCCCCCCACTCCAGGGGACGGAAGCTAGTCCCCTAGAACTGGGCGCGCTTGCGCGGCGGGCATTCCAGGTTGTGGCAGGCGTGGAAGTCTTCCTGCACCTTCCAAGTGAGCTTGCGGGACACCTGGCGCACGATCTGGCGCAGCAGGTGGTCGCCGCTGCTCTGCACCAGGCTTTCCGGCAGCAGGGTGATCACGCCAGGCAGCTTGATCCACACGCTCAGGTCGAGCTCCCAGCGCACCAGGGTTAGGGCAGCATCGTCGCCCGCCTGGTCGAGCCGCAGGGAGGCGTTGAACTCCACGTCGTAGAGCTCCTGGAGCTTGCTCTCCCCGGCGGCCTGGGGCACGGTCACGATGCGGTAGACGCCGGCGCTCTGGGGCAGCAGTTCCAGGCCAATGGTGGGTTCCACCTCAAAGCCGAAGTTGCCGAAGCGCCCCAGGGTGAGCACATAACCATTACGGCCGAGCGGATCAACCCGCATCGGTGCCGCGCAGCGGCGGAACCAGCCCTCATGGCGGTCGAGATAGGCCTCCACCGTGGCTGCCGGCGCCCCCATCTCCATGAGGTCGCTGAAATGGCTGCTGTAGCAGCGCAGCTTCGGGTCGGCGCTGTCGCGCAGAAGACCCGGGAGCTCAGCGGCGGCACTCGGAGGGGAGAGTGAGGTGGTCAAAGGGATTGCAGACTCCTCAACGCCCGCAGGCGCAATCGATGAACCAATGTAAAGCCAGGGCCTGATTGGCTTGGCAGCAAATGCGACAGCGCCAGTGGGGATCTCGGTTCTGGCTGATTGCCAGGGACCGGGTGGCGCTCGGTGTCAGTTGGCGCTCAAATCCATCAGGCGATGGATCACGTCCTCCACGACCCGGTCTGGGGTGGAGGCGCCGGAGGTGATTCCCACCCGCAGGGGGCCGGCGGGCAGGAAGGGCTCCAGGAGCTCCAGTTCGGCGCCAAGCGGCTTGTGCTCGATGCGGTTGCCCGGTCCGATCCGCTCGGGCGTGTCGATGTGGAAGGAACGGATGCCCCGGCTTTCGGCGATTTCCTGCAGGTGGGTGGTGTTGGAGGAGTTGTAGCCGCCGATCACCACCATCAGGTCGAGCGGTTCGTCCACCAGGGAGAACATGGCGTCCTGGCGCTCCTGGGTGGCATCACAGATCGTGTTGAAGGCCAGGAAGTGCTCCTGGAGCTCCTGGGGGCCGTAGCGGCGCAACATGGTGCGCTCGAACAGTCGGCCGATTTCCTCCGTTTCGCTCTTAAGCATGGTGGTCTGGTTGGCAACGCCGATGCGCACCAGGTCCCGGTCGGGATCGAAGCCGGGCGAGCAGGCCCGGGCAAAGCGGTCCATGAAGGCGTCCCGATCCAGGGCCGTTCCAGGGCCGTCGCCTGCTGGGTTGGCCCCCGCAGCGTCGCCCGTGCCGCTGGCGAGGATGTAGTCGCTCACCATCTGGGCTTCCGCCAGGTCGAGCACCACCAGGTAGGTGCCGGCAAAGGAGCTGGTGGCGAGGGTTTCCTCGTGCTTCACCTTGCCGTGAATGATCGAGGTGAAGGCATGCTTTTTGTGCTTCTCCACCGTGTTCCACACCTTGGAGACCCAGGGGCAGGTGGTATCCACGATGTGGCAGCCCCGCTCGTTGAGCAGCTGCATCTCCTGCACGGTGGCGCCAAAGGCCGGCAGGATCACCACGTCGCCGCTGGCCACATCGGAAAAGTCCTTCACCCCTTCCTCCACCGGGATGAACAGCACATCCATCTCGCGCAGATGGTGGTTCACCGAGGGGTTATGGATGATCTCGTTGGTGATCCACAGCCGTTCGGTGGGGTAGTGGCGCCGGGTTTCGTAGGCCATGGCCACGGCCCGCTCCACGCCCCAGCAGAAGCCGAAGGCCTCGGCCAGCTTGACGCTCAGGCGCCCGTGCTCGAGGGCGTAGCCGTTTTCGCGGATCTTGGCGACCAGATCGCTCTGGTAGGCCTGCTCCAAGCTGCCGGCCACCTCTTCGGCGCGGCCAAAACCACGGCGGTTGTAGCGCTCCGAGTGGTGCAGCGATCGCTTGAAGGCATGGGTATCCACAGGGCTGATCACGGCTTGCGGCAACTCTATGGGGCCCGGCTGACCGGCTGCCGGTCCCAGCGTTCAGACCGTCAACTAGCCCTTAACCCGCAGGGCCCCCGCCCGCCTGGGGCCCCTGGCCGCAAGCCCGAGCCCATGTACCGGGCCCAATAAAAGCCCCCGGTGGGAACCGGGGGCTAGGAACTCCTGGGGGGCGAGGCTTAAACGCCCAAGCTCAGGCTTCAGATCGCCGCATCACCCCGTTCGCCGGTGCGGATGCGGATGGCGGTTTCCACGGGCATCACGAAGATCTTGCCGTCGCCGATTTCGCCGGTGCGAGCGGCTCCGGTGATCGCTTCGATCGCCGATTCCACCTTCTCGTCGGTCACAACGATGGTGAGTTTCACCTTCGGCAGGAAGTCGACGGTGAACTCATTGCCGCGATAACGCTCCACCTGTCCTTTCTGGCGGCCGAAACCGCGGGCCTCACAAACGGTGAGACCAACAACATCAACGGCAACCAGAGCCG
Source organism: Pseudanabaena sp. UWO311 (assembly GCA_943370385.1). Classification (GTDB taxonomy): domain Bacteria; phylum Cyanobacteriota; class Cyanobacteriia; order PCC-6307; family Cyanobiaceae; genus BAIKAL-G1. The sequence goes on from CALRQT020000001.1 coordinate 241,486, forward strand.
TTTTAACGGCATCGAGCTTGGAGGGACGAATGAGTGCTGTGATTTGTTTCATGGATGCCTCAGTACGTCATTGGATCGTAGGCCTCTTCGCCGTGGGCGACGAAGTCAAGGCCGCGCTCCTCATCCTCCGGAGTGACCCGCAGGCCCACCACGGCTCCAACCACCCAGAGAATGATCGCCGTGCCCAGGCCAACGAATCCGTAGGTGATCAGCACAGCTTTGAGTTGGGCGATGCACATGGCTGCATTGCCACCGGCGGCGAGGATCTCAGCCGATTTGGGGAAGTAATCGGCAGGAACCAGGGCTGGGACTGCCAGGGCACCGGTGAGGATGGCGCCGACCGTGCCACCGATGCCATGAACCATGAACGCGTCGAGGGAGTCATCGAGTTTGATCGATGACTTCACTTGAACAGCGACAAAGCAAGCGGCGGCGGCGGCGGCACCAATCAATAGGGCCTGGGGCATGTAGACAAAACCAGCTGCGGGGGTGATGCCCACCAGGCCAGCAACGGCTCCAGTGGCAGCACCGACGGCGGTCGGTTTGCCATCTTTGAACCACTCAATCAGGCACCAAGCCAGCATGGCCGCAGAGGCCGCAGCGGTGGTGGTGAGGAAGGAGAGACCAGCGCCCTTGGCAGCGAAGTAGCTGGCGCCGTTGAAGCCAAACCAACCAAACCAGAGCAGGCCGGCACCCAGCAGGATGAAAGGCACGTTGTGGGGAGGACGCTTGCTTTCGGGGAAGTTGGTGCGGGGACCAACAATCGCTGCCGACACAAGGGCTGCCACACCGGCGGCAATGTGAACCACGGTGCCGCCGGCGAAATCGATGGCGCCGATTTCACCAAAGGGACCGATGTAGCCGCCACCCCAGACCATGTGGCACATGGGGCAATAGATGAAAATGCTCCAGAGCAGCGAGAACCAGAACCAGGCCTTGAAGTTGATGCGCTCAACCACCGCGCCAGAAATCAGCGCCGGGGTGATGATCGCAAACATGCCCTGGAAGAGGGCAAAGGAACTGGCGCTGATGTTGAAGCCATCGGCGAGGGGGGCCGAGCCATCAGGACCGCCCACCCCGTTGAGCCACATGAACTCCAGACCGCCAATGAAGGGGCTCTTGAAGCTGAGGCCGAAGGAGAGGCTGTAGCCGATCACGACCCAGGCCACCCCGATGAGCCCCATCAGGAAGAAGCTCATCATCATCGTGTTGAGCACGTTCTTGGCGCGCGTGAAGCCGCCGTAGAAGAACGCCAAACCTGGGGTCATCAACAGCACCAGGGCCGACCCCATCAGCATCAGCAGGGTGTCGGCGCCGTCGGTGACTGCCTTGGCCAGGGCCGCATGGGCGGAGCCAGCCATCAGGGGAACCAGGCCAGCGCCAGCAGCCAACAGGATCACGGCGTAGCGCCGCAGTTGGGGCTCCTGAACCCCGGCTAGGAGCCGGAGGCGGAATTGATCGAAGGTGGCAAGCGGTGTTGGTCCACCGCCCGCCATCGGGGCGTGAGTCATGAAGGGGGTAGGCCTCTTCGGTTATCGCCCAGTACCTTCCCCGCTTGCGATGGCTTCATCTGTATCGAGCTGTACCAAAACTAGAGTTGGCTCCTGGGGAGGTGTCATTCAGCTGTGGGGCTGAACGGCCGCTAGGCCCAGCCAATGAATGGCCGTGGCCGAGAAGCCGTAGACGCAAGGCAGCACCTCCACCCCGGCATCAAGGGCCTGGCGGAACAGCTCGCCATAGAGGGGGTCGGCCTGGTCGCCCGGCGCAAAGCGGCTCACATCGGCGCGGCTGAGGCAGGGCAGCAGTACGGCCCGGGCGTCAGGCAGCAGGGCGGTGAGCTCCTCCAGGTGTTTCTGGCCTCGCTCGGTGACCGTGTCGGGGAACAGGGCCAACTCGCCTGCGCTCCAGGTGGTGTTTTTCACTTCCAGGTAGATCGGCCGCGGGTCGGCGTTGGCGGCGCTGGGGCTGAGCAGCAGGTCGATGCGGCTGCGGCGATTCAGCCCGTAGGGCACCTCGGCGCGGATCGAGTCGATCGGCCCGAGCCAGGGTTCGAGCAGACCGGCAACGATCGTGGCTTTCACGAGGTGGTTGGGCAGGGCTGTATTGATGCCCACCCAGAGCGGCTCGCCCGAGGCGCCCATCACCTCGGCCTGCTCCCAGGTCCAGGCCAGCTTGCGCGTCGGCGAGGGGGCATGGCGGAGGCGCACCCGGCCGCCGGGATGGAGCACGCCGGTCATCGGGCCGGTGTTGGGGCAGTGGGCGGTCACCACCTCGCCGCTGGCCAGCTCCACATCGGCCAGGAAGCGCTTGTAGCGCTTCACCAATACCCCGTCCACCAGCCCCTCCAGGGGCCAGACCAGCTCCCCTGGACCCGCCATCAAGGTGGACGCTGGCCCCTCTCTAGGCGCCTGGGCTGGGCTGGGGGCCGTCGGGGGCATGGGGGAGCCGGCTGGAGCCGGCTTGCTGTCCGGCGGATCGGCCCATGGTGGCGTGCGCCCGGACGGGAGAATCGGCGTCAGTGAATGGCCGCGGCCCGACTGGATGGCGAAATCCCTGCGCCGCATTGCCCTGGTGGTGGCCGTGGCGACGGCCCTCAGCAAGGTGGCAGGCCTGGTGCGGCAGACGGCGATCGCCGCCGCCTTCGGCGTTGGCATCGTTTACGACGCCTACAACTACGCCTACGTCCTGCCCGGCTTTCTGTTGGTGTTGCTGGGGGGCATCAACGGTCCCTTCCATAGCGCCATGGTGAGTGTGTTGGCGCGGCGGCCCCGGGAGGAGGGGGCCCATGTGCTGGCCACGATCAACACCCTGGTGGGGGTGGCGCTTGTTGGCGTCACCGTGCTGCTGGTGGTGGCCGCCGATCCGCTGATCACCCTGGTGGGCCCCGGTCTCGATGGACCGCGCCATGCCATCGCCGTGCTCGAGCTGCGCTGGATGGCGCCGATGGCCCTGCTGGCGGGCCTGATTGGCCTTGGCTTTGGCGCCCTGAATGCCGCCGATGAGTTCTGGTTGCCCTCGGTGAGCCCCCTGCTCTCCAGCCTGGCCGTGATCGCTGGCCTGGGCCTGCTCTGGTGGCAACTCGGACCGGCGATCGCCCTACTGGAGAAGGCCGTGCTGGGGGGGGCGGTGCTGGCGGGCAGCACCCTGCTCGGTGCCCTGTTGCAGTGGTTGATCCAGTTGCCGGCCTTGGCCCGCCAGGGATTGCACCAGTTCTCCCTGTCTTGGGATTGGCGCCATCCGGGGGTGCAGGAGGTGTTGAAGGTGATGGGTCCGGCCACCCTCTCCTCGGGGATGTTGCAGATCAACGTGTTCACCGATCTGTTCTTCGCCAGCGGCATTGTTGGCGCCGCGGCCGGCCTGGGCTACGCCAACCTGCTGGTGCAGACGCCCCTGGGCCTGCTCTCGAACGTGCTGTTGGTGCCGCTGCTGCCGGTGTTTGCCCGGCTCACGGCCCCCGGCGACAGGCCAGAACTGGTGACCCGCATCCGCCAGGGCCTAATGGCCTCCAGCGCCACGATGCTGCCCCTCGGCGCCCTGATGGTGGCCCTGGCAGGCCCGATTGTTGGCCTGGTCTATGAGCGCGGCGCCTTCGACGTGCAGGCGGCCCGGCTGGTGGGCGGCTTGCTGATGGCCTACGGGGTTGGCATGCCGGCCTATCTGGGCCGCGATGTGCTGGTGCGCGTCTTCTATGCCCTCGGCGATGGCACCACCCCGTTCCGGTTCTCGATGGCGGGCATCGGCCTGAATGTGGTGTTCGACTGGTTGCTGGTGGGCGGGCCGACCCCTTGGGGGCTGCAGCTGCCGGCCTTGAATTTCGGGGCGCCGGGGTTGGTGTTGGCCACCGTGGCGGTGAACGTGATCACCTGCCTGCTGCTGCTGCTGGCCCTGCAGTCGCGGCTGGGCGGTCTGCCCCTGCGCCGCTGGGGTCGCGACAGCCTGCTGTTGCTCGGATCGGCCGTCCTCGGTGGCCTGGTCGCCTGGGTTCTTGCCAGCACGGTGCCCTGGCCCCAGGGGCTGGTGGGCAAGTTGCTCAATTGCGGCCTCAGCGGCGGCCTGGGCCTGGGGGCTTACGGGCTGCTGGCTTCTGCTGCCGGGGTGCAAGAGGCGCGCGAGTTCACGGTTCAGATCCGTCGCCAGCTGGCCCAGCGGCTCAAGTTCCGGCGCTGATCGCCTCTGGGCTGAACCAGCGCGGCCGCCCAGGCAGGTTCAGGAGCCCACCTGCCGCTCTTCGCGCACCTGCACCGGGATCTCCAGGTGGTTGCGGCCCAGCAGCTTGGGTCCTTCGATCGAGAGAATCCGCGCTTCGATGCCGAAATCCTTAAAGGCCGTTTCCAGCTCCTGGATCAGGGCCTTCTCCACCTGGGCTTCGGCATCAACCACCTTGCCGATTAGGCGGCTGCCCAGGGGGCCGATCCGCTGACGCATCACCTCGCGGGCGTTGGTGACCTCGATAACCAGCACTGGGCCACGGCAGCTGGGCCAAACCCTATCGGCCGGATCAAGCCCCGGCCGGAAGCTGTCATGACCTCGGTGTTTAAGCCGGCTCAGCGGCTGTAGGGCTCCAGCAGATCCTCCAGATCCTGAAGTTGGCCTGGGGGGATCAGGCGGGCCAGGGGCAGGCGGCTGCTGCCGCCGCCAATCGGCACCTGCAGGGCTTCGAGGGCCTGGCGGGCACAGACCGCCGCGCCCTGGTCGAGCCGGGCGGCACATTCGATCGCGAGCGGTTCGGCCAGGGCGGCATCGCCCAGGTAGAGGTGCCAGCCGCCGATCTGGATGTAGAGCCGATCGGCCAGTTCGGCGGTCAATTCGCGGATGGCTTGGGGGCTGAGGGCCATGGGATCACCTGCCGCAGTGCTGTGCTCAGGATGGATCCAGGGGCTCCGGGTTGGGGCGCTGCTGCAACACAAGCAGCAGCTGCACCAGCCAGATCAGGGCCCAGGTGCCCGTGAGCCAGCCCAGTTGGGGCCAGGGATGGCGCATCCCCTGCACAAACCAGAGCCCGCTGTTCACCGCAGCAAACACCCCGCCATGGAGGCAGAGATTGACGATGCGGGCGAAATGCCGGTAGGTGGGGTCGGTGGGATCGGCGGGGCCGTACCAGCGGATCGGCATGGGTGGGTTCCGCAGACGGAAAAGGGGTGTGGCCCGATTGTGGCCGTCCTCCGGGCTGGCTGCTTCAGGGCCTGCGGCGGGCAGGTTGACGGATGGGCCCCCCGTGAGCCAAGAATGGCTAGGTAAGCGCTTGTAGCTCAGCGGATTAGAGCATCTGACTACGGATCAGAGGGTCGGGAGTTCGAATCTCTCCAGGCGCGTTTTCAGTCAAAACCGTCCGTTAGGGCGGTTTTTTTTTGGCTTCTCGAACAGGTGGCTGCCGCTTGCTGCCCCGTTTCTTACGATCCAATCAACCCAGCAGGCCTCCCATGGCGGACTCCAACGGCGTAACCCCCCAGGGGGCCCTGGCCAGCACCGACCCCGCCATCGCGGCCCTGATCTCGCGGGAATTGCTGCGGCAGCAGACCCACCTGGAGCTGATTGCCAGCGAGAACTTCACCTCCCCGGCCGTGATGGAAGCCCAGGGTTCGGTGCTCACCAACAAGTACGCCGAGGGCCTACCCCACAAGCGCTACTACGGCGGCTGCGAACACGTGGACGCGATCGAGGAGTTGGCGATCGAGCGGGCCAAGCGCCTGTTTGGCGCCGCCTGGGCCAACGTGCAGCCCCACAGCGGCGCCCAGGCCAACTTCGCCGTGTTCCTGGCCCTGCTCCAGCCCGGCGACACGATCCTGGGCATGGACCTCTCCCATGGCGGCCACCTGACCCATGGCTCGCCCGTGAATGTGTCGGGCAAGTGGTTTAAGGCCGTCCATTACGGCGTCGATCCCGAAACCCAGCAGCTCAACTTTGAGCGCATCCGGGAGCTGGCCCTCGAGCACCGGCCCAAGCTGATCATCTGCGGCTACTCGGCCTACCCCCGCACCATCGATTTCGCCGCCTTCCGGGCCATCGCCGATGAGGTGGGCGCCTACCTGCTGGCCGACATGGCCCACATCGCCGGCCTGGTGGCGGCGGGCGTCCATCCGAGCCCCCTGCCCCATTGCCATGTGGTCACCACCACCACCCACAAGACCCTGCGCGGGCCCCGGGGCGGCCTGATCCTTTGCAACGACGCCGAGTTCGGTCGCCAGTTCGACAAGGCCGTGTTCCCCGGCAACCAGGGTGGTCCCCTGGAGCACGTGATTGCTGCCAAGGCGGTGGCCTTCGGCGAAGCCCTGCAGCCCGCCTTCATCACCTACAGCCAGCAGGTGGTGGCCAATGCCCAGGCCCTGTCCAGCCGCATCCAGGAGCGGGGCATCGCCGTGGTGTCCGGCGGCACGGACAACCACATCGTGTTGCTGGATCTCCGTTCGATTGGCCTGACCGGCAAGGCGGCGGACCTGCTTGTCAGTGGCGTCAACATCACGGCCAACAAAAACACCGTGCCCTTTGATCCCGAGTCGCCCTTCGTGACCAGTGGTTTACGCCTCGGCAGCGCCGCGATGACCACCCGCGGATTTGACGAGGACGCCTTCCGCGAGGTGGCCGATGTGATCGCCGATCGCCTGCTCAACCCCAGTGATGATGCGATCGAGCTGCGCTGCCGCCAACGGGTGGCGGCCCTGTGTGAACGCTTCCCCCTCTATGGCGGTCAACGCCAGTTGCAGCCGGCTTGAGCCTGGCCCGGGCTGCAGGACGCAGCTGATTAAGCTGGTCACCAACGTCCGTCTCCAGCTGGCAGTTCTCCCCATGGAGCGACCGTGACGATCACCAGCAGTCCGGTCATTGCTGCCCTGGTCACCTTTGCCAGCTCGGCCCTGGTCACCACTGGGGTGGTGCCGATGGTGCGTCGGGCCGGTCTGCGCTGGGGCCTGATTGATCGGCCCGATTCTCGCAAGCAGCACACCACGCCGATGGTGCGCCTAGGCGGCATCGGCATCGTGGCTGGCTTTGCCTTCACCCTGGCCCTGGTGTGGGGCCTGGGCTGGTTTGGCAGCCTTGAAGCGGCCAAGGATCGCCTGATCTGGACCACCCTCGAGGGTGCCCTCTGCTTTTTCCTGATTGGCCTAGCCGACGACCTCTGGGCCCTGCCGCCCCTGCCCCGGCTGGCGGCCCAAGTGGCGGTGGCGATGGCGGCCTGGAGCCAGGGGGTTCGGATCGGCGCCATTGATCTGCCGCTCGAATTTCTGCAGATCAGTCCGGATGCACCGCTGGTGTTGCCCGAGCCGTTGAGTCTGCTGGCCACCGTGATTTGGCTGGTGGGCATCACCAACGCCATCAACTGGCTGGATGGTCTCGATGGCTTGGCGGCCGGGGTGGCGGGCATCGCCGCCGTTGGGCTGGTGTCGGTGAGCTTCAGCCTGCACCAGCCGGCCGCCGGCATCCTGGCGGCGGCCCTGGCCGGCTCCTGCTTCGGTTTCCTGCGCCACAACTTCAACCCGGCCCTGATCTTCATGGGTGACGGGGGCTCCTATTTCCTCGGCTTTGCCCTGGCGGCGATCAGCATCGTGGGGCCGGCCAAGGGCCTCACCACGGTGAGTTTGGTCTTGCCTCTGCTGATCCTTTCGTTGCCCCTGGCCGACATGTCGGCCGTGATCATGGGGCGCCTCAGCGCCGGCCGCTCCCCCTTCCATCCCGATCGTCGCCACCTGCACCACCGCCTGCTGCGGGCGGGCTTTAGCCATCGCCGCACGGTGGTTTTGATCTATGCCTTCACCCAGTGGCTCGCCTCTTTGGCCCTGGTGGTGGCCAATGCCGAAATGCGGTTCCTCTGGCTGGGGCTTGCCACCTCGGTGCTGATTGCGGTGGTGGTGGCCTGTCACCGCAGCTTGGAGCGGGACCGGGCCAGCGAGCTCCAGGCTGGGGTTCCAGCAGCCCAGGTTGAAGCCCCCTCTGGCTCGGCTCTGGAGACGAGCGAGGCCGGTGCCACCCGCGGGGATGGCCCCCTTGGCTGATCCCTTGTCCGAGGCTTGGCCCGAACCGCCTGTCTCCGTTCCAGCCGCAGGGGCCGAGATCCTCTGCATCGGCACCGAGTTGCTGCTGGGCACGATCACCAACGGCAATGCCCGCTGGCTGGCCGAAGAACTGGCGGCCCTGGGGGTGCCCCATTTCCGTCAGGGCGTGGTGGGCGACAACCGCGAGCGCCTGATCGGCCAGCTGCGCGAGGCGGCGGGCCGCTGCCAGCTGTTGATCACCACCGGCGGCCTCGGTCCCACCCCCGATGACCTGACCACCGAGGCAATCGCCGCGGCCTTTGGCGCCCCCCTGGTGGAGCAGGCCGAGGTCTGGGCCGATATCCAGGCCAAAATGGCCGCCCGCGGGCGGGTGGCTTCAGCAAGTAACCGCAAACAGGCCCTGCTGCCCCAAGGGGCTGAGCTGTTGCCCAATCCCACCGGCACGGCTCCCGGCATGATCTGGAGCCCCACGCCGTCCGAGCCGGGGTTCCCAATCTGCCCAGGCTTCACCGTGATCACCTTCCCGGGGGTGCCCAGCGAGCTGCGGGCCATGTGGGCAGCCACGGCCGTGCCCTGGTTGCGCCAAGCGGGCCTGGCCCAGGGCGTGTTTGCCAGCCGGATGTTGCGCTTATGGGGGGTGGCCGAATCCAGCCTGGCCGAATCGGTGGCCGATCTGCTGGCCCTGGAGAACCCCACCGTGGCCCCCTACGCCGGTGCTGGTGAGGTGAAACTTCGCATCACCGCCCGGGCCGCCACACCAGCCGCTGCCCAGGCCCTGCTGGTGCCGGTGGAGGCGGAGCTGCGCCAGCGCACCGGTTCCCTTTGCTACGGCGCCGATGCTGATTCACTCGCCTCGGTGCTGATCGATCGCCTGCGCCAACGGGGCGAAACCCTGGCGGTGGCGGAGTCCTGCACCGGCGGTGGCCTCGGTGCGGCCCTGGCGGCCGTGCCGGGGGCATCCGATGTGTTTCTTGGCGGCGTGATTGCCTACGCCAACGCGGTGAAACAGCAACTGCTTGGGGTGCCGGCAGACCTGCTGGACAGCCATGGGGCCGTGAGTGAGCCGGTGGCCCGGGCCATGGCCGCAGGGGTTCAGCGCTGCACCGGCGCCACCTGGACAATCGCCGTGACCGGGATTGCGGGTCCGGCTGGGGGCAGTGCCGAAAAGCCGGTGGGCACGGTTTACATGGCCGTGGCCGGGCCTGCAGCCCTTGCCACCGCTGGCGAATGCCAGTCCGGACTGTGGCAAGCCGGCGCCACGCGGGGGCGGGCCTGGACCCAGGCGGTGGGCGCCGGCGAAGCCCTCAATCGCCTGCGCCTGCGGCTCGACGCCCTGGCGGCGGATTCCTCGGCAGACAGGCAGCAGGCTCAGTTTTAGGCTGTTTTCCAGATTGGGGAACGTTCTTGAGCGCCGGCACCCTTTACGACAAGGTCTGGGATCTGCACCGGGTCGCCGAGCTTCCGGGTGGCTCCACCCAGCTGTTCATCGGCCTGCATCTCATCCATGAGGTGACCACCCCCCAGGCCTTTGCTGGCCTGCGCGACCTGGGCCTCACCGTGCTCCATCCCGAGCGCACCGTGGCCACGGTGGACCACATCGTGCCCACCACCTCCCAGGCGCGGCCTTTCGCCGACCCGCTGGCTGAAGCGATGCTTGAGACCCTCGAGCGCAATTGCGCCGACTACGGCATCACCCTGCATGGCCTGGGCAGTGGCCGCCAGGGGATCGTGCATGTGATCGCCCCCGAATTGGGCCTCACCCAGCCCGGCATGACCGTGGCCTGCGGCGATTCCCACACCTCCACCCATGGCGCCTTTGGCGCGATCGCCTTTGGCATCGGCACCAGCCAGGTGCGCGATGTGCTGGCCAGCCAAAGCCTGGCCATGACCAAGCTCAAGGTGCGCCGCATCTGGGTGCACGGCCAGTTGCAGCGCGGCGTCTACGCCAAGGACCTGGTGCTGCATGTGATCCGCAGCCTTGGGGTGAAGGCCGGCGTCGGCTACGCCTACGAATTTGCTGGCCCGGCCATCGACGCCCTCTCGATGGAGGAGCGCATGACCCTCTGCAACATGGCGATCGAGGGCGGCGCCCGTTGCGGCTACGTCAACCCGGATGCCACCACCTTTGCCTACCTGGAGGGGCGCCCCTATGCGCCCGCAGGCGCGGCCTGGGAGCGGGCGGTGGCCTGGTGGCAGAGCCTGGCCAGCGGCCCGGAGGCGGTGTTTGACGACCAGGTGGACTTTGATGCCACCGCGATTGCGCCCACGATCACCTGGGGGATTACGCCAGGCCAGGGCATCGGTGTGGATGAGGCCGTGCCCAGCCTCGAGCAAACCGAGCCCGATGAACGGCCGATCGCCGAGGAGGCCTACCGCTACATGGACCTGGCCCCGGGCACGCCGATCGCCGGGCTGGCCGTGGATGTCTGCTTCATCGGCAGCTGCACCAACGGCCGCCTCAGCGACCTCCAGGCCGCGGCGGCCGTGGCCAAAGGCCGCCAGGTGGCTGCCGGGATTACGGCCTTTGTGGTGCCGGGGTCGGAGCAGGTGGCCGCCGCCGCCGAGGCCGAGGGGCTGGATGTGGTGTTCCGGGAGGCTGGCTTCCAGTGGCGTGAACCGGGCTGCTCGATGTGCCTGGCGATGAACCCGGACCGGCTCGAAGGCCGCCAGATCAGCGCCAGTTCCAGCAACCGCAACTTCAAGGGCCGCCAGGGCTCCGCCACCGGCCGCACCCTGTTGATGAGTCCAGCCATGGTGGCGGCTGCCGCCGTGTCTGGCCATGTGGCCGATGTGCGCCTGCTGCTGGCCCCCTAAGCGGCTCCCCGCCCACCCTCCCAGCCCGTCCGATCCCCGATCCCGCCATGACCAGCGCTGCCCTTGCGTCCGCCCTGCCCGCTGGGCCAATCACCCAGGTCACGGGCCGCGCCCTGGTGTTGCGCGGCGATGACATCGACACCGATCGGATCATCCCGGCCCGCTTCCTCAAGTGCGTCACCTTTGATGGCCTCGGCCAACAGGTGTTTGCCGACGACCGGATCGAGCTCCAGGGCGCCCATCCCTTCGATAGGCCCGACCACCAGGGGGCGCGCCTGCTGCTGGTGAACCGCAATTTCGGCTGCGGCTCCAGCCGCGAACACGCTCCCCAGGCCCTGATGCGCTGGGGGATTCGCGCCGTCGTTGGCGAGAGTTTCGCCGAAATCTTCTATGGCAACTGCCTGGCCCTGGGCATCCCCTGCCTCACCGCCCCCCACGAGCTGATGCTGGCGATTCAGGCGGCGGCCGCGGCCGACCCTGCTGCCGAGTTTGAGCTGGAGGTGGCATCGGCCCGCCTGCGCTCCAGCCAGCCAGAGACCAGCTGGGAGCTAGAGCTGCCCGCCGGGCCGCGCCAGATGCTCAGCACCGGCCAATGGGATGGCACCGGCCAGCTGGTGGCCAATGGCTCGGCCCTGGCTGCCACGGCCGCCCGCCTGCCCTACATGACCCAGTTCGTGGCCTGAACGGCTTTGGGCTGGATGGGGGGAAGTGCTCCGATCCCAAGTCAGCCCTTGAAAGCGATGCTCTGGCCTCAGAAGGGTCTGTCGCGCGCACTCTGGGCCGTGCTGGGTTGGTAGGGCACGAAGGGCACACCGGTGCCGTCAAAGTTGAAATCGTGCAGCTTCACACGAATGCCACCGATCTTTTCGTAGGGGCTGTAATAGACGCCCAGCTCGTAGGAGCGCCGCTGCCAACGCAACTCCACGAAGGAGCCGGTGACATTGCCGTAGTAGGGGGAGTTGGGATCGATGTTCAGGCCAATGCCGCCGTTTAACACCAGCGGCCCTACTAGTTGTTGGGTAAGGCCCACCCCGATCGTGCCCAAGTCTACGAGCTGATCAAAACTCAAGGGGCTTTGGCCCGTGCGGCGGCTGCCGCCGCCGGTGATCGTGATCTGGGTGTAATCGAGAAAGGGCTTTGTGAAGTGTCCCAGGGTCAGGGTGGGGCCGCCGGAGATGCTGTAGGCGTTCTGCGTACTCCCGTTGCTGTAGCTAAAAAGGCTTACAGATAGGTTGGTATTCAGGCTCAGGCCCGGCACAATCGGCGCCGGCGAATAGGGATAGGTGCTGGCCAGGCTGGGGTCTAGCGGTTGGCCGGTCCAGAGCGGTAAGGAACTGTTGAAGGAGGCAAACAAGCTGCTGCGCGAAAAACTGGCAATCGTGGTGCTCTCAAACAGATTGCCCGAGAAGGTGCCGTAGCCGATGCGGGCGTAGTAGCTGTTGCTGATTGCGCCCAGGTTGGGTAGGGCCTTGGTCTGCTCCAACGAGATACCAATCGCCGAATAGATGTCCTGTTCGCCCAGGGAGCCGTTCCAGATGCGGTAGCGATAGGCGCCAAAGAAGCGCGAAGTGATCTCGCCTAGCAGGGGCAGGGTGATGGGGCGGTTCAGTTCGCCCCAGCTGCGGGCGCCGTTGGCGAAGTTGCTGGGATCGAGGGTGGAGGCATTGAGGGTGATATCGCTGTTGAAACCAATCAGGGGGCCCCTTAGCCGGGCCACCACGCCGAACAAATCGCCAATCTGGGTGGGCTGGCTGCTGGGGGCATTGCCCGCCGGCTGGCCCGGCAGCACATAGCTGGTGGTGCTGCCATTGAGGGCCCGTTGCACCATGAACTGGGGCTGCAGTTCGAGCAGGGCACTGGCCCCCAGTTTGATTGGCTTGAGTTTGTTGCCGATGTAGAAGCCATCGCGGTCGGTGCCATCGGTGGCGAGCACCCAGCGGTTGTCCACATCCTTTTTCTTCTTAATGACCAGGTTGTTCTGGAGGGGTATGGGCAGGCGATCCTCCAGGATCAGCCGGTTGCGCTTCGACTGGATCACCGTGTCGCCATTGGCGCGCAGACGCGCCTCGACCCCTTCGGCATCCACCCAGGACTGGGCTGGCGTGTACGGATCGTTACTGAAGGCGACCCGATCGCCGCGCCAGCCTTCCGGGCTAAGGGTCAAGGTGGCGGCCTGGAAGCGCCAGCGGCTCACCGTGCCGGCCACGAGCTGGCTGTTGGCCGTGGTGCGGATCGATTGGATCTGGGCTGGCCTGGCCCCGCCGTAGGTGTTGACCTCGGTGGGGGTGGAGAAACTGCCCGTGACTCCGGCCCGTTGCTGGGCCGAGAGGCTGCCGCGGTAATTCAGGGCCGTGATGCGTTGATCGACGCTGGCCTCGATGGCCTGCTGGCGCAGGGCTTCGGCCTGGGCCGGAGCCACCGACGGGGCCGTCGGGCCGCTGGCTTGGGCCTTAGGGGCGGGGGCCAGGCCCTGGCCGGGTGGCCCCATGGCCACATCATTGAGGATCTCGCCGAGGGGCTTGGGCCGGACCCGGTTGCCCCGGCCTGGATCGTCGCAGCCCAGGGGTGGCGCCATCGCCAGCTTTTGGCGGGGAGCGGGGGACGAGCCGAAGCGATAACGCAGACCCACCAGATAGGCGTTGCTGCCCTCCGACACGCCGCTGTAGGTGCCGTAGGCGCCAGAGCGGTGGTGCACCCGGCCCACCAAAGACCATTGGGGCGCCACCAGCGCCTCGATTTCAAAACCCAGATAGTTCAGGAACTGGCTGTAGTTCTGGCGGAAGGTTTTTTCATAGTTGCTTGGCTCGCTCAGCCAGCTCACTCCTTGCACAAAGCCCAGGCTCAGCCAGGGTTGGACCCAGAGGCGCATGCCCAGGCCGGTGGTGATTTCGCCGAAGCCCTGCGCAGGGGAATTGGCGTATTTGACGCTCTGGTTGAACTCACCTCCCGCCTGCACCGAGGCGCGATGGCCCAACAGGTTGCTGTCCCATTCCAGGGCCACGGGGCCGGCATCGATCAGGCGCTTGTTGAAGCCCAATCCCAGTTCGTATTCGGGCCGGAGCCGTCCTTTGAATTGGAACGTTTCGCCAAAGTTGGAATCGATGCTCTGGCCGCCCCAGAGGGTCACGGCTAGGGGGTAGGGGTGCCAGTTGGGGATTGGCGGCAGCAGGGGCTGGCAGGCCATGGAGAGGGCCTGGGGCGCCAGGGCCACGGGCGGCATGCGCCAGTCGTTGATCGCCAGGGGGCGGATTGTGGCGGCCACACTGCCGTAGCTCTCCACCCCGGCCCCGGGGTTCTGCCCTGCTGGGGCCAAGGGTTGGCTTTGCAGGGCCTGCAGCACCTGGGCCCCGGGTAGGGGTTTGGTGCTGGTGGGTCGTGGCGCGGTGACGCTGGCCCCAGGGGCCGGGCTGCCATCGGCCACAGCAAAGCTGGCCTGGCGGCTCAGCAGCGGATCCGGGGTCTCCCAGTAGCTGAGGGGCAGTAGGGCGCCACTGGGTTGGCGGGCTAGGTCGAAGTCGGATTCGGCGGTTTCTAGGTCGAGTACGCCGTAGACATCCTCTAGCTCGCCTTCGGCCTGGATCAGGTTGAAGCGCAGGCGGCTGGCCTGTAGGTACTCATGGCCCCGCTGGAAGCGCACGCTGCCGCTGGCATAGACGCTGCGGCTTGTGGGGTCAAACTCGAGTCGGTCTGCCAGCAGGCGGCCGCCATTGAGCAGGGCCTTGACCTGGCCCGTGGCGACAAAGCGGTTGAGAAGCAGGTCGAAACCTTGCTGATCGGCCTGCAACTCCAGCTCCAGGGGTGGGGATTGCTCGGCTGTCGCCGCCGTAAGCGGTCGGGCAGGCGCAGCCAAGGGCTGGGCGGCCGGCTGGGCCTGACCTGCTGCTGGGGTTTGGGCCGGGGCCGCCTGGGACAGGACCTGGGCCTGGGGGGCACGGGCGGGGGCTGGGGGAGCCTGGGTTCCTGCCGCGACCGGTTGAGGGGCTGCGGCGATGGGGGTCAGTGGTTCAGCGCCTGCTGGGGGCAGGGCCACCAGCAGAGCCGATCCCATCGCCGCAAATGTCCAACGAGACAGGGTGGGCGCGGGCACCGACGAAGCGGAAACGGCGCCGATCCTGCCATGGGGTCTGGATCAGCTCCAGCCGGCTAGGACCGGTTTGTGCTTCCGGTTGGGCTTCAGTCTTCGAGGTCCTTGCGGCTGGGGGTGCGGGTGGGATCGCTGGCGAGGAAGCCGAAAACGAAGATCCCGATGAAGAAGAAAACGACCGAGTAAACCGAAATCTTGAGGGCGAGCATGGACCGTCCGGCGGGTGACAGGGAGTGACAGGCGCCAGGTGGGCCCTGGGACGACCCTGCGGCAGCGGCATCATCCTATGGGGCACAGATGGCGTTGATCGATGCCAGAGGGGCTGGAGGGGGTGGTTCGCCCCTGGATTGAAACGTTTCAGTCACGGACGCGGCGCGATCTGCAGGCCCGCTGGCTGGCCGAGGGCCCGGACGGAGCCCGGGCGCCAGCGATCGAAAACCCTTGGGGCGCCAGCCATCGGCCCGATTGGTTTGCCCGCGGCCTGCTGATCTGGCCCCGGGGCGGCCAATGGTTGCGCTTGCACCTGCGGCTCGAGTGCCCACCCGACTGGCGCCAGCTCCATCAAGCGGCGGGGGCCCACCAGGGGGCCCCGCCCCGGGCCCGGCTGGTGCTGCGCTGGTGGGCCGAGGAGGTGGTGCTTTCGGTCGCTGGCCAGCCAGTCCATCGCGGTGACCTGTTTGATTCCGCCTGCCGCTGGGTGCTGCCCGAGCGCTGGTGGCAGGGCGAAGCCCTCGACCTCAGCCTTGCGTTGCGCAGCCCCCGCCACGACGACGGCGCCCTGGTCGAGAGCCGGCTGGAGTTGGAGCCTGCCGATGGCGCCGATCCCGATGGTCTTTTGGCCGGCACGGCCCTGGAATTGGTCACCCTGCGGGCGGCCCAGGGCGACGACCTGGCGGCGGCGGCTTCGCTTCAGGCGGCCCTGGCGGGCGCCGATCCCGGTGCGCCCGATGCCCCCGGTCGCCTCGGCGCGGCCCTTCAGGCCCTCCAGGTCCAGCAGGGGCGTGGCCCGGGCGGCTTTCAGCTCCTGGGCCACGCCCACCTCGATCTGGCCTGGCTCTGGCCGGTGGCGGACACCTGGCGGGCGGCGGAGCGCACCTTCGAGTCGGTGCTGGGTCTGATGGAGCGCCATCCCCAGCTCCATTTCGGCCACTCCACGCCAGCCCTCTACGCCTGGATCGCCCAGCACCGGCCAGCCCTGTTCGCCCGCATCCGCCAGGCCATGGTCTCGGGCCGCTGGGAGCCGATCAATGGTCCCTGGGTCGAGAGCGATTGCGTGTTGATCGCCACGGCCTCGCTGCTGCGCCAGTTCCAGCTGGGCCAGGCCTACAGCCGCGCCACCTTCCCGGAATGGGAGCACCAGCTCTGCTGGCTGCCCGACAGCTTCGGCTTTGGCGCTGGCCTGCCGGCCGTGGCCCGGGCCACCGGCGTGCACTGGTTCTGCACCCACAAGCTGGCCTGGAACGCCACCAACCCCTTCCCCCATCGCCTGTTCCGCTGGCGCAGCCGCTGCGGAGCGGAGGTGCTCGCCCTGGCAACGGCCCCGATCGGCACCGGCGGCGACCCGGTGGCGATGGAGCGCTATCGGCTCGAGTGGCAGGCCAGCACGGGCCTGGATCGGGCCCTCTGGCTCCCGGGCGTGGGCGACCACGGCGGCGGCCCCACCGCCGAGATGCTCGAGCAGCTGGAGCTCTGGCAAGACCAGCCCCAGGCCCGGCCCCAGCGCCACGGCACCCTCCGCCAGTACCTGGCCGAGCTGGAGCCCCTGGCGGCGGGGTTGCCGGTGTGGCGCGATGAGCTTTACCTGGAATTACACCGGGGCATCGCCACTAGCCGCCCCGACCAGAAGCGCCACAACCGCACCCTGGAGCGGCTCCTGCGCGAGGCCGACATTGCCCGGGCCCTACGGGCCAGCCAGGCCGGTTCAGCGCCCAGCGAGCCCGCCCCCGACTGGCGGCCCCTGCTGTTCCAGCAGTTCCACGACATCCTGCCGGGCACCTCGATTCCGGAGGTGTTTGAGCAGGCCGAACCCCAGTGGCGCGCCGCCCGCCGGGCCGCTTCCCGGAGCCGGGATCAAGACCTGTTGGCTTGGCTTGGGGCCCCCCCTGGCTCCCGGAAGCGGGCTCCTGGGCCGGATCAGGGGCTAGAACCCTGGGCCCTGGTGCAGCTCCAGCCCCTGGCGGCGGCCCCTTTGACCCTGCGGCTGCCTACCGGCCACTGGACCCTGGCAGGCCAGCCCCTGGTGGGCCAGCCGGCCCCGGGCGGCGGCCAATGGCTGCAAGTGCCGCTGCCCGCAGGGATCAGTTCTCTGCCCTTGCAGCGCCAGCCCCTGGCCGCCGCCGAGCGGAGTGACGGCCTGGGTGGAACGTCCCCCTCGGGCGCGCCCTTGCCCGTGCAGCATCCGGTGAGCCTGGTTGCGGAGCCGGAAGCGGTGGCCGACGATCTGGAGGGAGGGGCGCCGTTGTCTGGTGGCGAGGGGCCAGGGCCTGGGGCCGCGGCGGCGGGCGGGCGCTGGCGCCTCAGCAATGGCTTGGTCACCGCCCTGGTCGGGCCCGCTGGCGTGGAGCAGCTCTGGGGACTCGATGGCCTGGCCCAGCTGGCCTCTCCCCTGCAGTGGTGCCGCTGGGCCGACCGGGGCGAGTTTTGGGATGCCTGGGATCTGGCCGCCAACTACCGCAGCCAGCCCTTGCCCTTGCGCTGGGAGGGCCCGCCCGAGCTGGCCGAAACCGGACCGTTGTGCGTGCGCCTCGTCTGGCGGGGGCTCTGCGGTCGCTCGCCGTTGCGGCTTGATGTGGTGCTCAGGGCGGCCAGCCCCTACCTGGAGCTCACCCTGGCGGTGGATTGGCGCCAGGTGCATGAGCTGTTGCGGCTGGAGTTGCCCCTGGCCCAAGCCGCCCTGCGCCTAGCCGCCGACACCAGCGGCGGCGTGATCGAGCGGCCGGCGGCGGCCGTTACGGCGCGGGAGTGCAGCCGCTGGGAGGTGCCGGTGATCAGCTGGCTGGCGGCCGAAGCGGCCGGCTCAGGCCTGGCCGTGTTGCTGGATGGGCCCCAGGGGGCGTCGGGCACGCCAGAGCGCTTGGGGGTGTCGCTGCTCCGGGCGCCCACCTGGCCCGATCCCGGCGCCGATCACGGACCCCAGCGCCTGCGCCTCGCCCTGATGCCCTGCGCGGGGGGCTGGCGCCAGGCCGGCGCGGCCGAGCAGGCCGTGCGCTTCCGGGAACCGACCTGGCTGCGGCCCCTGGGCGAGGGCGCCGGGCAACGCGAGCCGGTCGGTTCCGCTAGGGCCGCCGAGGGGCTGGCCCCACCAGGCCAGGCCCTGGGCCTGGGTGCTCCCCACCTGCGCCTGATCGGTCTCCGCTGCTTGGCCTCCCAGGGCGCCAGCTCGCTCGCGGCCGGCGACCTGGCGCTGACCGTTCAGAACCTCAGCCCCCTTCGCCAGAGGCTGGACCTGGGCCCCGGCTGGCAGCTTCTGGGCCGGATCGATGGCTTAGATCGGCCGCTCACCCAGACCCCCGAAGTCTTGGATCGTCTGGCCGAAGCGGCGGTTGTGCGGCCTTGGCAACTGGCCAGCTATCGGATCAGGCGCCTGGCCTGAGGGTTTGCACCTGGCAGGGGCTTCAGGGTTCCTGATCCCTGGGCAGGGTTAGGCCCCAGCCCTGGGCTCAATCCTCGTGCTCGTCGAAGGGATCGGTGAGTTGCTTGGAAGGGGGCCCAAAGGCCGTGTAGATGCCAAACCCGGTGAGGGACAGCAGCACCGCCAGCACGGTCAGGGCCACGGAGAGGGCGGGGGACGAGGTGCTTTCCATGGGCGTGGGGGCTTGGGGGTGGTGGCGAAGCCGGCCGGAAGGGGCTTCGGGAGGCCCCTTCCATCACAACTCTCGACAGCTGGGCTCGGTCCGGGCCTCAGCACCCCTAAAGTAACCAGACTGATCCCCTGCCAGAGAGGAGCGAGCCGTCATGGCCCAACGCACCCGCCTCGGAGACCTTCTGCGTCCCCTCAATTCCGAATACGGCAAGGTTGTGCCGGGTTGGGGAACCACTCCGATCATGGGAGTGTTCATGGTTCTCTTCCTGGTCTTCCTGCTGGTGATTCTCCAGCTCTATAACAAGTCGCTGCTGTTGGACGGCATCACCGTCAACTGGAATGGCGCCGGCTGATTGCCAGCTCCTGAAATCCATCCCTAAACCGGATTCCATGCCCGTCCAGGCCCTTGGTTGTTTGACCATTGGCCTGGGCGGGTTAATGCTGGATCCACCCATCGGTGCTTCGAAACGATGAATATTTTTGGAATCGGCCTGCCGGAAATGGCCGTGATCGCTGCCATTGGCCTGCTCGTGTTTGGCCCCAAGCGCCTGCCGGAGCTGGGCAAGACCCTCGGCAAGACCCTCAAGGGTTTCCAGTCCGCCTCCAGCCAGTTCGAGCAGGAATTCCGCAAGGCCGTGGACACCGTTTCCAATGACACGGTTTCTGCCACAGCCGTCTCTACGACAGCCGTCTCTGCCCCAGCCGTCTCGGCCTCGGCAGCGTCCCCTTCGGCGGTCCCTCTTTCGGAAGTCTCCGCTGCAGTCGAGTCTTTGGAATCGCTTTCCCCAGAGGCCGGTTCCGTGGCCGTCGCCCCAACCGAAACCCTGGCTGCCAGCCAGAGCGGTGCCGCTGCATCTGAAGTTTCAGAGCTGGTGACTGAGCAGCCCCCCACCCCTTCCGCCTGATCCGTCCAGTCAGGCGCTCCCGAGCCCCAGGCCCTCGCATTAGCTCCGCTGCCATCGCCCCCTCTGCCGTTTCCGCCCCAGCGCCCTAGGCCAGCGGCGAAGGTTGTGCTGCCGCCCCTAGCGGCGCACCCATCGGGGCGGCCAGATCCCGGGTGCCCCGGTCCCAGGACTCTTCGCCTGGCATCCTGCCCCTAGTGCTTGCCTGCTCTTGCTCGCCCCATGACCGCCTCGCCCGCCGGGTCCCTGCAGTTGCTGGTCGGCCTGGGCAACCCCGGCGACAAGTACGCCGGCACCCGCCATAACGTCGGCTTCATGGCCCTGGAGCGGCTGGCGGCCGCCGCCGGGGTCCCGTTCAAAAACCAGGCCAAGTTGCAGGGTCTCTTCTGTGAGCTGGGGCAGGGGGCCAGCCGGCTGCGGTTGCTGATGCCCCAAACCTTCATGAACGAGAGCGGCCGCTCGATCCGGGCCGCCCTCGATTGGTATGGCCTGGAGCCCGGCCAGCTGCTGCTGCTGGTGGACGACATGGACCTGCCCCTGGGCCGGCTGCGGCTGCGCGCCTCTGGCGGCGCCGGTGGCCACAACGGCCTGCGCAGCACGATCGCCCACCTGGGGGGCCAAGACTTTGCCCGGCTGCGCATCGGCATCGGCGCCCCCTCGGCCAATCCGGTGGAGCGCAAGGAGCGCACCATCTCCCATGTGCTCGGCCGCTTCCAGGCCGCGGAGCAGCCGATCCTGGCTGAGGTGCTGGCGGAGGTGATCTCCGGGATCGACCTGATTCAGCGCCTTGGCCTGGAGCGGGCCGCCAACCGGCTGAACAGTTTTGTGGCCCCCTCTGCCGCCAAGCTGGTCGAGGCTGGCGCCCCAGCCAAGCCCCAAGCCAGTTCCTCAGTCAGTTCCTCTGCCAGCTCGCCCGCCCCCAGCCGCCCGTCCCCTTGAGTCGCCTGCCCACCACCACTGCCCAGCTGCGGGTGCTGCACCAGAGCTTCAGCAGCAAGCTGCTGGAGGGGGAGGTGGCCGCCGGTGGCTTCCGCTGGACCTTCCGCTGGGCCTTCGACCGCGGCGAGCTGACGGTGGAGCCCTCCCTGGGCCGGGCCCTGATCCAGGACGCCCTGCTGCGCTTCCTGCTCAAGGCCGATTACCAGCTCGAGCCCGGCGGTGACTACGTCTTCACCGTGCGCGCCAAGTTTTAGCCGCCAGGGTCAGCGTTCGGCTGCCAGGGCGACTTCAGTCTGGGACCTAGGGAGTGGGGCCCTGCCCCTGGTTTAGCCGGCGAGGCAGGCTGCGGCCCAGGTGCCGTTCCAATAGGAGCTGGGCGACCACGTCATCCCAGTCCCGGGGAGGCTGGCGCAGGCCCCTAGGCAGCAGGCGCCGCCAGCCCTGGGCCGGTTCCAGCTGCCAGTAGCGCTGCCGCGCCGCCAGGGTGGTGCCTGCTTCCGGCACCAGAATCAGGGGCGCGATCGGGGCCAGCCACGGGCGCCAGGGGCCACTGCCCGTGCCGTTGCCGAGCAGCACGGCCACCAGGGGGGAGTGCTGCTCCTGCCACTGGCCCAGCTGGGCCAGGGCCCGCTGGGGCGGCAGCACGGCGGCATACAGGATCGCGCTGGCCTGGTCGTTGCTGATCACCAGGCCGCATTTGCTGCGGCCCGGATCGATGGCCGCGAGGGGGCCGGCGCCTGGGCTGCAGGCCTGATCTCCTGGGGGGTTGCTGGCCCGGTTTGCGGCCCTTGCGTCGGCCTGGGCTGCGCGCCCATCGCCCTGGCCGGGGGGGGCGATCAAGGCTGGCTGCGGCCGGCAGGGGCACTCCCGGGTGCCTGCAGCCAGCGCAACTCGATCACAAGTGGATCGGCGATGTCACTGTCCCGCAGGGACACGGCCTCCAGCCGCACCGTTTGGCCGGCGGGACGATCCCGGAGCTGGCTGCCGAGCCGGTTGAAGTTGTTTAAGTCGTATTGGAGGCCATCGGCCAGGGCCCCCTGGCGCTGGGCCCGGGTGAAGGTGGCGGCCAGCAGCAGGTTGAGGCGGCTTTGCACCTCTTGGGGACTGCGTTCCTCGGCCTCCAGCACGGTGGTAGCCATCTGGTCCCCCTGACGCACCACCTGGCGGTTGGGCCGCACATCCGGGAAAGCCACCACCCGGCGCTCGCCCCGCAGCACGTTGCCGGCCGACACGATGCTCACCACCCAGGTGCCGGGCTTGGTGATTACGTCCTCCAGTTTGGTGATGTCGCCGCGGGGCACCAGCAGAACCTGGCGCTCCGGGGTCTGGCCGGGCAACACCCGCTGGAAGGCCACTTTGTTGGCCTGCTGCAGCAGGGCTTCGATCACCTCCTTGCTCTGGGAAGGCTTCTGCAATTTCACCTTGGCGATCACCAGGGACTGGCCACTGCTGATCACCACATCTCCGCGCCGCAGGGCCAGCAGGTTGGCTTCCAGTTCCTTGAGTTCCTTCCCCGCCGCAACGATGCGCCCCTTCACCTGGGCCAGTTCCTGCTGGTTGCGATGGATGTCGGCATCCTTGGCGCGGATGTCGCGGTTGAGCTGGTCCCGTTGCTTTTCGAGGGCCAGGCGCTGTTGCATCAGTGGCCCGAGGGCTGCCCGCAGGGAGCGGGCCTGGCGTTCGGCTTCGGCCAGGAGTTGGCGCGCCTGCTTGCGGCCCTTCTCCGCCTGCAGCAGGTCGCTGTGGCTGCGCTTGAGGTCCGCCTGGGTGCGGCTCAAGCTCGTGCGGCTGTCGCGCAGGCGATGCTCGATGCGATCGAGCTCGAACAGGCCCACCCGCAGCTGCTGGCTCACCAGCAGCATCAGGCCCAGGGATAGGGCGCTGATCAGGCTGCCCGTCATCACCGTGATCAACACGGCCGTTTTGCGGGGCCGCAGGTTGAACAGGCTCAGCCGAGACTTGCCCACCAGGCTGCCCAGCCGGTCGCCCAGGGTGGAGAGCACGCCTCCGAGCACCAGCAACGCCAGGATCAGGAGCCAGCCAGTCACGGGAGGGGGCGGGGAGAGCCAGTATCAAACGCCGTGGGCGGCGCGGTGTGGAATCGGAGGCAAACTGGGGAGCGGCCTGCCCAGCGCCCAGGCCCTAACCCTGGAATCAGCTGAACCGTTTGGCCAGGGCCAGCGGGTCAAACACGGTGATTTTCTTGCGGTCGATCTGGACCAGGCCAGCGTTGCGCAGGTCGCCGAGTAGGCGGGTGATCGTGACCCGGGTGGAGCCGATCGCTTCGGCGATCGCCTGGTGGGAGAGGCGCAGGTCGATGGTGATGCCTTCCCCGCCAGGCACGCCGAAGTCGCGGCAGAGCACCAGCAGGAAGCTCACCAACCGGGAGGACATGTCCCGGTGGGTGAGGGTTTCGATCATGGTTTCGGTCTGGAGGATGCGGGAGGAGAGGCCCTGCAGCATCAGCAGCCCCACGGCGGCGTCCTGTTCGATCGCCCGTTTGACCGAGGTCGCCGGGGCCGTGACCATCTCCACCCGGGTGAAGGCAACGGCGTGATAAAAGCGGTCCGAGCGCTGGCCGGTGAGTAGGGACAGCACGCCGAACAGGCTGTTTTCCCGCAGCAGGGCCACGGTGATTTCCTCGCCGGATTCGTACACCCGTGACAGGCGCACGGCGCCGCGCCGCAACAGGTAGACCTTCTCGGCGGGATCGCCCGGAAAGAAGATGGTTTTGCCCCGTTCCACCGTTTCGGTGGTGCTGCCTGCGAGGCCGCGCATGACCTCCAGCAGGTTGGTGCTGGCCGCTGGCGCGGTCACCGCTGCGGCCTGCAGGGGCTGGCCCCCGGAGGCAGGGCCGGAATAGCGGCTGAAGCCGGCGTTGGCGCCAACCATTCCTACGGTTCGAGTTGGGGCGACCCTAAGGATCGCCCAGGGCTGGCCTTGTAGCTATTGACACCGATGAACCCTTGGCGCTGTCGTTGCGCTGCGCTCCCATCGCCGCAGCTGCCGGCTCGGCCCGCATTCGCAGGGCTAGGGGAGGGCCTGGTCCGGCTGCTGGCCCCGCCCAGGCCTGGATCCGGCCCAGGGCTGAAGCGGCACTGGTGCAAATGTTCGCACTACCGGTAGCGGTTGTGGCTTGTTTCGCGGCCTGCCGCCGCTACATTCGGTTGCCACCCCCGGCGCACCGGGCTCAGGGATTGACCAGGGACCAGCCATGCCGCGCTCTGCACCAATCGGCCGCTTCTCGGCGGCCAGCTCGGTGCCAAGTGGCTTGGTGGCCAGTCCCTGGCTCGCCAGCCCGTCGATCGTCCGCCGACCGGTGCCCAATCGCCCAGTCCTTAATCCGTTGAACGCAAGCCAGTTGATGGACGGCCCCCCGAAGCCAGATCGATCGCCTCAACCGGGCTTCGGGCCAGGGCGGCTCCAGACCATTGGGCTGGGGGCCGGCCAGGCCCGGGGGGGGCAGCTATGACGGCCAGCCTCATCCAGCACCAACCGCGGCGGGAGCCGGGTCGCTCCCTCGGCCCGGCGGGGCGCCCCCAGGCGGCAGCCCGGTCCAGCACCAGCCGCAGCCTGCGCTTGGTGGCCCAACAGGAGGGCCTGATCCAGATCCACACGGCCCCCTTCCGGGGCAGCTTTAGCGGCGTGTTCAGCCAGGCGCTGCGGAGTGCCGGTTTGGGCAGCCGGGTGCTGATTACCCAGTTCCTCAAGGGTGGGGTCGACCAGGGGCTCGAGGCCAGCCTCTGGCTCTGCGGCCGCCTGCAGTGGCTGCGTCCCGCCGTGGCCGGTTGCCTGTCGGAGCCCTGCGCCACGGCTGTGTCCTGCGCCACGGCGGCCTCGGTGGTCTCGGCTGCCCCAGCTGCTGGTCCCAGTGGCCTGGCCCGTTCCCCGTTACCGACCGCCAGCGATCCCGACCGGGAGGCGGTGGAAGCGGTGTGGGCTTACAGCCGCGACCAGCTGCTGGGCGGCCAGCTCGACCAGCTGGTGCTGGACGAACTGGGCCTGGCCGTGGACCTGGGCTACCTCTGCGCCGCCGAGGTGACCGCCACCCTGGAGCGCCGCCCGAGCCATGTGGATGTGATCCTCACCGGCCCGGCCATGCCGGCGGCCCTGATGGCCATGGCCGATCAGGTGACCCAATTGCGCCGCGGCTTCTAGCCTGCTCCCACCGGCCCCTGCGGCAGTCCCATGCTCAAGAACGATCGCTGGATCAATGCCCAGGCTGCCGAGGGAATGCTGGAACCCTTCCAGCCCAAGCTGGTGCGTCACCTAGACCCGGACCAGGGCACCTCGCCAGTGCTCAGTTTCGGCTGCAGTTCCTATGGCTACGACCTCAGGCTTTCGGCCAAGGAGTTTCTGATTTTTCGCCACGTGCCGGGCACGGTGATGAATCCGAAGCGCTTCAACCCGGCCAACCTGGAGCCGGCGCCCCTCCAAGAGGACGGTGATGGCGCCTATTTCATCCTGCCCGCCCATTCCTATGGCCTGGGTGTGGCCCTGGAGCGCATGCGGGTGCCGGCCAATATCACCGTGATCTGTCTGGGCAAGAGCACCTATGCCCGCCTGGGCATCATCGTCAACACCACTCCGGCCGAGGCCAGCTGGGAGGGCCACCTGACCCTGGAATTCAGCAATTCCTCCGGGGCCGATTGCCGCATCTATGCCAACGAAGGCATCTGTCAGCTGCTCTTCTTTGAGGGGGATCCCTGCGAAACCACCTACAGCGATCGCAAGGGCAAGTATCAAGATCAGGCCGAACGGGTCACCTTGGCGCGGGTCTGACAACCCTCCGGTGGTGATGGCAGGGCCTGCAGGCAAAGCTTGCGGCACCAGCCACGTGGGCCGATCAGCCCAGCAGCCCCATCGCTCTGGCGGGATCGACTGGCTGCCTTGTGGGGGGGCGAGCCCGCGTTAGCTCCAGCGGCGCGGCCACCACGCCCAGAGCACCAGTTCCACCACGGCCCACAACAACACCAGGCCCACCAGCCAGCCCGGCAGCAGCACCAGGGGCCACCAGGGACGCAGCAGCAGCACCAGGCCGGCCGCGGCTAGGGCCGTCAGGGTCCGGCGGCGTTGGCGCCAGCCCGGCAGGCTGGTGAGCGATGGCGGCAGCGTTGGGCGCCGCAGCTGGGGCAGAGCCATGGCGGTGGCGAGGATGGGTTGGGGGAGAAGCCTCCCCACAATGGCAACAGCCCTGTTCCGGCAACAGCCATGCTCCGGCCCTTGTTGCCCCAGTTCCCGTCGCCCCAGCCGCCCTCTGCGCACGGCCTGCGCCTGCTGCTGGGCACCTGCTTGGGCACGGCCCTGGTCCTGCTGGCCGGCCGAGCCCTGGTGCTCCAGCTCACGCCCTCGCCGACGCCGGACACGCCCCTCTCCAGCCTGCGGGCCTGGCGGCTGCTCAGCCCTGATCCGGCCCTGCGCCGCGAGGCCAGCCTGCTGCTCGCAAGCCGCGAGCCCACCGGCAGCGCCAGGCAACGGCAGTGGCTCTGGGGCCAGGGCTGGGGCCGCGATTCCCTTGCTGCCCTGGCCCTGAAACGGGCCGCCCAGGCGGCCGAGGCCGCCGGCCAGCCCGACCAGGCCCTCGACCTCTGGCAAAGCCTTTGGCAGCGCTTTCCCCAGAATCCGGCGAGCGCCGATGCGCTCTACAGCTTGGGCCGCCTGCAATCCCGCTGGCGCCAGCTCCTGCTCCAGCGCTTCCCCGCCCATCCCGCGGCCCTGGCGGCGGCCCTGGAGCTGGGCCCCTCCCCCGCCAGCCGCCTGCAGGCCAGCCTGCATCTGGCCCGCTGGGGCCCCCGCTGGCCGGGGGCCGAGGCCCTGCTGGTGCAAGCCTGCCGCGGCCGTGATGGGGCCCTGAAGCCGCCGCAACGGCGCCATCTGGCCCTGGGCCTGGCCCAGTTGGGCCGAGGCCAGACCGCCCTGGACTGCCTCAAGGGCCTCCAGGGCGATCTGGCGCTGGAGTTGGCCCTGGGCCAGGCCTTACTCAAAGGCGATGCCAGCCAACAGGGGCTGGCTGATCGCCGGCTGCTGGCCCTCGCCCAGCGCTGGCCCACCAGCGCCGCCGCCCGGGAGGCCAGCGTCCTGCTCAGCCAGCGGGAGGGATCTGATACCGATGCCCTGCTGGCCCGGTTGCCGGCACCCCTGCAGGACAGCGCTGCCGTGCAGGCCCGCCTGGCCCTGGATCGTCAGCGCCCCTGGCGCGGGGTCTTGCAGCGTTGGCCCCGGGATCCGGCCAGCTGGGAGCTGCAGTGGCAACTGGCGCGTCAGGCGCTGTTGCAGCAGCGCTGGGCCGAGGCCACCGCCATCCTTCACGCCCTGCCCGCCCACCAGTTGGCCGCGCCCCTGGCCGCACGCCAGCTCTTTTGGTTGGGCTATGCCCATGGGCGGCTTGGCGACGGGGCCGCGGCCCAGCGCCTTTGGCGCCAGGTGCTGGCCATCGCGCCCGGCGGCTACTACAGCTGGCGGGCCAGCCTGCACCTGGGCGAGCCCGAGACCAAGACCGAGCCTGAGCTGCTGCGCGCCCCCGGTGGGCCGGCCGAGCCCCTGGCCCGGCCCCCTTGGCAGCCCCTCGCCAGTGGGGATGGGGGCCTGGACCGGCTCTGGCGCCTGAACCAGCCCTTGGAGGCCTGGGAAAGCTGGCGCTTCTGGCGGGGGGGGCAGCGGGTCCAAGACGCCCGGGACCTGCAGCTGGAGGGTCGGCTGCGCAGTGGGGTGGGCGACGACTGGATCGGCTTGGGCCAACTGGAGCAGGCCAGCCTGCGGCTGCCGAAAGGCAGCTGCCAGCAGCAGGCCGACCTGGAACGGCAGCTGAATCCCCTGCGCTACGGCGCGCTGTTTGGCCAGGCTGCTGCTGGCGCGGGCCTCGATCCGGCCCTGCTGCAGGCGGTGGCCCGGCAGGAATCCCGGTTCACGGCTGGGGTGGAGTCGCCGGTGGGGGCGGTGGGGCTGATGCAGCTGATGCCCAGCACCGCCAGCGAGCTGGCGGGCCGGCGCCTGGAGGGCACCAGCCTGAAGGATCCGGCCCTCAACAGCCGCCTAGGGGCCCGCTACCTGCGTCAGCTCTTGGAGCAATGGCAGGGCAATCCGGTGCTGGCCGTGGCCAGCTACAACGCCGGTCCCGGGGCCGTGGCCCACTGGCTCAAGACCGGCCTGGGCAGCGACAGCCCCAAGCCAGCCGGCGCCCCGATCAGTTTGCAACGGGATCCCGAGCTCTGGATCGAGGCGATTCCCTACCCGGAAACCCGGCTTTACACCAAGAAGGTGCTGGGCAACCTCTGGAGCTACCGGCGCCTGAATCAGGGTGCCGCTTCGGGCTGTTAGCCGGAGCCCTGCGGGCGGTTGAAACCGGACCGAGCTAGCGGTTCTTCAGGCATGGAACCGGGCCAGGCCGGAACGATGGAACTCATGGCCGATCCAGACCCCGGTCAGCACCAGGGCACTGAGGCCGGTTGCCACCCCAACCGGGTTCATCGGTAGACGCAGGCGGATCAGATCCAGCCGGGCCAGCAACACGGCGGCGCCAAGCAGCAACACATCGGTGAGCACATTGAGATGCATCAGGTACACCCCGCCGGTGATCACCAGAAACAGGGTCGTGATCAGGGTGAGCACCTTGCTGCGGGCCATGAAGAAGGACACTTCCCGCACGACAAGGTCGGGCACCGTGCAGATCACCACGACCACCACGGCCTGGAGACACTCCAGGGGGATGATCAGGTCCCGGAGCAAGGTCACATTTTGGCCGTTGCCCGGCAGCCAGGGCAGGGCCACGGTTTGGGGGGCCAGGTTGGACCAGTTGAAGCCCAGATAGGCGCTCACCAGCAGCAGCACCAGCAGCATCGGAGCCCGGAACGGCAACAGCAACAGGCGCAGGATCGGCATTCAGGGTCCCTTCAGCTCTAGGGCAATGGCCCCCAGGGGACAGCTGGGGATGCACTGCTCACAGACGAGGCAGCGTTGCGCATCGAACTGCAGCTGCCAAGTGGGAGCCTGGCTGGCCAGGGCGCCACTGGGGCAGAGGCTGGAGCAAATGCCACAGTCCACACACAGATCCGGGTTGATCGTGATCTGGCCTGGCGTGCGGTTGAGGCCCAGGCCCTGGGCCTCCAGCCACTGTTCGGCAGCGGCGAGATCGTCAATGTCGCCGGAGAGCTCCACCACCATGGTGCCGCTCTGGTTGGGGGCAATCTGGGCGCGCAGGATTTTGGCGGCCACATCAAATTCCACAGCCAACCGATAGGTGATCGGCTCGTGAACGGCTTCCCGGGGAAAATGGAGGGTGATCCGGCGTTTCAAGGGTGCACCGTCGCCCGTTGGGACCGTAGCAAGGGTGCCGGCCTAGGCGCTGGCTGGCTGGTGGTTCCGGATCCAGGTGCTGGCGGCGCCCTGTCAGCCAAAGTCCCGACTCCCCCGGCCTGATCGCCTAGCCCGATCCGCTGGTCCTGGGGGTCAGTTCGGGTCGCAAGCCCAATCTGCTAGCGCCATCGCCACCAATGACCCGAGGACGCTGGCAAAGTGAAGACCACGCCAACGCCACCTTTAGGGCCTCCATCCGTGTCCGAGCCTTCGCCAGCCCCAGCTCCCCTGCCCCTGGCTGGGCGGCGCGAACGGATGCTGCTAGCGGCTGTGGCCGCTGCCCTGGCCCTGATGCTGTTCTTGGTGCGCGGCGGGCTCCATCCGGCTGCCCCCCTGGAGCAGCTGGCCCGCCAGTCCCTCGACCTGCCCGTGGCCCTGGGGGATGGCCGCCCCACCCTGGTGGAGTTCTACGCCGACTGGTGTGAGGCCTGCCGGGCGATGGCACCGGCGATGGCCTCGGTGGAACAGCAGCACCATGGCGCCCTCGATGTGGTGCTGCTCAATGTGGATAACCCCCGCTGGCAGCCGGAGATCGATCGCTATGACGTCAACGGCATCCCCCAGCTGGAACTCTTCAATGCCGCGGGCGATCCCGTGGGCCGCTCCCTGGGGGCCCGGAGCCGGCCGGAATTGGAGGCCCTCACCGGTGCCCTGATTGCCGAAACCCCCCTGCCCCCATTGGCGGGGGTCGGTAGCGTCAGCAGCCTGGCGGGCGGGGCAGCTGCCGGCTCCCCATCCCCTGCCGCCCTGGCCGGTCCCCGCAGCCACGGCTGAACCTGGTTCGCCCCGATTTCCCCCGTTCCTTGATCCATGAAGCGCTTCCGGGTTGAGCTAATCGCCGCCACCCCCAACCCCCAGCAGTGCATCTTTGCGGCGATGCACCAGGACTATTTCGAGGGCTTCGTGGCCTCGGATCGCGGGCAATGGCCCGAGGAGGCCAAGGCCGGAGAAATCTGTGTGAAGCGCCTGCTGGCTGGGGAGCGCGGCCACTACGGCCCCCTGGAGCACCCCCAGATCACCCTCAATGTGGGCTGGTTTCCCCATTCGGTGATGCAACAGGCCCGCACCCACCGGGTTGGGGTGAGTTTTGATGTGCAGTCGATGCGCTATACGGGCGAGCGCATCTCCCGGGCCGCCAATGGGGAACTGGAGCTTGAAGAGGTGTTTTACCTGCGGCCGGTGGGTAGCTATAGCGATCGCCAGGGCAAAAAATACAACTACACCCCCGAGGAGCGCGCCAAGGACCTCGCCCTCTGCCAAACGGCGGCGGAGCGCTATCGCGAGATGTTGGCGGCCGGTTTTGCCGAAGAGCACGCCCGCGGCATCCTGCCCTTCGACTACCGCCAGCACTTTGTGGTGAGCTTCAGCCTGCGGGCCTTCCTGCATTTCATGGACCTGCGCGCCAAGCTCGATGCCCAGCAGGAGATCCGCGAACTCTGTGATTTGATGTGGCCCCATTTTCAAACCTGGGCGCCTGAGATTGCCGCTTGGTATGAGAAAAGCCGCCTGCACAAGGCCCGGCTGGCGCCCTAAACAGGCCGCTCCCTGGAGGTCCCCTTGCCAGGGGCGCCCGGTGCCAACCCCTTAGCCTTGGCGCCAATGGTTTCTGGAGATCTCCCCATGGCGGAGCTGGCCCGCTTCCCCCTGGGTGAGCCCCTTCCGGCTGGTCAGGCCCGCTTCGGCACCGATGGCATCCGCGGCCGGGTTGGCTCGGTGATCACCCCGGCCCTGGCCCTGCAACTGGGCTACTGGTGCGGCCAGGTATTGCCGGCCGAGGGGCCGATCGTGATTGGGGCCGATTCGCGCAGCAGCGGGCCGATGCTGGTGGCGGCCCTCACCGCCGGCCTGGCCGCCGCCGGTCGCGAGGTGTGGGACCTGGGCCTCTGCCCCACCCCGGCGGTGCCCGGCACGATCCGCGCCCAGGGCTGCGCCGGTGGCCTGATGGTGTCGGCCAGCCACAACCCGCCCCAGGACAACGGCATCAAGGTGTTCGGCGCCAGCGGCGCCAAGCTCAAGGAGAACCAGCAGCAGGCGATCGAGGCGGGCCTCCATGGCGCCGGCAGCGAGCGCAGCCCCTTCAGTGGCGTGGGCCTGGTGCGCCAACGCCCCGACCTCCTGGCCGCCTATCGGGACAGCCTGATCGCCAGCGTGGGCGGCGCCCGCCTGGATGGCTGCAAGGTGGTGCTTGATCTCTGCTGGGGTTCGGCCACGGCCTGCGGCGAGAGCGTGTTTCGGGCCCTGGGCGCCGATCTCACCGTGCTCCATGGCGAACCGGATGGGGCGCGGATCAACCTGGGCTGCGGCAGCACCCACCTGGAGGCCCTGCGCCAGGCGGTGTTGGCCCAGGGGGCCAGCATGGGCTTTGCCTTCGATGGCGATGCCGACCGCATGCTTGCGGTGGATGGCCAGGGGCGGGTGGTGGATGGCGACCAGATCCTCTACCTCTGGGGCCAGGCCCTGATGGCCCAGGGCCAACTGCCCGATCACCGCATCGTCGCCACGGTGATGTCCAACCTGGGCTTTGAGAAGGCCTGGCAGGCCAAGGGCGGCCTGTTCGAGCGCACGGCCGTCGGCGACCAATACGTGCACCAGGCCATGGAGGCGCTGGGCGCGGGCCTGGGCGGCGAACAATCGGGCCATATCCTGTCGGCCCGCCACGGCATGAGTGGCGATGGCCTGCTCACGGCCCTGCAGGTGGCCGTGCTGATCCAGGCCCAGGGGGGCTCCCTGGCCCACTGGCTGGATGGCAGCTTCCAGCCCTATCCCCAGAAGCTGGTGAATGTGACCGTGCCCGATCGCCAGCGCCGCACCCAATGGCAGCAGTGCGATCCCCTGCGCCTTGCCGTGGCCGAGGCCGAGGCGGCGATGGCGGGCCATGGCCGGGTGCTGGTGCGCGCCAGCGGCACCGAACCCCTGCTGCGGGTGATGGTGGAAGCGGCCTCCCAGGCCGACGTGGACCATTGGGCGGGCCATCTGGCCGACTTGGCGGAGAGCCAGTTGAACGGGGGGTAAGGGGGATTCCCGCCGGGCGCCGGGGCTGACCTGATCGCTCCTGGCTCCGGGAGAAGGGTCACCCCGGGTCCTGGGCCGGTCGGCATGGGCCGGGTGGCTTCTAGGCCAGGGGCTCCTGGGCCGCAGGTCCTGCGGCAAGACTGTGGGCCAGCTCCAGGGCCCCCCTGCAGGCGTCCCCCCGGGGCTCCACCAACGCCGCACCGGGCAGCTCCCGGGCTAGCCAGGCGCCCAAGCCCAGCCGCAGCTGATCGAGATGCCCGAGGGCGCCGCCCACGCCACACACCCGCGGAGCGGCCAGTTCCAGGGCCCGGGCCACCCCCACCACCAGGCCCGCGAGGGCTGAGGCCGAGGCCGTGATCACGGCCCTGGCGTGGGGGTCGCCAGCCGCCGCAAGCTGATTCAGCACCGGCGCCAGGCGGGCAAAGCCGGCCGGGCCGAACTCCGGCGCCACCACCAGGGCTTTCACCTCCTGGGCGGTTTCGGCGCCGAGGGCTTGCCAGAGCTGGGAGCGCAGCTCGGTTTCGGCTAAGCGGCCATCGGCCATCTGCACGGCCAGGGCCAGGCCATCGCGGCCCACATCCATGGCCGAGCCCGCCCCATCGAGCAGCCAGCCCCAGCCGCCGCAGCGGTGCTCGCGGCCCTGGCCGTCCTGACCCAGGGCGATGCAGCCGGTGCCGCTGATCACCAGGATGCCGGCGTCAGGGCCGCAGGCGCCCCGCAGGGCCGTGCGTTCATCGCCGGTGACCAGCAGACGTTCGGGTGGTAGGGCCAGGGCTGCTGCGGCCAGGGCCAGCCCCTGGCGTTGCACGGGGCTGCCGGCCTCGATGCCACTGGCACCGATGGCGGCGGCGGCGAGGGGCAGGTGGCTCCAGGCGCTGGGCAGCTGCTGGCGGGCCGCCGCCAGGCTGGTGGCCAGGGCCGCTTGGAACCGCTCCGGGCCACCGGCGGCGGCCAGGTGGCTGACGCCGGGGCCTTCGCCCTCGGCGAGCAGCTGAAATGGCCCCTCAGGGACGGGCTCGTTCAGGCCCGCGGCTCCAGGCGCCTCGGCCCAGGCCAGCAGGCAACGGGTGTGGGTCTGGCCGGCATCAAAGCCCGCCAGCAGGTGACCGTGCCCTTCGGGGCCCTCGGCTGGGCTTGGCACGGGCCTAGGGGGCCTCGCTGGTTTTGGCCCCCTCGGCTCCGGCGCTGCTCGCTGGCACCTTGCCGCTCACCGCCAGGGTGGCCAGGCAGAACCAGCCGGTGAGTTGCACCTCGGGCCGGAAGAAAATTGTGTCGGTGGCGCCCTGAACGCACAGGCCCAGGATTGCGGCCACCGCCCCCAGGGCCGGCAGGGCAAACGGGCTTTCGCCCTTGAGCTGGGTCCAGCCGCTGCGCAGGCTGGCCAGCAGCAGGCCCAGGCCTGCCAGCAGCCCAGGCACCCCGCCCTCCACTAGCAATTCCAAGGGCACCGAATAGGCGCTTAGGGCATTGAAGCGGGGCTGTTGATAAAGCGGATAGATCAGGTTGAAGGCCGTGTTGCCGGGGCCGATCCCCAGCCAGGGCCGGTCCTGGATCATCGACAGCGCCGCCATCCAGACGTTGATGCGGAAGTTGTTGGAGCTGTCCTCGCGGCCGGCCACCAGACTCATGGCCCGGATCCGCAGCGGTTCGATCTGGGTCACGGCCACCACCAGCAGCGCGGCGGCCCCGGCCACCAGGAGCAACGGAAACAGGCGGCGCCAGAGCACCGGCCAATGGCGGGTTTGGCGCAACACCAGCAGCAGGCCGATCGTGCCCAGGCCCGCCACCAGGCCCAGCCAGCCGCCGCGGCTGTAGCTGAGCACCAGGGCGGCGCTGCCGAGCACCAGGACGGTGAGGGCATAGAGCCGCTCGGCCCAGCCGCGCCACCGCAGGAAGGCCACCACGGCTAGGGGCAGGATCGGCAGCAGGTAGCCGGCCAGCAGGTTGGGGTTCTCCAGGGGGCCGTAGACCCGGATCGTGCCGTCGGCCACGGAGTTGGGGTCGGCCCAGCGGGCCAGTTCGCTGGTGTCGCCGTAGAGCTGGCGGATGGCGATCACGGCACTGGCCAGTCCCCCGGCCAGCAGGGCCGCCACGATCCGATCCCACCAGCGCGGCGCCTCGGCCAGCAGCTGGCGCATCAGGGCGTAGACCCCGAGATAGCTCAGGAGTTTGAACAGGCCATGCAGGGCCGCCTTGGGCACGGGCGAAAAACCTGTGGCCACCAGGGCCACGGCCAGGGCCACCAGGATCCAGGCACTGATCGGTCCGATGCGGCCGCTACTGGGGCGCGTCAGGGCGACCACCAGCCAAAGCAGCCCGCACGAAAGAATCAAAAGGCTGAGGCCGCCTCGGGTGACCAGGGGCAGGCCCGCCATCAGGGCGCAGAGCACCAGGCCCGCCACGCCGCTCAGCCGGCTCGCCAGCGGTCCATCGCTGCCGCGCGCCAGCAGGCCCTGCCAGCGCAGCAGCCAGGGGGTGGGGGCAGGGGCGGGGGTCATGGGCTGCCGGGCGTTGCGGCCGGCTCGGGCGCCGGGGGGGTGGCCGGATTATCGGCGCCCCCGGCCCCGGCTTCCAGGGCCTGGGGGCTCGGAACGGGCGCTTCGTTGCGCAGGTAAAGCACCCGATAGACCGGCAGCCCCTGGCGCAGCACCAGGGTTTCCCGTTCGGTGGCCACCGGCAGGGGGTTGTCCTGTCGCCAGGGGCGGGCGTCCGCCTCGGGCCGCGCAAAGCAGCCGCTGGCCTCCACCAGGGCCACCATCGGCTCGATCACGGCCAGCACATCGCTTTGCAGAAACAGCTCGCGCCCGGGGGCCAGGGCGGCGGCCAGGCTGCAGAGCAGGGCCGGTTGCAGCACCCGCCGTTTGTGGTGTTTGAGCTTGAACCAGGGGTCGGGAAACTGGATCGTGGCCCGCTCCAGCAGGTCTGCCGGTAGGGCGGCCAGCCAGGTTTCCAGGCTGATGTTGGCGTTGCAGAAGAGGTAGTGGAGGTTGGTGAGCCCCAACCGCTGGCGATCGGCTTCGGCCCCATCCACCAGTGGCCGGCGGATCTCCACGCCCAGGTGGTTGGTGCCCGGTTGCTGCTGGGCTAGGGCCAGCAAGAAGCGGCCGCGGGCACAGCCGATGTCGAGCTGGATCGGTTGCGTTGGGTTGGCGAACAGCTCCGCGGGCGGGGGCAGGGAGCGCTCCAGCTGGAAAAAGCGGCTGAGCGGATTGACGTGCTGACGAACCATGCCGGCTCAGGCGGGCGGATCGGAGGACGCCCCAGCATCGCTGGCCCCTGGCGCCGGATTGGGCACCAGGAAACCCCAGCTGGCCGTGTAGCCATGGAGATGGGTGGTGCCGGCCACCGGGCCGATCTCGCCGTTGCAGAAGGCGCCGCTGATCGGCACCTCCGGGAACAGCTCGTGACAGATGCCCACGTCGCCGTCGGGGCCGCCGTAGAGGCCCTTGCCCCGGCCCAGGCAGGCGAACAGCAGGGCCGCCAGGGGCTCGGGCCCGGCCTGGCTCTGGCGCTCCAGCAGCAGCTGCAGCTCCTGGCGGGAGGTGGCGGCGTCGCGCAACTGGAATTGCACCTGCTGGCCCAGCCGCAGCCGCTCGGCCACGGCGATGGCGCCGTTGCGGGGATCCACCCCCAGCAGGTTGCGCACCAGGAAGGCGGAGGGGTCGGAGCCGCTGAGCTGGACATTGCTGCGACCCACCCCGAGGAAGAGGGAATGGCGCACCAGCTCCCGTTCGGCCGGGCTGAGGGTTTCCAGGATGGTTTGCAGGCAGGCCACGGGCGTGGCTTTCTTGCTGCCGTCCGCCAGTTCCAGGATCACGTTGCGCTCGGAGCGCTCCACCGCAAACACCGGGCCGATCGGCCGGCAGCCCTGGGCAACCACTGGATCAAGCCGCCAGCTGCCGCCGATCAGGCAGCCCACGGCCCCCTCCACCACCTGGTCATCGAAGAGCAGGGAGCCGCAGCTGGCGCTATGGGGGCCGGCAATGCCGCCCACCTTGTCCACCTGGGGATAGGCGTAATCTAGGCCGCTGATCAGGTCGTTGATGCTGGGGCAGCCCGGGTCGATGAACAGCAGCATCGATGCGGCCAGGGCCGGGTCGGCCCCGACCCAGTCCAGCCAGGGCTGGGCGGAGCCATCGAGGTCGGGCAGTTGCTTGGTGTCGAGCACGAAGGGCTGCAGCTCGGCGCCGGGTAGGTGCAGCAGGGTCACGGCCAGGGCCGCCTGCTGTTCGATTTCGTGGGGGCTGCCATCGGCGCCGGTGCCCACCACGCCACCGCCCACGCAGCCGATCCAGTGGCGGGCCTTCAGGCTCTGGCGCAGGAGCGGCAACAGCCGCGGCAGGTCGCTGGCGTAGGCGGTGGAGCAGAAGACCAGGGCCAGATCTGCCTCGCCGCCGCCACCCCA
This sequence comes from Pseudanabaena sp. UWO311, assembly GCA_943370385.1. Classification (GTDB taxonomy): domain Bacteria; phylum Cyanobacteriota; class Cyanobacteriia; order PCC-6307; family Cyanobiaceae; genus BAIKAL-G1. The sequence goes on from CALRQT020000001.1 coordinate 277,784, forward strand.
GCCCCCCGGGCCGGCGCCACCGCCGGAGCGCAGCTCACGGCCCACTTCGGCGGCGGCGGCCTCGATGGACACGTTGTGGGACAGGGCCGTGCGGCAACTGGCCGCCGGGGCGGAGCGCCGTAGCCATTGGTCTGGGCGCCAGGAGCCCTGGGATCGGGGCTTGCCCAATGGCGGCCTGCTTGCCCTTGGCCCGCTTGGACTTGGCCTGCCAGGCCCGGAACCGCCAGATCCAAAAGCGCCAGACGCCACTTCGCCCGCCGGCGGCCCGCCGGGCAGGACCTTGCCAGGGCGGAGCCTTCCGGGCAGCCAGGGGAAGGGGGAGGGGCCAGCCATGGCCGGACCCTACAGCTGCAAAGGGTTGCGCCGGGCCACGGATAATGGCGGAACCCCGACCCCCGTCCGTGCAGGATTTGCTCTATCGCAGCCTGGTGTGGCTGGACTATCGCCTGGCGGCGGTGTTCAGCTTCGGCCTGCCCCTGGTGTTGTTGATCTGGGCCGCGCTCCGGCGTGATGGCGCCATGGTGCGGTTGCTCACCATCTATTGGAAGGTGGCGAGCCTGCTGGTGATCACGGCCCTGCTGTTCACCGATGGGCGCCCCCTGGGCTACTTGCTGGCCGGCCTGGCCCAGCTGCTGGTGGTGGCCACCCTGTGGTTCTGGGTGGATCTCAATGAGGAGCTGGCCGACCAGCCCCCCTGGCGGCCCCTGGCCTTCACCCTGCGGGCCTGGCGTTGGGGGGCCACCGCCTTTGGCCTGCTGGGCGCCGGCCTCAGTGCCACGGCCTTCGGCTGCTTCACGGGGCCCGTGACCCGGCCCTTTTGTGCCGTTTGGCTGGAGGCGCCCCGGGGCCTCAACCTGCACGTGGATCGGCTCTTCTCGTTCCTGTTTGGCGGCGCCTGGACCAACGCGATCGCGGCTTTTGTGGGCTACCTGGCCCTAGTGGGCTTTGTGGTGGGCTTCCTGCAGTGGCTGCTGGTGCGCCTGCCCAAGCAGGGCCGGGTCGCCGGCGGCTTCTGAATCCCCATGGCTGCTTTGGCCGTGGCCGCCCTGCTTGCGGCCCTAGAAGCGATTAGCCGCGACCGCCCCGATCGGGTGCTGCGCCTCACGGGCGAACTGCCGAGCCCTGACGCGTCTGAGCTCGGGCCCGCTGGGCAAGCTGGGCCATCGGAAGCCTCCGTCAACGCCTCACTTGAACCCTTTGAACTGCTGATTTTCCGGGGCTTCTCCAGCAGCCTCAGCCACCCCACTGGCTTTGATCCCGACCAGCCGGCCCTGCCGGCCACGGCCGAGATTGGGGCCGCCGAATTGCTGGCCGGGCCCCTCAACCCCAGCCAGGAGCAGCGGCTGGCTGGCCCGGTGGCGGTGGAGCACTTCCTCGATCCCGCGGCCTGGCTGTGAGGTCGGGTTGGGGAGCAGGCCCTAGCCCGCTCACCCAGCCATTCCCATTGCAGCTCCCAGGCCGGCCAGGGAGCTGGGGCCAGCACCCCGCCGATGCCGTCCCTTGGGTTCAGCCGTCCAGGGTGCTGCGGCAACGGCCGCAGATCTGGCCGGCCACCGTGGCGCTGAGTTGGTGCTCGGCCCCATCGGTTTCGTAGTGCCAGCAGCGCTCACATTTGCTGCCCTCGGCCCGGGCAATGCGCACGGTCACGCCGTTGTCGCTGGCCTCGGCCAGCAGGGCTCCTGGAGCCTTGCCTCCGAACCGCACCGCTGAGACCAGCAGCCAGTCGGCCAGGTTGTCGACGCTGGCGTGGGGGCTGGCCTCCAGCAGGGCCAGGGCCTGCCGCAGGGCGGCCGTGTCTTCGCCTTGAGCGAGCTCCAGCTGCACCTGGGCTTCCAAGGAGGCGCCGATGCCGGTCGGAGTTGCGGGGGCGGCGTCGTTGGCGCCGGCCCCGGCCGGGGCGCCCTTGCCGCCCTGCTTGCGGCAGGCCTCCAGCTGGCGATTCACCTGGGCCCGCAGGGCCAGGATCTCGCCCACGGGAGCCTCCAGGCTGGTGTCACGCCAGCTGGCCGGCACGGTGGGCCAGCCCCGCTCAAACACCGAGGCTTCGGCAACCGGGTAGGGCAGGTTCTGCCAGATGTCTTCCGCCATGTGACACAACACCGGCGCAATCAGTCCGGCCAGTCGCTCCACCACCAGGGCCAGCACGGTTTGGCAGCTGCGGCGCCGGAAGGAGCCGGCGGCACTCACATAGAGGCGATCCTTGGCGATATCGAGGTACACATTCGAGAGATCCACCACGCAGAAGTTCTGTAGAGCCTGGAAGAAGCGATAGAACTCATAGCTCTCGAAATCGGCCTGCACCCCATCGATCAGGGCGGCGGTGCGCTGCAGCATCCAGCGATCGAGCAGGGGCAGTTCCTCGATCGCAATGGCATGGCCCCCCTCTGCCTGGGGCCGGGGATCGAAATCGTGCAGGTTGCCGAGCAGGTAGCGGGCCGTGTTGCGCACCTTGCGGTACACATCGGCCAGCTGTTTGACGATCCCGGGACCCAGGGGCACATCGGCGGAATAGTCCACCGAACTCACCCACAGGCGCAGCACATCGGCGCCGTAGGCCGGCTCCTGTTTCTCGTTTTTGCCGCCCTCCACCAGGATCGCCGGATCCACCACATTGCCCAGGGATTTGCTCATCTTGCGGCCCTTTTCATCGAGCACGAAGCCATGGGTGAGCACCCGCTGGTAGGGCGCCTGGCCGTTGACGGCCACGGAGGTGAGCAGGCTGCTTTGGAACCAGCCCCGGTGTTGGTCGGAGCCTTCCAAATAGAGATCGGCCGGATAGGCGGCCCGGGCGGTGTGGCCGGCGCTGGTGCCCAAGTTGGCAGCGCCTAAACCCCCCAGCACCCCCGCCCAGGAGGAGCCGGAGTCGAACCACACGTCCATGGTGTCGGTGCCCTTGCGCCACTGGTGGGCCTGGTCGGCGTAGGCGGGCGGCAGCAGGCCCGCCTCCTCCCGTTGCCACCACACATCGGAGCCGTGCTCGGCGATCAGGCCCTGGATGTGGGCCAGGGTGTCGGCGTTGACGAGTACCTCGCTGGTTTGGCGGTGATAGAAGACCGGGATCGGCACCCCCCAGGTGCGCTGGCGCGAGATGCACCAGTCGCCGCGATCGCGCACCATCGCCTCGATCCGGTTCTGGCCGCTTTCCGGGGTCCAGGTGACGGCATCGATCGCGGCTAGGGCCTGGGAGCGGAAACCCTCCACGGAGGCGAACCACTGCTCCGTGGCCCGGAAGATCGTCGGTTTTTTGGTGCGCCAGTCGTAGGGATAGCGGTGGGCGTAGCGCTGTTCCGCCAGCAGGGCGCCGGCGTCTTGGAGGGCGGCGATGATCGCCCCGTTGGCGTCCTTGAGCACGTTGGTGCCGGCAAATGGGCCCGCCTCGGCGGTGAGGTTGCCGGCCTCATCCACAGGACAAAGCACCGGCAGGCCGTATTTCTTGCCGGTGTTGAAGTCATCGACGCCGTGGCCGGGGGCGGTGTGGACTAGCCCTGTGCCCGTTTCGGTGGTGATGTAGTCGCCGCCCAGCACCACGGGGCTGCGGCGCTCAAACAGGGGGTGTTGGTAGGCGATGCCTTCCAGCTCGCTGCCCTTGAGGGTCAGCACCGGTTCCAGGCCCAGGCCCAGGCTGGTTTCCAGGCTGGTGATCAGCTCGCTAGCTACCAGCAGGTGGCTGGGGCGGGCGCTTGGGGCCGCCTCGGATCCTGCGCCGGCTGGGGCTGCTGGCCGAGCGCTGACGCGGCAGATGGCGTAATCGAGGCTGCCGTTCACCGACACCGCCAGGTTGGCGGGCAGGGTCCAGGGGGTGGTGGTCCAGATCGCCACCGCCAGACCGCCCGGGGCCGTGGCAGTGGCCAGCGGCAAGCCTGAGGCGGCGAGCTTGGCGGCCAGGGCCTCCGGCAGCTCACGCACCGCAAAGGCCACGTACACGCTCGGGGAGGTGTGGCCGTCCGGGTATTCCAGTTCGGCCTCGGCCAGGGCCGTGCGCGAGCTGGGACTCCAGTGCACCGGCTTGAGGCCCCGGTAGATGTGGCCGGCCAGCACCATCTGGCCAAACACCCCGATCTGGGCGGCTTCGTAGTCCTTGTTCAAGGTGAGGTAGGGCTGGTCCCAGTCGGCCCAGATGCCCCAGCGGCGAAAACCCGTTTTCTGGCCCTCCACCTGCTCGAGGGCGTAGGAGTGGGCTTTCTGGCGCAGGCTGATCGGGGTTAGGGCCTGGCGCTCGCTGCTGCTGAGCGCCTGCAACACCTTGAGCTCAATCGGCAGGCCATGGCAATCCCAGCCCGGGATGAAGCGGGCCCGCTTGCCGTTGAGCAGGGCGTACTTATTGATGATGTCCTTGAGGATCTTGTTGAGGGCGTGGCCCACATGCAGGGCCCCGTTGGCGTAGGGCGGGCCGTCGTGGAGGGTGAAGCGCTCGCCGCCCGGGGCCTGGCTGAGCCGCTCATAGAGCTGCTGCTGGGCCCAAAAGCTCTGGATTTCGGGCTCCCGCTGCTTGGCGTTCGCCCGCATGTTGAAGGGGGTCTGCAGCAGGTTGAGCGTGTCCTTGTAGGAGGCCGGGCCAAGAACCGTGTCGCTCCCGTTCAAGTCGCTCGCGCTCACGTCGCCTGGGGCAGTTAGGGCCGATTATCCAGCGTCGTTGCGGGGGGCCGTGGCGCCAGCCTCTGCCGGCTCCTCGGTCGGCGCCTGGGGCGGTATCGGGCTGGATGGGTTGACCACGCTCGCCAGGTTGGCGTCTTCCGGCTGGGTTGGCTCCATCACGGCCTGATCGGCTGGCTCGGCGGGGGCCTGGGCTGGCTCCGGAGCCTCTCCCCAGGCGGCGTCCACCAGGGCTTCGATCTCGGTGAAGGAGCCCACCTCGATCACGGGGGGCTGGGGGGGCTCAGGGGAGGCGGCTGCCGGGGCCGCTGGAGGCGTTTCTGAGGGGGATTGCGCAGGCTCCTGCTGGGGCGCCGGTGGGGGCCCCTCCAGCACGGGCGCGGCTTCCGGCCGCACCCAGCGCTTGGTCGTGCCGCCGGCCTTGCCCTTGCCCTTGAAGCCGGTTGGGACGCTGGCAGGGGCCTGGGGCAGGCGGGTTCGTAGGCCCGAAAGGCTTTCGCTCGCCATCCCCTGCAGGGCCCCCAGGCTGGCCAGCACCTGGCCCAAGGCCGTGCGCCAGTGGGCGCCGGAGCCCAGCCGCTGCTGTTCCTCCGGCGTGAGGGCCCGCCAGCGCTGCTGGCCCACCTCACTGCCAAGGCGGCCGATCAGCAAGCTGCCGCAAAGCACCGCCACCATCGGCGAGCCGCCGAGCCGGTCCGAGCTGGTCACGAGCACCAGGCCCAGCAGCAGCAACACGGCCCCCCAGACGGCATCACGGGCCCGGCTCAGTTCCGGGGTGAGCAGGGGCACCAGCAGCACCACCAGGCCCAGCAGCAGGGCCAGGCTTCCCCCCAGGGTGGCGAACATGGCGAGCGGCTCGGTGGTGGCCCCATTCTGGGCAATCTCCGGGGTGACTCCGTACAGTCAGCTCCTGCCCACCTGGCGGAATTGGTAGACGCGCTGGTTTTAGGTACCAGTGGCTTCGGTCGTGGGGGTTCAAGTCCCCCGGTGGGCATGGCGGATCCGGGGGCTGGCTGGCGGCCCCTAGACCCCGTTCTGGCAGCTTCGCTCCTGCCCAGGCTTGGATCCGGGCACCCTGGCCGGGCGGACTGTTAATCGGGGGATGGCCCAGGCCCGCTTGCCCAGGTTCAGCGGTGCCTTTGTCCCGCTCCTTATGGTGGGGCGTCGTTGCGAGTCTTGGGTGCGGTTGCAGGAGATGACACCAACCCTGGCCGCCGCTTCGACCGCAACCGCTGGTGCGGCCCCGACCCGCTACCAGTCGGTGCCCCGGGAGTTTCTCGATCCCCCCAACGCCTGGAACCCCACCGTGGGCCTGTTCCTGGCCGGCTATGGCCTGGCGGCCCTCACGATTTGGGGCTGGTTCGTGGGCCAGTGGTCGTTGCCGGTCCTGCTGGCCCTGGGCTTTTTGGCCCTGCACCTGGAGGGCACCGTCATCCATGACGCCTGCCACAACGCCGCCCACCCCAACCGCTTTTGGAATGCGGTGATGGGCCATGGCGCAGCCCTGCTGCTGGGCTTCAGCTTTCCGGTGTTCACGCGGGTGCACCTGCAACACCACGCCCATGTGAACGATCCCAAGCAGGATCCTGATCACATCGTGTCCACCTTTGGGCCGCTCTGGTTGATCGCGCCACGCTTCTTTTACCACGAATTCTTTTTCTTCCGCCATCGCCTCTGGCGTCACCATGAGTTGCTGGAATGGGGCATTGCTCGGGGAGTGTTTTTCAGCATTGTGCTGGCGGCCTGGAAGTTTGATTTCCTCGGCTTCATTTTTAACTGCTGGTTTGCCCCGGCCCTAATGGTGGGGGTCACCCTCGGCCTATTTTTTGACTACTTGCCCCACCGCCCCTTCCAATCGCGCAACCGCTGGCACAACGCCCGGGTGTACCCCGGCTGGTTGATGAATTGGTTGATCATGGGCCAGAACTACCACCTGGTGCACCACCTTTGGCCCTCGATTCCCTGGTTCGAATACCGGCCTGCCTACCACGCCACTAAGGATCTGCTCGATGCCAAGGGATCGCCCCAGCGGCTCGGCCTGTTTGAAAGCAAGCACGATTTCTTCAATTTCCTCTACGACATCCTTTTGGGCGTGCGTAGCCACAAAAAACGCCGCAGTCGCCTGCGGCCGATCGCAGCCCTGATGCCCACCCTGCGGGCCCGCCGCCATGTGCTCGACCTGCTGCACCGCACGGCGGTTTCGCCCCAGCGTTAGGAGTGGGCTGGGGTTAGGGAGGCGCGCCCAAGGATGGGCTTGATGGCCCAGCTTCAGGCTTGATTAATCGGCCAGAATCTTGGGAACCCGGAAGAAATCGCCTTCCCGCTGGGGCGCTTCGTTGAGAAGCTCTTCGCGCACGGGGGTGGGCTCCACCCGGTCTTCGCGGGTCACGTTCACCACCTCCACGGCGCGGGTGGTGGGGGGCACTCCCTCGGTGTCCACCTGCTCCAGCTGGGCGACGTAGTCGAGGATCCGCTCCAGCTGGCCGGTGTAGGTGGCGATTTTGGCCTCCGGCAGGTCCAGGCGGGCCAGCTGGGCCACCTTGCGCACGTCATCGGCGGTGATCTTGCCCATGGTCGAATCGGCCGGCGCCTGTCGTTGGGCTGAACCTAGCTGGCATCCGGTTCGGCCAGGAAGCTGGCGAGATCTTCGGCCAGGGCCGTGGCGGCCAGATCGAGGAACTGCTGGCCGTGCTCGGCGCTGGCCAGGAAGGGATCGGAGCCCATGCGGCCATCGGGATGGCGGCGGCGGAAGTCTTCTGGGCCATGGATCGGGCCCGCCGGCGCCGCCTCGGGCAGGGGGCGTTGCTTGGCCTGCAGGCTCGGCTCCAGCGCCAGGGTGAGGGCGATTTCGCTGGGGGTGGCGTGGTGGCCTTCGCGCTTGCCATAGAGCTCCCGGGCCAGGGCCGACACCGGCGCGGCGGTGAACCAGTTGGCCAGCCGGCAGCGCAGGGCGCCGGCGTTGGCTAGGCCGCGGCTGGCGGCGGTGCCGTAGGCCTGGGCAAAGGCGGCCCGGCTGGTGGCGATGTTGCCGCCATGGCCATTGATCACGAAGATCCGCTCAAAGCCGTGGCGGGCCAGGGACAACACCACGTCGTGGAGCACCGCCATCAAGGTGGCCGGTTGCAGGCTGATCGTGCCGGCAAAACCCAGGTGGTGCTCGGCCATGCCAAAGGCCTGGGTTGGGGTCACCAGCACGCCCGTGCGGCGGCCCACCTCGAGGGCCACGGCTTCGGCGGTGAGGGCATCGGTGCCGATGGCGCCGGTGGGACCGTGTTGCTCGGTGGATCCCAGGGGCACGATCACCCCCTTGCAGCCCTGCAGATAGGCCTCCACTTCAGGCCAGCTGCGCAGCTGCAGCCGGATGGCGGCCTGGTCCGGCGCTTCGCCGGGCAGGGATGGGGCTGGGCTGGTGGCAACCACGACGGTTCAGCGGCGGCGGATCAGCCCATCATCCCTAGGATCAACAGCAACGGCCCCGGGTCGATGTTCCATCGCAAGCTCTCCAAAGCCCTGGGCGAACAGCGGCCGATCTGGGTGTTTCTGCGCGACCAGCAACGCTGGATCGAAAAGGCCCTGGTGGTGGACCTCGAGGGCGACCTGGTAACCCTGCGCTACGACGCCGAGGACGAAGACGAGCTGCACAGCTGGGAAGAAAGCGTGCGCATCGACTCCATCGGCGCCATCAGCACCCGCCTGGCCTTCTTCAGCCGCCACGCCCTTGCCGAAGACCTGGAAGTGACGGGCGACTGCCCCGAATCGGAACAGTTGCCCAGCCAGGGCTAGGGGCGGCGCCGGCTTGAAGCCTCAATCGGCAGTGCGTGAAGGCCCAGGGCCTTCAGTGGGCGGTGCCGTTGCCCTCGTAGGCCTTGCTGTCGTAGAAGCCGCCCTTGGTGCCGAAGAACAGGGTGGCCAGGCAGAACAGGCCGCTGGTGGCCACCAGCACGGCAGCGAGGGTGAGACCGGAGGCGGATTCAGCCATGGACTAGGCCCTTTGAGCAACTACCACCACTGTGGCGCCGGTGGTTGGGACTGTCAGGACATTGTTGGCTTCTGCGACATTGATCAAGTGCCTTTGGAGCTTAATTCTACTTGATTGCTGTATTGCATGGCCTCTGGGCTTGAAAAGAGCTTGTAAAGCAGTGCTGCTGAGACAAACGCGCCAATGGCAACAATTGCCCTCAGGCTTGCGGTGCCATTGTGGCTGAGGTGCATTGCCAGAGCTTCATGGGCCGCAACAAACCAAACTTGTCGCTTCGCCAGGCTGAATCCTTTTGCATTTTGCTTGAGTATTAATATCGAGCAGTGGATTCCGATGGCTGAACAGAGTGCGGTGCCCATGCTTAGGGCCGTAAAATGGGGCGTGAAGGCAAGGGCGTATCCAATCCCTCTGATTAGGGCGACGCCATTGAAGACCAATCCGAAAAGAGCCCAAAATCGAAACTTTTTCATTGATAGGCAGGTTTGCGGATGATTGTTTGCGCAATTATATTGCACCTCCGCCCCCCGCCTGTCCGCCACCCAGGTCAATCCGATCGCAGTCCCACGCCTCCCCCAATCCTTCTTCACCCGCCCCGCAGAAGTCGTGGCCCCCGAGCTGGTGGGCTGCCTGTTGGTGAAATGCCAATCCTCTGGCGCGTTGCTCTGGGGCGTGATTGTGGAAACGGAGGCCTATTGCCAAAGCGAACCTGCTTGCCACGGCCATCGCCGCCGCACTCCGAGCAACGAAACCCTGTTTGGTGAGCCTGGGCGGTTTTATGTCTATGGGAGCTATGGCATCCACCACTGCGTCAAGCGAGCCGTGACTTCAAGGAGCTCAGGCTGGGTAATTTTTCAGCGTTGGCAGCAGAGAAGCCAGCCAACCCCCAAGCCACCGCCCAGAAAACTCCCAGATTTTTCTCCCAGACACCCCCCCAGCTACGAAGTGCAACAAGCCGAGATGGGGTAGTTGGATAAATCAGTGGTGCAGCCGTAGCCGTGGTGTCAGCAGCGACGGCACCCAGTGCAGAAACCCCCTTCCCTGAGAAACAACAACGGCAGCCTGCAGGTGCGGGTGCGGATTGATGGGAAGGATGCCTTCATCAACCGCCTGGGTCGCTGGAGTGACCCTGTGGCAGTGGCAAAGGCACACGCCATCGCCGCCCAGATTTGTAGCGTCTACCAGCAGGGCACCTTTGACCGCAGCCTGATGGCGTATCAGCCCCTCATCAACGGCAAGGAGGTGGGGCTGCTGGAGGCACTCAGGGTCAGGGCAGAGACCAAACGCCAGGCTGCTGCCATTCACGCCTACAGGGTGCTGCAGCGATACGGGAAGCCCATACGCACCAGAAGCGATGCAGAGACATTCCTGGGGTGGTTACGGGCAGAGGGATTGAGCGATTGCACGATTGCTGGGTTGATGACCCACTACCGCCAGTGCTCTGGGGGCAACCGCCACCTGTTTTCCAACAAGCTGAAGTGGCAGCGGCGGTCAGTGCAGAGCGACGTGCTGAGCGTGGAGGAAATCCAGGCGGTGCTGGCTGACCTGGAGACCAACGAGCCTTGGTATTACCCGCTGTTTCTGCTGTGGCTCAGCACGGGGCTGCGAAATGCCGAAATCAGGGGTTTGACCTGGGATTGCATCCGCTGGGAGGAGGGAGAGGTGCTGGTGATGAAGAGCCTGCGGCGTGATGGGTATTCCAGCGGGAAGGTTGAGTGGGCTCCAACGAAGACGGGCAAGGAGCGAGTGGTGCCACTGACGCCCCAGGTGCTGGATGTGTTGAGGCAGCACCAGTGGGAGATGAAGCACCTGGGCGTGTATGACCCTTACGGGCTGGTGTTTGTCACCCCCACCAGCCACACCAACATCTACGACCATCTGGTGGGTCGTGTGTGGCACCGCAGCCTGGAGCGTTGTGGATTGAAGCCCCGCCGCCTCTACGCCCAACGCCACAGCTTCTTGTCTCACGCCTTGGCAATGGGAAACTCACCAGCTGATTTGGCAGCGGCGGCAGGGCACTCCACCAAGGTGCTGCTGGATACCTACGCCAAACCAACAGGCAGATTGAAGATGCCGACTTGGCAGACAGCCTGATAGGAAAACCAAAAAGGATGCTTATGCCTAAGCTATAAAAGTGGGTGCGTCGCCAAGTGATGCAACGGGGAAATATCAATAAAAACAAGCCTGCGTGATGTGTCGCTCTTGCTGGCTTTGCCTGCAGATACTGGAGTGTCGGCAAATCCTAATGTGCTGACCCTGTAAAACCTGCAAATCGCATAAATAACTATCGCCTGCAGTGCTTACTCGGTGGATTGAGAAGCGACAGCTGCGAGCAACTAACAGAAGAGAAGTGCTGGATGCCGAAGGGTGTGCCAGTGCTTAAGCGTGAGAAGAAATCAAAGATACTCAAAAATCAAATGACCTCAATACAAGCCCAAATACAACAACAAGAGCGCTGGCAAGCCCAACGGCTGAAACGGAATATCAAACGCCTAATTCACGACCAGCTCCACAGCATCAACCCCTGGTGGCTCATCAGCTTTCACTACCGAGACCACCATAGTAATGAAGATAAGCTGCTGATTAATGTTGCCGACCTGAAACGAAAACTCCACCGCATCATCTACAAGAGCCGTGACCGCTCCATCAAGGGTGCTGGTGAATACCCCTACCCAAGAATGCTCTTTTTCCACGAAACCAGCCACCAGGGCACGGGTCAGTTTCACACGCACCTAATCACAGAAAAGATGCCACAGAGCCTAAATACCCAATATGAGATGGAAACCCTGTTTCACAAACGTCTGCCCCAGAAGGTCAAGGCATTATCCAAGTGGAAATCGGTTGACATCCAACGCATCAATCCTGATGAGCCCAACTACAGACGCATCAGCAGCTACTTGGGAAAGCAGGCCAGCCTGGAGCTGATTGCCCTTGACCCATTTAATAGCGACCTATCAACAACAAGCAAATGAGACGAAACCAACTCACCATCACCTACCCAGAAGGCGACGCCAACAGGCTTCACCAGGCACTGCTGCTCCTAAAGAGAAGCCGTTGCCTCAATATCTCAGCATTTTGTAGAGAAGCGATTCCTGAGAAGTTGGAGCGAATGGAGACAGTCAAATGAAAACCATCACCATTCGGCTCCCTGATGTGGAAGCGGCGATGCTCCTTGAGGTGCAGAAGGTCAATAAGGCGTATAAAGACCTTCAGGGTCTTCTCAACAGCCAAATCCAAACTGAATACCAGAAGACGTCTAAGGGTAGGGCAGCAAAGTAATGCCTAAGATGGCACCCAAACCAAATGCCCCGTTCGCCACGCTGCCTACCGCAGGGGTATTCCTTTCACTTCACGCTGAGGTGCAACAGCCGTCAGTTTTTGATTGCCAAGGGGTTGCGGCGGGATGTGTTGCTCTCAGTGCTCGCCAAAGCACAAGCCAAGGTGCCGCACAGGTTGTATGCGGTGTGTCTGATGGCAAATCACCTGCACCTTCTCATCAGACCTGATGATGCCTCTAAGCTGCCCCGTTTGATGCACTGGGTGGGTGGTATTCAGCAATGGCACTCAACCGCCTTACGGGGCGTTGCGGGCACTTCTGGGAGGCAAGGTATTACGCCACTGCCATTGCTCCTCAAGACCACAGGAGGGCACTGAATGCACTCAGGTATATCCACGCCAATCCAAAAGCAGCAGGTATAAGGAAAGGATTTTATGACCCCTACTCCAATTACGGGCACTACGGCAGATTGGAATGTGATGGCATTAGTGAATGGCACCCATCCTTTCTGCAACTGGCACCAACGCTAAAGGGATGCTCAAAGCGTTATGAGCGTTTCTGCCAGAAGTATCGCCATCACAGCAAAGGAGCACCTAAGTGCCACTGGGGCTCAAGGATGCTGAAACGATTGGTTGAGACCAGCAGCAGCAGGAGCAAAAGGAAACGAATATTACCAGGGCAAATGCACCTACCCTTTGCATTTGACTTACGCCTCAACCAAATCCCTGATGATTGGCACCAGGTAGCAGTGAGATTTAGAAGAGCCAACGGCATCCGTGATGGCGACAGAGATCGAAGTATGTGGTAGTTGCGTTGGGGAAATAAATGTATCAGTAGAGATAGAGATTAGTGGTATCTGGCTTTGCTGTGGGTGGAATTATTTGGGATTTATTTTGGCGTGAAAAGTGGCTCAAATATCTGCGGTGGAGGTGGGAGATGGTGCCAGGCATTGGATGCCGTTTTGGGCTGCTTGAGGGTGATTGAAGAAATAAAAAACCCCTGTGGTGGCAGGGGCTGGTGGAGTTAGGGTGTCGGGGCAGAGCATCTCCTCTTCACCACAGTCCTTTCCACCCACCATTCCTCCCATTATTGGCATCAGCTTTCGTCGGTCTCACTTCTTCCCAGTCGGTCTCATACCAGCCCCGCCAGCCACATTCTCCAGTTCCTCGTCGGACACCTCGTCGGACAGCTCTTTTCCCAGTCCTTCATTGGCATCAGCCAGGTTGGCATCAGCCTTGATTTGCTCTTCTGACATCGTGCGCAAATAGAAAAATGAGATATCAATTTACCCCCCAATCAGCTTCCCCGTCAGTATCACCATGAACTTTTTCGCAAACCCTCATATAGCCACCCCCATAGCCACCACGACCTTCCAGCCCCCCACTGCCCTATCACAAGAGTTCTTCTGCCGCCTGAGCGAGAAGTAGCTCATTGACTGCCTGCTGGTGAAACGCCAACCCTCTGGCGAGCTGCTGTGGGGCGTGATTGTGGAAACGGAGGCGTATTTACAATCCAAACCTGCCTGTCACAGGCATCGCCGCCGCTGCCCCAGCATGGGATACACCACTGCGTGAATGTGGTGACGGGCCAGGCGAATTGGGCCAATGGCGTGATGCTTCGGGCCCTGGCCTTGCCTGGCGAACCCGAGCGGATCGCGGCGGGGCCGGCCCTCCTGGCGCGCCGGTTTGGCCTGGATCGCCTTCAGGATGGGCTGCCGGTTACGCCGGCTTCGGAGCTGTGGTTGGCCCCCCGGCTGCCTGAGCTGGCAGCCCGTCTTCGGGCCGGCGGGCCGGCGCCTTGCAAGGGGGACGCCAGCCCCCTGGTTCGCTGCCGCCGCATCGGCCTCTCCCAGGGCCAGGACTTGCCCTGGCGTTGGTACCTGCGGGCCAGCCGCAGCGTCAGTCGCCGCGCACCAGGTGATCGCCGCCCTGGCCTGGATCGGGCCTGGCAGCCTCCGCTGCGCTTGGACTGATCCAGGCCAGGACTGGGCCTCCAGGCCCTGAACCCCTAACCAGATCAGGGAGCTTGCTCGTTTCCCTTGACGCCCCGGGCCAGGATCCCCGCGGACCACTACCTTGAGGCATAACGGCAGCAACAGTGTCTTGAGCGGCTGGACCCATCGCCATGTGCTGGATCTGGCGGCCTTTTCCCTGGAGGATTACGCCCTGGTGCTGGAGCTGGCCCAGCGTTTTCGCGCCTTACCCGTGGCGGGAGCCCGCAAGCTGCCGGCCCTGCAGGGGCGCCTGGTGGCCACCCTGTTCTTTGAGCCCAGCACCCGCACCCGCAGCAGCTTCGAGCTGGCGGCTAAGCGCCTCTCGGCCGATGTCCAGAGTTTTTCGCCGGCGTCCAGCTCCCTGAGCAAGGGCGAGAGCCTGCTCGACACCGCCCGCACCTACGTGGCCATGGGGGCCGACCTGCTGGTGGTGCGCCACCGCTGCGCCGGGGTGCCCGCCAGCCTGGCCCAAGGCCTGGAGGCCAGCGGCGAGCGGGTGGCGGTGCTCAATGGTGGCGATGGCCTGCATAGCCACCCCAGCCAGGGCCTGCTCGATCTGTTCACCCTCGCCCGCCATTTCGCCCCCAGCGCCCCCACGCCAGCGGCCCTGGCCGGGCGCCGGATCGTGATCGTGGGCGATGTGCTCCATTCCCGGGTGGCCCGCTCCAACCTCTGGGCCCTCAGCGCCTGCGGCGCCGAAGTGGTGCTGTGCGGGCCTGCCACCCTGCTGCCAGACGCCTTTGCCGACTTTGTAGCGGCGCCGCCACCAGGCCAGGGGCAGGATCCGGTGCCAGAACGGGGCCCAATCACCATCTGCCGCGACCTCGACCAGGCCCTAGTCGGCGCCGACGCCGTGATGACCCTGCGCCTGCAAAAGGAACGCATGCATCAGAACCTGCTCACCAGCCTGGAGGCCTACCACCGCAGCTATGGCCTCACCCACGCACGCCTGCAGGGTTGTGGCGCCGGGGTGCCGGTGCTCCATCCTGGACCCGTGAACCGGGGGGTGGAACTGGCTGGTGCCCTGCTCGATGACGCCGATCGCTGCTTGGTGGAGGAGCAGGTGCGCAATGGCATCCCGATTCGGATGGCCCTGCTGTATCTGCTGGCCGCCGTAGGCCCAGCGGGTTAGGGAGGGGCAGGGACCCGGCCTTGGAGCCGCTCTGGGCCCCTCGGCGATCGATGGATCAAAAGGGAGGCAGGGAGAAAGGCACCCTTGGTGATCCCCATCACCCGGCCCGGGCCCTGCCGACCCTTGTCTACACCATTTCTGGCGTCCTGGGCGGACTTGACCCCCACCCATAGGGGATTCCAATAAAAAAGCCCAGGCATGGGGCCTGGGCCGGGGGATGGGGACAAGCAGCAGCCAAGCGGGTGGACTGGATTTATGCAAGCCGCAGAAAAAGTCCTTGTTGTCAAGGGAGCAGGGGGCTCAGGAGTCGCTGTCCTTGCTCTTGCGGGAGCCCTTGCCTTCCAGCAGCTCGAGCAGGGCCTCCATCTGGGCCATCACCCCGCGTACCTCGCCGGCTTCCGGCAGCAGGCCGTCATCCATGACCCCCTGGTGCATTTCGCGCAGTTCCTGACGGATATAGCGAAGGTGACTAACGACTTGTTCGCGTTTGGACTGCGACATTGACAGACAGGGGGATCCGTCCTCCCTTTTACCCCATCGCCGGCCGGCGGGACCTGGGATTCAGCCTATTTCTGGCCAAACTGGGCCTTGGCCTCTTCAAAAAACTGTAGATCGACACGGTCCAGGCCCGCATCAGCCGCGAGGCTTTCGATGCGCCGGCGCACGGCAGGGCGCACGAAAAAAGGAATGTCCTTCAATTTCGCCTCCGCATCGGCGTTCCAGTTCATGGCCCAGCCTCCGGGAATGCAGCACGGCTGAAGGAGATTAGGGGAAGGGCTGACCAGCCCCGCCGCCGGCCATCCCAGGCCACCCCAGGATCGCGAGCGGGATCAGCAGTGGTGGAGCGCGGGCCGGTTCAGGGCCCTGGTGGGGCCAGCCTCGTCTTCCGGCGCGGAACGGCCGGGGGGAGGCCTGGGGGGAGGAACTGAGCGGGCTGCCAGAGGGGAGTCCCGTGCCCAATCACCAGGGTCTGGGCCCCTGGGCCACTGGGGGCCTGGGCTAGATGGGATGGGGACGGTTGTGCATGTTGGAATCCTGGGCTCATTCCGTGCTTTTGGCGACTAATTACTAGGCGAAGTCGTTCGCCATGCCTTAGGATATTTCTATTAAGTAATCGACATTCAATGGCTAATCAGTCCAAATCGCATAAGTATGGTTTGGCCAAGCGCTTTGAGCTGTTGCTCGAAAAGTTGATGTGGCGGTTCAGGCTTGTCGCCATGCTGCCGGTGGTGATGAGCTTGGTGAGCACCCTGGTGACCTTTATTTTAGGCACCAAAAGTATTGCCCGCTCCTTGATGGCCCTGCAAGCTCCTGAGGCCATCGGCGCCCATAACCACGACTTGGAGGCGGAGTTGCTTGCCGGCATTGTTTCCGGCATTGATCTCTATTTGATCGGTATCGCCCTGTTGATTTTTGGCTATGGTATTTACGAGCTGCTCGTATCCACGATTGATGCTGCCCGCGAGACTGATGGCGGCGCCTCCAATGGGCTTCTCGATATTCGCGATTTGGATCAGCTCAAAGAGAAGCTGGTCAAAGTGCTTGTGGTTGCCTTGATCGTAACGGCCTTTAAATATATGTTGACCCTCAAGGTTGACGATGGCCAGTCCCTGCTCCTGTTTTGCACCAGCGTTTTGCTACTTGCCTTGAGCGGTTTCCTGATTACGGGCCACCGCCCCAATAAGGACCATTCCTAAGGGGTTCAGTTTTTGCGCCCCCAGGCGTAGGGCTTGACCTGGCGCCAGCAGCCCTGTTAGCAGTTAGCCGGGCTCATTCTTAAGGGCTAGTTGATACATGTAATAGCCAAAAGCGCACAACAGCACGCATCCGATAAAGCTGCTCGCAAGTTCATTGAAGTATGACAGAAGCGCGGCCAAATAGTATCCACCTTGGCTCTTCTTGAGCCATTCGACAAGGAAATCTACTCCGTAACTGGCGGCGGCCCAAAGTAGCAGGACGAGCAAATCATAGCCGAAAGCATTCCAGCCATTCACCATTGAAAGCTGTGAGCTTCGCCGCATTGAATCTAGCGGTCCCGCCTCCTGGGATGCGGCTATGTAGGGAACATAAAAATAACGCTTAATAGCAATAATACCTGGAACTATGAATAGCAGTAATCCTATTGCTATTATGGTGCCTGCGACGACTGATGAAGCAAAAACCCTCCAGAGCCTTTGCCCAAGCCGCTCGCTTGCAGGCCGCCCCTCGGCAAGGTTCACTATCACTACAGTGAGAAGAGCGCCGGCGATAAGCTGGGTAAAGCTAAGCCGAAATTCAACGCCATCATTATTCCGGTATATTGAGTTTAGGACAACGATTAAATCACTCCAGCCAAATGTTAGTGCAAAGGGCTTGAACCAGGATGTTCCTATCTGCCATGTCCAGGGCCACGCACGGTCGTTGGGCACGCGCTTCCCTAGTAAGTCGTTGCTGGTTCTGCTGAGGACTTCCCAGGCAGAGGGGCTGTTTACCGTTGGCATTGAGTGGTCGTGGCTTGGATTGATTTATAGCATTCTCTCTAGGCGTTCGGGTGGCTAACAGGAGTTAACTGCAAGCACCTAGTGATGGGGAGGCCCTTAATTCCTGTTTCTGTGGCTCTACCTGGAGAGAGTTGCCAGATGAGTGAGCATCTGATCACCCAGCCCTGACATCACCAGCCCTAATCCCGCCGCCCCATCACTTCAGCTAGCCGGGGGCGGGGATGCCGGCCTGCTTCCTGATGGTCTTAATTAGCCGATTGCGATGGAGAATAGGGGATTCGAACCCCTGACCTCTGCGGTGCGATCGCAGCGCTCTACCAACTGAGCTAACTCCCCAATCCCGGAGGGATGGCCTCCGCTGCGATGACGCTATCAGTTCTGGCCCGCCTTGGCAGCCGGTTGACGATGGCGCTGGGGGGGCTGGCCCGGACTAGGGCAATCGGTGATTAGCTGTGAGGATCTGCAGACGGGGGCGGCGTGCAGCATCGACAATGGAAGCGTCCCCATCCGGCCCAGTCGTGAACGAGTCCCCCATGGCAGCGCCCAGAGCGATCACCCCCGAGCTGCTGGATGGCTTCGACGAGGCGTCGATCGCTGAGCTGGCCCAACGCCTCGACGACGACGATTACCCCACCGCCTTTGAGGGCCTGAGTGACTGGCACCTGATGCGGGCCCTGGCCATCCACCGCCCCGACCTGGCCAGGCCCTATGTGCATCTGGTGGATCAGGAACCCTTCGATGAGGACTAGTTGATGGGGACTAGCGACCGGGGCCCCGATCAGGCCGTCGTGCCCGATCCCCTGGCGGGCCGGCGCATCCTGGTGGCAATCAGCGGCAGCATTGCGGCGGTCAAGGTGCCCCTGGTGGTGAGCGCCCTGGTCCAGCGGGGCGCCCAGGTGCGCTGCGTGCTCACCCCCAGTGCCGCCCAGCTGGTCAGTGCCCCGGCCCTGGCCAGCCTCAGCCGGGCCCCGGTGGCCCTCGATGGCGACCAGTGGACCCACCGGGAGCCCAGGCCCCTCCATATCGAGCTGGCCGAATGGGCCGAGCTGGTCTTGCTGGCGCCCCTCAGTGCCACCAGCCTGGCCCGCTGGGTCCATGGCCTCGGCGACAGCCTGCTGGCCTCGGTGTTGCTGGCGACCGAGGCGCCGGTGTTGGCGGCCCCGGCCATGAACACGGCCATGTGGCAATCCCCCGGGGTAGCCCGCAATTGGCAGGCCCTGCAGGCCTTTGAAAGGGTGTTACCCCTCGGCCCGAGTGCCGGCCTGCTGGCCTGCGATCGCCAGGGGGCCGGCCGCATGGCCGAACCCGCCGCCCTGCTCCTGGCCCTGGAGTCCCTCGCCCTTTGGGGTTGGCGCCGCGATTGGGCCGGCCAGCACCTGCTGGTCACGGCCGGCCCCACCCGCGAATGGCTCGATCCGGCCCGCTGCCTCACGAACCCCAGCACGGGGCGCATGGGCGTGCTGCTGGCCCAGGCCGCCCGGCTGCGCGGGGCCACGGTCGATCTCATCCATGGGCCCCTGGCCGTGGATCCCGCCTGGCTGGAGGGTCTGCGCTGCCATCCGATCAGCACCGGAGCCGAGCTGAAGCAGCGGCTGTGCGCACTCCAACCGCAGGCCACGGCCATTGCCATGGCGGCGGCCGTGGCCGATCACCGGCCCGCCCGGCCCCAAGCCGGCAAGCTCGAGAAGTCAGCCCTGGCCGAGGCCATGGCGGCCGGCTGGCAGGAGGTTCCCGATCTTCTGCAGCACCTGGTGGCCCATCGGCCTGAGGGCCAAAGGATCCTCGGTTTTGCCGCCCAGTCGGGCGATGGGCTCCAGCAGGCCAGGCTCAAGTTCGCCAGCAAGGGCTGCGATCTGCTGTTTGCCAATCCGATTGATGTCCCCGGAGCCGGTTTCGGAGCATCCACCAACCGGGGCTGGTTGCTGGGGCCGGGGGACCGCTGCCAAACCATCGCCCCGGCTAGCAAGTTGGCGATCGCCCACCAGCTGCTGACGGCCCTGCTTGCCCTAGGCCCAACGGCCTAGCGCGACCCAAGGCAAGGGCCGGCCGTCCCACCCTTCACTTGGAATCGTTTACTTGGAACCGTTCACTTGGAGTCGGCCCCGTCCCCAGCAATCACGGGGTCGGCGCCACCGGCTTCGGGGTCCGGGCCTAGGGGCAGCTCCTGGTCGTCCCGTTCGAGCATGTCGAGGAAGGTGCGCAGCTGCAGGCGGGGGATGTAGGGCCAGCCACCACTGGTCTCCATCGCCTGCAGCAGCGTGAAGAACTGATGGCGATCGGCGGGGAGGCTGGTGCGGAAGGGACCGTCCTGGATGCGGCGGTGCAGGGCCTCGATCTGGCGCAACAGGGTCAGCAGTGGGGCCGGCTGACCCTCCAGGTCGGCGGCGATGGCATCCACTTCGGCGAGCAGGGCTTGGAGCCGGGCCTCCCAGGCGCTGGGTTCCGGGTTGTCGTGGGGACTGGCGTCGCGCATGGAGCCTGGGGATGGCGCTCCCGCCTACAGGTTGTTGAGAGCCGCGCAATGGTACGCGGAATCAGGGATTAGCACCGGTACTATCGCGCTTGGGTCAACCCCAAAACACGAGGTTTTTCCCTGCCTGAACGGCTTCCCACCATGCGTTTCCGTCCCCTGCTGGCCCTCGTGCTGGCGCTCTGCCTCACCCTGGTCACCGCGTGCGGCGGCGGCGCCAAGGCTGTGGATCGGGCCAATCTCACCTACGCAGACATCCACAACACCGGTCTGGCCAACGACTGCCCGACCCTCCCCGATTCCGCCCGGGGCACCATCCCCCTGGACGCCTCGGCCAAGTACCAGCTGCGCGAAATTTGCCTGCACCCCACCGAGGTGTTCGTGAAGGGCGAGCCGACCAATAAGCGCCAAGAAGCCCAGTTCGTCGCGGGCAAGATCCTGACCCGCTACACCTCGAGCCTCGATCAGGTCTATGGAGACCTGCGCGTGGATGCCGGCAAGCTCTCCTTCAAGGAGCTCGGTGGCATCGACTTCCAGCCCGTCACCGTGCTGCTGCCCGGTGGTGAGGAGGTGCCCTTCACCTTCTCCAGCAAGGAACTCCTGGCCACGGCCGATGGTGCTTCGATCAGCACCAACACCGATTTCGATGGCAGCTATCGGGCTCCCAGCTACCGCACCAGCAACTTCCTTGATCCCAAGGGCCGGGGCCTGACCACCGGCTACAGCAGCGCCGTGGGCCTGGTGCCCGCCGGCGATGACGAGGAGCTCGTCAAGGAGAACGTCAAGCGCTATGTCGATGGCACCGGCACCATGAACCTGTCGATCACCAAGGTCGACGCAGCGACTGGCGAATTCGCCGGCGTGTTCACGGCGATCCAGCCCTCCGACACGGACATGGGCAGCAAGCCTGTGGTCGACGTCAAGATCACCGGCCAGCTCTACGGCCGTCTCGAAAAGGCCTGATTCGCACGGGCTGCCAACCCCTCGCCCCCGGCACTCCAGCCAGGGGCCTGGGGGTCCCAGCCCCAATCGCAGCCACCAGCTCTCCAGCCTGGGCGGCTTGAGCCAGCGGGATCGCCGATCCCAACCATCCCCGGGGGCCTAAGGCCCCCTTTTTTGATGGCCGTCTGCCCCTGGCCCCAAGCCCCGTAGCGGGGGCCTGTCGTCTACTGATCCGGGGTAGCCAAGGGCCCGCTGCGGACGCTCTGGGAGAATCCCCCCCTAGCTGCCTTCAGCCGAGCCGATGACCAGCACCCTCGCCGCCGGACCCGCCTCCCCTGGCCTGATCGCCCCCCATGGCGGGGTGCTGGTCGATCTGCGGGTGCCGGCGGAGCAGCGCGATGCCGTCAAGGCTGGCGTCGATCACGTGATCGAGTGCAGCGACCGCAATGCCTGTGACGTGGAGCTGCTGATGGTGGGCGGCTTCTCGCCCCTGCGCGGCTTCATGCACCAGGAGGACTACCTCTCGGTGGTGGCCAGCCAACGCACCAGCAGCGGCCTGCTGTTTGGCCTGCCGATCGTGATGGACACCCAGCGCGACGACGTGCTTGTCGGCCAGCGCCTGCTGCTCACCTACAAGGGCCAGGACCTGGCGGTGATGACCGTGGAGAGCCGCTGGGAGCCCGATAAGGCCCGCGAGGCCCTCGGCTGCTACGGCACCACCTCCCTGGAACACCCCGCCGTGAAGATGATCGCCACCGAGCGGGGGCGCTTCTATCTCGGCGGCCCCATCGAAGGCCTGGAGCTGCCCAGCCGGGTGTTCCCCTGCAAGAGCCCGGCCGAGGTGCGCGCCACCCTGCCAGTCGGCCAGGACGTGGTCGCCTTCCAGTGCCGCAACCCCATCCACCGCGCCCACTACGAGCTGTTCACCCGGGCCCTGGAGGCCACCAACGTCAGCGACCAGGGCGTGGTGCTGGTCCATCCCACCTGCGGCCCCACCCAGGACGATGACATCGCCGGCGCCGTGCGCTTCCAGACCTACGAGCGCCTCGCCGCTGAGGTGAATAACCCCCGCATCCGCTGGGCCTACCTGCCCTATTCGATGCACATGGCCGGCCCGCGCGAGGCCCTGCAGCACATGATCATCCGTAAGAACTACGGCTGCACCCACTTCATCATTGGCCGCGACATGGCCGGCTGCAAGAGCTCGATCAGTGGTGACGACTTCTACGGCCCCTACCAGGCCCAGGATTTCGCCCGCGACAACGCCAGCGAGCTGGGCATGGAAACCGTGCCCTCGCTCAACCTCGTCTACACCGAGGAGGAGGGCTACGTCACCGCCGAACACGCCGAGGCCCGGGGGCTGCACGTGCGCAAGCTCAGCGGCACCCAGTTCCGCCAGATGCTGCGCAGCGGCGAGGAGATCCCGGAATGGTTCGCCTTCCGTAGCGTGGTGGAGGTTCTCCGCGCTGCCTGAGGGCCTGGGGCCCTGATGGCGCCAGTCTTTGCCTGGCGCCGGTTAACATTCCTTTACTAAACCGATCGGAGAGTGCAAGGTGAAAAAGCGCTGGCGTAATGCGGGTCTCTACGTGCTGGTGGCGATCGTTGTGATCGCCGTGGGCACCGTCTTCCTTGACCCCCGCCCCGATCCCGCCAAGGCGACCAGCACCCTGCGCTACAGCGAATTTGTGGAGGCTGTGGAGGCCAATTCCGTGTCGCGGGTGGTGATCTCCCCAGACCGGGGCACCGCCCAGGTCGTCGAGAACGACGGCCAGCGCGCCGTGGTCAACCTCGCCCCCGACAAGGACCTGCTCAAGCTGCTCATGGTCCATAACGTCGTTATCGACGTGCAACCGAGCCGGGAGCCGGCCGCCTGGCAACAGGCCGTGGGCAGCCTGATCTTCCCGTTGCTGCTGCTCGGGGGCCTGTTCTTCCTGCTGCGCCGCGCCCAGGGCGGCGGCGGCAACCCGGCCATGAACTTCGGCAAGAGCAAGGCCCGGGTCCAGATGGAACCCCAAACCCAGGTCACCTTCGGCGATGTGGCCGGCATTGAGGGCGCCAAACTCGAGCTCACCGAGGTGGTCGACTTCCTCAAGAACCCTGATCGCTTCACCGCCGTCGGCGCCAAGATCCCCAAGGGTGTGCTGCTGGTGGGCCCTCCGGGCACCGGCAAAACCCTGCTGGCCAAGGCCGTTGCCGGCGAGGCCGGTGTGCCCTTCTTCTCGATCTCAGGCTCTGAGTTCGTCGAGATGTTCGTGGGCGTAGGCGCCTCCCGGGTGCGCGACCTGTTCGAGCAGGCCAAAAAGAATGCCCCCTGCATCGTCTTCATCGATGAGATCGATGCGGTCGGTCGCCAGCGGGGCGCCGGTTTGGGGGGTGGCAACGATGAGCGCGAGCAGACCCTCAACCAGCTCCTCACCGAGATGGATGGCTTTGAGGGCAACACCGGCATCATCATCGTGGCCGCCACCAACCGGCCCGATGTGCTGGATGCGGCCCTGATGCGTCCCGGCCGCTTCGATCGCCAGGTGGTGGTTGACCGGCCCGACTACGCCGGCCGGCTCCAAATCCTTGGCGTCCATGCCCGTGGCAAAACCCTCTCCAAGGACGTGGACCTCGACAAGGTGGCCCGCCGCACCCCCGGCTTCACCGGCGCCGACCTGGCCAACCTGCTCAACGAGGCGGCGATCCTGGCGGCCCGCCATGAGCTCACCGAAATCTCCATGGATGAGGTGAACGACGCCATTGAGCGCGTGATGGCCGGTCCTGAGAAAAAAGACCGCGTCATGAGCGAGAAGCGCCAGCGCCTGGTGGCCTATCACGAGGCCGGCCATGCCCTAGTCGGCGCCCTGATGCCCGACTACGACCCGGTTCAAAAGATCAGCATCATTCCCCGCGGCCAGGCCGGCGGCCTCACCTTCTTCACCCCCAGCGAAGAGCGGATGGAATCGGGTCTCTATTCCCGCTCCTATCTCCAGAACCAGATGGCCGTAGCCCTTGGCGGTCGGGTCGCTGAAGAAATTGTCTACGGCGAAGATGAAGTCACTACCGGTGCCTCCAACGACCTCCAGCAGGTGGCCCGCGTCGCCCGCCAGATGGTGACCCGCTTCGGCATGAGTGATCGCCTCGGCCCCGTCGCCCTGGGCCGCGCCCAGGGGGGCATGTTCCTGGGCCGCGACATCTCCGCCGAGCGCGACTTCTCCGAAGACACCGCTGCCGCCATCGATGAGGAGGTGTCTGAGCTGGTAGCCGTGGCCTATAAGCGCGCCACCAGCGTGCTCACTAACAACCGCTCCGTTCTCGATGAACTGGCCGCCATGCTGGTGGAGAAGGAAACCGTGGACGCGGAGGATCTCCAGGAGCTGCTGATCCGCAGCAATGTGCAGGTGGCTGAATACGTCTAAGACTCCGAGCCAACAGAGCAACGATCCCTGCGGGCTGGCTGGGTCCTTGCACGCGCAGCCCCTGCTTGCCGTTCTGCGTCCGCGCAGTCTCGATCAGGCCCACCGTCAGCTGGAGTTGCTCCAGGCGGTGGGCCTTGTTCATGTGGAACTTGCCGCAGAGGCCTCTAGGGCCTGGAGCCAGGGCTGCCTGAGCCTGGCGGCAGCCTTCCCTGACCTACGCCTGGGGGCGGCCTCGGTTACTGGTCCGCAGCAGCTGGAGGCCGTGGCTGCCGGCGGGCTGGCCTATGCCGTGTCGCCGATCTTCGATCCGCAGCTGCTGCAGCGGGCCCGCCAGCTGGGCCTCACCCTGGTGCCGGGAGTCCAGAGCCCCACCGAGGTTCACCAGGCCCAGAAATGGGGCTGCGGGATCGTCAAGCTGTTCCCCGCCAGGCCCCTGGGGCCCAGCTATTGGGGCTCGCTAGCTGGCCCGTTGGGGCCCCTTCCCTTCTGCATCGCTGCCGGGGGACTGGCCTGCGCCGATGTGCTGCCCTGGCTTGAGCAGGGGGTGGATGCAGTGGCCCTAGGCGGCCGCTTGTTCCCAGCGGCCCCAGCCCAGGGGGGGGAGCCAGGGCCATCGGCCCTAGATCACGATCAAGGGCACCCCGATCCCCAATTGGCTGACCTGGTTCGGCAGCTGGCCGGCCGCCCTCACCAGAGGCTGCACTGAGCCTGTTGGCGCAGCAGGTGGTCCGCTAACACCAGGGCCACCATCGCTTCCACCATGGGCACGGCCCTCGGCAGCACGCAGGGGTCGTGGCGGCCCTTGGCGGCCAGGATGGTGGCTGCGCCGCTGGCGGTGATCGTGGCCTGGGCCTTGCGGATCGTGGCCGTGGGCTTGAAAGCCACCTTCAGCTGGATCGCTTCGCCATTGCTGATGCCGCCCTGGATGCCGCCGGAGTTATTGGTGGCGGTGCGCAGGCGTCCGTCCTCGCTGGGCAGAAAGGCATCGTTGTGTTCGCTGCCCTTGAGCAGGGTGCCGCCGAAGCCTGAGCCGATTTCAAAGCCCTTGGTGGCGGGCAGGGACATCAGGGCCTTGGCCAGGTCGGCCTCCAGCTTGTCGAACACCGGCATGCCCAGGCCCACGGGCGGCCGCCGCACCAGGCACTCGATCACCCCACCGCAGGAATCGCCCTCGCGGCCGATCGCCTCGATCCGGGCAATCATCTGTTCGGCCACCACCGGATCGGGGCAGCGCACGATGGTGCGCTCAATCGCCTCCAGGTTCACGCTGGCCGGATCAATGTCGGCCTCAATCGTGTGGATGCGCCGCACCCAGGCCAGCACTTCGGTGCCATGGGCCTTGGCCAGCAGCTGCTTGGCGATGGCGCCGGCTGCCACCCGGCCGATCGTTTCGCGGGCGGAGGCCCGGCCGCCACCGCTGCTGGCCTGGATGCCGTATTTGGCCTGGTAGGTGGCATCGGCATGGGAGGGGCGAAAGGCCACCTCCATCTCCTTGTAATCGCCGGGGCGTTGGTCCTTGTTGCGCACCACCATGGCGATGGGCGTGCCCAGGGTGACGCCATCGAGCAGGCCGCTGAGGATCTCCACCTGGTCTTCCTCCTTGCGGGGCGTGGTGATCCGGCTCTGGCCCGGTTTGCGCCGGTCCAGTTCCGCCTGGATGGCGGCCAGATCCAGCTCCAGCCGGGGCGGACAGCCATCCACGATCACCCCGACCCCGCCGCCGTGGGATTCCCCGAAGGTGCTGATGCGGAAGAGGTCGCCGAAGCTGCTGCCCATGGGGAAATCGTGGTTGGTGGAGCCTACAAAGGCCGCAGGCCGGGGGTTTGGCCTGATTGCCCGGGGACAAGAAGCGGACGGGGAGGGATTGGCGGCCCGGCAGTGGCTGGCGGCGCGGGGTCGCGGGGGCGGTTTAGCCCTGTGGTGCCTGCCAGCCCCTGCTCCTCAAGCTCCCTAACCCAAGTAGGACTGAGCAAGGCCAAGCCATGAAAAAGCCCCCTCTGCAAAGAGGGGGCTTTGATTCAGCTCAGGCCCTCAGGCCAGGAGGTGATGGATCAACCGATCGCAGGTGCGGTCAGAGCCACGGGGGTGGACTGGGCAGCGGCGAGGTCGAGGGGGAAGTTGTGAGCGTTGCGCTCGTGCATCACTTCCATGCCCAGACCAGCGCGGTTCAG
>CALRQT020000002.1:0-295330 GCA_943370385.1 Pseudanabaena sp. UWO311
GTCGATCAAACAGGCGCTCGTGGAGCTTGAGCTGGCCGCCAGTGGAGAGGCCAAGAAAGAGGAGACGATTGGCCCTGTAGGTGGAAAACGCTAGGGAGAGCTGGTGCTGCTGGAGCCAGGATGCGAGCAAAGGGGAGGCATCGATGCCCTTAACGGCGGTACGGGCTCCTGTGATCGAACTCAAGGCAACGAGATGTTGATCAATAGATTATGCAGGATTGCTATAGGGCCGGGCAACTGTTTTCCTCCAGGTGGCATTCCATTCGCCTGTTGGGTTTGAATGCCGTGGCCTGGTCTGCTTCATTCAAACCCCATAGTGGAGTGGATTTTGGCTCTGCGCAGCGGCATTTGGCTTCTGTGGTAGACGGTTGATGGGTTTGATCTAGGGATGGGCCTTGACAGGATGGTGGGTAAGGTGGGCTGGATTGGGATTGATTGCTGCTTGTGACGACAGCGCAGGGGTTGCTATCACCTTGGTGATCATTGCCACTGATGTTGTTCTTAGGGGCATTGGCGGCTGCCTCGGTGAGTGATCCAAGCCCCGCATGGGTAGGTGATTAGGTTCTTGACTCATTGTCAGGAAGCCTATGGAATTGGAGGGAACCAACCTCGTTGATGCGCTGAGGACTGCTGGATGAGGTTGTCTGGCGGTTGATAGCAGAATGCCGAATTAATTGCTGGCACTGGAAGACATTAGGGACAGGACGTTTGGCAACCAGTTCCATCTGTATAAGCGGTATCGGGATGGAAGTTTTGGGCATACTTACGCCACACTCACCCTAATTTTGGTGTCATTGAAGTCCCAATCGGAGCCCTGGCTGGCGAGGAGATCCTCAAATCCAAAGGTGTTGGTACCCAGGAGCTTGACGTGCTGACGGCCATCGCTGGCGGTGCTTGCGCCAAAGGTGAGTACCTCACCGCCCTGGGTGATCATCACGGGGGCGTAGTACCCAGCGGCACTGCTGTCTAGGGCCCAGCTAATGCTTTGTCTGGATTGGCCATGGCGGTGGCTGGTGCTGCTGCCTTGGTAGGGATCAACGAACTGGCTGAGGATGGCATTGCGGAAGGCGGCGCCATCATTTTGGGAGACACCGTTCACTTGATAGGTGGTGCCCGTAAGGGGATCGAGTTTGACGAAGCCAAAGCGGTTGCGCAGGCCGCAATCGGTGGAGATATCGAGGGTGAGGGTGATGCCGGTTGCGGCGATGCTGGTGAGATCGAGGATCGCATCGCTGCTTTCCAGTTGTTTGCGGGCAATCGCCAGGCTGGCCGGAGAGGAGGCAGCGATCGAGCTGCTGATGTCCAGCATGAGGTCGGTGTAGCTGCCATTGCGATCGGCATCGAGGCCCAGGCTGTAGCCGGTGGGGGTGCTGGCAATGCTGAGGGCGGGGTTGTTGCTGGAATTGCCAGCGCCATCGCTGGAGCGGAAGCTGAGGGTGCTGCCAGCGGCCAGATAAATCACCTGGCTGCCTGTGGGGCCCGAGCCGAGGGTTGCACCGATGGCGCCTATGGGTTGGCCGTTGTTATACATCTCCAAATTGCTTTGGCTGGAGGAGCTGAAGGAGGACACAGTCAGGGAGATCCAAAGACCGGTGCCTTCGACCCCATCTACGGTGAGACCTTTGCCATCACCACTGATCTCCAGGGTGGGGGGTTTGGAAAGGGTTGTAAAGCCAATCGGGTCATCGATGCGACCATTCACGTCTTCATCGAAATCGCCCAGTTCGCCATCTTTGAGATAGAGGCGGGCACCATCAATGCTGCGATTGCCATCGCGATCGAGCAGCATGCCGCCAAGGCCGGTTAGCGGGTCATAGTCAAAGAGATAGTATTCGATGCTGTTATTTTGAGCTTTTCGGGTTTTGTAGAGGGCATTCCAGCTGCCGCCTGAGGCTGAGGTATTTTCGGGGAAATAAATATCAATTTCTTGAATTGTTGACTGAAATACTGCGATGGCATTATTCCTGATTTGCGCAACATCAAGGCCTCTGACGTCGCCAGTTGTGGTCACGGTCGGTGTGACCGTAAAGTTGATTAGATCTGAGGCACTGGCAACACTGTTAGTAGTGCCGGGATTGGTTGTGCTAACACTGAGCTGGAGACCGTTGATGGCGTTGGAATCGCCAGTTAATTTGTCAAAGAACAAGAGGGTATTGGCAACGACGCTGCCGCTGTTGTTGGGGGCAGTGTGCTGGTTTAAAACGACTGTCTTAAGGGCTAAGCTGCTGGGCCCATGCGGCGAGGCAAATGTCGTTACAGCAGATTGCAGGTCATCCATAATATTGTCGCCATTGATATCTTTGCCACGCTCGTAGTCGGGATCGGCACCATTTTGACCCAGGCTGGTGTTATTCGTACTGGTGTTGATTGTTAGGGTTCCATTGGCGGCCAGGGAGCCGCTGCTGCCAGGTAGAGCCAAGGTGAGAATGGCATCGGTGCCTGCAGCATCTTTGAGGGTGCCTCCATTTAAATCCAGCGCATTAGGGGAGGATTGGTCGAGATCGGCGGAGCTATCGCCAATCTGCACGGTGTAGGTGAAGGTGAGGGTGTCGTTCGTAATTGATGTTGTGCTCAAGCCTGTGAAGGTGGCAAATCGATCAATGCTGCCGGTTTCTAGGCGCAGCCTTGGAGAGCCGGTGAGAACGAGTCCCTTTGTGAACTGCACTTCAACGCTGATGGTGTCACCGACCCCGTACGTTCCATTTGGTTTGGTTGATGTAACAGGGGCTACGTAGGTAACGGCGGTATTTTGAAAGAAAAGAGTATTGCCGTCTCGATTGCCAATGAAGAGATCAAGATCGCCATCCCCATCGATATCGGTCAATACTGGGCTAGCATTATAATCGACATTGGTGATCCCAAAGGGATTTGTGGTAACATATTCGTATGCGGGAGCGGTGGAGCCTGGGGCTGCGGTATTTTTGAAATAGACGGTATTGCCATAAGAATTGCCGATGAAGAGATCAAGATCGCCATCCCCATCGATATCGGTAAACACTGGACTAGCGTCATCTCCGATATCGGTGATCCCAAAGGGTGAGCCTGAGGGGGCGGCAAAAGCAGCTGGATACCCTCCCGGCAATGCAAGGGTGCCTGCAGGGCCTCTCGTGTCAATGATGATCTGTGCATTGCTTGCAAGAGATCCTGTGCTACCCGGTTCAGCTAATTCTAGAAGGGCATTGTTGCCAGCGGCATCTTTTATCGTGCCGCCATTAAGAGTAAGTGCAGAACTGGAGAGCTGATCGAGATCAGCTGAGGTATCACCTGCTTGAACGGTGTATTCGAAGAAGAGGGTATTGCTACCCGTACCTGAGGAATAGGTGGCGTAGCGATCTGTACTACCCGTTTCTAGTTGCATCCTGGGAGTGCCGCCGGTGATGTCAACCAGCACGGCTTCTGAGAAGCCAATGGTGATGGTGATAACGGAACCGATGCCATAGCTGCCGTTAGGGGTAGTAGCAGTGACTGGTGCTACGGGTGTGGCGGCGGTGTTAGTGAACAGAAGCGTATCGCCGTAGTGATTACCGATAAAGAGATCAAGATCACCATCGCCGTCGATATCAGCCACGGTTGGATTGGCGTAGTAGCTAACATCTGTTATGCCAAAGGGATTTGTTGTTGCAGTGCTGTAGGCAGGAACAGTTGCACCTGGGCTGGCGGTATTAGTGAACAGCAGGGTGTTGCCGTAGCCATTACCAATAAAGAGATCAAGATCACCGTCGCCGTCGATATCAGCAAAGGTTGGGCTAGCGAAGGAGCCAACATCTGTTATGTCAAAGGGATTTGTTGTTGCAGCGCTGTAGGCAGGAGCGGTGGCACCTGCGCTGGCGGTATTAGTGAACAGCAACGTGTTACCGTCCATTTCTCCGATAATGAGATCAAGATCGCCATCGTCGTCGATATCAACCAAGGACGGGTTGACGCGGTAGCCGACAAATGTGATCCCGAAAGGATTGGTGGATGGTGCGCTGTAGGCAGGAGCGGTGGCACCTGAGCTGGCGGTATTGCGGAACAGCAGGGTGTCACTGCCATGGTTGCCGATAAAGAGATCAAGATCGCCGTCAGCGTCGATATCACCAAAGGTTAGGCTGGGACACTGGCCAACATTTGTTATGCCAAAAGGATTAGTTGTTGCAGCGCTGTAGGCAGGAGCGGTGGCACCTAAGCTGGCGGTATTCGTGAACAGCAGGGTGTTGCCGTCCAAATTGCCGATAAAGAGATCAAGATCACCGTCGGCGTCGATATCAGCAAGGGTTGGGTTGGCGTAGCCGCCACCGCCAACATTTGTTATGCCAAAGGGATTAGTGGATGGTGCTCTGTACGCGGGAGTTGTGGCGTAGCTGCCAAGCGAGCCGGTGGGTGGTACACCATCAACCACCAACTGGGCATTGTCACTAAGCGAGCCAGCCGATCCAGGGGTAGCGAGGGTGATGACGGCATCATTGCCTGCGGCATCTCTGAGGATTGCGCCGCCTAGTTCCAGCGCATTAGGGGAGGATTGGTCGAGATCGGCGGAGCTATCGCCAATCTGCACGGTGTAGGTGAAGGTGAGGGTGTCGTTCGTAATGGCTGTTGTGCTCAAGCCTGTGAAAGTGGCAAATTGATCAATGCTGCCGGTTTCTAGGCGCAGCCTTGGCGAGCCGGTGAGAACGAGGCCGTCTGTGAACTGAACCTCAATTGTGATTGTCTTGCCTACTCCATAGGTGCCGTTGGCTGTTGTGGAGCGCATAGCCAATACATAGGGGGCAGCGCTATCAACGCTGTAGTTGCCACTGGTAATAGAAGCGCTGCCGGCATTGCCTGCGGTATCGGTGATACCGCTGTAATCCAGCGTGATGATATTGGTGGAGTCGGTGGTGCTGCCGCTGGGAGTAAGAGTGGCAGTCCAGGTGATGCCGCCATCACCGCTCGACAGGTTGGAGAGTGATGCGCTAGGGGTAATAAAATCGGCAATTGTGAAACCGTTTACCACTTCGGTGAAGGTGATGGTGACTGTGGCGTTGTCGCCGATGCATAGGGCGGTGTCGCTGATGGTGATGGCGGAGGCCAAGCTGGGCCGCACCATGTCGATGGCGTAGTTGTTGGAGTTCTGGGTGCCGATGCCTGTGATCGAGCCGCTAATGCTGGTCACGCCAGACATGTCCAAAGTGATTACGTTAGTTGCATCGGTTACGCTAGCGCTCGGCGTGAACGTGGCGGTCCAGGTGACGCCGCCGTCGCTGGAGCTGACATCGCTGATTGTGCCGTTTGCGATGGTCAAGTCGGCATTCGTGAACCCGGTCACCGCTTCGCTAAAAGTGAAGGTCACAAGCGATGTTTCGCCGATGCAAAGTGCCATCTCAGCTACCGTCACGCCGGCGGTGGGCTGAATGGTCACCATGGAGATTGCGTAGTTATTCGAGTCCGTGGATCCGCTGCCTGTGTTATCGGCGAAATCAGTCACCCCGCTCATGGCTACGTTGATCAGGTTGGTCGCATCCGTGACACTGTTGGTTGGAGTAAGCGTGGCCGTCCATGTGATGCCTCCATCGCTGGAGCTAACACTGCTGAGTGTGCCGTTTGAGAGGGTCAAGTCGGCATTCGTGAACCCGGTCACCGCCTCGCTGAACGTGAAGGTTACGAGAGAGGTTTCGCCTAACGTCAGGAGGTTGTCTGCTACCAAGATGGTGCCAGTGGGCCGCACCGTATCCACCGCATAGTTGCCGGTGGTGGCGGTGCTGAGGCCTGCGTTGCCTGCTGCATCGGCGATGCCGGTGTAGTCCAGCGTGATGATGTTGCTGGTCGCAGTGGTGCTGGCGCTGGGGGTGAGCGTGGCCGTCCAGGTGATGCCGCCGTTACTGCTGCTCAGGCTGGAGAGCGTGGCATTGGGAGCGTTCAGGTCAGCGATCGTGAAGCCAGTCACCGCCTCGGAGAAGGAGAAAGTGACGGTGGCCGTGTCGCCGATGCGCAAGTCCGTGTCGCTGATGGTGATGGCGGAGGCCAAGGCGGGCCGCACCGTGTCGATCGCGTAGTTGCCGGAGTTCGTGGTGCCGCTGCCAACATTGCCGGCGGCATCGGTCACGCCGGTGTTGTCCAGCGTGATGACGTTGCTCGCACCGGTGACGCCGTTGCTGGGGGTGAACGTGGCTGTCCAGGTGGTGCCGCCGTCGCTGGAGCTGACGCTGCCCAGGGTGCCGTTGGCGATGGTCAGGTCGGCGTTGGAGAAGCCAGTCACTACCTCGCTGAACGTGAAGGTCACGACAGAGGTGTCGCCGACGCGCAGCGCGGTGTCGTTCAGCGAGATTGTGGCCGTGGGCCGCTGCGTGTCGATGGTGAAGTTGTTGGAGTTGGTGGGCCCGCTGCCGGCGTTCGACGTGGCCATGCTGGTCACGCCCGTCATGTCCACGCTGATCACGTTGGTCGTGTCGGTGACACCCGCTGTAGGGGTGTAGGTGGCTGTCCAGGTGACGCCGCCGTCGCTGGAGCTCACATTGCTGAGTGTGCCGTTTGCGATGGTCAAGTCGGCATTCGTGAAGCCGGTCACCGCCTCGCTGAATGTGAAGGTCACCCCAGAGGTTTGGCCGACCCTGAGTGCCGTGCTAGCCACGGTTACATTTAAGGTGGGCTTTACGAATGCCGGGGAGATGTTGATGTCGTCGATCTCCACCGTCGAGGTGGCGCTGAACACCAGTCGAATCTCGTCCACGTTGTCGAATGCGGAGCCGAATGTCAGCAAGCCATGGCTGCCGACGCCATCCGTCGTGCCACCCAAGGTGTAGGTGATGTTGCCAGCGCTGTCGCTCGTGGTCAGGTCCACCACCTCGCCGCTGACCACCTGCGCGTTGTCACGCCAACCCAACACCGTGACGGACATGCTGCCGCCATCGGCGGATCCCAGGCTAAACGAATTCAGATCGAAGTTCGTTCCGTCTGCGGACCGGAATGCAAAGCTCCCTGTGTTGGTGACATTATTTATGCCAACGTTCCATAGGAATGACAGGTCGCCATTGTTGTCGGCCAGTTGTGCTTGCCCGAAGTCGTCTGCATTGATGATGGCAAAGTCCATGGCCGTGCCGCCAAGGCCAGAAAAGGTCCAGGTTCCCACCGTCTGGCTGGTGGCAGTCGTCCAAACGTTCTGCAACTCGCCATCGAAGTTCTGGTCGCTGACTGCTAGCAACACTACGTAGGAGCCCAATGCAGGGGGCAGGAAAGCGGTAGATGTCTGGACTCCGCCCCGCTGCGCTTCCAGCACCCAGTCGCCGCCGGCCGACGCAGCACCAGTGAGGTCGTCGGACGCCGCCACGTCTACACCAGTGGCCTGCGAGAGTTGATCTAGGAAAGCAACCCCCGCCTCACCGGCAGCCAGGTTGCAGCCGTAAAGCAGGAGGTCGCCGCCCGGGGCCAGGGCCTGGCCGATGCGAGCTAGTTTGTCACCATGAATAGCAATATTGTTGCTGTCAAGCCAAAGATTCCCTAGTTCCACGCTGCCAGGACGTCCATGGGAGACGATATGAACAGCCGTTATGCCGTTGTGTTCTGATAACCAGGAGGCAATCTGTTCTAGCCCATCCTTGGAGGCATCCAGGAGCACTTGCTGGATATCTGGACGGAGAGCCCCTATCAGTGTGGGGGCGTCATCGACATCCGATGACAGAAACATGACCTCATGGTTTGCACCATCAGCGGTGAGAGCGGGCTGCTTGACTGGTGCAATTACCGTTTGAATACTGATGGAAGAGGGTTTGGCGGATGGCTTTAGGGAATCTATATCGTTATTTGTTGTTGGGGTGCTCAGAAGCTCGATGATTTGATTTTGGGAATGAATGATTGCCTGTCCGCTAGGTGCGTACAGTTGATAGGGCGAAAGACGTGCTTCGGTGGGGAAGCTTGAGCTTGCTCGTAGGGTGGGATTGTCTCCATCCAGGGAATCGGTCCGCATGGCCTGGGCTGTCTTGGGTGAGCGAGTTCCGTTGCTGACTGGTATGGGCAACGGGTTTAGGCTGCTATCGATCGGAGATGTCAAGTTGACGATGCGAGCGGCTAGGGCATGGTCGAGTTCTTCCATGAGAACGGTCTCAATCTCAACGGTGGAGGCTGTCTCTAGCCAGGAACCGTTGAGCTGGATGCACTCGGCCGATTCTGCGGAAGCGCAAACGTAACTGGCTGGACTAACGCCGATTCCGTTGGCTTCCGAAATTGATAGGGCGATGGCATTGCCAGGGATGGCTTTGCTGGGTTGGAACGTCTCTTCGTCATTATTCAGTAATAGGGAGGCATTGCCTTTGTCCGTTGAGGGGGGGATTTCGAGATTGCCGGCTAAAAGAGCTAGGCGTTCATTTACTCGCCCGATGGCTTCTTGGAGATTGACTTGAAGACATCCTGATTGGGTTGTAATCGAGGAAATCATCATCCTACGGTTATGCGATTAATTGCATGATTTTAGCACGGCGCTTGGGGACTGGTAGTTTTTTGAAAATTTTTTTTGGCCAGTCGTTTGCCTGGCGAGGGGCTCCCAGCGGCAGGTCCACCCTTATGCCGAAACACTCACCCTTATTTTGGTGTCATTGAAGTCCCAATCGGAGCCCTGGCTGGCGAGGAGATCCTCAAAGCCAAAGGTGTTGGTGCCTAGCAGTTTGACGTGTTGGCGGCCATCGCTGGCGGTGGTGGCGCCAAAGGTGAAGACTTCACCAGCCTGGGTAATCATCACCGGAGCATAGTAGCCGGATTGGCTGCTGGCTAGATCCCAAGATATGCTTTGCAGGGATTGGCCAAACTTATGGCTGCTGCCGCCAGTTTGTTGGTAGGGATTGATGAACTGGCTGCGAATCGCATCACGGAAGGAGGCGTTGTCCTGGGACACGCCATTCACCTGATAGGTGGAGCCCGTGAGCGGATCCAGCTTGACAAAGCCAAACTGATTGCGCAGGGCGCAATCAGTTGAAATCAGTAAGGTCAGGGTGATGCCGGTTGGCGCAATGCTGGTGAGATCGAGAATGGCATCACTACTGCTCAGCTGTTTGCGGGCCAGGGCAATGCTGGCAGGGGACGTGGCCGCAATCGAGCTGCTGAGATCCAGTAGCAAATCGGTGTAGATTCCATTGCGATCTCCATCCAGACCCACCTTGAACCCATTGGTTGTTTGGGTGAGTTGAATGGCTGGATCGAGGCTGGTTTGGCCTGCCCCATCGATAGTTCTGAATCGCAGTTCTGATCCAGAGGCAAGATAGACCTGCTGCACGCCATTAGGTCCCGAACCTAGGGTGGCACCAATGGCGCCCAAAGCGCGATCAATACCATCCCTACGGCTATATAGTTCCAAAGTGTTTTGAGACAGGCTATTGAGGCTTTGCACGGCAAGGCTAATCCATAGACCTGTACCCGGCGCACCACTTACGATAAGAGCCTTTTTATCATCCATGAGTTGGAGGTTGGGCACACTGGCTAGGGAGGAGAAACCAATGGGATCGTCGATTTTTCCATCGACTGTTTCATCGTAATCACCTTGGCTGCCATCCTTGAGGTAGAGGGTGGCCCCATCAACTCTGCCGTTGCCATCGCGATCTAGCAAAATACCGCCCAGGCCTGTAGAAGGGTCGTAATTAAAGAGGAAATAACTTCCATCTTTCTTCTTTTTGTACATTGCATTCCAGCCTAGGGAATCCTGGATCAAGCCAGTGTCTTCGTCAAAGTAGAGGTCAACTTGTTGAATCGTTTGGCCAAATGCCGCATTGATTGCCGAGGTCGATAGGGGCTGGCTACTTGGGCCAATGGCTGTGGCTTGAGGTTTGACGGTGAAACTGACGAGGTCCGAAACCGCGGCCACGGTGGTTTGAGACGCCTGGATTAAGCTTGAAATAGCCTGCCTGGCGGCGTGGTCAGTCGTTGCGCCCTTGAATTGAATGCTATTGGCAACGGTATAGGGTTGTCCAGTTAGCGGATCGATCAGGATTGCGCTGGCCTGCTGTTTGCTAACTAGGCATGCCGTGCCATTGTTGCTGGTGGCAAAGGTGGCGACATGGGCTTGCTGATCATCTGTGGTGCCATCATGATTGCGATCTTCCTGGGATTCAAAAGCTGGGTTGGCGCCATCGGCACTCGCTAGGGCGGCATCGATGGTCAACACCAGGTTTGATCCCGTGGTTGCTGGATTACCAGCCGAATCTGAATAGCTGCCAGCCGATACCGAGATCGTTGCAGATGGGCTCTGGTCGTCCTCATTGGGGATGAAGATTGCGGTTCGCGTCGTCCCTGAGCTGTTGATCGCCGACAAGCTGCCGCCAGAGACAATTACATCACCGCTTATGCCATTCCAGCTGAAACTACTGCCTGGATCTTCTGTGAACACAAACGAAACTATCGAGGCTTGGCCTGCTACCAGCGAGAGAGTATCGCTGCTAATCACAAGTGATGGGGCTTCTAGATCCAGCACATATGTCGCCACGCCACTGACGCTACTGCTATTGCCAGCTTCATCTGTTACCTTAAAGGCCAATGAGTTGCTGCCTGATAGGGCAACTCCACTCCAGTACACTGCCGTTCCGTTGACTTGATTGCTGATGTTAGCCCAGTTCAATCCATTATCTAGGGAGCCATAGAGTTGATCGCCCAGGGCCAATTCAGCGCTTAAGTATGCGCTGATTGTTTGCTCTGCACTGGTTGTGATCAAGTCTGTGGCATCCGTGCCGGTGTCTGCACTCAGGCCGATTCCAGAGATCTTGATGGTTGGGGGCTTAGTGTCAATGGTGATGGAGTGGGCTGATGATGTTCCTGTGTTTCCCCCCTGGTCCGTAATCGACGCCGTGATGGCGTAAACGCCATCTGACAGGGACGTGGCAGTTAAGGCTTTTTCCCCTTGTCTAATGTCTTCTGTGGTTAGGACTGCTGATCCAATCATGGTGTGATCGGCCATGAGCGTTAGTTTGTCGCCGGCCACAATGGCGCTGCCATCAAGAGCCGTA
Source organism: Pseudanabaena sp. UWO311 (assembly GCA_943370385.1). Classification (GTDB taxonomy): domain Bacteria; phylum Cyanobacteriota; class Cyanobacteriia; order PCC-6307; family Cyanobiaceae; genus BAIKAL-G1. Next base: position 10,938 of record CALRQT020000002.1, read on the forward strand.
CTGTTGAAATGGACGGTGATTGCTGGCGTGTTGTCATTGGTGATGCTGACTAGCTCCAGGGTTGGGCTTGCTGGAGCGACGGTATCGAGCACCGAGGCCTGGGCTTGCGAGACAGCGGATAAATTGTTGGCGCTCCCAATTGCTGCAGATGCGTTTTCGATGGCCGCCGTGGATGTCACGGCATCGCCCAAGAGCGCGGATAGGGTTTCTGAACTAGCTAAGTCAACGGTTGCGGCAGCTCCCACCTGGGTTGCCAGGTTGGCGATGAAAGTTGCCCCTGCACCGGCACTGTCTGCATTGGCTAGGGCTGTAATCGTGGCGATCTGGGCCGCTGCTTTTTGGGCCGCCAAGGCAAGGCTTGCGCTGGCCGCATCACCCTCACCAGAGGTCGCAGCTGCATAGGCGGCGATCGGATCGTAATTGAGCAGACTTTCCCCATTAGTGATGGTTAGTCCCATACTGTTCGCCACCGAGATTGCTGCAGCCTCTGGGCTCACGTCGGTGGCGGCAACTACTGCTTGAACCAAGGTGGTCAAGGGGTTGATGGTGCTAGAGCCAGATGGGGCAAGCAGGGTCATGGTGTTGACCACGCCGGTATCGATATTAATGCCGCCCGTGGCAATGATCGTGCCACTAATCCTGTCAGGAATCAGAAAATTACCATAGTCATCAGTCGATGTCAGGTAGTCATCCGAATCAACAATTCCGTTCCCATTGGTGTCGACACAAACGGTGCCATTTCGGATGTACCCATCTGCCACCACTGCAGTTGAAAAGCTGGCGGCGTCGTTACCAGCGGTGTCTTGAATGGCGATGATGTCATTATTGGCGCTTGAATCTGTGTATCTTAAGGATACTGACGTGTAGGCGCCGGTCCTTGAGTGTTTTATCGTCACCACGGGTCCACTTATGGAAACGCTTGTTACCAAGCTATTTTGTATGCCAACCTTGGCGCTGAACATTGACGCTGTTGCGATATTGCTGACGTCCAGGTTTTCGTTGTAGGTCAGAGTTATAATGCCAGTTGACCTGTTTGCATAGTAGGATTGAAGGACTGGTGCGATTGTGTCTGGTGTCGTATTTGTTGCGCTGATACTTGTTGTCGAAATTGCATCATTTCCGGCGATATCCTGAACCGCATTCGCATCATTGTTGGCGCTTGGATCGCCATAGGCGGCCGTGACAGCTTGCCCATAGGTGATGGCGCTTTGAAGTGTCAGTTCCACCGTTTTGCCATTGATGGCAAGGCTACTGATTGTTCGGCTGGCATTGTCAGCTGTGACAGCAAAGGCGCCCACTCCAGCGGTTATGGCTGAGAGTTCCTCCGAATAGGTGAGGATCACCTTGCTGCCGTCGTTGCTTGTGGCCGCACTGACAAAGGAGGGCGGTGCGGTATCGATTGTGAGGTTGAGATCTGACGAGGCTTGGGAGGGATTACCGGCGCTGTCGATTGCTTTGGCTTTTAGCGTGTGTGATCCCACCGTGAGCCGGCTGGAGCTGATCGTCCATGATCCGCTGCCTTCCGCTGTTGCTGTGCCAAGGGTGGTCGTCCCGTCTGTATCGAAGAGAGTGACCGTCGATCCTGCTTCTGCAGTGCCTGAGACGGTTGGCGTGAGGATCGAGGTGATGTTGTCCGTCGACGAGGATCCCGAATCGGATGCCGTTGCCAGATCAAGGGCAAGCGGGGCTGCGGGAGAGCTGCTATCGAGAACGTAGGCTTGCGAATAGGCTGGTCCTGAATTGCCTGCAGCATCCGAGACGCGTACCTTGAGTGTGTTGGTTCCCGTTAGGGTTTGTGCTGCGAGGGACCAGAGATTAGTGCCTGTGGTGGTATTGGCTGTGGTCCAAGTGCTGCCGTTATCAATTGATACTTCAACCAATTCACCACTGATCAAGTTGGCACTGGTGGTGCCGGAAATGGTTTGGGCGGCCGTATTGGTGATGAAGTCTGTGCTTGAGTTTCCCGTATCAGCAGAGATGGCTACCGAAACGATTGTGGTCGTTGGTGCGCTGCTATACACCGCTAAGGCTGCGTTTGCGCCTAGGGATCCCTTTGTACCTGGTGCTGCGAGAGTTAGGATGGCATCGTTTCCGGCTTCATCCTTGATTGATCCTCCGTTGAGGGTAAGCGCAGAGCTAGAGAGTTGGTCAAGATCGCCAGTGTTGTCTCCCGCTTGAACGGTGTATTCAAAGCTGAGAATGCTAGTGCCGCTGCCGCTGCTATAGGTTGCGTATCGATCTGTTGTACCGGTTTCAAGCTGGAGCCGGGGAACGCCCCCTGAAATGTTAACTGTAACGATTTCCGAGAACGCTACGTTCAGGGTGATTATTGTGCCTACTCCGTAGTTTCCATTTGTTTGGAATGATGTGACAGGGGCTACGTAGGTAACGGCTGTATTTTGAAAGAAAAGAGTATTGCCGTTTTGATTGCCAATGAAGAGATCCAGATCGCCGTCGCTATCGATGTCGGCAAGTGTTGGTGATGCATATTCGTAATTTCCGGCTGAGCTAATGCCAAAGGGTGAGCTTGTTGTGGCTGCTATGAATGAGGGAGTGGATTGAGTGCCGTCATTTTTAAAGAATAGGGTATTACCATTTCGTTTTCCAATGAATAGATCAAGATCGCCGTCGCTATCGATGTCGGCAAATGTTGGTGATGCGTTACTTCCGACTGAGCTAATGCCAAAGGGTGAATTTGATGGGGCGGCAAAAGCAGCTGGAGAGCCTCCAGGTAATGCAAGGGTGCCAGTCGGGGCTAACGTGTCAATGATTATCTGCGCATTGCTCGCAAGAGATCCTGTGCTACCCGATTCAGCTAATTCCAGAAGGGCATTGTTGCCAGCAGCATCTTTGATTGTTCCGCTATTAAGTGTTAGTGCGCTACTGGAGAGTTGATCAAGATCGGTTGAAGTATTTCCTGCTACAACGGTGTACTGAAAGCTGAGGTTTGTGCTGCCAGTTCCACTGCTGTAGGTTGCATATTGATCATTCGTTCCAGTTTCAAGCTGGAGCTGCGGCATGCCTGTGACGAAAACGATCTCAGAGAACTGAATGGTTATGGTGATGACTGACCCAGGTCCGTAACTGCCATTGGATGTTGACGATGTAACCGGAATTAGACTTGCAGAGCCGCTACCGGTATTGAGGTAAAATCTGGTTCCATTGCTCACTAATAAATCTAGAATGCCATCGCCATTCAAATCCGCTAGGGCTGGAGATGCATCCCCAGGATTTTTGGCGCTTCTAAGGAAGGTTGGCGATCGATAGGCAGGGTCTCCACTGGTGTTCTTAGTGTTTTCGAAATAGAGGATATTCCCGTCGCTGCGGCCAACGAGTAAATCAAGATCGCCATCGAGATCGATATCTGCCAATGACGGTGCTGAACGATCACCGACATCGCTGATCCCAAAAGGGTTTGTGATCGCTGCTTCATAGCCCGGCGCCCCGCTGCTGCCGCTGTTGCGAAAGAACAGAACGTTGCCTAGATTGTTGCCAACAAACAGATCGAGGTCCCCGTCGCCATCACTATCGACCAGGGTTGGGATGGCATAGCCACTTGTGGATGTGATGCCGTAGGGATTGATTGAGGCACTGCCAAAAATCGGATTCGTGCTGGTACCAGTGTTTAGCTGGATTGTGATCGGCCCGCCTGAGCCTCCTGTGATTAGATCAAAATCAAGGTCACCATCAATGTCTGCTAAGGTAGGTTTGCTGTCCCCAAATCCACCGCCAATAGATAAAATCCCAAAGGGGTTACCTGTTTCAGCTGCAAACGCAGGGACTGTCGTTGTCGAGGTGTTTTTATAATAGAGAATCTTGCCATCTGTTGATCCACTGAAAACGTCTAAGTCTCCGTCACCATCAATATCGACCAAGGCAACGCTGCCAAAGCCAGCTGATGGCTTATTGAGTCCAAAGGGTGATTGACTGCCGGTTGCAAAGATTGGATAGCGTAGATTGCTGTTGCCACTGGGTGGTGTGGTGTCAGCCGACGCTTCAACGGCTACGGCGATGGCATTCAGTTGAATCCACTGATGATCATCTTCCGTATTGGCGCCGAGACTGGCCTCGATCCCGCGAAGACCTGCAGAGAAGAGTTCTCCTTCATCGCCGGCACTATCATTGGGGCCATTGAGTCGGAAGTCGATCGCATGACCAACCTCTTCCAATAGCACCGCTTCAATTTGATCCGACGATGCTGTCTCTAGCCACAGGCCATTGAGGTAGATGCATTGGTTCTCCTCGGGTGAGGCGCTGGCATAGGCCCCGGCCAGGCCAGCCAAGCTGTTGTCATCGATGATTCTTACAGGGATTTCCAGGCCCTGGCCGCTGATCAGTACTTGTAGGGAGTTGGAGATCGCCTCGCTTGCGCTAGGGAACACCTCTAGGAGGACGGTTTGGTAGGTGGTTGGCTGGTTGGCCCAGCTCATCAGGCGGGCCTCCGCTCGCTGGAGTGCCTGAGCCAAAGCATAGTTGGCGGCAATTGTATCCGTTATTTTAAATTGAGCCAAGGCCCGATTTTCGTAAATTGATTGTTGAAGTATAAGCTTTCTGAGCTCATTGGGTGTTTTGGTTGACGGAGTGGCGTCTCCATGATAATGACCCCTTTTTTGGGGTTGCCTTGAGCCGCCTTGCTGGCTTAGCAATTGATGAACGACTGGGTGGCTGCTAGCGATGGCTGGTTAGCTCACTCCGTAGTACTGGCTTGCCGCCGGAGGTTTGCCTTTGCTACTGGGTCTCCCTAGGGGCCCGATCCCTGCTACCTGGCGCTGGTTCCTGTGCTCACCCCACCACCCCCTCCATCAACCCCTCCTCCGCCTCCAGATTCGTCGTCACACTGCGCACGTCGTCCAACTCTTCCAGGGCATCCAACAAGTTCAGGCAGCTGCCCAGCACTTTCGAATCGCTGACCCGGCAGCTGGTCTGGGCGATCCAGCGGTGCTCCCAGCTGGCCACGGGCCAGCCCCTGGATCTCAGCTCGTCCTGCAGGGCCTCCAGGTCGGCGTAGGCCGTCACCAGATCAGCGCCGCTGCGCTGGCCGGGGTCGCCGTCCAAGTCGTAATTGAGAACGGCTGGGCCGCCCAGGTCTTCGAGGGCCAAGAGGTCTTCCAGCAGGGCGTCTTCATCGAGCCAGCCGGTTGGACTCGTCCCTGGAGCTGATGCTTTTGACCGGGAGCCGTCGTTGCCAGTGGCCTTGGCACCCGGCTCGGCGCTGCTCAAGGGGTTGGCCGGCCCCAGGCGCACCACGCCCAAGTGCTCGAACAGATAGCCCACGCAGCCGGTTTCGCCCAGGTTGCCGCCGTTTTTGTTGAAGGCCAGGCGTAGTTCGGCGGCGCTACGGTTGCGGTTGTCCGTGAAGGCCTCAATCAGGATGGCGATGCCGCCGGGGCCGTAGCCCTCGTAGCGCACCGCCTCGAACTGGTCGTTGGCGCCGCTGCCCTGGCCAGAGCCCTTGGCGATCGCCCGCTCAATGTTGCCGCTCGGCATGGCGGCTGCCTTGGCCTTCTCAATCGCCGTGCGCAGCTGGAAATTGGCCGCTGGATCGCTGCCGCCCCGGGCCGCCACCGTGATTTCCCGCCCCAGCCGGGTAAAGAGGGCGCCCCGTTTGGCATCCACCACCGCCTTACTGCGTTTGATCTGGGCCCATTTGCTGTGGCCGGCCATGGGAGCGGGGGCTGGGAACGAACAGGGTTGGGGAGTGGACTGGGCTGCTGTGGGGACTGGGCTGGAGTGGGGACTCGGCCCTAGCCGTTGGCCTGCAGCACCAGTTTGGGCTGGAGGCGGCCGCCGGCCTGGGCCTGGGCCATGCCCGCCAGGCTGCCATCGGGGCCCACCACCACCACGGCCGTGCCGTCTGGGAGCGCTAGACACGCCTCGAGGCTGCGGCCACAGCGCCAGCTGGCCAACTCGGCTTCGCCTGCGAGTTGGTGGCGGTCGAGGTGGCCCAGCACCACCAGGGGATCGAGCAACTCGGGCGGCGGCGCCTGCTGAAGCCGCTCCAGGGGCACGCATTGCTCCAGCCCAAAGCCCAGGGCTGCGGTGCGGCGCAGTTGGGCCAGGCAGCCCCCACAGCCGAGGGCTTCGCCCAGGTCCCGGGCCAGGGAGCGGATGTAGGTGCCAGCTGTGCAGGCCACCTCCAGCTCCAGTTCGGCCCGTTCGGGGTCCCAGCCCAATAGGTGGAGCTCGCGGATCGTCACCGTTTTGCTGGCCAGGTTGAGCTCCTCGCCGCGGCGGGCCCGCTTGTAGGCCCGCTCGCCATCCACGTGCACCGCCGACACGTTGGGAGGCCGTTGCTGGATCGTCCCCCGGAAGGGCGCCAGGGCCATCTCAAGCTCCCCTGGACCCAGGGGGGGCACGGGCCGCCCTTCCAGCTCCTCGCCGCTGAGGTCATCGCTGCTGGTGCGCAGGCCCAGGCGAACCACCCCCCGGTAACGCTTGTCGCCCGTGAGGTAGGGCAGCAGGCGGGTGGCGCCCCCCAGGGCGATCGGCAGCACCCCGGTCACGGCCGGATCGAGGGTGCCGCCATGGCCCACCCGCTTGAGGCCATAGGCGCGCCGCACCTGGGCGACGCAGCCATGGGAGGTGAGCCCGGCGGGCTTGTCGAGCACCAGGAAGCCGCAGAGTTCAGCGGCGCTTGGCGCCTTAGCGGCCGGGCTTGCAACCGCTGGGGACTCGGGCGGCATCGGCGCTGGCCATGGAGCAAGAACAGGCACTGTTGCATCTGGCCAGCCCTTGCGCTCCACCAGGGGCCTGGTGGAGCCTGGCTTTCCCGCCTGGGGACCCCCCTGGCGGCTGCAACCGGAAGCCCCCGGATCCCCCGAGCGATTTACGGTGGCCCCATGAGTCTGTATCCCAGTTCGGGCGCCACCAGTGCCGCCCTTGTCGCCCCCCTGCCCCGCCTGGACGTGGAGGGTTTCCTCGCCGATGGCTTCGCGCTCAAGGCCCAGCTCGCCCCGTTCCTGCAGCTGGATGGCGCCGCCCTGGAGGCCCTGTTGCCCCAGGCCACGGCCCAGCTGGCGGCCCTGCATCCGGGGGCGGTGCAGCAGGCCTTCGATCCGGCCGATGCCACCCGCTTCTACGAAGACACCGTCGGCACGGCCCACCTGATTGAGCTGGCCGCCTGGCATCTGGGCAGCGCCGACTACATCGCCGACACCCTGCGCCTGCAGGCGCGTTTCGCCCGCGGCCAGGTGCTTGATTTCGGTGGAGGTATCGGCAGCCATGCCCTGGCGGCGGCCGCCCTGCCCCAGGTGGAGCAGGTCTGGTTCGTGGACCTCAACCCCCACAACCGCGCCTTTGTGGCGGCCCGGGCCGAGGCCCTGGGCCTGGCTGCCAAATTGCGCTGCTTCCGCGACCTCGAAGATCCGGCCCTACCGGCGCAGTTCGACACGATCGTGTGCCTCGATGTGCTCGAACATCTGGGCGATCCCGCCGCCCAGCTGGAGATTTTTGCCGGCCGTCTCACGGGCTCGGGCGTGGCCCTGTTGAACTGGTATTTCTTCAAGGGCTTTAACGGCGAGTACCCCTTCCACTTCGATGACGAAGGCCTAGTGAATCGCTTTTTCACCACCTTGCAGCGGCGTTTCCTTGAGGTGTTTCACCCCTACCTGATCACCACCCGGGCCTACCGGCTCCAGGCGCCCGCCTGAGGACACTAGCCCGGGGCAGCTAGCCACAAAAAAAGGCCAGGGCGCCGGGCCCTGACCTTGCCTGTCTGGCAGCCAGCCTGGGGCTGGTTCAGGCAACGGCGACGTTGATGCGCTTGCGGTTGCGCAGGTTGCGGGTGATCGAATCGAAGTTCACGACGCCATCCACGAGGGCAAACAGGGTGTCATCGGAGCCGCGGCCCACGTTGTCGCCGGGCAGCACCGAGGTGCCGCGCTGGCGGATCAGGATCGAGCCGGCGGTCACGACCTCGCCGCCGTAGCGCTTCACGCCCAGGCGCTTGGAATTGGAGTCGCGGCCGTTGCGTGTGGAGCCTGTGCCTTTCTTATGGGCCATGGTGGGGAAAAGGGGGAAGAACGAAGGGAACTAGGAACAGATAGGGGCTAGGGCCAGCCGATCGGCGATCGATCAGGAGACCTGAGCCGGCCAGCCCTCAGGCCAGGGCCTTACCAGCCACGGTGATCGACTGCACCATCACCCGGGTGAGCTCCTGGCGGTGGCCGTTTTTGCGGCGGGTTTTCTTCTTCGGCTTCATTTTATAGACAATGATCTTGGGCCCGCGGCGGTGGGCCATCACCTTGAGCTCCACCGTGGCGCCCGCGATGAAGGGGTGGCCCAAGGTGGCGCCCTTGGCGTCCTTCACCAGCAGCACGTTCTCCAGGGTCACGGTGCTGTCAACTTCGGCGTTGATCCGGTCGAGGTCGTAGTAGCGGTTGGGCTGGACCCAGAACTGCTGGCCGGAGGCCTCAACGATGGCGTAGGGGCCGCTGCTGGTGGGGGAGTCCGCCTCGGCGGCTGGGGCGGGGCTGGTCTGGGATGGGGTCATGGCGGACTCGGGCATGGACAGGCTGACGGGGTTTCCCAGCTCCCAGCCTGGAATTCAGGCCATGGGTTGGGGATCCCGTCATTCGGCCTGCCGCACGGCAATCGAAAGACAAACAAGGATCCTGCCCTTTTTGGGGCCCAATCGTCAACACTATCTGGGTCGTTCAGGGCCCGATCGCGGCGCCGATGTCCCAGCCGGCTCTCACCATCGCCTCCCTGCTCTGTGACCCGAGGCTGCTGCTGGCCTGTGGCCAGTGTCTCAAGGGCGGTCGCTATGAGCTCGAAGACCTGGGCTCCCAGGCCGATCCCCTCGGCGCCTTGGAGCGGCGGCGCGAGGCGTTTGATGTGGTGTTGCTGCAGCAAGGGGCCTTCTCCCGCAACCAGCTCGAGGGGCTGATTCGCAAGGGCCTGCTGCTGCCGGCCGTGGTGGTCGGCGATGTCAGCGGCCGCATCGACTATCACGAGGTGGAGGTTCACTTGCCCGGCGACCAGCTGGAGCAGCTCACCTACAGCATTGATGCGGCCGTCTCCCGTTTCCTGCGCCGGGGTCTCTCGGCCGCCAGCAACGGCCCTGAGGCTGGCAGCAGCGGCCAACCGGGCTCGCCGGCGCCTTCGGAGCGCTGGCGCCTGCCCAATCGGCTGAGGGAACGCCTCGGCTACCTGGGGGTTTTTTACAAACGGGACCCCTCCCGCTTCCTACGCCACCTGGCCCCCCAGGAGCGCCAGGAGTTGCTCGCCTCCCTGGAGCGCACCTACCGGGACCTGCTGATCAGCTACTTCCGCGACCCGGCAGCGGCCAACCAGGCCCTGGAGAGTTTTGTGCATACGGCCTTTTTCAGTGACCTGCCCATTACCAAAGCTGTGGAGATCCACATGAATTTGATTGACAGTTTCTGGAAGCAGCTCAAGCTGGAGGGGCACAAGAACGACTTTCTGCAGGACTACCGCCTAGCCCTGCTTGATGTGATGGCCCATCTCTGCGAGATGTATCGACGCTCGGTTCCCCCCGATGGACCCCTGCTCACCTCCCAGGCTCCTCGCCTGGATGCCAGGGCCTTCGCCCAGGAGGTGGGTTGATGGCGCCCCGCAAGACCTACATCCTCAAGCTCTACGTGGCCGGCAACACGGCCAATTCGATGCGGGCCCTCAAGACCCTGCGCAATATTTTAGACACGGAATTTCAGGGCGTTTATGCCTTGAAGGTGATCGATGTTCTGCAAAATCCCCAGCTTGCAGAGGAGGATAAAATCCTGGCCACTCCCACCCTGGCGAAGATTTTGCCCCCGCCGGTTCGGCGCATTATTGGTGATTTATCCGATCGAGAAAAGGTCTTGATTGGTCTCGATCTTCTTTATGATGAGCTCAGCGAAGAGGATTTTGGCGGTTCCGATGAGCTGGACTCTTCTGATCTGAATTCGGCCGGGTTCGGAGCTGATGTAATCCACCCTGGCGAGCGGCAGGCCCTTGGCTCGCCCTTGAGCAGCGCCGATCCGGCCCTTGCCAGTGCTGCCCAGCCAGGGGCCCCCGATCGGACTTCAACGGCCATGCCGCCGCCGCTTGAGTCCTTCTGAAGCTTGAGCGGGCTCCCGCCCTGATTAAACAGTCCTCCCGTTTGCCTTTTTGAGCCCTTCCCGTTCCATGCAGGATTCCAGTTCCACCAGCTCCGGTTCCACCTTGATGCAGGTGCAGAAGCTTCCCACGGGGATTGAGGGCTTCGATGATGTGTGCCATGGCGGCCTGCCAATCGGTCGCTCCACCCTGATCAGTGGCACCTCGGGCACGGGTAAAACGGTGTTCTCGCTGAATTTCCTTTGCAACGGGATTCGCCAGTTTGATGAGGCTGGCATTTTTGTCACCTTTGAGGAATCGCCCCTCGATATCTTGCGCAATGCCTCCAGTTTTGGCTGGAACCTCCAGGAGATGGTGGAGCAGGATAAGCTTTTTATCTTGGATGCTTCACCCGATCCCGACGGCCAGGATGTGGCGGGAAGCTTTGATCTTTCCGGTCTGATTGAGCGCATCAACTACGCGATTCGCAAATATAAGGCTAAGCGGGTGGCGATCGATTCGATCACGGCCGTGTTCCAGCAATACGATGCCGTTTCGGTGGTGCGCCGCGAAATCTTCCGCCTGATTGCCAGGCTCAAGGAAATCGGTGTCACCACGGTGATGACCACCGAGCGCATTGATGAATATGGCCCGATCGCCCGTTACGGCGTGGAGGAATTTGTGTCCGATAACGTGGTGATTCTGCGCAATGTGCTTGAAGGGGAGCGGCGCCGTCGCACCGTTGAAATCCTCAAGCTGCGCGGCACTACCCACATGAAAGGGGAGTTCCCCTTCACCATGGGCGCCCATGGCATCAGCATCTTCCCCCTGGGCGCCATGCGGCTCACCCAGCGCTCCTCGAATGTGCGGGTCAGTTCGGGCGTGCCCCGGCTCGATGAGATGTGCGGCGGCGGCTTCTTCAAGGATTCGATCATCCTGGCCACCGGTGCCACCGGCACGGGCAAAACCCTGTTGGTTAGCAAGTTTGTGGAGAACGCCTGCGCCAATAAGGAGCGGGCGATCCTGTTTGCCTATGAGGAATCCCGGGCCCAGTTGTTGCGCAATGCCACCAGCTGGGGCATTGATTTTGAGCAGATGGAGCGTGATGGCCTGCTCAAGATCATCTGTGCCTACCCCGAATCCACTGGCCTCGAAGATCACCTCCAGATCATCAAAACCGAGATCGGTGAATTCAAGCCCTCGCGCATGGCCATCGATTCGCTCTCAGCCCTGGCCCGGGGCGTTAGCCACAATGCCTTCCGCCAGTTTGTGATTGGGGTCACGGGCTACGCCAAGCAGGAGGAAATCGCCGGCTTCTTCACGAACACCTCTGAGGAGTTCATGGGCAGCCACTCGATCACCGATTCCCACATCTCCACGATCACCGACACGATCCTGCTGCTCCAATACGTGGAGATTCGCGGTGAAATGGCCCGGGCCCTCAATGTGTTCAAGATGCGTGGCTCCTGGCACGACAAGGGGATACGCGAGTTTGTGATCACCGGCAACGGCCCCGAGATCAAGGATTCCTTCTCCAATTTCGAGCGCATCATCAGCGGTGTGCCCCACCGCATTAACACCGACGAACGCAGCGAACTGGCCCGCATCGCCCGCGGTGTGGCCAGCGAAGACGCTTGAGCTGGGGCTGAGCGGGCAGCCAGCCTGCTCGCCTACCCCTCGCTTCTCTTTCTAGGTTTTTGACGCGTCAACCGGGCCTTTTGGGCTCCTCAAACTTGGGTTTGGCCCCCCCCGCTGGGCCCCTTCCCTTCAGGCCGCTTCCAGCAGCCGGTTGCCCGGGTCTTGGCGGCGGCGTTCGCTGGTGATCAAGAGCTCGTCGCTATCGGCCTGCTCAAGGGGGAGGTCGAACCAGAAGGTGGTGCCGCAGCCCGGTTCGCTGGCCATCTGGATGCGACTGGCGTGTTTTTCGAGAATGCCGCGCACAATCGAGAGGCCCAGGCCCGTGCCCACTTCCGTGTGCACGGCATTCTCGACCCGATAGAAGCGCTCAAAGATGCGGCTCTGGTCATCGAGGGAAATGCCCGAGCCCGTATCGGCGATTTCCACCCGCAGCCGCGGCAGGGGTGAACTCAGTTCGCAGGTGGGGCTGTCGTCCTGGGGGGCCGTGCTGGGATCCAGCAGGCAGGTGTCGGGCCAGAGATAGACCCGCATCATCAGTTGGCCTCCGGCGGCGGTGAACTTGAGGCCATTGCCCACCAGGTTGTCGAGCACCTGCAGCAGTAGGTCCCAGTTGCCGCGCACCCGCGGCAAGTTGCTATCAACATCCATCACCAGTTTCACCCCCTTATCATCGGCATTGAGGCGATAGTTGCGTAAGGTTTGTTCGATGGCGGGGGGCAACTCCACCGGCTCGAGGGTCCAGATGCGGTCCGATTCGAGCCTGGAGAGATCGAGCACATCGTTCACTAACCGGGTGAGCCGGTCGGTTTCGGCGTTGGCGATCGCCAGAAATTCCTGCTGTTCGGCCTCACTGAGTTGATCGCGCAGGTCGTGGAGCGTTTCCACATAGCTTTTGATGTTGAACAGCGGCGTGCGCAGCTCGTGGGAGACGTTGCTGATAAAGCGGCTCTGGGCTGCATTGAGCTCCACCTCCCGGGTGAGGTCCTGCACCGTGACGGCAATGCCCTTGAGGCTTTCGCCACTGGCGTCGCGCACCGACTGCAGCACGATCCGCAGGGTGCGGGCGGGTTCGCCCAGCTCGATGCGTAAATCCGTGCTGTCTTTGGCGCCGTCCTGCACGGCATCGAGTTGGGGCTGCAGCTCCAGGGCCAAGAGGGCTGGGAGGGCTTCGCAGAGCTCACTGCCCTCCAGGTTGCGCCCCTCCCAGCGGAACAGGCGCCGGGCCGTGGGGTTCACCAGCACAATTTTTCCGGCCCCATCGAGTAGTAAGGCCCCATCGGCCATGGTGGCAATCAGGGTTTGTTGTTTCACCTGGGCGGCGGTGAGTTCCTCGATGTTGGCTTCGTTGTAGGCCTCTAATTGGGAGGCCATGGCATTGAAGCCATTCAGTAATTCGCCCAGTTCCCCGCCCACGGGCAGGGCAATGCGGGCGCCGAAGTCGCCGCCGGCAATCAAACCAACCCCCCGCAGCAATTCCTTCACCGGCTGGGTGATCGTGAGGGCGTTAAACACCGAACCGAGGATCACCAAGACCCAGATCGAGATGAACACCGCCACGGTTACCTCCCGGGTCAGGGCCGCACTGGCGAGGACCGCCTCATTCGGGTTGATGCCCAGGGCCAGCACGCCCAGGTACTGGCCGTTGCTGACCATCGGCACGAACACATCGGTGACCTGGCCATCGGGGCTCAGGTGTTGGCGCACCAAGGGGCTCTGGGGCCGTTTAGCCAGGTCCGCGGGCATTTCCAAGCGGCGGCTGAGCAGCAGCTCACTGCCCCCTTGGCTGCCGCTGATCGGGATGCCCAGGTAGATCAGGCCCTCGGGATCGGCGAAGAAGATGTAGCGAAGGCTGCGGCTGGAGCGCCAGAACCGTTCGGCCACGGCGGCCAGTTCCCGGTCGTTGCCTTCGGCCACCAGGGGCGTGACGTTGGCGGAGAGCAGCAGGCCCAGGTCCCGGGCATAGCGGGTGTCGCTCATGCGCACATCCGTCTGGATGCCGTTCAACGCAAAAAAGGTGAGCCCGGTCATCATCAGGCTCACCACCAGGGTGGCCACGGCCAGGAGCTTGGTTTGCAGGCTGAATTCGGCCCACCAGCGCCGCAAGCCCTCCCACCAGGAGCGCGATGGATTGCCCGCGGGCATGGCCATTGGAGTAGGCGTGGTCAGGGTTGTCGCCCCTGGGGCAACGACGCTCTGGCTTGGGGCGGACACGGGCGAGGGCTGGCTGCCGCGGGGATTAAGGGGCATCAGCCTAGGAACGCCGCACCTGGTGACCAATGTCGCGCCGGTAGGTGATCCCCTCAAAGTGCACCTGGGCCAGGCCCCCATAGGCGGCCGCAAAGGCGGCGTCAAAGTCGTCGCCCTGGGCCACCACCGCCAGCACCCGCCCGCCACTGGTCACCGTGCTGCCATCGGCCAGCCGTTGGCTGCCGGCGTGAAAGAGCTGCAGGCTGGCGCTGCTCTCCAGGCTGCTTTCAATCCGGTCACCGCGGCGCACCTCGCCTGGATAGCCCCCGGCGGCGGCGATCACGCAGGCACTGCAGCGGGGCGCGATCGTTAGCGTCGGCGCCACGTCTAGCCGGCCAAGGGCGCAGGCGAGGAGCACCTGGGCCAGTTCCGGGCCGAGCAGGGGCATCAGGGTTTCGCACTCCGGATCCCCGAAGCGGCAGTTGAACTCGATCACGCTGATCCCTGAGGGCGTCAGCATCAGGCCGGCGTAGATCACGCCCCGGTAGTCAATGCCGCGGGCCTTCAGGGCCGCCAGGGTGGGCTCGAGCACCTGCTGGCGTACGGCGTCCATGCCTGCAGCGTCCAGCAGGGGCGCCGGGGCATAGGCCCCCATCCCGCCGGTGTTGGGCCCGGTGTCGCCTTCGCCGATGCGTTTGTGGTCCTGGGCGGGGGGCAGCAGCACCATCCGTTCGCCGTCGCAGAGGGCAAACACCGACACCTCCGGGCCTGCGGTGCATTCCTCCAGCACCAGGCTGGCGCCGGCGCCGCCAAAGCGCCCCGCAAAAATCTCCTCAATGGCGGCTCTAGCCTCCGCCAGGCTCTCGGCCACCGTGACCCCCTTGCCCGCCGCTAGGCCGTCAGCTTTGACCACCAGCGGCCGGTTCTGGGCTTCGAGGATGGCCAGGGCCTCCTCCCGGCTGCTGGCCGGCCAGTAGCCGGCGGTGGGGATGGCGGCCTCCACCATCAGGGCCTTGGCCCATTGCTTGCTGGCTTCCAGCTGGGCCCCATCGGCCCCGGGGCCAAACACGGCCACCCCGGCGGCCCGCAGTTGGTCCCCCAGTCCCGCCGCCAGGGGGGTTTCCGGGCCCACCACCACCAGGTCGATGGCGTGGGTCCTGCAGGCCGCCAGCAAGCCTTCGGTGTCGGATTCGGCGATTACCAGCTGGTGACAGCCGGAGATGTCGGCCGTGCCGCCATTGCCCGGGGCCACCCACACCGCGGCCACACCCTGGCTGCGGGCCAGGGCCCAGGCGAGGGCATTTTCGCGGCCGCCGCCCCCCACCACGAGCACACGCTCAGGGCTTAGCAAGGTCGCCGGGTCGGACATGGCAGCCGGATCAAGGGATGGGGGCGAGGGCGGCCTCCCCTAGGTTGACGCCGCGTGGAGGCTTCGCCGTGCCCCATCCTCTTTACTCGCCGGTGCGCCGTCACTCGCCGCTGGCTGGCCTGGGGCGGGGCCTGTTGGTGCCGGCCCTGCTGGTGGGCCTGGCGGTGCCCCGATCGGCGGCTGCCCAGTCATCGGTGGCTAGCCAGTCATCTGCAGCTGCCCATGCAACCGTTGCCCAGTTGCTGACAGCCCAGTTGCTGACAGCCCAGTCGGCCGCTTCCCAGGCTTCCCCACCATCGCCTGCGGCCCAACCGGCACCGGGGGAATCGCCAGAGCTAGCCCTCGCCAGGGTCCTGGCCAGCAGCGACCTGGCCCTCCTGAACCAGGCCTGCCTCCAGGCCGCCCGGGCCGACCAGGGGGCGTCCCTGCGGGCTTTGCGGCTGCGCCTGCTGGCGGTCAAGCCGGCACCCCAGCCCCTGGCGGTGGTGCTGACCAATGCCGAGGCCCTGGTGACCTGCCGCGCCCCCGACGACGCCCTCAACGTGCTCAACCGCTACGGGCCGGCCCCCGGTCGCGAGCGCAGGCTCTGGTTGCTGGCCCAATGGCGGGCGGCCGAGGCCGGGCTCCACCACCGCCTGGCGGCTGAGGCCCTGTTGCGCTTGGCCGAGGGCCGCCTAGCCAGCCTCGATGGCCAGCTGCTCACCCTGCTGGTGCGCCGGGATGGCAGCCGGGTCAGCCGGCCCGCCCTAGAGGTGCTCGCCGACCACCTGGTGGCGTTGGGCGAGGACCGGCAGGCGGCGGCGGCCCTGCTGGCGGCCCGCCAGGAGGGCCAGCCCGGCGCCGAGCGGCTGCAGCGGGCAGCGGCCCTACTGGTGGGTCTGCCCTTGCAGCAGCGCAACCAGTTGCTCGAAACGGCCCTCGATCAGGCGGCCGCCGCCGGGGCCTGGGGCCTGGCGGCGGAGCTACTCCGTGACCAACGGGCCCTGCTGCTGGCCGCCGGCGCCAACGCGGAACAGCCCAGCGAGCGGTTCCTCCGCCTCAGCAGGCGGATTGACGATGCCTACGGTGAATGGCAGTTAGGACGTCAGGCCTTAGGCCGCCAGGCGGGGGGGCGCCAGGATTCCCTGGGGCTGGACCGCCAGCAACAACTGGAGCAGCAGTTGCGCTCTCCCCGGGGGAGCGGCGGCCATGCCGCCTCCCGGCCTTGACCGTCCCTGGCCCTTCAGCCCAGCCTGGTTCGCCTACCCGGACCAGCCAGCCCAAGCTCCAGCCCCAGCCCCATCCCCATCCGTGACCAGCCAGCCATGACCAGCTACAGCCTCGGGCCCCTGCTCCATGAGGGCAAGGCCAAGCGGGTCTTCCAAACTGACCAGAGCGATCTGGTGGCGGTGGAGTTCAAGGACGACGCCACCGCCTTCAATGCCCTCAAGAAGGCCCAACTGGCCGGTAAGGGGGCCCTCAATTGCCGGATCTCGGCCCTGTTGTTTGAGCTGCTCGAGCGCCAGGGGGTGCCCACCCACTACCTGGGGGTGGAGGGCAGCAACTGGATGTTGGTGCGGCCCGTTCAGATCGTGCCGGTGGAGGTGGTGATCCGCAACGTGGCTGCTGGCTCCCTGTGCAAGCAGTTGCCGGTCGCCCCGGGCGCGGCCCTGGAGCCGCCCCTCTTGGACCTGTATTACAAGGACGATTCCCTTGGCGATCCCTTCTTGAGCGAGGCGCGGCTGGAACGGCTGGGCCTGCTCACCCCAGAGCAGCGCCAGCGCCTCGAAGCGATCGCCCGCCAGGTGAATGGGGTGCTGCGTCCGTTTTTTGCGGGCCTGGAGCTGGAGCTGGTCGATTTCAAGATCGAGTTGGGCTTCAGCGCCAGCGGTGAACTGTTGCTGGCCGATGAAATCAGCCCCGACACCTGCCGGCTCTGGAACACCCAGGTCGCCGATGCCAGTGAGCGGATTTTGGACAAGGATCGATTCCGCCAGGACCTCGGCGGTGTGGTCGAGGCCTACGGGGAGGTCTGCAAACGGGTCCAAGGGGCCTGCCCAGAACCCCGCCCCTACAGGTAAGGTCGGCGGAACTTTGCGGCATCGCCGCACTCTCCCCACTCCCATGGCAGGCCTCCTTCACGGCAGGAACCGTCCCAACCGCTTCGGCGGCCCCCTGGGACTCGCCGCGAGCCTGCCCCTGCTGGCTGCGAGCCTGGTGAGTCCGGGCCAGGCGGCAACGGGCGCCGCTTCCCCTTCCCAGGCCGCCCCAGCCAGCCCCCCAGCGGCTGCGCCAAGCCCCACGGTCAAACCGCTGAACGCCCCCGCGGCGGCTACGCCCAAGGTCCAGCCCGGAGCCCCCAAGTCAGCAGTTGCCAAGCCTGGGGTGGCTAAACCCGCTACCACTCCAGCGCCGGCTGCTCCCGCCGCCAGCCAGGCGCCCGAGTCCGGGGCTCCAAGCGAACCCAAGGTGCTGATCAGTGAAGTGGTCGTGAAGGGGCTCGAGCAGCACCCGGAACGGGAGCGGCTCGAACTGGCCGTCTACGACTCCATGGCGACCCGGCCGGGCACCCAGGTGACCCGCAGTGAGCTCCGCAACGACCTCTCCGCCATCTATGCCAGCGGCTGGTTCGCCGATGTGCGCATCCAGCCCCAGGACGGGCCGCTGGGGGTGCGGCTTCTGGTGACAGTCGAGCCCAATCCGGTGCTCACCAAGGTGGAGCTGGAGGGGGGCAAGGCCAAGCTGCCCGCCACCCTGATTCCCGATACCTTCGCCTCCGACTACGGCAAGACCCTTAACCTCAATACCTTGCAGGGCCGCCTTCAAGACCTGCAGAAGTGGTACAGCGACCAGGGCTATTCCTTGGCCCGGGTGACAGGTCCCTCCAAGGTGACCCCCCAAGGTGTCGTGCAACTGACGGTGCGGGAAGGCACCGTGGCCGGCGTCGAGATCCAGTTCGTGGATAAGGAGGGCTCCCCCACCAACGCCAAGGGCCAGCCGATCAAGGGCAAAACCAAGCTCTGGGTGGTGACCCGGGAATTGGCCACCAAGCCCGGTGACAGCTTTAACCGCAGACGCCTCGAAGAAGACATCAAGCGCCTTTACGGCACCGGCCTGTTTGGTGACGTCAAGGTGACCCTCAAGCCCCTGCCAGAGAGCCCTGGCACGGTGACGGTGGTGCTGGGCATCACCGAGCAGTCCACCGGTTCCCTCTCGGGTGGCTTGGGCTATAGCCAGAGCCAGGGTGTGTTCGGCCAGGTGCAGTTGTCGGACAGCAACCTGGGGGGCCGGGCCTGGGATACCACATTCAACTTCACCTACGGCCAATACGGCGGCTTGGCTGATATCTCCTTCACCGATCCCTGGATCAAGGGAGATAAATATCGCACCGCCTTTAGGGCTCGCATCTTCCTTAGCCGTGAAGTTCCCCAGATCTTCCAGAGCCAGAGCAACGGCAGCTTCAATACGGTTTCGAGTGTTTCTGATGGCTTCTACAGTGCTCCCTCGACCGCATCGGCCTACAATATTTATTCTGGGAATAACCCTGCTGGCGTAACTTATAATTCGGTTGGGGCGGCAAGGGCCGCTAATGCCAATAATCCTGCCTTTGGAGTGAATGGCGTCAATAACAATTGGTTTGCCCTGGATGGCAACCTGATTGCCATTCAGCGGGTTGGCGGCAACCTTCAGTTGGTGCGGCCCCTCAACGGCGGCAACCCCTTCAAGAAGGCGCCCTGGAGCCTGGTGATGGGCCTGAGTATTCAGGAAGCCACGCCCATGAATTTCACCGGTCAGACCATGCCCTACGGCGTGGCCACCACCAACTTCAACGGCGGCAGCACCACCACCAGCAATGTGATTTGCATTGCCTACAACTGCGCCAATAGCAACCAACTCTTTGGTGTGCGTTTTGCTGCAACCCGCAACACCCTCAACGATCCTCGCAACCCCACTGCCGGTAATTTCCTTAGCCTCGGTACCGAGCAATTTGTTTCCGTGGGCCCGGATTCGCCCACCTTTAACCGGGTGCGGGCCAGTTACACCCAGTACTACCCCGTGAATTGGCTGCGGGTTTATAAGGGTTGCCGCCCGAAAAAGGGACAAGCCGCTGATTGCAAGCAGGCCCTGGCTTTCCAGGTCTCCGCCGGAGCCAACGTGGGCACGATTCCGCCCTATGAGGCCTTCTGTTTGGGTGGCTCCAACTCCGTGCGCGGCTTCTACGACTGCAACATGGGCGTGGGTACCAGCTACGGCGAAGCCACGCTCGAATACCGCTTCCCCCTGTTCAGCATCATTAGCGGCGAGCTGTTTGTCGATGCTGGTAGTGCTTTCGGTACCCAGGGCAATGTGCCGGGCAACCCCGGCGGGGTTCTGGGTAAGCCCGGATCAGGCTTCTCGGTGGGCACCGGGATCATTCTCTCCACTCCGGTGGGCCCCCTGCGCCTGGAGGTGGCCAGCCAGGATTTCACCAGCAATTGGCGCTTCAACCTGGGCGTGGGCTGGAAGTTCTAGTGACTGTTTGGCCTGAGGATTACGGCTCGGCCCACACCCTGGCCGCGCCGCTCGAAATCAAGGGAATTGGCCTGCACAGCGGCAGCCCAGCCCGGGTGCGCCTGGAGCCGGCTGAGCGACCGGGCTTCCGCATCGGCTGGCTCGATGGGACTGATCGCTCCCTGCGGCTACTCGATCCGGCCCAGGTGGCCGACACCCAGCTCTGCACCGCCCTGCAGATCGACCAACGCCGCCTGGCCACCGTTGAGCATCTGCTCGCCGCCCTGGCGGGGGTGGGCCTGAGCCAGGTGACGATCCTGGTGGAGGGCCATGAAATTCCCCTGCTGGATGGCTCGGCCCTGCCCTGGGTGGAGGCGATCGCCGCCGCCGGCCTCCAACAGCTCGGCCCCCGGGCGGCGTTACAGGTCCTCGATGGCCCGATCACCCTGCAGCAGGGCCAGAGTTTCGCCACGGCCTTGCCCAGTGATCGGCCCCGACTCAGCGCCGCCATTGCCTTTCACCAGCCCGCGATCGGCCAGCAGGTCTTCAGCCTGGAGCTCACCCCCCAGGCCTTTGTCGAGCAGATCGCGCCGGCCCGCACCTTCGGTTTCCGCGACCAGATCGAGCAGCTTCGTGCTGCCGGCCTGATCCAAGGAGGCGGCCTTGATAACGCCCTGGTTTGCGATGGCGACCACTGGCTCAACCCGCCGCTGCGTTTTGACGATGAACCGGTGCGCCATAAGCTCCTGGACTTGCTGGGGGATCTGGCCCTGGTGGGGTTACCCCAGGCCCAGGTGTTCGCCTACCGGGGCTCCCATGGGCTCCACACCGCCCTAGCCGCCGCCCTGGCCCGCCTTCGCCCCAGTTCCCCCGACCACTGATGCCCTTGACCGATTCCGCCGCCCAGGCCCTGGTTCCAGCGCCTGGCTCCTCCAGCCCATTGGCGTCTGGGGACCTTGGCCCTGGGGCCGGGACCATTGGCCCTGGAGCCGTGACCATTGGCCCTGGGGCCGGGACCATTGCAGGGGAGGGGACCACGGCCGTGGCCCTGGCTTCTGAGCCCGGGGCCCAAGCGGACCCTGCCACTGGCCAGTCAGGTGCCGTGCTCACCTGCGAGCAGATTCTTGGGCTGCTGCCCCACCGCTATCCCTTTGCCCTGGTGGATCGGGTGATCGCCTACGAACCCGGCAAGAGCGCCGAGGCGATCAAGAACGTCACCTTCAATGAGCCCCAGTTCCAGGGCCATTTCCCCGGGCGGCCCCTGATGCCGGGGGTGTTGATCGTGGAGGCCATGGCCCAGGTGGGTGGCCTGATCGTTACCCAGATGCCCGACCTGCCCAAGGGGCTGTTTGTGTTCGCCGGAATCGATGGCGTGCGCTTTCGCCGGCCGGTGGTGCCGGGCGACCAATTGCGGATTCGTTGCGAACTGATCAGCATCAAGCGGAAGCGGTTTGGCAAAGTAAGGGCCCAAGCCACCGTGGAGGGTGAACTGGTCTGTTCTGGGGAGCTGATGTTCTCCCTGGTGGACTGACGGCATGACCAGTTCAACCGCCCCCTCCACTGCCCCTTCCACCATGGATGGCGCCCCTGTCCAGACGCGGATCCATCCCACCGCCGTGGTCGATCCCAAGGCCGAACTGGGCGCTGGTGTGGACATCGGCCCCTATGCCGTGATCGGTCCGGAGGTGACGATCGGTTCTGGCACCCGCATTGGTCCCCATGTGGTGATCGATGGCCGGGTGCGCATGGGCAGCCGCAACCGGATTTTCCCCGGGGCCTGCATTGGCCTTGAACCCCAGGACCTCAAATACAACGGTGCGCCCACCGAGGTGGTGATCGGCGATGACAACAGCATCCGCGAGTGCGTCACGATCAATCGGGCCACGGCCGATGGCGAGCAGACCCGCATCGGCAGTAGCAACCTGCTGATGGCCTATAGCCACCTGGGCCACAATTGCCACCTGGGTGATCGCATCGTCATCGCCAATGGGGTGGCGGTGGCCGGCCATGTGGTGATCGGCGATCGGGCCGTGATTGGCGGCGTGCTCGGCATCCACCAGTTCGTGCACATCGGCACCATGGCCATGGTGGGCGGCATGAGCCGCATCGACCGTGATGTGCCGCCCTTCTCCGTGGTGGAGGGCCACCCCGGCCGGGTGCGGGGCCTCAACCGCATCGGCATCAAGCGCAGCGGCCTGGCCGCCAAGGATGGCGGCGCCGAAGCCCGCCAGCTGCAGGAGGTCTGGAGCCAGCTCTACCGCGGCGATCAGGTCCTGGCCGAGGCCCTGGTGGCGGTTCAGGCCCAGGAACTGCTGCCGGCCGCCCAGGAACTGTGTGACTTTCTCGTGGCCTCGATCAGCCCCGGCCGCCGGGGCCCCTTGCCGGCCCAGCGTTCATGAGGCGCCTGCTGATCAGCACCGGTGAGGTATCCGGTGACCTGCAGGGGGGGTTGCTGGTGGTGGCCCTCAGGAAAGAAGCTGAGCGCCGCGGCATCGAGCTTGAGATCGTCGCCCTAGGCGGCGAACGCATGGAGCGGGCCGGCGCCCGCCTGCTGGCCAACACGGCCCCCATGGGCGCCATTGGCCTATGGGAGGCCCTGCCCCTGGTTTGGCCCACCCTGCGCCTGCAGCGCCGGGTGGATCGTTGGCTCGATGAGATGCCCCCCGATGGGGTGGTGCTGATCGACTACATGGGGGCCAACATCAACCTGGGCTTGCGCATCAAGAAGCGCTTCCCCCAGGTGCCCATCCAGTACTACATCGCCCCCCAGGAATGGGCCTTCCGCCTTGGGGATGGCGGCACCATGCGTTTGCTGGGCTTCACCGATCGGATCCTGGCGATCTTCCCGGAGGAGGCCCGCTTCTATGGCGAGCGGGGCGCCGATGTGCTTTGGGTGGGCCACCCCCTGCTCGACACCCTGACGGAACTACCGGATCGGGAGGGGGCCCGCCAGCGGCTGGGTCTGGCCGAGGGTGAGCGCCTCCTGTTGCTCTTGCCCGCCTCCCGCAGTCAGGAGCTGCGCTACCTGGTGCCGCCCCTGGCTGCTGCTGCTGCTGAATTGCAGCGCCGCACCCCCGGCCTGAAGGTGGTGGTGCCAGCCGGCCAGGCCGCCTTTGAACCCCTGCTGGAAACCCTGCTGGCCCAGGCGGGTCTGGACGCCCAGGTGGTGCCGGCGGCCGATGCTGACCGCCTGCGGCCCGACCTCTGCGCCGCCGCCGATCTGGCCCTCACTAAATCGGGCACGGTGAACCTGGAGCTGGCCCTGCGGGGCGTGCCCCAGGTGGTGGGCTATCGGGTCAGCCGGCCCACCGCCTGGCTGGCGCGCCACCTGCTCCATTTCCGGGTCGACCACATCTCACCGGTCAACCTGGTGCTGGGGGAGCGGCTGCTCAGTGAGCTGCTGCAGGACGACCTCACGGTGGAGGCGATCGTGGCTGAGGCGCTGCCTTTGCTCGATCCCACCGGCCCGGCGCGGCAACGGATCAGGGACGGCTACGGTCGCCTGCGCCACGAGCTGGGTGAGACGGGGGTCACGGGCCGGGCCGCCTGCGCCATCCTGGATGGCCTTGCTCCCGGCTGAGTGACCCCATTCCCTGGCGATCTGGTCCCTGCTGAGCTGGTGCTGCCCCCCAGGGCGCTTGGGGAGGTCCATCGGCCCATCCCTCCCCAGGGGCTACCCCAAGATCGGAGGCCATGGCTTGGCTCCCTTCGGATCCATGGGACCGGCGTCTGGCCTTCCCGCTGGCGGACCCCACGGATGAAAGGGTTCGCCACACCGCTGCTCCGGCTCGCCCTAATGCTTGTGTTGCTGTTGGCCGCGCCCCTGGGTGCCCAGGCTGCGGACCAGGAGGCGGTGTTTGCCGGTGGCTGTTTCTGGTGCCTGGAGCATGACCTGGCCAAAGTGAAGGGGGTGCTGGAGGCCGTGAGTGGCTACAGCGGCGGCCCGCTGGCCAATCCCAGCTACAAACAGGTTTCGGCCGGGGGCACGGGCCACCAGGAGGTGGTGCGCGTGCGCTTCGATGACAGCCAGGTCAGCTACGCCACCCTGCTGAGGGCGTACTGGCGCAATGTCGATGCCCTCGATGGCGGCGGCCAGTTCTGTGATCGCGGCGCCTCCTATCGGCCGGTGATTTTCACCGCCGGCGATAGCCAGGCCAGCCAGGCCCGGCGCAGCCTGGAGCAAGCGGCCCAGGAGCTGAAGCGATCCCCTGCGGAGATCAAGGTTCAGCTCAAGCCGCTAACGCGCTTTTGGCCTGCTGAGGCCTACCACCAGAACTACGCCGAAACCCACAAGGTGTCCTACAACTACTACCGCTGGGCCTGCGGCCGTGACCAAAGACTCGACCAGCTCTGGGGCAAGCGGGCCCGCTCCAGCCAGGCCTGGGCCGGCTAAGCAGCTTTGGCCGTTTCCTGACCTTGGCTGGGCAAAAGCACCCAATTCCTTGGGGTAAATCGAACGATAAGCTTAAGAACCGGGGAGTGTTCGTCGCGAACTCTTCAGTCTTGGAGCGGTTTTCCGCCCCTGGTTGCCGCTGAAAATGGCTCTACCCTAATTAGGGCTTGAAAGAGGTGTTTGTATGTATCTGCTGACGATCCGGGACGGATTGCAGACCCGCCATATCGGTCCCTACGAGAGTCCGAAGCAGGCTGCCGACGACCTCGATCGCTTGCTGGCCCAGTTCGGTGAACGGTCCCGCTGGCAGATCCATGCGCTCGAATCCCCCGAGATGGTGTTGGCCCCCAAGCCAGAACCGATCGAGCGCAGAAAATTGATGGCTACGGCAGCCTGAGGGCTTTGGCTAGGTCGCTGCTTTCGCTGATCAGCCCAACCATTCCAATCATTAACGGATTGATACTGACCAGCTCAAGGGTTGAATGTTCAGCGATAAAGGCCTGGGTGATGCACACTCAGGCATTCGCGGCTTCGCCATGAACGGGCCATGAATGGGCCAAGACAGGGCTGCTCGCCATGTCGAAAACAAAGGTCCCACCAACGATCCCCTTGCACCTAGGGGCAGGGCCCTATTGCTTGGGATAGCCGCGCAATAGGCCGCTTTCGATCATGAGCCCCACCCCGGCGGTGATCGCAATCAGGCTGAGGGCCCCGTACCAGGCCCAGGGGCCTTGGTTCTGGCCGATGGCCTGGAGGGTTAGCCGTTCCACCGCCTTGCCGAACAGGCACAGTCCCGCTGGCAGCAACAACACCCCCAGTTGGGCCTTCACGAACCAGCGGATCTTGCGTACGGCCATCGGGCGGTAGGGGCGCTGTGGGGTAACCAGCCTAGGCGGGAGCGCCAGCGAGCACCCAGTTCACCAGGGTGCGGACGCCAAAGCCGGTGGCACCGGCCGGGTCCAGGCCCCGACCCTTGTCGCTCCAGACCGTGCCGGCGATGTCGAGGTGGGCCCAGGCCAGGCCGGGGCCCACGAACTCCTTGAGGAACAGGGCGCCGGTAATCGACCCGCCGGGGCGGGGGCCCGTGTTTTTCATGTCGGCCACGCCACTCTTGAGCCCTTCCCGGTAGGAGGCCTGCAGGGGCATGCGCCAGACCTGCTCGCCCCCCTGGCTGGCCGCGGCGGCCAGGGCCCCAGCCAGGGCGTCACTGGGGGACCAGAGCCCGGCAATGTCATGGCCCAGGGCAATCACACAGGCCCCGGTGAGGGTGGCCAGATCCACCACCGCATCCGGCTCCAGGCCGCAGGCATAAACAAGGGCATCGGCTAGCACCAGGCGTCCTTCGGCGTCGGTGTTGTTCACCTCGATGGTCTTGCCATTGGAGGCCGTGAGGATGTCGCCGGGGTGAATCGCCCCGCCACTGATCATGTTTTCGCAGGCCGGCACGATCACATGCACTTCCACCCCCTCGGGCTGGAGCTGGCCGATCGCCCGGGCCGCCCCCAACACGGCGGCGCTCCCGCCCATGTCATACTTCATCATTTCGATCTGGGAGCCGGCCGTCTTGAGGTTGTAGCCCCCGGAATCAAAGGTGAGACCCTTGCCCACCAGGGCCACCCGACGGCGCACCGCCCCCTGGGGCTTGTAGGTGAGATGGATGAACTTGGGGGGCAGGTCCGAACCCTGGGCCACTCCGAGGTAGGCGCCCATGCCCAACGCGGCGCAGTCGCTGCGCTCCAGCACCGTCAGCTCCAGGCCAAAGTCGTTGGCGATGGCAGCGGCGCAATCGGCTAGGGCCTGGGGGGTGACCTTGTTCGGAGGGGCCGCCACCAGTTCCCGAGCCAGCTCCACGCCACTGCAGAGGGCATCGAGGCCGCCCAGCAGGTCGGCTCCGGTCTCAGCGATGCCCAGCAGCTCCACCAGGTCGGGCAGGGGCTTGGGATCGGCGTCGCTTTTGAAGCGCTGGTCGTTGAACAGGCTGAGGCGCACGGCCTGGGCGATGGCGGCCGCTGCCGCCTGGGGCTCCAGCCCCTCCACCGGCAGGGCAATCCCGAGGCTGGTGCATCCCTGGACCTGGGCCGCCTTGGCGATGCTGGCCGCTGCCTGGCGGGCGCCGTCGAGACCGAACTCGGTCGGTTCCCCGAGACCCACCAGGAGCAGCACGCTCGGCGTCGTCCCCAGCCACTCCAAGCGCAGGCTTTCGCCGGCCTTGCCCTTGAACTGGCGTTGCTCCAGCCGCTCCACCAAGGCAGCACCGAAGCGCTCTTCCAGCACCGCCTTGAAGGGTCCGCCCCCGCCGCTGAACAGACCCACGGCCAGGGTGTCCCCACCCCAGCTACTCGCCGGGGTTGAGGTGCAGCGGAACTCCATGGGGGCGTTTTGGGGGTGGGATTCGATCGTAGGAGGGGCGCTGGTGGCCTGATCCCCCGTCGGGCTGCGTCAGCCCGATCAGGCCCTGAAGATCTGGTGGCTCAGGCCGTGAATGGGGTGGCCCAGCGGCGGCGGGTTTCCTTATTAAAGGGGGGCTGCCACAGGCGGATCAGGGCCTGTTCCAGGGCCCGGCGCTGCCGCGTCAGGGCTGGGGCGTCGGACCAGAAGCGGATGCTCAATTGGCACTCCAGTCCCACCTGCTGCAGGGCTTCGCCATAGGCCGCCAGGTAGTCCTTGCAGTCGTGCTCCCCTTTCCAGCGGCGATCGGCTTGCCCCGTTTCCCCGACGTACAGCAGCAAGGGACTGGCCAGGTGGCTGGGGCGATCAACGACGAAGTAGAGGGCGGCACCCTTCTGGGGCGCCTCCGGCCAGCGCCAGAACTGCAGGGGCTGGGCCACCAGGGCCAGGGGATTGAGGCTGGCGGCCAGGGCCAGGGGCTCGGGGCCGGCCCCCTCCGGGGCTGCCATCCCGGCGGCGCTGAACAGACTGCCTTGGCCGCGTTCTGATCGCGCTTGTGCTGCTGGCCCTTGGGTTTCAGCCGTTGGCACGAGCGGGTTTTGGAGGCCTGGGTTCGGCTGGGCAGCCGCGGCTGCCCCCGAGCCGGCCGCCGCCTGGAACTGGGGCCGTTGAAACTGGCTGAGCCGCTGCTGCCACTGGTGCAGCTGGGGGGCGTCTAGGGCCAGGACCGCTTCGATCTGGCTGCCGGTGGTGTCCCCTTGGGCGAAGAGGTTGCCCTGGCGAGCTGGTGGTTGGGCGCGCGGTGGCATGGCGTTTCAGCTCGGCCGCGGCAGCAGCGGCCCCGCCGGCCCCTGGCTAAAGCGCACCCGACCGATCAGTTCCTCCACGAGGGCGGCCGGCAGCTGCAGGCGCTGTTGCAGGTCGGCCAGGTCGCGGAAGGGGGCCCGTTGCCGTTCCCGCACCAGCCGCTGGCAGCGCTCCGGGGTGAGGCCGGCGAGGGCCGTGTGGATCTGGCTGGCGCTGGCCCGGTTCAGGTCGAGCTGGCGGGCCTGGGGAGTGGCCGGCTCCCCATACCAACGGAACAGCAGCAGCGGCTCCCAACAACGGATCTGGGCCCCAGGCAGCTCCAGCAGCTGCTGGAGGTCATCCGGGCCGCTCAGCTGCACCCCGCCCGCCTGCAGCCGTAGGAGCAGGTCCACCTGGTGGGGGCTGATGCCGGGCAGGCGCAGCCAGTCAGGGGCCGTGGCCCGGTTGACATCGAGGCGCCAGCCCAGGGCCGCGGCATGGCGCACCTCCGCGGCCGTGGTTAGACGCAGGCCAGGGTTGTGGCGCAGCTTGAGGGCCAGCAGCTCCCGTTCAATGGCGGCCGCCTCGGGGGCGCTGGCGGCGTTGGCAGGGGCGGAGTTGGAGCTGGTGCCTGGATCGTGCTGGCCAGGGGGGCCTTGGCGATCCGCTCGGGCGGACGGGTTGGCTTGCGTTGCGGCGGGCTTAGGCCGGGCCGGCAGCTGGCCGCTGGCCTCCAGCAGGCTGCGGGCGAGGGGATCCAACCAGTGGCCATCGGCCATGGCGGCAGGCACGGGGCACAACGACGTGAAGCTAGCCCTCCTGGGGCCAGTCCACCAAGCCAAGCCGCAGGGCGCGCACGGCCGCATGGGTGCGATCGCGGGCGCCGAGTTTGGTGAGCAGGCTGGTGATGTGGCTTTTCACCGTTTCGGGGCTAATGAACAGCCGCGCGGCGATCCCACTGTTGGATAGGCCAACCAACACCATCTCCAACACCTCGATTTCCCTGGCACTGAGGACGGGCACCGACCCGCGGGCCTGGCCGGAGCCCCGGCTCCGTAACAGGTCCGAGAGGGGGCGATCGATGTAGGTGCCGCCATCGCGGATGGCCCGTAGGGCCGGCGTGCCGGCATCGAGGCCCATGCCGGATTCGAGACAGAGGCCATCGCAGCCGGCTTGTACGGCGGCCTGGAGCTTGGCCGGCCGCTGCAGTTGCCCCACCAGCAGCAGGGTTCGCACCTGGGGCTGGCAGGCCTTGGTGCGTTCCACCAGCCGGATGCCGCACCCCTGCTCCAGCTGGTCGGTGACCACCAGGAAGTCCGGGCGGTGGCGCTTCAGCAGGGCCAGACCTTCCTCTTCCGTGGTGGCGGCCCCCGCGACCTGGCCCGGCCTGGTGAGGCCACTGAGAAAAAAGTTGAGCAATGCCCTGTTGCCAAAACAGGCCACCAGCCTGTGGCTCTGCAACAGGTTGGTGGTCGTCGTACTGGTGCGCTGGATCTGCCTGATCTGGGGAGTGAAGTCCACGGGGGGCTGACCGCGGGGAATCGGTGCGGCATCGTTGCGGCCCGACGGCGGGCCTGCTGCATGCGGCGCTACGGGATGCGTGGATCCGCACTCGTCAGGGTCTAACGATCGGCCGACAATGGCCAAACCCGATCCAGCAACGCCGCGCCATGGCCTTCTTCGACTCTGAGATCGTTCAAGGCGAAGCCAAGCGGTTGTTTGGTGACTACCAGCAACTGATGCAGCTGGGCGGCGAATACGGCAAGTTTGATCGCGAGGGCAAAAAGCTGTTCATCGTGCGGATGGAAGAGCTGATGGACCGCTACCGCGTGTTCATGAAGCGCTTCGAGCTCTCCGATGACTTCCAGGCCAAGCTCACGGTGGAGCAGCTGCGCACCCAGCTCAGCCAGTTCGGCATGACGCCGGAACAGATGTTCGAGCAGATGCACCTCACCTTGGAGCGCATGAAGGGAGAGCTCGAAAAGGATCGTTGAGCGGCTACCTGGGCTGGGATCCGGGGACTAGGGGGTGACGGGGGGCGGGTGATCGACCGGCGGGAGTTGGCGGTGGTGCGGGACTATCCCAGGAGCTGCCTGGGGGCGGGAAGGGAAGTCTGGCTCCCGGGCCTGGAAAGTCGCCTGCCTACGATCCGGCCCTGAGCGCTGGGCGGGGCCCCTGATGGTTGACGACACGTGGGGACTGCCCCCCTGGCTGGAGCGGGGCGTGGCCGATCTCTTCCCGGCGCCTCCCTTCCCGGCGCCCAAGCCCCAGCCAGGGGCCGGCCTAGCCGAAGCCAGCCCCTCTGGCCCTGATCAAGCCACCCTCACCCAGGCCAGCTCCAGCCAGGCCAGTTCCAGCGAGGCCCTGGCCACCCGCCTGGGCGAGGCCGAGGGCCAGGGCAGGCCCCTGCGGGTGAAGCTCGGCATCGATCCCACCGGCTCCGACATCCACCTGGGCCACTCGATCCTGTTCCGCAAACTGCGGGCCTTCCAGGACGCCGGCCACACGGCGGTGCTCATCATCGGCGATTTCACCGCCCGCATTGGAGATCCCACCGGCAAGAGCGCCACCCGGGTCCAGCTCACGGCCGAGGCGGTGGCGGCCAACGCCCGCACCTACCTGGCCCAGCTGGGCCAGGGCCAGCCCAAGGAGCTCTCCCTGCTCGATTTCGAGACCCCGGGCCGGCTGGA
Organism: Pseudanabaena sp. UWO311; assembly: GCA_943370385.1. Lineage (GTDB taxonomy): Bacteria > Cyanobacteriota > Cyanobacteriia > PCC-6307 > Cyanobiaceae > BAIKAL-G1. The sequence continues at coordinate 40,897 of CALRQT020000002.1, forward strand.
GGTGCGCCGCAATAGCGAGTGGTTGGCAGGCCTCGATCTGCCCCAAACAATCGAACTGCTGGGGATTTCCACCGTGGGCCAGATGCTGGCCAAGGAAGATTTCGCCAACCGCTACGGCTCGGGCACGCCCATCTCCCTGCACGAGTTCCTCTATCCCCTGCTGCAGGGCTACGACTCGGTGGCGATCGAAGCCGATCTCGAGCTGGGCGGCACCGACCAAAAGTTCAACGTGGCCATGGGCCGCGACCTGCAACGGCACTTTGGCCAGCGGCCCCAGTTCGGGATGTTGCTGCCGATCCTGCCGGGCCTCGATGGCGTCCAGAAGATGAGCAAGAGCCTGGGCAACACCGTGGGCCTCCAGGAGGATCCCCTCTCGATGTATTCCAAGCTCGAGAAGGTGCCCGATGGGGTGGTGGAGGACTACCTCACCCTGCTCACCGACCTCGACCTGGCCTCCTTGCCCGAGAACCCGAGGGAACGGCAACGGGCCATGGCCTTGGAGATCACCCGCCAGCGCCACGGGGCTGAGGCCGCCCGGGCCGCCCAGGCCGATGCCGCCTCCCTGGTGGGCGGCGCCCAGGGGGCCGGAGCCGCCGGGGCTGAGGTTCCAATCGCGTCCTTGGCGGATGTGAACTTCCCGGCCAAGGCCTTCTACTTGCTCAGTGCCGTGGGCATCTGCGCCAGTAGTAGCGAGGCGCGCCGCCAGATCCAAGGTGGTGGCGTCAAGCTTGATGGCGACAAGCTGGCTGACCCCAACCAGGAGTTTGCTGACGCCAGGGAGCTCGACGGCAAGGTGCTGCAGCTGGGCAAAAAGACCTTCCGCCGCCTGGTGGCTGTAGCGCCGGCGGCCCAGGGGACTCCGCTGCCAGGGGCGCAGCCATGACCGGCCCCTCTGCTGAGCGTCCTGAGCCGGCCCCCAGCCCGGCTTCGACCGGTGGATCGGCTGCGGACTCAGCCGCTGCTTCCAGCCCAAAGGGCCTTTCCTCGGGGAACCTCCAGCCGCAGCGGCAGCCCGCCGATGCCCTGATCCTGGCCCTGGACCGGCCCGATGCCGCCTCGGCCCTGGCCCTGGCCGCGGCGATCCCTGGGCTGCGCTGGGTGAAGGTGGGCCTGGAGCTATTCAGCTCAGCCGGGCCCCAGGTGGTGGGTCAGCTGCGCGAGCGGGGCTTGAGGGTGTTCCTCGATCTCAAGTTCCACGACATCCCAGCCACCATGGCCGGCGCCTGCCGCAGCGCCGCCCGTCTCGGCGCCGAATTGATCACCGTCCATGGCTGCGCCGGCAGCGAGGCCCTCGCCGCTGCCCAGGCTGGGGCCCAGGAGGGCGCCCAGGCCGCCGGCCTAGGCGCCCCCACCTTGTTGGCGGTCACGGTGCTCACCAGCTGGAATCCCCAACGCTTTGCCAGGGAACTGGCGATTGACGACACCATTGAGGACTACGTGCCGCGCCTGGCCCGGTTGGCGGCGAGCGCGGGGATTGGCGGCTGCGTTTGCTCGCCCCTGGAAGTGGCGGCCCTGCGGGCGGCCCATCCAGCCCCATTCGCCCTGGTTACCCCGGGCATCCGGCCTGCTGGCGCGGCCCGGGGCGACCAGCAACGGGTGATGACCCCAGCCCAGGCCCTGGCCGCCGGCGCAAGCCAGCTGGTGATCGGCCGGCCCATCAGTGCCGCCACCGACCCGGCCGCGGCCTTTACCGCCTGCTGCCAGGAGTTGCTCCTGGCCCAGAACCAGGGCCAGGCCTGGGGAGAGCAGCCCGGCTAGGCCGCCAGGGAGCCCTGGGGCACCAGCTCGGCGTAGAGCCGCTCCAGGGCATCGATGTTGCGGGTGAGGGTGTAGCGCTCCAGCACCCGGGCCCGGGCCCGAAGCCCCAGTTCGGCCGTGAGCACCGGTTGGTCGCGCAGCACCGGCAACAGGGTACGCAGCTGGGTGGTGACCCCCTGGGTGCTGATCACAATCCCCGCCCCGCCCTCTAAGACCTCGCCATCGGCGCCCGCATCGGTGGCCACGCAGGCGGTGCCGCTGGCCATGGCTTCGAGCAGGGCCAGGGACAGGCCCTCCACTAACGACGGCAGCAGGAACACCTCGGCCACCCGCAGCAGGGCCACCCGGGTGGCGAGGTCGGCTTCATAGCCCCACCAGTGCACATCGGGCTCCAGGCCACCGGTCTGCTGCAGCGAGGCCCGTAGGGGCCCATCGCCCACGATCACCAGCTGGCAGCCGGCTGGCCGCACCAGCCGCCAGGCCTTCAGGAGGGCCTCCACATTCTTTTCGGTGGCGACCCGGCCCATGTAGAGGAACACCCGTTTGCCGCCAAAGGTTTGGCGAAACCGAACCAGGCTGGGGTCGTCCTGGGGGGCCGGGCTCCAGCAATCGGGATCGACGCCATTGGGGATCACGGCTAGGCGCGACTCCTTCACCCCCAGCCGGGCCAGCACATCGGCCTGGAGATCGGAAAACACAATCACCCGGTCGAATTTGGCCAGGGACGGGGCGTAGAGCTGGTAGGTGAGTTGCTGGGTGCCAGCGCTGAGGTTGCGCAGGCTGGCATCAAAGGCTGGATGGAAGGTGGCCACCAAGGGCAGCCCCAGTTGCTGGCAGAGGTCCGGTAGGCGGAAATCCAGGGGCGAGAGGGTGAGGCTGGCATGCACCACATCGGGCTGGAGCCGCTCGAGGGATTCGCGCAGTTCCCGCTGGGCCCCTGGCGAGGGGATCGTGTACACCTGGGACTTCATCAGGTAGGGCAGGGCCACCTCCGGGTCGTCGGCCTTCCAGGCGGCCGGCCTGCTCCCATTGACCGGCGCGGGCACGGGGGGGCGCTGGCCACTGATATCGAGCTCGTCCCGCCGTTGGGCCAGGCCCTGGGGCGTGTCGAAGTGGATGAAGCTGATGCGATGGCCCCGTTGCCGCAGGGCTTCGGTCGTGCTCAGCCCGTAGGTGACGTTGCCGCAGAAGGGTGATTTCTTGCCCAGCCAGGCAATGTGGGCCACGCGGCGGCAGGCTCAATCGAAAGGCAACTTTAGCAGCGCTCCCAGGGTTTCTCCAGGAGGGCCGCCGCCACCGCCAGGCCGGCCAGGGCCCAGAGCACGGGCAACAGGCCGTAGCGACTCACCACCGTGCCAGCCAGCACCAGGGGCAGGCTCAGGGCCACATTGATCAAGTTGTTCTGCAGGCCAAACACCTTGCCCCGTTGGCTTTCGGGGGTGTCCTCCTGGATCGTGGTCTGGGCCGGAATCGCCAGCAGGGCCGAGCCCACCCCAAGCAGGGTGCAGAGGACCAGGGTGACCACCAGGTTGCCGCGCAATTGGCCCAGCAGCACCAGACTCCAGGCGATCGTGCCCAGGCCCGTGGAGGCCAGCACGCGCCGGTTAAAGCGATGGCCGATCTGGGCCACGGCCACGGCCCCCAGGGCCAGGCCCACGCCACTCATGGCCAGCAGGATGCCGAACTGGGTCGGGCCCAGGCCCTTGATCGCCGCCGCCAGGCTGATCGCCAGCACGTAGAGGGCTGCTAGCAGGCTGTAGAGCAGCACGAGCTGGAGCATGGCCATGCGCACCGTGGGCCGGTCTCGCAGCACCTGCAGGCCCTCGCCCATCTCGCTCCAGACGCTCGTGGTGCTGGTCGGCCGGGGCTGCTCATCGATCTTGACCGTGCTCAACACCAGGGCCGCTAGGCCGTAGCAGAGGGGCAAGAGGAACACCTCGCCGTCGTGGATGCCGATGCCCGCCAGGAGCCTGTCCAGCAGGCGCAGCATCGGATCACCCAGGGCAAAGCCGACAATCGTGGCCCCCATGCTGGTGGCCTGGTAGAGCGAGTTGGCCGCCAGCAACTGGGGACCGGGCACCAGCAGCGGGATCGCCGCCTGCTCCGCCGGGGCGAAGAACTGGCCCAGGGCCGACTCACAGAAGGTGATCACCAGCAGGGCCCAGTAGCCCCAGCTCAGGCCCAGCCACATCGGCCCATCGATCAGGCAGAAGGGAATCAACAGGGCCAAGGCGGCCCGCAGGCCGTTGGAGGCCACCATCACCGTGCGCTTGGGCCAGCGGTCGGCCCAAACCCCGGCAAGCAGCCCCAGGGCCATGGCCGGGATCGTGTTGGCCACATAGATCCCCGTGGCCAACAGGGTGATCAGCTGGGCCCGGCTGTCGATGTCGAGCTTGATGGCGGCGGCGGCCTCCGCCAGGGCGCCGCCGCTGGGGGGCGTTTCCGTCACCCAGTACTGGGCGATCAGAAACACCATCAAGACGATGTAAAACTTGTCGCCCAACTGGCTCAGGATCTGGCCAAACCAGAGCCGGCGGAACTGGGGAAGGGCGATAACCCCCTGGAGCCCGGAGGGACGAACGGTGCCGCTCAAGGGGTTCCGCGGAGGCGAACTTCAGATGATGCCGCAGCGTCCGCACCAAGGGGTGTATTTGCGTTGAAGCACTGGCGCAGCAGGCTCCAGGAGCGCAGGTTGCGTCCCAGGTGTTCCCGGCTCCAGAGCTCCATGAGGGCCAGCAGCCGTAGCCAGACCGGTTCAGGCCCCATCAGCCCGCCATCGCGGCGCCTCGGCAGGGCCGGCCGTGGTAACCGTTGCAGCAGGGCCAGTTCCGAGGCGTTCAGCACCAGCTGGGCTCCCGGGATCGCTCCCACCACGAAGCCCTCACTGGGGATCAGGCTGCAACGCCAGTCCCAGGTGCCCACCGGCGGCTCTAGGGGCTCGCCGCTGCGGGCGCAGTGGGCCAGGGGCAGGCCATAGCCCCCCAGGGCCAGCAGATGCACGCAGCCCTGCACGGCAATCGCCAGGGCCTCGAGGCTGTCTTGATGGTCCTGCACCACCAGCTCGAGGCGGCCGAGCTGCATCAACAGGTCTTCGAGTAGGCCGGGCACGCCCTCGCCGGTGGGCACCAGTTGGATGGTCAGTTCCGCCAGGCCCTGGGCGGCGGCCAGGGTCTCCAGCCGGCCGGCCAGGGCAGCGAAATTGCGCACCACCGTCAGCTGGCGCACCCGCCGCAGGCCGCTGCCGCCGCCCACCTGGAGGCGCAGCAGGGCCAGGGGCACGGCGGCAGCCAGGGGGCTTTTGGGCTTGCGGGCCCCCGGCACGGCCAGGCGGCTGAGGCCGTCGCTGGCGCTGAGCAGGGTGAGCAGCCGGTCGGTTTCCCCCAGGGGCCCACATTTCAACGACAAACCCTCCAGCCGCAACTCAGCGCCCAACGCTCTTGCTCCCAGGGGACGTCATCGCGGTGGGGCGGGTCGTTGCGGCGGTGGCGTGGGGCCCCTTGGATTGAGCCACCAGCGTTTCGGTCGCGGCCCCAGACGCCGCTTCAGGGGGTGTCCTGGGCGTCGCCACGGCGCTGATGGCTAGGCCCCTAGTACGCACGGGCTTGGTCCTGGTCGTCGTTGCCCGAGGGCGGCACCGATTCGGGGCGCTGCCCGAAGCTTTTGCCGGCCCGGATCAGGGCGACGCCGCGGCTGGTGCCGAGCCGGCTGGCCCCCGCCTCCACCAGCTCCAGGGCCTGCTCCAGGCTGGCGATGCCCCCAGAGGCCTTGACCGCCGCCCGGCCCCGGGCCAGCTGGTGCAGCTGACTTACCTGGGCCACTGTGACGGCCGGCCCAAAACCGCTGCCGGTTTTGAGAAAGGCCACGCCCACATCGATCGCTGCAGCTACGGCCAGTTCCAGGGCGGCAGGCGTGAGCCGGCCTACCTCCAGGATCACCTTTACGGGCAGGCCCAGCTCCACGATCGGGGCGAGGTCGGCGCAGAAGCGGCTGGCATCGCCATCGGCCAGGGCGCCGAAGTCGGGCACCACATCGAGTTCGTCGGCGCCGGCGGCGGCGGCCCATTCCGCTTCGGCCCGCTTGATTTCCGCCGGAATCGCGCCAAAGGGAAAGCCCACCACGCTGATCAGGCGGGTGGGCTGGCTGGAGCCACTGCGGCCGCTTCCCCCCGTGCCCAGCCGCTCCCGGGCCAGGGGCAGCCAGCGGGAGGCCAGGCACACCCCGGCAAAGCCGAAATGGCGGGCCTCATCGCAGCAGCGCAGCACGGCCTCGGATCCCTGGTGGGGATCGAGTAGGGCGTGGTCGATCAGGGGGGCGAGGTCGGGGAGGTCGCGCAAGCGGCTGGGGGGCCCGGGAGGGCGCGGCGGTCGATCAGGATTCTCGCGGTTGAATCACCCCATAGCCGCCGTGGTTGCGCCGATACACCACCTGGATGGTGCCGTTTTGGGCATCGCGGAACACGTAGAAATCGTGGTCGATCACATCGAGTTGGTGCATGGCGTCTTCCAGGGCCATCGCCGGCATGGCGAAATACTTGCGGCGCACGCCCCGGTTGGGCAGTTCGGCCGTTTTCCCCTCCAGGAACGACCCTTCAACCGGCGCATCCACGACCACGTCAGCGGTGTTGGCGGTCTGGCTGGCGTTGTGGCCAGGGCTGTGGTGGTGGTCGCTGTGGCGCTCCTTGTGGCGGCGCAGCTGGCGGCTCAATTTGCCGGCCACCAGATCGATGCTGGCGTAAAGGTTTTCGCTGCGTTCCTGGGCCCGGATCACGGTGCCGTTGGCAAACACCGTGACCTCGGCGGTTTGTTGGGGCACGCGCGGATTGCGGGCCACCGAGAGATGCACATCCGCCTCCTTCACCAGGCCATTGAAGTTGTTCAAGGCTCGGGACAACTTCTCTTCGGTGTAGTCCCGTATCGCCGGGGTGACGTCCAGATTGCGGCCGTGAATCAGAAGCTTCATCCCTGTGCCTCCGGGAGTTGGGGATGGTCCAACGCTAGGAACGGTTGGTGAGGGATCCCAAACTCGAAGGAATCTGTTTCCAAATGGCGGGCCCCGTGCACTTTGGCCGGGCCTGGGCCTGGCAGCAGCAGCTCCAGGGGCGGCTGCTGGCCGATCCGCTTGGGGCCGATGCCGTGCTGTTGCTCGAGCACGAACCCTGTTACACCCTGGGCCGCGGCGCCAGTGAAGCCTTCCTGCGCTTCAGCCCAGACCACCCGCCCGCACCCCTGTTTCGCATCGACCGGGGCGGCGAAGTCACCCACCACGCCCCGGGCCAACTGGTGCTCTACCCGGTGCTCAACCTGCAGCGCCATGGGGCCGACCTGCACCTCTATTTGCGCCAGCTCGAAGCGGTGGTGATCGACCTGCTGGCCGAACTCGGCCTGGAGGGCCAGCGCCAGGCGGGGCTGACCGGCGTTTGGCTGGAGGGCCGCAAGCTGGCGGCAATCGGTGTGGGGGCCCGCCGCTGGATCAGCCAGCACGGCCTGGCCCTGAATGTGAACTGTGATCTGGCTGGATTTGGGCCGATCGTGCCCTGCGGCATCGCCGATCGCCCCGTGGGGCGGTTGGTGGATTGGTTGCCAGGCCTGAGCTGTGACGCGCTGGCGCCACGGTTGCTCCAGGCCTTCGCCAACCGCTTTGGCCTGCGGCTCCGTCCACCCAATGCCCCGGAGCGGCTTTTGGGGTGATAGGCCTGGCTAACTCACTCTTTCGCCGTGACCGACTTGTCCGCCCTGGTGGATCCGAGGGGCCAGGCCGAAGTCCACTGGAGCGCCGACCGCGCCGATCGCCTGGCCCTGGCCCAGCGCGCCGACTGGAGTGGCCTTACCGCCCTGGAGCAGCTTTGGCCCCAGTTGGCGGATCGCCATGGCGAGGCCCTGGCCCTGGATGCCCCCCACGCCAAGCCCCCTGAGCAATGGAGCTTTCAGGCCCTCGACGGCGCCATCCTGCGGGCCGCTTCAGGCTTCGCTGCCCTGGGCGTGGTGGCGGGGGATGTGGTGGCCCTGTTTGCCGAAAACGGCCCCCGCTGGCTCCTGGCTGACCAGGGCCTGATGCGCGCCGGCGCCGCCGATGCCGTGCGCGGCAGTGGCGCGCCCCTGGCGGAACTCAGCTACATCCTGCGGGATTCCGGTGCCACTGGCCTGGTGGTGGAATCGGCGGCCCTGCTCCAGAGGCTCTCGCCCCAGCTCAGCGAGCTGGCGGGCCTGAAGTTTGTGGTGCTGCTGGAGGGGGCCAGTCCGGAGGCTGGGACCCTGGCGATCCCCTGCCTGGGCTGGGACGCCCTGATGGAGCTGGGGGCAAGCTCCCCGCTGCCGCCCCTGGCGCCCGGGGGCCCGGAGCGATTGGCCACCCTGCTTTACACCTCCGGCACCACGGGGGAACCCAAGGGCGTGCCCCTCAGCCACGCCAACCTCTTGCACCAACTCGCCACCTTTGGCGTCGCCGTGGCACCCAATCCCGGCGATCGGGTGTTGAGCGTGCTGCCGATCTGGCATGCCTACGAACGCACCGCCGAATACTTCCTGCTCGCCTGCGGCTGCCGCCAGAGCTACACCAGCCTCAAGCATTTCAAGGCCGACCTCCAGCGGGTGCGCCCCCACTACATGATCAGCGTGCCGCGCCTCTGGGAGGCCCTGCTGGCCGGCTTTGAGGATGCCCTTGCGGCCATGCCCCCGGCCCGGCGGCGCCTGCTGACGGCGGCCCTGGGCCTGAGCCGTTTCCATCGCAGGCACTGGCGCCAGGCCCAGGACCAGAGCCTGCTTCCCGAGCCACCCCTGGCCCGGTTGGCTGGCGGACTGCTGGCCCTGGCCAGCTGGCCGGGCCATCGCCTGGCCTCACGGTTGTTCTGGCCCAAGGTGCGCCAGCAGCTGGCCGGAGGCTGCCTGGGCACGGCCATCAGCGGCGGCGGCGCCCTGGCCCCCCATGTGGATGGCTTCTTTGAGGCGATCGGCATCGAGCTGCTGGTGGGCTACGGCCTCACCGAAACCAGCCCGGTGCTCACCTGCCGCCGCCCCTGGTCCAACCGGCGCGGCAGCTCCGGCCGCCCCCTGCCTGGCACCGCCATCAAGGTGGTCGATGCGGAGCGGGGCACGACCCTGGGCTGGGGCCAGCGGGGGCGGGTGCTGGCAAAAGGTCCCCAGGTGATGGCCGGCTACTACCGCAAACCCGAGGCCACGGCCAAGGCGATCGATGCCGAGGGCTGGTTTGACACGGGCGACCTGGGCCACCTCCTTGCCGACGGCACCCTGGTGCTCACCGGCCGGGCCAAGGACACGATCGTGCTCAGCAGCGGCGAAAACATTGAGCCCGGTCCCCTGGAAGAGGAACTGGCGGCCTGTTCCCTCATCGAGCAGGTGATGGTGGTGGGCCAGGACCGCCGCAGCCTGGGGGCCCTGATCGTGCCCCGCCTGGAGGCCCTGGCGGCCTATGCCCAGGAGCAGGGTTTGGCGCCGCCGCAGGCGGGGGCTGGGGGGGAAGGGGCTACGGCTGAGGCCGCCCTGCTCAAGGCCCTCACCGGTCGCCTTAACCGGCGCCTGGCGGACCGCCCCGGGGCCCGGCCCGACGAACGGCTGGGGGGCGTGGCCCTGGTGGCGCCCTTCAGCATCGACAACGGCCTGCTGACCCAGACCCTCAAGCAACGGCGTGATCGCATTGGCGAGCGCGATCGGGCCGCCATCGAGGCGATCTACGGGCGCTAAGCCGAGTTTCAAGGCTGGAACTGCCTGGCTCCCTGGGCCTTGGGGGCTGGCGATGGTGGGGTGTGGCGATCCGGCCGTTGACCCCTGGTTTAAGGGCTGACAATTTGGACGCTGGATTTCCTTTCCCATGGCTGACGGTTCCCTTTCGATCAAGCGCTCGATCACGGTGCGGGCCGTGGTCACGCCCCGTTGGAAGGAGGATGCCGAGCGGGAATTGAGTGCCGCGATCGCCACCAGCGATGCCCAGCTAGCCCAGCTCGAGCAGGAAGGCCAGCAGGTGGTTGATGAGATCCGCCGCCAGAGCGCCAACCCCCTCGATCCCCGGGTCCAGGACCAGGTGGCCTCGGTGCAGCAGCAGGTGGCCGCCAAGCGGGCCGAACTGGAGGAGCAAAAGCGCACCCTGCTGGAGCAACAGCGCCAGGTGCGCGAACTGGAGATGGAGCAGATTGTTGAACAGGGCCAGCTAGAAAGTTTTACCGACATCCAGGTTGGCGACAACCTGGTGGAGAAGTTGCAGGTGGCGATTGTGGTGCGCGATGGCGTGGTCGAGGCGATTGAGGCGGCCTGAGCCTTGCCCTCAGGGTCAGGGCACTGCACTTCACTACCAACGCTTGGTCCGCAAACCAGTTTTTGTTGATCGACCTGGGCTGATGCCTGGGTCGATTTTTTTGTGATTGTTTTTTAGAAAAGGCGATTGCCAGGGAGGTATGCCGTCCAGAGTTTGGGACGATTAGGGGGTTGTGATCGGAAATCGGATCTGGGAGTGATGGCCTTTGCTAAGGGGCTGCGTGGATAGTTCATCCTGCATAGCTATCGGCTTGTTTGTTTTTGACAGCGGTAACCATTCGATTGGCACTGGGTACAACGGAGAAAGTGCTGTCTAGTTTTAGTTCGCGGGCAATCAGATCCCATCATTCAATTGAATAGCCAGTCTTGGCTCCATTTTTCTCAAAAGAGAAGGGTTCAATTTGGCGGGTTACGACATTGATCTGTTGGGCATGGGCGAGGCCGCAGCTGCCCACGCTGATCGAGAAACAAAAGGCAAGCGCCCAAGTCCTTGGGGTTGGCTTGACTCGGCGCCGTAAATCCGCGTGGCTGGCTAGGCGCTTCAGCTGTTGAATTAATTTTAAGGGTGAATTAAGCACAAATTTCTTAGATGGTGGCAGAATTGCTGCGGATTTGCTGCCGCAACGCTGTTGTCTTGCCTGGGGCTCAATGGCCGAAGGGGCTTGCTTGGGGGCTCACCACCTTCTGGGTTTGATCGATCGATGGCCGATCTCTTTGGGGCCATGCTGTTGGTTGGTTTGGATGGCGCCTGCATGGGGTTGGCAATGGTCTGCCTTTATCCTTGGCTTAGACTGAGCCGCTGTCTGGTTTTGAAGTACGGGCTAGGGCATATGTTGCCCGGACCCAGTCTATATTGAACCGGTATGTTTAATGCTATGCCGTTGTGATTTAGGCGCTATTGGAGCATGCTTTTTGCTGCGGCCTTGTGGCCGACTGAAGGGATTGGCATTGATCAAGAATCCCTTTTGTAAGCCCTGTCGATAGGGGTGGAGCCGAGCCGGAACTTTTTTCTAGGAGGGCAGCGTTGGGCGCCGTCTGGCAACTTGTTTCGCTATCTCGGCGATTGCGGCGGCGCTGGAATGCTTGTCCATTGCTGATCTTGAGGCCAGTCAAATGCTGCCCTGATTCAGCAGATTTGCAGCACTGACTGGCAGGAGGTTTGCCAGTCAATTCCTATGATTGTTTTGGGGATTCCTTTGCCTTGGCGGATTCGTTGGCTTGTTTGGAACGGATTTAACCGATGGATCTGCCTGGGATTGGTGCTAGCTACTGGATGCCAACGGGTTTGCCTGGTTCCCTGGCTCAAGTCAGCCGACGCCCAACCGGGATTAGCTGTGCTCCCCAGGGGAGAGCCAGGCAGCGTAGCGTCCTAACTAGCCCCTACCAAGGGAGCCACGTCAGCACGGCCTGGAAGGACGATGGGTTGTGCCTGCAGCTGGATGGATTGAGCTTGGCTGGATCTCGATGGCTGGACCAACCGGGGCCCTTGCTCCCCCTGGGTATGCGGATTAGGGACCTTGACTTGCCCTTGCGGGCGTCTAACCCTGGCCTGGCTCGAGACCTTCTGCCTCGGTTGGATGGCTAGCGGTTCGATGGCTAGCGGTTCGGCGATCGATAGCCAGGGAAGTCCTGCCATCCTGGAATGCCTGCCCCATTGGCTTGAGCCTCTGGCAGGCCTTGGTTGTTGGACGATTGAGCCTGCCTCTGGAGCAACGCTGATGGCAGCAGCGATCCATTGCTCTCGCCATGCCCTGCGTCTCCTCGGCCAGGAAGCCAGGCCCCCTGCCACGGTTGCTGATCTCATCGCCCTTTGCCATGGGGATGACCAGCAAACCTTGAGGGGGCTGCTGCAACGTTTAGTGATCAGCGACCTGGGCAGGAGGGGGGCCTGTTGCTGTCGTTTGGGAGAGGTCTCCCCCAGCCGCTCGATCCGTTTGGATGTAGAGCTCCTGGGCGGAGCCGAGGGCCCCTTGCTCGTTGGCACCGTGCGTGATGGCTATGGCGCCGCGGCTGGCTTGGTTGAGGCCCCTTGCCAATCGCAGCAGCCCGATGCGGTGGCCTTAGCCGCCAACGTTGGCAGCTGGGATTGGGACATTGCCTCCAATCAACTCGTCTGGGATTCCGTCATGGTCCGCCTGTATGGGTGGTGTCCCGAGCAGTGGGCTGGGACCTATCAGGCTTGGATTGGGGCCATCCATGGGCAGGATCGGGACCGAGTCGATGCGGAGATTCAGGCGGCCCTGCGGGGCGAGAGCCAGTTCGCCTCCCGTTTTCATGTGGTCTGGCCCGATGGTTCCCTGCACCAGCTTCTGGCCCTCTCCCATACCAGTGGTGATCCCCAGGGCCGCCCAATGCGCATGCTCGGAGTAACGATCGACCTCACCGACCAGTTGGCCCAGGAGCAGGCCCTATCCCAGGCCAGGTTTGAACGCCAGAGCAGCCAGGCGGAGCAGGTGGAGGATCTAGCCCTGTTTCGCCAGTCGATGCGTTCTGCACCTGTGGGCATGGCCCTTTGTGATCCGCAACGGCAGCTTTTGTTGCAAGTTAATCCTTCCCTTTGTCAGTTTTTTGCGCGCAAGGAAGCTGAGTTGCTGGCGAGTAGTTGGCACGATCTAACCCATCCAGATGACCTTAACTCTGATCAGGCCCTTGCAAGCCAGCTGCTTTCGGGACAACTTAATTCCTACCGGATCCGCAAGCGATTCCTGCGGCCGAATGGATCAATTGTCTGGGGAGACCTCTCGGTGGCAGCCATGCGTCACCCCGATGGCAGGCCAAATCTGATCCTCAACCAGATTATTGATATTAGTGAAATGGTGCATGCTCAAGCTCAGTTGAAGGAGCAACAACTGCAGCTTCGTTCCACCCTTGATTCGCTCCTGGATCCCCATGTCCTACTTGATGTGGTGCGCGATCACGCCGGAGTGGTTCGCGATTTTCGATTTGCCGATGCCAATGAGACGGCCCTGCATGTCTTGCAGGCAACCAAAGAGAAATTGCTGGGATCATCCTTTTTAACCATTCTGCCCGGAATTAATCATTCGCCCTTGATGACCCTGTTGCTGCAGGCTGTAGCCAGTGGTGATTATCTTGTTCTCGATGATGTAGAGGATCCTACGGGCGTCCTTGGGCCTGGGAATGGGTTCATAGAGTTACGGGCTATCCGCGTCAATGGCGTGCTTAGTTTGACCTGGCGTGATGTTACCGAGCGACATCAGATGATGCAGCGGATAGCAGCTTCTGAGCAGCAGCATCGTTTGTTAACTGAGAATGCTTCCGATGTGGTGATGTTGGTGCGTCAAGGGATCATTGAATGGATTTCACCGTCCCTAAACCGGATGCTGGGCTGGAGCCCAGGTCGCTGGGTCGGCCATCCCTTTGAGCAGTTTGTCCATCAAGAGGATCTTGGCCTTGCCAAGCAATGCTGCCGGGAGGAGCACCATGGTGGCTCCAGGGTGACCCGCCTGCGGTTGCGTGACTCCCTTGGTCAACACCATTGGGTGGAAGCCCATTCCAGCGCAATCTTTAGCGAAGCGGGCCTGCCAGATGGCATCGTGGCTTCCTTTCGCACCGTTGATCAGGAGGTGGCGAGTGAGCAAGAACTGGAGCGTCGCGCCCGCTTTGACGACCTCACCGGTTTGGTCAATCGCTCCGAAATGTTGGAACGATTTCGCATCCTCCTCACCTCGCGACCCCGCAGGGTGCCGATGGCTATCCTTTTTATCGACATTGATCAGTTCAAGCATATCAATGATACCTATGGCCATGCAGGTGGCGATTGTGTGCTTAAAACTATGGCGCAGCGGATCCATCAAACGATTCGTAAGCGCGATTGGGCCGCCCGTATTGGTGGTGATGAGATGTTGGTCGTTCTCTATGGCTTAAATGAATTAGGTCAGGCCATGGCAATTGGTGAAAAACTACGACTCGCAGCCCACCTACCTATTGATTTTGCCGCGCAACAAATTACGGTGAGTATTAGCGTGGGTGTCACCTTGGCAACCTCGGCTGAATCTGTTGACGCAATTATTGCACGCGCCGATAAAGCTATGTATTTGGCAAAACAGCAAGGGCGAGATCAGGTCATGGCCATACCAGCCTAGTCCAACGAAAGCTATGACTGGATAGTGCTGTTCAATCCTGCTAGGGCTTGTGCCTTTCTTGGCTGAGTTGGGATAGCGCAGGGAAAGATCGATCCGCTGTTGCTTTTTGTCGTCATTTTATGGCTGTTGATCAATGATGATCCGTCCATTTCTAATGCTTTAATGCGTGTTAGATGGAGTGCAGATTTGAACGATTTTGTTTATTGGCTTTGGTGTCTATTTTGACCCTTATAGGTAGACCAATGGATGGCTTTAGAGCGCTATGGATTGCGCCGATCCATCCTCCTGTGCCTATTGGTCTAACCCTTGTTCCAGTAAAAAGCTGGCAAGATTGGAGATACTGCGCCCCTCATTGTCACTGCGTTCTTGAAGGCGGCGGCAGGTTTCCCAGGCCACCGTGATTGAGATCCGTTTTGGCGTACGCGTTAAGACTTCGCGGGGGCTTGGATTGGGGGCCTGGGGAGCGTTCATCAGCGGATGGCGGCCGAACCGCAGCGCTGAACCCCTTTATTGTAGGCGATATGCAGGTGTTATGCAGGTGATTTGTGATCTTTCTTTGGGTTTGAGCCTGACCTGGGGCGCCGTAGGCCGCTGCCTGCCTGGTAACCCCGTTTTGCTAGGGCTTGGGAAGGGGCTGGTCCAGCCTCGCTTCTAGCTGCCCTAAGCGCCGTTCCAGTTCTTGGACCCGCTCGCTCAGATCATCGCGCCTGCCCCGGGTGGTCTGATCTAAGTCATCACCAATCAGTCCGAGCACATAGGCGGTAACTGTTAGGCTGCGTTCTGCGGCCCGATCCTTAACTCTTTTGACGAGTTCTGGTGTGGCAAGGATACTCAGTTGGGATCGTGCCATTCGGAAAAAAGCCAATTAAACTTAGCGCCAATTCTAGGTCTTAGTTACCTGGTAATTGGGTGAGATTGAAGAACTTAGTAGCCTACCTAATTCCTAGCCATGGACCGTGATGGCGCCGAGGATCAGAACCCAGGCGGCTTTGCAGGCTACGTGCAAGAATTGATCGACGGCTAAATTGAAGTAGCCCTTGCATTTGCATGTATCAATAATGCAGTGAACAACGAATTCGGCGCTGCCAAGCCAGATGTTATTGGTTAATAG
Organism: Pseudanabaena sp. UWO311; assembly: GCA_943370385.1. GTDB lineage: Bacteria > Cyanobacteriota > Cyanobacteriia > PCC-6307 > Cyanobiaceae > BAIKAL-G1. The sequence continues at coordinate 56,133 of CALRQT020000002.1, forward strand.
GGCAACAACTAATGCGTGGGTGCCCGCATGGCCAGCTAGCCAATAGGTCCAGTGCACGCCGGCAACGGAGGAACCAGGGCATTTGCCAACCGCCAGTTTATCTGTTTGTAATGGGTAATCAGCGAGGCAGTGGCCAAAAAGCAAAAGAATAAAAAGTGGGAGGCCGGCAACCCCGATCATGATTAACTTGGATTTGGCTTACAGCTTAGCGCATTTGGCGCCTAAGCCTTTTGATTGGACCCACCTTAGCTGGGCGCCATGGCCTGTCAAGTCAATGGTTCCCAACCCCAATGTTGCTCAACTTAAGGGAGCCAGCGCAACGGCTTGACGCCAGTTGATGGGCCATGCTTGACATTGGCGCTCCGATGGAGTGTGATAGGGAGTCGAAATAATTTTCATTGCATGGCGAGCCCTTACATCATTGCTACCCACAGCTATCGGGGAGGCACTGGCAAGTCTAATGTGACCGCCAATATTGCCTCCGAGTTGGCTCTTTCTGGTTTGAGAGTGGGTGTTGTTGATACCGATTTGCCTTCTCCGGGCATTCATATTTTGTTTGGTCAGGACGAGCCTGCCGTTACGATCAACGGTGTAATCGATCAGGAATATGGCATTGCCAAGGCGTTTATTGACGTGACACCCGCAGCGCCAAGTTTTCTTGGCAAGGTCTTTTTATTGGCGGGCAGTCCCAAGCCAGCCGATATCGCAAGGATTGTTAAGGAAGGCTATACGATGGACCAAATGGTCGATATTTATAGAGGATTTATTAAAGCTGCTTCTTTGGATGTTTTGTTGCTAGACACGCACCCAGGCATTAATGAGACGACCCTATTTTCGATCACGGTCTCCGATCTCCTGCTGATGATTCTTCGCCCCGATCGCCAGGATTACCAGGGAACCGCCGTTACTGTAGATGTGGCGCGCAAGCTCGGGGTGCCCGATTTACGATTGCTGATGAACAAGGCATTGACGAGCCTTGATTGGCAGAATCTGAAATCAACGATTGAAACTACTTACCAGGCTCCTTGTCTGGGTATTCTCGCGCAAAATGATGACATTATGCGCTACGGCGGCAGCGGCTTGTTCTCGCAGCAGGAGCCAACCCACCCCTTTACGGTTCAGCTCAAAGCCGTTGTTTCCCAACTGCTGCCCCTAATTTCGGCTTGATTACCTTTTTCCCACCCACCATTCTCCTGGATCACCATGATGAGTATGTCACTGCAAGTATTTGATCTTTTTCTTGCCAAGAGTCCATCGCCTGCTACCGAGCCTTCCACGGATTGGCTTGCCATCAGCTCCGTGCTGATTTTGTTTTCGATTTTAGTACTGCTTACCCAGTTTGCACCGACCATCTTAGAATTTATCAATAGACATGAGTCTAAGCTCTCCAACAAGTTTCTAGACTTACCCATAGCCTTGCGCTCCTTTTCATCTGGACTGGCCGTGGCCTATGTGTTGATCATGCTAATTCCTGAGTACCAAATATTTAATGAGAAAGTTGCCTATGGCTGGATTAATGCTTATAAGTTATCGCTTTTTGGCCTACTTGCCTACAAGGGGATACAGCATTATTGCCTCTTGGTTGCCAATAAGAGTTCCCAGGCTATGGGCGAATGGGGCTTTGTTAAGTCGCGGCAAGAGGAAAAGTTATTGGGCTTTAGGGTTTCAACCTCGGTATTTGCCGTGTATGCATCGCTTATTCTGTTGACCCTTCCTTACCAGCTTACTTATTTGCATGGTCCGGCCGATAAAATTCTTTACCTTTTGACTTTTGTAATGCACTTGGGCTTCAACATATTTGGTTTGTTTGAAGAAAATGAAAAGCACTTTAAGCGCCTTGTTCCTCCGGTCGTTATCAGTGTGCTTAGCGCTTCACTCGTGCTCACCCTGTTTAATGTTTTGTCGACGGCATTGCTGCTTGGTTGCCTGAGTGTATTGGCAGGCATTATTCTGTATAATGTTTTCAAGAACGAGCTGCCTTCTGCCGAGAATTCCTCGTTTGCCTGGTTTGCGATTGGTGTCTTTATTTTCGTCAGTGTCGATAGTTTGACCCTCCGAAACTTAAGTCATTAAAGAGCTTTCAATTCTCATTGTTTAGTCGCCTTTCAGGCGGTCCCTGAGGCTGCCTGATTGGCTCCTGAGCTTTTGGAAGATCGGATCGCTTTCAATGCTATTGACTTCTTTCGCTGCCCTGGCATGGTCGATCTCGATCGTGAGAAGCTGAATTTTATCTTGAAGTTCAGCTTCCCGTGCTTTGATTCTAGCAAGCATGGTTGCAAATTCTTTTCTTGCTGCCCTGACAGTGGCATCATCCCCGGGTTTATCGATATTGATTTGGGATTGAACGCTTGCCAGGTCTCCAGCGCTGATTAGTCGGGTTAGGTAGCTGAATTCGTTGATATACTGGAGCATGGATCTTGAACGTTTTGTGAGCTCTTTGACCAAGGCATTTCGTGCCTTTGTATCGTTGTCAATCAGCTTGAGGGCTTCTTCGTTTTCCAGGCCAATCAGCTGAACATTGTTGCCCCTTGCCGAGCATGTTGCAGAGCGGCGTGTTTCGCCAAACAAGGTCATCTCGCCAATGACAGCTCCTGGCCTGAGGGTTGCAACGGTGGTACTGTCCCCGGATTGATTTTTGATTGTGACGCTGATTTCACCCTCCTCCAGCACATAGATTCGATCGCTGATCTCACCTTCATGGACCAGGCCATCACCGTCGTTCAGGGTGATGCATTGGCCGTGCTCTTTGGCGCCCTTCCGTAGGAGTATGGCTAGGTCGCTGCCCTGTTCGGGCGCCTGGTCTGTTGCCGGTTTGCTTGGTGGCAACATGCCGTGATTCCCTGCGACTAGGTTTGCGTCTATTATACGGAAAATCAGTGCTCCAATGATTGCTCTTCGAATTGGCCTACTGTTTGTCCTGCTATTAGCTACTTTTCCACTCGGTAAGGCAAAGGCTAAGGCTAAGGCTAAGGATTCGCGCCTTCGTTGGCTGCCAAGTATGCGCATTGTGCGCCTGGTGATCATCGCTCGCATGGCCAAAGTAGTTGAAAATGACTTTCTTCATCTAAGTGGTGAACTTAGCGTTTGGACGGGGCTGATCAATACGGTTGCCATTTCCTTGCTGCTGTTAGATCTGGTTATTGATTACAGTTGGCTGGTGATGCATGCTGTTGGTGGGGCGCGTAATACGCCGCCAAAGATATTTCGCGAGTTGTTATTTTTGTCTGGTTCTTCGGTGATTATTGGTTATTCTCTCTATAGAACTGGTTCGATCAGCGGCTGGGGAACTGCTGCTGGCGCTTCCGTATTGGCGTTTGTCATTGGCCCTGGAACTAGTAGCCAGTTGCAAAATCTTGCTTCAGGATTGTCAATCCAGCTGGAAAAACAATTTGTGGTTGGAGATTGGGTTGAATTTGAGGGAATGCTTGGTCAGGTCACCTCGATCTCGTGGAGTAACACCACGCTACTTGATGATCTTTCTGATCGTACGATTGTTGTGGCAAACTCCAAGATTGATCAGGCAATTATTGTCAATCATTCCAAAGCGGCTCCGGCTTTTAAGGTTCTTGTTGAAGTGGGTCTGCCCTATGAAATGCGCCCCGAGCTTGCCCGTGAATTGCTTTTTGAGGCTGTTCAGTCCCATGCAAATGTTTTGTTGGGCAAGCCTATTGAGGTGGTGCTGAAGACATTTAATGCCTCGTCAATAGATTATGAATTGTATTTTTATATCCGTGATTACACCCGGCGCCATCAGGTGCTCACCGATGTGCGGTCCCGTATCTGGTACGCCGTGCAGCGGCGCGGCTTCTCGATCCCCTTCCCGATCGTGGATCTCAGGCCCATCAGTGCGGAGCGTCGGTTTGCCGAGGCTGAGCTCTCGAGCCAGCGGCAGGAATGTTTTGCGGCCCTTCGCTCCCTGGCCCTGTTGGCACCCCTTTCTGATCAGGAGTTGGAATGTTTAGCCCTCTCTGAACGGGTGATTATGTATGGCATAGGCGAATATATTATTGCCAAGAACGATCCGGATCGATCGATGTTTGTGCTGCTTTCGGGCGAATGCGATGTGATGGTCGGTGACGACAAGGGGGATGGTGCTCCCTTGCGCCAGGTGGCGACCCTTTTAAAAGGAACCCTGTTTGGTGAAATGTCTGCCTTTACGGATAGTCCCCGCAGTGCTTGTATTGTTGCCAAGACATCTGTTTCTGTGTTGAAGATATCCCAGCCTTCGATTCAACGGATTTTTGTTAATAATGAAAAAGCGCTTGCTGGGATTGTCGAATTGATTGCCAAGCGGGAGGCTGGTCTCAAGGCGTTTACGGCCATCCAAACCCGCGACCTCGAAGAGAGCCTCCTGGCCCAAATGGGCGCCACCGTGCGGCGCTTTTTGGGCTACGGAGCAGAGGACTAGATCCGGCCCTTACCCGCGCCCTGCTGGGAGTGGGCCCCAGCTGGCTCAAGCCAGTCTGAGGGGCCCTGTGCTGGGCCCCGTTGGTGCATTGCCTTGGGGCCCTCCATCGCTCACTGGCGGCCTCCGTTGCCACGCAATGAACGGCAGGTTTGTCTAGGGCATTCAGCAAGGTTTTGGCCCGCCAATCAAAAAGCCGCTTCCGGGGAGAAGCGGCTTAGGGACAGGGATTTGCCGTTGTTCTTGAATCGGAGCGACAGGATTTGAACCTGCGACCCCCACTACCCCAAAGTGGTGCGCTACCAAGCTGCGCTACGCCCCGGCAAAACGAAGTTATCACAGCGCCAATCCCCGGGCCAGGAGCTGGTTTTGAGCTGGCTGGTCTTCCCTGGAGGCACGCTCAGCTTCGGCGTAACCAGGCCGGCAGGCTCTGGAGCCATTGCAGCCTCTTCAACAGCCGAAGCGTCAGCCGGTCGCGGCGCAGGCTGGCGTAGCCCTGGATGCCCAGGGCCTTGGCCAGCAACCGCAGCTCTGCCATCCCCATGGCCGCCAAGCGCAGTTCCGGTACCCGGCGCCAGGCCGAGGCCGTGACCGGCAGCTGGCTGCCATCGCGGACCTCCTTGAAGCCCACCAGGGCCCCTCCGGCCATCCATTCGGGCACTAGGACGAACAGGACCGCCAGCAGCCCGTAGAGCTCTACCAGTCCCTTCGGGAGGGGATGGAGCTGGCGGGGTGGGAGGCGCTGCTCTGGCGGGCTCAGGTTGGGGTCCAAAGTGACTGGGGGTGCAAGGGGCGGGATTGGGACCCGCGGCAGGCGCTGTCGCATTGTCCAGCAAAATGGCCCAGCAGGCCCTGGATCAGGTTTTGATCAGGGGACGGCGTTCTAGGGCGGGGGAGTCTCGCCATAGCAGGGGCAGCTCCTGGGCAGGGTGGAGCCGCACAAACCAGAAGGCCAGGGCGGCGACCACGCCGAGGGTGCAGGCGATGGCCAGGATCACGATCCGATCGGAGAGGGGAGCCATGGCTGGGCTCAAGCCCCCAGGATCGGACTGTTGTCGCCCCGCAGGATGCAGTGGCTGATCGTCCAGTCGTAGTGGCTCCAGATTGGGGCCGCTAATTTGTAGTTGGCCCCGGCAAAGTCGCCCAGGCTTACGCCACTCGGTTGGGCTGAGCAGTAGGGCCTAGCACCGGGCCGGGCCAGGTATTGCTGGTGATGGGTTTCCGCAAAGTAAAAGGGTTTGCCGCTGGCGATTTCGGTGGTGATCGCTGACAAACCAGCCTCCTTGAGTTGCCCTTGATAGTGGTCACGGCTGGCCTGGGCCTGGGCGATTAGGGTCGGGTCATCGCTGTAAATAGCGGAGCGATATTGGCTGCCGCGATCATTGCCCTGGCCCATGCCCTGGGTGGGGTCATGGCATTCCCAGAAGAGCTTGAGTAGGTCGCTGAAGTCGATGGCGTTGACATCCCAAACCACCCGCACGACCTCCGTATGGCCGGTGCGGCCGCTGCACACCTCTTCGTAGCTGGGATTGGCGGTGTATCCGCCTGCATAGCCCACGGCTGTGGTGACCACCCCGGGCAGGCGCCAAAAGCCTTTCTCGGCACCCCAAAAGCAGCCGCAGCCGAACAGGGCCTCCTGTTGGGACGTGCTCAGGGGCGCTTTCAATGCCGTTCCCAAGACAACGTGACGCTCGGCTGTGGCGATGGGGGTGGGGCGACCCGGGAGGGCTGCCTCAGGGGCAATCAGGCTTGTTTTGTTCGCGGCCTGGCCGCTGAAGAGTCCGAACACGCCCTTTGGCTGCAGTGGCTCCCAAGGGTAGGAAGGCTTCAAGCGGCATCGATGCGGTCGGTGAGCGGGCCCCGTTTGCTCGATGGCGCTGCGGTTGCCTCCGTTCGCTTCGCGCCGGTGGCGTTCCCCTAATTCGCCGGTTCGAGGCTGATGTGGTTGAGCAGGGTGGTGGTGAAAGCGAAGAGCAGGAAGGGCAACGACAGCACCAGGATCAGGCCGACTCCCACCAGGGCCAGCACGGGTTTGGTCGCCCCCATCAGGGCCAGGCCGGCGGCGAGGCTGGCCATGATCACCAGGATCCAGATCAGGATCTGGGCATAGATGTCCCCAAAGGTGAGCGTGCAGCGGAGTGTGTAGCCCTTCTCGCTCCCCATTTGGCCTGGCCTGCAACTGGGACTAGCTAAGCGAGTTCCGGTGACCCCGATCCGGCCGCTCAACAAGACTTGAAACTGGGTCCCGCTGCGAAGGGTTGAACCTGTGCCCTTAGGGAGTGCCCGAAGGCGGTGCCCCAATCCGGGTGGACCCCCAGACAAGCGAGTGGAAGGGACTGGATCTACCACTACTTTCGTGGAGCCCATCCCTGATCCAGCAAGGGGAGACGCCGTTTAAACAGCCTCTAGCTGTTGTTCGGCCTGCTGCCGTTCCCACAGGCGCCGGTAGGTGCCTGGTTGGTGGACCAGCTGGTCGTGGTGTCCTTCGGCCACCAGCTGGCCGTCCTCGAGCACCAAGATTCGGTCGCAGGCGGCGGCGGCCGAGAGCTGGTGGCTGATCATCAGGATCGTGCGCCCCTGCTGTTCGCGGATCGAGCGCAGAATCTCCGCCGCCGTGTTGTTGTCGACGCTGGCGAGGGCGTCATCGAGCACCAGGATCGGCGCGTCTACGAGCAGGGCCCGGCCTAGGGCGGCCCGCTGCCGTTGGCCGCCACTCAGGGTGATGCCCCGTTCGCCCACCAGGGTGGCGTAACCCTCCGGGAAGCCCTTGACGTCCCCCGCCAGGCGGGCCTGGCCGGCGGCCGTCTCCACCCGCTCCTGGCCGGCCTCCGGGTCGCCATAGCGCAGGTTGTCCGCCAGGCTGGCCGTAAACAGATAGCCCTCCTGGGGGACCAGGGCCACCAGCTGGCGCAGCTCTTCGAGGCCCAGTTTGGTGACATCACAGCCGCCGATGGAAAGCTGACCTGGCGGTACTTCCACCATCCGGCCCAAGGCCCGGGCCAGGGTGGTTTTGCCGCAGCCCACCGGACCCACCACCGCCACGAGCTCCCCGGGCTCCAGGCGGAAACTCACATCGCGCAGGGCCTCGCGGTTGGCGCCTCCGTAGCTCACGCTCAGGTGGTTGGCCACCACGGAGCCGGACCTGCCGCCGCTGGGGCGGGGGGCCGGATTCGCCGGCGATTGGATCTGGGGTTCCCGGGAGAGCAGGTCTTCGACCCGTTCCAGGCTCACCTGGCCGGTCTGGAAGGTGTTGAGCGTGAACCCCAAAAGGGCTGTTGGGAAGACCAGGCGTTCCACGTAAAGGATCAGGGCCACGAGATCGCCAATGCTGAGGCGGCCGCTTTCCAGTTCGCCGCTGCCGAGGGCTAGCAGTAATACCAGGCTCACCGAGGAGATGCCCTCCAGCAAGGGAAACAGGGTGCTGCGGGTGCGGGCCAGGTTGAGGGCGTCGTTGCGGTAGCTGCGGTTGCGTTCGGCGAAGGCCTGGCGTTCGGTCGTCTCCTGGCCGTAAATCTTGATGGCGCTGATGCCAGAGAGGTCTTCCTGGATCAGGTCGCTCAGCTGGGCCAGGGATTCCTGCTGGCGCCTTTGTTGACCCATCATGCGGCCGCCAAACAGACGCACCGTCATCAGCATCAAGGGGTAGAGCCCCAGGGCCGCCACGGTCAGCCAGCCGTTGATGCCGAGCATGGCCGGCAGGGTGAGGGCATAGGCCAGGGCGGTGTTGGTGAGGCTGAGCACGGCGAAGCCCATCAGCCGCCGCACGTTCTCCACATCGCTGGTGGCCCGGCTGATCACTTCGCCGCTGCCGGTGCTTTGGATCCAGCCCGGCTCCTGGCGGAGCATGTGGTCGAAGATCTGCTGCTTGAGGTTCGCCTCCACCTGGCGGCCCACGCCGAAAACCAGGGTGCGCGACAGCAGCCGCATCGCCGCCATCACCGTGGCCAGAGCCACGATCAGGGCCGCCTTGCGCAGAACATCCACCTCGGCAAAGCCGCCGTGCAGGTCGTCGATCACCCCGCGCACCAGCAGGGGGATGCTGACGCTGAGCAGGTTCACCACCACCAGCGCCGCCACTCCGTAGCCCACCTGGCGGCGGTAGGGCCGGAGGTAGCGCCGGATCAGGCCTAAGCGCAGGGCGGCCATAGAGCTAGGCAAGGTGCTGCCAACCTACGGAGCCCGGGTCCAGGCCGGCGGCTGGGCTCCGCCGGGCGCCGTTGGCGGGGGAATGCTTGGACCGTCTACTGGCCTGGGTCAAGCTGGAGCAGCAAGTGTTCGCCCGATCCCGCCATGGCCGAGCTGCAGCAGGCCCATCCGCTCTATGCCAAAGATCGGGACCTGGTGGACCAGCTGCTGGCCGTGCAGGTGCCCGCTGACGGCCATCTGGTGGACCTGGCCCGGTTGCTGAGCCGTTACGAGGGCTTCCCGGGGGCCGAAGACCTGCGCGATGACCTGGCCAAGACCCTGCGCCTCTGGAGCCTCAGTCGCGACGGGCTGCACCAGCGCACCCGGGCGATCTGGGCCGGTGGCTACCGGCCCGGCGCCCAACCGGTGGCAGAAGCCGTGGGTTCGGGCTTCGACACGGCCGATCAGGACAGTCCCTGAGCCGGGGGGCTCCCCCATCAAGGTGGTTTTGGCATGGAGCGGATCGGCTTGCAGCCGGAGCGATGTTCAGAACGGCCCATTCGGGGTGATAGTGGGGGAGTCCCCATCACTCGGCCCGGCGTGTCTTGCACCCGGGCTTTTTTTTGGGAACCCCCTGACTCCTCGCCCTTGCCGTGACCCAGCCAGCCGTTTGGACTCCCCTGCTGGAGCAGTTGCTGGCCGGGGAGGCCCTCACCACCGCCCAGGCGGCCCAGTTGATGCAGGGCTGGTTGGCGGAAACGATTGAGCCGGTTCAGACCGGCGCCCTGCTCACCGCCCTGCGGCTCAAGGGGGCCAGCGGCGAAGAGCTGGCGGCGATGGCGGCGGTGTTGCTGGAGGCCTGTGCCCTGCCCCCGGGTCGCCCCAACCAATTGTTGGTCGATACCTGCGGCACGGGCGGTGCCGGCGCCGACAGCTTCAACATCTCCACCGCCGTGGCCTTTACCGCGTCGGCCTGTGGGGCCACGGTGGCCAAGCACGGCAACCGCAGCGCCAGCGGCCGGGTTGGCTCCGCCGATGTGCTCGAAGCCCTGGGGCTGAACCTGGCCGCCCCCCAGGACCAGGTGGTGGCTGCCCTGGGCGCGGCGGGTGTGACGTTTCTGTTTGCGCCGGGTTGGCATCGGGCCCTGGTGGGCCTGGTGCCCCTGCGCCGCAGCCTGGGGGTGCGCACGGTCTTCAACCTGCTGGGTCCCCTGGTGAACCCCCTGCGGCCCGATGCCCAGGTGCTCGGGGTGGCCCGGGCCGACCTGCTCGATCCCATGGCCGAGGCCCTGGCCCGGCTCGGCCAGGGCCGCGCCGTGGTGGTGCATGGCCACGGCGGCCTGGATGAGGCCAGCCTGTCGGGGCCCAGCCAGCTGCGGCTACTGGAGAACGGCGCCCTGCGCAGCGAGGAGCTCGATCCCCAGGCCCTGGGCCTCGAGGCAGCCCCGCTCGAGGCTCTCCAAGGCGGTGACACTGCCACCAATCGGGCGATCCTCGAGGCCGTGCTCCAGGGCGGTGGCACGGGCGCCCAGCGGGATGTGGTGATCCTCAATACGGCCCTAGTGCTCTGGGCCGCTGGCCTGACGGACCGCCTCGCCGATGGGGTGGCCCAGGCCCGCAGCAGCCTGGCGGCGGGCCAACCCTGGCAGCGCTTGGTGGCCCTGCGCCAGGCCCTGGCTGGGCCCTCCTGAGGTGGCCAGCCTTGGGTGATGATCGTCTCCATGGACGTGTTGATGGAATTGGCGCCATCCCCCCAAGCCGAGGCCCAGCAGGGCTCCCCCCAGAGCGGCCCTGACGCCGCCCTGCTGGTGTTGGCCGATGGCCTGGTGCTGCGGGGTGAGGCCTTTGGGGCCCGCGGTTGCGCCATCGGTGAAGTGGTCTTCAACACCGGCATGACCGGCTACCAGGAGGTCATCACGGACCCGAGCTACGCGGGGCAACTGGTCACCTTCACCTACCCGGAGCTGGGCAATACGGGCGTCAACCCGCAGGACCAGGAGGCGGCTCGGCCCCATGTGCGCGGAGTGATTGCCCGCCAGCTGGCCCCTAGGCCCAGCAGCTGGCGCTCCCAGCAGACCCTGCCCGCCTGGCTCCAGCAGCATGGGGTGGTCGGCATCGCCGGCATCGACACCCGGGCCCTGGTGCGGCACCTGCGCGAGGCCGGCGCCATGAACGGGGCCATCTGTAGCGATGGCAGTTCGCCCCAGCAGGTGCTCGAGCGGGTGCGCTCGGCCCCTTCGATGGCGGGCCTGAACCTGGCGGCGGCGGTGACCACGGCCGAGGCCTACCAATGGCAAGCCCTCTGCCCAGCTGACTTTGACCAGCGGCCCATGGATCCCCCCCCCACCCCCTACCGGGTCGTGGCGATCGATTTTGGGATCAAGCGGGCCATCCTCGAGCGGCTGGTGGCCCACGGCTGCAGCGTCACGGTGTTGCCGGCCACGGCCAGCCTGGAGGAGGTGTTGGCCCTGGAGCCCGAGGGGGTGTTCCTGTCCAATGGTCCTGGGGATCCGGCGGCCGTCACCAGTGGCGTTGCCCTGGCCCGGGGCCTGGTGCAGCAAGAAACCCTGCCGGTGTTTGGCATCTGCCTGGGTCACCAGATCCTGGGCCTGGCCCTAGGCGGCCAGACCTACAAGCTCGGCTACGGCCACCGGGGCCTCAACCACCCCTGTGGCAGCACTGGCCTGGTGGAGATCACCAGCCAGAACCACGGGTTTGCGATCGATGCCACCTCCCTGCCGGCCGAGCTGGTGGAGGTGACCCACTACAACCTCAACGACCGCACCGTGGCGGCCCTGGCCCATCGGCACCAACCCCTGTTCGGCGTGCAATATCACCCGGAAGCCAGCCCCGGCCCCCACGACGCCGACCACCACTTCGGCCGTTTCGTTGCCTTCATGCAGCAGCGCCGCATCGGAACATTGGCTTGATCGCGGCACCCTTTGGGGCTACGGGGCGGGGACGCCCCGGATTTTTGTTGCGAACTCCCCCGTTTTCGGATCGCTGCCTACACTTCGAGCGCTCGATCCATTGGGGGCAGGACCGATCATTGATCTGCAGCGATTGACCGTGTCCCTGCGGGGCGGCTCTGAGCAGCAGGCTGGTTGCTTGTTGTTCCGTTTTACGGGCCAGTTGGATGCCTATTCCGACAAGAATTTCCTTGCATTCATCAGCGAGCAGCGAGGCACGAGCCCCCTGCCGATCGTGATCGACCTCAGCCGCATTGATTTCATCGATTCCTCCGGCCTTGGGGTCTTGGTGCAGTTGGCGAAGCAGTGCCAGGACGCCGGCATCCAGTTCCTGGTGGTGGGCAATGCCCGGGTCGTCCAGACCGTGAAACTGGTTCGTCTTGAGGAGTTTCTCCATCTCCAGCCCGATCTCGAGACCGCCCTGGCTGCCCTCACTCCTTGAGCGTTCCCCGCTGAGGTTCCCCTCTGGCCCCAGGACCCCAAGGGCTGAACTGCCCAGTCGTGCAATGTCAGCCGGTTAAGCGCCAGAAACGGCATGGCCTCAAAGGCAAGGCCCTGAACAGGCAAGGGTCTGAACAGGAAAGGTCTGAATAGGAAAGGCCTGAACAGGCAAGCCCTGAGCGGGAAACGTTCGAAAAGGAAATGTCGCAAAGCCAAATGATCGAGGGTGAGGGGGCTGCCAGCCCAATCTCTGGCAGCGATGCGGTAGCCGATTGCCCTGGCGCCAAGGCTCCCTCTGGCCCTTCCAACGCCGCCTGGCTGGCAGGCTTGTCAGGGTTGCCACACGCCATGGCCGGGCCGGAGTTGGGTCCGCTCCAGCTCGCCTGGCTGGGGGATGCGGTGTGGGAATTGCATCAGCGTTTGCGCCAATGCCAGCGCCCTGGTCGCAGTGCCGACCTGCATCGGGCCGTGGTGGCAGCGGTTCGCGCCGATGCCCAGGCCCTGGCCCTCGAGCAGCTCGAACCCCTACTCACGGACCAGGAGCTCGATTGGGTGCGGCGCGGCCGCAACCGGGCTGGCCGCGGACCCCGGGCCGGCGAGGCCGGGGTCTATGGCCGGGCGACGGGATTTGAGACAATGGTGGGCTGGCTCTTTTTGCAGAATCCGTCGCGGCTTGCCGAGCTGCTGGATCAACTGGAGGAGAACGCCCGATAACCCTTTGCCTGTTTGCCATGAGCCCCCGTTTTGATCGCCGCCGGGACGAGGGACAGGGCTCTGGCTCCGGGTCCGGCACCGGTGCCGGCGGAGGTGCCCGCGGTGGTGGCAGCGGCCGCCCGGCCCGCCCAGGCAAGCCCTCCTTTGGGGCCTCCCGGTTCTCGGGGGGTGGGGGTTCCCGCTCCTTCGGGCCCAGGCCAGAATGGAATGCCGATGGCCCGCCCGATCGGGGCCCCAGGCCGGAGCGGGGCTCCCGGCCCGAGCGGGGGCCCCGGCCCGAACGGGCTGGCGGCTCGGACCGTCCCCGCTTCGACCGGTCCGCTGCAGGCCGTCCATCCGGCGGCCGCCCGTCTTTTGACCGGCCCCGCCCCGATCGCTTTGGCTCGGATCGACCCGACCGGCCCCGTTTTGAGAGTGGCCGGCCCGAGGGGGGCCGCAGTGAGGGGCCCCGCTTTGAAGGCGGTCGTCCTACTCGCCCCAGCGGCGCTCGGCCCGCCGGCGGGCGCCCCGGCATGGCCCGCCCCGGCCGGCCCCGGCTTGATGGTCCCCGTTTTGATAAGCCCCGCTTTGAAGGCGGGCGGCCCGAGGGCCGTTCTGGTGAAGGCGATTCGGGCGACTTCCGCCCGGGCCCCAAGCGGTTTGACGGCAGTGGCTCCATGGGCGAAGGCCGCCCCGGCGGGCGGCGCCCCTTCCCGGGCCGCCCGTTCGCCGGCCGCCCCGATGGAGCCGGCCGGCGGGACCGTAGCCCCGGTGCCTTTAGCCCCGGTGAGTCTGCGCCGGAGGGGCGCTTCAGTTCCTCGCGACCGGAAGGCCGCCGGTTTGCTGGGGCCGGCGCTAGCCGTGGCTCCTTTGGCCGTCCCTCCTTTGGGCGGCCTGCGTTTGGCGGTTCGGCCGGGGGCCGTCCCCCCTTCCAGCGCCCCGGGGGAGCGGGAGCGCGCGGCTCCTTCCCGCCGGCCCGGGCCGATCGGCCGGTGGTGGTGGATGCCCCCACGGGCGAGTCCGAAACCTTTGGCGCCTCCCCCGCCGACGACATGATCTGGGGCCGCCATCCGGCCCTAGCGGCCCTGGAGAGCGGTCGGCCGATCCACCGCATCTGGTGCACCGCCGAGATGCGCTTCACCCCCAAGTTCCTGCAGTTGCTGCGCGAAGCCAAATCGGCCGGGGTGCTGGTCGAGGAGGTCACCTGGGCCCGCCTGGGCCAGCTCACCGGCGGCGCCGTGCACCAGGGCATCGCCCTGCAGGCGGCGGCGGCCGAAACCCTCGACTTAGGCAGCCTGATCAGCGGTTGCCGCGACATCGGTGAACCGCCCCTGTTGATGGCCGTTGATGGCCTCACCGACCCCCATAACTTGGGGGCGATCGTGCGCAGCGCCGAGGCCCTCGGCGCCCATGGCCTGGTGCTGCCCCAGCGGCGCAGCGCCGGCCTCACCGGCTCGGTGGCCAAGGTGGCCGCCGGCGCCCTGGAATACCTCCCGGTCGCCCGGGTGGTGAACCTCAACCGCTCCCTGGAAACCCTCAAGCAGGAGGGCTACCGGGTGGTGGGTCTGGCCGAGGAGGGCAGCGTCACCCTGGCTGAGGCGGATCTCGATGGCCCCCTGGTGGTGGTGACGGGGTCGGAGGGCAGTGGCCTCTCGATGCTGACCCGTCGCCATTGCGATCAGCTGGTGCGCATCCCCCTGCGCGGAGCCACCCCCAGCCTCAATGCCTCCGTGGCTACGGCCCTGCTGCTCTATGAGGTGGCGCGCCGGGGCTGGATGAAGACGATCACGGGCTCCTCTCCCGCCCCCCGGATCGTGCGCCCCAACTTGCCCACCCCCAGCCGGCAGGAGGTGTCGGAATCCGAGGCTGAGGACGCCCTGGCTGGTGCCGTCCCTTCGGCTACCGACGCTGATGGGGATCTGCTCGGTGGTGAGCCCGCAGGGCCCGAGCCGCTGCAGGAGCCCGGGGCCCCTGCGCCGAATCTCCCTGGCCCGGCGGAAGCCCGCCTAGGGGGCCTGGAGTCCGAGGACGCCCTGGTGGCCGATGCCGAACCCAGCCCTGCGGCTCCTGGCGATGCAGGCTCCCCTGCCTTAGGGGAGCCCCAGGGCCTGGCCGATCCAGCACCCGCGCCGGATTCAGCCAGCCCGGCCCCCCAGGACCTGGTTCCAGGTCAAACTCCTGGGCTGACAGGCGGTTTCGATCAAGACATCCTGCTGTGAGCCGGCCGCCGCTGGCGCCCCCCTGGCGGGCGATCGCTCCGGCCAGGGGCCAGGCCCTGGTCCCGATTTGGCCCCTTGGCGCCAGGGCCGTTCCCGCCTGGGGCGCTGCCGGAGCCCCTATTGGGGTTGACCCGAGCAGGCATCGATTGGCTGAATGGATGGACTGGGGTCCCCTCGGCTGTCCACAATGGGCGTTCAACGGACCGATCCCATGAATCCGCTGCTCTGGCCCCTGCGGAGTCTTGCCAACGGTCTTGGGATGGCCTGGTGGGCGCGGGTGCAAACCCACGACCCCGAGATGACCTACTGGTTTGGGCCCTTCGTGCGCCGGCAGGAGCTGGATGCGGCCCTGCAACCGTTCCTGGATGATCTGCGCAGTGAGGCCCCCGGCTCCCTGGAGCATGAGGTGCTGCGCACTCGCCGCGGCGAACCGCTCACAATCGACGGCCGCCAGGGCTGAACCTCTGCCCCGCCTGGGTGCTGCCCAGGGCCTGCTGATGGCGGCCCCGCCGGGGCCTGCTGATAGCGTCTGGCAAAGCGCGTGCTGAAGGGAAGGTTGATGGGGATCGCCCAGTGGCGCGACCAGCTCAGGAGCGGCGAGGTGTCCGCCCGGGAGCTCACCGACCAGCACCTCAAGCGCATTGAGGCGGTGGAGCCCAGCGTCCATGCCTTCCTGGAGGTCACCGCTGAGCGGGCCCGCGCCGATGCCGATCGCATCGATGCGTCCCGGGCCGCCGGCGACGAGCTGCCGCCCCTGGCTGGCATCCCCCTGGCGATCAAGGACAACCTCTGCACTAAGGGGGTGCGCACCACCTGCTCCAGCCGCATGCTGGAACACTTCGTTCCCCCCTACGAATCCACCGTCACCGAGCGCCTCTGGAACGCCGGCGCGGTGCTGGTCGGCAAGACCAACCTCGACGAGTTCGCCATGGGCAGCTCGACCGAGACCTCGGCCTTCGGCGCCAGCCACAACCCCTGGAATCCGGAGCGGGTGCCCGGGGGGAGCTCCGGCGGTAGTGCCGCCGCCGTGGCCGCCGGCGAGGCGATCGCGGCCCTGGGTTCCGATACGGGTGGTTCGATCCGCCAGCCCGCTTCTTTTTGCGGTGTGGTTGGCCTCAAGCCCACCTATGGCCGGGTCAGCCGCTGGGGCCTGGTGGCCTTTGCCAGCTCCCTCGACCAGGTGGGGCCCTTCACCACCTCGGTGGCCGATGCGGCCGAGCTCCTGCAGGTGATTGCCGGAGCCGACCCCCGCGATGCCACCTGCCTGAAGGCGCCGGTGCCCGATTACCGCGCTGCCCTGGAGCAGCCGATCAAGGGGCTGCGGGTGGGGATCGTGCGCGAATGCTTTAGCGCCAATGGGCTGGCCCCCGAGGTGGCTGCTGCCGTGATGGCCGCCGCCGAAACCCTCCAGGCCCTGGGCTGCGAGCTGGTCGATGTCAGCTGCCCCCGCTTCAACGACGGCATCGCCACCTACTACGTGATCGCCCCCTCGGAGGCGTCCGCCAACCTGGCCCGCTACGACGGGGTCAAATACGGCTACCGCTCCAGCGGCAGCGATGCGGCCGGCGACAGCCTGGCCCAGATGACGGCCCGTAGCCGCGCCGAGGGTTTCGGCGATGAGGTACAGCGCCGCATCCTGATCGGCACCTATGCCCTCTCGGCGGGCTATGTGGATGCCTACTACAAGAAGGCCCAGCAGGTGCGCACCCTGATCCGTCGGGATTTCGATGCGGCCTTCCAGGGCGTTGATGTGCTGCTCACCCCCACCTCGCCGACCACGGCCTTCGCCTTTGGCGCCCACGCCGAGGACCCCCTGGCCATGTACCTGGCCGACCTGCTCACCATCCCCGCCAACATGGCCGGGCTGCCGGCGATCAGCCTGCCCTGCGGCTTTGATGGCCAGGGGTTGCCGATTGGCCTGCAGCTGATCACCGGGGTGTTGCAGGAGCCCCGCCTGCTGCAGGTGGCCCACCACTACGAACAGGCGGCCCAGGTGATGGCGTCCCGGCCTGCCGCGGCCCTGGTGCCCTAGCGGCCCTGGGCCGCTCCGCCGGCTTGGTCTCGGGCCCGCCAGCTTGGCCGGGGGCCCGGCGGCTGCCCAGGGGTTCTGCCATGGCCAGGGGCTCACCACCAGATGTGGTGTGCCAGAGCCTGCTTTTGGCGCCTGGGACCCTGAATCTTGCGTCCGAGCCTTAGCGTGGGGGCACCCCGGATCCCGTCGTTGGCCTTCGTTCCGCTCCACAACCACAGCGACTACAGCCTCCTCGATGGGGCCTCCCAGTTGCCCCAGATGGTGGAGCGGGCCGTGGAGCTGGGCATGCCGGCCCTGGCCCTCACCGACCACGGTGTGATGTATGGCGCCATCGAGCTGCTCAAGCTCTGCAAGGGCGCCGGCATCAAGCCGATCATCGGCAACGAGATGTATGTGGTGAACGGATCGATCGACGATCCCCAGCCGAAGAAGGAACGGCGTTACCACCTGGTGGTGCTGGCCAAGAACGCCACCGGCTACCGCAACCTGGTCAAGCTCACCAGCATTAGCCACCTGCGCGGCATGCGCGGCCGCGGCATCTTTGCGCGCGCCTGCATTGATAAGGCCACCCTGGAGCAGCACCGCGAGGGCCTGATTGTGGCCACCGCCTGCCTCGGTGGCGAGATCCCCCAGGCAATCCTGAAGGGGCGCCCCGATGTGGCCCGCGAGGTGGCCCGGTGGTACCAGCAGTGCTTCGGCGAGGACTTCTATCTGGAAATCCAGGACCATGGCTCGCCGGAAGATCGCATCGTCAACACCGAGATCGTGCGCATCGCCACCGAACTCGGGATTGCCCTGATCGCCACCAACGACGCCCACTACCTCACCCGCAACGACGTCGAAGCCCACGACGCCCTGCTCTGTGTGCTCACCGGCAAGCTCGTGAGCGATGAGAAGCGGCTGCGCTACACCGGCACCGAATACATCAAGAGCGAGGCGGAGATGCTCGCCCTGTTCGCCGACCACCTGGAGCCCGAGGTGGTGGCCGAGGCGGTGGCGAACACGGCCCTGGTGGCCGACAAGGTGGAGGACTACGACATCCTGGGGCGCTACCAGATGCCCCGCTTCCCGATTCCCGAGGGCCACACGGCGGTCACTTACTTGGCGGAGGTCACCGAAGCGGGCCTGCGCGATCGGCTGCGCCTGGGCGCTGGTGATCCGATCGATCCCACCTATGGCGATCGCATGGCCTTTGAGCTGCAGGTGATGGAGCAGATGGGCTTCCCCACCTACTTCCTGGTGGTGTGGGACTACATCCGCTTCGCCCGCGAGAACGGCATTCCGGTGGGGCCGGGCCGGGGCTCGGCCGCCGGCTCCCTGGTGGCCTACGCCCTGGGGATCACCAACATTGATCCGGTGGTCAATGGCCTGCTGTTTGAGCGCTTCCTCAATCCGGAACGCAAATCCATGCCGGATATTGATACCGACTTCTGCATCGAACGCCGCGGCGAGGTGATCGATTATGTGACTCGTCGCTACGGCGAGGACAAGGTGGCCCAGATCATCACCTTTAACCGCATGACCTCCAAGGCGGTGCTCAAGGATGTGGCGCGGGTGCTCGATATTCCCTATGGCGACGCCGATCGGCTCGCCAAGTTGATTCCGGTGGTGCGGGGTAAACCGGCCAAGCTCAAGGAGATGATCGGCTCCGAATCGCCGGCGCCGGAGTTCCGTGAGAAATACGAAAAAGATGCCAATGTCAAGCGCTGGGTTGACATGGCGATGCGGATTGAGGGCACCAACAAAACCTTCGGTGTACACGCCGCTGGCGTGGTGATTGCGGCCGAACCCTTGGATGAATTGGTGCCGCTGCAGCGTAATAACGACGGCCAGGTGATCACCCAGTATTTCATGGAGGACGTGGAATCGATGGGGCTGTTGAAGATGGACTTCCTCGGCCTCAAAAACCTCACCATGATCGAGAAAACCATCGATCTAGTGGAGAAAAATAGTGGGGTTCGCATCGATCCCGACGACCTGCCCGCCAACGATGAGGGCACCTACGCCCTGCTGGCCCGCGGCGATCTTGAAGGCATCTTCCAGCTGGAATCGAGTGGCATGCGCCAGATCGTGCGTGATCTCAAGCCCTCATCCCTGGAGGATATTTCCTCGATCCTGGCCCTCTACCGGCCGGGCCCCCTTGATGCTGGCCTGATCCCTAAGTTTATCAACCGCAAGCACGGCCGCGAGGCGATTGATTTTGTGGACCATAAATTAGAGCCGATCCTCAAGGAAACCTACGGGATTATGGTGTATCAGGAGCAGATCATGCGGATCGCCCAGGATTTAGCCGGCTATTCCCTTGGCGAAGCCGACCTGTTGCGTCGCGCCATGGGTAAAAAGAAGGTGTCTGAGATGCAGAAGCATCGCGATTTGTTTGTTAATGGTGCCAGTCAGCGGGGTGTGGCCAGCAGCGTCGCCGATGCCCTGTTTGACCAAATGGTTTTGTTTGCCGAATATTGCTTCAACAAGAGCCATTCCACCGCCTACGGCGCCGTCACCTATCAGACGGCCTACCTCAAGGCCCACTATCCGGTGGCCTATATGGCCGCCCTGCTCACGGTCAATGCCGGCACCACCGACAAGGTGCAGCGCTATATCTCCAACTGCAATGCCATGGGCATTGAGGTGATGTCACCGGATGTAAATGCTTCTGGGGTTGATTTCACCCCCACGGGCGAACGCATCCTCTTTGGCCTCTCGGCGGTGCGCAACCTGGGCGATGGGGCCATCCGCAACCTGATCAGCGCCCGCGAAGCCGAGGGCCCCTTCCGCTCCCTCGCCGATCTCTGCGATCGCATTCCGGGCCAAACCCTCAACCGCCGCGCCCTGGAATCCCTGATCCATTCCGGTGCCCTCGACAGCCTCGAACCCAAGGCCAACCGGGCCCAGCTGATGGCCGACCTGGATTTGATCCTCGATTGGTCCTCGTCGCGGGCGAAGGATCGGGCCAGCGGCCAGGGCAATCTCTTCGACCTGCTCAGCGGTGCGGCCGATGCCGCTGCCGATGGCAGCCCGGGCGACATCAGCACCGCACCCAAGGCGGCGCCCGTGGCCGATTACCCCCCCACCGAGAAGTTGCGGCTGGAGAAGGAGCTGGTGGGCTTCTATCTCTCCGACCATCCGCTCAAGCAGCTGGGCCGGCCGATTCGTTTGCTTTCGGCCATTGGCCTAGGCAGCCTCGACGAGCAGCCCGATAAGGCCCGGGTCAGTGTGGTGGCGATGGTGCCGGAAATCCGCCAGGTGACCACCCGCAAGGGCGACCGCATGGCCGTGCTCCAGCTCGAAGACCTCAGTGGCAGCTGCGAGGCCGTGGTCTTCCCGAAAACCTATGCCCGCCTGGCCGACCACCTGATGGTCGATGCCCGTCTGGTGGTGTGGGGTTCGGTCGATCGCCGCGATGAACGGGTGCAACTGATTGTTGATGATTGCCGCGCCATCGATGACCTCAAGGTCTTGATGGTGGACTTGCTGGCGGAAGAGGCCAGCGATATTGCCGTGCAGCACCGCCTGCGCGAATGCCTGCAGCTGCACCGTAATGAGCTGGAGCAGGGGGGAATGCGGGTGCCGGTGGTGGCCCGGGTCTTGCACCAGAGCGAATCGCGCTACGTGCGGCTGGGCCACCAGTTCTGCGTCAACGACGCCGGCGCCGCCCTCACCACCCTCAATGGCCAGGCCTTCAAGGCGAGCCTCAGCTCGCCGCTGGCGGTTGCTTGAGCGACTGCTTCAGGCGGGTGATGTTGACGCCGATCTGCTCAAAGCCGAGCAGGCTGCCCGGCTGGCTTTCCCAGCTGGCTGAGAACAGGCCGTAGCTCAGGCCCACCAGGCCGAGCAGGAAGAAGCCCCCGGAGGTCACCAGGGTGATCGCCGGCGGGATGTCGAGGATGCCGCGGCTCACCAGCAGGTAACTGACCACAAAGCTGGCCATGCCCAGGAGGCTTGGCACGCCCATGGCCACGGCGATGCGCCGGGCCATGCGGTTGGTCACGGCCTCGGGAATCGGCTGGGAGCGCCGCTTGCCGTTAGCCGCCGTCTTGGTGGAGCTGCCAGGGCCCTTGGCGGCCGGCTTGTCAAAGCCAGGGGCCTTCTGGGCTCCAGGGCCAGCCTTGGAGCCCATGGGCTTGGCCGCTCCAGTTCCGTTGCCGGCAGCGGCAGCCTTGGGGTTGTCGCCTGGTTTGCCAGGGCCGGCCGCCTTGCCGGATCCGCTGGCACGGGTGCCCTTTGCTGCCATGGGATCGGGCCTCAGCCGCGGATGCCGAGCTTCTGGATGAGGCTGCTGTAGCGCGCTTCGCTGTTGCTGCGCAGATAGCCGAGCAGGCGCTTGCGGCGACCGATCATCTTCAGCAACCCCTGGCGGGAGGAGAAGTCGTGGATGTTTTTCTGCAGGTGTCCACTGAGCTGGCTGATGCGCTCGCTCAACATCGCCACCTGCACTTCCACCGAGCCGGTGTCCGTTCCGTGGGTCTGATGGCTATTGATCAGTTCCTGTTTCTTGATGGTGTCGAGCGACATGCGCGGCGTCTGGCCCTGACGGAGCAAAGATCCAACTTACCCTGCCGGATGCGGTGGCGTTTTCAGTCGACCCGACTGGAGAGCCAGCGCAGGCTTTCCCGGAGCCAGTCGTCGCTGCCGGCGGTCTCCGCCAGCCCCAGGGCGGCCACGGCCCGCAGGGCCCGGTTGATCTCCAGGGCTTCGTAGCCCAGGGCGGAGAGGGTGAGCTGCAGCTCGTCCCGGGCCGCATCCGGCAGGCCTGGGCCGTTGCCCTCGATCAGGTCGTCCGCGAGCTCCTGGCCAGAACGGGCGCCCAGGCCCCCCGCCCGTTCCTGGTCCAGGGCGTAGCGCTCCTGCAGCCGCGTCCGCAATTCCACCGAGAGCCGTTCGGCGGTGCGTTTGCCCACGCCCGGGGCCTGGCAGAGCAAGCGCAGATCGGCCTGAACAATGGCGCGCACCAGCTCCTCGCCCGTGAGCAAGCCCAGTAGCCCTAGGGCCATCTGGGGACCGACGCCACTCACGGCCACCAGCTCGCGGAACAGGTCCCGTTCGCTGCGCTCGCCGAAGCCGTAGAGGGTCCATTGGTCTTCGCGCACCACCAGATGGATGTGCAGCGACAGGCTGCTGCCTTCCGCCGGCAGCCGCTCCCACAGCCGCCGGCTGATCTGCACCTCGTAGCCCACCCCTTGGCAGACCAGCAGCAGGCCGCAGCGGTTGGCCTGCTGCCAGGCTTCGGCCCGTTGCCCTTGCAGCCAGCCGATCATGGGAGTCGATCCAAGGTCACCCATGCTGCCCGCCCCGCCGACCCCGGCCCACCCCTGGCTTCCGGCCTGGTGGTTGCGTCCCCCTTCGCCCTTGGGGCCCTATGGCTCGCTGGGCCGTCCCCGGGCCGGCCTGCTGGCCCTGCTGCTGAGCGCCCTAGTGGGCCTGGGCCTGGCCGGTTGTTCTGGCATCGGCCAGCCCTCCCAGGGGGTGTTACTGCGGGCCCTGGGCCTACAGATTGCCCTGACCCAGCGCTCGATCGCCTCGGCCCTGGCCCTGGAGCCCACCGGCCTGCCCCAGGTGAGCCGGGTGCGGGTGGAGCGCCAGGAGGAGGTGGCCATCGCCGATGGCGCCGGCCTGCATCTGAGCGGCCGCTTCGACTGGCGCCTCCCCGATGACCCGATCCGGGTCGATAGCCCCTTTGAACTCTGGTTGCAACGGGGGGAACGGGGCCAGGTCTGGCGCCTGGCCCGGCCCCTCCCCGCCAGCGGGCCCGGCCAGCCGGCGATCGATCCAGGCGGGCTAGCCCAGGCCGGAGTCGCCCAGGCCGGAAGGGATCAGGCCGCTCTCCCCCAGGACTGGCTCATTGATCCGTTGCCGCTGCCGGGCGAGAGCGCAGGCTGATCACGGTGGCCGCCAGCACCAGGAGGGCCGCCACCAGGCTGTCGGGGCTGGGTCGGTCGTGGAAGAACCACAGGCCCCAGAGGCAGGCCAGGGGCACCTGCACGTAGCTCAGGGCCGTGGCCCGGGCCGCCGGCAGGCCCATGAGCCCCTTGGTGAGGCCCAGCTGGCCCAGCTGGGTGAACAGGCCTACACCCACCAGGGCAACCAGTTCTGGCCCGGTCGGCAGGATCGGGTTGAGTAGCACCACGGGCAGGGTCAGGGCCAGGCCGACCAGGGGGAAATAGAAGATCACCACCAGGGGGTCCTCGCTGCGGCCCAGGGCCCGCACGCTCACGTAGGCCAAGGCCGTCAGCAGGGCGCCGGCCACGGCCAGCAGCACGGCTGCCTGGGGCAGGCCGCCATGGGCCAGGTCCACCGCCGCCAGGCCCGCCTGGAGACTGTCTGGCTGAAGGCTCTCTGGCTGGAGTGTTCCCAACGCGAGACCAGGGGGATGGGGCTCCCCGAGGTGGAGCGGGTGGGTCAGCAGCCACACCCCCAGCCAGCCCAGCACGATCGCCAGCAGGATCTGCGGCGAGAGTCGCTCCCCCAGCAACAGCCAGGCCAGCAGGGCCGTGAAGGTGGGGTGGAGGTACTGGATCACCGTGGCGGCCCCCAGGGGTAGGTCCTGGATCGCCCCGTAAACGCAGTAGAGGGCCGCCGTGCCCAGAACGCCACGCAGCACCAGCAGGCCGCGCCGTTGGCCCCAGGGGGAGAGCCGGGCCCGGCGCAGCAGCCCCAGGCTCAGGGCCAGGCTGATCACGGCCCGCCCCAGCACCACCTCGACCACGGGAAGCCGCTGGCCCAACGCCTTGACGCAGACCCCCATCAGGCTGAAGCTCAGGGCACTGGAGAGCATCCACAGGGCGGCTGCCTGCCCCGCGGTTCGACCAGCTCCCCCCTGATCGCCCCTGTCCTCGCTTCTAGCCCCTGGGCGAATCACCCCGCCGTCCTCCTTAGCGTTCCCCTGCCAGCCCGATTTGTCCGTGTCCCTCCCCCGCCTCCATCCCCGCACGATCGAGGCGGTCAAAGAACGGGCTGACATTGTTGATGTGGTGGGTGAGCACGTGGTGCTCAAGAAAAAGGGGCGGGAGTTCGTCGGGGTCTGCCCCTTCCACGACGACAAATCCCCGTCGATGACGGTGTCGCCAGCCAAGCAGTTCTACTACTGCTTCTCCTGTGGCGCCGGTGGGAACGCGATCAAGTTCCTGATGGAACTGCAGCGGCTGAGCTTTGCCGATGTGGTGTTGGAGCTGGCTCGCAAATATCAGCTGCCGATTGAAACCCTGGATGGTCCCCAGCAGGAGCGGCTGCGCCAACAACTCTCGCGCCGGGAACAGCTCCATCGCGCCTTAACCCTGGCGGCCGGCTGGTTCCGCAGTCAGCTGCGCTCGCCGGAAGGGGCCTCGGCCCTGGCCTATCTCAAGGAGAGCCGCGGCCTGAGTGAGGTCACGATTGAGGCGTTTGGCCTGGGCTACGCGCCCGAGCGTTGGGATGGGCTGCTCAACCACCTCGGCCAGGTGGAGGGGTTGGCGCCGGAGCTGCTGGAGGCGGCGGGCCTGGTGGTGCCCCGCAAGGGCAGTGGTGATCAGGACAAGTCCCGCCCTAACGGCCCTACCGCCAACAGCCCTCCCGCAAACAGCCGTGGTTTCTACGACCGCTTCCGCCATCGGGTGATGGTGCCGATCAACGATCGCCAGGGCCGCATCATCGGTTTTGGCGGTCGCAGCCTCGATGGCGGTGAGCCCAAATACCTCAACTCTCCTGAAACGGAGGTGTTCGAGAAGGGCAAGCACCTTTTCGGGCTCGATCGGGCCGCCAACGCCATCCGCAGCGACGACCGGGCCGTGGTGGTAGAGGGCTATTTCGATGTGATCGCCCTGCATGCGGCCGGGATCACCAATGCGGTGGCCTCCCTGGGCACGGCCCTGAGCAGCCAGCAGATCACCCAGCTCTGCCGCTGCTGCGATAGCAAGCGCCTGATCCTCAACTTCGACACGGACCGGGCGGGCGTACGGGCCGCCCAGCGGGCCATCGGCGAGGTGGAGCAACTGGCCCTCCAGGGCCAGCTGGAGCTGCGGGTGTTGCAGTTGCCCGCCGGCAAGGACCCCGATGAGTTCCTCAAGCAGCACGGAGCCGGTGAATACCGCTCCCTGCTCGATTCGGCGCCCCCCTGGCTCGACTGGCAGATCGAGCAGGTGCTCGATGGCAAAGACCTGGCCCGTTCTGATCAGTTCCAGCAGGCGGTGCAGGGGCTGGTGGCCCTGCTGGGCAAGCTGCCCCCGAGCGCCGTGCGTAGCCACTACCTCCAGCAGGTGGCCGAACGGCTCAGTGGCGGCCAGGCCCGCCTGGCCCTGCAGCTCGAAGATGACCTGCGCCAGCAGGTCAAGGGCCAGCGCTGGCATGGCCGTTCCACCCGCTGGGAGCAGCCGGGCGAGGCCGGCCTGCGCGAACGGGCTGAAGCGGAGGTGTTACGGCTCTACCTCCATTGCCCCAGCTATCGGGGCGCGATCCGCGCCGAGCTGCGCCGCCGGGAACTGGAGGATTTTGCCCTGCAGCACCATCGCCAGCTCTGGGCGGCGATCAGCTCCCTTGAGGAGGACAACCTTGGGGCGACCAGCCAGGACGGGGCCCCTCGCCAGGACGGCGCCGGCCGCCTGGAGGCGATCAACCGCGGCCTCGATCCAGGCCATGACCTGTTCGAGCTGGACCTGCCCCGCCTGCTGGCGGACCAGTTGCTGGTCGAGCAGAGCGAGCTGCTTAACCGGCTCACCCCCCTGCTGGAGCCCAACGAGGTGCAGCGCCTCTCCCTAACCCAGCCCCTGCTGCAGTTGCGCGGCACCACGGCGGCCCTGGAGCGCCAGCGCAGCCTCAAGCGTTGCCGCCATTTGCTCGATGCCTGGAGCAGCCAGCGGCTGGAAACCCTGGAGCATTGCATCGCCCAGTTGCTGGCCGAGGGCCAGCCCGGCGCCCAGCCCCCGGCTGGTGCCGCTGGGGCTGGGGCCCCCGGACCCAGGCCAGCCGCCGGTTCCGGTTCGGGCCTGAGTCCGGCGATTGACATGGAAACGCGCATCGATGCGATGTTTGCCGATCTCAATCGCGATGCCTTGCATTTTCAGGAGCTCTATTACAACGAGCGCCAGCACATCGGCCATCTTGACCAGCAACGCTGCGCCGGCTACGAGGAGATCATGCAGGAGGCTGCGCCGCAGTCAGCTCCGCAGTTAACTCCGCAGTCAGCGCCGGAGTTGCTCTCGGCCTAAGGGCCAGCGATTCGATTCTCCCAGGCCCCATGGAATGGCAGTCTGGAAGCATCGGCGTCAGGTCGTTTTGACCCGGGGCTTGAGTAGATTATTTCCTCTGAATCTATTCGCAGGAGTGGTTCTGTTTGATTCTTTTGCCCTGTTTTTTTCTGGTTTTTTGGTCGGTTGCCCTTAATCAGTTTGGATGAATGGACTCCTTTGCCAGATTCTTTTCAGCTGGCAGCTCCCAGGAGCGCGATGAGTTCCTGGGAGTGGTTGGCCTTGGCCAGCTCTAGGGGCGTTTGGCCCTGGTTGGAGCGGATCGTGGCATCGGCTCCGCCCGCCAGGATCACCTGGGCGGTGCCTAGATTGTTTTGCCAGACGGCATCGTGCAGGGCGGTGTAACCGTTGTAGGGGCCCTGTTTGTTGATGGCGATACCGCCGGCAATTAACAGTTTTGCGGCCTCGGTGCGACCGGCGTAGGCGGCCGCATGCAGGGCGGTGGCCTTCATGCCTGGATCGACCACGCCCAGGTCGGCGCCGGCCTGCAGCAACAGCTCCAGCACGGCGGTGTGGCCCAGGTAGGCCGCCATGATCACGGGCCAGTCGCCGCCGCCGTCGGCTTGATTGACGTTGGCTCCGCTGGCCAGCAGTTGCGCCACGGTGTCGAGCTTGTTGGCTTTGACCGCTTGCATCAGGGCTGTCATGGCTTGAGCGTGCTGGGTGGAGGGGGCCGGTTGGGGGCGGCGCCCTTGGGCCGAGCTTAGAAGTGCTGACTGGGCCAGCCGATACCAGCCCTTGATTATTTCTCCCCAGTTGTTCCGTTCTTCTGAGGTTTGGTTCTGTTGATCGGCTTTGTTTCTGGGCTTGGTGGGGCGTCTGGGCCGTTCTCTCATCGGCTGAACCGATGGCTGCAGCGGTTGGCTGCCTCCCTTTGCCCTGGGGCCTACCTGGCCCAAAGAATTGACCGGGCCCAGGTATTGACCGGGCCAAAACCATTTATCGGGCCAAAACCATGGGGATGGCGGCCAGGCGGGTGGTGGCGGCGTCGGAGAGCCGCTGGCGCTTCATGGCCCAGGCGGGCCGCAGGCCGCAGGCGGCCCAGGCGACGGTGCCGCTGCCGTAGCGGCGGTTGAGGCCATCGATGGTGGCCAGCAGCAGCTCACGCCGTTGCTGCTCCTGCTCCGGCAGGGGGGCGAGCAGGCTGTGTTGCAGCTGGCCCATCGGTTGCAGGTTCTGCAGCAACACGCCCGCTTTCTGCAGGGGTTTGTGGGCCTTGAACAGGCAGGCGGCCAGGGGCAGGGCCGCGGTTAGCAGCACGGCCGTGTCCTGGCTGGCTAGGGGCAGGGTCACGGTGGCCGCCTTGGCATAGAACGGGCTGCCGTTGAAGGGGCTGCTGCGCACAAACACGGTCACCGTGTCGGTGAGCTGTCCTTGGCGGCGCAGTTTCTCGGCGGCGCGGCTGAGGTAGGTGGCGATTGCCTGGCGTAGCTGGGCCAGCTCCTTGACGGGTTCGCTGAAGCTGCGGCTGACGCAGGTTTCCCGCTTGGCCGTCGGCGCCAGGGCCAGGGGCAGGCAGCTGAGGCCCCGCAGTTCCTGCTGCAGGCGCAGGCCCACCACCCCCGCCTTGCTGCGCAGTTCGCCGCTGGCCAGGTCCCGCAGTTGGCGGGCGTTGGCGGCACCGCGCAGGCGGCACCAGCGCGAGAGCTTGCGGCCGATTCCCCAGACCTCCTCCACCGGCAGCTGCTCGAGCCAGGGGTCCGGATCGGCTACGGCGCCCAGGTCAAAGACGCCCCGGTGGGCCGGGTTTTGTTTGGCCAGCTTGTTGGCCAGCTTGGCGAGCACCTTGGTGGGGGCGATGCCGATGGCGATGGGCAGCCCGAGCTGGCGGCGCACCTGCCGGCGCAGGGCCAGACCCCAGGCCACCAGGTCGCCGCCATGGCCACCGCTAGGGCCCCCGGCATTGCCATCCTCCGGGGGCCAGCCGCTGGCTTGGGCGGGGCGGCGCAGGCGCCCGAAGGCTTCGTCGATCGAATAGACCTCCAGCTCCTCCACCCAGGGCTCGATGCTGCGCATCAGCCGCTGGCTCATGTCGGCGTAGAGGGCGTAGTTGGAGCTGCGCACCACCACGCCGTGCTGCTCCAGCTCGCGGCGCACCTTGAAATAGGGGGTGCCCATGGCGAGGCCCAGGGCCCGGGCCTCGGCGCTGCGGGCCACGATGCAGCCGTCGTTGTTGGAGAGCACCACCAGGGGCCGGCCCCGCAGGGAGGGATCTAGGGCCGCCTCGCAGGAGGCATAGAAGTTGTTGCCATCGATCAGCACGATCGCCATCCCGGAGGCCGGCCTGGCGGCTGGATGGGCCGCCTGCTCCGCGGCCCCTGGATCGGAGCGGCGCCCAGGGGCTGGGGTGGGGGCGAGGGACGCGAAGGGCATGGGTGCTTGGGCTGGCGGGGGTTGGGGCTCGGGCCCCGGCCGGCCCAGGGGGCGGCTTCAGGCGCTTGGGGGTTGGCTCTGGCGGCGCTCAGAGGGGATGGATCGCATGGGTCGCCACCCCCCAGAGCAGGGTCTCCTCGGCGTCGCCCAGCTCCAGGGGCGGGTAGGCGGGATGGGCCGCCTCCAGCCGTAGGCGCCCCTGGTGGCGACTAAGGCGCTTGAGGGTGAAGGCCCCTTCCAGCACGGCCACAACGATGCGGCCGGGCCTCGGTTCGAGGCTGCGGTCGACGATCAAGAGGTCGCCGTGGTGGATGCCGGCGCCGGTCATCGAGTCGCCGCTGACCCGCAAAAAAAAGGTGCTGCTGGGGTGGCGGACCAGGTGGTCGTTGAGGTCGATGCCCGCTTCGATGTAGTCGTCGGCGGGGCTGGGAAAGCCGGCGGCGACGCTGTCCCCGGCCAGGGGCAGCAGGCGCCCGGGCCGCTCCAGCCGCAGGGGGCCGAGGCTGGCCAGCTCCAGGGGGGCCAGGCCGAGGGGGGGCAAGTCCAGGGGCGCTAAATCCTGGTGCAGGGCGGGATCGGACACGGCAGGAGCGCAACACCTGCAGCTTAGTACAGGCGTACTTGTTTGGATTGCTCTGGTGGGGAGCCGTAGTGCCGCAGGAAGGTTGCCAGGGTCATCGGCCCGCAGCGCCGTTGCCAGGGACCACCTGGGGAATAGCGGCGCCAGCAGGCCACCGATGCGCTGGCCAGGCGGCCGCTGGGCAGGCTGAGCCGGTAGCGGTAGCTGGCTTCGCTGGGGGGGTCCGGCTTGGCGAGGGCGGTGCAGTCGCTGAAGGCCCGTTGCCATAGGCAGTCAGGGCCGCTCTCCGCCCTGGGGACGGCCCCGGCTTTGGAGCTGGTGTTGGCGCTGGTTTTGGTCCTGGCGCCCTTGGCAGGCCCAGGGCTTTCCCATCCCCCAAGTCCAACCTGGGCAGGGCTAGCGGCGCAGGCGGATGGGGCGAATGGGGCCAGGGGCCCCTGGAGCCGCGTCGCTAGGCCCGCCGGATCGCCGTGGGCGGTGATCAGCCAATGGTGCGACGCGCGGCGGCGGCCCAGCAGCAGGCTGACCACGGCGATCGGGCTGGCCCCCGTCTTGGCCTCCGTCTTGGCCGACGGCTGGGCGGTGCTCCGGGCGGGTTCCGGGTCCCGACCCCTGGGGGCAATTGCGGATGCTGGCGCGGCTGGGGCGGTGGGCAAAAGGGGCGGGGCAGCTGCCTGGTCAGTGCCACCGCCGTTCTGGGGGAAGGGGGGATGGCTACCGCATTGGCGAGGTGAAGAGGTCGCCGGGATTGAGGGGTTTTGATGGGGCAACGGGGATGAAAATGCCCGTCATGTATTGAGTTATTGCCAGGAATGAGTTGCCAGCGATGGCCAGTCATCACTGGCCAGAAATTGCTACATCGCTGGCCTTGGATAAGGGGGCGTGGGGTGATCCAGGAGTACGGACCATTGATTGACCATCGATCGCGTTAAGCCTGGCATTGGGGCTGATCAGGATGCGCCCCAATGGCGCCTTCGGCGCACGGCTACGCTGCCGCCAAAACCGGGCACCGGCGCCCGGCATTTGCGCAGTTCCAGCTGCATCGGCACCGGGCCGTAGAGCTCTTTGAGGCAAGTGAAGATCAGCTCGCTGTAGTGCTCCAGGGTTTGCACCTGCACCTCGCTGGCTTGCCGTTGTAGGGCCTTGATTGCCAGGGAGTAATCGAGGCTGGCGCCCAGCTCGTCGCCGGAGGCGGCGGCGCTGAGATCAAAGCCCAGCTCCAGATCCAGTTCAAACCACTGGCCCAGTTGCCGCTCCGACTCCAGCACTCCCACGTGGGCCCAAAGGCGCAGCTTGCGCACAACGATGCGATCGCTGATTCGCTCTTCAGCCGGATCCCAGCTCCGATCGCCGAGGGGATCCTGGGCCGGTTGTTGAGGGTTGCTCAAAGGGGCAGGCTGCGGTGGCTGAACTGGCGCGCGCCGCTGGCGAAGTCGGCGGCGGTGTGGCCATCGCCGCGCAGCAGGTAGCGGTAGGTCACCAGGCCCTCCAGGCCCACGGGACCCCTGGGCGGCAGGGTCTGGGTGCTGATGCCCACCTCGGCGCCGAAGCCGTAGCGGAAGCCATCGGCAAAGCGGGTGGAGCAGTTCAAATACACGCCGGCGCTGTCGACCCCCCGGAGGAAGCGGTCTGCCGTCGCTTCGTCGCGGGTGCAGATCGCATCGGTGTGGCGGGAGCCATGGCGGCCGATGTGGGCCAGGGCTTCTTCTAGGGAGTCCACCACCTTCACGGCCAGCACCAGGTCGGAATACTCCGTGCCCCAGTCCGCCTCGGTGGCGGCTACGCCAACGCCCAGGGCCTGGGCGGCGGGATCACCGCGCAGTTCCACCCCGGCGGCACTGAAGGCCGGCAGGGCCAACGCCAAGAAGGGCTCCGCGATTTGGCGATGCAGCAGCAGGGTTTCGATCGCGTTGCAGGCGGCCGGGTACTGGGTTTTGGCATCCATCGCAATCGCCAAGGCCTGCTCCAGGTCGGCGGCGCCATCCACATAGAGGTGGCAGATGCCATCGGCATGGCCCAGCACCGGAATGCGGGTGTGGTCCTGGATAAAGCGCACGAGCTCATTGGAGCCCCGCGGAATGATCAGGTCCACCAGGCCATCGAGCTTGAGCAGGGCCAGGCTCTCCTGCCGCGAGGTGAGCAGGGCTAGGGCCTCGGCCGACACCGGCGAGCGGGCCAGGCCGGCCTGCAGCGCCGAGAGGATCGCCGCGCAGCTGCGGCTGGCCTCGCTACCGCCCTTAAGCAGGGCGCCATTGCCGGAACGGATCGCCAGGGAGGCGATCTGCATCACCGCATCGGGCCTGGCTTCGAAAATCACCCCCAGCACCCCCAGGGGCACGCTCAGCCGCTCCAGCACCAGCCCATCGGCTAGTTCGGTGTGGAGCTGGCGGCGGCCGATGGGATCGGCCAGGGCCGCCACCTGGCGCACCCCCTCAATGGCGGCAGCCAGTTTGGGCCCGTCCAGTTTCAGGCGGGCCACCAGGGCTGATGCCAGGCCGGCGCTGGCGGCGGCCTCCAGGTCGGCCTGGTTGGCGGCCACGATCGCGGCGGCGTCGGCTTCGAGGGCGTCGGCCATGGCCAGCACGGCCGCCTGCCGCTCCCCATCTGAGAGTTGCCCCAGGGCCATGGCGGCACGGCGCACGGCGGCGGCCCGTTGAAGCAGCTCGGGGGAGGGATCGGGAACGCTCACGGCCTGGCCTGGGTGCAGGGAGGTTCCATCTTCAGCCACTGCCCAGCCGGTCCAGGGCCAGCTTGGCGGCCCCGAGCCGGCCGGCGCCGTTGCCGAGGGCGCAGGCGCGGATCTCTAGGCCGGTGCGGCTCTGGGGCAGCACCCGCCGGTTCACCTCCTGCCAGACCGCCGGCAGGAAGTGGCGGCTGGCGGCGCTGAGGCCCCCACCGATCAGCACCACCTCGGGGGTGAGCACATAGAGCAGGGAACTCAGGCCGATCCCGAGCCATTGGCCGTAGCGCCGCCACACCTCCAGGGCTTCGGCGTCGCCCTGGTCGGCCAGGCGGCTGAGCTCGCCCGGCTCGAGGGGGCTGAGGCGCCCCAGGCCGGCGATGCTGCAGAACTGTTCCAGGGAGCCGTTGTTGCCGCTGTTGCAGCTGGGACCTTCGGGATCGACACAGATCAGGCCCAGTTCACCGGCGGCGCCGCCATGGCCGCTGAACAGCTGGCCGCCGAGCAACACGGCCCCGCCGACGCCCGTGCCCAGGGTCAGCAGGATCGCATCGGCCACCCCCTGGGCGGCCCCCGTCCAGGCCTCACCCACCAGGGCGCAGTTGGCGTCATTGGCCAGGGTGACCCGCCGCTTCAGCCGGGGTTCGAGCCAGTCGGCCAGGGGCACCTCTTGCCAGCCGGCCAGGTTGATGGCGATGCGGGAGAGGCGGCCGCTGCCATCCATGGGCCCCGGCAGGCCAATGCCCACCAAATCGGCCAGATGGTCGGGATCGAGCTGGTCGATGGCCTCGCTGATCGCCACGGTCACGGCCCCGGGCATGGCCGGTTGGGGCGTGGCCACCTGGGCCTCGGCCAGCAGCTGGCCCTGGCGATCGAATCGCCCCAGCTTGATCGCCGTGCCGCCGAGGTCGACGCCGATCAACTGGCCCATGGTGATCTGCCCTACGCAAGCCGCCCAGGCTAGGGCTGGGCTTTGCCGCAGTTCCCATCCCCAATCGCGCCCAGCCCTATCGCCTTCGCCCATGGGAGCCAGAGGGATAGGGCCCCGTCACAGCAGCCAGTCTGGATAGCCCCCCGCCAGCAAAGCCCAGCTCAGATGAGGCGGCTCAGAGAACCCAGCTCAGACAACCCAGCTCAGACAACCCAGCTCAAAACCCGCCCTGAACCCCCTCAGAACCGGTAATAGAGCTGCAGCTGGGTTTGCCAGCGGCCTTGGCTATCGAAGGATCCCTGCACCCCAAGCCGGTCACTGGCCTGGTAACGCAGGGTCATCTGGGGCGGGATATCGCTGCGGTTGGGGGCGGCTAGCACCGAGGCATTGAAGCGCTCGGTTAGGTCGATGCCGATCTCGGAGCCGAGCACCAGCTGGGACGGGATGCGATCACTGCTGTTTGAGCCCCCTGTTGGGGTTTGGGAGGCCGGCACCACGTAGGTGGGGTAGAGGGCAAAGCTGACCCGCTGGCCCATCACATCGGAGAGGGAGCTCACCAGGGGCGATAACAAGGTCTGGCCCAGCACCGTGGCCAGGGCCGCGCCAGCGTTGCCGTCGCTCAGGCCCGCCAGGGAGTTGGCGCCGATCAGGCCCAGCAGGCGTTCCTTGCTCATCGGCGGCGTGCTGCTGAGCTGGAGCGAGTCGGCGAGCTGGTCGGCCGGACCACTCACCTTCACCACCACCTTCACCAAGTTGAGCTGGTCGAAGCTGCCCGGGGTTCCGGCCTGGGCCCATTCATAGATGGAGCTGCGATCGCCCTGGTTGTTGCTGCGGCTGTCGGAAACCCGGGTGCGCATGGCGATATCCAGGTAGGGCACCAGCCCCAGGGACGGGGTGAACACCGCCACGTTGGGGGAATCGGGATCGAGGTTGAAGGTGGTGGTGAACAGGCTGAGTCGGCCGCTCAGCAGCCGCACCACGCCGCTGGCCTGGAGGCTGGAATCGAGGCGGCCATTGAGGGTGAGCAGGCCATTGATGTTGAAGTTCGTGGGGCTGAAGTTGGCCACCGTGGGCACCACCACCCGCAGATTGGGGCCGAAGCGCAGGCGCAGCTTGCGCAGGCCCAGCATCGGCAGGTTGGGAAGCGCCGCCCGCAGGGAGCGGCCGCTGCTGCTCTCCTGATCCGAGCTGAACACCTGCAGCGGGCGCTGGAAATCCCAGCCCTGTTCCACCAGTTGGGGCACCGTGACCGCCTGGCCAGGCTTGGCTCCACTGGCCAGGGAGCTGAGCTTCACCGTGAAGGCGCCCTGGCTGATCGCCAGCTCACCGCCCAGTTCCGGCCGGCGCAGGCTGCCGCCCAGCTCGATCTCCCCATCACCGACGCCGGCCAAGAGCGGCACCGAGAAGGGCGCCTTGCGGAGCACCAGCTTCAAGGGCCGTTGCACCTCTGCGACTTCAAACAGGGGCAACTGGCCACTGCCCGTGAGTTGGCCGCTGCTGCCCACCCGGGCCGTGAGTTGCTGGAGCTCCAGGTTCTGGAAATCGAACAGCACCATGGCCTGGAGATCGCGAATCGCCTGGCCGGCCACGGTGAAGGATCCATCGCGGCAGCGCAGGAAGCCATTGGCGATCGGCTCGGCCACACTGCCCCGCACCAGCAGCTGCAGGTCGGTACTGCCGGAGGTCCAGCTCAGGCCACTGCCGGCCAGGCCCGTGAGGAAACGCAGGCCATCGCCGCGGCTGGCCAGGCGCAGTTCCAGCCCGTCGCGACTGGCCTCCAGAGGGATGCTCCCCTTGAGATCGACGCTATTGCTGGCCCCCTGGCTGCGCAGGGAGAGGTCGAGGGCAAGGGCCTGGTTCTTGAGCTCCAGGGAGCCCCGCTCCAGGGCCAGGGGCTGGTCGCCCAGGCGGCCGTTCTCCAGGAGCAGTTCGCTCCAGAGCCCGGGCCTGGGGCCGCCCAGCCGGTAGCTCCCGGAGGCGGCCAGCCCGCCCCTGAGCGGGGCTGGCAAGGGTCCGGCCAGGGCCAGCAGGGCCAGGGGGAGGTGGCTGAAGCTGAAGCGGCCTTGCCCATCCTGGAGCGGCCCCTGGAGCCGGGCGATGAAGGGCTCCTCGCCCAGGGCCCGGTCCATGGTCTGGTCCCGCAGCCAGAGGTGGCCCCTGGCCTCCAGGTCGATCGTGAGGCGGGCGGGGCTGGGGCCGCTCAAGGTGAGGTCGGCATCGATCAGGGCCTGCAGGTCGGCCAGGGCTAGGTCCTGGCGGCTCCTGGCCCCAGGCAGCACCAGGCTGTTCAGGCGCTGCTTGGCCAGGGCCAGGGCGGCCAGTTGGTCGCTGAGGCTGGAGCCGAGGGTGTCGATCGCCAGGCTGCCCAGGTCCAAGGCGGTGCCGCCCTTGAGGGGCTTGGCCTGCTGCCAGAGGGGCCAGGCCAGGCGCAGGTTTTGTAGGAGGTCCGAGCTCAGGCTGCGGCCCTCCAGCCGGCTCCAGAGGGCCCCATCCGGGCGGCGGCGCAGCTGGAAGGCCACCTGGCCCTGGGCCTTGGCCAGCCACTCGCCCTTGAGGCTGAGCTCGCCGCCGCGATAACTGGCCCGGGCCTGAAGTTGGCGTCCGCTTAGGCCCGGTAGGCCCGGATCGCGCACCACCCCATCGGCCACCATGGCCAGGGGTTGGAGATCAAGGGCTCCCTGGCCGCTGAGGCTGCCCCGCAAGGGCAGGGGAGCCTGGGCCTGTTGGAGCCTCAGGCTGAGGCCATCAAGGGGCAGGGCTTGGGCCGTCCAGTGGTAACGGCGGGGGCTGCCGGTCAGGGTTAGCTGGCCGCCACCACGGCTGAGGCGCACCTGCTCGGGCAGCCAGCGCCGATTGATCCGGGCCACCAGTTCCCCAGCCAGGGCGTCGCCGGTGGTCCGCAGGCGCAGGTCCCCGTTGGGGCCGAAGCGGCCGGCCCAGGTTTCGTCCAGGTCCAGCGGGCCGGCGCCGGGGTGCTCTATCTCGAGGACCAGCTCGGGCCGCAGGGCCCGCAGGGGCCCCCGAATCCGGCCGTTCGCCGTGAGATGTCCCGCCAGGCGGGCCCCGACTAGGGGGGTCAGCCGCTTCACGGGGTAGGGGCCCAGATCCAGGCCCAGATCCAGGTCGCCCAGGACGGGCCGGCCGCCGGCCGTAAGGCGCACTGGCAGGGCGCCCGAGGCGGTGAGGCCGGGGGCCCGCAGGCTCTCCAGCTTGAGGAGCTGGTGGGCCCAGCTGAGCTGGGTCTGCACCGAACCCAGCAGGGGGTTGTGGGCCTGGGCTAACTCCAGGGCGATCTCCGGTTGGGCCGGCGTGCCTCGGGCCGTCAGCTGGCCGATCACCTGGGGCGAGGCCCCCAGAACGGGCTTGAGGGTGGGCCAGGCCTGGGTCAGTTCGGATCCGAGCCGGAGCCGCTGGCTGGTGAGGGCAAGCCGGGGCCAGAGCTGGCCCCGCAGGGCCAGCCCACTGCGGCCGCTTGTGAGGTCCAGCTCGGGTAGGCCCAAACGGAAGCCGCCCCGGCGGCCATCGAGGCTCAGGCGGCCGCGAAAGGCCAGGGGCGGCGCAGCCCCAGCGCCCTGACCTGGTTGGGGTTTCGCTGGCGGCGGCTGACCAGGCAGGGGCAGGCTGCCGGCCAGGGTGAGCGTGGGGTGGCGCCAGGGCCCCATCAGGTGGGCCTGGAGGGCCTGCTGGCGCCCGGCATCGCGGGCCGCCAGGCGCAGATCCAGCTGGCCGCGGCGGGCTGCCGCCAGGGCCAGGTCCCCTTGAATTTGGCCGCGCCAGCCGGCCAGAACCACGCTGCTAGGGGCGAGCACCAGCCGCTGACCTGGGTTGCGCTTGCCGCCCTGCTGGCGGCCGAGGCCCCGATCTCCGTCCCCGCAGTGGAGTTGCAGCTGCTCGCTGGTGAGGGGCGCCGGGAGCAGGGGGGGCCGCCAGCGCACATCGCTGAGGGTGAGGCCCCCTTGGCAGCGAGCCCCTGCTAAGGGCACCCCAGCGGATGCCTCACCGGATGCCCCAACAGTCGCCTTGCCGGGAAGGGGATCTCTGCCCCCCTGGCTGCGGAAGCCCAGGTGGCCTGCCAGCTGGCCACTCAAGCGGTCGACAAGGAGCCCATGGCTGGGCCGCGGCAACAGGGGCAGCAGGGGGGCGATCGGGATCTGGCGCAGGTCCAGCTGGCCGGCCCACTGCTGGCGGTGCCAGCTGCCAGTGGCCACCAAGGCCAAGTGGCCGGGGCCGGCGGGTTTTGCCAAGCCGCTCGGGGGTTGAGGGCTGGTGCCGCCTGGGGGCCCCATGGGGACCGGATTGAGCAGCCGCCCGCGAACGGCGAGATCGAGGCTCCGGCGTTGCAGCCAGATGTTGGTGTGCCCTTGAACCTGAAGCGCAAGCCCCGATGGCTCAAGCCGCACGTGGGCGGGATCGCCCAGGTGGATCTCCAGGCCCAGCCGGGGGGGCTTGCTGCCTGCGGCCTGGTGCCCCAGTTGCCAGAGGGCGCCCTGGCTGTTGGGCCGCAGCCGGGCCTGGACGCCCCTGATGCGTACCTGCAGTACTGGCGCCCATTCGCGCAGGCTGGCGAGCGGATCGAGGCTCACCGAGATCCGTTCCGCCGCCAGGGTGGAGGGATTGTCTGGGCCCGGGCGAAACCGGCTCGCGCCCAGCTCAAGACCCCAGGGCCGCAGCCCCCGGTAGGCACCCAGCTCCAGGGGGTGGCCCATCACCCGCGACAGCTGGTAGGCCAGGCGCCACTGCATCTGGCCATAGAGGGCCCCCGCCAGCCGGTCGGCCATGGCGAAAGCACCGACGCCCAGGCCGGCGACCAGGGCCAGCCGGCCAAGCCAGTCCCTGCGACTTGCCAGTCCCTGCCGCTTGCGGGCCAATGGGGCCTGGGCCCGTGCTGAGTCCTGCGGCGGCAACCCCATCGGCCTGTGGCTGTCACCGTTTGAGGTTGGCGCAATATAAAGGCCTTCACCAGAGCTTCCGCCATGCCCGCCGATCCCCTGCTGTTGAAGGCCGGCCTTTGGCTGGGGGTGGCCACGGGCCTGTTGCTGCTGGCCACCGTGGTGGGCTTCGTGGCCGGCTGGGGAACCCGCTTTCGCCTGGTGGGGGTGACCAGCTTCACCGGCTTGCTGGCGATCTCGTGCCTGGCCTTTGCGATCAGCTATTCGCCCCGCACCCAGGTGGCCGGCGCCGTGTCGGTGCCGGTGGTGTTTGACAACGGCACCGACCTGGTGATTGCGGCCGCCCCGGCCGACCTGCCCCCGGAGGCCTACCGCCCCAGCCTGGAGCAGGTGGCCTACAACCTCAAGGGCAGCGGCCGCACCAGTCCCGATGGCCTCGTGCATGTGCGCCTGCGGCGGGTCGATTCCGTGGAGCCTGGCCTCAGCCGGCCGGTGGTGCTGGCCGAGGCCACCGTGGGCCTCCACGGCGAGGGTGTGACGGTGCTGCCTTGAGGCGGCCTTGGCGGGCTGGTGGTTGGGGGGGCCGGCGGCCGTTGGGCTTGGCCCCGTTAGGCGAGGCCCAGCCAGGCGAGGCCCAAATAGGCCTGGCCCAGCTGGGCGGTATCCGGTTGGAGAGTCCGAGGCCGACCGTCGGCAGGGGAGCCGTTTAGATGCTGCGTTTGGCTAGCCATTTCAAGGCGGAAGCGGCCGTGCTCCAGGCCGCCGCCATCGAGACCTGGCCCGATCTGGCGGCCCTTAGGGATGGCGACCTGCGCCGGTTGGCCAGCGGCGGCCGGGCCTCGGAACAACGGTTGATCAAGTTGCGTGGCCAGGCGCGCCTGGTGGTGGAGGTGGGGCTGGAGCCGGAGGAGGCGGCCCTGTTGCTCTATGCCGGCATCGCCAGCACCCAGGGCCTGGCCGAGGCGTCCCACCACCAGGTGCTGGTGCAACTGGGCCGGCTCGAGCGCTCGCTCACGGGGATGGCGCCGCCCCGGGTGGATGGCGTGACCCTGCAGCGCTGGATCCGCCAGGCCCGCCAGGCCGCCGCCCGCCCGCCGAACTGACCCCGTACCGGCCCAAACCGGGCCGCATCGGCCCTGAGAATGAATCAACCCTCGGAGGTTCGACGTGGCCCTCCTCCCACTACCCCTCGCCCTGCCCATTCCGGCCAACGCTGCCAGCCAACTTGGCTTGTTGCTAGCTGTCTGCCAGCGGCTAGGGCGCGCGAGCCAGCTCGGAGCAGCCCTCCGGCGTCCATCAGCCCTGGGCATGGGCGGAGCCTTGCTCCTGGGGGCAGCGCTTCTGCTGGCCGTCCAGCCTCCGGCCCTCGCTGGGTCGGCCCTGCTGGATCGGGTCAAGCAGAACCCCAAGGTGGCTGCGGCGATCTGCGCGGAATTGCGCAGCCTCAATGCCCAGGGCATCGTCTCCACCACCCCCCAAGCGGTGAACCGCATTGCCGCGATGCAGGGGCTTAACGCCACCGACGCCGAGATTCTCACCACCTATGTGGTGGGTCTGCATTGCCCTGACGTGCGCTGAACTAGGCGATCAGTGGCGTAGACAGTGGATGGGGATAGCAGACTAGAATTGAATTGATACTTACAGTGTGGAGGCATTTTGTTCTCCATGCCCAGGGTTTGCGCCGGTTTGCCTTAGCGTCCACGACTAACCCAGGGTCGATCATGCTCTCAACGAAACAATGATGCGCGGAATGGTCCCCTTCCTGCTGTTGGCAGCTTGGGTGCTGACGGCTAAGGCCATGGCAACCCCAGCCCAGGTCCTATTGTTGCGCCATGGCGATAAGGATAGTGGGCGTGGTGATTACAATTTAGCGCCGATGGGTTTTGAGCGGTCTATCCAACTAGGTCGCATGATTCCAGCCTGCTTTGGGGCGCCCACTTTCATCGGCGTTTATGAGTTCGATCCGGTGTCCGCCAAGAATGCACGTAGCTATCAAACAGCTGTCCCGTTGGCTGTTAGCACAGGATTGAATATTAATAGTATTCGCGGTTCCCGAACCAATTCGCTTGCTGCGGGTCAACAGGTTCTCCATGGCAAGTCGTTTGCTGGCGCTAAGGCGGTTTTTATTTGGGAGCATCGCAACTTGCCCGACTTCGCCAAGGGGCTGGGCTGGGGAGCGATGGCACCCATCGCACCTGATGACTACGATCAATTAGTTGTTTTGACCTGGCCAGCAGCATCAGCACCTCCGCAGGTCCAGCTATTCAGCCAAAAGGACTTGTTTGCGCGACCCTGCAGCCAAATCCGCCGATCTGCCCATGGGGCTAGAGCCATCGAGCCTCCAAGCTCTGGTCTTCAACTTGACCTGCCTACCCTCCAGGCCAGAACCGGGAGACCTCCTGAGCAGGGACAGGCAAAGGCTATTAGCGATCTCAGCATTCTTCTCTGGTTGCAAAATCACCGCAGCCCCCAACTGATTGCCAATAGCTGGCTGTTGCTCGATCGCAATCTCAGCAATTTTGACCTGGCGGTTGGTGTAGATATGGCAAAAACAACACCCGAGTTGCTGCGGGGATTGGCCCCCTTTCTGGCCTTGGTGGATGGGGCGAAAGACACCATCAAGGAGATCTACAAGCGCCCCCGTCCCTATAGTGTTGATGCCAGTATCCAGCCTTGTTTGCCTAGGGAATCGGGCTGGTCATTTCCCTCAGGCCATTCTACTTTCTACCGCGCGGCTGCCGAATTACTCATCGATTTACTGCCGGAACGGCGCGAACGCTTGCTTGCCGTAGGCCTAAGCGGTGGCAGTAGTCGAACCCTTTGTGGTGTGCACTACCCAAGCGATGTGGAGGCCGGTCAACGTCTTGGCGAAGCCGCTGCGCTGCAAATTATCGCCAGTGACCAGTGGCGCCGTTTTAAGTTGAAGCCGGCTATTCAGCTTGAGCTTCGGAAAATTAATGCTGTGAAACAAGAGCGTTTGCCGTTTGTTATTAATTGAACATCCAAGGATGGTAGGGTCTTGTTCTCGGCCCGTTGTTGTCCCCTTTGTGGTTGTCAAGAAGGGGGATTGAGGTTTTGCTGCTCCTGATGAGCAACCCTTGTTTTCTAGGAAGTATGGCTGGCGGCGTGCCTCTTAATCGGAGTTGTGAATTGTGGGGCCACCATGCTGCCGATCGAGGGTGTCACAGGCCTGAATCCATGGCGGCAGGCGAACCCCGCAGTGAGGCAAGGGGCTAAGTGTGATCGGCATCACAGTTCATCTGTGTTCTGGGTTGCCTTGCTGTGGGGTTGTTACTGCTAATGGCCTTTAGTTTTGCAAGCTTGTTAACATTTTATACGATAACGCGTCAAGCCTTTTGATTGACTAGGTTTGCTGGGGAATAGCTGCTCCCCATGGGTCTCCGTAACGTCTTGCTGCTTTCGCTCGGTTTGGCGATTGCTCCTGTCCCGTTGCTGCTTGCTACTCCCTTTGTTGGGCCGACCCAGGCTGCAGGGGTTTCAGGCCCACAGGCATTCAAAATCGGCGGATCCAGCACCGTCTTTCCGATGATGGCCTTGGCCGTTAAGAAATTCCAGGCCCGCTGGCCCACTTCCAAGGTGGAACTAGTTGAAAGCGGCACCTCGGCTGGGTTCCGGCAATTCTGCGCCGGCAAGATTGCCATTGCAAACGCATCACGTCCCATCAATAGCAAGGAATTGAAGGCTTGTTCCTTGAATGGGATCTCATTCATTGAGCTGCCAATTGCCTTCGACGCCATTACGGTCGTGGTCCATCCCAAGAACACTTGGGCTAAGCAGATCTCTATCAAGGAGTTGGCTCGCATCTGGGCCAGCGATGCCCAAGGTAAGGTTGATCGCTGGAAGGAGGTCAATAACGATTGGCCCGACCGCGCCCTCAGCCTTTGCGGGCCAGGGAGTGATTCTGGAACATACGATTATTTTAATAAGTCCGTAAATGGTGACGACAACAATTCAAGGAGTGACTATACGGCCAGCGAGGATGATGCGGTTCTGGTGCGTTGTGTCGCCGGCAATGTCAACGCCCTTGGCTACTTTGGCTTTGGTTACTACAACGCCAATCGGGACCGCCTGCGGGCCCTGGCCATTGCCGGTGCCAGTGGGCCGGTTGCGCCCACCCTTGCCAATGTTCAAGAGGGCAACTATGTGCCCCTTTCCAGGCCGCTCTTTTTGTACATCAACGACAAGCAGCTGAGTGCGAATAAGGCGCTTCGTAATTTTGTCACAATGACAGTGGCCAACGGCATGGGGCTAGCCCAGGGCGCAGGCTCCATTCCCCTGCCTGCTAGTACCTATCGACTGGTGGAGTCCAAGCTATACAGACATGTGACGGGGAGCTCCTTTGGCGGCGATCTTCCGGTCGGATTGAGCATCGGCGAGGCCCTGCGCCGCAGCTTTGATCAGCTCAAGCTTCCCCAATTCCGCTAAATTATTGGTTGCTGGATTGTTCTCTTTACTGCCACCGCTGGAGCGAGCAAGGGGGCTGGAGACCTAGGACCCGGCTTTGGTTGTGGTTACAAGCTCGTTAGGGGGCATGGCCGTGCTGGTGCCCCCATGATTCTTGCCAGTTGACTGATCGTGGATTGATGGTCCCGAACCCACCAGAGGACCAGGGGCTTGTCCCCTTGGGCCCCATCGGCGTATCCCTGTTCGACGACTGGGTGACGGCCGCCGATGGCGTTGCCCTGGCTTGTCGCATTTGGTTGCCCCCCGGGCCCGGTCCCTGGCCGGCCCTGCTGATGCGCCAGCCCTACGGCCGGGCGATCGCCTCCACGGTCACCTATGCCCATCCCCACTGGTATGCGAGCCATGGTTATGCCGTGGTGGTGCAGGACTGCCGCGGTTGGGGCGACTCTGCGGGCGAAGCGGCCGGGTTTGGCCCGGAGGCCGCCGATGGCACGGCGACCCTGGCCTGGCTGCGGGGTCAGAGCTGGTGCAATGGCCAGGTGGGCAGCTACGGGTTTTCTTACCAAGGCCTCACCCAGCTGTTGCTGGAGGACCCCGGACCCCGCTTCGATGCCCTGGCGCCAGCCATGGCTGGCCTGGATGAACGGCTGCACTGGGCCACGGAGGGCGGCGCCCATTGGTGGGCCCTGCAGCTGGCTTGGGCCCTGCAACTGGCGGCCCTGGGCTGCCGCCGCCGCCAGGATCACCGGGCCTGGCAGGAGATCCGCGCCAGCCTCGACACCGGCCGTTTCCTGGGCGAGGGGCCGGCCCTGCTCGAGCGCCACGACCC
Organism: Pseudanabaena sp. UWO311; assembly: GCA_943370385.1. GTDB lineage: Bacteria > Cyanobacteriota > Cyanobacteriia > PCC-6307 > Cyanobiaceae > BAIKAL-G1. The sequence goes on from CALRQT020000002.1 coordinate 98,939, forward strand.
AGGTTCCATGGGCCTGGCCTGGCTGCGGCGCGACCCCGCCAGCGGCACCGGCTGGACCTGCCATCAGCCGCCCCCCGCGCTGTTGCGCCAGCCCCTGCTGCTGATCGGCGGCTGGCACGACCCCTACCTCAATGGCGTGCTCGACCTCTGGTGCCAGGCCGAAGCGGCCGGGGGCCAGCCCCTGCTGCGGATCGGACCCTGGACCCACCTCCACTGGGGCGGTGGCCTCGATCGCTTACAGCTGTCCTTCTTTGATCGTCACCTCAAGCCTGCGGCCAGGGATTCGGCCCCAGCCCAAGCCCCCGGTTCGAGTGCAGCCCCGGCCAGGCTCCCAGGGCCAGCCCAGGACCGGCCCCCTGGGCCTAGCGGCCGCGGCGCCAGCCCCTGGGCCCAGGTCAAAAGCCAATGGATCCGGATGCGGGTCCGCTTGATCGAGGCGGCGGCCCTGGTCCAGGCCCAAGGGGTGCGATCCGCTGGCCATCGGGCCCTGGCCCGCCTCCAGGGCCCGGGGGAACCGTCGGTGGGCCAGCCCGGCCGCCAACCCACCGTGCTGATGACCGACCTGGCGACGGGGCTCTGGCTGGCCCGTTCGCCCCGCTCCGGGAGCGGCCAGGTCTGGCGGCTGCACAGCCAGGGCCTGGCCGCCATCGATGCCCAGGAGGGCCGCCTGGTGCCCGTGGCTGAATCCGGGCCAGGGGCCGGAGACGTTACCCCGCCGGCGCCGGTGCTACTGGTCCACGACCCCTGGCGTCCCCTGCCGGGCCGGGGCGGGCACCTGGGCCTCGATGCGGGTCTGGTGGAGCGGAGCGATCTCGACCAACGCAGCGACGTGGCCTGCTTCAGCAGCGCGCCGATTGACGCCCCCTTGGAGCTGTTGGGGCGCCCCGTACTGGAGCTCGATGCCCGGGCCGACCAGCCGGGTTTTGACCTCTGCGCGGCCCTCTCTGTGCTGAAGGCCGATGGCCGGGTGCTCCAGCTCAGCACCGGTGTGGGCCGCTGGTTGGGGGACCCCTGCCGGGACCTGGGACGCCGCCGCCTCAGCCTCCAGCCCCTGCTGGTGACCCTGCAGCCGGGGGAATGCCTGCGCCTGTCGATCGGGTCTGCTGCCTGGCCCCAGATCGCCGTGAATCCGGGTACGGGTGCCATCCCCTGGGGGCCGGCGGGGCCGGACCACCGGGTGATCACCCTGGCGCTTCACCTCGATCAGGCCCAATTGCGGTTGGAGCCCATGGTTGGCCCCGATTAATGGGGGGATCGGTCCAATCCATCGGCAAGACCCGTCGTTCCAGGCTGTTGGTGCCGGTAGCGGTTCCTGAAATGGGCTGGGTGCGTTGCCGCTATCGAACCCCATCTGGTTTGAGGGCTGCTCCTGAGGGGGGTTGGGCCAGACTGGCTGGACAATTCCCCTCGTTACAGGTTTGTCCGTGCCCGTGAAGCTGCACTCCGCCCTGCTGGGTCTGGCCATGGCCACTGCCCTCGGTGGCTCCATCCCCCCCGGGCTCCAGGCCGCCGACCTGACTGGTGCCCTGGCCCAGGGCCTGGCCCAGGCCACCCCCCCCTCCGGGGCCGAGATCACCAAGGCGGCCACTCGGGTGCTGGACGCCCTGCGCAACGGCGATGCCAATGCCCGCTACGCCCTGTTTGCCGATGCCCTGAAGCGCACCAGCAGTCCGTCGATGGTGGCCAACACCATGAAGACCCAGCCCAAGGTGCTCAGCTACCGGATTTTGCGGGTGCTGCCCGGCCTCAGCAATTCCTTGGTGGAGGCCACGCTCAACACCACGGCCGGCTCCCGAGACGTCGTTTTGGTGCTCAATAACGCCGGCCAGCTGGCCGGCTTCCAGACCGACAACGCTGACCAGCTCTCGACCGATGTGGTCAACCGCTTTGTCTTGGCCCTGATCAATGGCCAGTTCGTCACGGCCCGTAGCTTCCTCAGCTTGGCGATGCAGAACGAACTCACCCCTTCGGCCTTGCAGGCCAAATGGCAGCGGCTGCAGCGGGTTACCGGCGATGCCATCAAGGTGCGCCACCTGTTGCTGGCCGACAGCGCTCCCGATCAGAGGCTGGTGATCGTGAGCATGGATTTCCAGCGCCTGACCGACAGCCTGTTCGTGGTCCTCAACGACAAAAACGAGATCACCGGTGTGGATTTCCCGAACGAACCGGTCAAACCTGCGGCGGCCCGCTGAATTCGGCCAAGGGGCCTGACTGGGGCGCCTAAGCTCCCAGCCACGTTGCTGCCCTCATGCCTGTGCTGGTCCGTCTCGATTGGATGGTGGACGACGCCCTCAGGTTGGCGGAATGCCGCCACGACCACCCCCTGGCCATCCTGGGTCCCCAGCCCCTCGAGGGCGGCGGCTGGGTTGTGCGGATTTGGATGCCGGAGGCGGAGCAGGTGGACCTGCTGATCGCTGGCCAGACCCTGGCCATGGCCACGCCAAACCACCCCTGGGTGTTCGAGGCGGCCCTGGAGAGCGATCCAGGTAGCGCCTACCAGGTGCGCGTCCGGCGCGGCGGCATTGAGCACGTGCAGCACGATCCCTGGTCCTTCCGCCATGAGTGGATGGGCGAGCTGGACCGGCTGCTGTTTGCCGAGGGCAACCACCACCACATTTGGCGGCGCATGGGCGCCCACGCCACCGAACACAACGGCATCGCCGGGGTGCAGTTCTGCCTCTGGGCCCCCAATGCCCGCAGCGTTTCGGTGCTGGGCGACTTCAACAGCTGGGATGGGCGCCACCATCCGATGCAGTCCCGGGTGGGGGGCAACTGGGAGCTGTTTATCCCCGGCCTCAAACCCGGCCAGATCTACAAATACGAGGTGCGCAGCCCCGAAGGGCATTGCTACCAGAAGGCCGATCCCTACGGCTTCCGCCATGAGATCAGGCCCCAAACCGGTTCGGTGGTGGCCGAACTCGACACCTTCCGCTGGAGCGACGCCAGCTGGATGGCCGAGCGGGATAGCGCCAATCCCCTCGACCAGCCGATCTCGGTGTACGAGATGCACCTGGGCAGCTGGATGCATGCCAGCGCCGACCAGCCCTATATCGAGGCCGATGGCAGCGCCCGGGCGCCCGTGGCCGCCGCCGACCTTAAGCCCGGCGCCCGCCTGCTCACCTATCCGGAACTGGCCGATCGGCTGATCCCCTATGTGAAGGCCCGGGGCTTCACCCACATCGAGCTGATGCCGATCTCGGAGCATCCCTTCGATGGCTCCTGGGGCTACCAGGTGACGGGTTGGTATGCCCCCACCAGCCGCTTCGGCACCCCCGATGAATTCCGGGCTTTTGTGGATCGCTGCCACGCCGAGGGCATCGGCGTGATCCTCGATTGGGTGCCGGGCCATTTCCCCAAGGACAGCCACGGCCTGGCCTTCTTCGATGGGGCCCATGTGTATGAGCATGCCGATCCCCGCATCGGCGAGCACAAGGAATGGGGCACCCTGATTTTCAACTACAGCCGCAATGAAGTTCGCAACTTCCTAGTGGCCAATTTGGTCTATTGGTTCGAGCAATTCCACATCGATGGCATCCGCGTCGACGCGGTGGCCTCGATGCTGTATCGCGATTACCTGCGCCCCGACGGCGAGTGGCTGGCCAATGACCAGGGCGGCCGCGAGAACACCGAGGCGGTGCAGTTCCTCCAGCAGGCCAACCATGTGCTGTTTGAGCATTTCCCCGGGGCCCTCTCCATCGCTGAGGAATCCACCACCTGGCCGATGGTGACCCAACCCACCAGCATGGGCGGCCTGGGCTTCAACCTCAAATGGAACATGGGGTGGATGCACGACATGCTCGATTACTTTGAGCTGGATCACTGGTTCCGCCAATTCCACCAGAACAACCTCACCTTCTCGATCTGGTACAACTACACCGAGAACTTCATGCTGGCCCTCAGCCACGATGAAGTGGTGCATGGCAAGAGCCATTTGCTGCACAAGATGCCCGGCGACGATTGGCAGAAGTTCGCCAATGTGCGCGCCCTGCTCACCTACATGTGGACCCATCCGGGCAAGAAAACCATCTTCATGGGGATGGAGTTTGGCCAGCGCTCAGAATGGAATGTGTGGGGCGATCTGCAGTGGGAACTGCTGGAACACGAACCCCATCGGGGCCTGCAGCGCCTCGTTGACGACCTCAACGTCTTCTACAAGTCGGAGCGGGCCCTCTGGGGCGATGATTTTGACCAATTTGGTTTCCAGTGGATCGATTGCAACGACAACCGCCACTCGGTGATCAGCTTCATGCGGCGCGAGGCTACGACCGGGCGCTGGGTGGTGGTGGTCTGCAACTTCACTCCCCAGAGCCATGCCCACTACCGGGTGGGGGTGCCGATGGAGGGCTACTACGCAGAAGCGTTTAACACCGATGCCGAGCGCTATGGCGGCAGCAACCTGGGCAACCTGGGCGGCAAGTTCACCGATGCCGTTGGCATCCATGGCTACGACCAGTCCCTCAACCTCTGCCTGCCGCCCCTGAGCGTGCTGGTGCTGCGGCGCGATGAGAAACGGAGTCAGGAGCTCTGTGACACCGATGCCGAAAGCGGCGCTGCCATCGGGTAAGTTCGCCGCTGGCCCCGCTTTTCGCCATGTCTGGAACCGCCCCCCTGCTGCTGCGCGCCGCCCGAGGTGAGCAGGTGGAGCGTCCTCCGGTCTGGATGATGCGTCAGGCCGGTCGTTACATGAAGGTCTATCGGGATCTGCGGGACCGGCACCCTGGCTTCCGCGAACGCTCCGAGAACCCCGATCTCTCCTATGAGATCTCGATGCAGCCCTTCCACGCCTTCAAGCCCGATGGCGTGATCCTCTTCTCCGACATCCTCACGCCCCTGCCGGGCATGGGCATCGACTTCGACATCATCGAAAGTCGCGGTCCGATCATCGAGCCCGCCATCCGCTCCCAGGCCCAGGTGGACGCCCTGCGCCCCCTCAATCCGGCTGAGGCCCTGCCCTTTGTGGGTGAAGTGCTGGGCCGCCTGCGCCGCGATGTCGGCAATGAGGCCGCCGTGCTTGGTTTCGTCGGCGCCCCCTGGACCCTGGCCGCCTACGCGGTGGAGGGCAAGAGCTCCAAGAACTACGCCGTGATCAAGGCGATGGCCTTCCAGGAGCCCGCCCTGCTGCACAAGCTGCTGGCCCATTTGGCCGATTCGATCGCCACCTACGTGCGCTATCAGATCGATTCCGGCGCCCAGGTGGTGCAGATGTTTGATTCTTGGGCCGGCCAGCTTTCCCCGGCCGACTACGACACCTTTGCGGCCCCCTACCAAAAACGGGTGATCGACCAGGTGAAGTCCACCCACCCCGATACCCCTTTAATTCTCTATATCTCCGGCAGCGCCGGGGTGCTGGAGCGCATGGCCCGCACCGGTGTGGACATCATCTCCTTGGATTGGACCGTGGACATGGCCGAGGGCCTGGCCCGCCTGCCCGAGCACATCGGCGTGCAGGGCAACGTCGATCCCGGCCTGCTGTTTGGCACCCCGGCAGCGATCCGAGAGCGGATCATCGATTGCGTGCGCAAGGCCAAGGGCCGCAAGCACATCCTCAACCTGGGCCACGGCATCCTGCCCGGCACCCCAGAAGACAACGCCCGCGTCTTCTTTGAGACGGGTAAAGCGGTGAATGAGTTGATCGGAGCTGGCGTTTGAGCCAGCGGATCCTGATCACCGGCGCCAGTGGTTGCGTCGGCCAGCACATCGCCGAGCAGCTGTTCCGCGAAACCGACGCCGAGCTGCTGCTCTGGCTGCGGGATCCGGCCAAGCTCACCGCCGTGCCGGTGGACCATCCCCGCATCACCCTGCTGGTGGGCGACCTCCGAGATGGCGAGCCCCACAGGGCGGCGATTGCCAGTGCCGATCGCATCATCCACACCGCCACGGCCTGGGGCGACCCGGAGCGGGCCATGCAGGTGAACGTGGTGGCCGTGAAGGCCCTGTTGGCCGCCGCCGATCCCGGGCGGCTGCAGCAGGTGATCTATTTCTCCACCGCCAGCATCCTCAACCGCCAGCTGCAAACCCTGCCCGAGGCGATGGAGTTCGGCACCGAATACATCCAAACCAAGGCCATCTGCCTGGAGCAGCTCGAGCACCATCCCCTGGCCGAGCGGATCGTGGCCGTGTTCCCCACCCTGGTGTTTGGCGGCCGGGTCGATGGTGGCGGTCCCTTCCCCACCAGCTACCTCACCACCGGCCTGGCCGAAGCAACCCGCTGGCTATGGCTGGCCAGTTGGCTGCGCACCGATGCCAGCTTCCATTTCATCCATGCCGGCGACATCGCCCGGGTCTGCGTGCACCTGGCCACCCGGCCCCACCAGGCCAACCCCGAGCCCGGCCAGGGTGCGGTTCGGCGCTTGGTGCTGGGCCAGCCGGTGGTCACGGTGAATGGCACGGTGAGCCGCCTCTGCCGCTGGCGCGGCGTTTGGCAGGCCCCCTTTGGCATCGACCTCACCGGTTGGTTGATCGAGGGCCTGATCAAGTTGCTGCGCATTGAGGTGAACGCCTGGGATCGCTTCTCGATCCGCCAGCGCCATTTCCAGCATGAGCCGGTCAGCCCACCGGAACGCTTTGGCCTGGTCAGTGGGGCCCCCAGCCTGGAGGCCGTGTTTGAGGCGGCGGGCCTGGCCCAGCGGGGCCGGCCCTAGGGGGCCGGTGGTAGGGGGGCATCTGCTCCGCGGCCCCTTCCCGACCCGCCTTCCCCCACAAAGTGTTTCGATCCCAGCGGCAAGCCCAGCAGGGCTGCCCCCTTCAGCCCTAACTTCGGTGAGTTGAACGAGCTCCGATGCGCCGTTTTCTATCTCTGATCGCTCTTTGCCTGGCGCTGGTGCTGGGTGCAGCCCCCAGCTTTGCCGCCGATGCGACCCACGGCGCCCAGATCTTTTCTGCTAACTGCGCCGCTTGCCACATGGGTGGCGGCAACGTGGTGAACGCGGAACGCACCCTCAAGCAGGACGCCCTCGAGGCCTACCTGGCTAACTACAGCGCTGGCCATGAGGCGGCGATTGTGTATCAAGTCACCAATGGCAAAAACGCCATGCCCGCCTTCGGTGGCAAGCTCAGCGCCACTGACATCGACGATGTGGCGGCCTACGTCGAATCCCAGAGCAGCAAAGGCTGGGCCTGATTACCCCAGCCAGGGCAAGTTTGGCTTGCCCCTTCACCAAAGACCCCCTCGGGGGTCTTTTTTTATGACTTGGAATCGCTTGAGCAATGGCTCTTGCTGATCCCATTTTCCTGGGTTGACCCATTTTCCAGGGTTGACCCCATTCCCCTGGGTGGAGCCCAAGGTCTGCAAGGGATGGGCCCTGGGGCCAGGGAAGCCTTGGGGATGGTTTAGGCCGGCTCGCTGGCTCGCCGGGCTGATAAAACGGCCAGGTAGAGGTCTTCGGGGATCTCGCGAATGTCGTATTCGCTGGGCAGCACCCCATGCTGGTGGCGATGGACCACCAGCCAGCAATTGCGCTCCGGGTCGGCGCCGGTGCCATCGAACTGCCTGGACTCCAGGGCTAGCTGTTCGATCAACGCCGATCCTGACTGCTCCTGGCCCTGGGAGTTTGGGGTGCCGCTCCCTGCTGGGGGTTGCGGGGCTAGCGGGTCTTGGCGGCTTGGCACCAGGGGATCCTCTCGAAGGGGCAGGGCCGGCGACGGGTTGGCCCTGGGCGCCGGGGTCAGCCCAGCCCTGTTCAGGCAGACTGGTGCTCCGATCGACTCAGCATCATGGCAACGGCCCGGCAAGAACGGCGGCAGCTGGGTTCCACCGGGTTGGCCCTGGGAAGGGTCTTGGCCCAGCCTGCGCTCTTAGCCCAGCCTGCGGCTTTGGTTCTTTCTGCGGCTGCGGCCCTTGGGCTGGTTCAGGCGAGCGCCCTGGCCCAGGCGGGGACCCCTGGCCAGGGGCTGGGCCAGGTGATGGACAACGGCATCGTGCCGCGCAACGGCACCAGTTGCCCCTTGGTGGTGCCCAGCCAGGTGTCTTTTTTGCAGCCCAAGCGCCTCAGGCCCGAGGAGGTGAAGGCGAAAAATGCCGCTGGTTGCCTGTCCGCCGCCGATGCGATCTATGGGGCCGATGGCTGCCCGCTCAAGCTCTGCCCCAATTCCCAGTGGCAGGGCCTTTGAGCGCCCACTGAGTCTCTGTTGACGTTTTGCGGAGCCCCCGCTCGTCAGGCGATGGGGGCTCCGACGCTCAGCGGTTAGCCACCGTTGCCGTAGGCCACCTGGCAGACCGCATTGAGAAGCTGGGCCTGGTTGCCATTGGCCGGGATCTGGCCATTGAGCAGCCCCTGCTGACAATTGGCGCCGCCATAGACGGGCATGCCATTGACCAGATAGGAGAAACTGGCGCCATAGGTGCCCACCGCCTCCACCGAGCCGTAGTTGAGCTGGTAATTGGTTTGCGGGACGACGATCACGGGTGATTGCACCGCAGCGGCGTTATTCACCAACGCCGTAATCGCAGCGCCGCTAGCCAAGCCGGCCAGGCCCCAGGCCAGGGCATTGCCCCCCCACCAGCCCCAGGAGGTTGGCGCCCAGCGATACCAGCCGGCATTCCAGGGCCGGCTGTTCCAATAGCCACCATTATTCCAGGCTGGCTGGTAGCCATTGTAGGGTCGATTGTAGAAATTATTGGGCCCGTTGTAGGGGCGGTTGTATGGATTGACGACGGCTCGATTGTAGGGATAAGTGTTAATACGATTGTAATTTGAGTTGTAGGGATTCACGGCGGCTGGTCGGTTGTAGGGGCCGGGATTGAAGCCCTGGCCGTAGGCGGGCCGCACCCCGTCGCCATAGAGGGGGTGGGCACCGTTGTAGCCGCCGCGCCAGTTATCGCCATTGAAGCGGTAGCCCTCGGCGCGATCGACATCGACGCCACCACCGCGCACCTCCCAGGCCAGGCCGGCCAGGGGCGCCAGGGAGCCAAAGGCCACCAGGCTGGCGGCGAGCACGGGCCGCAGCGCCGCCGCCCCGGCTTTGGCGAGGCTTTGGGGCAAGGTCGACGCAGGGCCTAGGCCCGCATCCAGTGGGATCGGGGGCAGGCTGGAGGGCGAAACGCTCACGAGATCAGGGGGCATGGCAGGGAGCACCGGTAGGGAAGGCCGGCGGCAGAGTCAGGTTTAGCCCGGACTGCATGCCCGTGGGGCCCCTTGGCAGATGGGGTCGCCAAGGCCAGCCTGGTGAGTAAAGGGCGGTTCCTGCGCCATGGTTTGACGGTCTGCCCCCCCTGGGGTGGGAGGGCCGTCCCGGCCGGTTCGGTGCTCCTCTCCTGCCGTTTTGGCCCCCCGCCATACGGTCTTGTCCAAAGCCCCTCGAAGGAGGATCCGCCATGCAACCCACCGCCGAGCTGTTCACCGAACAGGCCTGGGGCGCCATCGTGGCCGCCCAGCAGCTCGCCCAACAGAAGCGCCAACCCCAGATCGAAACCGAACACCTGTTCGCCGCCCTGGTCAACCAGCAGGGCCTGGCCGCACGGGTGCTGGACAAAGCGGGTGTGGATCGCAGCAGCCTGGCCCAGAAGTTGGAGGCCTTCATTGCGGCCCAGCCCAACCTGGCCGCTGCCCCAGACAACCTTTATCTGGGTAAGGCCCTCAATGGCCTGCTTGATGGGGCCAACACCCTGAAGGGCGAGTTCGGCGACAGCTTCATCGCCATCGAGCATTTGCTCTTGGCCCTGGCGGCCGATGACCGCTGTGGTCGCCAGCTGCTCAGCCAGGCGGGCGGCGATGCCAAAACCCTCAAGACGGCGATTGAGGCGGTGCGTGGCAGCCAGAAGGTCACCGACCAGAACCCGGAAGGCACCTACGAGTCGCTGGAAAAATATGGCCGCGATCTCACAGCGGCCGCCCGCGAGGGCAAGCTCGATCCGGTGATCGGCCGTGATGAGGAAATCCGCCGCACGATCCAGATCCTCTCGCGCCGCACCAAGAACAACCCGGTTCTGATTGGGGAGCCCGGAGTTGGCAAAACGGCAATTGTGGAGGGCTTGGCCCAGCGGATCGTCAATGGCGACGTGCCCACGGCCCTGCAGAACCGCCAGCTGATTGCCCTGGACATGGGCGCCCTGATTGCCGGCGCCAAATACCGGGGTGAATTCGAGGAGCGGCTCAAGGCCGTGCTCAAGGAGGTCACCTCCAGCCAGGGCCAGATCGTGCTGTTCATCGATGAGATCCACACCGTGGTGGGGGCCGGCGCCAGCGGCGGCGCCATGGATGCCAGCAACCTGCTCAAGCCGATGCTGGCCCGCGGCGAACTGCGCTGCATCGGCGCCACCACCCTCGATGAACACCGCCAGCACATCGAAAAGGATCCGGCCCTAGAGCGGCGCTTCCAGCAGGTGTTTGTCGACCAACCCACGGTGGAAGACACGATTTCGATCCTGCGGGGCCTCAAGGAGCGCTACGAAGTGCACCACGGCGTGCGCATCGCCGATAACGCTCTTGTGGCGGCAGCGGTGCTCAGCAGCCGCTACATCGCCGATCGCTTCCTGCCCGATAAGGCGATCGACCTGATGGATGAATCGGCGGCCCGGCTCAAGATGGAGATCACCTCCAAGCCCGAGGAGATCGATGAACTCGATCGCCGCATTCTGCAACTGGAGATGGAAAAACTCTCCCTGGCCCGCGAATCCGATCCGGCCAGCCGCGACCGGCTTGGCAAGCTGGAGCGGGAGCTGGCCGAGTTGTCGGAGCAGCAAAGCGGCCTCAATGCCCAGTGGCAGAAGGAAAAGGGCTCCATCGATGCCCTGAGCGCCATCAAGGAGGAGATCGAGCAGGTGACCCTGCAGGTGGAGCAGGCCAAGCGCAGCTACGACCTCAACCGGGCCGCCCAGCTGGAATACGGCACCCTGGCCGACCTGGGCCGCAAGCTTGCCGCCAAAGAAACGGAGCTCAGCGAGAGCCATGGCGACAAAAACCTGCTGCGTGAGGAGGTCACCGAAGACGACATCGCCGAGGTGATCGCCAAATGGACCGGCATTCCGGTCAGCAAGTTGGTGCAGTCGGAGATGGAGAAACTGCTGCATCTCGAAGACGAATTGCACCAACGGGTGATCGGCCAGGAGCAGGCCGTCACCGCCGTGGCCGATGCGATTCAGCGCTCGCGGGCGGGCCTCTCCGATCCGAACCGGCCGATCGCCAGTTTCCTCTTCCTCGGGCCCACGGGCGTGGGCAAAACCGAGCTCTCCAAGGCCCTGGCTTCCCAGCTGTTCGACAGCCAGGAGGCGATGGTGCGCATCGACATGAGCGAATACATGGAGAAGCACGCCGTGTCCCGCTTGATCGGAGCCCCTCCCGGCTATGTGGGCTACGAAGAAGGCGGCCAGCTCACCGAGGCGGTGCGGCGGCGTCCCTACGCGGTGATCCTGTTTGACGAGGTGGAAAAGGCCCACCCCGATGTCTTCAATGTGATGCTGCAGATCCTCGATGACGGCCGTGTTACCGATGGCCAGGGCCGCACGGTGGATTTCACCAATACGGTGTTGATCCTCACCAGCAATATCGGCAGCCAGTCGATTCTCGATCTAGCGGGTGATCCGGCCCGCCATGGCGAGATGGAGGAGCGGGTCAATGGGGCCTTGCGCGCCCACTTCCGCCCGGAATTTCTCAACCGCCTCGATGAATCGATCATCTTCCACAGCCTGCGCAGCGATGAATTGCGCCAGATCGTGATCCTGCAGGTGGCGCGGCTGCGCCAGCGGCTGGAGGAGCGCAAGCTGGGTCTAGCGCTCAGTGAGGAGGCCCTCGATTGGCTGGCCCAGGCCGGCTACGACCCCGTGTATGGCGCCCGGCCCCTGAAGCGGGCGATCCAGCGGGAGCTGGAAACGCCGATCGCTAAGGCGATCCTGGCCGGCCAGTTCCTCGCCGGCAGTGCCGTGGCCGTGTCGGTCCAGGAGGGCCGCCTCCACTTCCAACCCCAGGAGCCGGCCCGCTTACCCGTGCTGGTCTGAGCGTTCAGGCGGCTTGCGCGCTCAAGGGGCCAAGGGCGCCAGGTTCACGGTGGTGCCCTCGAGGCCCGCGTAGGCCTGGGGGTCACAGGTGAGCACGATCACCTGCAGCCCCCGGGCCACGGCCAGGGCCAGCATCTGCTGGAGCCGGGCCAGCCGCTGCGGATCGGCATTGGTGAAGGCGTCATCAAAGACCAGGGGCAGGCAGCCGTCATGGCCGGCCTTGAGCACATCGGCCATCGAGAGGCGCAGGGCGGTGCCGAGCTGTTCGCGCATGCCGCCACTGAGCTCGCTGAAGCTGAAGCGCTCCTGGCCCCGCTGCAGTTGCAGGCCAGAAAAGCCCGACTCGCTCGCGTAGCGCAACTGGCAGCTGTACCCCGCCGGCAGTAGGGGCTCGAGATAGCGGTTGATCGAGCGGGCCAGGGGTTCGCTGTAGCGGCTAGAGAGATCGGCCTGGGCTGCCTTGAAGAGCTCGCGCAGCAGGAGCTGGCCATCGCAGAGCCGCTGCAGGGACGTGTGATGGCGCTGGGCCTGTTCCAGGGCGGCCTGGGCCTGCTCCAGGGCCCCATGGGGATCGCTGGCGCCCAGGGTTTGGCAGCGTTGGCGGGCGGCGGCCTGGCTGGCAATTAGGTGCAACACCTCGGCTTCGGCCTGTTGGATCTGGGCCCCGAGCTGGGGCAGCTGGCTGGCCCCATCACCACCGCTGACGGCAGCGAGCTCCTGGCCTAGGGCGCCCACCTGGTGGGCGGCAGCGGCCACCTGGGCCTCCACTTGCTGGAGAGCTGCGGCCAGGGCGAGCTCGTTGGGGTGGCGCTGGCCCAACTCTCCGGCCCGGGCCTGGGTGTGGCTGCGCTCGCCCTTCAGGCTCGCCAGGGCTTCGCCGCTGCTGCTCTGGCGTTGGCGGGCGGCTTCCAGCCCTTGGGCCAGCGCCGCGAGGCTGGCCTGGCTCTGGCGCAGGGGGCCGCTGGTGGCGGCATAGCTCTGCTGCAGCTGGCGATGCAGCTGTTCAAGGGCCTCCAGCTCGGCCGGCAACTCGCCGCTGTGGAGCTGGGCCTGGCGCTGCGGCTCCAGGGGGTCAAGTTCCCGCTGCAGCTCCGCCAGCCGGCCCTCGATGGCTTGTCGCTGGCTGGCCGCCGGGGCTCCCGTCGGGTCCCCAGGCTGGGCCCCGGCCTGGGCGCGTCCCAGGGCGCCCAGGTGCTGCTCCAGGGCCAGGCGCTGCTGGGCCAGGCCTGCGGCCTCCTGCACGCTGGCGGCCCCAAGGGACTGGAGGGCGGCCGCCAGGGCCGTTTCGCTCTGGTGGCGTTGCTGGCGTGCCTGGGCCAGGGTCTGGCCGCCGCCAGGGCTGATGCGCAGCACCACGCCGCTGCCCACCTGCAGTTCGCTGGCTTCGCTGAGGCGTCGGTCCGCCCCGGGCTCCAGGGGCTGGCCCGCCAGCGTCACGGGCTGGTCGGCCCGCAGCAGCTCTACCCCGGCGGCCATGGCGCCCAGGCGGGTGTCGGCATCGCGCCGGGCTTGCTCCAGGCCCTGCAGAGAGGCCAGGGCGGCCCCATCGATCGGTGGCAGGGCCGCCAGTTGGGCCTGCAGCTCGGAGCGGGCCTGCTCCTGGCGCGCCCACTGGGCGAGGGTGGCGTTGAGCCGGGCCAGGTCTGCCTGGAGCCGGGCCTGCTCCACCAGCCGCTGGAGCCATTGGCCCCGCTCGGTGATCGTCTGGCGCTCGGCCTCCAAGCTGGCGCGGTGCTGCTCCTGGTCGATCCGTTGCTGCTCTAACTGGACCAGCTCGGCCTGGGCCCGCCCGCGGGCGGTTTCCAGCTCCACGGCCTGCTGGCCTAGGCGCGTGAGGCTGGCCGCCAGCTGGCGCCATTCGGCCAGGTCGCTGGCGAGGGCTTGCTGGCGCAACTGCAGCGGTTCGAGTTGCTGCTTGGCCAGGGCCAGGGCCGCCTCCAGCCGGGTCCGTTCCGTGGCCGCCGCCTGGAGGCGTTGCTGGCGCTGGCGCAGCTCCGGCAGGTGCTGCTGTTGGAGCGCCTGCAAACTGGCGGCGCTGCGGCCCAACTCCTCGCTAGCCGTCCCGTAATCGGCCAGTTGGCCCTTTGCCTGCTGAACGGCCGCCTCAGCCGCCTCCAGGGCCTGTTGGGCGCCCCATAGGGGCGACTGGCGCCGCAGGTTGCCGCGGCCGGGGGTGAAGGTTTCGGCCAGCAGGGCGTCGAGGCGACTGGCCACCTGTTGGTCCTGGGGCGATTGCATGGCGCTGCCGCCGCCCTGCTCGAGCTGGCCCACCAGGGCGTCGAGGTCGTAGTGGGCCCCGCCCTGGGCGAGCAGGTCGTCGCCGGAGCGGCCCTGCATCACCCAGAGATGGGCCCAACGGCCCCGCAGCAGGCTGCCCGCTTGGCGGCTACCCAGGGTTTCATTCACCCCCAGCAAGTCCGCCAGGTGCTCCTCCGCCTCGGGCCCCTGCCAATGGGGACCGCTGGCCGAGCGCAACAGCACCTTGCCGGAGCTGCCACTGAAGCGCTTCACCAGGGTCCAGGTCTCATCACGGGCGGCAAAGGCCAGCTCCACCTGGGGCTGGCCCAGGTGCAGGCGCGACTGCAGGGCCTCCACGGGCGCGCCCGTGGCCGTGGCCCGCAGAAACAGGCAGCGGTGCAGGGCCTCCACCAGGGTGCTTTTGCCCGTCTCGTTGGGGCCGCCGACCAGGGTCAGGCCCGGGCCGAACTTCAGGGCCAGGTCGCCATGGACGCGGATGTTCTGCAGGCGGCAGGAGAGCAGGCGCATGGAGGGAAGGGTCGCCCGGGGGGGGGCGGGATCGAGCGGGGTGGCTGGTGCGGGGCTGGATCGGGGGCTGGAGGGTTGGCTCGGGGTGGGGGCTGGCCCCGGGGTTGGGGGGTTCGCCAGGCTTCGGGCCCATCCCTGGGGCCCACGGCCCCCTTAGGGGCTTGTGGCTAGCCGGAACAATTCGCAGAGGGCGGCGCGGCTGACGGCGGCGGCCTCCCCATCCATCCCCTCCTGGCGGGCCAGGCGGGCCTGGAGCTCCTGGGCCACCCTGGCGATCAGGGGATCTTCGGGGCGCTTGGTGAGGGCCGCCAGTTCCTCGGCCTGGGGGGCCTGGTCGCACCCGCCCTTGAGGCGGAGGTCGAGCAGTTGGTGCTCGAGGTCGGCCAGCAGGGCGGTGTAGCGGCGATGGGCCGCCAGGCTGAGGCTGCCCGTGAGCTCCAGGCGCAGCAGGTCTTGGTTGACCCGGCCCCCGATGCATTCCTGGATCCGGGCCTGGAGCTGCTCCAGATCGGCGTCGGTGGCCAGGTGCATGGCCAGGTTGTGCCAGCCGAGCCGGCCCGTGGGCAGCACCTCCACCTGGGGCTCCTGGCCCCGGCCCAGGTCGACCTGCAGCACCTGGCCCCGTTGGTTGGCCTCACCCTGGTCGTGGCGATCGGGTTCGGGGGTGCCGCTGTACCAGGCCTTGCCCGTGACCTGCTTGAGGTTGTGCCAATCGCCCAGGGCGATGTAATCGAGGTCCCCCAGGGGCAGCTGGGCCAGGTCGATGCGGTTGATGGCCCCATCCGGCTCCTGGGCCCGGCTCGAGCCGCTGACGGCGCCTGGGCCGGCGGGATCTGGGGCGGAACCCCAGGCCGCTTCGGCGCCGTAATCCCGCCCAGAGAAGCCCTGAATGCTGCCGTGGGCGATCACCAGCCGGGGCTTGCCAGCGGGCAGGCTGGCCCAATCCAGGCCCCGGATCCAGCCGGTGGGATCGCTGGCGTCATGTTGGCGCAATAGAGGACAGGGCAAGACCAGTAGCTGGTCCAGCTCCAGGGGTTGGCGGTCCAGCAGCAGCTGCAGATTGGGGGCCCGTTCCTGCTGGTGGCGTTGCCACTCGGGGCTGTCCCAGATGCCGCCGGGGGCGCCGTAGTCGTGGTTGCCGGGGATCACGAGCACCGGCAGGGCCATGGCGCCGATCGCTTCGAGCACCTCCAGGGCGGTGCTGATCGCCACGGTGCGGGAGTCGAATAGGTCGCCCGCCACCACCACACAGCTGGCGCCCTGGCGGCGGGCGGCGGCGTCGATGCGGCCGATGGCCCGCAGCCGCTCCTCCTGGAGGCGGAAGCGTTTTTGGGGATCGCCCACAAACCTGTAGGGCTTGCCGATCTGCCAGTCGGCGCTGTGCAGGATCCGCACCAGGCCTGGGGCCGGCCCGCCTGGGGAGGCGGCCTGGGGTCTGGCCTCGCTGGGACTGGTGCGCTCAGCCATGGCCCAGGGCCGCCGCGAGCTGGTCGAGGCGCCGGCCATTGACGCCCAGGTCGGAGTCGCCGAGGCGCGAGATCGAGCGGGCCTGGAGGCGGCCGCCGGCTTGGTCGGCGTAGAGCTCGAGATCATCCACAAAGCCGAACAGGCGGCTGGTGGCTGTGGCGTGGATGTAGCTGGGGGTTTGCTCCTGGATGGCCACGCCTTCCTGCTCCCCGAGCAGATGGCCCAAGGACACCAGGGCGGCGCCCGGATCGGCCTCGCTCCAATTGGCCCGGGCGCAATGGGCGGCTGAGGCACAGGGGGCTAGGGAGCCGGCCTGCACGCCCAGGTCAACGGGCACCGGACCCTCCAGGTGCAACAGGGAGGCCTGGGCGCCGGCGGGGGCGAGCAGCAACAGCAAGGGCAGCAGGACCAGGCCCAGGAAACGACGCAGGGGCAGCACGGGCACTTAGGCAACCATGGCTCGACCGTACCTGGATTGTCCTGTCCGATGCTGGGGCGCCCAAGTGCGCCTGCCATGGCCCTCGACCAGCTCAAGGCCTTCCTGGCGGTCGTCCAGGACGATCCGGCCCTGCGCCAGGCGATTTCGGCGGCGGCCACGGCCGATGACGTGGCCCAGATTGGCGCCGGCCTGGGCTACAGCTTTTCCGGCGATGAGCTGCTGCGCCTCTCCGGCCAGCGGGTGGGCCGGGTCACGGTGCGCAAAAACGACCTGCCCGGCGAATACAACTGAGCGCCCCAAGGTGAGCGCCCCATGGTGAGTGCCCCAGGGTGAGCGCCCTACGGAGAGCTGCCCTCGTTGGGCGCACCACGGTTGGGCAGGGTCGTGGTGGCCTAGGCCCCGCCGGACGCCAGCAGCTCAAGCACCGCCTCGCCGTAGCTGGCCAGCTTGGCCTTGCCCACGCCGCTCACCCCCGCCAGGCCGGCCAGATCGAGGGGCCGGCGGCTGGCTAGCTCGATCAAGGTGCGGTCGTGGAAGACCACATAGGGGGGGACCCCCTGGCTGCGGGCCTGCTCGCGGCGCCAGTCCTTGAGGGCTTGCAACAGCGGGGGATCGGCCTCGCTGGCCCCATCGCCAGCGGCGCTGCTGGAGCCCAACCTCCGGCCTGAGCCAGACCAGGAGCCGCTGCCGCCATCCCCAGGTCCCTGGCGCCGTTCGCGCTTGGCCAGGGGCAGGCGCAGCTCCAGGCCCACCTCGCCCCGCAGCAGGGGGGTGACCCGTTCGCGCTCGCCGAAGCGCAGGCCCCCCTGGTGGGCGGGATCGCTGATCAGCAGGCCCGTGGCCACCAGCTGGCGAAACAGGCTGCGCCACTGGCCCCGGTCCAGCTCCTTGCCAATGCCATAGACGCTCAAGTCCTGGTGGCCCAGGGCCCGGATCTTTTCGCTGTTGGCCCCCAGCAGCACGTCCACCAAATGGGCGGCGCCGAAGCGGCTGCCGGTGCGATACACTGCCGAGAGGGCTTTGCGGGCCGCTTCGGTCACGTCCTGGGAGCGGTCGGGTTCGAGGCAGATATCGCAGTTGCCGCAGGGCTGCTCGAGGGTTTCGCCGAAGTGGCCGAGCAGCACCTGGCGGCGACAGATCGAGGCTTCGGTGAAGGTGATTAGGGCATCGAGCTTGCCGTGTTCGATCGCCTTTTGGCTGGGTTCGGCGCCGGAGTCTTCGATAAAGCGGCGCAGCTGGGGCACATCGCCCGGCCCATGCACCATCCAGGCGACGGCGGCCAGGCCATCGCGGCCGCCCCGGCCTGTTTCCTGGTAGTAGGCCTCCAGGCTCTTGGGCAGGTCCACGTGGGCCACAAAGCGCACATCCGGTTTGTCGATGCCCATGCCGAAGGCAATCGTGGCCACCACGATCACGCCACTGTCTCGGCGAAACCGCTCCAGCACGGCCGAGCGCCGCTGGGGATCAAGGCCGGCGTGATAGGCGAGGGCGTCAAAGCCCGCGGCGGCGAGCTCCTGGGCCAGGCGGTCGACCCGCTGGCGCGAGCGGGCGTAGACGATGCCAGCTTCCCCCTTGCGGGGAGCCAGGAACGCCTCCAGCTGGGCGCCCGGACCCTCCTTCTCCCGCACCAGGTAGGTGATGTTGGGCCGATCGAAGCTGGCCAGGAACACCCGGTCGTCCTGAAGACGCAGGCGCTGGCGGATGTCCTCACGGGTGCGACCATCGGCGGTGGCGGTGAGGGCCAGGCGAGGAATCGCTGGGAACCGCTGGGCCAGCACGGCCAACTGCAGGTACTCGGGCCGGAAATCGTGGCCCCATTGGGAGACGCAATGGGCCTCATCAATGGCGAACAGGGCAATCGGCAGCTCGGCTAGGCGATCGAGGCAGTCGCCCGCCAGCAGCCGCTCCGGCGAGAGATAGACCAGGTCGAGATCCCCGCAGCGCAGGGCTGTCCAGGCGGCCTGGGCCTGCTGGGGCCCCTGGGCCGAATGCAGGGCGGCGGCGCGCACACCGGCCTGGCGCAGGGCCGCCACCTGGTCGTCCATCAGGGCGATCAGGGGCGAGATCACCACGCCGGTGCCAGGGCGGCAGAGGGCGGGGATTTGATAACAGAGGGATTTGCCGCCGCCGGTGGGCATCAGCACCAGGGCCGAGCCACCGCCAACCACATGGTCGACGATCTCCGCCTGGGGGCCGCGAAAGGCGCCATAGCCGAACACCTCAGCGAGGACCTGGAGGGGGTCGGGGGTTGGGGCCGGGGTGATCGCCGGGGCCGGGGTCATGGGGGCGTTGGCAGCACGAGGGGGTGGGTCGGGGGAGATGGGGCCGGATAGACGCCGCACAGACGCCAGAGCGGGGCTGGGGCCAAGGGCCCAAGGGTTCCCGTGGCTTAGGCGAGCTGGTCGGCCAACGGGTCATCCAAACGCAGTTTTTTGACGAAGTGGGGGATGGAGATGCCCTGGATCAAGAGGTTGAACACCACTATCGAAAAGATGATGCCTTCGCAATTCTGCACAAGTTGATGGGCGATAGTTGGATCAATTCCTGATATTTTTGGGATGTATTCAGCGCCCTCAAAGCCGAGGGCAAGGGGCACGGCGCCGCGCAGTCCACACCAGGAGAGCAGCAGGTTTTCCCTGGCGGAGAAGGGCGAGATCGGCGAGAGCATGAACAGGCTCAAGGGACGGGCCACAAACATCAAAATTAAGCTGGCCAAAAAGGCAATAGGCAACACCGATAGCACCATTTGCGGTGTTGAGATTAGGCCAAAAATAAAGAAAATGGCGATCTCCGTCATTTCGTTGAACGGCAGCATGATTTCGCTAACGCATTCGGGTGAGACCAGTTCGTTGCTGTATTTGTTGTTGCCTAGAAAAACGCCTGTCACAAAGGCAGAGATGAAGCCGGCCTGGCCGGCCAGGGAACCAACCCCGTAGGCCATCAGGGCAAGCGAGAGGCCCAGCATCAGCAGCTGGGAGCGGTCCGTGACCAATTTTTCAATGCTGAGCCGTGAGAAATAGCCCATGCCGACGCCGACCACGAGGCCGATCACGAGCCGGCCTGCCAGGGCAATGATTTCGGCCCTCAGGACGGTGCCGTGGCCGTGGGTGACGGAGCTGGCCATGAAGCTGGTGGCAACTGCCAGCGCCAGAACGGCAATCGAGCAGTTCAAGGCCGATTCGAATTCCAGGATCTTGCCGAGTCGTTTCGGGATCGAGCGGCCTGTGGCTTCCAGCACACTTTCAATCGCAGCCGAATCGGTGGATGCCATCGAGACCCCCACCATCAGGGCAATCGGAAAGCCCAATTGTGAAAAACCGAATTCGATCCCGCCCATGGTGTCCGACGAGATAAACCAGATCCCGGCAGCCAGGATCAGGGCGGTGAGAATCGATCCGGGAACGGCGAGCCAGATGCCAAAGGAGAGGAAGCCGCGAATGGCTTTGACATTGGTTTTTAGTCCTGCATAAAACAGGATCATGGCCAAGCTGACTGTATGCAAAGAATTAATGAAGCCCAGGTCAAAGACCGTGTACTTGACGTTAATCGCTAGGCCGAGAAGCAAAATGCCAAGGATGGCAGGAATCCCCAGCTTCACTGAAATACGGCTGATGGCAAGGGTTCCAAAAAACACCAGGCCGATCACCAGCAGGATGGCAGAGAAGGGGAGTATCTCGGTTACTTTTTCAGCAGCTGTTTGGACGCCATGGGTGCCTGGGATGGGCGGGGACTGGGCCGCGGCCGAAAGTAGAAACAACACGGGGGCAATTCTTATCGCGGCGCCATCCTAATCGGTCGCCCCTGGGACGGCACTAGCTCGCCCAACATTGTCTTGGCTTGGCTGCCCAGCAGTTAGTTGAACAACTCAGGATCGGACTGGCTGATTTCCTCCCAGAACGACTGAAAATTTAACCAGCCGGCCTGGCTGCTGGCCGTGTGCTCCCGGGTGTAAGTGGCCCATTCCGGCCGGATCAGCTTTGGTGTGCCCGCCGCCTCGGCCAGCAGCTGGGCCTGGCAGCAGCGCTCCATCGCCAAAAACCAGAAGGCCGCCGCATCGACCGTGTCCCCCACGGTGAACAGGCCGTGGTTCTGGTGAATCGCAGCCTTGCCGCTGCCGAACTGGCGGGCAAAGGTGCGCCCCGATTCCAGTTCAAAGACCACCTTGCCGCCATCGGCCTGGATCAGAACGTGGTCGTTAAAAAAGGCGCAGGCATCTTGGGTGATCGGATCCAGCAGGCGTCCCAGCGAGGCAAAGGCCTTGCCGTAGGGGGAGTGGGCATGGGCGGCCGCATTGATGTCTGGCCTGGCTTCATGGACGGCGGCATGTAACACAAAGGCGGCCCGATTCACGGGTCTGTTGCCGTAGACCACTTCACCGGCATGGTTCACCAGAATCAGATCGCTGACCCGCATCAGCCGAAAGGACCTGGCAAAGGGATTGACCCAGAAATGGTCTGGATATTCCGGATCCCGCACGGTGATATGGCCGGCCACGCCTTCGCCAAAGCCCGAGCGTCCAAACACCCGCAGGGCCCCGGCCAGGTGGCTGAGCCGATAGCGCCGTTCCTCGGCCAGGGTTTCGAACCGGGGTGGACTCTGGTGAACCAGGGGTTGGGCCACGAGCTCCACACCATTGATGGAGCGCCCCTGATCCGGGTTCGCTGGCGCTGCCATGGCTGCCCTGATCCAGGTGATCACGACGTTCACTCTGCCAGCCATGGCCCACCGGGGGCGGGGCCCGGGGCTGGTGCTGTTGGCCTAGGTTGGGGTGCATGAGAGCCCTGCCTGCTGGCCAGCCACCGCACGGCCCATGCCCTTAGGTCCACTCCAGTGCGTTCGCGTCCTTGGCCGGTCAGGTCTGAACCGGCAGCGGGGTTTGCCCTTGCCCATGGCGCTCCGCGCCGGGGCCCTGATGTTGCTGATGGCCCTGTTGGCCGGTTGCCAGGCGGGCAGTCCCTTCAGCCCGAAGGGACGTCTGCGCTGTTCAGCCCAGGTGGCGAGCGAAGCCAATGGCCTGTTGCGCCCCTTGCGCTACGGCCAGTGCTTGCTGTCGATCGAAGCGGTGCTGGAGCGGGAACGGGCCGAGGCCCGGATTCGCCAACAGGCTGCGGCGAGAAAACGGTTGGCCGAGTGTTATGCCAACCAGGTGGACGTGAAGACCTTGGCCCTGGCCTTGCAGGCCGCCAAGGCACGCCTGGCCAAGCTCCAGGGGGAGCCCTATCAGGAATCGGCCCGGCCCCAGCGACTGGATCCTGATTTGCAGCGCCGCTTCGCAACCTACGACCAGGAACTGGACCAGGAGCGCTACGACACGGCTCTCGCCCAATGGCAACAGGCGGAATCCGAGCGCTATCAGACCTGGCGGGCTGGTCAACAGCACCGCATCCAGGAGGAGCAGACCAACCTGGCCGCCCTGGCCCGCCGCTTGAACCAGCTCAATCCCGCGTTGTTCGCGGCGCCGGGCTCCCTGGGGCCCCCGCCCATGCTCAACCAACAGGCCTATGGCCGGGCGATTGCCTGCCAGCCGGAGCCGTTGCGGTGAAGAGCATCACCGGGCTGGTTGGGTTGTTGGCCAGTGCCTCGATCGGGTCTGGGGCCTGGGCCCAGGTGCCCCCCTTTGCCCCCCTGTTGGCCCCTTTACCGGCGCCCCTGGCGGTGCCGCCCCCGCCACCGGTCCTCCCCGAACTGCTGGCACCGGCTCCGCCCCCATCCAGAGGCGTTGACCTGGGCCGCTGTGTTGCCAACCTGGGCCAGGTTGGTTGTGCCGCCAGGCTCTATGCCCAGTTGCTGTGCGACAACATTGGCCTGCAAACGCCCTTGAGCCAATTGCATCAAAGCTTGCAATCGTCCTTTGAGCAGGCGGCGATTGATTTTCAAGGCATCACGCCTACCAGTATTGAAACGGCTGCTGTGCGTTACTACACGCCGCAACTGTGTCCGCTCAAAAGTGAAAAGATCATCGACTTGATGCAACGCCAGGGCCCGCCCAGCCAGGCCCATTCCCTGCCTGCTAAAGGATCGGGTCTTTGATGGCTACCGGCCGTCAAAGACCCACTGCTTTGGTGCTGGGACCCGCACAATCGGAGCTTTGCCGTTGCCAGGGGCTTGTCTTTGGCAGTGCCAATGGCGACGGCCCATGCCAGCGGCTCCAGGTATTTACACCTAGCTGACAAGTTTTTTCCCTTGCAATCCCGAAAAGATATGAAGCACCGGCTTGCCTTAGCCCCAGGCGTCGCTAGTCCTGGAATGACTTTGTGCAAGACGGCCTTGTATGGCCCAGTCCCAGGCCTCCGTGGCGGTGCTTTCTGCCGATGGGATCGCTGCTCCCAGCGCCAATCCCAGGGCCGCCAGCTCCCTTGAGCGTCCCGAGCTGATCCAGCAAAACGGTCAGCGGGAGGTGTTTTGCGGTCTCACCTCGATCGTTTGGCTGCATCGGCGCATGCCCGATGCCTTCTTCCTGGTGGTGGGCTCCCGAACCTGTGCCCACCTGGTGCAGTCGGCCGCGGGGGTGATGATTTTCGCCGAACCCCGCTTCGGCACAGCAATCCTGGGGGAACGGGACCTGGCCGGGCTGGCCGATGCCAACGAAGAACTCGATCGTTTGGTGAAAGACCTGCTGGAGCGCCGTCCGGAAATTCGCACCCTTTTCCTGGTGGGCTCCTGCCCCAGTGAGGTGATCAAGCTCGACCTGGCCAAGGCGGCGGAACGGCTCAACCACCAGCACGCCGGCCGGGTGATGGTGCTCAATTACTCCGGCAGTGGCATCGAAACCACCTTCACCCAGGGGGAAGACAACGCCCTGCTGGCGATGGTGCCCCTGATGCCCCGCAGCGACGAGGACCAGCTGTTGCTGGTCGGCACCCTGGCCGATGGTGTGGAGGAGCGGCTCACCAGCCTGTTCCAGCGCCTGGGGATTGGCCTGGTGCGCAGCCTGCCGCCGCGCAGTTCCACCGAGCTGCCGCCGGTGGGCAAGGGCACCCGCATGCTGCTCTGCCAGCCCTTCCTCTCGGGCACGGCCCGGGCCCTGGTGGACCGGGGCGCCCAGTTCGTGCGCAGCCCCTACCCCCTGGGGGTAGAAGGCAGCCGGGCCTGGATGGCGGCGGCGGCGGCCGCCTTCGGCATTGATCCGGCCACGGTGGCCTCCGTGCTCGATCCCCTGGTGGAGCGGGGCCGGCGCGCCCTGGCCCCCCACCGGGAGGTGCTGGCGGGCAAGCGCCTGTTCCTGCTGCCCGATTCCCAGCTGGAGCTCTCCCTAGCCCGCTTCCTGCAGCAGGAATGCGGCATGGAACTGGTGGAGGTGGGCACCCCCTACCTCGATCGCCTGCTGATGGCCGAGGAGCTGGCCCTGCTGCCGCCCGCCACCCAGCTCAGCGAAGGCCAGGACGTGGAACGCCAGCTCGATCGCCTGCGCTCAGCCCGCCCCGACCTGGTGGTTTGCGGCATGGGCCTGGCCAATCCGCTCGAGGCCGAGG
Source organism: Pseudanabaena sp. UWO311 (assembly GCA_943370385.1). Taxonomy (GTDB): domain Bacteria; phylum Cyanobacteriota; class Cyanobacteriia; order PCC-6307; family Cyanobiaceae; genus BAIKAL-G1. The sequence goes on from CALRQT020000002.1 coordinate 123,015, forward strand.
GCTTTGTCACCAAGTGGTCGATTGAGCTGGTGTTCAGCCCCATCCATGGCATCGACCAGGCCGGGGATCTGGCCGAACTGTTCTCCCGCCCCCTGCGCCGCCGCGCCCTGCTGCAGCTGCCCTGAGTCGATTCGGCCCTTCAGGCCTCCCATTTCTCACGCCCCCGCCAGACCCTGCCCCCCGTCCGACCCCGACCCGATGGAACTGACCCTCTGGACCTACGAAGGCCCTCCCCACGTGGGTGCCCTGCGCATCGCCGCCTCGATGGAGGGAGTGCACTATGTGCTCCATGCCCCCCAGGGGGACACCTACGCCGATCTGCTGTTCACGATGATCGAGCGGCGCGATCGCCGGCCGCCCGTCACCTACACCACCTTCCAGGCCCGGGACCTGGGGGGCGACACGGCTGAGCTCGTGAAACGCTCGATCAGCGAAGCCGTGGAACGCTTCAAGCCCGAGGCCCTGCTGGTGGGCGAAAGCTGCACGGCCGAATTGATCCAGGACCAGCCCGGTGCCCTGGCCGCCGGCATGGATCTGGGCGGGGTGCCGATGGTGAGCCTGGACCTGCCCGCCTATTCGAAAAAGGAAAACTGGGGCGCGGCTGAAACCTTCTATCAGTTGGTGCGGGGCCTGCTGAAAACCCAAATCCCTGCTCCTGGCTTCACCAAGCCCGATCCCACCCGCTGGCGCAGCGAAGGGCGCCGGCCGAGGGTCAACCTGCTGGGCCCGAGCCTGCTGGGCTTCCGCTGCCGCGATGACGTGCGCGAGATCACCGGCCTGCTGGCCGAACACGGCATTGAGGTCAATGTGGCGGCGCCCCTGGGGGCCCGGCCGGCGGACCTGCTGCGTCTGCCCCAGGCCGATCTCAATGTCTGCCTCTATCCGGAAGTGGCCGGCCCGGTGTGCAGCTGGCTGGAGCGCAGCTTTGGCATGGCGGTGGTGCGCACCGTGCCGATCGGGGTGGGGGCCACGGGGGAATTTTTGGCCGAACTGGGCGAGAAGCTGGGTTTGGAGCTGGACCTAGCCGGTGAGGCCGACAAACGGTCGCGGCTGCCCTGGTATTCGCGCTCGGTGGATTCCACCTACCTCACGGGCAAGCGGGTGTTCATCTTTGCCGATGCCACCCATGCGATCGCCGCCGCCCGCATCGCCAGCCAGGAGTTGGGCTTCACCGTGGTGGGCCTGGGCACCTACAGCCGTGAACAGGCGCGGGAGGTGCGCGCCGCCGCCCAGGAGCTGGGCCTGGAGGCCCTGATCTCCGACGACTACCTGGTGGTGGAAAAGGCCATGGCCGAGGCGGCCCCCGAATTGGTGCTCGGCACCCAGATGGAGCGCCATAGCGCCAAACGGTTGGGCCTGCCCTGTGCGGTGATTAGTTCACCGCTCCACGTGCAGGATGTGCCCGCCCGCTACTCGCCCCAGATGGGTTGGGAGGGGGCGAATGTGATTTTTGATTCCTGGGTGCACCCGCTGATGATGGGCCTGGAGGAACACCTGATCGGCATGTTCCGCCACGATTTTGAGTTCGTGGATGGCCACCTCAGCCACCTGGAGGGGGCCAGTGCCCCAGCGGCGCCCGCAACCGGTGTTCCTATGGCGTCTGCGCTGACATCCATTGAGGACGGCGCATCGCCATCGGCCGCCAATGGGATCGCGTCCACCGCTGCAGCGCCCAATTCCAGGCTCGCCCATGGGGCTGGGGCCAGTCACGACACCAACGCGGTGTTTACGGCGGGCTCCGTTCAGGCGGGCGGCGGCCAGGAGCTGGGCTTGCATTGGAGCGCCAGCGGCGAGGCCGAACTCAGCCGCATCCCCTTCTTCGTGCGCGGCAAGGTGCGTCGCAACACCGAGGCCTATGCCCGCGACCGTGGCGTGAACACGATCACCGAGGAAGTTCTTTATGACGCCAAGGCCCACTTCAGTCGATGAGGATTTCCCCTGATTGGTGCTTTTAACCAGTCAACTACCGCCCTGATCGTCCAGCATGGTGACGGTGCGACCTGCGGTCTCGACACTCCACCTTTTCCGCCTTCTTCCCATTCCCCAATCGCCGTATCGCCGGCCTCCTGAGTTTCCATGACCACCACACTGAGTTCGCCCACTGCTGTCACTGGCAGTTCCCGCCGGGAGGATGGCGAAGGGAGTCTGCAGGTGCACCTCGATCCCTCGATGAAGATTGAGGAGGGGGCCCTGGTGATTGCCGTTTATGGCAAGGGCGGCATTGGTAAATCCACCACCTCCTCGAACCTGTCTGCGGCCTTTTCCAAGCTCGGCAAACGGGTGCTGCAGATCGGCTGCGACCCCAAGCACGACAGCACCTTCACCCTCACCAAGAAAATGGTGCCGACGGTGATTGACATCCTCGAAACGGTGAACTTCCACACCGAAGAGCTGCGCCCCGAAGACTTCGTGTTTGAAGGTTTCAATGGCGTGATGTGCGTCGAATCCGGCGGTCCCCCGGCTGGCACCGGCTGCGGCGGCTACGTCACCGGCCAAACCGTGAAGCTCTTGAAGGAACACCACCTGCTCGAAGACACCGATGTGGTGATCTTTGATGTGCTCGGTGATGTGGTGTGCGGAGGCTTCGCGGCCCCGCTGCAACATGCCAATTACTGTTTGATCGTGACGGCCAACGATTTCGATTCGATCTTCGCGATGAATCGCATCATTGCGGCGATCCAGGCCAAGGCCAAAAACTACAAGGTGCGGCTCGGTGGTGTGGTGGCCAACCGCAGTAAGGACACTGACCAGATCGACAAGTTCAATGAGCGGGTGGGCATGAAAACCATGGCCCATTTCCCTGACCTTGATGCGATCCGCCGCTCGCGCCTGAAGAAGTGCACCATCTTCGAGATGGAAGCCACCCCGGAAGTCGAAGCCGTCCAACAGGAATACCTGAACCTGGCCCAGCGCATGCTTGATAATGTGGTGCCCCTAGAGGCCGAATCCCTCAAGGATCGCGAGATCTTTGACCTGCTCGGCTTTGATTGATCGTTGATCACGGGGTTTGCCCCGTTCAAAGGCGAAAATGGTTGAAAGGTTGTTCTTGATTATGCTGAGAAGCCAGAAGGTGACGTGGCCCATCTTCTGGCAGGTCTATAAGGTGTTTGCTTGATGTCTCGATCTGGTTGCTAAACCCAGATTGTTGGCTTAATGGTTATGAGAGGTATTATTGGGTTGGAATGCTCTGCTAGATGGCCTAGTCTGCCATTGCTTGCTAATCGCCTGGCCTCAAACTTCCTTGATAGAAAATTGGGCTAACCGATCAAGGCTGTTGGCATTGTTGGCTGCTGTTTCGGTGCCATGACCCGTGAGCACGGCTAGGTCTGGCGTTGTTAAGGCCAGCTCAGTCAGTCGATTTCGCAGGTAATCTGCAAGCCGTTGAATCTGTGGGTAGTGGGTCAATTCCCTGCGAACCACTAGGGCGTCGCCCACCTCGATCGGTAACCTCAGGGGCAAGACCTGACAGCTCTCCCCATAAAGGGGCAGGGTCAAGGGAGTGGCGAAGCCCACCATCAGATCTTCGATGGGACCCTCGCCTGCGCTGGTCGCGGGGGATTGGCGGTTGGATTGGGATGGATCCAGGCTCAAACCACAGGCCCTTAGGGTCTGTTCAAATTTGGGAAAGGCATGGTCGGGCAGGGGCAGTAGGGGATAACGGGACACATCTTGGAACGTCACCGCATCGCCCAGTCCCAATAGGGGATGGCCGGCATTAACGACCAAGACCATGGGCATCTTGCTGAGGTGAATCGTGGCAAGATCTGGATCATTGCTAGGCGCATCGGGATAGGAGGTGATCCAGGCATCAATGATGCGCTCTTGCATTAATTGCAGGGGGCGCTTGTATTCCAGGAAATTGAGATTGCCGAGAATCCAGCCGCTTGGCGGTGGTGTGCCCAGCAGGGAGCTTGACCAATGTTGTGCGTCAAGACGCAGGAAGTCGCCGCTTTTAAAGCGCACGTATTGATGGACCTTGCGTTCTAGATTTAATAGTTTTTGATCGCCAATTACTTGCCATTCACTATTAATCCGCTCCAGGGAAATCTCAAAGGCTTTGGCGCATTTCCGGCTGTTGCGGCTGACGGTGGTTTGGTGTTGGTTGAATTTGGAGGCGACGTGGTGACCCGTTCTCAGCCATATCAAGCCATCCATTGAGGCAAGGCAATCTTGTTGAACCATGCGGATGAATTATTAGAATGAATCGTACCATTCACGGGTGCCTGGTTCGGCTTGAAAGGTTTGCGCCGCCAAAACTTTCAGAACTTGCATAGGGATGGTCGTTGCAGGCGATGCCCATGGTTCGGCGCTGGTCCTGATACGCCCTTTTCCCTTTAAAAATCAGCAAGGATGGTCATGGCCAGGCGGACTGCTGGGGCGATGGCACCGCTGGCCTGGCGCCATCGCCAACCTATGGATCAGTGCCTGTGAGGGTAAGTTCTGGGTTGCCGAGTGCTAGGGCGCCAAGGCGTTCGAGTAGGAGCGTGCGTAGGACCAAGAGTTCTCGGTCTCGGGCAAATTCTCGGCGGACCACAATGGCCTCGCCGGATTGGAAGGGCAGCTCCAATGGCAGTCTGACCAGGCCTTCGCCACTGATGGTCATGCTCAGGCAGGTCCCGTAGCCAATCGTGAGTTCGGCTTCACTTCTCCCCTCCCACTTCTCCTGTCGATACCGCGTCATACGCACGACATCATTCCAGAGGCCAATGGATTTCAGCGACTCTTCGACTTTTGGATAGGATCCTTCCGGTAGGGCTAGGCTTGGATAGATGGCAATATCGCTGTAGGACAAATCTGGCTTGCCAACCAGGGGATGGCCCTTTGGGGCGACAAAAAAGACCGGCATCGACGATAGGCTGTAGGACGTCAGGTCTGGATCATCAGCCGGTGGGATATCCGGTAGACCGGTGATGCAGGCATCGACAATCCGTTCACGGACCAGTTGAAATGACCTGGGGGCTCCCACGATGTTGCAGAGGCCGAGGATCCAGCGAGCAGGTGGCGGTGTACAAAGTAAGGGGCCAGACCAGTAGGTGGCCTCCAGCCGTAGGGGGCGATAGCCAAGCCAGCGGGCTGTTTGGTGGACATGACGCTCCATCAGCAAGGTCGTCATGTCGCCGACCGTGTGCCACTCCCCGTTGATCCGTTGGAGTTCTAGGTCAAAGAGATCCAGGCACTTTTTTGAGTGCCGGCTGATCATTGGCGCACTAATGCCCAGCCGCAAACTCGATTCGGCGCCCGTTCTTAGCCATTGAAGGGCATCAAGGGCGGCCAGGGTCTCTTGATCAACCACAATGGAAATCGAGATATCTTTATTGTAGTGCTAAGGAGATAATGCTGTTAATGCTTATATGCTGAATTGAGAAATTGGCATTTTGCTAATACATTGTCGAGGCGATATGGTGTGTTTGTGCTGCGCTTTGCCGTAATCTTCGCCCGATCTAGTGAAAGGAGGTTTTGGTGTTGTTGTTTGCCCGCTCGTCAGGAAGATCCTTGATGGGTATCGCGACCTGCCGAGATCATCCAAGCGTGAGATTAGTTTTGGTTTGGCTTTGATTTGTTGGTTAGGCTGAAACGGAGGGGGTGGGATTCGAACCCACGGTGCCTTTCGGCACGCTGGTTTTCAAGACCAGAGCCATCAACCACTCGACCACCCCTCCAGGTAGGTCCATAAGGACCCGTGGCATTATCCCATAAGAGCGTTCGCTCCCCTGGCTTGCCGGCTCAGGGTGCTTTGACGTTGGGGCAGGTGGCGCCATTGAATCTGGAGGCAATGCGCTGGCTTCCCTTGTTGTAGATGGTTTTTGCCTTGTCCACATTGCCAGAGGCCTGGGCTTCGCTCAGTTTGGCGGCGAATTTTGCGCAGGCCTCATCCAGGGTCACGGCCTTCACCGTTGGGGCGCTCGCCAGCAAAGCGGCCGCAGAGAGGGTCGCAAAGGCGAGGGTTTTAAGTGCGTTTGTCATGGTTAATTAGGTGTTAGGAAGCTGGTTTGGGATCGTTTGTAGGACGCTATCCAATTGCGGGGCAAGCACGATGGCCTGGTGGGCCATCAGGAGCCGGCTGGTTTGGCTAACGGCAACAGGCACTTATCGGAATCACAGCCGGCTGGGCCAGCTTCTACCAATTCGCCTCCGTCGTAGCGCTGCAAGGCCTCAAAGAAGTCAACGATACGACGGCGGGCCACGACCTCCGCTTGCAACTGGGCGTAGGTGGCTTGATCGATCGGTTCAAAGGGCAGCCGGGGGAAGGTGGCATTGGCATCAAAGCGGGCCAGTAGGGCCGCTGAGATATAGCCTTCGCCGGCATCGATGGCCTGGAAAATGGCATCGGTGAGGCCCTCGATTTCGTTCTCCCGAAATTCAACCGTGGCCGACGTGTTATGGGCCGTGTAGTGCTTCTGCACCTGCATGTAGAAATCGAACTGGGCCAGGGCCGAGAAGTTGTTGATCTCCACCGCATCCGCCCCTGGAATGTTCGCCCAGCTGACTTCGGTGGGGATTTCCACCAGCCACTCGGTGCAACGGGGATCGAAGGCATCATCGAGCAGGCGGCCCTGCTCATCCTTATCAGACTGACTCGGCACGATTGTGTAGCCATAGTCCATGCAGGCCAGGGCCACCGGATCATTCTTGCGGAAGGTGATGCGGCGGATGAAGCGTTGGGCCTTGGGGGGATGCCAGCCGGGGGAGGCGCCGGTGAGCAGGCTCTTGGTGCCCGCCGGTTGCACGGTGGTGCAGCGGTTGGGCCGGCGCAGGCCGTGGCGATCGCAGTAGTCCCACACCGATTGATTGACACTCTCTTTCCAGCGGGCCAGATAGGCCGCTTCCTTGGCCTTGAACTCCAGGCCCTCCATGGTGTCGGGCCGGCCGGCTTCCCACCACTTCAACCAGGGGGTGCCAAAGGCATGCACAAAGAAGTCGAACAGGCCGGTGAAACTCACGCCCACGATCGGATCCCAGGCCCGGCTCTGGCGATAGCGCTCCACCTCAAAGCGGTGGTTGAGCAGGCAGGCCACGGCCAGGCCGCCGGCTCTGAAGGCTTCGTCTTGGGCCTCTAGGTCGTTTGGATCAATCCGATTGAGATGGATTTCGGCCAGATTGCAGTGGAAATCGGCGCCCAGGATTTCGCCGCAGGGGTTGAGGCCGTAGCGGTTGAGCCGGTGCTCCAGTTCCGCCGCGCTGATCTCGGGGTTGTGGGTGGTTAGCCAGCGGCCCGCTTCGTCCCGGCCCTGGTCGCAATAGATGGCGATGAACTCGCTGCGCAGTTCGGGGGTGGGGAGTAGGTCGGCGTTGGAGCGGGCGATCGCTTCGGGGGCGAACTGGATGGCGCCCTCACCGCTTTGGAACTGCTTGGTGACCGCTTCCAGCACCGTGGCCCGATCGGGGCGGCTGTGGAACACCCGGGTGTGGTTGGCCATGCGCAGGGAATCCCGCTCGGGATCGATGCGCCAGTTGCCTTCGCTGTCCTGCTGCCAAAGGTTTTCCTTGGCTCCTGCGGCCGATTGATCTTCGGCGGCGAACTGGCGCATGCCAGCGCTGCGGCGGATGTTGCCGGCCACGATCGTGACGGCGGCCTCATCAATCAGTAGGCAGCATTCCACCGAACTCAGTTGGCGGCCCTGGGCCTTATTAAGGATCTGGGCCACGCGGCCATAGAGATCCTTGAGCTTGACCGGATTGGCCATGCCGCCAAAGCCCTTGAGGGTTTCGCCCACGGGCCGCACATCGGAGAGGTCGACCGTGATTTCGATCGGTCCATTGAAGCGTTCGTCGCTGCAGAGGTTGAGCAGCAGTTGGTAGCTATCGACCCAGCCGCGGCGGGTGTCGCCCACCTTGATCTGCACCCGGTTGCCGTCGATGCTGGAGGTGGTGGTTTCCTGGCGCTGGCCCGCCGGGGTGGCGCCGATGTCGGTGACGCCGGCAATCACCAGCTGGTTACGCACGGCCGGCAACCGTTCAATCAGCCGCGGTTCAATGATGGCGCCGGTGCCGCAGCCCATCATCGCCAGGTCCATCATTAGCCCGAAGGCTTCCCAATCGACCAGATTGGTGGAAGTGCAGTTGTAGGCGCCGGAAAAGTTTTGCTCCTGCTCAATCCAGGGGGTGCCGCCGATCCACAGCCAGCGGCCCGAAGGCAGGGCCATTTGTTGTGCCTGCATGCGGCGCAGCAGGGCCACCTCGTCTTCATTGAGGTTGCCCAGCTTGCGCAGGCCGCCCAGGTTGCGTTCGGCCACCTCGTGCCAGCTTTCACGGCCAGCGACGGTTTTACGGGAATAGGTGCGGTAGAAGACCGGGTTGGCGGCTGGGGCGGTGGTGGCAAAGGTGGACTGGTCGGCCCCGGGGTTGGCGCCGGGGGCCGCACCGGTGGCGCCAGTGCGGGCAGCTTCGGCAGCGGCCGAGGAGCTTGTTGCCGTCAACGGAGCTGACAGGGTCACTGGGGCGTTGGGTGCAAGGTAGGGGCAGGCTAACGCCACTGGTGGGGGCGGCAAGGGGCAGGGGGCACCATCGGCGGTGGCTGGCCCCTGGCGGCCGCCTGTACCCAGGCGCTGCCAGGCTTGGGCGATGGAACGCATCTGTGAGCCGGAATTAATGGAGGGCCTCGCCCAGGCCCAGGCCTATGGGGCGGCTGACTTCAGTGCCCCAGACCAGGCCCTGGTGGAGCGGCTCGCGGAGCTGGTGGGGGCCGCTGGTGGTGGCCAGCCGCTGCGCATGGTTGATCTGGGTTGCGGCCCCGGCAACATCAGTTTTCGCCTGGTGGATCGTTTCCCCCAGGCCCAGGTGCTGGGCCTCGATGGCTCGGCAGCCATGTTGGATCTCGCTGCCCAGGGCCTCGAGCGCCATCCCCATTGGCGCCCTCGCTTGACCTTTTGCTCGGCCCTGTTGCCCCTGGGCCCCGACCTGGCGGCGCACCTGGCGGGCGGCGTTGGCGCGGGCTTTGAAGTGGTGGTGAGCAACAGCCTCTTGCACCATCTCCATGAGCCCCAGGTGCTCTGGCACACGGTTCGCCAGCTGGCGTCCCCAGGGGCCCTGGTGTTGATGCGGGACCTGCGCCGGCCTGCCAATCCCGAGGCGGTTCGCCAGTTGGTGCAGCGCCACGCCAGCGGTGCCCCTGAGCTGCTGCAACGGGACTACGGCCACTCCCTGGCGGCGGCCTTCACCCTGGCGGAAGTCCAGGCCCAGTTGCGGGAGGCCGCCCTCCCCCAGCTCGAGGTTCGGGAGCTGGACGATCGCTACCTAGAGATTGCCGGCCGGCTGGCCTGAGGCCTGGGCCGCCGTTGCCTGGCAGGCTGGATCCCATGAGCAGCCGTTCCTCCAGTAGCGCCCCGACTAGCGGTACCCCCGAGTCCGCCCTGGGGGCCATGGCCACACCTGGGCCGGGCCCGCTGGATCCTGGCCCCGCTAGCGCCCTTTTGGCGGATGGCCAGGCCAGGGATCGCGCCGTTGATTTAGCTCCAGACCAATTTCTGGCGGGCCTGGCTGAGGCGGTGTCCCGGCGCCGCAATTTCGCGATCATTTCCCACCCGGATGCGGGCAAAACCACCCTCACCGAAAAGCTGCTGCTCTACGGCGGTGCGATCCAGCAGGCCGGGGCGGTCAAGGCCAAGGGCGAGCAGCGCAAGGTGACCTCCGACTGGATGGAGCTGGAAAAACAGCGGGGCATCTCGATCACCTCCACCGTGTTGCAGTTCGACTACGCCGGCAGCACGATCAACCTGCTCGATACGCCGGGTCACCAGGATTTTTCCGAGGACACCTACCGCACCCTGGCCGCCGCCGATAACGCCGTGATGCTGGAGGATGCGGCCAAGGGCCTGGAGCCCCAGACGCGCAAGTTGTTCGAGGTCTGCCGCATGCGCCAGATCCCGATTTTTACCTTTATCAACAAGATGGATCGGCCCGGGCGCGAGCCCCTGGAGCTGATCGATGAAATCGAAAAGGAATTGAAATTAGCCTGTTGGCCGGTGAATTGGCCGATCGGCAGTGGCGATCGCTTCCGCGGCGTGATTGATCGGCGCAGCAAGCAGGTGATCCTGTTCGCCCGGGCCGAGCGTGGCAAGCAGAGCGTGGAGCGCTCCCTGGCCTGGGATGATCCCGAATTGGCCCAACTGGTGGAGCCGGACCTGCTGGCCCTAGCCCTAGAGGAACTGGAGTTGCTCGATGGCGCCGGAGCTGACCTGGATCTGGAGCTGGTCCATGGCGGCGAACTCAGCCCGGTCTTTTTTGGCTCGGCCATGACGAATTTTGGGGTGCGTCCCTTTCTGGATGCCTTTTTGGAACTGGCCCAAAAACCAGTGGCGCGCCAATCCAGCCAGGGAGCGATTGATCCCCTGCGGCCGGGCTTTAGTGGCTTTGTCTTCAAATTGCAGGCCAACATGGACCCACGCCACCGCGACCGGGTTGCCTTTGTGCGGGTGTGCAGTGGCAAGTTTGAAAAGGACATGACGGTGCAACATGCCCGCACCGGCCGCTCGATTCGCCTCTCGCGGCCCCAGAAGTTGTTTGGCCAGGACCGGGAAGTGGTGGAAGATGCCTACCCTGGGGATGTGATCGGCCTCAATAATCCGGGCATGTTTGCCATCGGCGACACCCTCTATGTGGGGCCTCGCATTGAATACGAAGGCATTCCCTGCTTCAGCCCGGAGATCTTTTCCTGGTTGCGCAATCCCAACCCTTCGGCCTTCAAGAGTTTCCGTAAGGGGGTCAATGAGCTGCGCGAAGAAGGGGCCGTTCAGGTGCTCTATGACACCGACCAGAGCAAGCGCGATCCGATCCTGGCGGCCGTCGGCCAGCTGCAGCTGGAGGTGGTCCAATACCGGCTGGAGCACGAATATGGCGTGGAGACCCGGCTTGAGCCCTTGGGCTTCACGGTGGCCCGCTGGGTGATCGGTGGATGGCCGGCCCTGGAAACAGTGGGCCGCATCTTCAACTGCAAGACCGTGCGCGATGCCTGGGACCGGCCGGTGCTGCTGTTCAAAAACCAATGGAACCTCAACCAGCTCAGCGAAGATCACCCCGATCTGCAGCTGGGTGCCGTGGCGCCGGTGGTGAGCGGGGTGGAGCCGATCGCCCTCTGATCACTGCCACTCCCACTGCTACCGCTACCGCAACTGCCGCGGCTGCGGACCCCTGGGGCCGGCATTGGCTCCGGCGCCGGGTCCCTGGCCTGGCTTGGTGCGCTGGTTTTTGACTCGTAGCCGCTACCGGCCTGGGGCCTGGGACTGGCGTCCGGATGGCCCCTCAGGGTTCGCCGATTGCCGCCCACGGCTAGGCCCCATCGGCGCCAGACTGCTTTACAACGAAAGGTCACAGCCATGCCAAGACCCTTCTGGCTGGTCCGCCCCCGAGCCGACGGAGGGTGCGACTACGTGAGTTTCCTGCCGGGCTCAGGCACCCCCAGTGCCGCCACTTCCTCCGAGGCCACACCCTCCGAGGCAACACTCTCCGAGGCAACACTCTCCGAGGCAACCATCGAGATGCGCGAGGGCTGCCACCTGCCGCCCCAGATGCCCCTGCTCAAGCGCCGGCTCTGGTTGCCCCTCGAAGAAGCCGAGGCCCAGCGGTTGCGGTTGCAGGAAGAGGGCGGCTACCGGCGCAGTGAACCCCTCTTCTGAAGGGCCCCAGCGGGCCCCTGGTGTGCATTGCTCCGGGGCGCGCTGAGCAGAACTCCTGATTCATTCCACCCCAGGTGGGGCCTTGGCTCGATACGCTCAAGGAACGACAGCGCAGTGTCGGCACGAGGCGATGACCCAGGGTACGGATTCAGCCACAGCCGGCGAGCGGCCATCGGCTTACGAGCGTCTTGGCGTCAGCCCTGACTCCAGTTTTGATGAGGTGCAGGCCGCCAAATCAGCGCGCCTGGCCGAGCTGGGTGACGATCCCCAGGCCCGGGCCCAGATCGAGGCGGCCTACGACGCCGTGCTGATGGACCGGCTCAAGGAGCGCCAGCAGGGCAAGGTCAGCAGTGCGGCCCTCAACGCCTCCCAGCGGGAAGCGGTGCGGCCCGTCGCCAGTCCGCCGCCCAAGCCCCTGGCCCGGCCCAGCCTGCCCTCGCTGCCGTCCCTGCCCAGGCCGTCCCTCTCGGTGCCCCAGTTCAGCCTGCCGGTGTTGGCCCTAGCGGAGGGGCGCGAGCGCTGGTTTCCCCTGGCGGCCGATGGGCTGCTCCTGGTTTTGCTGCTGGTGTTGCCTGGCCCTTCGGCGGAACTGCTGCTGGCCCTAGCCACAGGCGTGACCGTGGTGACCCTGCAGTGGCGCCACCGCCGTTTCCTGGGGGCTGTGGCCTGGAGTTTCGGCCTGCTCACCGTGGGCTTGCTGCTGGGGGGCCTGCTGCAGGGCTTGCTCGATCCCAGCCTGCCCCTGGGGTTGCCCCTTTCGGTGCAACAGATCCAGGCCCTACCTGCCCTGGTCTTGCTTCTGTTGGGTGCCCTGTTGATCGGTTAGGTCCAGCTTTCGGGCCAGGCCGCAGCAGCAGTGCCAATAGGTCCTGGTGCAGTCTGGCCCCGGGCCGAGGGCCGAGATGGTGCGACCCAGGCCAGCGACCGCCATGGACCGCTGGTCCCTAGCCGGTGGGGCTGGACAGTTCCGCGATCAGTTCTTCCAGTTCTGGGGCTTCGACCCGGTAGGTCTCGTTGCAGAAATGGCAGTTGAGTTCCGCTTTGCCGTCCTCATTGAGGATGGCGCCCAGTTCATCGCGGCCCAGCAGTTTGAGGGCATTGACGCTGCGGCGGCGGCTGCAGGGGCAGTGGAAGGTGAGTTCCTGGTCGGCTTCGGCGTCTTCGAGCAGCTGGGGATCGAGATCCGGAAAGATGTCTTCGAGTAGGGCCTTGAGGTTGCCCGCCGCTTCGCCCAGCCTTTGGCTGAAGCCGGTCACCTCGCGGCAACGCTCTTCGAGTAGGGCCACCAGGGCCGGTTCCTGGGCTGCCTTGGGCAGCACCTGAACCAATACCCCGCCGGCGCAGCGGACGCCATGGCTGTCCAGCTGCTCGCCCACGAACAGGGCTGAGGGGGTCTGCTCGGAATGGAGCAGGTAGGAGGCCACGTCTTCGCCAATGCCGCCACTCACCAGTTCAACCGTGCTGCTGAAGGGTTCGCCCTGGCCCTGGTCGCGCACGATGTGCAGGTAGCCGGTGCCGCAGGCCTGGCGGAAATCGAATTGGTGGGAGCCATCGGCCGCTTCCAGCAGGTCGAGTTCCAGGCCGGGGTTGCCCACGTAGCCGCGCACCGTGCCGTCGCGGCCGGCATCCACCATCAGGCCCTTGAGCGGCCCATCGGACTGGATGCGCAGGTTGACCCGGCCATGGCGCACCTTCATCGAACTAGCCAGCAGCAGGCCCGCCGTCATCGCCCGGCCCAGCAGGGCGGTGGTCAGAAACGACAGCCCATGGCGCCGCCGGGCGTAGCGGGAGGCCACCGTGCTGTTCACCGCCACCAGGCGGATGCCGCCTCCGGCGGCGGTGGCTCGGACCAGCTGATCGGGCATCGCAATGGCCCCGTTGCGGGGCCCAACTGGAGCCATCGTATGCAGGGCGCCGGCGCCCGTTGGCCGGTTTTCACCAGCTGACCCTCTGCCCTGGTTCCGCAAGGCTTTTGCGGGCTGCCTGACCCGGATCGGCTCAGCTGAGGGGCCGCAGCTGGCCCTGCTCCAGCAGCCAGGAGTGCTCCACCAGATCGGTGAACAGCTCGGGTTCGTGGGTGACCACCAGCAGCACCCGCTCGCGGGCCAGCTGGGCCAGCAGGTCCAGCACCTCGGCCCGCACGGACCAATCGAGGCCGGCGGTGGGTTCATCGAGCAGCAACACCTGGGGATTGCGCAGCAGCTGCACGGCCAGGGCCAGGCGCCGCTGTTGGCCGCCACTGAGGCGCTCAGGAGGTTGTTGCAAGGACAGCCCCGCTAGACCCACCTGGGCCAGGGCGGCCTCGGCCTGCTCGCTGCTGAGGCGCCGCTGGCCCAGTTTCAGCTCCTGGCCCACGCTTAGGCCGAGGAAATGGCGTTCGGGAAATTGGAACACCAGGCCGCAGAGCCAACGCCGCTGGCGACCATTCAGCCGCTGGCCCTGCCAATGGATCGAGCCCCGGCGGGGTTCGGCCAGGCCGGCGATCAGTTCCAGCAGGGTGCTTTTGCCGCAGCCGCTTTGGCCCGCCACCAGGTTGGGCCGGCCCGGTGCCAGGCCCAGGTTGAGGCCGCGCAGGATCGGTTCGGGGGCCGTGGCCGCCTGGTAGGTCAGGTCGCGGAGTTCGAGCACGGTCGACCGGGGGGCGCCCCCAGCATGGTGGATCGGCGGCAGGCTGGTTGGGTGATGCTGGGGGGGATGTTGGATAGGGCTGTTGCCCTCACCTGAGCCGGCTGGTTCGTCCATGGAAATCCGTTTTCGCGAGCTCAATCCCTTCAACTGCTGGATCTGGATGCGGTTTGGCGCTCCCCTGGGAGCGGCCGAGCGCGGCTACGTCGAAACCCTGTTGGACAGTTGGTTTTTCCTCGGCAAGTTGGGCGGCTTCAATGCCGAAAACCTGCAGTGCCATGAGGAGGGCGTTGAGCTGGGCTGGATGGGCTACGACCTCGAGGCTGCCGAGCGGGCCCTGCCGGCCCTAATGCACAACATGGGCGTGATGGAATACCGGGAGGACTGGGCCCGCTGCTGGCTGGATCTGGGCACCAGTGATGCCTTCAGCCTCGATGTGCTGATTAATTCCCTGGGCCAGCTCAACCGCGATGTGGTCGAGATCGAGGAGCTGTTGATCGGCGGCGAAAACGACGATTGGCCGGTGGAACAGCATCCCGACAGCCTGTTTCCCCTCGAGGACGACTCCGACGGGGACCAGGAACTTGAGGGGGATCCCGAAGAGGACGAGCAGGGCTTCGGCGGCCAAGGCCCGGCCGATGGGGGCGAGCCCCGGCCGGACCCGCGCCGGGGTAATGGCATCAGCAGCTTTGACGGGCGGGTGCCCTAGCCCATGGGGCGGGAACAACGGCGGCTGCTGATCGATCCCGGCCGCCTGCAGCAGGCGCCCGCTGGGTTGGTGGGCCTCACCCCGGCGGAAAGTCGCTACCTGGTGAAGGTGTTGCGCTATGGCCCCGGGTCGGTCTTCGCCATCGGCGATGGGGCCGGGGGCCTGTGGGAGGCCGAGCTGATCGAGCCGCTTGGGGCCCAGCTGCGCCAGCCCCTGGAGGCGCCCCTCGCCTGGCAGCCGCCGCCAACGCCGCCCTTGGTGTTGCTGGCCGCTCTGGTGAAGCGGGATTACGAGGTGCTGCTGCGCATGGCCGTGGAACTGGGGGCCGACTGGTTGCTGCCCTGCCGGGCCGAGTTCGACGCCGTGGCGGGCCAGCCCAACCTGCAGCGCTGGCGCACGATTGCCCGGGAGGCGGCCGAGCAGTGTGAGCGGCCCTGGCTGCCCCAGCTCCACGAGTCCCGGCCGGCCAGCGATTGGCTGGGGGGAACGATGTCCCTGCCGCCGGTGGGAGGCACCCCTCCGGAAAGGGCCCCGGGCCCCCCAGGCGTGGACTCCCCCGCCGCCTTAAAACTGTTGGCCACCACCCGCCAAAGCGGTGGATTGCCCCTGCTGGAGGCCCTGGACCGCTGGACCGCCAGCGAACCGCCGGCGAGCCTGTGGTTGGCCTGCGGACCGGAAGGGGGCTGGAGTGGGGCCGAGGAAACCCTGGCCCGGGACCAGGGCTGGATCGCCGTGGACCTGGGCCCCCGCATCCTGCGGAGTTCCACCGCCGCCGTGGCCGGCCTGGGCTTGCTTAGTGATTGGCGCTACCGCCGTTGGGGGTGTTGAGCGCCCTGGCGAGCTGATCGGGCTTGGGCCCCAAGGGGCCCCTGGTTCGCCTGGGTGCGGGGAAGGGATTACTTGCCGAACAGGCTGCCAGCCATGGCCTTGAAACCGGCCAGGTTGGCGCCGCCCTTACGGCGGGCCATGGGCAAGGCGCCCCCGGCGCTCACCCGTTCCGGGGCGAAGGTAATGAAGGTTTGGGCCGGACGGGCCTCCTGGGCGGCACGTAGCTCGGCGGCGATGGCTTCAGCCGTGGTCAGGCTGGTGGTGGGCTGGGGCTCGCTGGCTACGGGAGGTGCCGCAGGGGCTGGAGCCCCAGTTGCGGCAGCCTGGGCGGCGGCTTGAGCTGGCTTGGCCTTCGGTTCGACGGCACGGATGGGGGCCACCTGGACCGCCTTCGTGGGGGCCTTGTCGTCGAGGTTCAGGAAGAACGAACCCTTGCGGTTGAAGACCATGACGGCGGCAGACCAGGCAATGCCTTGGATTATCCGCTGGCGGCGGCCCTCCTGGGTTGGGGCTTAGGGCAGTGCAACAGAACCTTGCCTGTTGTTCTACGGGCTTCCCTGGGCTTCCCTTTGCGTCCCCGCTTTGCATCCCGTCGGAACGGTCGCCTGGCCATGGCACAGCGGTAATGAGCGGGACCGGGTTTTGGGTTGGTTCCAGGGCGGCGGCCCGGGCGGGCCTTGAACCAGCCTTGCTCCGGCGTTGCCTGTGTTGAGCTAGGGGTGCAGTCGGGGCCCGATCGTGCTGGCGTATTTGCTTTTCGAGTCGCCGGAACGGCTGCTGCAGTGGCGCGATGCCCTGCTGCTCAACGGGCTGTTGATTGCCCTGGCCCAGCGGGCACCCCTGCTTACGAAAGCGGGCTGGGTCCATGCGGGCATCCTCGGCACCCTGCTCTGGGGCAGCCTCGGTTGGGCCGGCTGGCTGGCGGTGGTGCTGTATCTGCTGGTCGGCTCCCTTGTGACCCGCCTGGGCCTGCGCCGCAAGCAGGAGCTGGGCCTGGCCGAGGGCCGCGGTGGCCGGCGCGGGCCCGAGAACGTTTGGGGCTCGGCCGCCACGGGCGCTGGCCTGGCCCTGCTCTGCACCCTGCCCTGGGCGCCCGTGCCCCTGCTGTTGATCGGATTTGCAGCCAGTTTCTCCGCCAAGCTCGCCGATACCTGCGGCAGTGAGATCGGCAAGCGCTGGGGGCGCCACACGGTCTTGGTTACGAGCCTGCGGCCCGTTCCCCCCGGCACCGAGGGGGCGATCAGCCTCGAGGGCAGCCTCGCCAGCCTGGCCGGCAGTGCCCTGATGGCCCTGGTGGCCCTGCAACTGGGTTTGCTGCAGGGAGGCGGCGCCTGGCTATTGGTCACCCTGGTGGGCCTGGTGGCCACCCTGATCGAAAGCCTGATTGGCGCCACCCTCCAGGGCCGCATCGCCTGGCTCAGCAATGAGCTGGTCAATGGCCTCCAAACCCTGATTGCCGCCCTGCTGGCCATCGGCCTGGCTGTTCAACTGCAAATCGCCTAGGCGGTTGCCCGTGCTCGGGCGGTCATGGCAGCAAGGCTGGATCGAGCTGGGGCCTGAGCCAGGTGAGCAAGGCCTGATGGCGCCGTTGCGCCACCTTGCCGCTCACCCCGAGCGCTAGTCCCAGGTCGTTAAAGGATCGGTTTCCCAGCACCCGCCCCAGGAGCAGGGTCCGCTCCTGGGGGTTGAGCAGGCCAAGCAGCTGGTGGAGCCGTTGCCGCCGTTCCAGGCCGCAGGCCCATTCGAGCGGATCGACGCCGGCTGGATCGGCCAAGGCATCGACCATCCCCTGGCTGCGTCTCGGAGCCGGGCCATCGCCGTCCCCTTCGAACCCCGGTCTGGGTTGATCCAGACTGGTGACCCTCAGGGCCCGCTCTGCCGCACAGGCCTCGCGCCAGCGCCCAAGGCTGACGCCCAGAAGCCTGGCCAGGTCGGCCTCGGCGATGGCCCCAAGCCCCCGTTGCTGCCGTTCCAGCTGGAGCCGCTGGCCCCGGCCATGGAGTTCGCGCAGGCCGCGGCTGGTGCGCAGGGGTTGGCAACGGTCGCGCAGGTGTTGGCGGATGGCTCCTCGGATATAGGGAACTGCGAAGCTGCTCAGGGCCGTACTGCGGGACGGATCAAAGGCCTCCAGGGCCTTGATCAGCCCGAGGCAGCCCGATTGCTCCAGGTCTTCCATGGGCACGGGGGTGCGCTGGCTTTCGCGCCGGGCCAGTTGCTTCACCAACGGCAGGTTGGTTTTGACGAGCAAGTTGCGTTGCTCGCGGCTGCGGTTGAGGGCATAGGCCACCAGGGGAGCCTGGTTCTGGCTGCCAATGGGGCTGATTGGGCCTGAAACCCGCCGGGGGATTGCCATGGGGACCTGGAATCGGGCCCCACAGGATCTGCCGGCCCCCGATCAATCCGCTTCCCAGGCCTGGGGGATTGCCCGTCCCCCAGCTGGGGGAGGCGGGCCCAACCCCCGGGGGGAAGCGCCCCATCGCTCCCAGGTGCAACCAGCCCGGTGATCAAGCCAGCGGCGTGGCCAGGGACACCGGCTCCAGGCCGGCCCATTGCAACAGGGCCGGCCACTGGCGCACGCGCCCGTAGACCTGGCGATGGCCTTCGCTATTGAGATGGAGGCCATCGGCATCGAGCCACTGCAGCCAGTCGGGATCGGCCAGCAAGGAAGGCAGCAGCGACAGGAAGGGCACATCGGCCTCCAGACAGGCCTCCTCCAGCAGGCCCTCGTAGTGCTGAACGGCCGCCTGGGCATACCAGAGCAGCCCGGCATAGGGCATCACCGCTTCATCGACCGGGGTCAGGCCCAGCACGAACACTGGCGCCAGGGCCTGGGCCTGGCGAATCAGCTGCTGCATTCCAAACAGGAAGCCGTCGCCATCGAGCTGGGCCCGGCCATCGGGCCGGCCGACCCGGGCGCTGTCGTTGAGGCCCACCGCCAGCAGGATGCCGTGGGGCAATTGGCGCCGCAGCTCACCGCGGCAGGCCACCTCCCGCTCCAGCCGGGCGGCGACCCGTTCGAGGCCATCGCCGCGAACCCCAAGTGGATAGACCACGGGCCCGCCGGGCAGCCCCATCCAATGGCGGCGCAGGCGTTCACACCAGCCGCCCTCCTCGGGATCGCCCCAGCCCAGGACGCCGCTATCCCCGATCACGATCAGTTTGCGGGGGATGGGTTGGGCCATGGGGTCAAGGCGGGGCAGGCGCTGAAAGGGCGCCAAGGGGGGCGGTCGAGCGGGCTGATCGGGGAGGGCTGGTCAGGCCTGGTAAGGCAGGTAGCTCAGGTTGAAGCCAGGAGCCGGCGCCGGGCCCGGTCGCTGAGATCTTCCCCCACCAGGGTGAGCAGGGCGTAGACCACCAGGAGGGCCAGCAGTTGGTCCCAGGCAAAGCTGCTCAGACTTTCCAGCAGCTGGGTGCCAAGCCCCGCCGCCCCCACCAGGCCCACCACCACGCTTTCGCGCAAGATCACATCGGCCCGGTAGGCCCCATAGGCCAGGTAGCTGCGGGCCATGCCGCTGAACCGGCCATAGAACAGGGCCAGCCGCGGGCCAACGCCAGCTCCCTTGAGGGCCAGCTCGGCCGGGGCCGGGCAGTCGTCGCTGGCCTCCAGCAGCAGCCGGCCCAGGACGCCCAGGTTGTGGAAGCCCAGGGCCAGGGCGGCGGTGACCAGGCCGGGTTTGAGCAGCAACAACAGCAGCAGGGCACTGAGGGGAGGCGGCCAGAGGCGGGCCAGGGCCCAGGACAGTTGCAGTAGGGGCCGGGCCCAGGGCCAGGGGGCAATCACCAGCAGCAGCAGGGGCGCCAACCCCACCGCCAGGCCCGCTGCCAGCAGGGTTAGCACCAGGGTGGTGCCCACCAGCTGGGGCCAGGGCAGGGTCAGGACGCTGGCCCAGGAGGCCCCGCCCAGGTTCGGCAAGGGTTGCCAGTGCAGCAGGGCCACCGGATGCACGCCCATGCCCCGGGCCAGCCAAACCAGCAGCGGCACCATCACCACCAGGGCCAGCACCATCTCCCGGCCGCGGCGCCCCAAGTTGTCCGGCCGCGGTGCCCCGCCCTGGCCCCGGAGCGCGGCCCCAGCTTCGAGCCGAGGGCTCCCGGAGGACGGGCTCGCCAGGCCAAGGCGGCGGGGCATCAACCAGCGGCGCCGCAGCCCGCCCAGGCCCGTTTCCAGCAGCAGCATCACCGCCAGCAGCAGCCAGAGGCCGGTCCAGAGTTCGTGGAATTGGAGGGATTGCAGGCAGAGCTTGAGCTCGGTGCCCAGGCCCCCCAGGCCAAACACGCCCAACAGGGTGGCGCTGCGCAGGGCGCATTCGAGCCGGTAGCCGCCATAGCTGAGCAGGCCGGGCAGCAGGGGCGGCCCCAGGGCGGTGAGCAGGGCCTGGGGGGCTGGCACGCCACTGCAGCGCAGGGCTGCTAGGGCACCGGTGGGCAGGGCATCGAGTTGGTCGCCCAGCACCCGGGCGACCAGGGCTCCGTAGGGGATGGCGATAGCGGCGATCGCCACGGCCGGTTGCAGGCCAACGACCTGGAGCAGCAGCAAGCCCCAAAGCAGTTCATGGATCGAGCGCGGCAGGGCCAACACCCGCCGCAGCAGGTTGGCTGGCCAAACGTGGCCGCAGCAGCTCGTCCACACCTGGCGCGAACTGGCCAGGGCTAGGGCCAGCCCGAGTAGGACACTGGCCGCCCAGCCCAGCAGGGCGATCCCCACGGTGATGCCCAGGCCTTTGAGGGCCGAGCCCAGCACCAGGGGGGCGAGGGAAGGGGTGAAGGCCGCCTGGATGAACTCGGCGAGCAGGTCGAAACCGCCGCCATGGACCAGGCCCGGCACTAGCCCCAGCACCGGGATCACCACCAGCGCCGGGGCCACCATCGCCAGGGGCGCGGCGATCCCGGTTGGCCCGTTCAGCCAGGTTCTGGTCCCATCGGGGTTGCCCCCGGTCCCGCCCCGCCCCGTCCAGGTGTTGCGGAGCTTGGTCCCAATCGCGGCGGGGAGCCCAGGCCCAATCACGGCCCGGAGCCCGGCGGCTCGCCGCCGTAGAGGGCCTCCAGCTCGGCGGGGCCGATGCTCCTGGCGGGTTGGTCGAAGAGCACCTGGCCCTGGCGCAGGCCGATGGCCCGATCAAAGCCGGCTAGCAGGTCCGGGCGGTGCAGGCTGAGTAGCAGGGCCCGCCGGGGCGTCACCTGGTCGAGCAGGAGTTGCAGGAGCTCCGCCGCCAGGCGGGGATCGAGGCTGGCCAGGGGTTCATCGGCCAGGAGCAACTCCGGGTCCTGGCGCAGCAGGCGGGCGATCGCCACCCGCTGGCGTTGGCCGCCGGAGAGGGCACTGACCGGCTGGGCCAGCAGCTCGGCGCCCAGGTCCACCTGGGCAAGGGCCTCCCGGTTGGCGACCGTGTCCACGGGCCAGAGCAGGTTGAGCAGGGCCCGGGGCCAGCCCCAGGCCGCCAGCCGGGCGCTATTGAGGTTTTGTTGCACACTCAGCTCCTCGATCAGGCGCAGGTCCTGCCAGAGGGTGCCGATGCGGGCCTGCTGGCGGCGCCGGGCCCGGCCCGACCGGGCCGGTGGGCTCCCTAGCCAGCGCAGGCAGCCGGAGCTGGGCTGGAGCAGCCCGTTGGCCACCGCCAGCAGGCTGCTTTTGCCGGCCCCACTGGGCCCCAGCAGGGCCACCCGTTCGCCGCCCCCGATCGCCAGCGACACCCGATCGAGGCGCGGCCGGCCGCGGCCGGGCACCGTGATCTGGCTCAGCTCCAGCCAGGGCAGGTCGTGGGACGACGCCCCTAGCCCTGGACTCGGCTGGCCTGGCTGCCTGGCAGGCGCTTCGGGCATCAGCGGATCTTGCCGATCTGGCGACCCACCTGTTCGATCTGTTTGTAATTAGACGCCGACGATTTGCTGAACTGTTGGGCCCCAAATAGGGTCAGGATTTGTTTCTGCTGGGGATTGGTGGTGCGCCAACTGATGATCGCCCCCTGCAGCTTGCGGCTGAAGCCCTTGCCGAAGCGTTGGTCGAGGTTGGGCTGGCCGATCCAGTGGTAATCGGGATAGCCCGGTGTGCGCCAGATGGCAAACACCTTGGCCCGGTTGGCCCGGCCGTCGCGCAGGCTGCTACGCCACACCTGCTCGTTGACCACGCCGGCGTCGTAGGCGCCGCTTTGCACTAGGGCGATGGTGGTGTCGTGGCTGCCGCTAAAGCCAGGGGCGCCACCGGCAAAATCGGCCAGTTTCACGCCGCCTTTGGCCAGGAAGTACTGGGGCATCAGCCGGCCCGAGGTGGAACTTTCCGAGCCGAAGGTGAACCGCTTGCCCTTCAGTTCCGTTAGGCCCTTGACGTCACGGATCTGTTTTAGGTCGCTGCCTGTGTTGGCGATGAAGATGCTGTGGAAGGCCACATCAATGTCCCGTTGGGCCAACACCTGGGCGCCGGGCTTCTGCAGGCGCGCCTGCACACCCGTGAGGCCCCCGAACCAGACCAGATCCAGGTCTCCGGTGCGGAAGGCCGTCACGGCGGCGGTGTAGTCGACCACGGGCACGTAGGTCACCGGCACGCCCAATTGGCGCTCCAATTCCGCTGCCACCAGGGGATAGAGGCGGTTCAGTTTTTCCGGTTTCTGGTCGGGGATGGCGCCGATGCGCAAGACCTGTTTGGACTGGCCCTGGGGCTGGTTGGCCTGGGCAGGGGGGAGCAGGCTGGGGCCGCCGGGGGTTCCCCCAGGAAGGACCGCCGGCAGCAGGACCAGGGACAGGCCTGCCAGGACGGCGGCCCAACGTTCTCGGATGGCCATGGAGTTAGGGAAGGAAAGGGTCTAGGAGCGTCTGCAGCCAGGCCCTTGGGGCGGCCTTGGGCGCAGTCGGCTCGACAACAGGGCACTTAAACAGCCAGCTGGGACCCAGGACGGGCCCCAGCCCCTCAGCAGCTGGCGAGGAACCGCTCCAGCCGGGCCAGGCCGTCCTCGATCGTCGCCGGCGAGGCGGCGCAGGAGAGGCGGATGCAGCGGTCATCGCCAAAGGCGACCCCGGGCACGGCCGCCAGGCCCTGCTCCTCCAGGAGCCGGTTGCAGAAGGTCATCGAATCGAGGCCCTTGCTGCTGATGTCGGCAAAGGCATAGAAGGCCCCCTGGGGCGGGACCAGGGCTAGCCCTTCAAGCCCCATCAGGCCATCGCTGAGCAGGCAGCGGCGCCGGCTGAATTCGGCCGCCATCTCCAGCACGCAGTCCCGGGAGCCGCTGATTGCCGCGAGGGCGCCGAATTGGGCGAAGCTGCAGACGTTGCTGGTGCTTTGGCTCTGCAGGGCACTGGCGGCGGCGATCACGGGCTGGGCCCCCGCCAGCCAGCCGACGCGCCAGCCGGTCATGGCCCAGCCCTTGGCAAACCCGTTCACGGTGAAAATTCGCCCGGCCAGGTCGGGGGCCACGGCCGCAAAGCTGTGGTGGGTCAGCCCAGGGGCCAGCAGAAATTCGTAGATCTCATCACACACCACCGCCACCTGGGGATGGCGGCGCAACACCGCGGCGATCGCCTCTAGATCCTCCAGGGCGAGCACCATGCCGGTGGGGTTGGAGGGGCTGTTGAGCACCAGCAACTTGCTGGCAGGGGTGATCGCCGCCTCCAGTTGGTGGGGATCGAGCCGGAAACCGTTGGCCGCGGCGCTGGGGATCAGGCGCACGCTGGCGCCGGCCAGCTGGGCCATTTCCGGGTAGCTCAGCCAGTAGGGCGACGGCAGCAGCAGTTCATCGCCGGGCCCCAGGAGCACCTGGAAGAGGTTGTAGAGGGCCTGCTTGCCGCCGTTGGTGACGAGCACCTGGTCGGCGTTGGTGGGGACTTGATTTTCAGTGCTGAGTTTTGCGGCAATCGCCTGGCGCAGGGCCGGTTCGCCGGCGGCGGGCCCATAGCGGGTGTGGCCGGCCTCAAGGGCCGCCGTGGCGGCCTGGCGGATGAAGGCCGGCGTGTCGAAATCCGGCTCCCCCGCACTGAGGCTGCAGATGTCGTGGCCATCGGCGCGCAGGGCTTTGGCCCGGGCGGCAATGGCCAGGGTCAAGGAGGGCTGCAACGCTTCTGCCCGGGCAGAGAGCTCAATCGGGCGCAGCATCGGTGCAGCGTCGGGGGCGGCATCCCGAGGAATGCCTGGACAATCTTGCATCCTGCCCTACGCCGGCCAAGCCAAAGGTTCCGCGCAGACCTTTTCTGAAGCCAGGCCAGGTCCGGGCCCGTCTCGATGAAGGGGGCCCAGGCCCGCTGGGCCATGGGAGCCTGGCCAAATCCGCCAGGGCCGAGCGATCGCCAGCCATCCCCCGCCGCTCCCCAATCCCGCTCCCGGCTCAGGCCCTGGCGGCCTTGCCCCTGCCGCTGCGATCGACTCCGGCGCGGAGGGCCATGCCCTCAGGGCCGATCTGGCGGCCCTGGCCCAGCAGTGCAGCGTCTGCCGCCGTTGCCCCCTGGCCCAGGGGCGCCAGCAGGTGGTGGTTAGCCGTGGTAACCCCCTGGCCAGGCTGATGTTGATCGGCGAGGCCCCAGGGGCCCAGGAGGACGAGCAGGGCCAACCCTTTGTGGGGCGTTCGGGCCAGCTGCTGGATCAGTTACTGGCAGCGGCTGGCCTCGACAGCAACCAGGACGCCTACATCTGCAACGGGGTGAAGTGCCGCCCCCCCGAGAACCGCAAGCCCACCGCCCTGGAACTGGCCGCCTGCCGTCCCTGGCTCCAGCACCAGATCGCCCTGGTCCAGCCCCAGGTGCTGGTGCTGGTGGGCGCCACGGCCCTCCAGGCGGTGCTGGGGCTCAAGGGGCCGATCAGCCAGCTGCGCGGCCAGTGGCATTTGTTTGAAGGGCGCGCCTGCATGCCGATCTTTCACCCCGCCTACCTGCTGCGCAACGGCTCGAACCAGCCAGGCCGGCCCAGGGACCTGACCCGGCTGGACCTGGTGGCCGTGCGGGAGCACCTGCTGGCCCTCCGCTAGGCGATCGCCGCCCGGTCCGTGGCGGTCTGTGACAGGCTTGCGGCACCTTCCGGCCCCGCCCCATGACCGGCACCCTGGCCCGCCCCGATGCCGCTACCCCGGGGATGAATCCTGACCCCTCCCCAGGCGGCAGTGGCGCCGATTGGGCCAGCGATCCCCGCTTTGATTCGGTGATCCACCGCCGCCGCACCCGCAGCGTGCGAGTGGGGGGGATCTCGATCGGCAGTGAGCACCCGGTGGTGGTGCAGTCGATGATCAATGAGGACACCCTCGATATCGAAGGCGCCACCGCTGGCATTCGCCGCCTGCATGAGGCGGGCTGTGAAATCGTGCGGCTCACCGTGCCGAGCCTGGCCCATGCCAAGGCGGTGGCCGAGATCCGCAAACGCCTCGAAGACACCTACCAGCCGGTGCCCCTGGTGGCCGATGTGCACCACAACGGCATGAAGATCGCCCTCGAGGTGGCCCAGCACGTCGACAAGGTACGCATCAATCCGGGGCTGTTTGTGTTTGACAAGCCCGATCCGAACCGCACCAGTTTTTCCGAGGCCGAACTGGCCCAGATCGGCGATCGCATCGCCCTCACCTTTGAACCGCTGGTGAGCCTGCTCAAGAGCCAGGACAAGGCGCTGCGGATTGGCGTCAATCACGGCTCCTTGGCGGAGCGCATGCTCTTCACCTACGGCGACACGCCCCTGGGGATGGTGGAGTCGGCGCTCGAATTCATCCGCATCTGCGACCGGCTCGACTTCCACAACATCGTCGTGTCGATGAAGGCGTCACGGGCGCCGGTGATGCTGGCGGCCTACCGCTTGATGGCCCATCGCATGGACCTAGAGGGTTTCCATTACCCCCTGCACCTGGGTGTGACCGAGGCCGGAGATGGCGATTACGGCCGCATCAAGAGCACGGCGGGAATTGCCACCCTGCTGGCCGATGGCCTGGGCGACACGATCCGGGTTTCCCTTACCGAGGCTCCGGAGAAGGAGATCCCTGTCTGTTACTCGATCCTGCAGGCCCTTGGTCTGCGCAAGACCATGGTCGAATACGTGGCCTGCCCCAGCTGTGGCCGCACCCTGTTCAACCTGGAGGAGGTGCTGCACCAGGTGCGCGACGCCACGGCCCACCTCACAGGCCTCGATATCGCCGTGATGGGCTGCATCGTCAATGGCCCGGGCGAAATGGCCGATGCCGACTACGGCTATGTCGGCAAGATCCCTGGCACCATTTCCCTCTACCGGGGCCGCGACGAAATCCGTCGGGTGCCGGAGGTCGAAGGGGTCGCCGCCCTGATTGCCCTCATCAAGGAGGATGGCCGTTGGGTTGATCCCTAACGGGTCTGGATTCAGCCCGGGCTGGCTGTTGGGTTGGAGCTCCCCTGGCGGCACCCTGGGGCCATGGCTGCAGTGGTTCAGGCCCAAGCCCATCCAAAGCGCTCCACCGGACCTAGCCCTGTCAAGCCCCCGGCCAGGGTTCGGTCGCCAGGCTGGTCCCATTCCGGTTTTCCCCGCTGCCGCGGAACAGCCCTGGCGGGCTACCTTGAGAACAATCTCCAGCTTTACAGGAGCTATTGATGGGCAGGGCTCGCACCGGCGTTGTGGTGTTGATGGGGACAGGGGCTCTGGCCGCCACCGTGTTGGTGGGTAGTGAGTTGCTGAACGCCCCTAGCCTGGCCTCCATGATCAGCGACAGCCCCAAGGAGGTGATTGATCAAACCTGGCAGATTGTTTTTCGTGATTATCTTGATACTACCGGTAAATATACGCCCGAACGTTGGCGCGAATTAAGGCGCCAACTTCTTGCCAAAAATTACGATACTCCGAAGCAAGGTTATGCTGCAATCCGCAGCATGTTGTCCACCCTCAGTGATCCCTACACCCGTTTTCTTGATCCCCGTGAGTTCAAGGAGATGCAGATCGATACCTCGGGCCAGTTGTCCGGGGTTGGCATTCAGCTGAGCATCGACAAGGACAGCAAGGAGTTGGTCGTGATTGCGCCGATCGAAGGCTCGCCTGCCTTTCGAGCTGGTGTCTTGCCCAAGGACGTGATTGTCTCGATCGATGGCAAGCCCACCAAGGGCATGTCCACCGAAGAGGCGGTCAAGCTGATCCGCGGCGAAGCCGGCACCAAGGTGACCATTGAGCTGCGCCGCAAGGGCGCCCTGATCACCTCGCCCCTGGTGCGTGAGCGCATCGAGCTCCACACCGTGGAGCACCAGGTGAAAACCGGTCCCGATGGCGAGCGCCTGGGCTATATCCGCCTGAAGCAATTCAACGCCAACGCCGCCCGGGACATGGCCGCTGCGGTCAAGGACCTAGAGGCCAAGGGTGTTCAGGGCTATGTGCTGGATTTGCGCAGCAACCCCGGCGGCCTACTGATGGCCAGCGTGGCGATCGCCCGCCAGTGGCTCGATGAGGGCGTGATCGTGTCCACCAAGACCCGCGATGGCATCCAGGACATCAAGCGGGCCAATGGCCATGCCCTCACCAAGCGCCCCCTGGTGATCCTGGTCAATGAGGGATCGGCCAGTGCTAGTGAGATCCTCTCCGGCGCCCTGCAGGACAACCACCGGGCCCTGTTGGTGGGCCAGAAAACCTTCGGCAAGGGCCTGGTGCAATCGGTGCGCGGGCTCTCCGATGGGTCCGGCATGACCGTGACGATCGCCAAATACCTCACCCCCAGTGGGCGCGATATCCACCACCGCGGCATCGAACCCGATGTCACGGCAAAATTGTCGGATGCCGACGCCCAAAAGCTAAAACTCGAAGACATTGCCACCCAGAAGGACAGCCAGTTCGTGGCGGCCGAAACGGCCCTGCTCAAATTGCTGCGCGGCGCCGGGGTGGCCCAGCGTCCCTTCCAACCGGGCACCAGCAATGTGCCGGCGGCCCTGGGGGCAGGCAAGGCCGCCAAATAAGGAAAGGGGGCAGCAAGGGCCAAACCCCCTTGTCCCTGTGGTTGCGCTGGTAAAGGGACGCCTGGGAAGTTCTGGCTGGGTCGTTTTAATAGAGAGTGGTTTGAGAACCTCGATGGCGTCTACTTTTCAATGAATTAGTAATTATCAGAGCACTGAACGGTGGCTATAAAAAAGACCTGTCATCGATGGAAAATCGATGACAGGTCTTTAATTCTTGCCTAGAGGCGATTTGGCCAGTTCAGGCCACCGGCTGCATCAGGCCACCGCCTGGGCTGGAGTCGTCATCGTCGTTGTTTTCTTGGTCACGGCCCATCAGGCCGTAGAGGCCGAGGGCGGCCAGGCACACCAGTCCAGACACCACGCTGAAACCACCGCTTGCGGACCCCTGCTCAATCAGCTCACCCACGGCGCTGCGGTAACGAAAGATATCCGGAGTGTAACGAAGAATTGCGCAAGCTGAGAGGGGCTTGGTCGGTGGGCCCGCTGGCACCTTGATCAGGCCTTAGCCCAGGCTGATGTCCTCGGGGTTGAAGTGACTCCAGAGGGCCAGCTTGAGCTCGCTGCTCACCTCGCGGATGCTGAGCGGATCGGCCATCCAGTAGGTCAGCCTGTAGGAGGTTGTGGTGGCGCCGAATTGCTCGATCGTGGCTTTGGCTGCCGGCTGCACCAACACTCCCTTCTGGGCAGTGGCCACCTCTTCCAGGCGGGCGAGCACCTCGGCGGGGTCGATGCTGCTCGCCACCGTCGCCATCAAGAGGCCTCGGCGCATCCGGTCGCTGCCGGTGAAGGTGGCCGTGGTGGAGGTGAAGAAGGTCTGGTTAGGGATCAACAGCTCGGCGTTGTCGCTGCGGCGCCAGAGCACCGCCGCCCGCAGCCCTAGGCGGCGCACTTCGCAGGCTTCGCCCTCAATGATCAGCACCTCCCCCGGCCGCACCGATCCCTCAAACAGCAACCACAGACCACTGATGAAGTTGGAGAACACTTCCTTGACGCCAAAGCCCAGGCCCACCGAGAGGCCACCGGCGATGGCGAACAGGCCGGTTTGGTTGAAGCCCAAGTCGCCGAGGGCCCAGACGATGCCGATGCTGACTAGGAAGTAGCGCAGGATCAATTCCAGGGCGCGGCGGCTGCCTTCGCCCATACCCAGACCCCTCTGGCAGAGCCAGCCGAGGGCGCTTGCGGGCGGACCCGAGCCGATGGCTAAGACGTAGAGCACCACCAACACCTGGACGAAGTGGCCCAGGTTGATGACGGAGCCGAAGAGGCGGCCCAGGGGCAGGCTGGCCAATTGCTGCAGGTTGTCCACCGCATCGAGGCTGATCAGCAGCGTGGCAAGCAGCAGGGCTGGCCGCAGCAGCCGGCTTGACAGCCGCAGGCGCATCTCTCGATCCAGCCAGCGGTCGAGGAGTTGGTGTTCCAGCAGGTTGAGGGTCAGCCAAGCCGCCTTGATCTGGGCCACCAGCAGGACGAGGCCACTCTCCTGGCCCGCCATTGAGAGCAAGGGGATTGTCAGCAGCAGGGCCCCTTCCTCGATCAGGGGGATGGGGGTCTGCCGGGGGATCCAGCGCGAGAGGCGCGGCCAGTCCCGCCAGCGGGCCCGGGCCAGCCAGCGACCAAGCAGGAGGGCTAGGCCGATCGCCAGGAGCTGCTTAAGCACATCCGGCCTTTGCAGGAAGCCCAGCCAGCTGATCACCGCCAACAGCAGATCTGCCATCAGGGTTTCCTGAGGATCTCGATCAGGCGCGAGCTGGCTTGCTCGGGCCCGATCACATCGACGACCACTTGGGTTAACAGCGCTTCGAGCTCCCTACTGTGATTGTCCAATCGATTAAGGGCCAAGGCTGATTGGGAAAACAAGGAACTTTGCTGGAATTGTTCCTGGGCATTGATCAGCACCTTCAGCTTGGCGGAGCTGGCAACGGGGGCCGGCGCAAAGCGATTGACAGGCAGACTTTGCTCGCTGTTGACAGCTAACGAATGCTGCATCAGCGGGTTTAATTGCAGCAGTCCCAGCTCCATGGCCCGCTGGCGTTGAATTGGGGAGGAATTGACGCCGAAGCCAATCACCCGTACCAGGGAGTCGGGCGAGGCCAGGCCATCGGGGCCTGCAGGCAGGCTAGCGACGCCAAGGTTGTCCCCCATCTGGCGCTTCAACCTTGGTAGATTAAAACTTAAACAACTGGTCCAATCCAATTGGCCATTGCTGAGACCGTTGAGCAAATCTTCGTCGTCATTGAAGAAATTGACATGGCTCTGTAGTGAGGCTTCCCTTAACCATCTCAGCCAGGTGGTGATGGCAGCTTGATCACTGCTGTCGATCCGTTCACCTCTGCCGGATTGGGTTTCGAGGCGATGCATCAGGGCCTGGTTGGCCCCGAGGGGGCCGGTAGTCCACCAGATGCTTTTGGGAAAGACGGAGAGGCCAATGCGTTGCCCCGAGGCGGCTAATTGCAGTAACTCCTCGAGGGTGGCTGGCGGGTTGGGGATACGGGCCCGGTTATAGCAACTGAGTTGGGGTTCTAGGGCAAAAGGTAGGGCCGCCAGCCCGCCTGGAACCTGCACCCGGGAGAGAATCCAGGGTTGCAAGCTATTTTGCACTTCCGTCGGAACCTGGATCCGGGAAATGAGCCCTTCATTGAGAAGATCGATCGCCGTTGAGGCGTTGATCACGATCAGGTCGGGGCCCAATCCCCGGCTATTGCGGCGCCGCAACTCGTCTTTGAGTTGCTGGTCTTGGAAGACGATGAAATTGAAATTGAGATGGACTCCTGGATGCAAGCGTTTGTAGGCTTTCAGCAGGGGATCCCAGGCGCTGTGAAGACTCTCTTTGCTGAGGGTGGCCGAATCGGGTGGATCGACATACACGATCAGGGTTTGGCGTTGGAAGGGCCAGGGCATGCCGCAGCCCTGCAAGCCCAGGCCCAAGGCCAGGCCCAGGACCAGCTTGGGCCAGGCGGCCACCCCGCTCCCCTTGGTTGGCCTGGACCTCTTGCTGAGGGGGTGCCTTTGGGGCGAGCGTTTAAACACGCAGCACCTCGGCATTGCGAGCTTCGAGTTGCTGGCGCCGTTGCTGGTTGCTGAGGCCATCGCTGCCGGGCAGCTGGTCAGCCATCAGCTTGAGCCACTCCATCAGTTGTTCGAGTTGTTTCTCGATGGGCAACACCCCCAGGCCCCGGGCCAACACCTTGGCGGTGCTGCCGGGGCCGCCCTGGTAAACCAGGCGTCCATGCAGATGTTGGGGTAGGGCCTGGCGTAGCAGGCGGAAGGCCGGTTCCTCCATTGGTGTTTCCAGGGCAATATTCGGTTTCTCTGGTTTGATCCGGGAGAAGCCGCAGCGCTTAGCTAGTAGTTTTAGTTGCATCAATTGAAGCAGGCTTTGTACCGGGGCGGGGATAGCGCCGTAGCGATCCACCCAGCCGGCGGCCAGCTCCACCAGGGTCTCCATGCTGTCGCACTCGGCGGCGGCCCGGTAGGCGGCGATCTTCTCGTCGTTTTCGGTGATCCAATCGCCTGGAATGAAGGCCGTAATGGGTAGGTCGATCTGGGTGTCATCAACGGCGGGGATGTCCTGGCCCTGGATTTCGGCCAGGGATTCCTGCAGCATCTCCATATAGAGATCAAAGCCGATCGTTTCCATTTGGCCGCTTTGCTCCACTCCGAGCAAATTGCCCACCCCGCGAATTTCCATATCGCGCATGGCGAGCTGGTAGCCGGATCCCAGCTGGGCAAATTCCTGGATGGCGCGGAGTCGCTGGCGGGCCGCCTCTGATAGGGAGGCGTCACCGGGATAGAACAGCCAGGCGTGGGCCTGGATGCCGCTGCGGCCGACCCGGCCGCGCAGTTGATAGAGCTGGGCTAGGCCGAATTTGTGGGCGTCCTCGATCAAGATGGTGTTCACCCGTGGAATATCGAGGCCGCTTTCCACGATGGTGGTGCAGAGCATCAAATCGGCTTCGCCCGCATTAAAGGCCACCATGGCGCTTTCCAATTCGCCTTCGGCCATCTGGCCGTGGGCCACCAGCAGGCGCAGGCCGGGCACCATCTGGCGCAGCTGGCCGGCCACGTCCTCGATGCCTTCAACCCGCGGCACCACATAGAAAATCTGACCGCCGCGATCGAGTTCCTGGCGGATGGCGCTGCGCACCGCCTCCTCATCGAGGGCGGCCAGGTGGGTTTTGATCGGCCGGCGCAGGGGTGGTGGCGTGGTGATCAGGCTCATTTCGCGCACCCCTGAGAGGCTCATGTAGAGGGTGCGGGGAATCGGCGTGGCCGAGAGGGTCAGCACGTCCACGTCTTTACGTAGGGCCTTGATCTTTTCCTTCTGATTCACGCCAAAGCGCTGTTCTTCATCCACCACCAGTAACCCCAGTTGCTTGAAGTGGGTGCCCTTGCCCAGCAGCTGGTGGGTGCCGACCACCACATCCACGTTGCCTTCGCCTAGGCCGGCCAGGATTGTTTTGCGCTCGAGTGTGGTGCGGAAGCGGTTGAGCAGGGCCACCTTGAGCGGATAGGGGGCGAAGCGTTCACTGAGGGTGCGCCAATGCTGCTGGGCGAGCACCGTGGTGGGGGCCAGCAGGGCTACTTGTTTGCCGGCGGTCACCGCCTTGAAGATGGCCCGGATCGCCACTTCCGTTTTGCCGAAGCCCACATCGCCGCAGACCAGGCGGTCCATGGGCTGGGAGCGCTCCATGTCCCGCTTGACATCGGCGATCGCCTTGATCTGGTCGGGGGTGGGTTCGTAGGGGAAGGAGTCTTCGAGTTCGTTTTGCCAGGGGCCATCGGCCGGGAAGGCAAAGCCCGGCGCCTGGTGCCGTTCGGCGTAGAGCTTGACCAGGTCGAGCGCCACCTTGCGCACCGCCTTTTGGGCCCGCTCTTTCGCCTTGGCCCAGGCCGTGCCGCCCATGCGGTTGAGATCGGGGGGGGCATCGGTGCTGGCCCGATAGCGGCCCAGGCTGCCGAGCTGGTCGGCGGCCACCCGCAGCAGGCCATCGGCGTACTGCACCACCAGGTAATCGCGGGATTCACCGCTGATCGCCAGTTTTTCCAGCTTGAGGAAGCGGCCGATGCCGTGGTTGCGGTGCACGACAAAATCGCCGGGCTGCATCTTGCCGGGATCCACCGTGCGGCTAGCCGCCTTACGGCGCCGACGCACATAGCCCGTGGCCGTTAACGACTGCTGGCCGAAGAATTCCCGATCGGTGATTAAAACCAGCTTCCAGGCCGGTAGTTGCAGGCCTTCGAGTTCGGCCGTGCCCCGGGTTTTAAGGGCAACTGGAGTGTTCTGTTCAATCAGCCGGTTGATCGTGGCGAAATCGCCGGGATTGGGCACAAACCGGCTGATGCAGTCGTGTTCCTCCAGAAGGGCCACCGCCCGCGATGGCTGGGCCGAGAGCAACCACACCCGCGCCTTCTCGGCCTGGAAGCCGCGCACCAGGGCCGCCAACTTGCCAAAGGCATTGGGATAGGCGGGCACCGAGCGGCTGGCCAGGTCAAAGCTGTTGGGGTGATTGTCGGTTTCGTTGAGTTCGGCGAGGTCGAAGCCGGCAAAGCTTTCGGCTTGCTCCAGGGCTTCCCGGGGGTTGATGTGGAGCGAGGCCGGCAGCAGGTTGGCGCCAGACGCGCCCGACGGAGTCTCGGTATCCGGGTCCGCTTCGCCCAGTTCGGCCATCCCATCGCCGTAGTGGGCGCTGGCATGGTCAAACCACTGCTGGCCATGGGCCAGGCAATGGCGCCGTTCATCGATCGCCACCAGGGTGCTGGCGGGCAGGTAATCGAGCAGGGAGGCCGGCTGGGCGTAGGCCAGCCCCAGCAGGCGCCGCATGCCTTCGGGGGTGCCGCCTTCCAGCAACTGGTCGAGGGCCTCGGGGCTGAGCAGCTGCTCAAGCCCCGCCGGCATCGACTCCCGCAGGGCATCGGCGATCAAGGGGCCATGGCCGGTGGGGGTGAGGCGCACCACCTCAATTGCATCCAGCGAGCGTTGGCTGGCGGGGTCAAATTCCCGTAGCTTTTCGAGCTCTTCGCCAAAAAATTCCAGCCGCACCGGCAGTTCGGCGCTCACCGGAAAGACATCGACAATGTCGCCGCGGCGGCTCCAGCTGCCCTCTTGTTCGATCGTGGCGACCCGTTCGTAGCCCAGTCGACTGAGGGTCTGGCCGAGGGCCTCTAAGTTGACGCTGTCGCCCTTGCGCAGGCTGTGGCAGTGGGCCTGGAGGGCTGCTGGCGGCGGCAGGTGCGGTTGCAGGGCCCGCTCGGTGGCCACGATCGCCAGGCGGCTGGATCCCCCATCAAGGAGCTCGCTCAGCACCTGCAATTGGCCCCAGGTGATTTCGCTAGTGGGGTCGAAGGGTTCATAGGGGGAGCCCTCGCTGGTGGGGTAGAGCAGGCTGCTGCTCCAGCCCATGAGCTCCAGTAGCGACGCCCAGCGGCCCGCCTCCTCCAGGGTTGGCACCACCACCAGCAGGGGGGCACCGGCGGCCGAGGCCAGGGCACTGCTGACCAGGGCCCGGGCCGCCCGGCCGGCACCACTGAGGCGCAGCCGCTCGGGACGCTTGCTGCGCTCCAGCACTTCACCGGTGAGGGTCACCTGCTGGAGCTGGCGAACCAGGGCGGTGAGCGGCATCGGCGGGGCTGGGGCAGGGGTTGGCTGATCTTCGCAAGCCAGCTGGCGGGTTGGGTGCCAGGGGCTCTGGTCGGCCATGACCAGGGTGCATGGCACCAACAGGCCATCCCGCCTTGAATCGGCAGGCGTTCCTATCGATGGGGGCTGGTCAAGGTTCCCTTTCCCTGCTGGGAGCATCGACCTGGCCTAGGCAACCTTGGAGCACCTAAAAGTCTGCCGCTTTAGATTGATTGGCTCGTTACAAATCAAGCCTGTTCTGTGTCGTTAAAGGCGCCATGGATGGAGCCTGGCCAGTAGTGCGTCCAGGAGCCGATGGGTCTGGCGATAGTCGCTCAGCCGGTGATTGGCATGGGTTGGGCGATTGGCCTCTCCCACCAGGACTGTGAGGTCATCCTGCCATTGCATAAAGGCATCCTCATCAGAGAGGTCATCGCCAAAATAGACACGCCTGGCCCTGCTTCGGTCCGCATTGATGGAATCATCGATCACCTGGATGGCCGACCCTTTGGTCCAGGCCAGGTTCGGGCGGATCTCCACAACTTGCTTGGCATCGCAGATCAACAACTGCCGATCTTGCCTGATTGCGCCGGCGCATTCTTCGATCATGGCCAGGAATCCTTGGCGGCGCCATTCCGCTAAGTTTCTGTAATGAATGGAAAGGGATAATGTCTTATTCTCTATCCAGGCTCCTGGGAAATGGTGTAGTTTCGCTTGAAGAATTGTTTGCCAGTGTGCCAGTGTTGTTGCCATGGCGACGGCACCAGAGTGCACAAAGTTGTGGGATGGGGTTGCAATTTCAAGGCCGTGATTGCCCACATAACCCAGGCCAGCAATGCCAATCCGGGCCTGTAAATCCACAAGCATTCTGCCACTGACGATGGTGATGTGGACCCCTGGTAGGGCCGCTAGTGCCGTCAAGGTGGCGGCCAGTTCTGGTGCCAATCGGCAGGCCATCGGATCGGCCTGGAGTGGTACTAGCGTCCCGTCGAAATCGCTATAGATGTGTAGGGGATGGTCAGCTTGGCAATGGTTTAGAAAGGCTTGGCAAGTCAGCACAGGCAGGCTGGAGGCCGCTTTCATGCAGCTCCGACGTCCTGGGGTTGTCGTAATAGGAACCAGAGGGAGGCGTAGGGGCTCAGGATCATGAAATAGGGTTCGCTTGTGATCGCAGGCAAGCGTTGCATGCCCAGAAGTTGATGCGGTACCAGGTTTTGATAGCGCGATAAATCAAGATGGGTCGGTTGGGCTAGCTTTGATAGATTATGGATAACCAGGGCTATTTCGCCGCGCCATTCCCTTGTCAAGGCCAGGATGCGGCGATTGCTTGCATTGGGAAATGCAATCCCACCGCGACTAAAGACCCTGTGGCTGACTCTGGCTTTTAGCATCATTTTGAGCCAATTCAGGAGCGACGCCGGATCCTGTCGTTGTGATTCAACATTGATGGCTTGATAATGGTAGACAGCGTCAATGTTCACTGGCTGGTAAAGGTGCGAGTTGTCTGCTTGCGAAAAGCCTGCGTTGCGATCGCTCGACCATTGCATTGGTGTCCTGACGCCATTGCGATCCCCTAGATAGATGTTGTCGCCCATGCCGATTTCGTCGCCGTAGTAAATCACTGGGCTGCCTGGAAGTGATAGTAGAATGCTGTAGAGCAATTCAATTTGGCGACGATCATTGCCCATGAGCGGGGCTAGTCGTCTGCGAATGCCGCGATTCAAGCGCATTCGCGGTTCATTCGCAAAGGATTGAACCATGTAATCTCTTTCTGGATCAGATACCATTTCCAGGGTTAGTTCATCATGATTGCGCAAGAATGTGGCCCACTGGCAGCCGGCTGGAATCGCGGGTAATCGCTCTAGGATGTCGATGATAGGACCCCTATCTTCTTGTTTGACAGACAGATAAATTCTTGGCATCAGTGGGAAATTAAAGGCCATATGAAATTCATCGCCCTTGCCAAAGTATTCCATTAATTCCTCTGGCCATTGGTTCGCTTCTGCCAGGAGAATGCAGTCTGGGTAGTGATCATTAATCAGCTGCCGCATTCGCTGGCAAAAAGCATGGGTTTCGGGCAAATTCTCACACGTTGTTCCTTCCCTTTCGAATAGATAGGGAACGGCATCGACCCGAAATCCGTCAATGCCCCGCTCTAACCAAAATCTCATATTCGCAAGCATGGCTTCTTGCACCTCGATATTTGCGTAATTGAGATCGGGTTGATGGGCAAAGAAGCGATGCCAATAAAATTGCTTTGCGGTTGAGCACCAGGCCCAGTTCGAATCTTCAACATCATTGAAAATGATGCGGGCGCCTGCGTATTTTTTGTCGTTATCCG
Organism: Pseudanabaena sp. UWO311; assembly: GCA_943370385.1. Taxonomy (GTDB): domain Bacteria; phylum Cyanobacteriota; class Cyanobacteriia; order PCC-6307; family Cyanobiaceae; genus BAIKAL-G1. The sequence goes on from CALRQT020000002.1 coordinate 159,608, forward strand.
ACCAGACGTAGTAGTTGTAAAAGGGTGACTCGGGACCTTTTTTTGCGTCTTTGAACCAGGCATGTTCAACTGAGGTGTGGCTGACAACCAGGTCGGTGATAACTTTCAGCTTGCGAGCGTGGGCGGCTGCTGTCAGTTGCTCAAAGTCGCTTACGCTGCCAATTGTTGGATCAATTGCAAGGAAATTAGACACATCATAGCCATCATCTCGCAATGGTGATTCCAAGATGGGCATTAACCATAGGCAGGTCACGCCAAGCTGCTGTAGGTAATCAAGCCTGCTGATCAATCCATTGAGGTCGCCAATGCCATCGTTATCGCTGTCCTGAAATCCCCTCACGTAGACCTGGTAGAAAATCGCATCGAGATGCCAGTCGCTTTGCGTGCCTATGGGCATGGCTGCTCCCCTGTGCCCTCGATATTTTTCAACGCTTGGACGATATCGGCTCCCCATCTGAATATATTTTGCCGGTTGATCGTTTTGCGCATCGCAATCATCCTTCTGGCTTGCTCTTTGGGCTCCATGGCGATTGCTTCTATCATTGCATCTGCAATTCTGTCGATGGCAAACGGATTGATCATCAAGGCACCTGAAAGTTCTAGCGCGCTACCGGTGAATTCGCTCAAAATTAAGACGCCTTGATTGTCGATGCGCGCCGCGCAGAACTCCTTGGCAACTAAATTCATGCCATCATGCAGGGAGCTGACGACGCAAAATTTAGCCAAACGCTCAATGGCGACCAGGTCGATCTGGTTGTGGGCATCCAGTTGCAGGATAATTGGCATCCATTCCCTATTGCCATGCTGGTGATTGATTTTGTTGACAAGTTGTTTGAGCTGAAGGCCCAGTTCGCGATAGGACTTCTGCTCGCTACGGGAGCGGATGGCTAATTGAATAAAGACAAAGCGGCCCCGCAGGTCGGGCCGTTTCCCCAGGAGAATCTCAATAGCCTGCATTTTTTGCAAGAGCCCTTTTGTGTAGTCGAGACGCTCAATGCCGATGCCAATGATTTTATTGTGGAGTTGATGCTTGTCTCTCCATTTGTCCATGGCCTTGGCTGCCCCAGCGCTGGTTGCCAAATCCTCATGGGCGCGCATGTCAATGCTGATGGGGAATGCCTTGACGGTTGTTGTTGGCGGGTCAGGGACTATTGCTTGTGGGTATGGTCTTGGTTGGCGGGTCTGAGTGCGTTTGACGCCCTCAATAAAATTGGCGCAGTCATCGGCAGTCTGAAAGCCGAGGAGGTCATTCCCTAGTAGCCCATTGATGATCTCTTGGTGAAAGGGGCAGGTGCGTAGTTGGTCAAGGTGCGGCCACGGAATATGCCAAAAATGAGCAATGAGTAGGTCGGGCTGCTTTTGTTTGAGGAGACCTGCAAGAAGGCTGAGGTGGTAGTCCTGGATGAAAACGACTGCCTGTTGGCCCTTGGTTTCCTCAAGCACGGCTTGGGCGAAATATTGATTGACACGGCGATAGGCCTGCCAATCGGCTTGTTTAAATTGCGGTTGGGTATAGGTGATGTGGCAAAGGGGCCACAGGCCTTGGTTTGAAAATCCGTTGTAGTAGCCCTCGTAGTCTTGCTCTTGAATTTCAACGTTACGGAGGTGATAGGTGGGGTAGCTTGTTGATCCAATTGCTTGGCTGTTCATTTTGCCATTAGCTTGGCCATTGATTTGGCTATTGATTTGGCCATTGACTTGGCCATTGATAGGGCCATTAATCGGGCTCTTCATTTGGCCATTGTTTTGCCTATCGATTTGGCCCTTGACTTGGGCCTCCCTACGCTTGTTTTCGCTGACATCGTGGCCGATCCAGGTTCCCCCACTGACTTCAATCAAGGGAATTAGGGCTGAAAGGAGTCCGCTGACAGCCGGACTCCCTTCCCTGCCAGCCTCCGTTTGGCTGGCTGGCTGGGGCCGACGGTTGGCCACAATCACGACGCGGCGTTGGCCAAAGGATGACTTGATCAGGGCTTGCAATCGGTCGCGCGTCCAGCGGGCACTGCTTGGGCTTGCCAAGGCCAGGTTTTGCTGGGGCAACAGAAGGCCTGTCAAATTTCCACCATCAAGCATCCTGGTTGGATCCAATCTTGATCGATGGATTGCTGAGTTATGGGCGTGAATCGTCTGTGCGGTAGATCTGCGGTGCGGGCGGTGGGCCAACCTTTAAAACTTTATGGCCGCTGGCATGCGGCGTCATTTGTTTTCATCAATTTGGCCCCATTGTTGGAAGACGCTTGGAGAATTCTGCTTCCTCGCTGCCCTTGTCGTTACTGGCCCAAGCGGGGCTGGGTTCACCGCAACGATTGCCCGGTGTTGGCTTGGCTGTTGCTGTGGAGTCAGCTGGTCATTGCTGCAGGGTTCTGGGGTGGTTTAACCGTTTCCAATTGCAGGGTGACCTTGTCAATGCGAAGGGCGGCTAGGCGCTGATGGGCCAGCTGCAGCACGGCATTGCTGTCGTCAGGGTTTTGATGCAGCCGTAGTAATCGTGCCGTTAAGGCTGTTTGAGAGCTGCTGATTCCCCAGACGTGCAGGGTCTGCACATCGACGGTTCCGGGCAAGGCGCGCAAAGCGGCTTCGATTGCAGCCAGATCAAGTCCCGCTGGCACCGCATCGAGGCTCACGGCCAGGGCCTCGCGTAGCAAGCCCCAGGCGCTGGCCATGACGATGGCCCCAACCCCGATCGCAGTGATGGCATCGAGCCAGAGCCAGCCGGTGAGCCCCACCAGTAGGGCACTGAGCAACACCGCCACGGACACGGCCGCATCGGTGAGCAGGTGCAACACCGCCGCCCGCTGGTTGAGGTCGTGGTGGTGGGTGTGGCCGAAGAGGCGGGCGGAAAGCAAGTTGATCACGATGCCTGCCGCTGCCGCCACTGCCACGGGCCCCACCTGGAGCGGCACCGGATCGAGCACCCGCTGCAGGCCTTCCAGTACCACCACGGCCCCGGCCAAGAAGGTGAGCGAGCCGTTGATGAGGGACGCGAGGTGGGTACTACGGCCGAATCCATAGGTGAAGCGTCCCTGGGGGGGACGCCTGCTGAGCCGATCAGCTCCCCAGCCCAGGGTCAGGCCCACCACATCCCCCAGGTTGTGTAGGGCATCCCCAACGAGGGCGAGGGAGCCGAAGCCCAAGCCAATCACCAGCTGCAGGCCCGTGAGCAGGCTGTTGAGCAGGATGCTCCAGCGGAAGGCTCTCCCCGGGCTTAAGCCGTGGCTGTGGCCGTGGCACCCGTGCCCTTGACCGTGTTGATGGCGATCGACCGGCTCGTGAGGTTGGTGAGCGTCATCAGCGTCAGCGCCATGGCTGCCTAGGGGATCGCTGCCTAGGGGATGGCTTTTTGGAGCTGGCTGGGATGTCATCAACCCAGGGCCGCCTTGCTTAGGGAGGCCAGGCCAAAGATCAGAAATAAGCCGGCGCTGAGGCGATAAAGAACCCGTTCACTGATGCGGCCGCTGATCCATTGGCCGGCCCCCACCGCCAGCCAGGTGACCAGGCCGTGGCCCACCAGGCTGCCGGCCAGCAGTCCGGCAAAGCTGAAGGAAGGGGCTGTGCCCATGAAAATTGTGGCGAACTGGGTGCGATCTCCCAGTTCGGCGATGAAGACCAGGGCGAAGGCCTCCCCGATCACGGCCCAGGCTGTGGCGATCGGATGGCCGACTTCCGCCGCATTCACGGCCGCTTCAGCGTCATCGGCTTCGTCTTGGGCCGCATGGGCCCCCATCGCCTGGGCGTCGATGAGCAGCTTGAGACCGAAGCCCAGGAACAGGGCAGCAGCCAGCCAGGGCACCAGGCCCGCAGGCAACAACTCCCTCAGGCCGTAGCCCAGGCCCAGCGAGATCAACGTGACCACCGCTAGGGCGGCGAAGGCGCCGATGAACACCCAGCGAGGTCTGTGGCGGGTCGCCAGGATCAGGGCCATGAAGAAGGTTTTGTCCCCCAGTTCCGCTAGGGAGATGGCCGTGAGACTCGATCCAAAGGCCGCCAGGCCTTGATCACTAGCGATTAGGGGAAAGCTCATGGCACCAACCCTGGCCTGAAAGCGGTCAAAAAGTCGTCAAGGTTGCACCAAATCCATGGCTGATCGTGACCAGTTTTGCGGGCCCTGGTCTCCGTTCAGCCCCAGGGCAGCTCAACGGCAAACGCGCAGCAGCCGGGATCGGCGGCCGCCAATCTGAGCTCGCCCCCCTGCTGGCGGGCGATGGCTCGGGCGATCGCCAGACCCAGGCCGCTGTTTTCCATCGCCGGGGGGTCTGGGCTGCTGGGATCCGCAGGGCTGGGTCCACCGCTGTTCCCGGTGCCCTGCTCCGGCGGCGGCGTGCCGCGCCAGAACCGCTCGAAGATGCGCTCCCGATCGGCGGCGGCAATGCCGGGGCCAGCGTCCACCACCTCCACCACCAGCGTCGCCCCGGTGGTCTTCACCCGCACCAGGACCCGGCCTTGGCGGGGGCTGTGGCGCAGGGCATTGAGCAGCAGGTTGGTGAACAGCCGTTGCAGGGGCTCCGCTTCGGCCGTGACGGGCAAGGCCTCGCGTTCGGCAGGCGCCTCCAGGTCCAGGCGGATGCCCCGCTGGGCGGCCAGGAGCCGGTGGTTGTCAAGCAGGTCGTCGAGCAGTTCAAGCAGGTCAAAGCGGCGGCGGCGCTGGAGCGGGGCCAGGCCGGGCTCGAGCCCCTGCTCCTGGCGGGCCAGAAACAGCAGGTCGTTGAGCAGGGCTCCCATCTGGGCCGCCAGGCGATCGATCTGGGCCAGCAACCGGCGGCTGGCTGGATCCGTCGAGTCCGGCGCGGCGGCTAGCAGGGTGCGCAGGTTGGTGAGCGGGTGGCGCAATTCATGGGAGGCCTCGGCGCTGAACCGTTGCAGGGCTTCCACCTGCTGTTGCAGGGGGGCGAAGGCGGCCTGAACCATGCCCCGTCCCACCACCAGGGCCGAGACGGTCGCCACAATCGCCCCCAGCAGCAGGCCCCGTTGCAGCCGGCGCAGGTCCGCCAGGGCGGCCCGGTTCGAGAGGGCCACCCGTACCGAGCCGCTGAACTGGACCGCTCCCCTGCCCCCAGGCCCACGGGCCTTCTCCGATCCCTTCTCCGATCCCCTGCCAGATCCAGGGTCCTGGCGCGGCTGGGTGTACACCGGCTGCCACAGGCTGATCCCGCCTGGCCAGCGCTGCCACAGGGCTGCGGGCTTCTGGCCCGGGCGCCCGATCCGTTCTGGCAGTCCCAGCCGTGCCCCAGGCTCGCTGCCAAGACCAGCTAGGGGCGGCAGGGCCAGCTGGCCCTGGTCGTTTAACAGGCGGCCTTCGGCGTCAAACCACTGCAGCCGCTGGGGGTTGCGCTCCGGCAGGGCCACCACGTCCCGATCGTTCGTGAACTTGCGGGCATTGCCCACCTCATGGGCCTCGTGGGCGATCAGGGGCAGCTGGGAGGCGGCGCTGGCGGCCAACTGGCGCAGCTCGCCGCGCAGGTCTTCCTGGCGTTGGGCGGCGATGCCCCCGTACACCGCGGCGGCAAAGGCCCCCAATAACAGCAGGGCAAAGCCGGCCCCCTGCAGGCCCAGGCGCCGCTTCAGCCGCAGGGGATCAGGCGAGGGCGCTGGCGTTGAGGCGGTAGCCGAGGCCGTAGACGGTTTCAATCAGATCGGCCCTGCAGCCGGCGCTGGTTAACTTGCTGCGCAGGTTACGGATGTGGGCCTTGATCGTGGCCTCGCCCACCTCGCGGCAACTGGCGGAACTGCCCGTGAGCAATTCCTGTTTGCTGCAGCATTGGCCCTGGCGCTGCAGCAGCAGTTCCAGCAACAGGGCTTCCTTACGGGTGATCGCCAAGGGCTGGCCTGCGATCCAGAGGAGACTCTGGCCAGGGATCAGCCGCAGGGGGCCCCAACTGAGATCCAGATCCAGGGGCCGGCCCCGGCGACGCAGCAGGGCCCGCAGCTGGGCCTGCAGCACGGTCGGCTCGAACGGTTTGACCAGGTAGTCGTCGGCGCCGGTATCGAGGCCGCGCACCTTGTCGCCACTGGCATCGCGGGCGGTGAGCATCAACACCAGGGGCTGGTGACCGGGCCGCTGGCGCAGCCGCCGGCAGAGCTCCAGCCCATCGACGCCCGGCAGGCCCAGGTCCAGGAGCACCAGATCAAAGGGCTGGGCTTCCAGCAGGGCCAGGGCTGAGGCGCCGTCGCCGCTGCCCTCACAGGCATAGCCCCAGCGCCCCAGCAGCTGGATCAGGGCGCCGCGCAACTGGTTGTCGTCCTCCACCACCAGGAGCTTCAAACCGGCGGAATTCCTGCGCTAGCAAGCCGTAAGGCTGGCATGGGCGGACCTCAGGCGCTTGGCCTGGGCGCTGGCTCCAGCTGGCTGGCTGGGGATCTTGTGGGGCCTAGTTCAGCGGCCCGGGGCCTGCTCGGCGCCGGAGAGGGGCCGGCCGGTGGGCGAGGTCGTCGGCCTGGCGTTCGGGGTTGCGCTCGGGCTTTGCCCTTCAGCCGGGGTGGGGGCGGGGCTGCCCATGGCGGCGCCGATCGAGCGGCAGTAGGCCACCGGATCCACCTCGGGGGCCAGCCCCAGGGCCTTCCGCAACAGTTCGATCTGCTGCACGGTGGCCTGGCCGAGCTGGGCCTGGGCCTGTTCGCAAGCGGTGCGCTTCCAGGCATTGGGATCGGCGCAGCCCGCCAGACCCGCCAGCAGCACCAGCCCCAGCAGAGCCAGGGGCGAGGCGCCCGGTTCGGGCCGAGCTGGGCTGGAGAGGGAGCCTGAGCCCAGTCTCGGAGGGCTGGGCTTGTCCATGGCGCGTGGATCGCGGTTGGCCATCACTTCTTTCAAAGCCGTGCCCATCCTGGGTCCAAACCACCACGACTGAGTCCCCTCGGCAGCTCTACAGCACCTCGAGGCGTCCCTGGACTGACCGATTCGGCGAGGGTCCCGGCCGCGATACACGCAGTTGGTCCCGTCCGTCCACACCCTCAGGAGGGCGGCTCCAGCTGGATCGTGCTGTGGGCGATGCCCAGCTCGGCCAGTCGCTCCTTGGCCCGGTGCAACAGGTCCATGTCGTCCACCTCCAGGGGCCGGCGCACCATGTGGGCGGTGAGGGCGATCTGGGAGGTGCTCATGCCCCAGACGTGTAAGTGATGCACATCAAGCACCCCGGGTAGGTCGCGCAGGGCCTGGTCCACCGCGGCCATCTCAATGCCAGGGGGCACGGCATCGAGGGCCACCTGCATGGCATCGCGCAGCAGGCCCCAGCCGGTCCAGGCCACCGCCAGGCCGACGGCAATGCCGGTGGCGGCATCGAGCCAATACCAGTGGGTCAGCCCCACCACGATGGCGCTCACCAACACCGCCCCGGAGACGGCCGCATCACCAAGCAGGTGGATCACCGCCGCCCGGCGGTTGAGGTCGTGGTTGCTGTCATGGCCGAACAGGCGGGCCGAAAACAGGTTGACGGCGATGCCGATGGCGGCGGCCCAGGCCACCGGCGTGCTGATCACCTCGGTGGAGGCGCCGAGGCGCTTGATCCCCTCCATCAGCACCACGGCCGAGGCCATCAGGATCAATACCGCATTGGCCAGGGAGGCCAGCTGGGTGCTGCGGCCAAAGCCGTAGGTGAACTTTTCATTGGGGGCGCGGCTGCTCAGCCGTTCCGCCCCCCAGCCGAGCAACAGGCCTGCCACGTCGCCCAGGTTGTGGACCGCATCGCCGATTAGGGCCAGGGAGCCAAAGCCAAAGCCGATCGCCAGCTGCAGGGCCGAGAGGCCGCTGTTGAGGATGACGCTCCAGCGAAAGGCCGTGGCCGAGCCGCTGCGGTGCTGGTGCTGGCGAGGGTGGGGCTGGCGCTGGATCACTACCGCCGGATGGCTGCTCCCGGTGCCATGGCTGTGATCCTGGGAATGGCTGTGATCCTGGGAATGGCTGGGGTTGGAACCCGGGCCTTCGTTGGGGGCATGACCGTGGTCAGTGGGCTGGGCCATGGCTCCTAGGCGGGGCGGCGGGTCACAAGGGCGGCCAGCAGGGTTGTCATCACCGCGCCCGCCACCACCGTGAGGATTTGGGGAGTCTGCAATGGGCCCAGGCTGAGCAACGGCATCAGGCCAGGGATTGTCAGCAAGGCCAGCCACAGGCCCAGGCCCAGGGCCGCGCCGGCGGCGCTGAGCCGGCTAGTGCGATCGCCATTGAGCCACACCAGGGCGCCACTGCTCAGCAACAGCAGCGAAAACACCAGACTGCGGCGCAGCGCCAGGTCGCTGTGCGGCCAGAAGGCCAGGGCCAGGGCCGCCAGCATCACCACCGCCCCCTGGCTGAGGGAGCGGCGCCAGGTGGCGGGGCCAAACAGGGGGCCCGCGGGCGGGCGCGGTGGCTGCTGCATCAATTCCGGTGCCCCCGGCAGGGCCTCAAACACCACCGTGCAGGCCGGATCGATCACCAGGTGCAGCAGGGCGATGTGCACCGGCAACAGGATCAGACCGGGGCCGGGCCAGAGCAGGGGCACCAGGCCCAGGGCCGCGATCGGCAGATGGATCGCCAGGGTGTAGCCCAGGGCCCGGTGCAAGTTGGCCTCGACGCGCCGACCCAGGGCCAGGGCCCGCACCAGGTCGCTGAAGGTGTCATTGAGCAGCACCAGATCGGCCGATTCCCGCGCCACCGCCGTGCCGCGCCGTCCCATGGCCACACCGATGTCGGCCGCCTTGAGGGCAGGGGCGTCATTGACGCCATCGCCGGTCATGGCCACCACCTCGCCGGCCGCCTGCAGGGCCTGCACCAACATCAGTTTCTGCTGGGGCATCACCCGGGCAAACACCGACACGCTGGCCACCTGTTCCGCCAGGGCGGCGGGACCCAGGCCGGCGAGATCGGCGCCGCAAAGCACCGGGCCCGGCGGCAGGCCGGCCTGATCGGCGATTGAGCGGGCCGTGACCGGACTATCGCCGGTGATCATCACCACGCGCACGCCGGCCGAGCGGGCCGTGGCAATCGCGGTGGCGGCATCGGCGCGCAGGGGATCGGCCAGGGCGATCAGGCCCAGCGGTTCAAACAGGAAGTCGTGGACGTTGCTGGGGGGCTCGCCAGTGGCGGGCAGGGGCTCGCCGCCATGGAGCCGGGAACCATCGAGTCCCTGGGCCACGGCCAGCACCCGCAGTCCCGCGGTGGCCAGCCGGTCGGCCGCCGCCAGCAACGCCCGGGCCTGGTCCGCCGGCAGATGGCAGAGGTCGGCGATGGCCTCCGGCGCCCCCTTGGCTGCCAATTGGCTGCTGCCCCCACCGGCTTGCCAAAGCCGCGAAAACACCAACAAGTGGCTCTGCAGGGGGTACTCCCGCTGCAGGGGCCAATCCGGGTGCAAGTGCTCGCTGCCATCGAGCTGCTCGGCGGCCAGGCCCTGGATCGCCCGTTCCATCGCATCGACCGGATCGCCGCGGCTGGCCAACACCGCCAGCTCCACCAGCCGGTGAAAAGGTTCGCCCAGGGGTTGGTCCCGTTGCCACAGCTCCTGCTCGGGCCAGGTGAGCAGCTGCTGCACCCCCATGCGGTTTTCGGTGAGGGTGCCGGTCTTATCGACCGCCAACACCGTGGCGCTGCCCAGGCTTTCCACCGCCGCCGGCCAGCGGGCTAGCACCCCGATCCGGGCCAGGCGCAGGGCGCCCAGGGCCAGGAACAGGGCCAGCACCACCGGAATCTCATTGGGCAGCAGGGCCAAGGCCAGGGCCAGGGCCGCCAGCAGGGCCCCAGACCAGGACCCGCCCACCGCCACCTGGCCCAGGGCCAGGGCCACGCACAGACCCAGGGCCCAGAGGGTGAGCCGCGCCGTCAAACGCCGGGTCTGCCGTTGCAGGGGCGTCGGTGGCGGCTGAACGCTGGCCAGGCTGGCGCCGAGTTGACCCAACTCCGTGGCCCCGGCCACCGCCACCACCTCGGCCCAGCCCCGGCCACTGGCCACCAGCGATCCTGCTAGGACCGAGCTGCTGGGGCGTGACTTCTCCACGGGCAGGGATTCGCCCGTGAGTAGGGATTCATCGAGCCACAGGCCCACTGCTTCAACCACCCGGGCATCGGCCGCAACCCGGTCCCCCTCCTCGAGCCGCAGCAGATCGCCCAGTTGAACCTGATCAGCGGCCAGCTCCAGGTCCACCCCGGCCCTACGGACATGGGCCTTAGGGGCCGACAGGCGCGCCAGTTCGGCCAGGGCCCGGTTGCTGCGCTGTTGCTGCAAGGCATCGAGCAGGCTGATCGCCGCCACAAAGGCCAGCAAGATCGCCCCATCCAGGGGCTCACCGATCAGGCCGTAGATCAGGGCGCAGGCCAGCAGCAGCAGGTTGGTGGGCTCTAGCAACCCCATGGCGGCACGATCACTGCCCCTTCGTTAGCCGGCTTTGGCTGGGGCGCCGGCGATTGGCGGCGCCTGCTGGTGTTCCGCCGTGGATGCACGGCGGGGTTGAGCGGCTCCAAGGGGCAAGGGCCCAAAGCGGGAGATGTCCCGCTTTGGGCCCATCGGGGCTCGATGCGCCCCTTTCTGGAAGGGGCGATGCTCTCCAGACTCCAGCGGCAGATCACCCCCCCCCTGGGCGATCAGACGTGGGCAGCCCCCCGCCGGCGCCAGATCCGCACCACCTTCTCCGCCTCCAGATAGACGAAGAACACGGCACTAACGCCCACACAGATGCCTAGCTCCTGAAGGCTCAAGGGGGTGGTGCCAAAGAAGCCTGAGAGCACCGGCACATAGAGCAGGGCCAGTTGTAGGGCCGAGGTCACCACCACAGCTCCGAGGAGGGCCGGGTTAGAGAAGGGTGCCACCTGGACCAGGGGGCGGTCGCTGCGGGCGGCCAGGGCATGGCCCATCTGGGCCAGACAGAGGGTGGTGAACACCATCGTTTGCCAGGGGGCGCCGCTACGGGCGGAGTAAACCATCAAGCAAATCGTGATCGCCGCGAAGACCACGCCGATGCGCAGGATGTAGCGGCCGATGCCCCGGGCAAAGATCGATTCGCCAGGCTGGGCCGGTGGCCGTTGCATGAGGCCGTCTTCCCCGGGCTCCAGGGCGAGGGCCAGGGCCGGCACCCCATCGGTGACCAGGTTCATCCAGAGAATCTGCAGGGGCGTGAGGGGCACCCCGGTGAGGCCGAGCAGGGGTGCTGCTGCGATTGTGATCAGTTCACCAACATTGCTGCCCAGGATGTATTTCACGAAGCGGCGGATGTTGGCATACACCAAACGCCCTTCTTCGACGGCGCTCACAATCGTGGCGAAGTTGTCATCCAATAACACCATGTCGGCCGCTTCCTTGCTCACCTCCGTGCCGGTGATGCCCATGGCCACACCGATGTGGGCTTGCTTCAGGGCCGGGGCGTCATTAACGCCATCTCCGGTCATGGCCACCACCTCGCCATTCGCCTGCAGGGCCTTCACGATGCGCAGCTTCTGATCGGGCGGCACCCGGGCATAGAGGCTGCAGCGGCTCACTACCGCCTGCAGCTCACTGTCATTGAAATCCTGAAGCTCGCGGCCAAGCACCACTTCGGCATCGCTGGCCGTTAGGCCGATGCTGGCGCCGATGGCCCGGGCCGTGAGCGGATGGTCGCCGGTGATCATCACCGGGCGGATGCCGGCGCCCCGGCAGGTGGCCACCGACGCCCCCACCTCGGGCCTGGCCGGATCGAGCTGGGCCATCAAGCCCAGGAACACCAGCTGGTCGGCCTCCTGCTCGGGGCCCCGGTGGTGGGGGGCACAGGTAAAGGCCAGCACCCTTAGGCCGCTGGCAGCCAGTTGGCGGGCCTGATCGAGCCACCAGTGGCGTTGCTCCTCGCCCAGGGGGGCAACTCCGGGGGCCGCCAGCCAGCGGTCACAGCTGGCTAGCACCACTTCCGGGGCGCCCTTGCTCAGCATCAACACCTTGGAACCGGCGGCCAGGGGGCCAAGGGGGGCCTGGAGCTGGCCGGTGGAGTCCTGCACCCACACCGCCATCCATTGGCGCTCGGAGCTGAAGGGGATCTCCCCCTGACGCGGGTAGGTGGCCCGCAGGCTGAAGTCGTCGATCTCCGCCTTGGCTGCAGCCACCACCAGGGCCCCTTCGGTGGGATCGCCCAGGATCCCGTAACTGCCGTCCGCCTCACGCTTGAGTTCGGCGTCGCTGCACAGCACCCCCGCCTGCAGCAACAGGCTCAGGGCTCCTGGGGCGATACCGGCTGGGATAGCGGCGGGGGCCTCAAGCTCCCGGGCGTTGAAGTCGCCCTGGGGCTCGTAGCCCTGGCCGCTGACGGCAATCGCCTGGCTGCCGCAGCGCAGCTCTTCAACAACCTGGCGGTTCAGGGTGAGGGTGCCGGTCTTGTCGGAGCAGATCACGGTGACCGAGCCCAGGGCTTCCACTGCCGGTAGGCGGCGGATCAGGGCAGCCCGCTTCACCATGCGCTGGGTGCCGATCGCCAGGGTCACGGTGATCACCGCCGGCAGGCCCTCGGGCACGATCGCCACCGCCATCGACAGGGACACCTCCAGCAGGTTGAGCAGGGGCTGGCCCAGCAACCAGCCGACCCCGATCACGAGGGCCACCAGGCCCAGGGCCGAGCCGACCAGCACCGAAGCCAGGCCGTCTAGGCGTTTCTGCAGGGGGGTCGTTTCCCCGCCGGCCGTATTGATTAATTGGGCGATCTGGCCCAGTTCGGTGGCCATGCCGGTGGCGGTCACCACCGCCAGGCCCCGGCCGCGCACCACTTCGGTGCCCTGGAACAGACAGTTTTGGCGTTCCAGGACGGGAGTGGTCGGATCAAGCAGCAGGTCGGCCTGTTTGAACACCGCCTCGGCTTCGCCGGTCAGGGCGGCCTCGCGCAGACCCAGGTCGGCGACCTCCAGCAGGCGGCCATCGGCTGGCACCCGATCGCCGGCCTCCAGGCGGATCAGGTCGCCCGGAACGAGCTCCTCACTGGACAGGCGTTGCCACTGGTCATCGCGGCGCAGGGTCACGAGCGGTTGGGCCATCTGGCGCAGGGCCATTAGGGCCTTCTGGGCCTGGCTTTCCTGCAGAAAGCCCAGGAGGGCATTGAGGCCCACGATCAGCACAATCGCGATCGCGTCCTTGGGAAATTTCTGGACGCTGAAGGCAATCGCGGCCGAGATGGCGGCTACGGCCAACAACATCAACAACATCACGTTGCTGAATTGGTCCCAGAGGATGGCCAAGCTGCTGGGCCCGGCCGCCAGTTCCAGCCGGTTGGGGCCGCTCTGCTCGCGTCGCTCGGAGGCCTGGGCCGTGGTTAAGCCTTCGGTGCTGACCTTGAGGTTGGTCAGGCAATCCTCGGCACTCAGGCTGTGCCAGTGGGTCTGATCAAGGGAGGACAAGCAGGGAGAGGGCTTGGGGCCATCACCTTAGAAAATTTGACCCGTACCTGCCTCGCTGGGGTGATTGGCCCCCGGGGCCCTTGATGCAGATCGGCACAGCGAATCACCATGCCCATTGGGCTAAAAGCCTGCAGCGCAGGGGACAAGCCCAGCGCCCGCTCCTGGTATCACCATCGGTGATTGCTGCGATCAACAGTTGTGATCGGCGGATAGGGGGACCTTGCTTTCCATCAGTGATCACTATCAGGTCGCACCATCAGTGATAGCCAAGCGAGATCGTTCCGATCACGCCCTCTTAACCTGTTAAAGGATCAAGCCGAGTAATTGGATCCAGCTCTGAAGCAGGATTTAAGGGACCTGCCTAAGCCGCTCCAACCGCAGCTGGTGGTCCCGGCTGGTGAGCCCCAGGTAGGCCAAGAGCACCACCGCCACCAGGCCCAGGGCCGTGGCGGCCGCAATCATGAACAGGACCACAATCTGATACCGAACCGCGGCCGCCGGAGCGCCCCCCTGCAGGATCTGGCCGGTCATCATCCCGGGCAGGCTCACCAGGCCCATCACCAGCATCGAATTGATCGTGGGAACCATGCCGACCCGGATGGCATCGGCTACCGGCTCGCGGCAGGCTTCCCAGCGGCTGGCCCCCAGGCCCAGGCGCAGCTCCACCTGGTCGCGCTGGCTGACCAACGACTCCATCAACCGATCGAGTCCCAGGGAGATGCCATTGAGGGTGTTGCCCAGCACCATGCCAAGCAGGGGGATCAAATACTGGGGCGCAAACCAGGGCTGGGGCCGGATGATCCCCACCAGGGCCAAGCCCGTAACCAGGCTCGAGGCCGCCAGCACCGACACCAGGGAGTTCCAGTAGATGCCGGCAAAGCGGCGCCGGGTGCGCTGCACGGCCGAGACGGCGGCAATGCAGGCCATCACCAGGCCTAGGCCGAGGATGGGGAGCGGATTCTGCTGGCGAAATAGCCACTCGAGAACGCCGCCCACCAGCAGCAACTGCACCACCATGCGCGTCGAGGCGAGCAGCAGGGGCCGGCCCAGGCCCAGGCGCAGCAGGCTCGAGAGAGCCAGGTTCAACCCAATCAAGAGGGCGGAGAGGGCCAAGCTCCCATCGCTGATTGGCAGGGCCCCGGTCCCGCTCATGGGTCCAACTCCAGCTGGCGATCGCAGCAGCGCTGCACTTGATCGGGGTCGTGGCTGGTGAGGATCAGGGCCCGTTCACCGTCCTGCAGCCAGTGGAGCAGGAGTGCCTCCAGCTTCAAGGTGGTGGCGCCATCGAGGGACGCGCTGGGTTCATCGAGCAGGAGCACCACCGGATCGAGCTGGAGCAGGCGCAGCAGGGCCAGCAGCTGGGTTTCACCGCCAGAGAGCCGCTCTGCATCCTGGCCCAGAAAGCTGGGACCCCGGCCTAGTTGGTCCAGCCAGGCCAGCAGCCGCTCCGGATCGCGGCTGCGGCCCTGATGGCAGCGGTAGGTCCAGGGTTCGGCCAGGTTTTGGGCCACCGTGCCGGAGAACACCGACGGCCGCTGGGCCAGGTAGGCCACCTGGGCCCTGTAGCGCGGCAGGCTCCAGCCCTGGGGCGGCAGGCCCCGCAGCAGCACCTGGCCCCCATCGAGAGGATCGAGCCAGGCCAGCTGGCGCAGCAACAGGGTTTTGCCGCTACCGGCCGGCCCCACCAGGGCGAGCCGCTCGCCAGGCCCCAGCTCGAGCCCGAGTCCCTGCCACAGCAACCGTTCCCCGACCTGTTTGCGGAGGCCCCGGGCCAGCAGCAATGGGGTTGTCATCGGTGCCTCCGGGCCCAGCCATTCTTGTGGCCTTGGCACGGGGCCGCTGCTGCGGGCCGCTTGGCCCGGGCGCCGGGATCCCCCGACCAGCGCATCGCCCGTGCCCTAGGAGTCCCATCCTCCAGTCGCGGCAAGCCGAGGGGATCCGCCAGATTGGGCCCCCCAGCGGCCATGGCCATGACCCCCAGCAAACAGGAGATCCTGGCCGCCTCCAGTGGCTGGGTGGCCGTGCTGCTCAATGTGGTGCCGGGCTTGGGCACGGGCTACCTCTACCAACGGCGTTGGCGCGCCTACTGGATCACCTCGGCCCTAGCCACCAGTTGGTTTGTCGCCGGAGCCCTGCTCGGCGGGCCGGAAGACGGTGCCTTGAGCCAACGCCACCAGCTGATTGGTCTGGCCGGCCTCTTGGTTCTGGCCGCGATCACGGCGACGGAAGCGGGCCTAGCCGCCCGCCGCGCCAGCCTGGGCGCCAAGCAGGCCTAATCCCATCGACACCAACCTCTTCCCTAGGGACGACAGGGGGGATTGCGCTATGGATTCCCTGGGTCAATGTCAACATCCTGATGGATGGGCATTGCAGGCGATTCTATTTATCTTTAAGGTGGCTTTTAATACGCTCACCTACGGGTGCATGGTTACGCCTGAGGAGCTGGAAGCGCTTGATCTGATGTGCTGGCTTCGCCATGGCGATGACGCGGCCCGATTGGCCTACTGCGACCAAAGCACGATCAGCCGCCGCAGCCAGCAGGCTCTCCAGGTTTTTCAGCCATTTCCCAGCCATGGCCCAGGTCCCTATTCATCGGCTGGGCCGAGCACCCTGCTGCAGATGGAGCGGGAGGTGCACCAGCTCTATCGTTTCTCCGGCAGGAGCAGGCTGAGGCTGCATGCGCCCTATTGGGCGAGCCGCGTGCTTGGTAACCAGTTGGATGCAAGCTGGATGGTGAATCCGGCTAGGCAGAAGGAATCGGTGGGGGCGGCCCTGAGTTTGCTGGAAGATCGGGTGATTGATGCCATGATTGCCGAAGCAAGTCAGCGACCAGCTGATGACAACCCCAAATTTTTTAGCTTTGATCTCTACGAAGTTCCGTTGGTTCTGTGCGTTGATGCATTGGCCGAAAAACAAGTTAGCAAGTCCTTGTATTGCGAAAAAAGTCTTAGCTCCGATGACGTTGGAAGCTTGTCGCGTGTGAGGCCCCAGGGATTCCTTTCCCCGGAAAGCAAGGGGTGTGTTGTTCAATTGTTTAATCATCTTTATGGGGACGCCATGGGCGCCGAGGCTGGATTTGATCAGCGGCTTCAGGAGAGTTCTCAAGTGACTTTTCTTATGGCGCATCACCCCTCGGTCTTTGAGGATTTTCGCCACTTCAGGCGCATTGATTGTGAGTGTGGTTTTAGGGCTAAAGAGTCGCTGGTTGTTTTGCGTGGTCTTGAGGAGAACCCGAGCATTCTTGGCTTGCTAGAGACCCTCTCCTCGTCCTATCTTGAGCCCCTGAAACAGCATGCTGAGGTGATCATCGATAGGGCTATGGCATAGTTTAGGTCCTCATGTCTGCAAGGCGTCTGATCCGTTTAGGCTGAAAAACGGGGTTTCCTCCCAGTGCTGGGCGGCTGCCGGTCTTTTCCGTTGTGACCGGAAGCGAGGCGATGGCAGCCAGTTGCTGCCCCCTCGGAGTTCTGGGAGGGCACCCCATAACCCCATTCCTGGCCCAAGGTCTGGATGAACCGCTCGGCCTTG
Organism: Pseudanabaena sp. UWO311; assembly: GCA_943370385.1. Lineage (GTDB taxonomy): Bacteria > Cyanobacteriota > Cyanobacteriia > PCC-6307 > Cyanobiaceae > BAIKAL-G1. The sequence goes on from CALRQT020000002.1 coordinate 176,439, forward strand.
CCGGGGGTACTGGATGGGTAGGCCCTGGTGCGGCTGTGCTTGAGGCCCCTACCCCGCAAGCCTGGGCGAATGGTTTCGAGATGGAGGCCGAGCCCTTGTCGCCCATGGCCTGGCAGTACTCCCAGCCCTAGCTGTTGAGCGGGGGACCAGCTCCTTTCAGGCCCGGCACCGTGATGGCAGTCTGGGCCCCCTTTCGCCGGCCCCGGATGGGGCGCCCCAGCTGCACCAAGGTAGGGGCGGGGTGCCGCGACGGGCCACCATGGGATGGGCCTTAGGGTCCAGCTGTCCTAGCCCTTGATCTGACGCCCGTGACCCTGCGGCTCACCAACTCCCTCACCCGCCGCAGCGAACCGTTTGAGCCGCTGCAAGCCGGCCAGGTGTCGATGTATTGCTGTGGGGTCACGGTCTACGACCTTTGCCACCTGGGCCACGCCCGCAGTTACATCGCCTGGGACGTGCTGCGCCGCTACCTGCTCTGGAGCGGCTACCAGGTGACGTTCGTCCAGAACTACACCGACATCGACGACAAGATCCTCAAACGGGCCGCCGAGGAAGGCAGCTCCATGGAGGTGGTGAGTGAGCGCAATATTGACGCCTTTGTGGCCGATATGGCCGCCCTCAACATCCTGCCGGCCGATCGCATGCCCCGGGCCACCCAGAGCCTCGATGCGATCCGCGACCTGATTGGCGAATTGCAAGCCAAGGGGGCGGCCTATGGCGCCGATGGCGATGTCTATTTCGCCGTGATGAAACACGCCGGCTACGGCAAACTCTCGGGCCGCGATCTCTCGGAGCAACAGCAGAATGCCGATGGCCGGGTTACTGGGATTGAGGAAGCCCGCAAGCACCATCCCTTTGATTTTGCGCTCTGGAAAGGGGCCAAACCGGGCGAGCCCAGTTTTCCCTCCCCCTGGGGGCCCGGTCGCCCGGGTTGGCATATCGAATGCTCGGCCATGGTGCGCCAGGAACTGGGAGACACGATTGATCTCCATCTCGGCGGCGCCGATCTGATTTTCCCCCACCACGAAAACGAGATTGCCCAGTCGGAGGCGGCCACGGGCAAGCCCCTGGCCCGCTGGTGGCTGCACAACGGCATGGTCAATGTGGGCGGCGAAAAGATGTCCAAATCCCTGGGCAACTTCACCACCATCCGGGCGCTGCTGGCCAGTGGCGTCAGCCCCATGGGCCTGCGCCTGTTTGTGCTTCAGGCCCACTACCGCAAGCCGCTTGATTTCACCCAGGAGGCCCTGGCCGCGGCGGCCACCGGTTGGAAGGGCCTTAACGCGGCCTTGCAACTGTCGGCCCAGCTGGAGAAAGAACCCGGAAGCGATGGGCTCCAGGGGGCAGCGAGTTCCCTGACGGAGGCTCGCCTGCGCTTCGCCGCGGCCATGGACGACGACCTCAACACCTCCGCGGCCCTGGCCGCGCTGTTCGAATTGGCTAAACCCCTGCGTTCCTTGGCCAATCGCAGCGAGCGGGGTGACGCCCAGGCCGCTAGCGAGGCCAAAGTGTTGCAAGCCGAGGCCAGGCTGTTGCTGGAGCTGGCCAGCGTTCTCGGCCTCAAACCGGAAGCCGAATCAGGCCCTTACTTTGGCGCAACTGGCCCGAACGCAGCCGAAATTGCGGCCCAGATTGCAGCCCGCCAGGCGGCCAAGGCGGCAAAAAACTATGGCGAAGCCGATCGAATTCGCGCCAGCTTGTTAGATCAAGGCATTGAATTGATCGATAAACCCGGCGGCTTGACCGAGTGGCTGCGGAGCTGATGGGCTGAGCGGCGAGCAACGCTTGACCAAGTGCTCGAATCACCAAGTGCTCGAAGCCCACATCAACACCAGGCCCAAAGCACCGGTGCCTCTGGGGGTGATTTAGTCCAAGTCGGGTTTAATGGCCGGGGCCTTTTGGCCCTCCATCATCTTCTCGATCTTGCGGATGCGCACCAAGGTGGTACTCCACACCTCCTTCTGAAACCCCGGCGGACACTGCTCCACCATCGCTTCCAGCGGTTCGCCCCGCTCAAAAGCTTCCCAAAGCTGGGTCTCCAGCTTGGCCCGCTCGATGAAATTCCAGCGCTGCAGCAGGCCTTGCAGGTTGGTTAGGAACGTGCTCATGGGGGCAGCCCCAACCGGTGGGTGGAAACGGGCTCCCAGTTAAGCCTTTCCTGGGCTGCCGGCCGGCCCGGGGCCCGGGCTGCATGCCCGGTGGGAGACTGGCTACCACCGTTGCCGATCCGCCTGTGAAAGCCCTCAGCGTGCTGGGATCCACGGGCTCGATCGGCACCCAGACCCTGGAGATCGTTGAGGACTTCCCCGATCGCTTCCGCGTGGTGGCCCTCACCGCCGGCCGCAACCTCGACCTGCTGATGGGCCAAATCCAGCGCCATCGCCCCGAGGTGGTGGCCCTGGCCGATGGCGACTTGGTGGCGGTTCTGCGGGAGCGCCTGCTGGCCCTCGATCCCCAGGACCGCCCGTCCCCCTTCCCTGAATTACTGGGCGGCTCCGACGGCCTCTGCGCCGCCGCCGCCTGGCCCACGGCCGATCTGGTTGTCACCGGCATCGTCGGCTGCGCCGGCCTGCTGCCCACCCTGGCGGCGATCCGGGCCGGCAAGGACCTGGCCCTGGCCAACAAGGAAACCCTGATCGCCGCCGGGCCGGTGGTGCTGCCGGAGCTGGCCCGCTCCGGCTCGCGGCTGCTGCCGGCCGATTCCGAGCACTCCGCCATCTTCCAGTGCCTGCAGGGCACCCCCTGGGCCGATACGGCCCGGCTCTCCACCGGAATCCCCACCCCCGGCCTGCGCCGCATCCAGCTCACCGCTTCCGGGGGCGCCTTCCGCGATTGGGATGCCGCCGATTTGGTCAAGGCCACCGTGGCCGATGCCACCAGCCATCCCAACTGGAGCATGGGCCGCAAGATCACGGTCGATAGCGCCAGCTTGATGAATAAGGGCCTCGAAGTGATCGAGGCCCACTACCTGTTTGGCCTCGATTACGACGAGATCGAAATCATCATCCACCCCCAATCGATCATCCATTCGATGGTGGAACTGGCCGATTCCTCGGTGCTCGCCCAGCTGGGCTGGCCCGACATGAAACTACCGATCCTTTACTGCCTCAGCTGGCCCGAGCGCCTGGAAACCCCCTGGCGCCGCCTGGATCTCACCGAGGTGGGCCAGCTCACGTTCCGCCAGCCCGATCCCGCCAAATACCCCTGCATGCAGCTGGCCTATGCGGCCGGCCGGGCCGGGGGCACCATGCCCGCGGCCATGAACGCTGCCAACGAAGAAGCCGTGGCCCTGTTCCTCGATGAGCAGATCGCCTTCGTGGACATTCCCAAGCTGATTGAGCGGGTCTGTGATCGCCACCGGGTTGACCTCAAGGCCGACCCCGCCCTGGCCGATGTGCTGGCCACGGATGCCTGGGCCCGCCAGGCCGTGCGCGAAGCTGCAGCCCAATCAGGCGCCAGCCCGGTGGTGGTGGCGGTCGGTTGACTTGACGTGTTGAACGGCCCGCTTGCCCTGCCTGATCGAACTCCCCGATCGTGATTGCCCACCACCTGCTGCTCTGCGCCACCCCCACCAAGAACCTCTGTTGCCCGGCGGATCCGGCGGTGGGGCTGGCCAGCTGGGAGCGGCTCAAGGTCCTGGTGCGGGAGCTGGGCCTCGAGACCCCTGGCCGCACCGGCGGCATCGTGCTGCGCACCAAGGCCGACTGCCTGCGCATTTGCCGGGAGGGCCCGATCCTGTTGATCTGGCCCGAGGGCATCGTTTACGGCGGCGTCACGCCAGAGCGCATCGAGCGGATCGTGAAGGAGCATGTGGTCGGCGGCCAGCCCGTCGAGGCCTGGATTGTGCAGCGACATCCGTTCGCGGGCCTGCCAGCGCAACCCTGACGCCAACAGCTCAGTGCTCCCTGCTCAGCGTTCAGTCCCTGCGCCGGGCTAGGCGGGGCTTGCGGGCCATAGCCCCGCTAGTCGGCTCCTCCCACCAGCCGGGCCAACCAGGCCAGCACCAGCCGATCGCTCCAGCTGGCCCTGCCTGGATCCCCCTGGCCATGGAAACCGTTGTGGCCGCCACCAGGGGTGATCAGCACGGCTGAGTTGTCATGAATGGGCGCCCAGGTTGTCTCGGCATGGGCCAAGGCGGCTCCAAGGGCCTCGGTGCCACCCGCGGGCACCCAGGGGTCATCGCTCGCTTGTAGCCAGAGGCTGGGCGGCAGGCCAGGCCCCAGGCCCGGGCCACCCTGGAGCAGCCGTGCCAGGGGACTGGCCTCGGCGTAGTAGGCGTCCACCGAGGGGTACCCCCAGCGGGGCGCCGTGATCTGGGCATCAAAACTGCGAATCGTTGGCGCGGGCCCGCCTGGGCCCCCATCCCAGCCATCAGGAGCCTCGGCCCGGGCCTCGCCGCGCACCTGCTGATGCAGCCGCCGTAGCAGCCAGCGTTGGTAGAGCCGGTTGCGGGGCTGGTCAATCTGGGCCGAGCAGGCCACCAGATCCAGGGGGCTACTGACGCAGGCCAGCCCATCGAGGCGGGGCAAGGCACCGGGGCTTGGCGATGGCGAGCCCAGGGGATCCTCGGCCAGGCAGCCATTCAGCAACACGGTTCCGCCCAGGGAGAGGCCCACCGCCAGCAGGGGGCGCCCTGCGGCCAGCTGGCGTGCCTGGGCGAGTAAGGGCAGGAGGTCGCGATTGCACTGGGCGGCGTAGGAGCCCCGAGCGAAGGGCCGGCTAGGACCAGCGCCTCGCAGGTTGGGCCGCAGCACGGCAAAGCCGTTCCTCTGCAGGAGCTGCCCCAGGCGCCGCACCCCGGGGGCCTGGCTCGAGCCGCCCAGGCCGTGGAGCACCAACACCAGGCCCTTGGCTTGGCCGAGATCAGCCCCCGACCCTTGGGGCTGGTTCAAGGGCCGATGCGAGGGCGTTTCAGGGGATTGGTGGGCTGGCTGACCAACTTGCTGATGAAGGGGGCGATCCAGGAATGACAACAGCTGGTCGCCTTGCCCAAGCTCCGTCAGCACCGGCTCGCCCGGATCGGGCCCGGGGGCAGCCGTCCGCAGGGTGTCGCGCAGGGTCTGGAGGTCGGCGCCCCACCAGGGAAAGCGCGCCCGAAACGGGGGTAGACCCAGCTCGGCGGCCAGGGACGACTTCAAGGCAAGACGATCGCTTGGGCATGGCAGCTTGCCAGCAAGCCCGCCCGATGGGCCCACCCGGGCAACCCCCTTCCCGCGAGGGGGCGATCGCCCTGGGCCAGTCCTGCGGAGTGGATCCCTGCCCAATCAAAAAGGGCGGTGCCCCTTGAAAGAGGCACCGCCCATCCACCGATCAACAGCTGATTAACAGGCCGGGCCACGGGCGCTCAGCGGCCCGAAGCCCAGGGCCTCAAACCGCCGCCAGGGCCTTTTTGCCCACTCCCAGGCCGCGCAGCTCGGTGATCAGGCCATTGAGCACCGCCTTGGCATCGCCGAAGACCATGGCGGTCTGGGGCAGCTCAAACAGGCCGTTCTTGATGCCGGCGTAGCCAGCACCCAGGCCCCGTTTCACCACATACACCGAGCGGGCCTGGTCCACCTCGAGCACGGGCATGCCGAACAGGGGGCTGCTGGGGTCGTTTTTGGCCTGGGGATTCACCACGTCATTGGCCCCGAGCACGATCACCACATCGGTGCGCGGAAACTCGGGGTTGATCACGTCCATCTCCACCAGCTGGTCGTAGGGCACATCGGCTTCGGCCAGCAGCACGTTCATATGGCCGGGCATGCGGCCCGCCACCGGGTGGATCGCGTAGCTCACCTCCACGCCATGGCCTTCCAGTAGGCGGGCCAGTTCCCGCAGGCTGTGCTGGGCCTGGGCCACGGCCAGGCCGTAGCCGGGCACAAACACCACCCGCTCGGCCTGCTCCAGGGCCATGGCGCATTCCTCGGCGCTGCAGCTGGTGATGCGGCCGTAAGACTCCGCTTCCTTCTTCTCGCCAGTGCCGGCGCCAGCGCTGGCACCGAGGGCCCCACCAAACAGCACCGAGGTGAGCGAGCGGTTCATGGCCGTGCACATCACCTGGGTGAGGATCAGGCCGGCGGCGCCCACCATCGCGCCCGCCACGATCAGCAGGGCACTGCCCACCACAAAGCCGGCGGCGGCGGCGGCCACCCCGGAATAGGAGTTGAGCAGCGAAATCACCACCGGCATGTCGGCCCCGCCGATCGGCAGGGTCAGGCCGATGCCCAGCAGCAGGGCCAGAACCGTCAAGGGCGCCAGGCCCCAGGGCTGGCCCAGCACCACCACCACGCAGCATGCCAGGCAGGCCAGGGCCAGGGTGATGTTGACGGCGTGGCGGGCCTGGCGCTGGGTCCAGGCCGGCGTATCGAGCCATTCCTGCAACTTGGCCATGGCCACCAGCGAGCCGCTAAAGGTGATCGAGCCCACCAACACGGAGGCCAACACCGACACGGTCGCCAGCAGGCCCATGGGTCCGGGCAGGCCCACGGCCCCGAGGGCCACCAGCAGGGAGGCCATGCCACCACAGCCGTTGAACAGGGCCACGGTTTCGGGCATGGCGGTCATGGGCACCCGCAGGGCCAGCACCACCCCAATGCCGCCACCGACGGCCAGGCCGCCCAGCATCCAGGGCCAGCCGGCCAGGCCTTGGCTCACCAGCAGGCCCACCACCGCCAGGCCAATGGCCAGGGCGGCGAGGCCGTTGGCCATGCGGGCGGTGCGCAATTTGGCCAATCCGCGCAGGCCCAGGGCCAGCAGCAGGACGGCGCTGAGATCAAGCAGTAACTGGTTCAAGCGGCACCTCCGCGGCGGCGGAACATGGCGAGCATGCGGTCGGTGACCAGGAAGCCACCAATCACGTTGAAGAGGGCAAAGCCCAGGGCCACGGCCCCAAGCGCTTGCAAGGGCGGTGAGGGGGCCTGGCCGATCAGGGCCAGGGCAGCCAGCAGGGTGATGCCGCTGATGGCATTCGCCCCAGACATCAGCGGTGTGTGCAGTGTGGGGGGCACCTTGCCGATCAGCTCGAAGCCCAGGAGGCTGCCGAGCAGCAACACCCAGAGGGCCTCGTTGAGGGAAAAGTCGCTCATGCCGCCACCTCCTGGGCCACGGGGCTGAGGTCGGCGCGCCGGCACTGGCCCTGGTGGGTTATTAGGCAGGGATCAATCAAGGGATCCTCCGGATCGAGCTGGGCCAGGCCGCCTTGCTTGAGCACGTACTCGAGCAGGGCCGCCAGGTTGCGGGCGTAAAGGGAGCTGGCATGGAAGGGCACCGAAGCCGGCAGGTTGCCGGCGCCAATCACGCGCACGCCTTCCACCACGGTTTCCTGGTCTGGCTGGCTGGCGGCGCAGTTGCCGCCCTGGGCCACGGCCAGGTCCATCACCACGGCCCCGGGCCGCAGCAGGCCGAGCATGGCGCGGGTGATGAGCAGGGGGGCGGGCTTGCCTGGCACCAGGGCCGTGGTGATCACCACATCGGCCTCGGCCAGGTGGGGCGCCAGCAGCTGGCGCTGGGCCTCCAGGAACACGGCACCCGCCTCCTTGGCGTAGCCGCCCGCTTCGCCGGGGCTTTGCTCCATCACCGGAGGTTCAATGAAGCGGGCGCCGAGGGATTCCACCTGTTCCCGGGCGGCCGGGCGCACATCGCTCACCTTGACCAGGGCTCCGAGCCGGCGGGCCGTGGCCACGGCCTGCAGGCCCGCCACGCCGGCCCCAAGCACCACCACCTTGGCTGGCTGCACCGTGCCGGCGGCGGTCATCAGCATGGGGAAGAAGCGATCCAGGGCCGCTGCGGCCTGGAGGGCGGCCTTGTAGCCGGCGATGTTGGCCTGGGAGGAGAGGGCATCCATGGCCTGGGCCCGGCTGATGCGCGGCAGCAGCTCCAGGGCCATGGCCGAGAGCTTGCGCTCCAGCAGGGTGCCGACCAGGTCCCGGTTGGCAAAGGGATCGAGCAGGCCCAGGACCAGGGCGCCAGGCCGTAGCTGGGCCAGGCCCGGCCCAGCTCCGGCCTGGGGGGCCTGGACGGCCAGGAGCACATCGGCCCCGGCCCAGCGATCGGCTGCCTCGGCAGCGGTGCCATCGAAGAGCGCGGCCCCAGCGTCGCCATAGGCGCCATCCGGGTAACCGGCGGCCTGGCCGGCCCCCTGCTCCACCTGCACGCTGCAGCCCAGGCCGACGAGCCGTTTCACCGTTTCCGGTGTGGCCGCCACCCGCGTTTCCCCGGCCCGCCGTTCGCGGGCAATTAAGACAGTTGTCAAACCAAGCTCTCCTTGAGCTGTCCATTCAGTGATCGTCACTGGCTCCTGACAAGACAAGCGATCCAGCTCAATTGTTCGCAGACCAGCACAATTGCCGCTCCTGGCCCTTGCCCTGTTGCCCGGAGTTCGGGGCCTGGCTAGGCCATGGTCTGTCCTTTGCGTCCCTTTCCCCATGGCGATCACGGCGGTCGAATGCCCCGATGGCGTCTGCCACAGTCACCACGGCGGCCATGCGGTGGAGCGCGAAGTCCTGCGCGACAACCTGCACGCCCACGGCTCCGACTGGTGCGAGCGCCTGGCCGAACGGGTCTATGAAATTTCTGTTGATAGCTTTTGCCAAACGGTGATGCCCAACCTGCAGCAGCAGGGCTGGCAGCGCCGTCACCTTGATTGGGAGTTCAAGCTCAACGAGGAACCGGCCGAGGTGGAGCGCACCGTCGTGGACGGGGCCATCAATGCGATGGAAAGCTTCCTGCGCAGCACCGAAGTGCAACGCCTGTTCGTTAAGGAACTGGTGCAGGGCACCCTGGCCGAAGCCGACCAGAACAGCCTGCGCGGCAAGGCTGTGCGCCACCTGATTGAGCAGGAACTGATCAGCCACCTCACCAGCCAGCGCCAGGCCCTGGTTGAGCGCATGGCCGCCGTGCTGATCGAAACCGCAGGCGCTCCCCAGGAGTTGGCCCGCCAGGTGGCGAGCGAAGGGGTTGATGAGGTGCAGCACCTCCTGGTTAACCACGCCGAAGCGATCGGTTGAACGGCCCAGGGCGCCGAAGCTTTTCCCAGAGTTGCTTCGGCGCCTATAGATGAAGCCCACCAAGGATCAAGGAGTAGGCGATAAAGGCTGCTTTTGAGTGGTCATCCAGCTTGGTCGTGCATGGCCAAGCTGGTGGTCCTACCCAACGGCCCAGGGCAACCCTTGTTTAGGGCCTAGGGCTGGTTTTGATGGCAATGCAAGTGCTGCAAAGATCGCTTCTAAGCTGTGAAGCTTTTCCAACCCAGGCGTGAGCCTGGGTTTTTGTTTGGCTCATGCCAGGAGCTCCGCTCCGATGGACGCCTGCAGCCCATTTAAAAATAGGGCAGCAATTCCTGATCGAGGCAGCGGGCCTGTTGCCAACGGCCCTGTAAGCGCAACAGGCGGGTGCGCAGGATGATCGGATCGATGTCGCATTCCTGGTCCCAGGCCAGCTCAAACCGCTGCCGCCAATGGTCCACCGCTAGGGAGAAGGGGAAGCTGGGATCCATGGGCCGGCAGGACAATGCCCTGATGCAGGCTGATCCACCGAAAGTAGGGACGCTGGCGCCGATGGGAATGGGCCGAAACACCCATTGAGTTCTGCAATCTGGCCCTTGATTGGCGGCGCCGATGCCGCGCCTGGGGCCGGCGACACAATGGCGCCATGGCAGCTCCGTCCTTCACCCTGGCGTCCGGGCCCGCCCCGGGGGCCATGCCCCCCCGGCCGCGCCAGTGGCAGAGCCAGCTGATCCAGCTGTTGCGCCGCCGCCTGGAGCGCCAGGACCCCGGCGGCCAGGACGTGCTGATCCATGCCGGTCCGGGCGCTGGCAAAACCCTGGGTGCCCTCTTGGGCTACCAGGCCCTCGCGGCCGATGGGCGCCTGCAGCGGTTTGTGGTGTTCACCCATCGCAGCTCGATTGCCAGCCAATGGCGCCAGGCCGCCGGCCGCTTGGGCTTGGAACTGCGCGACTGGGACCCGGGAACCCCCTTAGCTCCCGCTGGCGCGGGCCCAGGCCCCTGGCAAGGCCTGCTGCTCACCTATCAAGCGGCCAGTCGCAACCAGGCGGCCCTTCAGCAGCAACTGGCCGGTGCTGGGCTGGGGGACTGGCTAGCGATTGCCGATGAGGTGCACCACCTGGGCCTGGATCCGGAGGAACCGGAAGCCAGCGCCTGGGGCCAAACCTTCAGCAGCCTCACGGCCGGGGCCAGCCTGCGGCTGGGCCTCACCGGCACCCCTTTTCGGGCCGACAACCTCAGTTTTTGCTCCGCCCGCCGCATCGAAGTGGAAGAGGCCGGCGAACGGGTCGAGCTGATCGCGCCAGATCTCAGCGTGGAACCGCGCCAGCTGATCGCCGCCGGCGATGTGCGCCCCCTGGAATTCCGCTTTCAAGATGGCTGGATCGACCACGGCCGCCAGGAGGGCACCAATCCCGAGCTCGAGCGCTCACCCCTGTCCGCTGAACTCCGCGAGAGTTGGCGGGCCCGCAACCTGCGCCGGGCGATCCGCCTGGGCGATGGCAGCAGCATCGCCCTGCGGGTGCTGCTCAATGCCCGCAAACGCTTGGAGATGGTGCGGCGCCACCATCTGGGCGCTGGCGGCATCGTGATTGCCCGCGACATCGCCCACGCCCGGCGCCTCAGCCATCTGTTGGTGGAGGAGGGGGACCAGGTGCTGCTCGTCCATTCCCAGGACCCGGAGGCGGCCAGCCGCCTGGCCGAGTTCCAGAACGGCGGGGCCGACTGGCTGGTGAGTATCGACATGGCCTCGGAAGGCTTCGATGCGCCGCGGCTGCGGGTGGTGGCCTACCTGACCACGGTGGTGACCCGCAGCCGCTTCGTGCAGGCGATCACCCGGGCGGTGCGCATGGATGGGGAGCGCAGCCAGTTGGAAGCGGTGCCCCGCCATCCGTCCTATGTGTTTGCCCCGGCCGATCCGCTGCTGATGCAGTACGCCCGCAGCTGGTCGATTAGTGAGCCCTACCTGCTGCGCAGCAGGCCTGGGGTGGCCGAAACGGCCGACCCCCAGGGCTGGGGCCGGGCGCCGGGGCTGCCCCTGGAGGCCATGGCCGAGGGGGCCGGCGAGCTGATTCGGCTGCGCGGACCCCAGCTTCCGAACTTTCTGCTGCATCCGTGATTACAGTTTGAATCCAGAAAAAATGCGAACTTCTGCGAACTTGCCTCCCTGGTCTGGCCCTGCGTCGACCAGCGTGGCCCCTAACGGAGCTGAATCATGCACGGTTCGATCCAGCGGCGCCTCTCGGTGGCGATGAACTGGTCAGTAGCACGTATTGCCAACCTGGACGCCCGCGAGCGCTACGAGGACAGCTTTGCCCTCACCCAGGAGTTTCGCGAGTGGATCCTTTGCATTGATGACCAGCCGGAGCTGCTGGCCGAATCCGTTTTGATGGTTCCGGTGGCTTCGCCAGGGAACCCGCTGGCCGATCGCCCGAGCGGCGATGGTGTGCGGGACTGGTTTGGCCGGGAGCCGGACGGACGAATCGAAATTTAAAGCATTTTTCCGGATTTGCAGCGCCTTGGCGCCAAAATCGCTGAATTGCCAAGTCGGCCTGGCCACGATTGGGCATTTCGACCTGTCCAAGGTGTCCCAGCCTCAACGCCCAGCCGAGGGACCCTACAGTTAAGGCGAAGTGAGTCCGTCTAAGCCCATGGCCTCTGCCGCTGCTCCCCAGGTCGCCCCGGAAAACCTGGTCATCGTTGGCTCCGGGCCCGCGGGCTATACCGCCGCCATCTATGCAGCCCGGGCCAACCTCAACCCCCTGCTGATCACGGGTTTCCAGGCGGGCGGCATCGCCGGGGGCCAGTTGATGACCACCACCGATGTGGAGAATTTCCCCGGCTTCCCCGATGGGATCCTGGGCCCCGACCTGATGGACCGGATGCGGGCCCAGGCCGTGCGCTGGGGCACGCGCCTGATCGAGGCTGACGCCGATGCGATCGACCTGGGCCAGCGGCCCTATCGCGTCACCGTGGAGGGCCAGGTGATCGAAACCCAGGCCCTGATCTTGGCCACGGGCGCCAGTGCCAACCGCCTTGGCCTGCCCCATGAACAGGAGTTCTGGAGCCGGGGCATCAGCGCCTGCGCCATTTGCGATGGCGCCACCCCCCAGTTCCGCAACGCCGAACTAGCCGTGGTGGGCGGCGGCGATTCAGCCTGTGAGGAGGCGGTCTATCTCACCAAATACGGCAGCCAGGTCCATCTGATCGTGCGCCGCGCTGCCCTGCGGGCCAGCAAGGCCATGGCCGATCGGGTGCTGGCCAACCCCGCCATCCACGTGCATTGGAACCAGGATCTGGTCGATGTCGCTGGTGGCGACTGGCTCGAAACGATCCAGCTGCGCGACACGACCAGTGGCCAGGAGCAAACCTTGGCCGTGAAGGGCCTCTTCTACGCGATTGGTCACACCCCCAATACGGGCCTGGTGGCCGGCCAGATCGAGCTCGATAGCCAGGGCTACCTGCAGGTTCGCTCCGGCCGGCCCGAAACCAGTGTTGAGGGGGTGTTTGCTGCCGGTGACGTTGCCGACACCGAATGGCGCCAGGGGATCACCGCCGCCGGCAGTGGCTGCCAGGCGGCCCTGGCGGCGGAACGGTGGCTCACCCACCATGACCTGGCGATCACCGTTAGTCACAACCCGGTGGATCCAGCCCCGGCCGGAGAGCCCGTGCGCACGGCGATCAGCGATGAGGCCAACTACGACCCCGCAGCCCTGTGGCAGAAGGGCAGCTACGCCCTGCGCAAGCTGTATCACGACTGCGATAAGCCCCTACTTGTGGTGTACTCGTCGCCCAGCTGCGGCCCTTGCCATGTGCTCAAACCCCAGCTCAAGCGGGTGCTTGCCGACTTCGGCGGCGCTGCCCAGGGGGTGGAGATTGATATTGAGACCGACCAGGCCATCGCCGAACAGGCCGGCGTGACGGGTACCCCCACCGTGCAGCTGTTCTTCCGCAAGGAACTCAAGCAGCAGTTCAAGGGCGTAAAACAGCGCAGCGAATTCAAGGCTGCGATTGAGGCCCTGCTGTAGGGCTGAACCCGTACCCCCCTCCCAAGCCCTTGGGGAGGGGGTACGGGTCCTGGGCTGAAGCGCTACACGGCTAAACCCTGGGCTGAATCGGCCTAGGGCGCTGTTTTTTCGGCCCTAAAAAACTTGGTCCAGCAGCCCAGCCAGCCCTCCTGGGGCCAGCCTGCTGGCTAAGACCGCCAGCTCAACGGCGGCGGGGACCGCCGGGCCTGTTGCCGCCGGGACGGGGACCGGTGGCTCCGGCGTTGCGCTCCCGGTAGGTGATGCGGCCGCGGGTCAGGTCATAGGGGCTGATTTCCACCAGCACCTTGTCGCCTGCCAGCAGCTTGATGCGGAATTTGGTCAGTTTCCCCGCCGCTCGGCAGAGGCACTGGTGACCGGCCGGCTGCTCGAGCGTCACCAGGTAAAACCCGTTGCCCTGCTCCTTCTCGATTACGCCGGATGTCTCGATCATGCGGTGCCGCCAAGTACGTTTCGAACTGCACCATCCACCTTAGGTGGCGCCAATCCCGGCCAGGTGGGAGAAACCCATCCGCGCGCCTCGGTTCTGGCGCCTAGGGTCACGCCACCATCCCAAGTGCCGGCCTGGCCCTTCCCTCGATGATCCTGCCTCCGCTGTCGATGGACCTGGGTCTGTTACTGATCTGCATCGGCGCTGTCAACCTCTGGAAGGCCCGCCAGGCTTCCTGATAACCCAGATCCCCTGGAGCCCCTGACCACCCTGTTGTTCCACAAGCCCTACGGGGTGCTCAGCCAGTTCACCCCTGAGGCGGGGAGTCGCTGGGGCTGCCTGGCCGACCACATCCAGGTTGCCGAGATCTACGCAGCCGGCCGCCTGGATGCCGATAGCGAAGGACTGCTGGTGTTGACGGACAACGGCCGGCTGCAGCACCGGCTCACCGATCCGGCCTGGGGGCATTGGCGCCGGTATTGGGTTCAGGTGGAAGGAATTCCCACCCAGGCAGCGCTTGCGGACCTGCGCCAGGGGCTCCTGATCCAGGGTCGGCCAACCTTGCAGGCCAGGGCCCGCACGCTGGAGCCGGCAGAGCTGGAGGCGGCGGCAATCGCTGAACGGCAGCCGCCGATCCGCCATCGGCTGCAGGTGCCCACCGCCTGGCTGGAGATCGAGCTCCGCGAGGGTCGTAACCGCCAGGTGCGCCGCATGACGGCGGCCGTGGGCCTGCCCACCCTGCGGCTGATCCGGGTGGCGATGGATCTGATGGATGGCGGCGCCCCCCTCAGCCTCGATGGCTTGGCCGCCGGGCAATGGCGCCTGGCAGAGGGGGCCGAGGCGCAACGGCTGGAGGCCCTGCTGGTCCCAGCCGCCAGCACCCGTCGTGGGGCAAGGAGTGGCAGCCCGGAGTCAAGCAGTGGTGGGCGGCCCGTGCCCAGCGGGCGTCAGGCGAATCGTCCGTCCAGCTCACCAGGTCGGGGCGGCCGCGCCGGCGGCGGAAAATCAGGCCTGGCCGGTGGCGGTGGATAGGGGGGCTTGGCCATCGGGTCCCGTACGGATCAGGCGTCTACCCAGGTTTCTGTCATTGGGCCATTCCCTGGGTTTGCAGTTCTCTTTGCAGTCACCAGACAACAACTAAAGCGCCTGCATGGGCTTCTTCAAGGCCAAGCCTGCGGTTGAAAATTGTAGTGAAATTTGGATATACAGGCCCTTAGAAAGAAGTGGCAGTGAACCAACTCTTCAAACCAGGCCCCTGCCGAGTAGGAGGTCCCGGGCGCCATTAATGAGTTGCATGGTGTCGTGTAGGCCGCCCCGGTCTGGATGGTGCTCGCCGGCGGCCAGCTTCCAGGCCCGGGTCACTTCGGCTTCTCCCAGCCGGCCAGAGAGGGGGAGGTGCAACCGTTGCCTGGCCACAATCGCTTCCAGGTCTGGATCCTTGCCCAGGGGGCCCCGATCGGCAGCGCTCAGGCCGGTGCCCTTTTTCTTGCGGCCTTTGGCACCCGGCTTGCCGGCTTTTGCCGAGCCCTTGTTGGAGCCCCCTCCAAAGCCATTGCGCCGACTGGACGCCCCGGCCTTGGCGTTCGGATCGGTGTTGGCCGCATCATCTTGATCGTTGGTGGCCTGGCGCAGACTCACTAGCGGTGAGCGGCGGTCCCGCAGGGTCTGGGGCATGGATAGCACTTGTCGTGATTCCAGCTTCTCGCATCACGGGCAATGGGGCCGGTGATCGTGCCGACAGGGAGCAGCGTCCCTGTTCACCCATCAGCCCGTTCAACTCGACGCCGAGGTGTAAAAGCGCAAGGCATAGCGCCAGAACCCCCTGCACAGCAGCAGACAGACCGTGGCCATCAGCAGGGAGGCCGCGCCGGCGTTGACACTGATTCTCCCCAGGATGGCCTCGGCCGGAACCGTGGTGAGGAAGGCCACCGGCAGCACCACCGTGAGCAGGCTGCGCAGCCGGAGGGGATAGGCGCTGATCGGATACCGCCCTGCCGTTAGGGCCGCACGCAACACCTCGGTGGCGTTCCAGGTTTTGACGAACCAGATCGAGGTCGTAGCCAGGCCAAACCAGAGGCTGTAGAGAATCACCAGGCTGGAGGCCAGCATCAACGCCGCAGTCAGAACACCCGTCGGGCTGGGGGTTGCGCCGGCCTTGGCAGCGGCCCAGATGGTCAGGCCTAGACCCATCCCAATCTCCGGCAGGCCGGCGGGAGAAAAGGTTCGAAAGGAGAGCCAGAACTGACTATCGATCGGTTTGAGCAGGATGAAATCCAGGGTGCCCTGCTGCACGTGGGTGACGATCGTGCCCAGGTTGGGCCGCAGCAGGGAACTGGCAACACCATCAAGAACGGTGTAGATCCCCAGCACCACCAGGGCCGCTTCCCAGCTCCAGCCCCCCAGGTTGCGGCCGGGTCCGTAAAAAAGGCTGATCACAAAAAGGCTGCCGGCCAGATTGCCGGCCATGGCCAGTAGGTCGATCAGCAGATTGAGTTGGTATTCGAGCTGGCCCGCCAGGGCCGTGGCCCAGAAGCGCCGCAGGGTGAGCAGGTATCGCCCCATTGATCAGGCCCCCATGGCGGAGTAGCGGCGCACCCCTGCCCTCCAGAGCAATCCAACGATGGGAAGCAACAGGACGATCCAACCCGCCATGGCCGCAAAGCCACCGCTAAAGGTCAGTGGGTTACCAGAGAGCAGCTGGGCCGGGAAGGCAATCATGTAGGGGAAGGGAGTCCAGAGGGCGAAGGCGCGCACGGCTGGAGGGAATACCTCCAAGGGGGCTACCAGCCCTGAAAGGAAGAGATAGGGGATGTAGAGCAACCGCTCCAGGGCGCTGGCCCGTTCACTCCAGAAGCACAGAATGGCGATGGCGCTTTGGAGGAGGAAATTGATCGCAAAGGCCATCCAGATCGCCAGCAGCGCCGTCAGGGCCTGAGCCAACGAGGGAAGCCATACGGTGTCTGGTTGCAGCAGAAAAAACAGCCCCCCCAGCAGGGCCACAAAGGGCAGGCGGGTGGCCTGTTCGGCCAGGTGGGCGCTCAGGTAGCGCCAAAGCGGATGCAGGGGTTGCAGCAGGGCATGGGAGAGGCGGCCCTGCAGGGCGTCTTCTTCAAAGGCCCAAACCACCCAGGCGATCGTGAACTGGCGCACGATGAAGGCCGAAAGGAAATAGCGACTCAGCTGCAGCCGATTCAGGCCTAGGGCCTGGGGGCCCGCAGCGCCCGCGTCCACCTGGCTCC
This sequence comes from Pseudanabaena sp. UWO311, assembly GCA_943370385.1. Classification (GTDB taxonomy): domain Bacteria; phylum Cyanobacteriota; class Cyanobacteriia; order PCC-6307; family Cyanobiaceae; genus BAIKAL-G1. The sequence goes on from CALRQT020000002.1 coordinate 193,135, forward strand.
AGAGGGCCAGCATCAGGAAGGGCACCACCCCAGAGAGGGCCCACAGGGCGATTTCTGCCCGGTATTCGAGCATGTAGGCGTATTGGCTGGAGAGCAAGACCCGGGCAATGCGTATCGCTTGAGCCCCTCTCATTGCACGACTCCTTGCTGAAAGAGTTGGCCAATCAGGTCTTCAATGGGCGGGTCCGCCACCTCGAGATCCAGCACCTCTAGGTCCCCCAAAAGCCTTGCCAAGGCTCCGGTGAGCTGGTCCCGTTCAATCAGCAGTCGCACTTCGCGGCCATCGATGGCCTCCACCTGGCCGTAGGCCGCCAAGGCTTGGGCCGGCAAGGGCGTTTTCAATTCCAGGCGCACCAGGCGGCAGGGCGAAAGGCGCTGGGTGAGGGCCTCCAGGCTGCCGTCATAGAACAGGCCGCCTTCGTGGATGAGCAGCACCCTGGGGCAGAGGGCGGTGATATCGGCCATGTAGTGGCTAGTGAGCAGCACGGTGGCGCCATGGCGGCGGTTGTAGTCGGCCAAAAAGGTGCGCACCCGCGCCTGGGCGTTGACATCGAGGCCCAGGGTGGGTTCATCGAGAAACAGGAGTGAGGGCCGGTGCACCAGGGCCGCCAGCAATTCGGCCTTCATGCGCTCGCCCAGGGACAACTTGCGCACCGGCCGGGTGAGTTCCTCCCCCAGCTCCAACATTTCGGCCAGTTCGTTGATGCGTCGCTTGGCTTCGGTGTCATCGAGGCCATACACCGCCGCATTGACCCGAAAGGACTCCATGGGCGGCAGGTCCCAGATCAGCTGCTGCTTCTGGCCCATCACAAGGGTGATGCTGCGCAGAAAGCTGGCCTGGCGGCGCTGGGGCCGGTGGCCGGCCACCAGCAGGCTGCCGCCACTGGGATGGATGAGGCCGCTGAGCATTTTGAGCGTGGTGGTCTTCCCCGCCCCATTGGCACCCAGGAAGCCCACCATCTCGCCGGGCTCGATCGAAAAACTGAGCTCGCGCACGGCGTCCACGGCGCGGCTTTGGCGCCAAAAGAAATGGCGCAGGGTGCCGCCCAGGCCCGGCTGCTTCTGGGCCACCCGGTAGGTCTTGCTCAGGCGCTCGGCGCAGACGATCGGCATCGGCAGGGGGTGTTTCGGTCGCTTGCCCCGATGCTGGCTGGTGACAGGCCCGGGGCAGGCAGGCACGCTGCTCCCGGGTTTTAATCGAGCACCACCCCGAGCTCTGCAATGAGCTCCTCCTCCACCCACACCGACACCGAACCCCCCTGGCAACGCCAATTCGCCCAGCCGTCGCCATTGGTGGTGATGGCATCGGGGATATGGCCACTCAGATCACGGAACACCGTGTGGGCTTTTCCCACCTCCATCCATTTCCAACCGGCATCACCATCACTCATTAACACCGCCATCGCCCGGGGATGGCTAGGCGTGCCTAGGCGGGTCCAGCCAATGCAATTGAAGTGGTCGAAATAATCGTATTGGGCTCCATAGGCGCACTTGGATCGGGCCCGTAGGAAGCGATCGATTAGAAACCGGTGGCTCGCCAGGTCAATCGAGATCTCCTGCCCATGGCGCCGCTCGCCATACTGGGCTCCGTAGTAATCGGCATGGAACACGCAGGGGTAGCCCTGGTCGCGCAGCAGGATCACGGCATAGGCCAGGGGTTTGAACCAGGCTTCTACCGTGGATTCCAAGGATTGCAGCGGCTGGGTGTCATGGTTGTCGACCAGGGTGACGGCCAGCAGCGGCATGGATTGCATCAAGGTGCCATCGAGCAGCCTTCGCATGTCGAACTGGCCACCACTGGTGCTGGCGGCATGAAAGTTGTAGTGGAGCGGCGCATCAAACAGGCTCATGCGGCCGCCACTGTTGGCCGCATACCAGCTGAGGCTTTCTAGTTTGTTGCTCCAGTATTCGCCAACGACAAATAGATCCCTTTGGGCATGCTGTTCCACGTGGCCAATCCAGTCGATGAAGAAATCGCTGGCGATGTGCTTGATTGCATCGAGCCGGAAGCCATCCACACCTACCGTATCGAGGGTCCATTCCCCCCAGGCCTTCAGTTCGGCGCGCACTTCTGGGTGATTGATGTTGAGATCGCAGCCCATTAAGTAATCATAATTGCCCTTTTCGAGATCCACATTGTGCTCGAAATCGGCGCCATGCACCTTCCAGATAGCCGGCATGCCCTGATCCAGCAGGTTGTGATCAACGGCATCAAAGTGGTACCAATGCCAGATCAAGTTGGAATAGTGGCCCTGGCGCCCCTCAAAACGGAAGTTCGACCAGGCCCGGATGGTCCGCTCATCGCCGAGGCGCTCGTTGCGGTTAGCCGGGTCATAGGGGGTGGCGCCAAAGTCTTCAGGGGAATCGGCACCGATTTTGTGGTTGAACACCACATCGGCATACACCTGGAGCCCGGCCTGGCGGCAGGCCTGCACCGCCGCCAGGTACTCCTGCTTGGTGCCGTAGCGGGTGCGAATGGTGCCCTGCTGGTCAAATTCGCCCAGGTCATAGAGGTCATAGACCCCATAGCCCACATCGGTTGGGCCCGAGCCCTTGTAGGCCGGCGGCAGCCAGATGCCCGTAAAGCCCGCCGCTGCCAGGTTGCCAGCCTCCTGGCTAAGGCGCCGCCAGTGGCCGCCATCGGCCTCGCCATACCAGTGAAACCACTGGATCATCGTGCCGTTGAACTCGCTGGGCGACTCCAGCCGGCGTCCGATGATCTCGCTTTCGTAGCGGTCCAGCCACTGCTGCACCAAGGTCACGGCCGCCTGGCCCGTATCCACTTTGGGATCGGCCTCCGCTACAGCCATGCTCTGTTTGAGCGCGAAGCAATCGGGGGCCATGGGCAGCAGATGGGGGCTAATTGGAGGGTATTGGCTTTAGGTTAAAGAGTTAGTTCGGTTCGTCTGATTTTTTAGTCAAGCCTTATTCGATCGGCACCTGCACGGCCTCGGCTGAGGGGGCAACCGCTTTGCGGGGCACGCTGACCACCAGCTGCCCCTCCTGGGCCGTTGCTTTTGTTGATGTCCATGCGCGGATTCCAATCGCCTAGTCCCAGCATCGACTGGGCCCGTCCCAGGGGCCAGGCGAGGGAATGGCCAAGCAGATCCTCGATTTCGCGCAGGGGCTCCCACTTGATTAAGGCCATGGCAATAACTGCAATTAGATTGGCTTGATTGGTTTGAATGGAGCAACGGGTCTGGCGTGTTTCGTCTGGCTAGCCTGCAAGTCGATAGCTTCGATGGCAAGTGACCAGTTCACAACGCCTCGATCAATTCCAGGTTAGGCACTATTGGTTGCACTTCTGGCCTTAATCGAGGCTCGGATCTGCGGCATGAATTGCATTGCAATCGCCACTTTGAGTTTCTCAGTTTACCGGATAAGACGGAGCTATCTTGGTTGGCTGCATTGGGAATGGAACCTGCTGATCATGGTTCCAGGTGGCGTTTAGGGCCCGTCGGTTTGGCCCTACTGACGGGCAGGCATGGTTGGAACGGGCCCGAGTGGGTTCACTTGCTTGGCATGACTATGCACACTCAAGCAAAACTGATCGATAATGGAACGATCCCCTGGCCAGGGCTGCCCATGGCGATGGCTGTCTGATGGACGATTCCGGTTGATGGCAAGCCCTAGTTCCCAGCCCAACTCCTTTCCGTCACTGCTGGCAAAGGGCTGGGCTTAAAAAGCTTGTTGCCTGCAACCATGCCCATCATCATGATTACTCAGGGGAGATGATTACTTTGGTAAGCAAGCTTATGCGACGGATCTGATGCATCGTTTTTGATGCATCGTTTCAGATGCATCGCTTCTGATCAGTCAAGCAACGAACTTGATCTCCAGCGATGGAAACGGTTTTAGGGGTTCAAAGTTAGCCAGCTCGCCAGTCCTCTCGTGCTACTTGCGGAGCTCAAGGCCCCAACCCGTTCCAACTTGTCCGTTTCAAGCTTGTCCGTTTCAGGCCTGTCCATTTTGGGATCTATTGACCCAGTGCTGGATTCAACGGCTGGCGTACTGGTGATTTCGATGATCCGCTTTTGGCTCAGGGGCGTGGCTAGGGCCTCGAGGCACACCTGGGCCACCACTCGGCGCGGAATGCGGCCGTCCTGTTGGTGGTCGGGCTTGGAATAGTGGACGTTCTCCTGATCAAGCCCGGATTCGGATTCGCCCAGGCCGCCCGGTCGGATGATCGTCCAATCCAGGCTGCTGCGCTCGAGGGCCCGTTCGCCCAGGCGCTTCACCACCAGGATCAGGCCAAAGAGGTTGAGGGCATGGCACCACCGCCCGGCGCAGAGGGAGCTAACCAAAAGCACCCGGTTCACGCCGACGGCTTCGCAGGCCCGGATCTGGCTGTCCACGGCCCAGGCATCGACCCGCAGGGGCGTCGTGAGATCGATCCCCGGCCGGGCGCCCGTGGCGATCACCAGGGCCCCACAACCGCGAAGGGCCTGGGCTAGGCCTGGGCCATCCCCCAGCTCCAGGCGCACCAGCTCGGCCCCTTCCAGCCCAGGCGGCACCTCGGAGCCGGGGCGGAGCAGGGCCCGCACTTGATGGCCCCCGGCCAGGGCCTCCTGAACGACCCGCCAGCCCGTTTTGCCGGAGGCACCGCTGACCGCCAGGAGCATGGTGTTCATCGTTGATCGTTAACCGTTCTAAACAGCCAATCGGCCTGGCGGCAGGGCCGTTGCTCAACCGGGCCGCCCCTGGGGGCTCCCTTCCTTCTGGAAGAGGCCGTCCAGGTAGTGCCTGGCCACGGCCCGGTCTTGGCAGCCTTGTTGGAACAGGAAGCCGGCCAGGGCCGCCTGCATCAGCCGGTATTGGTCCCACTGGGGATGCACCCGCACGAACTCCCGCATGGCGTCGAACAGGTCCTCGGGAAACTGATTCTCAATGGAGACACTGCGGGGCGCGTAGTCGGGGATTTGGCTCATGCGTTCTGACTGCCTGGAAGGCCTTAGACCCCCCAACAATCCCCTGCCGAGCAAGCGGCCCCTGGGCTTCTGGACCCGTGGGACAACAGCTGCGAATTTGCCAGCCACTCGGCCTTGGCAGGCCGGCGGCTTTTCCAGGTCCCTGGCGAGGGCATGGACCCTTGGCCGTCAAGGGGAAGGGGGCCATTCCCCAGGGATTGGCGCCGGCCATCAGTCCTGGCGGGGTCTCGGCTGGGGCCTTGGGGGAAAAGCTTCGCTTTTCTGGGGAAAACCAAGGACAGCCGGGGAAAACGGGGAAGCTCAGCGTTGCTTATCGATCGCGGCCCTAAGGCAAGCGTTGCCGATGGGTGGGCGGGCCAGCCGTTGGCCCCACTGGAATCTGCGCGAGCCGCCTCGCTTTCAACAGGGTTTCACCATCGGCCATTTAGAAAGAGTCAGACGCCTTCACCGCCTTGTTCCCCTTTGCTTTCGCGTCGACGGCCGGGTTGGCTTCCGCGACCTCAGCGCCCTTGGCTTGGTCCCTGGTGCTGGCCGCTGGGGTCCTGGTGGCCAGCATCGTGCCCCTGGGAGCGGCCCGCTCCCAGTCCAATTTCACGATGGCCGACATCGCCGCCCCCCGGGCGATGTTTGAGCGACTGCCCGCCTGGGGCCAGCGGGCCAGTTGGGCCCATCAAAATTGCTTCGAGGCCTTTGTGCTCCATGCCCCGGCGGTGTTGCTCTGCCTGCTGGTGGGCGCTACGGCTCCGTGGACCGCAGCGGTTGCCCTGGCCCATCCCCTGCTGAGGCTCGTCTATATCGGCGCCTACGTGGCCAATAAGCCCCTGCTGCGCTCCCTCTGCTGGGCTTCGGCTTTGTTCTGCAGTGCCCTGCTCTACGGCGCAGGGCTGTTGGTCGTGGTGGCGGGTTGAGGGGTTGGATCTGCCCACCTTGATCGAGTCCCTAGCCCTTCTGCCCCTGCAGCCCCTGCAGGGCCGTGAGCAGGGCGGCGGGACTCTGGGGATCCACCAGCAGCACCGAGCCCCCGGGAGCCTTGGAGAGCTGTTCACCCATGGCGATCCAGTCCTTGGCTAGCAGCAGTCTCAGGCTTTCGGCCGCCGCTGGATGGGCCTCGATTGCTTGGGCCAGTTGGGTGGCGGCGTCGGCCCGGGCCCGGGCCAGGAGCCCCTGCTGCTTGGCCTGGGCATCGGCCTCCAGCAGGAGGGCCTCCTGTTTGGCCTTGGCATCCAGCACGAGGGCTTCGGCCCTGCCGCGGGCGGCGTTCACCTGGGATTCCCGTTCACCCTCGGAGCGCAGGATCGAGGCCCGTTTTTCGCGCTCAGCGGTCATCTGCTGCTCCATCGCTTGCTGCACCCCCTGGGAGGGCTGGATGTCGCGCAGTTCGACCCGGGTCACCTTCACGCCCCAGGGGTCGGTGGCCTGGTCGAGTTCGCGCAGCAACACATCATTGATCTCGGAGCGGGTCGTGAAGGTCTGGTCGAGGTCGAGCTTGCCCATCTCGGCCCGGATCTGGGTCAACACCACGTTCACCATCGCCGCCTGCAGGTTGTCAACGGCGTAGTACGCCCGGGCGTGCTCCAGCAATTGCCAATACACAACGGCATCCACCTCGATCGACACGTTGTCGCGGGTGATGCATTGCTGCGGAGGGATGTCGAGCACCCGTTCCTTCAACGACTCATGGCTCACCACCCGCTCGATGCCAGGCAGCACCAGGGACAGGCCCGGGCTGAGTTGACGGTCGTACTTGCCGAGCCGTTCCACCAACATCGAGCGGCTGCTGCTGGTAACGCGCACGCTGCCAAGGCCAAGGCCGGCGAGCAGGGCCAGGACAACCGGAACCAGGGCTTCCATGGCAAGGCGGCAAGGGATTGAAATCTAGGCAAAGTGGGGAGAATGGGCTGGCCCTGTTCCCTTTATCGGGTTGGGTTGTTGACCTCAGTTGTTTCGCTGGCTGCCTGCATGGCTGTGTCACCTCCCCTGCTTTGGCTGACCCTGGCAGCCCTGGCCCTGGTTCTGGTGTTGCTGGGGGCCGACAGCGACGGCCTGCTGTTGGTCCTGGGGGTCTGTGGACTGGTGTTGGTGCTCGCCACCAGCCTGGCTTCGGCGCTACCGATCGTTGGCCAGCTGCTGTTGTTTGCCGTTCTCTCAGGCGGTGGCTACGGAGCCCTCAGGCGCTGGTCCTCCCGTCAGGGCGCCCGGGCGATTGCGCCGGCGGCCTCGGCTGACCAGGCCGAAGTGATTGCAGCCTTTGATGCGGAAGGCCTGGGTCGGGTGCGCTGGCAAGGTCAAAGTTGGGCGGCGGTCCATTTGGATCCGGCCCAGGGCCTGGCCATCGGCGAGCGCGTCACCGTGATGGGGCGGGAGGGGACCCGCCTGCAAGTGCTTTCCCGCAATGGTTCGAACACTTGAGTTCAGGGATCAGTCTTGAGCGCTAAACCCAGGATGGGGCTAGGGCTCTTCGGGGTGAGCCGCTGATCGCCCAACCCAGGCCTTAGTCGAAGAACATCAAGCTGACCACCTTGCCCATGTCTTCGGCGATGCGGCAACTGGCCAGCAGGGTTTCACTGTCGTGGAAGGCATAGCAGATCAGCTGGTCACAGCGACTGATGATTTCCTGGTTGCAGAGGCTGCTGGCCATCGGCAGGGGGAGCTCGTCGTGCTCCGGCTTCTCCACCAAATTCAGCACCCGCTCCAGTTGCTCGCGGGATTCGCTTGGCTGGCGATCGAGGCTCTGGGGGAGCAACACGGTGAGGCGGGCAGGATCCACCTCCAGCACACTGCGAATCACGGCCGAATTCACGCCCAAGGCGCCGGAGGTGATCAAGCTGTGGCCTTCCTGGGCCAGGGAGCGGGCTACCAACTCCACCAGATGCACGGACACCACGGGCACATGGCGGCTACCCAGGATGGCGATGCGGCGCTTGCCCCGGTCCTGGAGCAAGGCCAGCTCCTGAGCCAGGGTGTCGATGCGGTCCAGGGCGGGCAGATCTAGGGACCGGGTCACCAATCGCCCTCTAATTGCATTGTGAAACTAGCAGTGTTGAAGCCGTCATGCTGCGAGTAAACGGCTTTCTTTAGGCCGGAACCGGCAAGCGCAGCCGGGCATCGAGGCGATCGAACTGGCAGTGTTCCTCCACGAGGCGGAAGGCATAGGTGGCCTTCACCGCTTCGTTCAGGCGCACGTGGCCAAAGGTTCTCTCGATCACTTCGACCGTGGTCAGGGTGTCATGGTCCACCTTGAGCAAGGGCACGTCGAGTTCTTCGGCGCGGGAGATCAGCTGGGGCAGGGGCTCGCCGGCGCCGGTGAGGATCAGGCACTGGGTGGAGGCCTCCAGGGCTGCCAGTTGGATGTCGGTGCGGTCCGCCCCCGTCACCACGGCCATGTTGCGACGGCGCCGGAAAAACTCCATGGCTGAGTTGACATTCATGGCGCCGATGCTGAGGGTTTCCACGAGCAGATCGAGTCTTTCCCGGCAACAGAGCACCCGGGCCTCCAGGCGCCTGGCGAGTTCCTCCACCGTGACGCTGCGGAGCAGGGGGCTGCGGGGCATGACTCCCAACACGGGGATTCCCAACCGCTCCAGGGCGGGCACCTCGTCGTCGAGTAGGCCGCCCACGGCCTCGGGGGCGACCCCATTGAGCACCACCCCCGCCAACAGGGAACCGAGTTGGCCGAAGGCCTCCAGCAGGGGATCGACACTCCGGGCATCGGTCCATGGGTGCACCAGCACCACCGGGGCCTGAAGTTGGTGGGCCAACTGGGGCAGGCTCAGGCCATAGAGCAATCCTTCCGACAGGCTGCCCGCGGACTCCAGCAAGGTGATCTGATGGATTCCGGAGCCCAGCTGCTCCTGCAACCGGGCCAGGCCCAGGCCCGCGTCAAGGTCGCCGCAGAGCAGCCGTTCCCGGGCCGAGGTCGGATCGGACAGGTGCAGGGAGGGTAGGAGCTGGTCGGGGCTGAGGCCCAAGATGTCGCCCACAAAGCGCACGTCCGCATCCAGGACCAACTCCCCGGTTGGGGCGGTTTCCTCCTTGGGGGCCCTGCTGGGTTCGGCATCCGGGCCGGCCGCCTTGCGCTCGGCCTCGTCACTGGTGCCGAGCGGTTTGCCGAAACGGATCTGGGCCCCCTTGTTGATGAGGTGGCGTGCCAGGCCAAGGACAAGGGCTGATTTGCCACTGAAGGGTTCGCATGAACCCACCAGCAACACCGATCCCAGCTCGGTTGCGGCTGTTGGGGAAGGGGAAACCCTGGTCGAAGGCATGGCGGTTGCCCCGGGCGCGGCTGCGGTGGCGTGAATCTAGGCCGATCCCTCCGACGGCAAGTGGCCCACGAGTAACCAGCACCAAAAACTCTGGGGCAAATCGGGAGGGGAACCGGCTTCGACCGCACCGTTTGCAAGGGCCCGCCCCTGCAGCACTGGAGCCCCAAAGGGCAGCGGAGGTAAGGGCAGGGAGGGAGTTCCCAGGCCTAGTCCTGGAGCCGGCAGGGGCGGGGCTGGCAGGTGGAGGGGCGGTAGCCCTGGTGCAGGAGCGGCCGGCACAGATTCCAAGATTTTCATCAGCCACAGCACCAGCTGGGCGGTAGGCACGGAAAATAGGTAGTTCACCTCCCGGATTTGGGGAAAGCTCAGCTGACACTGGCTTAACTCCTGGGGCGAGTCTCCGGGCTGCCAGGTGAGTTCAAAGGGGTGACTGCCATCGGGCTTGAGCCGGCGATTGCCATTGAGCCTTCTGGTTAACAGCTTCTCTAGGGCTAGGTCCAGCAGTTCGGGCCGCTCACAGCCCTCGCAATAGGGGGCATAGAGGGCAACCATGGCGTCGCGATCCTTCAGAACCGTCTGCATGGGGCGGAATGTCAATAGCTCCAGAATGGCGCATGCTGGGGGCTGATTCGATGGAGACCCCGATGGACCCTGGGTGCAGCAGGGCCTTCTCGGGCCGTCGGGTTGCGATCACCGGTGCCAGCGGCAGCCTGGGGCTGGAGTTGTTGCGGGCCTTCCATGGCTGCGGTGCCAGCCTGGTGGCCCTAACCACCAGGACTGAGCTCCTGGAGCTAAGCACCTCGGACGGCAACCCCATCGCCCTGGAGCAGGTCACCTGGAGCTGCGGCCATGAAGCTGAACTCAGGGAGCTGTTCAGCCAGATCGACATCTTGGTGATCAACCACGGGGTCAATCTTCACGGCGATCGCAGCCCCACCGCCCTGGAACGCTCCCTAGAAGTGAATGCCCTCAGCAGCTTGCGCTTACTCGAGCTTTTTGCGGCGGCCCAGCCCGGCAGCCCTTCTGCCCAGTTAGCCAAGGGGCCCAAGCCCTACCGGGAAGTGTGGATCAACACGTCTGAGGCCGAAATCCTGCCGGCCGTGAGTCCCCTTTATGAGATCAGCAAGCGGCTTGTGGGCCAGCTGGTGAGCCTCAGGGCCCTGGATCTGGCGGGGCCGGAGCTGCGGATTCGCCGCCTGGTACTCGGGCCCTTCCGCTCCAACCTCAATCCGATTGGGCTCATGGGCGCTGCCTTTGTGGCCCAGGCCGTGCTGCGGCTGGCCTCATGGAATTGGGGGCTAATCATCGTTACCCCCAATCCCCTCACCTATGTCCTGTTCCCCCTCGTGGTGCTGGCCCGTTGGGGCTATCTGGGCCTCTTCAGCCGGCCAAGCTCAAGCTCCTAAGCCCCAACCCCATCGACCTAGAAGTCCCGGTCGGTAAGGATTTCGCAACCATCACTGGTCACGGCGATGGTGTGTTCCCACTGGGCCGAGAGGCTCCCGTCCTCAGTCACCACGGTCCAGCGGTCCTTGAGGGTGCGGCAGGCCTTGCTGCCGGCATTGAGGATCGGCTCCACCGCCAGGGTCATGCCGGCCCGCAGGGTCATATTCGGCAGGTCCCGGGTGCGGAAGTTGAACACCGAGGGTTCCTCATGCAGGTTGCGACCGACGCCATGGCCGGTGTAGTCCTCCACCACCGCATAGCCATGGGCTTCGACGTGGTCCTGCACGGCGCCGGCGATATCGAGCAGGCTGTTGCCCGCCTTGATGCGGGCCAGGCCCTTCATGAGCGATTCCTGGGCCACCCGGGTGAGCCGCTGGGCCTCCTCCGAAGCCCCCTCGCCCACACAGAGGCTGATGCAGCTGTCGCCGTGGTAGCCCTCGAAGTAGGCGCCCGTGTCGATCTTGACTAGGTCGCCAGCGCGGATCACCCGTTTGCTGCTGGGGATGCCATGGACGACCTCATGGTTAATCGAGGCGCAGATGCTGGCGGGAAAGCCGTGGTAGCCCTTGAAGCTGGGGGTGGCCCCCATCTCGCGGATCCGCTTCTCCGCGTGGCGATCCAGGTCAGCGGTGGTCATGCCCGGTGCGGCGAGCTCGCTGATCTCCCTCAGCACGGTGGCCACGATCCGGCTGGCCTTGCGCATGATCGCGATTTCGCGCGCCGACTTGATTTCCACCCCCCGGCGGCCCTTCTGGATGCGGGGGCCTGTTTGGGTGGCGGCAGCCTGGGCCGCTGCTGACGGGCTGGCGGCCGCTTGACGGTTGGTGTTGGCCAGCAGATCAGCAAAAAGATTCATCGAAAGGTCCAGGGCCGATTGTCAAGGTAGAACGGGAGGCCTGTCCCCTGTTGTACGGCCGGTGCCCGCCCCGTGATGCCGCTGCCTGGGCTGACGCCACCGAGGTTCCAGCAGCTCCGCCGGCTCCATGGGGCGGTGGCTCCGTTTGTGCTGGCGCCCTTGGTGATCACGGTTTTTAGCGGCATGGCCTACCGCCTGCTCAAGGACTGGGCTGGCCTAGGCCGCGACCAACTGCACGTTTTGATGGTGCTGCATGAGGGCGAATGGCTCGGCAAGCACCTGGAACCCTTCTATGTTTTATTCAACGGCCTGGGCCTGCTCTGGATGCTGATCTCTGGGAGCACCCTGGTGCTACAACGCTGGCGCCAGGGTCACCGGCCTGGCCGGCCAGGCGATCTTGGCGGGCCAGGCGAAGCGGGCCCACCAGCCGGCCCTGATGGGTCCGCCTGAGCGGTACACTTGTTGTTTGGCCAGGCGTCTTTCGGAGCTGGGATGGCAGCGGAATCTAACGAGATCAATGACATGACCAGCGAGACGGAGACCACCACGGTGGAGACCAGCTTGGAGACCAGCACCCCTGCGGTGGCCACCCTGGAGCCTGTTAAGGCCACCACGGGCAAGCTCAGCGCCCAGGACCTGATTCGGGCCTTCGAAGCCGATCAGCTCAAGAGCGATCTGCCCGAGATCTACGTGGGCGACACCGTCCGCGTGGGGGTGCGCATCAGTGAAGGCAACAAGGAGCGCATCCAGCCCTACGAGGGTGTGGTGATCGCCAAGCGCCACGGCGGTCTCCATGAGACCATCACCGTGCGTCGCATCTTCCAGGGGGTCGGCGTGGAGCGTGTCTTCATGCTGCACAGCCCCCAGGTCGCTTCCATCAAGGTGGAGCGGCGCGGTAAGGTGCGTCGAGCGAAGCTCTTTTATCTGCGCGATCGGGTGGGCAAGGCCACTCGCGTCAAGCAGCGCTTCGATCGCTGAGGCTTACGCCTCATTTGTCCAGGTCAATGTCCATCTTGTATGGGCCTTGACCGCGGGGGGGATCGCCTTGCGCCGTTAGTTCAGTTGGTAGAACGCAGGTCTCCAAAACCTGATGCCGGGGGTTCAAGTCCTCCACGGCGCGTCCGATTCCCCCTCCTGCAGTTTCGTGGTTCCGGACATGGAGTTGGATCTACAGCCTGGTGATGTGGTCAAAGTTCTCGAGTCCGCAGCCCTTGGCTGGGTTCGGGCGCGGGTGATCCGTGTCAAATCCGGTGGTCGAGTCGTTGTTCAGAGCGACCAGGGTCGGGAATTCACCGCCAGGGGAAACCAGGTTCGCCTGATTGAACCGGCCGGTTTCCGCCCCTGACCACCCGTGCAGTGGGCCGATGGCGGCCCGAAATCAGTTGCCCCTGATCGTGCTCCCCCGGAGCCCGGCCAGGGATTTTTTTATGGCCCCAAGGTTTTGTTGCTGCTGTCCTCCACTGGGGCCGATTGGTTGACGGAGGGGCCCGTCACAGCAGATACTGTTTGAAGCGCAGGGCGGCCAACCGTTGCCCGGGCGATCCAGAGCAGGCCCTCGGCCAATCTGTGATTTTGGTTGTAAAACCAAACGAAATTGGTTCAAAGACCAATTTGGGACTGTAGTTCAATCGGTTAGAGCACCGCCCTGTCACGGCGGAAGTTGCGGGTTCGAGCCCCGTCAGTCCCGTTCCAACCAACCTTCCAGTCACTAAGGAGTCGCACCACCATGGCGAACACGGATTCCGTGCGTGTCCGTCTGGCTCCTAGCCCCACGGGCACCCTCCATATCGGCACCGCCCGCACGGCGGTGTTCAACTGGTTGTTCGCCAAGCGCCATGGCGGCCAGTTCCTGTTGCGTATCGAGGACACGGACCGGGAACGCAGCAAGCCCGAATTCACCGCCAACATCCTCGACGGCCTGCAATGGCTGGGCTTGGCCTGGGATGGGGAGCCGGTGGTTCAAAGCGAGTGCATTGGCGCCCACCGCGCCGCCATTGGCCAGCTGCTGGCCTCTGGCCATGCCTACCGCTGCTACGCCAGCGAGGCCGAGCTCCAGGAGATGCGCGAGCGCCAGGCAGCGGAGAACAAGCCCCCCCGCTATGACAACCGCCATCGGGACCTGACCCCCGACCAGGAGCAGGCCTACATCGCCGAAGGCCGCCAGGCCACGGTGCGCTTCCGCATCGACGATGGCGCCAGCATTGGCTGGACCGATTTGGTGCGCGGCGAGATGCGCTGGGCTGGCGCCGACCTGGGCGGCGACATGGTGATCGCCCGCCGGGCGCCAGCCGGCACAATCGGCGATCCCCTCTACAACCTGGTGGTGGTGGTCGATGACGCCGCCATGGCCATCAGCCACGTGATTCGCGGCGAAGACCACATCGCCAACACGGCCAAACAAATCCTTCTCTACGGGGCCCTGGGTCTGGCCCTGCCGGTTTTTGCCCACACGCCGTTGATCCTCAACAAGGAGGGCCGCAAGCTCTCCAAACGGGATGGGGTTACCTCCGTGGGCGATTTCCGCGCCCAGGGCTATAGCGCCGCCGCTCTGGCCAATTACATGACCTTGCTGGGCTGGTCGCCGCCGGAGGGCATGGGCGAGCGCTTCTCCCTGGCCGAGGCCGCCGCCGTGTTTGATTTCGATCGGGTCAACAAGGCCGGAGCCCGTTTTGACTGGGACAAGCTCAACTGGTTGAACGCCCAGGTGCTCCATGACCTGGACCCAGGCCAGGTGCTGGACCAGTTGCGGCCCCTCTGGGCCGAAGAGGGCTGGTTGGATCAGGCCAGCGCCGACCAGGCCTGGCTGGAGTCGCTCTGCGCCCTGATCGGCCCGTCCCTCGTGACCCTGCGCGATGGCCTTGACCAGGCCCGGCCCTTCTTCCGCCGGCCCGAGCTCAGCGAAGCGGCCCTGGCCCAGCTGCAGAGTCCGGGGGCCCGAGAGGCCCTGCAAGCCCTGTTGGAGCTCCTGGGGGAAGGGCCCCTGAGCCTGGAGCAGGCTCAGGATTTGTTGGCCCAGGCGGTGACGGCGGCAGGAGTCAAAAAAGGAGTGCTGATGAAAACCCTGCGGGCCGCATTGATGGGCAGTCTCCAGGGTCCCGACCTACTCAGCACCTGGCTGCTGCTCCAACCCAGTGGCGAAGCGGCCGAGCGCATCCGCCGCAGTCTTTAAACCCCTAGCGGCCTAAGGGCTGGGTGCGGGGGATTCGGGCTGGGGTGCTGGGCCCTTGGGGCCTTCCGCGGGCGATAGATCCGCCGGTGTCGGCTCTGGGCCCAGGGGATCGTTAGCGGGAGGTTCGGGCTCCATCACTAGGCCCAGCCGGCGGGCCAGGCTGGGGGCCGTGAAGCCCTGCAGGCCCACGGTGAGCACGATCATCAGGAACACCAGGCCCTTGAGATCCGAGGCTCCAGCCACGCCCGCGGCCTCGAGCTGCAGGGCAAACAGGCTGGCTACGGCGGCGGTCACGATGCCCCGCGGCGCGATCCAGCTGAGAATCAGTTTCTCGCTCCAACCCAGGCCGCTCAGGCCGATCGAACCGAGCTGGATCACGACCCAGCGATAGAGCATCAGGGCCAGCACACAGGCCACCCCGCCCAGGCCGAGGGGGCTCAGTTCCGCCCAGGAGAGGTCGGCAGCCAGCAGGGGGAAGAGCACGGTGATCGCCAGCTGGGCCAGTTGGGCGATGAGTTCATCCAGCTGGCTGGCCTCCTTATCGAGCCGGAGGCCCACCACCACTCCCGCGGCCACGGCCGCGGGAAAGCCCGCCTCGGGCAACAGCCATTCGGTGCCGCTCACCAGCAGGAACAGGGCGCCCAGGATGAGTTGCAGGGGCAGCGGGTCCTCCTGCTCCGTGCCCGAACCCCTGGGCAGGTGTTCCAATACAAGACTCAGGATCAAGCCGCCGGTGGCGCCGATCGCCACCCCGCCGCCAACCCGTAGTCCCAACAGGGAAACGACATCGGCCCAGCCCGCCAGGTCGCCTAAGGCCAGCTGCAGCAACAGCAGGGCGAGTACGGCGCCGATCGGCTCGAGGATCAACCCCTCAGCCTGGAGAATCTGGCCGAGACCGGGGAGCAGGCGCATCTGCTGCACCATCGGTGTCACCACCGTGGGTCCAGTGGCCAGGGAGATGGCCGCAAACACCCAGGCCAGGGGCCAATCCAGGCCAGCCAGCTGGTGGGCCAGCAGGGCGCCGCCCAGCAGGCCCAGCACCCCTCGCACCACCACCAGCTGCACAACGGTGCGTTGCAGGTCCCGGCCGGCCAGGCGCAGGTTCAGCCCGCCATCGAAGAGCACCAGGCTCACCAAAAGGCCCACCAGGGGTTGCAGGCCCCGGCCCAGGGTTTCGGGTTCGACCAAGTTGAAGCCGGCCCGGCCGATCACCAGGCCGACCGTGAGCAGCAGCACCACCGCCGGCAGGCCCGTGAGCCGGGCGATTAACTGGGCCAGGGAGCCGGCAAAGAAGGACTCGCTCCAGAGCAGCTCAAGGCGATTCAAGGGGGCGGCTCCAGGGAATCATTCGTCGAAGGAGTTGAACTGGGGTTCAACCCGGATCCCCACCACACCACTGGGGCGGACCACCAGGTATTCCCCCTGGAGATCATGGATCGGCACGTTAACGAAGGCCTCGGCAGGACCGGAATTCAGCACCTCGCCATACCACTTTTGAAAGGAGGCCAGATCGGGAAAATTGATCACCTGGTGGTGACCGCCGGCAAGGAGCAGGTGAATGGCGTAGTGGTTGGGCGTACGGGCCATCGGGTTTGGCGCCTCACAGGATCACCGCCCCACGATATGGACGGGGTTGGCCCCTCTGCCAATCTGAGGCGGTTCCGGAAGCAGGCCATGACAGCACAAGGCAGCCTCCCGAACGGGCAAACCTCTGGCGCTGGGGCCGTTGCTGCCCCTGCTGCGGCCGCTCCCCTGCTGCTCTTGGTGGATGGCCACAGCCTGGCCTTTCGCAGCTTCTATGCCTTTTCGAAGGGAGGCGAAGGGGGGCTCAGCACCAAGGAGGGCGTGCCCACTTCGGTGACCTACGGCTTCCTCAAGGCCCTGCTCGACAACTGCAAGGGCCTGGCCCCCCAGGGGGTGGTGATCGCCTTCGACACGGCCCAACCCACCTTTCGCCATGAGGCTGACAGCGCCTACAAGGCCCACCGCGATGAAGCACCAGAGCACTTCTTCGCCGATCTGGCCAACCTGCAGCAGATCCTCGAAACCTCCCTCGACCTGCCCCTCTGCATGGCCCCTGGCTACGAGGCCGACGACGTGCTCGGCACCCTGGCCAACCGGGCCGCGGATGCGGGCTGGCGGGTGCGGATCCTCTCGGGCGACCGGGACCTGTTCCAGCTGGTGGATGACGGCCGCGACATCTCGGTTTTGTATATGGGCGGCGGGCCCTACGCCAAAAGCAGTGGTCCGTTGGAAATCAAGCGCGAGGGCGTGATCGCCAAGTTGGGCGTGACCCCCGAGGAGGTGGTGGATCTCAAGGCCCTCACCGGCGACAGCTCCGACAACATCCCCGGGGTGAAGGGAGTCGGGCCGAAAACGGCCATCAGCCTGCTCAAGGAGAACGGCGACCTCGATGGCGTCTATGCCGCCCTCGAGGGCTTAGGCGAAAAGGACAGTAAGGGGGCCCTCAAGGGCGCCCTCAAGGCCAAACTCAGCGCCGATCGCGACAACGCTTACCGCTCGCGCATGTTGGCGGAGATCCTCATCGACATCCCGCTCCCTAGCGAGCCCCGGCTGCCCCTGGGGGCGGTGAACGCCGCCAGCCTGGCGGCGAGCCTGGAGGGCCTGGAGCTGTTCAGTCTGGTGAAACAGGTGGGCAGCTTTGCGCGGATCTTTTCGGCAGAGCCACCCGCAGAGCCACCGTCAGAGCCACCGTCTGAGGCCAGCGCGGATGCCACCCCGGCATTGCCTGGGCCGAAGTCGGTTGAACGGGCCGGCCCGGGGTCGACGCCCGCAGCGAAGCAGGATTTGGGCACGGCCGTTGGGGCCCAGGCGGGCCCCTCGGACCAGGCTCTTAAGCTCAACCAGCTCCCTAGCGAGCCCGGCCAGCTGCCCCCCTTGGCTCCCCAGCTGATCGGCTCCGAGGGCGACTTACAAGCCCTGGTGGAGCGGCTGTGGGCGACGACCGATCCAGCCAGCCCCATTGCCCTGGATACCGAAACCACCGCCCTCAATCCCTTCCAGGCGGAGCTGGTGGGGATTGGCCTCTGCTGGGGCGAGGGTTTGGCCGACCTGGCCTACATCCCGATCGGCCACCATCCGCCCGCCGCCGCCGACCTGCTGAGCGCGCCGCCGCCGGCCCCGCCCCAGTTGCCCCTGGAGCAAGTTTTGGCGGCCCTGGCCCCCTGGCTAGCCAGCGACAAGCACCCCAAAACCCTCCAAAACGCCAAATACGACCGGCTGGTGCTGATGCGCCACGGCCTACCCCTTGGCGGCGTGGTGATGGACACCCTGCTGGCGGACTACCTGCGCGATGCCAATGCCAAACATGGTCTCGACGCCCTGGCCGAGCGCAACTTTGGCTTCAGTCCAACCGCTTTTGGCGAGCTGGTGCCGAAGGGGGCGACCTTTGCTTCGGTGCCGATTGGGGAGGCCGCCCTCTATTGCGGCATGGACGTGCACCTCACCTGGCGGCTGACGGGGCAGCTGCGGCAGCAACTCGCTGACCTGGGCCCGGCCCTTGCCGCCCTACTGGACGCGGTGGAGCTGCCCCTTGAGCCCGTGCTCGCCCTGATGGAGGCCACCGGTATCCGCATTGATACGGCCTACCTGGCCGAGCTCTCCGGCGAGCTAGCCACCACCTTGGCCCGGTTGGAACTGGAAGCCCGCGTCGCCGCTGGCTTGGATTTCAACCTGGCCTCACCCAAGCAGCTCGGTGAGCTGTTGTTTGACAAGCTCGGCCTGGATCGCAAGAAATCGCGCAAAACCAAGACCGGCTGGAGCACCGATGCGGCCGTGCTCGAAAAACTGGAGGATGCCCATCCGGTGGTGCCCCTGGTGCTGGAACATCGCACCCTCAGCAAGTTAAAAAGCACCTATGTGGATGCCTTGCCAGCCCTGCTGGAGCCAGAAACGGGCCGGGTTCACACCGATTTCAACCAGGCCGTCACCGCCACCGGTCGCCTGTCCAGCAGCAATCCCAACCTGCAGAACATCCCCATCCGCACGGAATTCTCCAGGCGGATTCGCAAGGCCTTCCTACCCCAGCAGGGTTGGCAGCTGATCAGTGCTGACTACAGCCAAATTGAGCTGCGCATCCTCACCCACCTCTCGGGCGAACCGGTGCTGGTGGAGGCCTACCAGGCCGGTGACGATGTGCACGCCCTTACGGCCCGGTTGCTGCTGGAAAAAGACGACGTCAGCCCTGATGAACGCCGGCTCGGCAAAACGATTAATTTCGGCGTGATCTACGGCATGGGCGCCCAGCGCTTTGCCCGTGAAACCGGCGTCAGCCAGGCCCAGGCCAAGGAGTTTCTCACCAAATACAAACAGCGCTATCCCCAGGTTTTTGCCTTCCTAGAACTGCAGGAGCGGCTTGCCCTCTCCCGCGGCTATGTGGAAACGATCCTGGGCCGGCGCCGGCCCTTCGCCTTTGATCCCAATGGCCTGGGCCGCTTGTTGGGCAAGGATCCCCTTGAGATTGACCTTGAAGTAGCCCGCCGCGCCGGCATGGAGGCCCAGCAACTGCGGGCAGCCGCCAATGCGCCAATACAGGGTTCCAGCGCCGACATCATCAAGTTGGCGATGGTGCAATTGCACCGGGAGCTGGTCACAGCTGGTCTACCCGCCCGGTTGTTATTGCAGGTGCACGATGAACTGGTGCTGGAAGCTGCTCCAGAAGCGCTTGATGCAGTCTTGGAAATCACGCGCCGCACCATGGAAACGGCGGTGCAGCTGTCGGTGCCCTTAAGGGTGGAAACGGGGGTGGGACCCAACTGGATGGAGGCTAAATAGGGGCGTTCACTTTTTTGGGCGGCGGATAGGCTTGCTATTGCTAGTAGGCAACTCTCAATCAGCCGATATGGTCCCAATCCACTCAATTTTGCCATGGTCGAAGGTATAGCAGGCAGATTCAATCACCAAGGCACCACTGTTGACCCGGTCCCGTACCAGTTGGCTGCTGCGCATCAATTGCTGGGCGGTTAAGACCGGATGGCGGCGAACGGCAATCTCCGGATCCAAGGGCACCGCCGCACTGACCAGTTCCTGGCGCAGGTGCAACACCAGCCGGCTGAGGTTTGGGCTGAGGCTCGCATGGTCTGCGCAGGCTGCCGCAACGGCGCCACATCCCTCGTGACCTAGGACCACCAACAGGTTGATATTGAGGCCTTCTAAACCATATTCGATCGAGGCCAAACTTCCTTCCGTACAGGCATTGCCCGCATTGCGGATCACAAATAAGTCGCCAAAGCCCACATCAAAGAGCAGCTCAATCGGCACCCTGGAATCCGAGCAGCTCAATACCATTGCCATTGGGTGTTGGCCGCTGGCAAGCCGGTTCAGCCGTTGTTGACTGCTATGGGGATGTTTCGAGATTGCCCTTACAAAACGATCATGGCCTGCCCTTAATTCCCTGAGTGCCTCCGGGGCCGTAAGCATGGTATGGGCCAAAAATTTCACTCCTTACTAATTGGGTTGAAATTAAATCACTTGAGAGTTAATAGGATGCCCTGAAGCAACGAATCACGGTAGTAAGAGGTTTGATTGTCCGTTTGAGGCCAGCGTAACTGGGTAAAAGACAGTGTTTCAACGTGTTGGTATAGCTTGATCGAGCTTGAGTCTGTCCTCAAATCTCACGTCTGGTTTCAGCGGAGAGTGGATGGGTTAACTATGCCTCGCTGGGCTTCGGGCTGGATAACAGGTTAACCGCCGAGAAAAACAGGGAGATGCCCAAAAGAGTTCCCACGGCCCAAAGGCTGTCGCTCGGCCACTCAACCACCAGCATGCCGCCAAGGATCGCTGTCACAACCCCATCAACGAGCACCAGGCCCTTGGCCGGCGAGGAGTTGGCGGCGGCGCCAGCGAGCTCCATCACCCCTTCAAACAGCAGCAGCAGGCCGGCAAACAAGGTGAGGCTCACCTCGCTGGCCACCGGATAGAGCAGGATCCAAAAGCCGCTGACGCCATAGAACACACCCGCCAGAGCGCGGAAAAGCTTGCTGGGTCCGTCGGCGGCAATGCCAATGCGCAGGATCTGGGCGATGCCCGCGGAGATTGCCACGCCACCAATGGCCAGGGTCAGCACGGTGGCGGAAATGAAGGGGAGGGCAATGGCCAGCCCAGCGGCGACCAGCAAAAGCCCAGCGGTGATCCAGCGCAGGGTTGGATTGGCGGCCATGCCGAGCGGGGTCAAAACAGAGTCCAGACCTTAGCTGCTTGCCGCGGGCAGCGCCGATTGCCCGTAAACGGGAACATTTGATCGCATTCCGCAACAAAAGAAGCACCCCCCTGACCCGCCGAACAGACTTGGATCACGAATGACGGTGGGTCAACGGGCCTCCATGCTTGAACTGCTGCCGCCCCTGAACGATCACAACCTGCCGTGGATGGACACGATCCATCCCATCGTGGTGCATTTTGTGATCGCCATGGCCCTGATTACCTTTGTTTTTGATCTGGCCGGGGTTGTTTTGCGCAAACCCCAACTCTTTGAAGTGAGTTTCTGGAATCTGCTGTTTGCCACGGCGGCCATTTTCGTCGCCATCATTTTCGGCCAGGTTGAGGCCGGCCTGGCCTTGCCCTATGGGGCGGCCCGGGAAATCCTCAATATCCACAGCACGATCGGTTGGTCCCTGGCCGGCATCCTCTCGTTGATGACCGCCTGGCGCTATGTGATTCGCAACCGGGACAGTCAGCAAATCCCCTTGGCCTTCTTGGGCGCTGGTGGCGTTCTTAGCCTGCTGGTGCTGGTGCAGATCTACCTGGGGGACCAGCTGATCTGGACCTACGGGCTGCACACGGTCAAGGTGGTCAGTGCTATCCGGGAGGGCATCGTCTGATGGAAGCCATGATGACCGCCATTCCTGCAGATTCTCCGATCGATCAGATCGCCGGATCCCTTGGAGCCAATGGCCTGCCCTACAGCTTGCCGATCCATCCCAACCTGGTGCACCTCACCATCGGCCTGTTTGTGATCGCGATTGCCTTCGACATCGCCGGTGCCCTCTACCCCCTGGAGAAGCGGGTGTTCCGCTTCCTGGCCCTGCCCGTTACCCGTTCGGGCTTCCATGATGTGGGCTGGTACAACCTGCTGGCCTGCTGCGTCGTCACCTTCTTCACGGTGGCGGCGGGCTTCTACGAAATGCTGCTGGCCGTTCCCCTGCCCGGAGTTACCAGCACCTTTGGCCTGGAAAGCATGGTCACCATGCTCTGGCATGGGGTTGGCGGCGTGGTGTTGTTGCTAGTGATTGTGGCCATGACCGTTTGGCGTGGCTTTCAGCGTTTCCTCTGGCGCAAGGACCTGGGCCGCCAGGTCCAGTGGCTCTATCTGCTGGTGGGGCTGGCCATGTTCCTATTGCTGGGCCTCCATGGCACCCTCGGCGCCCAGTTGGCGGCCGAATTTGGGGTTCACATTGCCGCGGACCAACTCCTTGCCGCAGGGGCAGACCTCCATACCGCCCTGCCTTAACCCGTCTGGCTGACTTCGTCTTGCGCCTGTTGCTGCTTGTTTATGACCGCATCTCCAAGCTCCATCAACCGACCGGCCGTTCTTGGGGTCAGCCTTTGGGTTGGCCTACTGATTGGCATTAGCCGCTGGGTTGGTCTGCAGTCCTATCACTGGTTTCCGGTCCAGGCCTCCACGGCGGCGCCGTTGGTGGATGGACTCTTCAGCTTTGAAACCGCTATTGGCACCTTTGTGTTCCTGGCGGTGGCCTCGGTGATGGGCTGGGTGATCCTGCGTCACCGGGCCGAGAAATACGACGCCAGTGACGCCGAGCCGATCGAAGGCAACACCAAGCTGGAAATCATCTGGACCGCCATTCCCTTTGTGTTGGTCATGGCCATTGCGGTGTATGCCATGAAGGTGAACACCCGCCTGGGGGTGCTGGGGCCCATGGAGCACATCCACCTGGCCGATGCCAGGGAGCAGCAGGGCGGCTATCCGGGCGACCGGCTGCCCGCCGAAACGATTGAGGTGGTGGCCCGTCAGTGGTCCTGGGAATTTCGTTATCCCGAGGCCGGCGTGTCCTCCACGGAACTGCATCTGCCGGTGGATCAGCCCCTGACCTTCCGCCTGGTCTCTGAAGATGTGCTGCATGGCTTTTATATCCCGGCGTTCCGCCTGAAGCAGGATGTGATTCCTGGCCGGGCGATCAACTTCAATCTCACCCCCACCCGCATTGGCCGCTACCGGTTGCGGGATTCCCAGTTCAGCGGCACCTGGTTTGCGGCCAACCAGGCCGATGTGGTTGTCGACAGTCAAGACGACTACCAAGCCTGGTTGAAGCAGGCGGCGGCACTTCCCCTGCAGGCCGGCATCAGTGATGCGGTGGTGGAATACCAGCAACGGCTCCAACAAACCCCAACCCCTGGCTGGGCCACGGTCAAGCCCGCCCCACCGCCCCAGGTGAATGTGCCCGGATCCAATGCCCTTCCCCACGACGCCTGAGGCCATGACAACCACCCCCTCCCTCCACCAAGACCAGCCCCCCCTGAGTTGGACCCGTTACCTCGGTTTCAGTACCGATGCCAAGGTGATCGGCATCCAGTACATCGTGGTCGCCTTCTTCTTCTTTCTGATCGGTGGCTTCCTCGCCATGATCATCCGCGGCGAGCTGATTACCCCGCCCGCTGATCTGGTCGATCGCACGGTGTATAACGGACTTTATACGATGCACGGAACAATTATGTTGTTCCTGTTTATCTTTCCAGTGCTTAATGGCCTCAATAATTTATTAATCCCCACCATGATCGGTGCCCCCGACATGGCCTTTCCGCGCCTCAATACGGCGGCTTTCTGGCTGGTGCCCGTTTTTGGCCTCCTGTTGATTGCCAGCTTCTTTGTGCCTGGCGGACCGGCCTACTCCGGCTGGTGGTCCTATCCGCCGGTGAGTATCCAAAACCCACTGGGTAACCTGATCAGCGGCCAAAGCCTCTGGCTTCTGGCGGTGGCCCTCTCTGGCGTTTCTTCCATCATGGGGGCAATTAACTTTGTCACCACAATCCTGCGCATGCGGGCCCCGGGCATGACCCTGTTCCGCATGCCTGTGTTCTGCTGGACAGCCCTCGCGGCCCAATCCCTGCAACTGATTGGCCTGCCTGCCCTCACTGGTGGAGCGGTGATGCTTCTCTTTGACCTCACCGTGGGCACCTCCTTTTACCGGCCTGAAGGCGGTGGCGATCCGGTTCTTTATCAACACTTTTTCTGGTTTTATTCCCATCCGGCTGTGTATGTGATCATCCTGCCGGTTTTTGGCATTTTCTCAGAGCTGTTCCCTGTGTATTCACGCAAGCCCCTATTCGGCTACGTGTATGTGTGCCTGGCTTCCTTTATTATCGTTGGACTTGGTTTGATTGTTTGGGTTCACCACATGTTTCCCAGTGGCGTGACCATGTGGATGCGCAACCTGTTCATGTTTACCACGATGTTGATCGCTGTGCCCACGGGGGTGAAGGTGTTCGCCTGGCTGGGGACTATCTGGCGAGGCAAGCTCCAGCTCACAACGCCAATGTTGTTCTGCCTCGGTGGCCTGATCAACTTTGTGTTCTCAGGTATTACCGGTATCATGCTTGCTACCGTGCCCATCGATATCCATGTCAGCAATACCTATTTCGTGGTTGGCCACTTCCACTATGTGATCTATGGCGCGGCTGTGATGGGCATTTTTGCCGCGATTTACCACTGGTTCCCCAAGTTCACCGGCCGCATGCCCTACGAGGGCCTTGGCAAGCTTCATTTTGTGCTCACCTTCATTGGCGCCAACCTCAACTTTCTGCCTATGCATCCCCTTGGCTTGATGGGCATGCCCAGGCGGGTGTCCTCCTACGACCCGGAGTTTGCCTTCTGGAATGTGTTGGCCAGCCTGGGTGCCTTCCTGCTCGGGGTATCGATTATTCCTTTCCTGCTGAACATGATTAGCTCCTGGGCCCGGGGTCCCAAGGCCACCCACAATCCCTGGAATGCCATCGGACTGGAGTGGTTACTGCCCTCGCCGCCCCCGGTGGAAAACTTTGAGGAGCATGTACCCACCGTGATCAGTCGCCCCTATGGCTATGGCACGGGGCTGCCTCTGGTGGAACACCAGGCCGAGATCGAACGTCAGCTCACCCTCTTGGAGGTCTCCGCATGACCACAACGACGCCCCAACCCTTGGCTGAGCATGGCGAAGCCCATGGCGGCCATGGCGGCCACAACATGACGGGTTTCATTATTTTTCTCTGCTCCGAAAGTGTTATCTTTTTAGCTTTTTTCAGTGGCTATGCCCTTTTAAAGCTCTCCGCCTTGAATTGGTTGCCTGCCGGGGTGGAGGGTCTGGAATGGCGCACTCCCCTGATCAATACGGTGGTGTTGGTCTCCAGCTCGGGCACGATCGTGCTTGCCGAGCACTTCAAGGCCAAGGACAAGCTCTGGTTGTTTCGGGGCTTCTGGCTGCTCACCATGGCCATGGGCAGCTACTTCCTCTATGGCCAGGCGGTGGAATGGGGCGGCCTCCAGTTTGGTTTCACATCCGGGACCTTTGGGGGCACTTTTTATCTGCTGACCGGCTTCCATGGCCTGCATGTGGCCACGGGCATTCTGCTGATGGGACTGATGCTGGTCAAATCGTTCCTGCCTGGCAACTATGTGGGTGGGGAGCAGGGGGTTCAGGCCACCTCCCTGTTCTGGCACTTCGTTGATGTCATCTGGATTGTGCTGTTCCTGCTGATTTATGTTTGGCAGGGCTAAATTTTACCGTTCAATCTATCCCTGAATTGCCCCTTTTTCAGCCATGATCATTGAGGATCGCCACTACGACGTCATCGTGATCGGCACGGGTGCCGGCGGTGCCACCCTGGCTGCGGAACTGGCCGATGGCGGCCGCTCTGTCCTGGTGCTCGAGCGGGGTCAGTCGATCCCTCCAGAGGAGCTCACCAGCACGGGCACCGAACTGTTTCGGAAAGAGCGCTTCCATCCGAAGGACTCCTGGTTTGGCACCGATGGCGATCCCTTTCCGCCCCAGATGCTGTATGGCCTGGGGGGAAATACCAAGATTTGGGGGGGCGTGCTTGAGCGCATGCGTGAACAAGAGTTTGGCGGCCTGCGTCTGCAGAAGGGCCCTACCCCGGCCTGGGAGTTGACCTATGCAGATTTTGCCCCCTATTACGACCGGGCTGAACGCAGCTACCGGGTCCACGGCAAGGCTGGGGTGGATCCCACCGAGCCTCCCCGCCAGGTGGATTACGGTTGGGCCCCCCGGCCGATTGAGCCGGTCATGGAAGAGTTGCGGGCCGCCTTTGAGCGCCAGGGAATCTGCGCCTATGACCTGCCCTTGAGCTGGTCTGAATCCCAAAGCCATCCCTGCGGCGATGCCGAAGTGTTCGGTGTTACCCCTGCCCAGGCCAATCCGGCGATCACGATTCGCACGGGCGCCCGGGTACGCCAGTTGCACACCAATCCCAGTGGCAACCAGGTGAAGGCCGTTGAGGCCGAGATTGACGGCGACCGTTGGCTCTTTCGCTCCCACCTGGTGGTGTTGGCCGCCGGGGCGATCAACACGGCTGCCCTGTTGCTGCGCTCCGCCGATGGACGCCATCCCCACGGCCTCTCCAATGGGTCCGATCAGGTTGGCCGCAACCTGATGAAGCCCCAGCTCACCTCCATCCTGCAGTTGGCGGCCCGTCCCGGTCGCGCCCACGATCAGCGCAGCTTGGGCATCAATGACTTCTATTGGGGTGATCAGAATGTTGATTTCCCCCTCGGCCATATCCAAAGTGGAGGCGGAGTGCTGCAGGACGGCCTGTTTGCCGAGTCCCCACCGGTGCTGTCGCTAGTCAGCAAGTTGATGCCTGACTTCGGTCTTGAGCAGCTGGCATCCCGTTCGATCACCTGGTGGGCCATGACTGCGGTGGCCCCAGATGCCCACAACCGCATCAGCCTGCGGGGGGACCAGGTGCAGATCCACTACGAGGCCAACAACCTCGAGGCCCATGATCGCCTCGTGTATCGCTGGATTGATTGTCTCAAGGCGGCTGAGAGTGATCCCCTGACCCAGGTGGTCAAGGCGGCCCCTACCCACCCCCGCGGCCAAGCTCCCTTGTCCGTGCTGGGTGTGGCTTTGGGGACTTGTCGCATGGGGAGTAATCCGGCCACGTCGGTTGTGAATCTGCAGGGCCAAAGCCATGAGGTGAGCAATCTCTTTATTGCCGATGCCAGTGTGTTGCCGAGCTGCCCCAGCGTGGGTATTGGTCTCACCGTGATTGCTAACGCGATTCGCATCGCTGACCACCTGAAGGAACTGCTGTAACCGCCATGTTGCTTGAGACCTCTGAACATCGGCGCATCGCCGAACGGGATAATGGCCTGTCCGCCTGGGGACTGTGGGGTAGCTATTTACCCGACCGTCAATGGGGAACCGTACGGGAGGATTATT
Organism: Pseudanabaena sp. UWO311; assembly: GCA_943370385.1. Taxonomy (GTDB): domain Bacteria; phylum Cyanobacteriota; class Cyanobacteriia; order PCC-6307; family Cyanobiaceae; genus BAIKAL-G1. The sequence goes on from CALRQT020000002.1 coordinate 220,206, forward strand.
CCGCTGATGGTAATGCCTGGGCCTATTTCCCCCATGACCACGCCCGTTCGCGCGTGTATCGCTGGGGTGAAGATGGTTTGCTGGGGATTTGTGATGAGCAATGCCGACTTTGCTTTGCGATTGCCCTCTGGAATGGGGCCGATCCTATCTTGAAGGAACGGGCCTATGGTCTGTCCAATCCAGAAGGGAATCATGGCGAGGACATCAAGGATTACTTCTATCATCTAGCAAATACTCCCACCCATAGCTTTATGCGGGGACTCTATAAGTACCCCCAGTCTGAATTCCCCTATGACAAACTTGTTAGGGTTAATGGTGAGAGGGGGCGTGATCAACCTGAGTATGAACTTGTTGATACGGGGATTTTTGAGGAATCCCGTTATTTTGACGTCATCGTTGAGTACGCAAAAGCTGCTCCCGATGACATTTTAATTCGCATTCGAGTTATCAATCGGGGGCCAGTGGCGGCGCCTCTGACCCTGATGCCGACCTTGTGGCTGCGCAACACCTGGAGTTGGGGGTACCCCGACGAGGTGGAGCGGCCAATTGTGCTCAAGGATGACACCCTTTGCACTGACCCAGAGGGAGAACTGGGTTCCTATAGCCTGGCCTGTAATTCTCCTGGTGAATGGATATTTACCGATAATGAAACTAATTCCCAGAGGATTTTCGGTGAAGACGATTTGCGGCCATTTCAGAAGGATGGTTTCCATCGTTATGTGGTTGATGGCGAGCTTTCTGCGATCAATCCAGCCCAGCAGGGTACGAAGGCTGCCCGTTTGCTTCGTCACACTTTAGCCAGTGGCGAAGAATGGATTGTTGAGTGCCGCTTGCGTTCTAGTGTCCATGCTGAACCTGCCTTTGGCGAGGCCTTTCAATCGATTTTTAGTGAGCGCGAGAATGAATGCCAAATCTTTTTTGATAGCAAAGTGTCCTGCATGCAGGGCGATGACCGACTGATTCATAGCAGTGGTGCCGCCGGTTTGCTTTGGTGTAAAAAATACTATGGTTGGAGTGTTTTGCGTTGGCTAGAAGGGGATCCCACCGGTCCCACTCCGCCACCAGAGCGTCACCATAGCGAAAATGCCTACTGGAGACGCTTGCATGCCCATGACATTATTTCCATGCCTGATTCATGGGAGTATCCCTATTTCTGCCAGTGGGATTTGATGTTCCACGCTGTTTCTTTCGCCGTGTTTGATCCGGCCATGGCTAAGCACCAGTGTTTGTTGTTACGCAGTCCCCATTACACGGCCCCTAATGCCCAGACGCCGGCCTACGAATGGGCCCTTTCCGATCCGAATCCCCCGATTGGCGCCTGGGCGGCCATGCGAATTTTTCAGATTGATCGTGCCGCGAATGATGAGCCAGACCTGCCATTTCTAAGGGCTGCTTTGCGAAAGTTGTTGCTTGAGTACGGTTGGTGGGCCAATCGCAATGACCGCTCCGGTGATAACCTTTTTGAGGGTGGTTTCCTTGGCCTAGATAATATTGCTGTATTTGATCGCCGTTTTCCGCTTGATGACGGTAGCATTATTGAGCAATGCGATGGCACCGCCTGGATGGCATCACTGAGTCTCAATATGCTGAGTATCTGTGTTGAGTTGAGTTTGCAGGAGCCTGAATATAGTGATATTTGCGAACGATTTGTCAATGATTTTGTGCAGTTGGCGATTACGCTTAACACTAAGGGTACACGTAATTACCTGAATTGGGATGAGGAGGATGGCTTCTATTACGATGTGATCAAGCGGGTGGATGGAAGCACCGATTATCTGCGCACGCGTTCTGTTTCCGGTTTGGTTCCCCTACTGGCGGTGGCCAGTTTCGATGTGGCCACGGTGTTGCGTTTACCCGTTTTAGACGTAATCAATAGCATGGGATGGTTCGTGCATGAACGCACCACTCCCACCTGGCTAGCGTCCCATTTGGGCCAATGGTGCAATGACCGCATTCTGTTCGCGTTGGTGCCGGAGGACCGCTTACGCCGCATTTGTGAGCGACTATTCGATGAGGATGAGTTCCTGTCGCCCTATGGAATCCGCTCCCTCTCGAAGGTCTATGAAGACGAGCCCTACAGTTTTACCGAAGGGTCCCAAACCCAGGTGCTTGGCTATAGTCCTGCCGATAGTCCCGTTGCCATGTTTGGCGGCAATTCGAACTGGCGTGGTCCGGTTTGGATGCCCATCAATTATCTCATCATTGAATCCCTCCAAAAGTTCGGTCACTATTATGGGGACACCCTAAAGGTGGAGTTCCCAACCCGTTCTGGGAACTGGATCAACCTCTGGGATGCATCGCTTCAACTTGAGGATCGGCTGGTGAACCTCTTCCGTCGCAACGATGAGGGCGAGCGCCCCTTTAATGGCAAGCAAACCTTGTTCCAAGATGATCCCCATTGGCGCGATCTTATTCTTTTTAATGAGTATTTCAATGGCGATAATGGCTCAGGTGTTGGTGCCAGTCACCAGACCGGATGGACGGCCATGGTGTGCAAGATGATCACCCAGTTGAGCCGCTATCCACTCAGCTGATCGTTATCGCCTTTTGGCTGATCAAGGGCATAGAAAGTCCTAAGGATTTTTCTCGCATTTACTCCTATTGTTATGGTATCAATCGACGTTGCCATGGTTGCCTCTCTTCCCCGCCCCGATCAATTCACCATTCCCGTTGACAAACATATGGATGTGCTGATCATCGGCAGTGGTGCCGGTGGTGGCACCTTGGCCCGCCAATTGGCGGGAACCGGTCTGAAGGTGTTGATTCTGGAGCGGGGAGACTGGTTGCCGAGGGAGCCTGAAAACTGGAATGCCACCGAGGTTTTCCAGAAGGGTCGCTATGTTTCGCAAGACACCTGGCTCGATGGTAAGGGCAAACCCTTCCAGCCCGGTAGCCATTACTTTGTGGGCGGAGCCTCGAAGATGTATGGGGCTGCCCATTTCCGGTTGCGACAGCGGGATTTTGAGGAGGTTCATCATCACGATGGCATTTCGCCTGCCTGGCCCCTGCGCTACAGCGATTTCGAGCCCTATTACCAACGGGCTGAAGAACTCTTCCATGTGCATGGATTGCGTGGTGAAGATCCCACTGATCCACCAAGTTCAGCGCCCTACCCCCATCCGCCGATTTCCCACGAGCCGCGCATGCAGAAGCTGGTCGATGACCTGCGCAGCGTCGGCCTGAATCCTTGCCATGCACCCACGGGCGTGATGCTCGATGAGCTCAATCCTGCCTATAGCCGTTGTGTGCGTTGCAATTGTTGCGACGGTTTTCCCTGTCTTGTCCATGCCAAAGGTGATGCGGAAGTTTGTTCGGTGCGGCCGGCATTAGAGGCAGGCAACGTTTCCTTGCTCACCCGTTCCCAGGTCAAACGGCTAACCACCGATGCAAGTGGCCGCAAGGTGACCGGGGTGGAACTGGAACGGGATGGCGAGCCCCTCACGTTTACGGCCGAGATCGTTGTGGTCAGCTGTGGCGCTGCTAACAGTGCCCGCCTATTGCTGATGTCTGCCAATGACAAGCATCCCCATGGTCTGGCCAACAGCTCCGATCAGGTTGGTCGTAATTATATGTTCCACAACAGCAAGGCGATGGTGGCTTTATCCCATGAACCCAATCTCACCACCTTTCAAAAAACTGTTTGCATTAACGATTGGTATTTCGGTAGCGACGACTTCGATTACCCCATGGGAAATATCCAGATGACGGGGAAGACCAACGGTGAGATCATGAAGGGCTATGCGCCCTTGGAAACCTTCCTGATGCCTGGTTGGAGCATGGATAAAATTGCTGAGCATGCTGTTGATTTCTGGATCTCCAGCGAAGATCTGCCTGATCCAGGCAACCGGGTCACCGTGGATGGTACGGGCCAAATTACCCTAAATTACACACCCAACAATCAGACTGGCGCTAACAAGCTCTATGCCAAGCTGCTTTCAGTGCTTGACCAACTTTATCTCAAAAACCATTTAATCGAACGTCAGATTTATATTAAGAGCTCTATGGCGATTGCTGCCGTGGGACACCAAGCCGGCACCTGCCGCTTTGGTAATGATCCGGCTACGTCGGTACTGGATATCAATTGCAAGGCCCACGACCTCGACAATCTCTATGTCGTGGATACCAGCTTCTTTCCGAGCATCGCTGCGGTGAACCCCTCCCTCACCGCCATTGCCAATGCGATTCGGGTGGGGGACCACCTCAAGGAGCGCTTCTAGCGCTAGGTCCATGCCTGGTTTCAGGCCAGCAGGCTTGAGACCAGGGGCGCGACGATCTGGCTGTCGAGGCTAAATAATCCGCCACCGCAGGCCATCACCACCAGGCACATCACCACATACATCGCCGCCTTTTCCCAGCTCGGGGGCTCGCCTGTTCCCATGGGACCGGCATAGTCTCCCTTGGGAATTTGGTAGGGATCGGGGGCGATGAAGGGTGTGCCGCCGGAGATTTCAAGCACCATGGCATAGGCCATGGACACCAAAATGGCGAAGGCGGCCAGGGTGCTGAAGGCGCCTGGGATCAGGGCAATGCCGGCGCCCCACATTGAAAAGGCCGAAAGAAAGCAGAGCCACTTGGGGGTTTTCATCGCCGTTGACCAGGTGTCCAGGTTGCGCAATTTTGGCCAACCATGGCGAATGAAGCAGAGCCCCAGGAAGACCCGCAGTAGCAAAAGGGCCCATGCCGATGCCCCTTCCGGTGTCTGGGGGAAAAGCAGGGTGGTGAGTGCAGTCATCAACTTGGAATGGCAACAGCTTGATGGAACGGAAATTGATTGTCTAAAAACTTTGAAATTCAATCATCTGGTGCTTGCTCGAACAAGGGGGCCAAATCAATGCCGGCGATGGCCCCCATTTCTACTCTTTTCTTATAATCCGGGGCTGCTTTGCATGATGCCGCCATCGGCAAAGATCGTGGTGGCGGTGATATAGCTGGCGCCATCGCTGGCGAGGAAGCCCACCACCTTGGCGATTTCCTCCGGCCTGGCCATGCGGCCAAGGGGAATGGCGGCATTCAGTTTGGCCATCAGTTCAGGGTTATTCATGGTGGAGTCGTTGATGGGCGTGGCCACAGCCCCCGGGCCCACATTGACCATGGTGATGCCATGGGGCGCCAGTTCCAGGGCTGCGGTGCGGGTCAACATGCGCACGCCGCCCTTGGCTAGGCAGTAGGCCGTGTTGCCAGGCATGGGCCAATCCTCGTGCACCGAAGAGATATTGATAATGCGGCCTCCGCCCCCCTGGGCGATCATCTGCTTGCCCGCATACTGGGTCGCGAAGAACACCCCGCGCAAGTTGACATCCAGCACCTTGTCGTATTGCTCGGGAGTGGTGTCCAGCACGGAGGTGCGAGTTTCCACGCCGGCGTTATTGACCATCACGTCAATGCGGCCGTATTGGGCTACGGCTGCATCGATTAACCGTTGGATGTCGTCCAGATTGGAGACATCGGCCTGCACGCCAAAGCTGCAGCCTCCGTAGGAGCCGATCTCCCGTTCCAGTTCTTCGGTGGCTTCTGGGTGGGAGCGATAGTCGATCACGACCTGGGCGCCCAGTTCTGCCAGATATTCGACAATGGCCTTGCCGATGCCACTATTGCCGCCGGTGACGATGGCGACTTTGCCCTGGAGCAGGTGGGAAAAGGTCTTGCCTTCCAGGGGATTGGAGCTAGTCAAGGGTTTGCAGCTAACTTGCAACCTAAAGCTAGCCAGCTTGGCCCTGCCAGGGTGTTAAGTCTTCATAGAAAAGACCTGATCGGAGATCAACTCAAACTCGATGTTTATGCGTCCTAGCTGCTTTTTCGTAGGTCTAGGCCGGTAGTCCTGGTCAGCTGTTGGGATCGGCGAACAGCAACAGGGCGTGGCCATCGGGATCGCGCAGTTGGCAGGCCAGTTTGCCCGGGCCGAAGCCGGCTGGCACTGAAACGAGGGGTCCCAGCTGCTGGACCCCTGGGTTGCCCCCTAGCCGTTCGTGGAGGCCGACTAGGTCGTCAACTATGGCGCTGATGCGCCATTCGAACGCATCGCTGGCTTGGGGATTGGTCCGGGGACGCTTGCCCCCACCGGGTTTGCGGTAGTTGAGCAGTTCAATCCCCATGCCTTCGCCGGCAGGATGGAGGCTACTGATTAACACATCAGTGTCGACCAGCCCATCCATCCCGTCCTGTTCCGGCCCATGGTTGTGCCCCTGACCGGCCAGGGTCATGCCAAGGAGGTCGCCGTAGAACTGAAGGCTCCGCTGCGTGTCCGCGACGCTGATGGCGGTGTGATCGAGGCCCAGAAATAGGCTTGGTCCGGTCTCGTCTTGGACCCTGCCGAGGATCTGGCTGGCAGGCCCAGCTTCGTGCCAGCGGCGATTGCCTTTGTTGGGTGGAAATTGCAGAAGTTCGAGCGGATGGCCAGAGGGATCTTGAAACTTCACCGCCCAGATGCCCCCGGCCCCGGGGTTCCAATCGGGCAGCCGTTGGGGGGCGTTGGAGATCTGCTTAGAATCGCAGGCGCCTAGGGCAAAGGCCTGGGCTAGATCCCTGGTGACGACGCAGATGTGCTGAAAGGCGGCATCGTTTCCGGCCGGGCAGGTCGTTAGGGCGCTAAGGGCTTGGTTTGCCCCAGCGGGGATGGCCGGATTAAATTGCCAAAGCTCCAAGATTTCCTGTCCCAATTGCAATCGACAGCGCTCGATCGCAGCCTGGGGGCTTTGCAGAAGCTCCGCGAGCCATCCACCGCTGAAGCTTTCTTGATCAAGCTCCTGAAAGCCCAGGGTTTTGGCATACCACTGGCTACTGGCAGCGCCGTTGGGACAATTGTGGCCGATGCTGCTGATGCGTTGAATGGCGCCCATGACTGCTTTGCTAGGTCCGATTTGGTGCTGATCGGGATGTTTTGCCTGATTTATTGCAGATTTTTTTAGGGGCCGGATTTTTGAAGGCTATGTCCAGGGTTGGTGTTTCCCTGCAGCAACCCCCTTCTCAGGAACCGCTGAGCAGCCCTGTGCTGTCCGTCGTTTCCTCCCCATTCTCCTTGCGCCCGCTGATGCTCAGGTAGCCACCAATGCAGACCAGAACCGTGCCCATAATGGTGGCCGCGTCCAGGGATTCTTTGAAGACCACCCAGCCGAGGATGGCGGCAAACACCACGGAGCTGTATTGAAAGGCTCCGATTTCGTGCGGTTTGGCGTACATGTAGGCCTTGATCAAAAGGAATTGGAAAAGCACCAGGCAAACGCCCGTGGCAAGCATCATTAGCAAGTGGGTTGCTGATAGTGCTTGGAGTTTGCCGGTTACCATAATGCTGCAGATCACACTGCCGATTAGCAGAAAATAAAACATCTGGGTGAGGGGCGAATCGCTATCGTCAAGTTTTTTCACCGCTAGAAACTCGATGGCTGTGACAAAGCCGGCCAGCAGGCCCAGCAGGTTGCCGGGATCGGTGAAGATGGTGGCGCTTGGTTTCACAATGATGACCATGCCGGCAAACCCCAGGGCAATCGCCAGCCACAGTTGCTTGTTGATGTGGTTGTGCAAAAAGGCCATGGCCAGCAACGGAATAAATATAGGTGTAGTATTAAGCAACACGTTTGCGTTCATCAGGCTAGTCATCTGGGCGGCGCCAATAAAGAGCAGGAACCCAGAGATGCCGGTTCCCCCTCGCAACAGGTGCATGGGCAGCGCCAAGGTTTTGAGATCTTGGAAGCGACGCAGCGCCACAATGATCGTGACGACGACCAGGGCACTTAAAAAGGTGACCCAGCTAAACATTTCTACGCTTACGCTGCCTTCAATTGCTTTGCCAAATACGCTTTGGATCGTATTGGCCAAAAATGCAAGAACAATGAAGACTGAGCCGATCAGTAGGGATTGTTTAGGCTGCGCCTGCATGTCTGCATTAATTGCTTCAGCCAATCTAAGCGCGCTTGATCGATTATGGTCGATTCTTGCCCTTTGGTTGTTGTCTCCTGACACAGTTTCCTATTCCTTTGCCTAGCCCCGTTTGGTCAATCCTTGATTGCTCCCTACCCAGTCCTCGGCATGGTTTGGGATTCTGGTTTCCTAAGGCCTGCCTAAGGGGCCGTTCTGTCGCCTTTTGCTGTTGCAATTGGCCAGGGCTTGAGCTTTTAAAGATTCCAATTCCATTGCATTCCCAAGGTCCAGAGGGGCCCCTGACTTGGTATTCCACTTTGTAATTGGGTGTAGGGCTGGACCGATAGCTTGCTTGTTAGTTGCAGTTGATAACTCAACTCCAGCACCGCCTGTCCTGGCTGGTTGGGTTGGAGGTCGGGGCTGGTAGAGGATCCAGCCAGGCCCAGGATTAATAGGTCTTGAGGACGATTCGGCATGAGCCCCTGGCCGATCCAGCCCCCTGCGAGGTAGCCCGGGTAAGGATTGATGGTCGCGGGACCCGAGAGGGAGCCCGATAGCCAGATTCGACTGGCAAAGCCCAGGGGTATGGGTGTGGGAACGGCTAGGTAGAGGCCGATTCCGTTCGCCTGTTTGCCTGTGGGGATTTGGCCGGGCGGAGCCAGTCCTTGGATCGACGGTCCGTTCACACCAGAAAAACCCCAGTTAGCGTTGTAGATCGTGACCTGCAGGATGGGTTCAGGCAACTGGTTCTGCAACAGTTGGCTGGTCAGACATCCCGAGGGGGCGATAAAGCGTCCAGCCTGGTTGGCCGCTATCGCTTGTTTGTCGTTGGTTTGGTCGTTTGCTGTGCTCGAGTTTGTTTTTTTTACAATCGGATCTTGCTTGCCGTCTTCGCAGTGACTCATGCGCTTGGCAAGGGGCCACTGCCATTCGACTAGTTCCAGGAGCCCGTCCCCTGGACTGATGGTCTGGTTTAAGCCCCGGAAGGTGCTGTTATTGCGTGCTGCATCTAATTGAAAAATCCCAAATCGCAAGCTTCCGCCCATTAGACCCGCTTTGTTGGTCTCCTGGGTATGCCCTTGCAACGGTCCAAGCCTAACGGTAGCGATGGCTCCGAGGGCATTGAGCGGACCGTAAGGAACCCCCGGCAAACTAACGCCGTTGTGGGCATTAATTAGGCTGTTGACATAGAGGTTCAAAGCATCTCCGTGTAAAAAGTTGTTGCCAAGGCTGAGATTTCCGAGCTTGAGCTGGGCCAGGCGTTCATGGGGAAGACCATTGCGCTGCAGCCACAGGCCCTGGAGCCACAGACCCGACGGACTCTGAAATAGGCTTTGGGGATAGAACTGGCTCGAGACCAAACCTACTTCGGCCCCAAAATTGCTTGAGCTACTGTAATTTGTAAGGTGCAGATTGAGACTCCAACGGTCGAGTTCATGCCTGGGCAGGCGGCGGTTGAGTCCGGTGCCCATGATCGTTGTGAGATCTAAGCTTGTGGTGGCATTGGCGGTGGCGTTGCCGCCGTCGCTTAGGGGCGAGATTAGTTGGCCGTTGAGGCTTAGGCCCACTTGCCACCAGCCGATTTGGGGCTGCAGATTGCGTAGGGGTTGCCATCCTCGCGGCAGTTCAATAACGCCAATGCTGGCCCTATCGCTGTTCAAACTGCTGGGCCTTGGTGGTTGACCTTGGCCTGTTCTTTGGGTCGATGACGCCTCTGGTACGGAGGCCATTGCGTCAATGTTTTGACTGGGCTCCCTGGACTGGGCCCAGAGCGGTGTTGCCGATACCCCGACAAGGACCATGGAAAGCACGCCCTGGCCTAGGGCTTGTTTAGCCCGCTGCTTCCATTGCCTCAGGCGGTCCGAGCTTGCCGCCATCGTCGTCTAGGTGCGGCCATCACCCTTCAGGATTGACCTGATTGCATCGTGCCAGTTGCTGACCCGATCCCCGCTGAATTTCCGGTTTCTGGGGTTACCTCGGTTTCGGATGGGGCCCTGTTCTCAGTCAACAGCCCAGTTTTAGGGGATGCCGTGGCGTCAGATGATGTCTCGGAGGATGGCTTCGAGGTCGTCGCTGGTGGGTCAATGACCCGTTCCGCCCGCTCCAATCCCACCTCCACACCCATGTGTTGGTCTGGATGCCCCGTGATTAGCAGGGAGGCGTGCTCGCGGGTGGCGATCTGCCAAAGCCATTTAGTCAGCAGGGTGAGCCGGTTTTCGTTGGCCGGCATAAAGGCCAGGTGGGCCACACCCCAAAGCAGCCAGCCCAGCAGGCCGGAAACCCGTAGGCCCCGCAGGTCGGCCACGGCATAGAGGGGGCCGACCACGGCCATGCTGCCGAAATCAAACCAGCGAAACGGTTTGTGGGTGCTGCCGCTGATCTTTGCCAGGATATCCTTCGCCACCCAGGTGCCCATCTGCACCGCCGGCCCGGCCATCCCCGGCAGGGGTTTGGCATCCGCAGTATGGCTGTAGTTGGTGAGGTCACCGACCACGCGGATCGTGGGGAACTTGGGGATCGAGAAATCGGGTTGCACTTCCACCCGGCCGCTACGATCCAAGGGACAGCCGCTGCGTTCGGCCAGCAGTTTGCCCAGGTGGGAGGGCTTGACGCCCGCGGTCCAGCCGATCGTGGCCGCCTCCAGCACCCGGTCGCCGTCCTCGGTTTTCACCGTGATCCGGCCCGGTTCGATCGATTGCACCCGACCCCCCAGCAGCAACTCCACCCCGCAGTTGCGCAGGTGGTTGCCGGCGGCGGCTGAGAGGCTGGGATGCATCGCCCGCAGCACCCGATCGCCGGGATCCACCAGGATCACCCGGCAATGGGCGATGTCGAGTTGTTTGAAATCGCGCTCCAGGGCATGGCGCATGAGTTCGATCAAGGAGCCGGCCAGTTCGCAGCCGGAGGGGCCACCGCCCACCACTACGGCTGTCTGTAGGAATTGGCGGCGCACCAGGTCGGGGGTTTGCTCCGCTTCCTCGAGGGCCATCAACACGCGCCGGCGGATCTCATCGGCGTGCTCGAGGATCTTCATTGGCGGTGCTAGGGCCCGCCATTCCTCGTGGCCGAAGTAGGTGCTGCCCGAGCCCGTGGCCAAGATCAGGTGATCGTAGCGATAGTGCCGGTCGTTGAACAACACCTCCTGGGCCACGGGGTCGATGTCGACCACTTCGCCCAGGAGGATCTGCACGTTGGCGGCCTGGCCCACCAGCAGGCGCAGGGGGGAGGCCACATCCGATTCGGCGACCAGGCCGGTGGCCACCTGATAGAGCAGGGGCTGGAACAGGTTGAAATTGCGTTTGTCGATCAGGGTGACGCGCACGGGCTGGCCGGCCAGGGCCTGGACCGCCTTGAGTCCGGCAAAGCCGCCCCCCACCACAACCACATGGGGACGGGAGCGCAGCTCCTCATCCGGGGGGTTCAACTCCAGGAAGAACCGTTCCACTGCCATTGAGATTGATTTCGAGCCCCAGCCAAGGTATCCGGTTTTGCCGAGTCCGCAGGCCCCTAGGAGCCATAGACGCGCCTAGGTGGGCGGATCGTCACAGCACCGGCTTGGCCGATGGGTCCCAGGCCAGTCCAGGATCTCGCCCCCCTGCCTGCGCACCATGGCTAAATGGAACGGTCCATCTGGCTAATTTGCCGTGTCCGTTGATGCCATCAAGGCCTTTGCTGCCCTGGTCCACGCCGATAGCGATCTTCAGGCCCATGTGTTGGGCGCCGGTAGCGCCAATGAGGTGGTAGCCCTAGCCGCCAGCCGTGGCCACCAGTTCACGAAGGCCACCCTGCTGCGGGAGCATGCCAAGGCTATCCACAGCGCTGATGACCATGCCCTGGAGGGGATCAACAGCTGGGGCGATGCCCTGATCCATGCCTTCGGCGTGCCCGAACGGCCCTGAGCCAGCCATGGGGGATCCCCTGGCTCCAAGGGCCGGGCCTCGGGAGCCGAGGGGGTCCGCCCTCGGGCTCCGGCCCCCAGGTTTGCGGATCCGCACCTGTTAAGCCAGCCTTCCCTTTAGATAGAGATCTGCCGCGATGGCCCCCGCCCGTTCCAGGGCAGACCCGTGCTGAACTCCCTGCTACTCCGTAACGCTCTCAAGATCGGCATCGCCACCTTCCTAACGGCGGCCATAGCCATCTGGTGCGAGCGCATTACCTATGTCTGGTACTCGCTGATGGCGGTGGTGTTTGTTGTCGATGACAACGACGCCCAGACCGTGCAGTCCGCATCCGCCCGGTTATTGGGCACCATCGCCGGCGGCCTGATTACCTTTCTGGTTCACACGATCCTTTCAGGTTGGATCGGCGTGATGGTGTCGTTTTTGCTGATCCTGCCGGTGCTGAGGATGGCGGGCTGGCAATCGGCCAGTGGTGTGGCCACCTTGGTGAGTCTGATGTTCTTGATGATTCCTGGCCACGAGGAACTCAACTGGGACTACGTCTTCAACCGCAGCCTGGATACCTTGCTCGGCTCGGTGGTGGCCCTGGCCGTGGGCTTGCTGCTCTGGCCCCGCAATCAGGGGGCCCGCCTGGAGGCGATTCCCTTGGAGATCAGGCGGCAGATGGCCGCCCAGGTGGGCGCTTACCAGCGCTGGCTCGTCGGTGCAGGCACCCGGCCCGAACCCCTGGCCCCGGCCCAGCTCACCGCCCAACTGGTGGAACTAGAGACCTTGCTGCAGCAGGAACTCCATGGCCCCCAGGGCCGGCGGTTTCTGCGCCAGCACTGGCCCCAGCGCCAGCTGCTCTGGCAACACCTCCTTCACCACTGGATTCAGTGGGAGCGCTTGCTGATGCTCCTGCCCCACTCCTGGACTGGGGGCCCTGCCGCCGGCCCAGGGGACGCCCCGTCCGGGCCCGACCCCTTCGCCGCCAGTTTGGCCAACTTGGCCCAGGCCCTGGAGGGCGACCCTGCTTCAAGGCGTCCGTCTGTCTTCGATCGGCCAGGGGTGGATCCGGGCCGCCAGGCCGGCCCCAGGGAGGCGGACGCCTGGCGCCGCCTGGCGGGCCAGCTGGCCCTACCCCAGCTGCTGATGTTGGCGATCGGCGAGGAATGGCGCCCCCTGCTGGCCAGCCTGCGCAGCCTCAACCTGATCGACTCCAGCGGCCCCGCCCTGGCGATGGCTAAGCCGAAGTCCAGGTCGCAGCTGCCAGGAGCTCTAACCCCAGCCGTTTCCCCAGGGTTGTCCTCCCCAGGGCCTTCAGCCCCATGCTGATCACCCGTTCTGACCTGCGTTTGGCCATCACCGCCGGCCTGGCCACCGGTCTCACGGCGATCACACCCCTGGCCTTTGGTGTGTACCTGCCCCAGGCGGTTTTAGCCGTCTGCACGGGCACCTATGGCAGCTCCTTGTCCATGGCGCGGCAACGGATCGCCGGCACCCTGCTGGGGGGGGCCGTGGTGTTGGTGGGCTACGGGCCGATGCAGAGTTGGTCCTTCCCCCTGGCGATCGCCGTGGCCTTGAGCCTGCTGCGCTTGCTGGGCGGCTGGCTGGGCATCAAGGGGTACAAGGTTGGCAGCTTCATCGTGATCATGGGCTGGCTGGTGCACAGCGACCAGCTGGCCAGTTGGATCCCCCTGCGGCTGTTTTGGACCTGCCTGGGGATCCTGGTGGCGATGTGGAGCCTGCGCCTGTTCTGGCCCTCCCTGGCGATTGCTAGTTCCAGGGCTCTCTGGTGCTCCCTGTTAGCGGGGCTGGCGAGCGACCTGCAGGAGGCGGCCCAGCGGCTTGACCCCGAGCCGGGGCAACCGGCGACGAGCCCTGGGGGCAACCTCACCCCAACCGTTGCAACCGTTGCAACCGTTCGATCAGCGCCGACCCACACCCCTGCCAGGTTTCGCGCTGACCAACTGGCGCTGCAGCGGCGCCAGACACTCCTGCAGTTGCGCCGGCTGCTGCCGGAGGTGGCCAATGAACTGGGCACCAACCCCCAGCTCCACCCCCTCTATCGCTTGCTGCGCCAGCTCGATCGCACCGGCTCCCTGTTGATCGGCAGCATCGACGGCCTGGCCCGCCAACCGACCCCGCGCCAGGAGCTGGCGGCCCTGCTGGCCCTGCACCAGGCCGAGGCTGAGATGCTGCGCTACGGAGCCGAGCGCCTCCGCCAATGGATCCTCTGCCTGGAGCAGCCGGGCGACTTGCCGCCGCCGCCGGGTCCAGGCGAGAGTCCGGCTAGTTGGCAGCAGGCTTCGAGCTTGCTCCAGGACAGCAGCCTCGATGCCATCAGCGCTGAGCGCTTGCAACACCTGGCCCGCCGGGCCTTTCTTTGTCGCCAGGGCTATCGGGCGATTGAAGCAATGGAGCGGGACTGGCGGGGGCTGGCGAGCAGGGGCAATTAAACAACTACCGTCTCAACAAACGCCATGCTGCAGAGGTGAAGGCCAGGGCAGCGGTATAAACAGCTGAGCGAATGGAGGTTGACCTTGTGGAGGAGGTTTGGGAATTGTAGGGCAACCCTTTGCTAATCGAGCCACGAGTTTGAACTGAAATTGCCAGGTCGTTACTTGAATTGAGATCATTTGTAGTGCTATTGGGTAGCATCACATTGCCAGTGGCAATAATCTCAATCGGGATTGCAGCTCGAGTGGCAGACGCGGTGGGAAGTGCGGACACATACAGCGTGTCATTGACGCGGAAATTATCAATAGCCCAGCTTTCATCGGCAGAATTCTGGTCAAGCGTGCTGCCGAAACCGATCCTTAACGTTGTAACAGCAACCGGCACATCGATAACGACTTTGAATTTTTGGTCAACGAGAGCGTTCCCATTCAGGTCCAAAGTCGACAAGGGCACCATTGCGTAACGATAGCCACTGGCCGTAGTGCCACTGATCGGCGTTGATTCATTGCGTGAATAGAGGAACGGAATTGAGGCGATCAACTCATTGTTGGCATAGATCTTGAATGTTTCGCCATCCCAACTGTCTAGGCGTAGAAAATCGAAACTAATACTGGCACCATCACCAGAAAGGCTTAAATCGCGCCAAATATCCCGTCCGAGACTGTCTTTGCTGCCGTTAGCAAAGCCCCCCATGACATAGTCGGAACTAACCGTAGAGCCATGACGCATGATCGGCGATCCATGCTCAGAGCTCGGCCGCTGCCAACCGCCCAGGGTGGAATCAAAGGTTTCATCCATCAGAACTTGGCCAAGGGTTGTTCTGGCCTTAATGTTATCGATAGCGTAGGATTCGTTGTCAACTGATTCGTTGAGGCTGCTGCCAAATCCCAATTTGAGGGCGGTGACAGATGTGGATACATTTATGTTGACGCGGAACGTTTGACTATTGCCATAGAAAGGGGT
Source organism: Pseudanabaena sp. UWO311 (assembly GCA_943370385.1). Classification (GTDB taxonomy): domain Bacteria; phylum Cyanobacteriota; class Cyanobacteriia; order PCC-6307; family Cyanobiaceae; genus BAIKAL-G1. Next base: position 235,361 of record CALRQT020000002.1, read on the forward strand.
AGGCGAAGGACCGGAACTGTAATCATTGAGCGGTGTGATTGTCCAGCTGTACCCATTGGCATTACCGCTTCGTGCGGTCACTTCGTTGAGCTCCCAGGCCAAAACAGTGTCTAAAATGGCGACGTCATTGGCAAATACATAGAATCTTTCATGGTCCCATGAATCAACTCGTTTGAGATCAAAACTAATGGTGCCACCTTGATGATTGAAGTTGAGGTTGGTCCACACATCTTGACCGGAAGCCTTGGCGCCATTGGCAAAGGAACCCAGGGCTACGTTGGTGGTCGATCCGGTTGGGTTATACAGGTAGAGAGGGGCACTCGATCCAGGCGTAGCCGTTGTCCAGGCGGATAGGGGCGAATCAAAGGTTTGGATGCTGCTGGCATCGTCACCATTGAGCCTTACGCCCGATGCTGCTCCGCTGCCATCGCTGTTAATGGCGAGTTCCAGTTTGCCATTAAGCAGTGATTGATTGGCCTTGAAGGTAAGCCCAGAGGCAATATCAATGTCGTTGGCATAGAGCTTTGTTGTGGCAGAGGCCGGCAGGATTAGGTTTTGGCCCTTCAGCACAAGCCGCTCAGCGGGATGCGGACTGCTAAGCAGGGTAAGGGTGCCATTGCCAGCATTGAGGCTGAGGCTCTGAACCTGCTTACCATTACTACCAGTGATCATCACATTCTTGGTAACGGTTAGACCGGCGCCTTGAATGTTGAAACTATTGGCAAGTAGGTTTGATTGAAGTGGATCAACCATGGCTGGAGCATTCGATCCCAGGGTAAGGCTCCCAGTCGATCGGATCTCGAGGTTCGATGCGCTGGCGGAATCAGTGGTGAGTGCCGTAGATTTAATGCTGCCAGAAATTTGGCTGGCATTGGCAGATGTGGTGTTAATCCTAACAGTCTTGCCTTTGATACTATCAAAACGCACGGCATCGGAAAGTTTGAAGTCGTTGCTGTAGGTGGTCACAACACCGGTTGTAACGGTCTTCGTTTCATACACATTTTGAATGGTTGACTTGGCAGTCAGGGTGGGGACAACCGTGGTAGTGGTCACATCCCTTTGGCTATAAACAATCTGTTGTTCGACGATCGGTGTTGGCGTTGAAGTGACGCTATAGTTGAAATTATTCCGTTTGTCGACAACATTCCAGGTCACGGATGTCCAATCATAGTTGTAATTATGAAAGGTTTCTTCGAGGGTGCGGTTGGAGCCCCAGGCAGCAGTGGCTTGGGAGAGGTAATAGGGTGTTTGGTTATAGCCTAGGTCGTCAAATACTTTGTGTTGGCTGACAAAGGCTAGGTAGTTCTGAACATTAGCGGTACCATCAAACCAGGTTGATGGGGCAACCTGGCCTGGTGTGTAGCCGTCATCAGGGCGACCACTCAACCAAGAAATATTGGGCACAGTTTGCTGGATATAGCCTGTTCCCGTATCTAGGTATTGGCCAGAAGCGGATTGTTTGGCAACAAAGTTATCCATGAACAAGAAACCTGCGGTATCATTAAGGCCATTGTCGATCACAATTTCAACCCAAGGTAGCCCGGATGGCAATGTTAGGGTTGCGCGCAAGTCATTCTCCCATTGAGAGCCCGCCATGATTTGACCCATGCCTTCAAGGGCCACCGATAGGTTTACGTTACCAATATTTTGAGTACGGGTGCCAGGTTCGTATCGGTTGCTGTAATAATTATTCTGAAATGTTTGCCAGCCAGCATTACCTAGTCCAGGATAATAGAAGCGGATATACAACTCATCGTTATTCCAGCGGTCCATGGTGATCAAATCAAAGGTGATCTTGGTCTGCATGGAGGAATTAAGCTGGATCTTAGTATAAGCTTCTTCGTCTTTGTTCATACGCACACCTTGGCCACGAGTATCATTCCAACGGAGTGATTCCATGGGACTCCGTCCATGATTATGTAAAAAGCCATTCGTGTTGTTGGAAAAATCTTGGCTGAATACCACAGTAGTGTCAGGGGTAAAGCTATAATTGCCACCATCACCTTGTGTTTGAATTTTTCTCTCAAAACCTGCAACGCCTGTGGCCCAGTTTTTAAATGTTTGCTCAGAATGCGTCATCTGTGGACTAGTAATCGTCTGTGTTCCGGTGCCTATCGCATTGCCATCTGAATACAACCATGGCGCCGTTTCCGATGACTGGGAGCCATCGACATAGAAACTTTGATAGGCTGCTTTTTGACGTGCAACCGCATCTGCTGCATCCTTTTGAGTTTGATCATTTGTTAACCTTGCCAGGCTAGAAAGACCCGTGAAGGTTTGGCTCAAACCCGTAGCACTGCTCGTTACCAGATTTTGCAATGCCAATGATTTGGCCTTGGCATCATCATAGTTAGCCGCTCCACTGGATGCCACATAGGCAATGGGAGCACTGGTGGTCGTGATGGTGCCAACATTAATGGTTGAGGCACCAGCCGATTGGATATTACTAAGGGATGCCGTACTCTTGATGTAATCAAGGTTTGTGCTGGTGCTTGTTGGCGCATAGAGGTTGGGGTTTTGGTTGGCATCAGTATTGGAGTTCCCTGGGATCTCTGGTGCATTGCCCTTATGCCAGCCAAAGGCCGTTGTAGAGCCAGAACCAGGGTAGGCGGTGGTGTCAAATGTAGTGTTCGATACCCAGTCGGGGCTGCGGGTAACAGCGGCAGTACTTGTTACAGATACATTATCAATTCCATAGGACTCGTCATTGTTTCCCCCGTCGAGTGTGCTCCCAAACCCGAGCTTCAGGTTTGAGACACCGGTTGGAACTGTAATTACAACTCGGAAGCGCTGCTGCGTATAAGCAAAATGATTAACTCTGCTGCCTTGGGCATAATTATCGATAGGATTAATCGTCCAGTTATAACCATTAGTGCTTCCAGTGCGAGTAGTTGTAACATTATCGTGCCACACGAAATTACTGCTAAGTATTTGTGTGTCGTTGGCGAAGACGTTGAAATTCTCTTGATCCCATGTATCAAAGCGATAGAAATCAAAGCTGATTATGCCACCAGTGGCAGGAAGACTGTAATTTTTCCAGACATCTTGGCCAGCCACCTTGGCTCCATTCGCGAAGGGGCCCATGTAGGAGCCAAAGGTTGAGTCCGTTGCAGTTGAGGCGACACCGGTTGCCGTTGACCAGCCGGAAACCGAGTCAAAGTTATCAACAACAACATCATTATTTTGAGACCAGCTCTTTAAGGTATAGCTCCGCTGGCCATTGCTGTCATAGCCAACCCGCCATTCGCTGCCGCTGGCAGTTCCACCCAAAGGCTCGTTGTCACTAACTTCTGCTGTGATCGTTTGGGCAACAGCATTCGGGTCGTTGGGATTGCTGATCGTCTGCGTTAACGTTGTAGATTTCAGTGCAGACTTTGTCTGGGTGTAAAGCACCTTGGCACTATCGACGGAGCTGCCTACGATTTCACTGCTAGTCGTGGACCCCCTAGATGTAGCGCTAAGCAACTGGCTGCCATTCACAACGGAGAGGGCGTCGATGCCGTAGGACTCATCATCCGCAGTCTGATTGAGACTGCTGCCAAAGCCGAGCTTGAGGGTGGTCACACCACTTGGAACATCAATCGTGATGTGGAAGCTCTGCTGGGTCCAATAAGGATGGCTAGATCGTCCCCCTTGTCCATTATTGGTGATCGGGGTAATCGTCCAACTATAGCCGTTAGTGTTGCCGGAGCGAGCAGAGGCAACATTGTCGTGCCAATTAAACATGCTACTTAGGATTTGGGCGTCATTGGCGTAGACATTAAAGCTTTCACCATCCCAGCTGTCTAGGCGATGGAAGTCAAAGCTCACCGTGCCGCCACTTCCATCAAGCGTAAAGGTTTTCCAGGCATCTTGGCCGTTAACCTTCGGGCCATTGCCAAAACCTCCCAAGAACTGGGACAATCTTGAACTGTTAGTCAACGTCGGACTACCAGAAGCAAAGCTCCAGCCTTCAGTAGCCGTAGTAGCTGAACCTTCAAAGGTTTCATTGCTCACTACCTTGGCGATTGCATCCGTGGTGCCATAAATCGCCATTCCGGCCAGATCCCCACTACTTGGCATCAGAATCTTGTTGGAGCCGCCGCTCCAAGGGTTGGCGACGGACGCAGAGGTCGTTACCCCATTACTGAGCGTATTTGATTTAATATTGGTCAAGTTTGTGGCATAAAGAGGCTTGTAGCCAAGATGGTCAAGAACGTCTTGGCGCTGTTGATTGGTGTAATTTTCCCAGGTATCATTACTCGTGGGTGCCCCGTTTGTCCAATGGATCTGGCTAGTGGTGAAGTCAGATCCGGCCACTAGGTACTCACGAATTTCACCAGTAGCAGGCCGGTAATAGGCATCTTGGTTTAAGGAGAGATCATAGGTGTACCAATCACTGCCAACCTGGACCGGAACCGTGCCATTCGCAAAGGTTTCCGTCGTAGTCGTGCTTACATTCTGATTCACGGTATTGAGGCCAACTAGTGCATCCCCCGTCCCACTGGCTTGGGTGAGGTCAACAACTACAGCATTTCGCTTCAGTTGGAAGCGGTAATCGTCAAGCTTAACAACAGTGTAGGCAACTGCCTCAGCGGCCACTGTTGTGTTGGTATTGGTTAGGCCAGCGCGACCAACACTGCCATTGCTGGCTCCATTTTGGTAATAGAGGATGTCGTCTGTGTTGAGGCCATGGGGCACGCCATTGCCATCCACACCTACATAGGTCAACACATCACTGGAGGGATCGATCTGCAGTTTTACATCTCCGGAGAAGCTAAACCGCTGAACTGCAGTGGTTGTGCCTACCACTACGCTTTGATTGGCGATGATCGGTGTGAAGGTCGGAATCTGGATCAACTCCCAGCCGGGGCGGGTGCCGTCTGCGTCAAGATTAAAACTGGCCGCATTGAGGATTAGGTCGCCACCGGCTTCAATGCTGCCGGCCCTGCTGACGCTGAGGCCGCCCGTGAGGTTGAGGGTGAGGTTGCCTGGCGTGGTGAGTTCACCCGTGATCGCCGCAGAACTCAGCGATAGGGTGGTCATGGAGCTATTAGCGCTTGGAGTTAAGTCGAGGAATCCGTTGAGGGACAGGCTATTGGGATTGGTGAGGTTGAGGTTGGTGGTGGTAAGAATGGCGCGGCGCAGATCGCTGCGGGTGCGGCCAATTTGGAGGTGCTGACTTGTGGGGATTGTCAAGTTGCTGGTGCCTGTATAGACCCAGGCCTCCTTCACCAAGCTGATATTCCCAGTGCTGCTGCTTGCCGATAGGGTTTGGCTTTGAAGATTGCCACTCAGCTCGATACTTTTCGCTGTCAGAGTGACCGCGCTATTGCCAAGCACTAATTCAGGGGTAAAGGTGCATAGGGGCCCTGTTGTCAGCGATGCGGCTTTGCTGAGTAACATCGGAATACCATTAATGCCATTGCGGGCGTCTATTTCGCTCGCAGCTAACCTAAAGGTATGGGCACTTGTTTGGATCACGTAGTAGAGACCACCATCCTGTAAGGGGAGTAAGGCTCCAGATTGTTTGCCGTAATAGCGAACAGCAGTTCCTGTGCTTAGGCCATGGTTAATTATGGTAAATTGATTTTCATTTTCACCAAAGTTTGTGACTGTTGCTGAAAGGGGCCTCGTGGATGCCGTGGCGCTTGGATAGAGGGAGCCATTCAAGTTTATGCTGCCATTGTTGGCCTGGGCGGTGAAGCTGGAGGTACGAATCGCACCACCGCTGTAGGGGTTGTTGGCGACATCCGCAAAGATGGGTCGCTCTGAATCCGCAAGGATGCTACCGGCTTGATTAACAAAACTGCCATTGGCATTGACCCGATAGCCAAGCTTGTCAATCAGAACCCCTGTGCTGGTGGTGAACAGTTCAGCGGCTGTGGTGAGATTGCCCGAAGTTGCAACCATCGTTACAGCGGCTGTCGATGTAATCGCAGCAGTTGATTGTAGATTACGGCCTGCTGTGAGTTTGATCGTGCCAGTAAGATTGCTACTGCCAAGAGCTGTCGCTTGAATGAGATCGCTCGTGGCACCCATGCTAGTGAAGCTTTGGTTGCCCTTAAGCCCAATAAGATTGGCACTGGCATCCAGATTAAGACTGCCATTAGTCGCTGAGATGGACGTATTTGCCGTTGAATCCGTGTTCAGGCTGCCCTTAATGGTTACCGTTTTGCCAGTGATCGCAAAGGCCGTTTGGTTGGAGCTCGTGCTGGCCTTAAGGATGGCCCCGCTACCGATGGTGATGGTGGCATTGCTCTTAAGAGTGAGGCTCGGCGCCAGCACCTGCAGCGCCTGGTTGCCCTGGCCGATGGTGAGATTGCCATGGGCCTCCAGGCTGAGGTTGGCTCTACTGCTGTAGGTAGGCATCAAGCTTGTCGGATTGCTGCCTGCGAGGGTGAGGGAACCGGCGGTTGAGCGGTAGGTCAGAGATTGCAGGTTCTTAGCAGCCGTAGTATCAGCAAGCGAACCGAGGCTGAGATCGCCACTCTGACTAATCACAAGCGATTTCGTGCGACCCAATAGGTTGAGATTGCCGAGCAGGTTTGTAACATTACCAGCAGTACCACCATTGGGGGTAAGGCTCACAATTGGCGCATCAATCGATGCATTGAGATTCAAGGTGGCATTTGCCGTAGGGTTAAGGATCAAGCTCAGGCTGCTATTTGCATCACTGTTGCTGCTGCGCAGTCCGCCATCCCATTGCAGGTTGGACAGGTTGCTGGTTGCCGACCCAATCGTGAGGTTGGTGGAAACCGCACGGCTGAGAATCGTGGCCGGTGCTACGGCATTAACTGTGCCAGCCTGCAGCGAGAAGTCACCCAGTTGTCCCAATCCCACAGAATTTGTGGTGTTTAATGCCAGGGCTAGGCTGGAGTTGAGTCGGTAGGAGCCTGATTGGGGCCGTAGACCAATCCTTACGTTGCTACCACGCAGATCCACAATGGGTATTTCGCCGTTAGTTTCCACCAGGCCTGCGGCTATGGCAGCCGTTTTGATGGCACTATTGATTGCAGTAATCAGGGCTGGCAGGGATGCGAATTGTTGAGCCGCAAGCGAGGCGGTGAAGGTTTTGGTCTCAAGTCCGGTTGCTGTGCCAGAAGCCAACCGCGTCACCGACAGGTTGAAACTGAGGGCGCTTTCAAGTTTGCCGTTGAGGAAGTTCTGGGGAAGGGGGCTGATCGACTCCATCGCCAGACCAGCCTGATCTCCAGGAATGGAAACATTGGCGGCATTGAGGGTGAGTGAGCTGGTGATGGTGCTGCCATTGGCATTGCCGAGCTGGATCTGGGCTAAAGGCGACAGGCGGATGCTGGAATTGGTAGCGCTATTTGCTGTGATCGTGAGTGAATCCCGGGCGATTAAATCATGGAGGAGCCGAGGCGATTGAGGCGTGGTGATCACGATATTTGGGGCGGCGATCCAGGCACCTGCCACCACCACATCCGATTGGGTGGTGCCGTTCCAGGAGGTCATGCCGCCCAACACCAATGCATCGGCAGCATCGCGGCTAACGCTCAACCGTAGGCTGGCTGATGAGGCGGAATCAAGCAGTAAGTTGGATTCCTGCAGGCTGGAACCGCGCAGGCTGAGATTGCTTGAAGTTCCAATCGTTTCGTTATGAGGCTTGAGATTTGATAGGAGCGTGTTAACTGTGCCACCGGCTACAAGGAGGCCCGCTGAGTAAAGACCCTGACCTGTAGCAGTGCCGGTGGAGCTGAGCGAAAGGTTACTGCGGCTGATGACGCCACCCGAAGCCGTAATCGTTAGGTTGGGGGCAAGGATTGTGGCGTCTCCGTTCACCGCCGTGGCACCGGCAAGCACCAGATTACCGGTGCTGGTCAGGCTGAAATGATGGATTCCGGCCAGCCAATTTGGTCCCGTTTCGGTGGAATTGGCACCTGCCAGAATGGTTCCATAGAGTCTCGCGTCGGAATTGGAGGACAGGGTAAGGCTGCCATTACCTCCTGATGTCTTGATTGTAGAGGATATAGTGGTCCATAGCTTTATAACTGTATTATTTGCCGTTGTGGTACTCAGGTTGAGACTATTTGATGATTGGAGATTGCCAAGCACAAATAGGTTTTCTGATGAAATTAGCGATAGATTGCCCGAGGTGGTGGTGATGCTACCCAGTATTGCAAGATTCTTGTTTGTGTTCAAGGAAAAGCCGTTGCTGCTTCTGGCGGTAATTGTTCCACCCAATTTGATATTGGTGCGATACTCGCCATTATTTGCATTGCCATCAAGGAACCCTGCATTCACTCCGGTTGCTGTCAGTTCAGTTTTCTGATTGCTGCTTAGGTGGTCCCCAACATTAAGAGTGTTCCCTCCTTTAGCATTCAGGTTGAGCGTGCCACTGGCGTCAATCAAACCTTCCATCACTAGGAAGCCAGCAGTGACATTGGCATTGTCACTGCTATTGAGAATCAGATTGGAACCACTCTCAGCCGATACGGTTCCTGTCGATATGTTTGCTGATATCGCAAGGTTGCCGCTGCCACTGGTGATGATGGAGGCGCCACTTTTGATGCTAAGACTATTGGCTGAGGTAAGAGTTAGGTTGCTAGATTCCGATTCAATCTTGCCATAGATGGTTAAATCACCATTGCTTGTGGAGACGTTGGAGGATCCCGTTGTGTACAATCCGGCTAAATTCTTATTTCCAGTTGAGTCGCTGGCAGTGTCGATGGTCAAGTTGGAATCATTTGTGAGGTGAACTCCACCGTTTCCAACCCTGCCGGCAAGGGTGTTGACTTTCGTTCTGAAAAGGCTTGTGCTGCTTCCTAGCCCAGTCAGTCCATCGAACACCAAGCTGCTCGACTGAATGCTTATATTGCTACCGGAGCCTTGGCTAAAGCCAGCACCACTGAGCCAGACCGTTTGATTGGCTGCATTCAAGCTTTGTAGGACCACTGGCGTGGTCCCCCTGGACCCAAAGGCCATGGTGCCATTGGCACCCCCCGTGCTTGTGGCAGTCAGCCTGGTGGGGTTTGCTGCCGCACCGCCGCCAATCGTAAGCGGAGAAACGGCTGTACCGAAACTCGTTGCGGTGAGAGTGAGGTTAGGCGCCTGTAGATTGATGCTTGCCTGGCCAATGGCACTGGCCGAGCGCCCTCCATCAAGCAGGGCACCGCCGCTGGTGATTGTTAAATGATTGGCGGCCACTACCGAGCCGAGCGAGAGATTAGCGCTGCTGCTCAGATAGGCGGAGCCATTGTCAGCGCTGGCATAGAGGCTGGAGATGCCAGTGGTTGAAATTTTTACGGCTTGGCTACTGCTACCAATCGATCCAGAAACGCTCCGCAATTCAATCGGACCCAAGCTATTGCTAACACCGTTGCCAGCGGCCAGCTGGGAGAGGGACCCACCAGCTTGCAAGCTAACCGTGCCATTGCCTGACACAGACTGGATCGATAAATTGCCAGCGGTGGAAATCCGTATGTCCTGGTTGGCGTTGGTGGTCAAGGAACCACCGAGGTTTACCGACAACGCTGTTTGGGGGCGAAGCGTCACTCCGATTAATTCGCTGATATCCGTGACCAACATGCCCGATGTGATGGTACTGGGAAGGCTGGTTGCTGTCACAGAGGCATGGGCCGTTCCTATCGTTAGGGCAGTCCAAAGGTTGCTATTGCTGTAATCCTCGGATAGCAAATCACATGTTTTAGCGCTGCCAATGAATGTGTAATAGCCATTGAAGCGGCCATTTCTCACCAGAACTACCTGGCCTGCCTGCAGTGATTGATTCAAGACGACACCCGTCGAACTGCTCGCTACGGCTGTGTAGTCTGGGGTGTAGGCAACAAATTGGTTTGGATTGCTTAAGGCAAGAGTTGAAGTTGAACTTGTAGTCTCCAACGGAGTGTTGCCAACATATTTGTACACCTTGTAGCTACGAGACACCACATCGCCCGTCGAGGCAGCGCTTAGCAGGGCGGCATTGCTTGTCGATACTTGTTCGTAGTCGCCGTTGGGGATCTCGATTTGAATCAAGTTAGCACTGGTACGTCCAATTGCCCCTTGGCTAACAGTTAGGCTAAGATTTCCACCTATGTTTATGGCGTTTGTGCTGCTGGCCGGTGACCCATCCGTGCTTCCTGTGCCCAACCCTAGGGTTGCGGCTTGAACGGGGAACAGACTGGCATAGAGGTTTGCAGCTAGGGGGTGGTAGTAGGCATTCATTGCCATCACCCGCTGGTCTATATAGCTAGCCTGCTGTTCAGCTGAGCGTTGATAGATAAACGTAGAATTATAACTTGTATTTCCATTCTGTTGATGAATTGCATTTAACTGAACCTCATAGGCCGCAATCGCTTGTCCGCTAAAGCCCTTGTTGATTAGCGTGTTTTTCTCTGCAGTCGTGAAGGCAAATGATGCTTGCTGCTGATACCTGTTGGCTGCGGTATTAGCTAGTCGATAGTTGTCGTTCGTTAGGTTGTACCTGGCCAGCAAGGTTGATGCCGCTAGAGAACCTCCAGTTGTTAGTACATTGGATGCACGAAGAAAGTCCCAGTTCCCGTCCATGATCCATTCTGTCAACTGATTGCTAGGGGCGTATAGGTATAAGCACTTGTTGATTCCGTCAATCGTTGCGGCCGACAGGATCCTCCAGCTAGGATGGGTATTGTCAAAGGGCGCTCTGGCATAATTGAGCTGCTTAGTGATGCCATTAGTTGTAACTGAATAGATGGAGGAATTATTGGCCTTTTCTAGGCTAACCGAACCTACAGTCGAAACAATCACTTTCGAATATGTGGTCCAATAGTTTCTATAATTAGCTTGATCCTGGGCTGCTATTTCAGATACCGCAGCTGCTCTTGCGGCTTCTCCAGTAATTTTAAACATGTTGTCTTGCTTTTGTAGTTCAGTCATATCTGTAAGACCGCCAGGCGCTCCGGTGGCATCAAGAAGATCACCACTGACCACATTGAGGTTGAGTGATCCACCCAAGCTGATGGCACTTGTGCTGCTCCAGCTTGTTGGCAAGACCAATTGCAAAGAACCCTCGGTTTCCTTTAGGTAGGCGTTGGCTCCACTGCCTTTGAGTTCTAAGGCAAGTCCACTGGTGCTGGTCAGGCCATTGGCACTGGTGTTGAGTCGCAGGGCATTGGCCGCCGTACCCACATGACCCGAGCCGACGTTCATCTCCAGGCGAACAGCCTTGAACAAAGCAGCCGCCGCCGTCGGTCCAGTTGTCGTCTGGTTGCTGAGATTGAGGCCACCGGCCAATGTCAAGGTAAGGGTATTACCGGCTGAGAGGGCAAGACCAGTGGCGGAATCGCCCAATGGTTTTAGGTTGGCACTAAAGCCGCCGTTACTAAAGGTCGCGATGGTGAGATTGCCACCTGCAGCGGCCTGCAGCTGAATATCTGTCGTGGAGTTCGAAGCGCCACCAACTTGAAGATCAATATTGCCGCCAGCACTTAAGTTGATCGGAACTGTGTTATTGCTGACGAACAACGGTTTGATCGTAATATCTTTACCATTGCCAGCTGCTATCGTCACATTGGAAACATTGTTAACACCCTTGAGCATCGACACATTGCCTTGGCTCGTAATTGACAGCGATCCAGCGGCTTGACCGGCATTTATTGCAGGGGATATAAAGCCAACAGTGATGGGGTTGTCAGCCTTCAATTGACTTGTGTAATAATCCTTGACACCTTGGTTCACTATTTGTTCCGTATGATAAGTCTTCTTGCGCAGGAAGCCCCCCCCCGTTGTCCAATGGCGAGTTGTTGTCAGGGGTACATTATTTGTTGCCTGCATGTAATCTAGCTGGTAGGCCGCATTTGCTGTACTAAAGCTTGCTGGCGCTACAGCTTGTATGGCTTGCCCTTGTAGGAGGGGTTTGGAGTCTATGTATTGAGTATTAATTGAATCCCAAGCATTAGAATTGGTAGGGATGTCATAGAAGAGATTAAAGGATGAGTTCGACTTGTATTTTGTAGTTGTTGTGGTTGCTGCTTGACCTTCTGTCCATACATAGGTAAGGCCAGCCGCGGGGGTATAGGTGGTGCTTCTTATTGTCGCTACGTCGTTTCCAGCAATGGTCCCGGCTGTGTATGTGGTGCTTTGATCCAACCAACTTTTGCTGCCAGGAACCAGAGAGAGGGTTGACAATGATGTTGTGATGCTATTGTTTGCCCGGTTTAATTCATAGACATTCTTGCTAACATTTGCTTGCACGAAAGTAGAGGCACGTTTCGAGTCCCATGAACCGATGGCAACAGTCGGATTGCTTGTTGTCGTGGTATCAGTCCATGTTGTCGTTGATGTTGTTTTTGTATAGGTACGGCGAAATAGGGTTCCGGTTGATGCCACGGTTGTTTGAACTCTCGTGTAATCTATCTTTTCAATGTTCGACCCTTCTGGTGATATGCTATATGTGGTTATTGAAGTGGTATTGTCATAAGGAGGTTGGTAGCTATTAACGGTCGAGTTCAAAGTGCGTGTTGACATTGGTGACGTTGTTTTGGTAACAACGTTGGGTACTCCCGATCGGTGCTTAAGTTGTATTTGGTTGCTATTTCCTGTTCGGTGCACATAATAAATAGTGTTGTTTGTCAACCCGCTGAATGGCGATGTGTCAACGGCTTGCCCCGAGGCGTCAATACTCTTGTTGTATTGGTACAGGATGGGTGAATCTTCAGCCAAATTGACAGCCGTTGCAAACGTAATTGTATTTCCTGTTACACTTGTTGCCACTAGTGGGATTCTAGGCGTATCAATGATTGTAATTTTTCCATTAGTTGGCGAAAGGTCAATTGCGCCTGTCACTAGGTTCCAAGAACTGTTATTAGTGAGTGTAAGAGTTGGTTGGCCATTGAAGGCCAATACCTTGCCAGCACCTGTGCTCATGATTTGGCCCGTGAGGTTGATATTACCACCCTTGCTCTTGATGTCATAGAGGTTAATCGTGCGGCTGCCCACATCCACATAGCCGGCCAGGCCCACCGCCTTGCCTTCCACAGCCGCAAAACTGATGCCATTGATGCCATTGCCATTGCTATCCAACAGGGAGGTTGAGAAGCTGGGATTGAAACTTGCATCCACAGTCATGCTCAGTGTTGGGGTACCACTTTGTATCAGTCCATCAATATTAAGATAAAGGGCCGAAATTGATATGTCTCCCCGTGAGAAGATTGTGCCTGCATTGCTTGTCGCTGCATTATTGATCACCGATTGGTTTGCAGTAACGCTCGTCATCGAGCCTTTGTAGGATCCATCCGAATTGGTTGCTGCATTAAAGGCCTGGGCACGATAGCTGTCGTAATTGAGATACTGGCGGGGATCGCCACCACTATGGAACCAACTATCTGAATTCAAGGTGAAAGTGCCAGCCGAACTAATCGACAGGCTGCTGCCCCTGACTTCCCCGGAGACGATCACGCTGTCCGTCGCATTATTAATCGCGATGGTGCCGATCTCGTTGACGACAGAACCCAGTAGATAGATGTCAGCTGGTGGCTGGTTGACAGGAAAGGCGGTGGGTAATGGGATATCCTTACGAACATTTTGGCTTACGGTAATCGTTCCAGTCGGCTGGTTTGTATTCCCTCCAGTGCTGCCGCCTTGGCGGTTGAAGTAGACTGAACCTGGGCTGAACACGGTGTATTCGCCATCAATAATATCTACTACTTTGGAATCGTCAATAACCATGTCTTCGCCAACAAGGATTGCAGGGGCGGAATTGATGACAGAGATGGAGCTGTCGCTATAGGCCTTGATATTGGATGGAATGTTGGCAGGAGCTGAATTCGTTTGCAGACCATTAATATTGATCGTACCACCAATCGCATCGAGAAACACCGAACCTGCTGCTGCATACAGGTCAGGCAGATGGATCGCTAGGCCGTCGAGCCTGCCTTGGATTGTGCCAGTGTTCGCATCAAGCAGTCCAAGCTGGTCCGCCTGTCGCCGCAGGGCCTCCTGTTGAGATAAATAGAGCGCCTTGTTAGAAGGAGAGCTGTCGTTTGCTGCAATTAAATCCCTCAGGCGTTTGTCTTGCTCAAAGAGTTCACTGCCCAGCTCCATCGTATCGAGATAGGGGCGCTGGCTGGCATCATTCCAGAGTAGATCTGGCAATACCACACCAATAAATGTGCCCAGATCCACCAAGGACCCTGTCGGGGATGCCAATAGGCGATAGCTGTAGTCGATGGTGCCATCAAGACCTAAGGACGCCAGCTGGGCAGCGTTCAGCTTGGTGTCCTTGACCAACGCTGACGTTAGCGCGCTGCTGCCAGATAGGTTGAGATAGCTGTTTTGGTTGGCAAGATTATCGCTATTCGGTAGGGTGATTACTTTGATTTGGTGCTGGGCTCCAGCTACAACCTGTGAACTGCTGTCGATCGTGATTGTATTCGAGGTTGAATCGTTGGCAGTCGTCGTGCCCTTGATTGGGGTCGCAATCAATATATAGGATGTGGCATCAGCAAGGGAGCGCTTGTTAGATTTGCCATTCCAGTCTTTCCCTTGAGCTTTGAGTTCCACGTTGCCGCGGGCCAGTAACTTGGAATTATCGACAATTGAGATCGAGTTCGTATCCACACTCGTAGCATTTGCACGGGAAAGCGGTACCCCTAGAACTGTTGAGTTGATTTGGCTATCGGCCGTGCTCCTTAGGATATCGGGCACCCCATTGGCATCGAGTCCTGACCACAGCTTGATCGTTTGGCCCTTGATCGTGGTTCCAGTCAGACTTAGTACATTGCTAACCTGATTAGTAGCCGTTGAATAGGCGTTACCAAATCCGAATTGTCCTGCCAGTACGGAACTCGAGCTGCTGACCGTACCATCGCTCTTTGCTGTGATGGATACATCACCACTATCGTTGATAACTTTGACCCCACCAGCTGCGGTAACACTTGCTTTGGCCTTATTGACGACTTGGCTTTCGGCGGATACCGCTGCTAGGGCCGACACGGCATCCAGGGTGATGTCGTCAGTGGCATACACACCCGTTTTGGCATGCATCCACAATAGCCCTGGATTTGACTTGCTACCCAGGGCATGGACGGTACTATTCGCTCCGAGATTTATGTTGGCTCCAAAAGCACCAGCATCATCGCCAATCAATGTGGTTGATTTAATCCCTGCGCCACCAGCCTGGCCAGCGACAAAGACTTTGCCATTGCCAATAACGCCAAGGCTGTTGTCATTGGATTGACTGTATTTGCTTTTCTGGATGCTATTGTTCGCCGCAATATCAATCGCAGCAGCGGTAACTGAACTCGATGAACCAAGATCAATCGATGACTTACTCATGATTGCAATGGTCGAGTTGGCACCACCACCCGCTAGACCTGCTGAGACGGCAATACCGACAGCACGCGTATCGATACCACCAAGTGTGCCATCTTCACTGGTTTGATCGACTATGCTGGAGAGTTTGAGGCTGCCGGTGGCTGTTATCGTGGCGTTGGCATCGAGTTTGGTCTGAACTGTTTGGTTTGTGGTGGCGGTTGATTGGGCACCGGCACCGGACAACACCCCACCTCCGGACGCACTGAGGGTGTCTGCATAGATACTGTCGCGTGAGAAGGAGTTGATCGCCACATCCTTGGCCGAAATGCTGGCACCAGAACCGAGCAGGGCCTGCACTTCTGGTTCAACTGTATTGCTACCCAGGTTTGATTCGGCAGCCATCAAGCCAAAACCAGCTAAACCACCAACGGTCCCTCCCAGGCTGCTGCTATTGAGGGTATTGGCAGAGGCAGCCTGGATCAAACTGGTGCCATCGGGCGTGTAGAGGGAACCCGCCTGAACTTGGGCTCGACTTGTGGACGTAATCGTTGCTTTAGCGCTGTTGACCACTGCACCGACAACACCTGAGGCCGATGCCGTGATGGCTTTTGCCTGCTCAATGGTGTCTGCTGTTGAGCTGGAGATTGTGATGTTCGATGCTGCAGTGAAGGTGGGGGCATTACTACCGCCACCTTGCGCGGTTGATGACTGGGTGAGGGCGGTTACACGGTTGTTGATGGTGTTTTCGACCACTCCCGCCCCAACGGCCACGCCCATGCCTGCAGCGAGGGATGTGGCCACAATTTCAGCATTCAAATTGGCGTTGCTTGATGAGGCAGCAATCGTTATAGATCCGCTGCTAGTTACGGCCTGATTGCTAGTTAGTTCACTTCTAAAACTACGATCGGCCTGCTTTGCAGTGATCGTGATTGTGTTTATTGAATTACCGCTAATCGCAGCCAAATAACTGGTCCCAATTTGACTGTTGATGGCGTCTCTTAACCCAGTCTGTATCGCTAATGCTGTGGGGCTGGTCACTTGATAGGTGACCTCTTGGTCTGTTTCTCCGGTTGTAACTTTAATGACAATTTTATCGCCGCTGTTAAAGTGGCCACCAAGAACCACTTGGTCAACCTGCGCCTGTGTAGCGCTTGCAAGCTGGGTCGTTTCGACCATGACAGTGGCATCCCCAATGACACCTGCATTGACATCGATAGCGCCTGTGACTGTCGTGGTGATGTCATTGGCGATTGTATTTTTAATCCTGGCTCCACCTCCAGAGAGGGCATTGATGCCACCGCTCACGACGGCTGTTGTTGACTTTGAATCATTAATCGTGCTGCGGGCATCATCGGCTTTAATCGTTAGGTCTCCCTTCGATTGGATCGTGTAGCGTTTTGCGTCTACATTCGATCCACCATCGCTGATGGTCACAGTATTAATGTTGTCGATTAAATTTTTGTTTTCAGCGGCACCAATTGCAACACCAACACCAATGCCGGGATTGCCGCTAATGGCAACACTTCCAGCGTCGGTTTGGACCTTATCGATGTTGTTGTCTGTCTTGCTGGTAATCGTTAGGGATCCGGCTGAAATGAGGTTCGATTGGGTTACTGTGGTGCCCACGTTATACGCTATTCGCGAATCATTAAAGGCTCCTGAGAAGCCTCCTGCGACTTGCCCTGTGGTTAGTGCCACGCTGACAGGAATCGCTGTGGCCCCATAGCTGACTGTGGAACTACTACTTGCTGTGAGATCTGGATTGATGACACCTGTACCTGTGGTCGTTAAGTTGGAGTTTGAGATCGTAGTTTGAACTTTGGCCCGGGAGGTGTTGGTGGCGTCTGCCGTGGCGATGCCCAGGAGGTTTTGCACCTTGACCGCTCCAACGGCGATTGCGCCGCCGACTCCGGTCGCCGAACCAGCGCCGACTCCAGCCCCAACCCCGGCATCAACACTCTGGCTGTTGCTGCTGCCAAGGGAAATGGCACCGGCAACCGTGAGGTTGGCGGAGCTGATGTTGGTGGTGGTATCACCAAGCAGGATGTTGATGGCATCAGCGCCACCGCCAGCTAGGGAACCACCGCTAGAGCCACCACTGAGGGCTACAGCTACCGCGGCCGATTTAGCGGAGATGGAGGCACTGCGATCGTCTGCTTTGGTTTTGCTGGCCGTCACTGAGAGGGCTCCAACCTTTGAGCCAGCGGCGATGTTCGCCACGGTGGTGTCGGCGGTGTTGTTGAGGGTGTTGTCGGCTTGGGAAACGCCAATGGCTGCCGCAACAGAGAGCCCTCCCCCGAAGCTGGCCCCGACGGCAGCACCCCAGGCGGTGGAGTCGGCCGAGCTGCTGTCGCTACTGCTAACAGTGAGGGCTCCAGTGTCGAGGCTGATCGTTTTGTCACTGGTGGCGCCAACGAAGGCCCTAATCGAAACCAGGGAGCGGTTGGTGGCCTCGGAGCCAGCACCCACCAGGGCAAGGCTTCCGCTACCTGTTATCGAAATAGCAGCCGCGAAGCTATCGACGTAGCTTGTGATCTTGGCGGCGTTGCTGGCTGTAACGGAGACAGCGCCCTTGGCGTAGAGGTTGGAATTGGTGACAGCAGCGCGAACCAGGTTGCCGCTGGTGCCGATCAGGTTGGTGAAGCTTTGGGGAGAACCACCACTGAGGGCTCTGTTGGCCCGGGTTTCGCCTATGAAGTTGCGGGCAAAGGCCACACCAATGGCGGCAGAGCCGCCTTTGTCTCCGGCAGCTAAGGCGATGCTAATCGCATGTACCTTTGCGTTAATTGTAGAGGTATCGTTTGCATTGACCGTGACTGTTCCATTCCAAGTGGAAGACGCCGTGCCAAGGTTGGCGCTATTGACGAGGGCCTGGTTAGTGCCTGTGATTGTATTAAGACTACTCGTCCCACCACCAGACAAGCCAAGTGATTTTTTACTACCAACAGCAACGGCTATTGCGGCTGCAATCGACTCGGAGTTGATTTTGCCTGTGTTTGTCGATGTGATAACCAGATTGCCCTTGGGCAGAACAGAGCCGAAGTTTGCCAGTTCGGCCTTGGTGTTGCGGCGAATGGTGTTTGTGGCAAGCGAGCTGCCAATCGATGCGGCAAACCCGTTACTACCGGCAAAGCTGGCGGCTAGGGAGGCGCCGACAGCGGTTGCATCGATGCTGGCCGCATCGGAAGCGCTGATCGTGAGATCTGCGCCAACCAGGCTGCTGTTAGCGGTCCCATTGCCAATGATGGTTGCGGTGGTGCTGTTGGCGATGACATTGGTCGCTTCACTGCCGCCGCAACTTAGGGCCCCGGTAGTTCTACTGGGGGCAGCAATAGCGGCTGAAACGGCTACAACTTCAGCTTTGATGGTGGCGCTATGGCTGGCCTCAACCCGGATCGCACCGCTAGCTGTTAGGGTGCTAAGGGAATTTCCACTGGTCCCTGAAATTGTGGCAGCAATCCGGTTGCCGTCGCCGCCATTGGCCAGGGTTGGGATGCCACCGGATTCGCCAGGATTGCTCTGCGTTGCACCGATGAAATTGCGGGCAATGCTGACACCAATGCTGACGGCACCGACTTCTCCATGACCCGACAATCCTACGGCAACTGAATTCGCGATGATCTTTGCGTTGATTGTTCCTGGGGAGCTGGCCTGAACGCTGAGTGTGCCGCCGCTGATAATTGTGGGCCCAGTGATTGAGGCGGTTGTATTCCCCAGGATTGTGTTATACGAAGCGGCCCCGCCACCGGCTAAACCAAGGGTGAACTGATTGCCGATTGCCGCGGAGACCGCAGCGGCGGCAGCGGTACTGGTGATCCGGCGAGTTTGGAGGCTATTGCCATTGTCATCGAGCAATTCACTGCTACTGCGCAGGATTAGATTACCGGTCGTTGTAGCAATATTGCTGAAGCCATTAATTGAGGTTGTTCTTGAGCCGGAGAGGGTATTGTTTGCAAGGGCTACCCCGATGGCGGGGGCTACACTGTTGTTGCCTCCGGTAAAAGAGACCGAGACACTACCAGCACCACCTTCTGCTTCGATTTCGCTTGTGTCAAGGCTTTCGAGTTTGAGCGACCCAGAATTAAGAACACTGTTGACCATGTCACGGCCAATGATCTGGGCTGAAGTACTGGTTCCAATTTGGTTGGTGGCCTCGGCCACGGCCGCTGAGATGGCTACTGCATTGCCACTGCTACTACTGGCTGCGATGCCAATGCTCACTGCTGCTATTTTGGCGTCAATTTTATCGCCGTTGATTGATGTTAACTCCAAGCCACCTTCTGTTTTGATGTTGGCGACATCAAGCTTGGTACTAACCCCTGCCTGAGTTGCCCTATTCCAGTTGATTTGGTTAGTGGCTGTGCTAACTCCAATCACCGCGACTGTTGTATCTTTGGTAGAGAGGGCAACAGCTGCACTGCCAGCGCCAACCTCTGCCTTGATACCACGCTTTTGAGCAGAACTACCGTCGTTTTTTAATGTTTGCGTTGTTGCCTGTAGAGTTGTGGCTTTTGTCAGGGTGCTATCACTGGCTGTATTTCGATACGATCCTGTGGTTATGGATGAATTAACTTCACTGTTGATTGTGTTAATGGAGCCGGCACCGCCACCCGAGAGCGCCAGCGAGCTGTTTGCGCTAATAGCCCCGCTAAGGGCGACACCGAGGGCTAAGCTAGAGGTCTGAGAGATGTCAACAGCTGAGAGCGATAGTGCTCCACCCAGATTGAGTTCTACGGTGTTAGCTAGTTCAACCAGGCTTTCAACATTTCCATTGATTAAGTTTATAGCCTGGGCAGCGCCAATGCTGAAGGCGCCTGCCGAAGAAGTGGAACTTGAGAACGTTAGTGAGTCTCCTGTTGCCACCGCCCTAATCAGCCGTTCATTTTGAGCTTGTATGTTGAGCGATCCTAGGCCGATTTGGCGCGTAGCACTCCCCAATAGGTTCGTTTGGGTGTGGCCAGCAACAGATTTTATCTTGGCCCTTATGGAATCATTGATCGTGTTTTTTGCAATAGCCAACCCAAGGGCGCCAGCCTTTGCTGCACCCGATAGGCCCTGGGCGCCGCCTACGGCAAAGCCACCGGCGAAGCTATACACATTGCCCTGGGCTGAACCCTCACGCCCACTCTTATGGGCCCATGCTCGAATGCTTGTGCTGTAACGAATGCTTAGATCACTGATGTTATAGACACCACTAGTGATTCCTCCGCTCAACTTGTTGAAGGCGAATCCTCCAGCAAAACTTGCACTTTTTGCTTTTGAGCCATACGCAAGGCTGATCGCTGCACCAGCAGCATCAGAGATCAGTTTTGCATTTGCCGTTCGCTCCGCGTTCAACGTTAAATCGTTTGCCCTGATGGTTCCCGTTCCCACCAATAGGCCAGCCTGGGGATCGCCAATCACCGCTGTCACAGGGCGGTTCACGGTATTGCCCGTACCAGAGCCCACAAAGGCACCGTCGAAAGCTTCTCCTAATGGTGATGCCGATGCCGCCAAGGCACCGGCAATGGCGTAGGCCCCCACAGCAGATCCATCTTTGGCACTGATCGTTAGTTGGTTCGCCTGAATGGTGGATGTGCCATCGATACGGGCCGTGATCTCACCACTTAATTCATTGATTGCTGCTGACGAACCCACTGACAGGGAGGTAGCGTTGTCCCCTTGCTTGCTTGCAGTTGCAATGGCAACATCAATACCGCCAGCCATCGCTAGAAGTTTTTCACTGGAACTAGCTGCAATGTTAATGGATGGTGCTGTTGTCGATGTTGTTGAATTGATCGTTGATTGCAGGATCTCTGCAGTAATGGCGTTCTTATAGGAATTCTGGGCCCCTGCGCCAGATCCCGCAATAGCATAGGAACTTGAATTGTTCGATGTCGCTATAGAACCTGCCCCACTTACTGCCGAGGCGATCATGTCTACATCCTCGGTACGTGCTGCCAAGGTGATGTTCGAGGGCATCGTTGAAGTGATTGAACTGTTGCTCAAACGGGCAGTAGTGTCTACTTTCAAATCGTTTATGGCGATTGATGTGCCGAATGTTCCTGCTACTGAGCCTGAAGATGATTCTAGCGCTTTATCTTCTAATGGATTGTAAGCAAACGCAACCTGACCAGCAATTGACGTGGCATTAGCTCCTTCAATTGCTTCAATGCTAAGGCTTCCTCCAAAATTTGAGGTTGTTACGTTGTTAACATACGATGTGGTGCTGCTACCGCTACTATCTAGATCAAGATTTAGGGCGATTGACGCAGCCCCAACCCAATTCTTTCCACTACCTGTTGATCCGGATAGACTAATGGCTCCTGCGGTTTCCTGCGCTTTACGGGTGTCACTTACTAGGTGAATTGAAGCAGGGGTGTTGCCAGTTGCCTGCGCAGCACTAATTGTATTAGTGGTATCTCGATTGACTAGATTTACAGCCGCAGCACCTGCTAGGGTAAATTCACCATTCCGTTGCTTAGGTGAATGCGGGGGGCTGTTATATAATAAAGACCCGCTTTTGCTGTAGGCTATGGCACCACTCCAGTTATTTATTTCCGTAGTATCTTTTGCTGTCATCGTAATTGACTTTGGTCCCATGAACCGTTCCTGAGATGATTTAATCTCGTTTTCGGTTGAATCATTTAGAATGGATATACCTACGCTGCCAGCCCCTGCGAGTTGAAGATTGTCATTCTTGATACCTCTTAAGTTGTAATGTGTGGAGGTATTATTGGTTTTTGTGTTGCTATCTTCTACGGTCGCTGTACCTGCTATTGAAAACAGGGTTATTGATCCACCATTGAAGGCGTCAAGCTGAATGCTGTCAGTAAATATAAGCTGTCCACCTATGCCTTCTAGTTTATTTTTGGTACGTCGCTCCACTTCGCTGTAAATCAGTACGGCTCCAATACCGATTGATTCGCTGTATTGCACTGCGCCATTAATGTTAATCCGATTAACCTCATTGCTGGATGAGGAGACCAGTTTCGAGGCTGCTAATGAACTGCCTAGTTTTACTTCCAGGCCTGTTATATCAGCGTTAGCATCTTTCCCAGCCAAGGTGAGATCGACCCCACCCTGTAATCCTATATCATTGGACGAGCCGGATGCTGTTAAAATATGGACTACCTGGCCAGTTTGCTTTGATGTGTTTTTAAACGTGCCAGTAAGACTAATATTTGCACTGGACAAAACTATGGTTTCAGCTTTATTGCTTGTTTTTTCAACATTAAGAATTCCACCAACCCCATTTTTGGCTACATTTCCCCATTGCATGAAGTTCTTCAGTGTTTTTGAATTTTCACCTTTCGTGTAATTCTTCTTTGCTTCGCTAACTTCTTTATCATCTTTGCTGGCACCAATTTTAAGAAATGTATCTAAGCCTATGTCGATGTGCAAATCACCTGCTCCTAATATTGAATCAACCCTGTTGGTATTGGTAATATCAAAACTACGAGCATGGATCCTCCCAGCAATTTGCGTCTGTGTAATAGCACTAAGATTAACAGAGTTGACTGCTACGGCAAAGGCAAAATCTGAGCCTTCTTTTGTGGTCACTGTTTTTTTGCCACTTGGTGAATTTGGATCATCTTTCTCCTCTGTTTTATAACTTAGATCTTTGGATTTATTTTTAACTGTTGAATAGGAGTTGAATCCATTTTTGATTAACATACCGCTTAAGCCTGAAAGCGCGCCGACAGCGCTAGCTGGATTGCTTGCATATTCTTTGATCAACTCCGAAGTGCCAAACGTTGACATAAACTTGTTCGGATAGGCTACCTCGTTGCTAATTGTTAGATCACCTAGGGGCTTCTCTGTACTTCCAAGATTGGCTTTGCTCGTAATGAATGTTTGAGCATTATTATTTATCACACTTATTGAGCTTGCGATTGTATAAACATTGGCTTTTCCAGACTCCCCCTTGTCATCTTTTGCGCCACTATCTTTGTTGGTTGCGGCGTCACTATAGGCGCTATAGGCTTGCGTTATCTTATTGCTAATGTTGAGGCTTGGTGCAGCGTTCAGGGCTGATGATGTCGTTGTGATGTTACCGTTGATCGTGGTAATTGCATTGTGCTCTACTACGTTTATAGCGGATGATAATGATATGCCCATGTTGCTTGTCTTGAACTCATCGCCATTTGATTTTTTTAATTCATCTTTAAACTTTGATCCTACGACAGTACCCCAACCCATTGTATTTTTATCCGATCCCGTCATTTTCTTGTTTCCATTTCCGGATATGGTCGGGACCAGTAACATTGGATTGTTCATATAATCCCTTAGTTTCGGATTTGAGCCACTGGATGCCGATGCTGTCGCACTATTTTTAGCTTTGATGGCTGTAGCCATGCTGATGCCACCCGTTTGGGCCGCATCAGAGCTTGTTACACCCTCTAAAGCTGCTTTTCCATTGACCAGTTGGTTGCCCAGGAGGAACCTGGGAACTGCTGCTTGATATTCCTGCTCATTCGTAGCAATTTGATAGACATTACCTCCTAGTGCAAGCACCCGTAACTCTTGGCCCGCTTCGATCCCCCTGATCCCACTTGCTCCGACGGCTGTTGTTGTCGTAAACCTTAGATAGGGGTTGATTCCCGTTGGCATCGTGGCTGGCCGTTTAATCGGATCAAGGCCTTGGGGATCTCGATACAGCTCTACACCAGAATTTTCGCGATCCACCTTTAGATAGACCTTGCAGCCATCGCTTAGGCCGGCGGGAGATGCCACGGTGCTAGAGCTGGTTATCCCAGGTAAGCTTTTATAATACTGTGCCTCTACAAGATTGTTTTCTGTTTTTATAGACGCTGGAACTGTTATGTTATTCCAGCGATTGCTGTTTTGCAGCCATGAATTAGTATCTAGCGAAACAAAGACACTGGCCAACTTATTTTCTTGATAACTACGATCATTGTAAATTGTTATGATTTCGCCTGTTTCAAGGCTAAGTCCATTCAGATGGAGAGTATCATTCTCATTTGTAACGGCCTTGCTGGGGTCGAACGTTGCATAGGGAGCGTCACATTGAACCTGTAGGGTAGCTTTGCTTTTGGCGACTACTGTTGCGCCTTGCAGGCTTGGGCCATTGTTACTTCCTGCTAAAACATAATTGTCTGAGGTGCCGCCGATTGCTACCAGTTGATAGTTTCTCCCGTTGGTTTCTTGCCATAGGCTAGAATTAGGAGTGGTGCCAATCAGGGAGCGAAGTTGAGCGCCTGTAAGGCTTGTGGTATTGCCTTTATAGGTGTAATATTTGCCGCTGCAGCTGTCAGCAGATGTGGCTTTGGTTTCAACATATACGACTTGATTTTTAGTGATTTCCAGCGTAGTTGTTGCATTATTTCCCCTGGCATCTATTATTTCATTTTCGCTAGTTAGGAAGACGTTTGCGCCCAGCAGATGGTTGTTGCTTTGTTGTAGTAAGCCTGATGTGATTGATACTACGGAATTAGCGGAATAGCGCCTATTGTCGTCTTTGATGATAAATGTCTGATTGGTCTGATTTGTAGCCGCTTGATTGGATGTAATTGAGCTTAACTCTAAGTCCTGACTTGTATCCGAATCCTTGAATGCTACAGTCCCTGGAGCAAGGCTCAACTTGTTGCTACTTTCTAGTTGGTTGCATGATGATGTAATCGTGTATGTCTTACCGTTTATTGTACCATTTAGTAGTATTTGATCTCTCTGCAACTGCTTTGTTGCCGAATTGTAGTTTGTTGCTGCTTCTACAAATCTCTCTGCGCCCAGTTTTTTCCATATTGTCTCGTTAATGGTATCAATTAGCCCATCGCGAATCTCTGTAGTCTCGCTAGCTCCGACAGTATATGAAACTTCTAGGGGCTTTTGTGTGCCATCGTCGAATTTTAGTTTGATGGTATCCCCTTTTACCAGGTTACTGCCGAGGGTTAGGGTATTCGCTTGTGCTTGTTCTGAATTGTTTGCTTCCCCGGCCAATTGATACCCTTTGCCGGCGGTTAAAGATGTCAAGATAATGCTTCCGTTATCTGATGAATCTGCAGTCGCATTAATACTCGCTCCGCTGCCACTGCAAAGCCTATCGGTTGAGTTCAACTTGGCTAACAATCCATCCCGAATTTGTTGCAGTGTCATGCCACTCTGCGGCACAATATAGTTTACGAGGATATCATTTGCTGCGCCTTCCAGCTTGAAGCAAAGACTGATGCTATCCCCGGCATTATAATTGCCTTTAAGCGTGAGTTTGTCTGTCTGTTGCTGCGCGTTGGCTGTATATGTTAAGGCGTTCCCAGTTGTTAGTGTAAGTGTTTGTGATTGCCCCACTTCATAGCGGAATACGTGCTGTGTGCCGATTCCGTAGCCGGTAAGGTCTATGGCCCTATTGCTCAGCACGTCATCGGCTGTTAAGGCCAGTGCAATGCGCCCTTGGCCGCGTCGAATGATGTAATACTCACGGTCAGCTTGTAATCCTTGGATCGCTGCTGAATTACGTGCTGCTTGTTGATCTGGAAGCACAAAATAAGAAATTAGCTGGCCGGAGTTGATCGGCGGATATTCGCCATTAGAGTCCTGCGGTAGTTGAATCTCATTCATAGTTAGATCGATTTCATTATTTGATTCGCCATTGATTATTGCCGTGGCAGACTTATACACCTCATAGTGGTCACCCGTTGCTCCAGATGCGTCAATATCATGGGGACGCCCCTCTGCAATCACCACTTGATCGCCTGTAGTTGCATCGCCTTTTAAAACGGCTGTAACAGTATATGATTGGTCTTTTGCAACTACCGGCACTAAATTCCATAAGCCTGAAGTCGATAGGGAATATTGTCCATTGTTAGCACTGATAGCTCCTAGATTCATCGTCGCGTTGCTGGTGCCATTGTATTGGTAGGTATTGTTGTCGCTCCATGTTATGTATTCACCCCTATTGACTGCGAACGAAGCATTATTATCAATTCGGTCCCCTGCTTGATTCTTAATTGTATAAGTACCATCGGTATCTTGTGAAAATGAGTACCCAGCCGATTTGATACCCGAAGCTTTTAGTGTTGAACCAACTTTTAGGCTTTCTGTTGGGGTGTAATGGTCAATCGTAACAAGTGTGAATTTCTCAGTTTGTGCCAAATCGACACTGGCGAGATTAGCGTTCAATTGGCTTGCTGTTGTGGTTGTGCCCGTGTAGCGATAATAGTTATTGGCTCCTTGGCCTATGCTCCCTTTTATGATAGCACCATTTTTAATATCTAGGGTTCCTATGATGCTCCCTTGGTCGATTGCTATGGGTGCTTTGATATGTAGTTGGGTAACGGGAGGACTATCCACTCCTGTGGTTACACTGGTTGGTTCAGTAATTGTGAGTGTACCATCCATATTGATGGTGCTATTTGTTTTGTCAACTTCAACCGCATTGCTTACTGTTACAAAACCATCCCCCCAAATGCTGGTTGATGCCTTGGCCGTCAGCGACGGCGTTGCATTCGTTTTTAGTGACAGCTTATTGATAGCATTCAGTGTTGATGAGCTATCAATTGATATTATTGAATTTGTGTTACCCACGGCGAAGGCTGAAGAGATTCCACTTTTTTCACCTGATGCCGTGCCCGGATTATTTTTTTTGATTGTCTTTGTAGGGTCCTTGGGATCTTGTTCTTCTGTATAACTACCAGCAAGATTGCTGGCAACTTGGGCGTCACTAGAGAGGTTGTTGATTGCCTCAGTAGATGCATTAATTTTCTTGCCGCTTAGGTTGCTTTTGATAATCACGATGGTGGCATCTGAGTCCGCTTTAGTTACAGCTGCTGCTCCGTCTATCTCTACGCCAATGAGTTTACTGAAATATTCCATTACAGTGTTGTTCGAGTTTATTGCCATACTTTTGCTTTCTAAACTGACAGCTGCTTCTGCTGTTAGATTAATCGTATCTTGTGCTTCAATTGTGGAGCTGCTTATTGTTACTGTACTGTTGGCTGCTCCTGTTTTTACAACTGCAGGTATTACCATTCCTTGCAGACCATAGAGAGACCCATCAACAATGCTATCCACTGCAAACTTGTCAACAAAACTTCCTAGCGCCTTATTGTCGCCCTTGTAGTTTAGATAGGGATCGATATGGGCACTTGAGTTTATGTTTAAGCTGCCTACTCTGAGTGTTGACTGATTGATTTTTACAGCTGTCGAGGAACTGGGGAACCAAAAGGCTAGGGGTAAGTCCACGGCGGTAATTGCTGGATTGATGTCGATATTGCCTGCTTTTCCGGTATTTTGCAGGGGCTTTTCGTATGTATTGATGTTGGAACTATTTATGGATACAGTTCCCTTGTTTTTGATTGTGATACTACCCCCGTAGGTTTTGATCGTGCCGCCCAGCGTAATGCCATCGCTTCGCTCGCCTGCCAACCCTGCATCATAGGATCTAATCGCTTCAGTGCTTAGTTTGTATGCAAGTGGGTAGAGATCATCTGTTTCATTATCATCCAAGTTGATGTCGCCAATATGGATTCCTGATTTATTGCTTTTGATATCAATTTCCGTGATTGTTCTGATCCCAGTGCTGATATTGTGTTCGAAGGGTCCACTGCCAAACCCAGTGATTGTAAGTTTGTTCGCATCTTTGGCTTTAATGGAGATTATTCCTGTGGCATTGGTGGCGTCAATAGAAAGTTTGTTACCGCTAAAGCTTATGTTGTTATTTTCCCCTAGGCTTCCCTCCCAGTTCAGGCCTGTCAATACATCATTTTTTGCTTCGATGTTTCCTGATTGAACCTCTAATTCCCAATCATTTCTATGACTGCTTAGGCTTGAGTAGGTTCTATCATTTGATGCGGCCACATCGGCTCGGGTGTATTTGGCTAGTCCATCGATTAATCGTTGCCCCGCTGTTCCCTTGCCGGTTTCACAGCCATAAACCAATAGGTCACCGTTTTCCGTTAACAAGGTCCCTAATTCTTTTAGCTCAGCCTTATACCTCCACAGATTACGGCTGGTTAGGGTTTCTTTGCCAACAAAGAATTGCCCTTCAGAGCCATGACCCAGAAGATGGATCGCACTGAAACCACCAGTTGGCGTAAGAACTTTAATTCGTGCAACAAGATCTGTTAGGGTTGACCCTTCATCAAGTTGAATGGTGTTTGCACCTGCTTTCGTTAGCCCAGACTTCAGCTGGTCTAAGCTTTCGCTTTTTGATGTAACAATATAAATAGCGTTTGGATCTGGGTTCCGGCTTGTTGCTGCAATTGTTGTTGTCGCCAGATTGTTTACCGCAAAGCTTTCCTCGTTCCACGGTCGAGGGTCATAGGTGTCCAGAATTCCTTGGTGCAGACTTGGGTCCGGAGCCAGTATGGGCGTCAGAGGAGACCGGAGGTCTACGAGCGGATTGCGCTGATCTGCAAGACCTGGGATGGCCCCACTGCCAAGGATGGGATTTTGGTTGTCCATGCCGAGCTCTTGCATTGCTTGATCCTTGGGGGGCCAGAAATGGTGTTGTGGGTAGTCGCATTCACCCATGCGTTGATGGGTTTTCCTATGTTGTGACGCAATAAATTATTGCCAGAGATGATTAGCATGAACAACGTAGTTGGACATTTGTGATGTCCAATCGTTATGGAGTAATGATTATTTTTATCTGCTGACCAACAACCGCCTCGTCAGTTTCCTGGCGTGGCTCTTTCATTTAATGTCCCAGGTCTTGGTTGCCCATCTCACCGATTAATGCTGGTGAGACGTCGAACCAAGACCTTTGGCTTTCTCTTTATAGGGTCTTGTCTGATAGCCACCCTGTGTCGAGCCATGCCCTTCGATGTGTTCCAGGCGACCTTTCGCCCGGCTCACATCCTTTTTCACGGTTCGCGCCCATATGGTCCATCGATTGGGCTTGGTTTCGCCTTCGCCCCTATCGGACCCTCTTGGGTCAGGCTTCGAGGGCCCCTGTTGGCATCCATTCAGTCCCAGCCTCAGCCCATGGGCTTTCTATTTCTCCGCTATTCTTTTGTGAACAGTCTTTAGCTCCAAAACTCTTTTCCAATGCATTTTTGTCTCGTTTGTTATTGTTTTCCATCTGCTTTTGTTGCGTTGGTGTTGTTCCTATTGGGACTGGCGTGAGGACAACCAGCGCTCAATTCGGTATCCCAAGATCACGATCAGGACCACCAGCCAAAACCACAATTCTGGCGCATTGGCGTTGCAGAGAATGATCAGCAGCACGACCTCGCTAACCAGCCAGGGCAGTTCCTGGCGCAAGAGCGGATTGGGGAGTTTTGGCAGACGCGGGGCCATGGTTGGGCAGTCTCGAGGGGGGCCGGACTAGGACTTTTGGAGTCTTAGGGCAAGCTGGCCGGCTGGCGCAGAAAGGGTTTGTTCCACTGGCGGTCAATGCGCTGGCTGCGGTAGCCGCCAACGAGGGAGCGCACCCCAGGGAGCAAGTAGCTGATCGGGCTGCGCCATTCCACGTAGGCGTGGCTCGTGGCCGTCAGCCCTTCCCGCACCGGGAACACGCCGCTGCCCCCCGAGAGGGTCCAGCGGTAGCCATCGTTGCTGGCCGGATCCCGGTCCAGGCTGATGTCGGCCCGCATCACCGGGCCATTTTTGGTGAGTTCTTGGGCCAGCTGGGGGTTACCGATCGTGGTTGAGATGTCATCCACGCTGGCGGGCAGGCTCAGCACCCGCGTCACCTTGCCGGTGATGCCACCAAACCGACCCCGCTGGTTCCAGAGCGGCACCACCTCCACCGGCAGGCCCAAGGGCAGGCGCCTGGCATCGGCAGGGTTGAAATAGGCCACCACTTCCAGGGGCAGCTTGCTGGCGCTGGCGGCATCGGGCCGGCCGATCGTGCCCAGCCGCTGGCCCGTTCCCACGGTTTGTCCCGCCGTGACCTGCAGATCGAGCACCGTGCCATCCCGGTCGGCCTCGATCAAGCCCTCGTAGGCGATCTTGGCCTCGGTGACCCGTATTTGGCGCTTGAGATCCTCAATCTGATAGCGGCGCTGTTGGGCCGCCGTTTCCAGGGTCACCTTCATCTGCTGGTAGTTGGCGATCACCTTTTTGGCATTGATCTTGACGTCGTCGAGGTTGACGCTGGTGCTGGTGAGCGCCTGTTGGGCCGACACCACATCATTGGAAAGGGGCGCCACCACCTGGCGTTGGCTGAGCCAGTCGAGGTTGCGTAGTTTCGAGGCGTAAACCGACTGCAAGCCCTGGTATCGCCTGCCGTCATCGGCGAGCTTGGCCAGGGCAGTGTCGCGACTGGTGGCTTCGGCTTGCAGTTGCATCCGATCGCGATGGTCCAGGTCGCTGTTGATGCGTTGCAGTTGGGCCAAGTTGCCCTTTTCCTGCTGCAGTTGGCGGGCCAACACTGGCAAGTAGAACTCCATCAACACCTGGCCCTTGTTGACCTGCTCGCCCACCTTGGTGTTGATCTTGATCACCTGGCCGCCGGCGCGGGCATTGAGGATGGCGGCGTTGTCGCTGTAGAGAAACACCCCCTGGCCGGCTACCTCGGTGGGGATTTGCCATACCAGGGCCCAGCCCACCAGGGCCGTTCCCACGGCCGCCAGGCAAATCCCCACCTGGTCGTGATCGGAGAGGCGGCCCCAGCGCTGCTGCAGCCGACCCAGTTGCCGCTGGGGCCAGGGGCTGGGGGCTTGGTCGGGGGGGCTCACCATGGCGTCCAGCATGGCCCACCAGGCTTGCCTTGGCCAAGGACGGGTGTGGTGGCCCCGACCTAGGCAGATCCAATGGCATCGCTCGTCAGAGCCATACCGCAAACTGAGGCATTCGCGGTAGAAGGGCAGCATGGGAAGGGGCGGCCACGGGTGCCGGAGCCATGGTTGGCAGAAGGGCCCGGCCGGAGCACAACCCGCCGCTGCTGGCTGCTTGCTGGCGTCCTGCATCCCTGGTCGCCTGCTAGTCCGGGCTTATGCCTTCGGCTGGTTGGGCGTTCTTGCGTCATTTCTCTCTCCCTTCGCCTGTGCCCAGGTTCAGCCGGGTTCCATTGGGCGTGGGCAACGCCTGCACCAAGCCCCATCCGAGTTCCCCCCTAGGCCTGCTGCCCAGGTCGTCCCGGGGGGCGGCTTGGCCGATACGGCCGGTCTGGAGCGCAGCTGGCAGGAGCTCGATCACCAACTGCGGGCCCTCGATGGCCTGATCCCGGCCGAGTCCGGGGCGGCTGCCCTTGACCTTCGGGCGTTGCCGCCGGTTCCCCAGCTGCTGCTTGAGGCCAATGCCCCTGCCAGCGTCCAGCTGAACCCCGCCAAGGTGGTGCCCGCCGCACCCCTGGGCCTGCCGAGCCCCAGCAGTCTTCAGGCCGGCCCGGTTCAATCCTTGGCGTTGGAGCAGGCCTTAGCGATTGCCTTTGCCAACAGCGCCACGCTTCAGGCCCAACGGGAGCAGGTGGCTGCGTCCCTAGCCCAGCTCAGGGCCTCCCAGGGCTTGTATTGGCCCACGCTCAGCGCCATCGCTAGCGGCAGCAGCGGCCAATCGGGCTCCTCCCTCTATGCGCCGGTTGGTAACACCGGGCTGGGCTTTGGCCCCAATTTCGCCATGCCATCAGGGGCCTTTGCCGTGCCAACGGGTGGTGGCGCCTATCTCAATAACTACAGCAATAGCGGCAGTGCCGGCCTGCAGCTGACCTATGCCCTGGTGGACTTCGCCCGGAATCCGGCGGTGCAGGCGGCCCGGTCCCAGTTGGACTCCGCCCGCAACACCTATGCCTCCCAGTTGCGCAGCCTGCAGCTCCAGGTGAGCGAGGCCTATTTCCAGCTGCAACAGGCGGACCAGACGGTGCGCATCAATCAAGCCACCCTGGCCAACGATCTGGTGATCCTGGCCGAAAGCTTGGATCTTCAGCGGGCGGGCCTGGTGCCCCGGCTCAATGGGCTGCGCCGCAATGCCATCAGTGCCAGCAACCAGGAGACCCTGATCCAGTCCCTAGCCGATCGGGCCGTGGCCCGGCGCCAACTGGCCGTGCTGCTGAACCTTCCGCCCCAGATCACCCCCGCGGCCCGCGATCCGATCCGGCCCCTGGCCCGCTGGCCCCTGAATCTTGAGGAGAGCCTGCTGGCCGCCTACCGGGGCAACCCGGAACTCGAAACGATCCTGGCCACCCGGGACGCCCTGCTGCGCCAGCGGGATGGCATCGCCGCTGGCCTACTGCCCAAGTTGTCCCTCTTTGCGGCGGGGGGGGGCTCCGCGAGTAGCACCAGCACCTTCGATGTCACCGCCAGTGGCGGCGGCTGTTGCGGGGCCACGGTGATCCCCATGCTCAACCAGAACGGCTACGACTGGTCGGTGGGATTGACCCTGCAATGGCTCCTCTTTGATGGCGGCAACACCGCCAACCAGGCCGAGGCCCTGGCCCGTCGGGCAGCGGCCAGCAGCCAGACCTATGCGGCCGAACGCAACGCCATCCGCCTACGGCTGGAAACGGCCTTTTTTAACCATGAGGCCAGCCTGGCGAAGTTGGCGGCCGCCAGGCGGGGGGTGAGCGCTGCGCTAGAGGCCTTCCGCGATGTGAAATTGCGCTATCAGGCCGGCCTCTCCAGTGAGGTGGATCTTTCCGATACCCAACGCCAACTGGTCACTAGCCTGTTGCAGCGCCTTAATGCCACCGTTGGGGTGAATATTACCTACGCGCGTCTACTGCGGGAATTGCTGCCAATGCCCAGGGATCCGTCTACACTTGTCACGCCTCAGCTAATCTTGGATGGGCAGAAACCTTTATAATCATCTCGAGTACCACCCCTTTTCTGCCAAGCCAAGATCATGCCTACAGCCTAGTTCAAAGGCCCCAGCATACACCATCGCTATGGTAGTATCCATGCACTGCAAAAGTCCTGAATATGCCCCTGAGCTGTTTGCGACAGCGCCCTATTGTGTTGTATTCAATTAAATTGATTCCATTGCCTGATTATGCTGAGTGTTGACGAGCTTGAGCTCTTTGACCTTTACCAATGGCTTGGCAATGGGCACCTAGCTGCAGGTCTAGGCCATTACAATCAAAGTACCGTTAGTCGCACTATTAAGCAGGTGCGTGGCTGCCTTCTTGGGCTGGAAGGCCATGATTCCCCTGAGTCAATGCCAGCTGGCACTTCCAAGCTCTTGACGATGGAGAGACACGTTCACCAGCTTTATCGCTTCATCAAGCAAGCACGACTACGCCTCCATACGACCCACTGGACCAATCGGATCATCCGGGCGACGTCGCCTGGACCCTGGATTGTGAATCCGTTGCAACGTATTGAAAGTTCATTTAACTCTCTTGATTTACTGGATTCCCATCTGATTGATGCATTCATCGCCGAGGGTATCCAGCGGCCTGTCGATCATGAAGACCGTTATACCTGTTTTGATTCTTACCAATCTCCTGTTCAACTTGTGACTATACCTGATAGTGTGTTGGCGCTTGAAGCTGGATGCTCTTGAAGTTGATTTTGGCATTGATTACTTCCACCGTTATGTTGAGTTTTTGGTGGTTTTGAAGGAGTATGATGAATCACCTGCTGTCCACCAGTTAGTTAGTTTTTTGTGTTCGAGCTTCCTTGCCATGGCTAGGGAGGGTCTCACTATTGCTATGTTGTACGCGGAGCACGGGGCCAAGGGGATTTGCGGAGCCTTGGGAGCTGTTGGGATCCTGAAGCTCGATCCAGGGTTCAGCTATTGCCAGCAACTGCTGAATCAACGACATGGCAATGGGATAGGGGCTTAGGACGGGGCTACAATCCAACTGCTTGCTTAGGTGTCTTTGTCCCCGAGGCAGGGTCCCAATCGTTGTCCTAGAGAGTGGTGATGAGCTGCTTTCCTAGGGGGACAGGGGGGATTGACACATCAATCATTGGGATGGATCTGTTTTGATGCTTCGTAGAATTTGGCAAATTTTGCTGGCAGGCTTGCTATTTTGCCTGCTAATTCTATGGCCTTTTGGCCAATCAATTCACGCCGCCACTCCTAATTCTTCCAGTCCAGCGCAGATGGCTCCTGGGCCTGGATTAAGCCTACGAAAAGGGCCTGAAGTGGTTAAAGTTGGCGTTTATATTATGCGCTTAGATAATTTCGATTTGAATAAAAATTCCTTTGACGCTACTTTTTGGCTTTGGACAATATCTCCTGATCATGTTGACAATCCCTTGGATGCTATCGAATTCGTAAATGCCGACGACATAAAGTTTACCCATAGTTTTTCAAGAGAGACGCCCGATGGCATTTGGAATCAGCGCAAGGTTGTGGGTACATTCCACCATGACTGGAACCTGCGAAAATTTCCTTTCGATCGCCAGGATTTACACCTTAAACTTGAGGAGTCTGAAGCCTATATTGATGAGCTTGTTTATGTGCCAGAAGACTCCAAGTTCCTTGTTGATGGCCATATGAAAATTAGGGGTTGGCGCGTTGTTTCAAGTGAAATAAGGCCTGGTATTAAAACCTATATGAGCAACTTTGGGGATCCTGGCTTGCGTTCTGATACTCCTACCTCCTACAGCGGTATTGATGTGATGGTGCAATTAGAGCGAAATAACTTTACAGCACTCTGGAAATTTACTGCAGGCGCGATTGTGGCGGCGGCGATTGCCTTGGCGTCCTATGCCTTCCATGTCGATAAGGGACAGACGATGAGTCCGCGCTTTGCGCTTTTATCTGGTGCCGTATTTGCTGCCATTATCAGTATGCGAAGTGCCTCAACAGAGCTTGGTATTATTGCTTACAATACATTGATTGATCAAATCCACCTGGTTGCCCTCGTGTATGTGATTGTTGCTACCTTTGCCGGTGTTTATACTTGGAGTCTCTATCGACGGCATGAAGATGGTGCGGCAATTGAGCGGCTAGGGCGCCGCACAGCATTGATATCCACCTTGCTGCTGGTCTTTGTTGTTGCCGGGCTAATACGCAGAGCAATGTTGCTCTGAGTTGCTTGGGCTTGGCAGGCAGTTGGTTCTTATCATGCAGGAATTGCTGAATTTTGTTCCTTTTTTAGACATTCGTAGATAGCCAAAATTTGCCATGGGGGGTGCTCAATAGTCTTGCCTGTTTAATCGCTCTTCTGATAGCTTGCTTTCGATCGGATCAATTGCTTCGCTAGAATGGTTTCCCGTCCATGGTTTCCTTGGTCCCCTCTCAACTGGGGACATGGGGCCACGATTGTGCTTTTGTGCGCAACCCCCTCCCTGATTCAGGCCGCCGAAGGACCGCAGATTCCAAGCAAAGTCCGGATCGTTGCCAGTTATGGGCAAGCCTTAGCCCACGAAGGGCCCATTGATCTGCCCGACCATCAGGCCTTATTTTTTACTTCCAATCGGCTACGTCGCGCCGATGGCAGTCAATATGTTGTTGTTTCTCTTTTTGATGTTAACTCAGGTAAAACAACCAACCTTGGGCTGACCGACTTAATTCCCATGGCCAATGGAGCCTTTCGCCTCAAGAATGGCTCGATCGTGGTGGCTATGCAAGGTAATCTCAAACAGCCTGCGGGCCTTGCCAGCTTCGATCTCAACAGTCGTAAGGTTACCCTGCTTACTAAAAGCTTTGCTGGCTATCAATTAAATAGCCCAAATGATGTCGTTCAGGCCAAGGATCTCTCGATTTGGTTTACCGATCCCCAATATGGTTATGAGCAGGGATTTCGCCCTAAGCCAACCATCGGTAACTGGGTGTGGCGCCTTGATGCCATGGGCCGCAGCCAACGCTTGTTAATCGATGGCTTGGCCAAGCCTAATGGCATCGCGTTTAGTCGTGATCATCGCTATGTATATGTGACCGATTCAGGCTATATAGCCGGCAATGGCAAACGCAATAGTCTTTTGCCGCGAACAATTTATCGCTACCGTGTGATCGACACCCCTGAAGGTCCTTTTGTGACGGACCGCATCACCTTTTGTGTGGTGACCAACGGTATCCCTGATGGGATCAAGGTTGATACCCAGGATCGTGTTTGAAAAGCAACAGGAGCTGCTTTAGAAGTGTTTAGTAGGAATGGATTGCCGCTTGCGGTGATTCCGATTAAGGGTGGGGTGAGTAATTTCTCGCTCACTGATGATGGTGGAGCCTATTTAATGGGACAAACAAAGATCTTTCGCCTTGATTCTTGAGGTGAATGATGCTGCGGGCTTGTGCGGCTTCATCTAACCCACTTGGATCCAAACTATATTGATGTCTTTCTGTTGGATTTTTATTGGTTGCAGTTGCTTTCATTCTTTAGGCAACATGGCCAGGCGGATCCTTGCTTCAATCAAGGCTAGATTTGCTGATCTGAACTTGGCTTGCTATCATCTTAGGTGTGGCCATGCTTTTGCTTGCTCACGTCTTAGCCATTTTTTCATGCCATTGGCCCTGCCTCCACCCCAGCCCAGTCTGCCGGCAGATTTGCTGCCTCTCAGGGCGGAGCTGATTCGCTATGGCTTTACGGTGCGACTTGAACGTCCACCCCAGCATGATATGTACGGGGTATTTAATTCAAAAACCCGTACAATGTGGATTGCCCCGATCACCATTCCCTTGGGGATTGTGCGCCCATCCTTTCTGCATGAGGCTGTCCATGCGGCCCAGAGTTGTTCCCCTGGCAGGCCAACCTTGCTTGGCATTAAGGCAACTGTGGCACCAGTTGTAAATCAAGAGATTAACGGCATTCTTACCACTCGCTATGACAATGCCAACCGAGCCTTGGAACGGGAGGCTTTTCTGCTTCAATCCCAGCCGGATGCTGTGGCCATTCTGATTCGGGCCCTGCGTTCCCGCTGCAACCTTAAAACGATCTAGGTAGCATTTGACGACTGCTGTTGGCTGATCGGGCGTTCGTATTGGTGTCTGGTTGTTGTTCCCATTCGTCCACCTAGTCGTTGGTGCTGCACTCCTGCCGTAGTTTGGCTGAAATTGCATCCCATAACGGTTGATCGCCCTAGGCTTTGTATTGTCGACTACAGACAAAAAGCCATGGAGGACGCTGATACCGGCATTGCCAATGCCCAGCGAAAGCAGGATTTTGCTGAATCGGAAAATCAATCCTGGTCATCGGACGGCAATGAATTGTTGGATCCTTTTGCGATTGAACCACGCATGCAGATTGTCGATAAGGACCGGGGTTGGGGATTTCACCCCCGCGCCGAATTGCTCAATGGTCGCCTAGCGATGGTGGGTTTTGCCGCAGCCCTGATCATTGAACTCATTACCGGTCAGGGACTTCTGCAGCAGTTAGGCCTCAAGGCCCTCTCCCCTTAGCAGTCATTTGAAGGCAGAGCCCTTTCGTTTCTGGATCCATTCTTTCCGATGACTTCTTGCCGAGAGAAGCCATGATCAGCCTGGAGCAAGCCACAAAAATCTTTCCAATGGCCTAAGAACCTACTTGTTTAAGTCAAATTCTTACCCAGTTTGCCCGGATTAATGCATCGAGGCGTCTAGGCTCAGTGGCTCGATTGGGTTTAATTTGGCCTCCTGGCCCGCTCCGATGGTTCAAACGACCATGCCTTGACTCTCTTCATCATTAACCTACCAAGTCTTTAGTGATGATCTCCTCGCGTTTGGCGCGACCATGGTGGCTGGGATTGGGGGGGAGCCCAAAGCTCCCCGGTTGCTGATCTTGGTGCGATCGCCTAGTTGCTACCTGTGGCCAACATGGCGCCCACGATGCTGGTGAACACCCGCACCAGTTCCAACCCACCCGCCAGGATCAGGCCATACCAAATTTTTTGCACCGTTTTGGGGGGCAGGCTGCCGCTGGCCCTAAACCCACCGGACTGGCTGGGGGGGAAGCTGGCCAGTACTTCGCGGTGATAGGCGCCGTAACGGGGCAGGCTGATGTTGAGCGGCTGGTTGCCTAGGCGGCGACCGGGCAGCACCCGCTGGCGCTGGTGCGGCACGGTGTCCTCACCAAAATTGCTGGTGTAATCATCTGAGGCCAACAGTTGATCCACCATGGCGGCCACCCCCTGCTGGCCAATCACGATCGACCAGGCAATTGCCTCGGCGTCGCCATGGATCTGGCGGCCCAGCACCCGCTCCACCAGGTGGCGGGCCACTTCCTTATTGCCGTTGCAGCCGTAAACCCCTTCTAGGAAGCGATCGGAGAGCACCAGGCCCTTCACAAATTCTTTGACAGTGATTTGACCACTGCGCAATTGGGACTCGAGGCTGAGATTACGATCGGCCTTAAAGGTATGGAAAAAGAGTTGGCGGTACGCCCCCTCAATCAGGGTGTCCATCGTGCCGCGACTGAGGCGTTTTTCTGCCGTGGGCAGGTGGCTGGTTTCATCACTGCCCAGCACCATGCCGTTGACACGGGCGTTTTGTGACAGCAAAGGGTGGGACTGCAGATTTAGGGCCATGGCATGGAATTGGCGATCGGCCATAGGGTAAAACACCTATCTAGATGCTTGCTGACCCGCTGCGAAAGCGATACAAAAGCCCAGTAATTTATCGTTTTGCAACTCTCTTTTGTGCTTTGTTGCTACCCCCTGTCGTTTCCATGCTTTTGCGTTATCTGGAAGGTTCTGCTGCTTCCAGTGGGGCGATCCCAACTCGTTCTGCGGCGATACTCCACAAAGCCCGCTCTTGCTCTGCTTCAGGGAGCTTTAGGGTCTTGCTAGGTTTTCCGTCCTGGATAGGGAGATCCTCCCTACGCCCCGTCTCTAGCCATTGAGACGTTGAAACATGTAGCCCGTGCCGCGGCAGGTCAAGATCAGCTCGGGATTTTCAGGATCCGTCTCGATCTTGCAGCGCAATCGGGACACGTGCACATCAACAACCCGTGTTTCCGAGAGGCGTTCGGGGGAATATCCCCAGATATGCCGCAGGATTTCAATGCGGTCGATTGCCCTGCCGGCATTCTGCACCAACACTTCCAGCAGGCTCAGTTCCAATTCGGTGAGGCGTATCTGTTCATCCCCCCGGTAAACCTTGCGCCTGTTGCTATCAATCCGCAAATCCCCAGCTACTAGGAGATTGTTCGCTGGGATCTCCTGGACCCGGCCCTGGGCTTTGCCTACCCTCCTGCGTAATAGGCAAGCAATACGGGCGATCAATTCCTTGGGGCTGAAGGGCTTCACCATGAAATCGTCGGCGCCCAGTTGGAGGCAGGCAATTTTCTGCGAGACCTCATCAATCGCCGATAGCATCAGGATCGGGATGCTGGTGCGGCTGCGCAGTTTTTCGCAGACCCCGTAGCCATCCAGCTGGGGCAGCATTAAATCGAGGATCACCAAATCTGGGTTGACTTCTCCAAAGGTCTTCAATCCCGCTAGGCCGTCGGCGGCAGTGGCAACCTCGTAGCCGACCATTCTCAAGCGTGTTTCGATGATCTGGCAGACGTTGGGCTCATCGTCGACGACCAGGATCTTGGCCTTTGACTGGGGGTCAACAACAAGCAACGAGGGGCTAATCGCATGGGAAGTCGGGGTATTAAAGCGGCCAATGGGCTTGGGAGGGGCCTTGCTTAAAATATCTTCTTGAACTGTCCGGTTTTGTCCTAGGGCTGGCAGGGGGCAGGGCCCTGCTCAGTCGCTACCCATGGTTGGTCGTGGCTCACCTGGGCCGCTGGCATGGGCTTGTTCCTGCGCTTCGAGCGCCATTGCTTTTCCAACCAGCTTCTCCACCCTGCTTCGTCATCACGGATTAGCTTTGCCTCGGCTCCGCTGGCGAGACCTCATTAGGCTCAACCGCGCCACCATTGTTCGACAGCATGGAGTCTTCGTCCTGGCTGCCCTGGCGCTGGCCCTTGACGGCCCTGGCCCTAGGGGGGCTGGCCACCTACGGGCTGGTGCGCCTCACTAGCCATCCGATCGAAGTGCGCGTGTTGCACACCTTCACGGAACCCCTGCAGCTCAGTGGCAGCGTCTCCCACCGCCTGACCATGGCCGCTCCGGTGCAAGCGCAATTTCGGGCCCTGGCTCCAGTGCCGATATCCGTTGCTGTCAACCAGGCCAAGCCCTTTGGCCTGAGGGTGGACGAGCACACGCCTTTGCAGGTGCAGGTCACCAACCAATCGCCCGTGCAGGTCCAGGTGGTGGATACCAAGCCCGTGGAGGTGGATGTGAAGGAGAAATCGCCGGTCAAGGTCAAGATCGGCTTTTAGGGCGGGCTAATTGCTTCTACGTCCGTTCCGTTTCGACGCCGGACCCTGTTGTGTGGTGCCTGGCATCAAGTGTTCATGGTTCAGGTCTGTGCCGCTTTGTGGTCAGTAGGGCCCAAGCCGCTTAGACAACGATCAGGCGCGTGTTGCTCCAGCTATGGGTTCATCTCCCCCCGCTGCAGGGCCCGATCGACCCGCTTTAACGAACGTTTCCAACCCTCCTTCGCGCCGCGGCACCAAGCTGGTGGCCTGGTTGTTGTTGCTGGCGGGGATTGGCGCCGGCGGCCTGGCCCTTTGGCAGCGCCATCAGACTCAACAAGCCGCAGCCCAGCAGGCCAAGCAACTCTTGCCCCGGC
The DNA here is from genome assembly GCA_943370385.1 of Pseudanabaena sp. UWO311. Classification (GTDB taxonomy): domain Bacteria; phylum Cyanobacteriota; class Cyanobacteriia; order PCC-6307; family Cyanobiaceae; genus BAIKAL-G1. Next base: position 275,960 of record CALRQT020000002.1, read on the forward strand.
GGATCAGTGCCATTGGCCGGGTTGAACCCCTGGATCGGGTTGTGAACCTCTCGGTGCCCAGTTCCCTCAGTAATGACTCCGTGCGCGAGCTCCTGGTGAAGGAAGGGGCCCAGGTGACAAAGGGCCAACCCCTGGCGATTTTGGACAGTTTCGACAGCCTCGCGGGTACCGCGGCCGAGGCCGAGGCGGCTGTTGCCGTGGCCGCCCGCAAGCTCAAGGCCCAGGACAGCGTGATCAGTAAATATCAGGCCGAATTGGCCCAGGCCGATGTGGAGTTGAAGCGCTACAACCAGCTCTATGCCGTTGGCGCCACCAGCGCCGAACTGCGCGATCGTCGCGAGACCATCCAGAGCACCACTGCCGCAACCCTTGAGGAGGCCCTAGCCAATCGACTCACCCTGGCGGCGGAATTGAACCAGTGCCGCGCAACCCTGCTCAAGAACCGTTCCGAGCTGGCCAAGGCCACGATCCGGGCGCCCGTGTCGGGCACTGTTTTCAAGATCCATGCCTACCCCGGCGACAAGGTGGGCGATGACGGCATCCTTGAAATTGGCGACAGCAACCACATGGGTGTGATCGCTGAGGTCTATCAGACCGACCGCCCCGGCATCGCCCTAGGCCAGCGGGTTCAGATCACCGCCGATGGTTTCCCGGGCAAGAGCATCCCTGGCAAGGTTGTGGACATTGCCCGCCAAGTGAGCCGCCAGACCGTATTCAGTGGCCAGGCTGGTGAAAACCTTGATCGACGGGTGTTGGAGGTGAAGATTGGCCTCGATCCGGCGGCGACGGTGAAGGCCAGCTACCTTAACTATCTGCAGGTGAATGTTATCTTTGAGCCCCTCACTGAGCAGCAAAAAGAACAGCAGCGCCAGCGCCAACAGCAAATCACCAGCGAGCGCATTCGCGCCCAGGGGCCGCCGCGATGACTCCCCCGCCTCAGCTTCCCTTGCCCCTGGCCCGCTTCTGGCGCCGCACACCCTTGGCCTGGCGCCAGGTGACCCACCGCCCCATGCGGCTGGTGGCGGCCATCGCTGGCGTGAGTTTCGCCAATGTGCTGGTGTTTTTCCAGCTGGGCCTATCGGGAGGCCTCTACGACAGCCAGAAACGGCCGATCCAGCGGATTAATGGGGAGTTGGTAATGGTGAGTGGCCGTTATCTCTACCTGGGGGAGCAGCTCAACTTCCAACGGGCTCGCCTCAGCCAGGCCCTCGGAGTGGAGGGGGTGAGGGCCGTTACTCCCCTCTATCTCGGCTTGACCGAGTGGCTCAACCGGGACAACCATCAGCAAAAGCAAGCCCTGATTTTTGGTGTGACCCCGGAGAATCCGGGTTTGCGTATCCCTGAGATCGCTCGCGAGCCCCAGTTATTGCAACGCTCAGACAGCCTGTTTTTTGATACCCGCTCAAAGAAGAACGCCGGACCGGTTGTTGAAACCGTGAAGCAGCAGGGCAGCTATGAAACCGAACTGCGGGGGGTGCGGGCTGTCGTGACCGGCCTTTTCACCATGGGCGTTACCTTCGCAGCCGACATAAACTTGATCACCTCCTCCACGAACTTTAAGAACTATTTCCCTGATCAAAATAGTGATCTCATCCAGATGGGGGTGATCCAGCTGGAGCCAGGCGTGAACCCTTTGCAGGTGAAGGCCACCCTGGAGAGCTTCCTAGATCCCTCGGTCAAGGTGATGACGATCCCCCAGCTCGCCGAGACTGAGGTGAAGTATTGGCGTCGCAACACCTCCTTTGGCATTATTTTTGGCCTCGGCGTGCTGGTGGGTCTGGCGGTGGGCTGCATCATCGTCTACCAGATTCTCTATTCAGATGTCAGTGATCACCTCCCCGAATATGCCACCCTCAAAGCCATTGGCTATGACGATGGTTTTGTGGTGGGCATCATATTGCAGGAGGCCATGATTCTCGCTGTGTTGGCCTTCTGGCCCAGCTTGCTGCTGTCCCTAGGGCTCTATGGCTTCCTGGCTAGTTCCACCTCCTTGATGGTGCAAATGTCGACCCAGCGGGCCGTGCTGGTGTTTCTGTTCACCCTGGCCATGTGCAGTGGCTCCGGTTGGCTCGCCACCGGCAAGTTGCGCCAACTGGATCCTGCCGATATTTTCTGATGGGCGCCTCCGTTGTTGCATTGCCTGAGGGAAGGCCCGAAGCCCCCCTGATTGAGGTTTCCCACCTGGATCACGCCTTCGAGGATGCGGGGCAGCGCAAGCCCGTGCTCCATGACATCTGCCTGTCGGTATTCCCGGGTGAGATTGTGATCCTCACCGGTCCCTCTGGATCCGGAAAAACAACCCTGTTGACCATGTTGGGGGGCCTGCGCGCTGCCCAAAGTGGCAGCCTGCGCATCCTTGGGGCCGAATTGTTGCACGCCCAGAAGGCCACCCTGACGGAATTGCGTCGCCAGGTTGGCTTCATTTTCCAGGCCCACAACCTGCTGCCCTATCTCACCGCCCTGGCCAACGTGCGCCTGGGCCTAGAGGTGCAAACCGCCTGGCTGGATCGGGGCCAGCCGGCCATGGACGCCTGTGCCTTGGCCCTGTTGGAGCAAGTGGGCCTGGGGGCCCGCTCCGGTGCCTATCCGGCCAATCTCTCCGGCGGCCAGAAGCAGCGGGTGGCGATTGCCCGGGCCCTGGTGGCCAGCCCGCGCCTGTTGCTGGCCGATGAGCCCACCGCAGCCCTGGATAAGGAATCGGGTCGCGATGTGGTCGACCTATTCCGCCGCCTCGCCGATGACACCCAGGCCGCGATCGTGATGGTGACCCACGACAACAAGATCCTCGACAGTGCCGATCGGATCGTCCATCTCGACGACGGCCGCCTGGTGGAGGAGCGCTGAGGGAGCCGCCGGGAGGCCAAGAGGGTCTAGCCCTACCAGCCTGGAGTCCTCTCAACTGGCAAATGCTATTGAGAATCGCTTGCAAAAAGGGTCTGGTCCTGGTTAGGTTGCGCGCTATTGAGCCCAACGCCCCTCAGGCGTGTTTGTGTCCTGGTCATGCCGTCTCCCTTGCTGAAAGACCCCATTGGCGGGCTGGTGCGGATGGCCAGTGGTCAAAGCCTTCTGCTCGATAGCGGCCGCTTCGGCCCCACGGCCGCCCTTGAGATTGTCGATGGCATTGGCCGCCTGTCCTGCTCCTGCGACCAGGGCGAAGCCATGACGATCGCCTTCCTCCAAGCCGGAGACCAGTGGCAGTGCCAGCGGGCCTGCGTTCAGGCCGTTTGCCTGGAGGCGCTGACGCCCCTTGTGCTTCGCCCCCTGACGCCCCATGGCGAGACCGTTGGCTCTGACCCGGTGCAGGACTGGACCCTGCAGTTGCTGCGGATTCGACACCTCCCTAAGGCCGAGCAGCGCCTGCATGCCCTCCTGGGGCTCTTGGTGTTCCGCCTGGGTCGCCGTTGTGGCGCCTGGTGTGATCTCCCTTTTCGCCTGAGCCATGGGCGCCTTGCGGAGCTAATCGGCACCACCCGCGTCACCACCACGCGCTTGATGAGCCAGTTCCGTTTGGCCCAGCTCCTGGAGGTGCCCCGCCAGGGGGCCTGGATGCGCCTAGCCCCCGCCCTGGTGGACTCGGCCCCCCTGCTAGCCCCCTGAAGGCGTTGCCTTCCACCCGTTTCTGTCGTTCTGCCCTATCCCATGGCCGTTGTGGCCCCTGCCTCCTTGATTGCTGCCAAGCAGCCCGCTCCTACCCTGGTTGCAGCGGGGTCCCTAGCTGCCGGTTCCATTGCCCTGGAGCGGGTTTGGCATCGCTATGGGGGCGAGCCCAGCGATGGCTGGTGCCTCCAGGACCTCAGCTTGAGCCTGGAGCCCGGTGAACTGCTGGGGTTACTTGGCCCCTCTGGCTGCGGCAAGACCACCCTGCTGCGCCTGATTGCAGGCTTTGAGCGCCCCAGCCGCGGTCGGGTTGTGTTGGATGGGCGGGAGGTGGCGGGTCCCCACCATTGGCTGGCCCCCGAGCGCCGCGGCGTCGGCATGGTGTTCCAGGACTACGCCCTCTTCCCCCACCTCACGGCCTGGCAGAACGCCTGTTTTGGCTTGCCGCGCGGCTCCAGCCCCACCAACGTCCAGGGCCCGGGCCAGGAGCGGGTGCGCTGGTTGCTCTCCCTGCTCGGGCTGGCCGGGCTGGAGCAGCGCTACCCCCATGCCCTCTCCGGCGGCCAGCGCCAGCGGCTGGCCCTGGCCCGGGCCCTGGCCCCCGGGCCCAGGCTGCTACTCCTCGATGAACCCTTCTCCAACCTCGATGGTGAGGTGCGGCTGCGCTTGCGCCGGGAGCTGCCCGGTTTGCTGCGCCAGTGCCAAACCAGCGCGGTGCTGGTGACCCACGACCCCGAGGAGGCCCTGGCCGTTTGCGATCGCATCGCCGTCCTCTCTGCGGGCCGGCTGGAGCAATGCGCCCCAGCCCAGGAATTAGTTGGCCGGCCGGCTAGCCCCTTTGTGGCCCGGTTTGTGATGCAGGCCAATGTGCTGCCAGCCCGGCTGCAGGCCGGGGAGCTGCAAACGGCCTGGGGACGCTGGCGCCCCAGCGGTCCCGCGCCGATCGCCCCCCAGGAGCTCCCGTCAGGGGGGCCTCTGGAGGTGGTGGTGCTGGGGGAGGCCCTCGGCCTGGAGGCGGATGCCCAGGGGACGGCCCGGGTGCTGGCCCGGGAGTTCCATGGCCACCACTGGCAGTTGCATCTGGAGGACCGGGGCTGCCTGTTGACCCTGAAGACACCCCTTGATAGCCCTTTGGAGCCAGGCCAGTCCTGCAGCTTGCACCTGATCAGGGGCGGCCGGGGCCTCCTGTTTCCGGGCGCTCAGCCCGTTGAGGTGGTTTAAACCGGGCCCATCAGGCCTGGTGCGTTGTGGCGGGAGCTGGCTGGGCCTGCTTCGCCAGGCCGGTTCTTACGGGGCTGGCGATTCGGATGGCATCGGGAGCCCGGGCAGGGCTTGGGGATCCGGGATCTGTTCATCCAGGCTTGGCATCAGGGCGAGTGCCGCCAGCAGGCCCAGCACCAGGATCACCAAGGACGGCACTAGGGCGGCGCCCAGCCGTTCATCACTGGCGTACTGGTACACCCGCACCGCCAGGGTGTCGAAATCAAAAGGGCGCAGGGCGAAGGTCAACGGCAGCTCCTTGACCGTGTCCACAAACACCAACACTCCCGCCACCAGGAGCGGTCCCCGCAGCAGGGGCAGTTGGATCCGCCTGACCAGGGCGACCCAATCGCAGCCCAGGCTCTGGGCCGCCTCATCGACGCTGGGGGCCAGACCCTCTAGGGCCGTATCCAGGCCCCCCTTGGCCACCGCCAGGAAGCGATCGACATAGCCCCAGACCAGCAGCAACAACGGGGCCAGGCCCCAACCACCACCCAGCAACAGAAATCCCAGGGCCAGCACCGTGCCTGGGATGGCATAGCCCAGGGCCGCCCCATCGGCCAGCACCCCCACAAGGCTTCCTTTCACCAGGCGCTTGCCGATCGAGAGCACCAGGGCCGCCACCAGGGTGAGGCCCGTGGCCCCCAGGGCCAGGCCCAGGCTGCGCAGCCCAAGGGCGACCAGGTCGCCGGCCGGTTGGGCCGGCAACTGGTCCCAGCTGCTTGAGATCCAGATCAGGGGGATGGCCAGGCTGGCCAGGGGCGGCGCCAGGGTGACCAGCTGGGCGAGCCAGCAGCGCCAGCCCCGTAAGGGCCAGAGCTCCGGGCTGGCCCCCTCCTGGCCGGCGGCCCAAAGGCGACTGCGGCTCCGGCCCTGGCGTTCGCACCAGAGCAACAGGCCCACCAGCAGCAGGGTGACTAGGGCCAGGCCCACGGCCCCCGGCAGGTCGCCCTCCCCTTGCCAGCGCTCCAAAATCGCCGCCGACAGGGTCGGCACCCCCAGCAGTTGGACGGCGCCGAACTCATTGATCACTTCCATGGCCCCTAGGGCGACCCCCGCCGCCACCGCCGGCAGGGCCAGGGGCAGGGCCACCCGCAGGAAACTGCCCCAGGGTCCTACCGCCAGGGAGCGGCACACTTCCTGCTGGCGGGCGCCACTGCGGCCAAAGGCCTCGCTGCTCAGCAGCACCACATAGCTGTAGGTGCCCAGGGTGAGGATCGCTGTTGCCCAGCCAAGACCGCCAATGCGCAGGCCCGAGCGGCTGCCGAGGTCGATCAGGGTTCCGGCCAGCAGGTAACTGGGGGTGGCCAGGGGCAGCAACTGGGCGAGCCGCAGCCAGCGGCGTCCGGGGAACTGGCAGCGGGCCGTGAGCCAGCCGTTGCAGGTGCCGATCAGGCCGCCGGCGCAGCCCACACCCAACACCAGTGCCAGGGTGTTGGCTAAGGGAACAAGGCCTTGGGAATCGAGCTGCAGGCCTGGTAGCGCTTCCCCTTGGCTGGCGACAAAGGCGAGGGCCGCCAGGGGGGCTAGGGCCAGCAGGCCGACCAGGGTCACGGCCAGGGCCAGGGGCCAGGGTTCCGGTGGCAACCCCAGCACCAGGGGCAAGGCCCGGTCCCGGCGGCGGCCAGCCCAGCGGTTGCCTTCCGTAGGGGGGGCAGAAAGGAGTTGGCTTTCCCTGGGCCTGGTCGATTGGGGGCTGGATTCGTTCACAACCAGCCGTTGGCTTCCATCAGTTTCACCGCGTCCCGATTGCGGCTACCCAGTTGTTCGGCCGAGAGGCCATCGCCCTGGAAGCGACCCATCCCTTTCAAGATCGGGTCATCGCCGTATCCCTTGAGCGGATATTCGTGGTTGGCCTCGGCATAGCCCTTCCCGCCAATCGGTGAGGCCAGAAACTCAATCAACTTCAGGGCGGCCTGGGGATTTTTGGCGTAACGGGTGATGCCGGCGCCGCTGATGTTCACATGGGCGGGTTTGGGGAACACCACCTGCAGCTTCCGGGCCAGGGCCCGATCGGCCGGGCCACTCTCGCCATTGAGCAGGCGTGCCAGGTAGTAGGTGTTCACCAGGCCAACGCCGCATTGGCCAGTGCCTAGGGCCCGGATTAGGGGAATGTCGGAGCTGAAGTAGGGCTGGGTGACGTTCGCGGTCATCGCTTTAACCCAAGCCCGGGCCTGGGCGTCGCCGCGCAGGAGCAGCTGGCTAGCCACCAGGGATTGGTTGTAGACACTCTTGCGATCGCGCAGGCAGAGCTTGCCTTTGAGGGCCGGATTGGCCAGGTCGGCATAGGTGCGGATTGAGGCCGCTTTCACCAGCGCTGGATTCACGAGCACCACCCGCACCCGCCGGGTCAGACCCACCCATCGGCCCTTGCTATCTCGCAGGTTGAGGGGAACGGTGCGCAGCAGGGTGGCGGAGCGGGCCGGTTGCAGCAGGTCGAGGGAGGTGGCCCGCTCCAGGCGGGCCGCATCGACCAGCACGAGCACATCGGCGGGGGTGTTTTTGCCTTCCTGACGAAGGCGTTCAATCAGGCTGTCATCCTTGGCCTCTAGCAGCTTCACCTGGATGCCCGTTTTGGCGGTGAACTGCTGATAGAGCTTTTGATCGCTGTTGTAATGGCGGCCGGAATAGACGCCGATGCTGGTGTCTGCCGCTAGAGCCTGTCCGCCAGTGCTGATCAGCCCCAGGGCCGCCAGGGCCCAGGCGCCAGCTCGGCTCCTGCGGCGCCAGGGGGCTCGGATTAGGGGGGTGATGGCTTCTGGCATCGGCTGAGGAGCTGGACAGGGGCTGGTTCAAAACGTAAAGGGCTTGACCCCTCGGCCAAGCTGCCTTTGATCAGGGCCCAGGTGATATTTGTGACATTGCCTTGGCCCCTTGGGCCATCGGGCGCGGTTTTGTTGCGATCAGAGCCTGGCCCTATCCGGGCAGGATCACCCGATCGATCACATGCACCACCCCGTTGCTGCAAACCACATCGGCGGTGAGCACCGTGGCATTTTTGATTTCAAAGGGATCCTGGCATCGCACCGGAATGGCCGCCCCTTCCAGGCTTGGCCAGTCCTGCTGGACCACCAACTGGGCTTGGTGATAGGCCCCCGCGATCACGTGGTACTTGAGGATCCGCGCCAGTTGGGGCGGGTTATCGACGAGGGTTTGGACGGTGCCGGGGGGCAAGGCGGCAAAGGCTGCATCGATGGGGGCGAAGACCGTGAAGGGGCCAGGCCCTTCCAGGGCGTCCCTCAGGCCGGCGGCGTCCACGGCTGCCAGCAGGGTGCCAAAGGCTCCGGCTGCCTGGGCGGTTTCGAGAATGGTGGGCATCGGGTTGGTGGCGCGGCTAACAAGGGGGTGGGTGGGCGATCGTCTTCAAGACGACTCAAACGACACCAGCCCATCTCAATTGGCTGGTCAAGATAGCCCGATCTAATAGCTGGATCGGGCTAAATAGTTCTAACGATAGTCCTGGGTTTGGATGTCAGAGAGGCGCGCCTCAGGACGGAGGAAGCGATCCATCTGGGCTTCGAAGAAGCTTCGGTTGGCCTTGAGGTGCTCCGGGTTGGTGTCATCGAGGGGATAGAGCACGGCACAGCGCAGGGCCTGGATCACGGCCGAAGTCACGTTGTACATCGAACGCTGGAAGCTGATCCCCAACTGAATGAGCTGGTCTTCCTCGCCGCGGCGATGCTGCTTGTAGAGCTCCTGCAGATAGGGGGGTAAGAAATGGAGCATGTCCTGCATCAACAGGGTGGGCGGAATCCCCGCCGAACCCACGGGAAACACATCCGCATAGAGGATGCCGTAGTGGAAATCGGCCTGGTCGGCTGGCACTTGGTCTGCCTGGGCATTGTAGCTCTTGGTGCCCCGAAAGGGTGAGGTGCGATAGAACACCGCCTCCACATAGGGAAGGGCGGCCTCATAGAGCCAGGTGAAGCCCTCGCTTTTGGGAATAATTTCGATGCACTCCCCAGCGATGAACACATGGTGGTAGATCGGCCGGCCCGCCACGGCAAAAATGCCATTGACCAAAAAGTCCATGGCCGCTGGCACGCTGGTGAGCTGGCCCTCGTCGTAGAGGTCGCTCATCTCAAAGAACACCGGCGCCATCACCTCCCAAAAGAGGCCCAGGTTGGCGGTGTAGGAGAGCTGGCGGACCTTCTCGATGAACATCTCCGGGAAGAGCTTGTAGAGCCCCAGCATCACCAGGTTGCCTTTGAAGTAGGCCTTGATCGCCCGATCGGCGTTGGCCCGGTAGGCCTCGCTAGCGAGGTAGTCGTTGAAGCGGCCCCCCATGCCCTGGTGCCAGAACATGGCCTGCATGCAGGCTTCGGCGAACTCCATGTTCACCCGGTCGTGCCAGAGGTGGTGCAGCAGCTTGGGCATGGCGCGGGTTTCGCCCTTGGCCATGAACTCCAGGAGGTCCGGATGGGCCTTCTCGCCCCCCCGCCAGATGCGTAGGGACGCCTGATCCCCCGCGTAGCTATTGGGGAGATCGAGATACTCCTGGGAGATGAAGTACTTGAAGGCCGGCAGCGGGTTGAGAAACACCCGCTCGGCAATGTAGAGCAAATCCCGCCAATAGAAATCCATCGGCACGGCATAGGCCTTGTAGATGCCGATGATTTGCTGGAGATTCTCTGGAGTGTCCGGCAGCATCGAACCACCGGCCTCCAGCCGATGGATCACATCGGCGTAGGCATGGCTGGAGGGGCCCAGGACGGAGGCGGCCACGCGGGAGGAGGAGCAGGTCATGAGGGCAACTGGCTGCGGAGGGCAAGGGCGGCGGTGCTGGCCTCGCTCCAGCCGGTGAGCCCGGCGGGCCAGATCCCCGTAAGGACAACCAACACGGTGAGAACAACCGCTGGCAGGCGTTCGGCGAGGCGGGTGGTCTGCCAATCGGCGCGGGCGTTATCGAGGCGACCGAAGCCCACCCGGTTGAACAACCGAACCGCATAGACGGCCGTGAAACCGGAGGCCACCAGGCACACCAGCGTCGCGCGGGGGAACACGGTCCAGCTGCCCTCGAACACCAGCAGCTCGGCCGGAAAACCTGCCAGGCCGGGGATGCCTGCGGCGGCCATGAGGGCCAGGAGCAATAACCCCATGGTGAAGGGCAGGCCGCGGATCGGGTTGAGCAGGCCGGAGAGCTCGGCGATGGTCGTGGTGCCGGTCTTGCGCTGAATCAGGCCGACGCAGGCGAACAGCAGGGCCACGATCAGGCCGTGGGCGATCACCTGGGCCACCGCACCCTGCAGGCTCAACGGTGTGGCAGCTGCCAGGGCTAGCACCAGCAGGCCCATGTGGCCCAGGGAGCTGTAGGCCATCAGCCGGCGCATGTCGGTGGCGGCGATGGCGTTGAGGGCGCCATACACCGCACTCACGGCCCCGGCCGCAGCGATCCAGGGGGAAAAGCTGGTCCAGGCATCCGGCAGCATCCCAACTCCGAAGCGCAGCAGGCCATAGGCGCCCAGCTTGGACACCGCCCCACCCAGCATCATCACCACTGGCGGCGGCGCCTCCGCGTAGGTGAAGGGCTGCCAGCCGTGCAGGGGGACTAGGGGCAGCTTCAGGCCAAAGCCCAGCAGCAGCAGGGCCAGAACCCAGGCCTGGGCACTGGGGGGCAAGGGGGTAGAGGCCAGGGCCTCGAAGTTGAAGCTCACCGCCGCATCGGCGCCGGCAGCCCCCTGGCCAAACCAGCCGAAGGCCAGCACGCCGCCCAGCAGGCTCAGGCCCGACACGGCGCCGTAGATCAGAAACCGCACGGCGGCGCCAGCCCTGCCGGCCTCACCCCAGATGGCCACCAGCAGGGTGGTGGGGATCAGCACCAGCTCGAAAGCCAGCACAAACAGCAGGGCGTTGTGGGCCAAGAAAGCCCCGGTCACCCCCAGGTTGGTGGCCAGTAGCAGGGGGTAGTAGAGCCGAGGCCGGCTCTGGTCAACCGGTGAGGCCAGCACCGCCATGGCGGTGAGTAAGGCCGTGAGCAGCACCATCGGCATCGACAGCCCATCGAGGGCCAGATCCAGGCCCAGGCCCAGCTTCGGCAGCCAGGTCAGGCTGACGGCGATGGGCAACTGGCGCCAGGCCACCAGGCCTAAGGCGAGTTGGACCAGGGCAGCGGCGGCGGCCAGGTGGCGGACCAGGCCAGGACGCTCGGGGGGCACCAGGGTCAGCAGCAGACCAGCCGCCAGCGGCACCCCTAACAACAACAACAGCAAGGTCATGGCAGAAGCGATCACAGCAGAAGGGATTTCGGCAAAACCGATAACGGCAAAACTGATTACGGCAAAACCAACTACGGCAAAACGGGTTACGCCAAAACAGGTAACGGCAAAACCGATTACTCGATGAGCGAGGCGAGGGGGCCGGGGCCATCGGCGATCAACCAGGCCGCCATCAGCAGTACACCCAGGACGAGGGTGAGGGCGTAGGCCTGGGAGCGGCCCGAGGTGGTGAAGCTCAGCCGGCGCGCACCGGCCAGGGCGGCCGCTCCGGTGCCGCCGCTGAAACCATCCACCAGGCTGCTTTCGCTCCAACCGCCGAAGCGGGCCAGGGCTAACACCAGGGCCACCACGGTGCGGTGGTAGAAGCGCTCGGTCTGCATGTCGTGGGCGAGCCAATCCTGCAGGCCTCCGAGGGAGGCCGGCAGCTGGGCCAGGCCGTGGGGGCGCAGGTAAAAGGCGGCCGAGAGGCTTCCGCCCACCAGGGTGGAGGCAATCAGGGGCCAGGCCAGAGGGCCCCAACCGGCGAGGGGGGTGAGGGAATAGACCCCATTGGCCACCAGGAGCATGGGGAGATGGAGCACCATGCCCATCACCACCATGGTGGGCAACACCATCAACCAGAGCACCTCCGCAGAACGGGTGGTGAACGGGGTGGGTCGTCCTCCCCAGATCTGGCCGAAAACCCTGATCAGGCCGGCGCTGATCAGGGCGTTGGTGACCAGCACCACGCCCCCCAGCAGCACGGGATGGTTACTTGCCGCCGTGAGGGCAAGCAATTCGCGCAGGGCGGCGAAGCTGGCGAAAGGCGGCAAGCCCATCAGGCCTCCGGCGCCGACGAGGAAGGCGATGCCGATCAGGGGCCGCTTGCTCCAGAGCCCCCCCAGCTGGGTGAGGTCCTGGGTGACGTTGCTGATCACGATCGTGCCAATCACCATCAACAGCAGGGCCATCGGCAGGGGATACACGAGCAGCAGGTGGTCGGCGACGGCCGTGCCGCCCAGGCCCACGGCCACGAACAGCAGTCCCAGCCAGCTGCTCACCAGGAAACTCAACGCCCGCTTGACATCGACCTGGGCCAGGGCAATCAGGGAAGCCACCACTGCCGTGGAGCCACCCACCACCACCAGCACGCCCTGCACGAAGGGGCTGAGCTCGAGCAGGGGTTCTAGTCGCAGGAGCACCCAGGCCCCACCCACCACCACCACCGCATTGCGCAGGATCGTGGAGGGCAGCGGGCTCTCCATGGCCTCATCCAGCCAAAGGTGCAGGGGGATCTGGGCGCATTTGCCCATCGGACCGGCAATCAGGGCCAGCAGGATCAGCTGGAAGCCCGCTGGCAGGGGCCGGCCGTTATTAATAATGTCGGCGGCCCAGCCCTGTAGGCCGTGGAAGTTCCAGGTGCCGGCCACAGGTAGCAGGGCAATCACCCCGGCCAGCAGGATCAGGTCGCCGATGCGCTTGGTGAGAAAGGCGTCGCGGGCCCCCTTCACCACCAGGGGCTGGTTGTACCAGGTCCCCACAATCAAGTAGGTGCCCAGGGTGAGCAGCTCCAGGATCACGTAGCTGAAAAACACCGAATCGGTCAGCACCAGGGCACAGAGACCCGCCTCGAAAAAGCTGAGTGAACCGAAAAAGCGCGGCCAACCCCAGTCCATCTCCATGTAGCCGATGGCATAGACCTGCACCAATAGGTGCAGGCCCGTGATCAGGGCCATGGCGATCAGGGCGGGTTCGGTAACTAGGCCATCGAAGCCCACCCGCAGGCCGCCGGTATTCAGCCAGGTCCAGCCGAAGCTGATAGGGCGGTACAGGGCCTCCGCCCCGGCTCGGGCGTTGGTGTGCAGGGCGATCAGGGCCACCACGCTGTGGCCGAAGGCCACAGCCACCATCAGCAGATTGATGTAGCCGGAGGGGCGGGGGCCGGTGCGGGAGATCAGGCCAGGGGACCAGGCCAGCGACAACACAGCCGCCAGCAGGGGATAGAGCGGCACCAACCATGCCGTTTGCAGGAATGCAACGGTCATCGGAAGATTGGGGTAGGAGGGGTGGGGCCGCAAAGCTTAAAGATCAGGGCTTCAAACTGACGAACGGCAGCCAATCCCGTTGCCTATGCCATTAACAAGAAATGCTGATCATTGCTGCCAGGTCCGTGGTTGCCCGTCCCTAGTCTGCTGGTTAGTGCCCCGAATCCGCAGCCAAAAGCTGGCTTCACTGCCTCAAGATTGCGAAGGGTGATTACAAGCACTTGGCCAGGCTGGGGTGAGTGGGGGCCACCAGACTGGGGCTAGTTCGGTCCGCGGTGGCCTGAACGCGATGCTTGGGTTGGTTCCCCTCACCGGCTGCAGCGCCATGCTTGCGCTCACCTGCTGCCCACCGATGGCCGCTCCGGCTCCCGCCCACCAGCGCCTGCGCGACCACCTGCACCACACCCGGCTCCTGGGTTCGATCAGTAGCGCCCTCTACTACGACCAGAACACCGTGATGCCCCCGGCCGGGGCCCCCTGGCGCGGCGACCAGCTCGCCCTGCTGGCCAAACAACTGCACGAGCGCCAAAGCAGCGCCGCCTACGCCGACCTGCTGGCCGAAGCCGAAGCCGAGCTGGATGGGGCCTCGGCCCCTGAGGCGGTGCACAACCTGCAATTGCTGCGCCAGGAGCTCAGGCGCCAACAGGCCCTCGATCCAGAGCTGGTCGCCGCGCTCGCCCAGGCCCAGTCCAGCGGCAATGCCCTTTGGCAGGCCGCCCGGCGCCAGAACGATTTCGCCAGTTTCGCCCCGGCCTTAGAGCGGCTGATCCAGTTGCGGCGCCAGCAGGCGTCCCAGTTGGCCAGCGCTGAGCCGGTGCAGCGCAGCCCCTGGGAAATCCTGGCCCAGCCCTACGAGCCAGCCATCAGCAAAACCCGACTGGAGGATCTCTTCACTCCCCTGAAGGCCGAGTTGCCGGCCCTGCTGGAGCAGGTGAGGGCCACCAGCACCCCCCAACCCGCAACCATCGATCTGCCCGAGGCCCTACAGGAGCAGCTCTGCGGCGAACTCCTCGACAGTTGGGGCTACGACCCGGCGCGCTGCCAGCGTTCTCGCTCGGCGCACCCCTTCTCCTGCACCGTTGGTCCCCAGGACTTCCGCATCACCACCCGGGTGGTGCCGGGGCAGCCCTTCTCCGCTTTCCTGGCCACGGCCCATGAATGGGGCCACTCCCTCTATGAGCAGGGCCTGCCCCGGAGCGGCGATCACTATTTCCCCTGGCCCCTGGGGGAGGCCACCTCGATGGGGGTGCATGAAAGCCAATCGCTGTTCTGGGAATGCCGGGTGGCCCGGGGCGAGGCCTTTGCCGGCCGTTGGTATCCGCGCTTCCGCTCCGGCCTGGCGGACGATCCCTGGGGTGAGCCCCAGCGCTTTTGGCGCGCCCTCAATCCGCTCCAGCCGGGCCTGATCCGGGTGGAGGCCGATGAATTGAGCTACTGCCTCCATATCGTGCTGCGCTACGAGTTGGAACTGGCCCTGATCGAAGGCGATCTGCCGGTGGCCGATCTTCCAGGGGAATGGAACCGCCGCATGCAGTCGCTCCTCGGCCTGGAGCCTCCTAACGATCGCGAAGGCTGCCTCCAGGACATCCACTGGGCCGAAGCTCAATGTATGGGGACATACTGTTCGTGGGACGTACACAGAGGGCTCGGTGCGGGCGCTGTCAGCGGATATCGCGGATCTGCTCACCCCAGAGGCCATGCGCCGTCTGTTGGGGGGCAGCCTGCTCCGCGTCGGATACTTGCGGGTCTCGACCTCGTCCGGGGAGCAGCTCTCTGCCCTCGACGCTCAAGGGGTACGAGTCAAGGCAGAAATCTGCGACATGGTGCTCACCGACGTCGAGACCGGTCGGAATCCCCTCAGGGCTCAGTACCAGACGCTTCGGCAGCTGATTGATGCGGGCGTGGTGGCGGAGGTCGTCGCCACCCAGTTCTCACGCCTCGGTCGGGACTCCCGGGAGTCCGACGACTTCGTCAAGCTCTGCGATGCCAAGGGCGTGACCTGCCGCACCCTTGACGACGGCATCCTCACGATGGCGACGCCGGAGGACCTCCTGCTCACCCGCCTCAAAGGCAGCCTCAGTGAAGGGGAATCCATGCGGCTCTCTCGGCGGGTGCGCAGCGGATTGGAGGCAGGCCGGGCCATGGGCAAGCCAATGCGCAAGCCCTGCTGGGGCTACCGCCTGTCGAGTGACCGCAAGCGGTTGGAACCCGATCCCGTGGAGTTCCCCCGCGCCCAGCGGTTTCTGGCACTGCTGCGCTCTCTCAACTGGCGCATGTCAACGGCCGTCAGGGAGTTTGAGGAACCCACCCCACTGAGCAGCTGCAGAGCTGTACGCAGCTGGCTGCTCAATCCCACCATCCGCGGTGGGATCGCCTACCACCAGAAACCCAACCACCGCTTTGAGAAGGTCCTCTGGGATCGCCATGAGCCCTTGCTCTCCCATGGTGAATTTGCGGAGTTTGAGCGCATCGCTGAACTGAACCGGACGATGTGGGGGCACAACGTCCAGGTCAAACCCCGCCTCCTCACAGGTCTGTGTGTCTGCGATGAATGCGGCAGCCGCCTGGCCTATGTCGCTGGTCGAACCATTGCCAGCGTCAAGTGCAAAGGAACGCGTTGCAGCCAGCTCTACCGCTCCACTCGGGAAGAAGTGATCGTCAAGTACGCGGTCAAGGAGATCACCAGCAGGGCAGCGCAGACCTTGGCTGCCTCCGTTAGCCATGACGAACCGCCTGAGGCTTCTGAACTCAGGCATCAGATCGCCTCCCTGCAAGCTCTTGGGGATCCCGATCTGGCCGATGTGATCGCAGCCAAGAAAGTCAGGCTGGAGTCCGTTCTGCAGATTCCCCGGGTCGATGTCGAGATCGCCCAGAAGGTCGCTGACCCGCGCTGGCATGACCTGGCGACTTACGAGGAGATGCAGACGCTGTTGCACCAGCTCGTTGACGAGATTGTGATTTCCAAACAGGTTCCTGTGGCCATATCCCTGAGGATTTAGCGGCGTCATACCGCTGAGTGATGGCCAGCACCACATCAGCCAGCCTGAGCCTTGGCCGGTGCTCTCGATCTGATGAGTCAGTCACGATGGCCCTGGCGGGTATAACAGCGATCCAGTGGCCAAGTCCCGAAGGTCACAGTTGTTCCGCTGCTTCAGGACTCGGCCCCATGGCTCAGAAAGGCACCTCCTCATCGGCGAACTCATCGCCGTAGTCCTCCCCATCGGCCAGCGGAATCGCCCGCTGCTGGCGGGCGGCGGCTTCATCGGAGCGGTAAGCCTGCTCCGCCGCCTCGATCCAGGCGGGATCGGTGCCCTCCCGGATGCTCAGCGGGCCGTAGAAGCCGATCGTGACGTTGCGCGGCACCGCATCGGCGGCTGCCTGGTCTTCGATCTTGGGGCCCTTGGGGTTGCCGTCCTGGTCGTACTGCTGGGCCCAGCGGGTCTCCAGCACCAGCACGTCCCCCACGTTCAGCCGTCCGTGGCGATGCTGACGCCGCGCCTCGATCCACTCACCAAAGCCCTTGGCCTTGAGGATCAGTCGCACCCGATCCCCCGGTGCTGGCACCCCGCCCTCGTCGCCGATGCGGGCCTCCATCGTCGTGCCGGGCATGGCAATCGCATGGACCACCATCTCCTGCTTGACCTTGGGCCGGCCCTGACGGTCGGTGCCGTTGGGGATCGGCTCCATCGCTCCGCTGCTGAGGTTCTTGCGCAACCGATCGCGCTGCTCGGGCCGCACGATCGCCAGGTAGGCCACCTCAGCGAGGCGCTGTTGACGGATCACCGGCGCAGCGCTGCGGCTGCCGTCGTTGAGTTCAATCGCCATGGGACTTGCTCGAAAGAGTGGACGGGGAAGAGGACAGGGGAAGCAGGGGCTCCAAGCCGGCGCCCAGCCGCAACAGGTGATGGGCGGCGCCGGAGAGACTCAGCTGGTGCTCGGCCGACAGCTGCCGCACCTGCCGGTAGACATCGCTGTGCACGCAGACGCACAGGTAGTGGCGGCCGTGCTGTGACCTCGGCTGGGGTCGCGCATAGCTGCGGCCGCTGGCAGCTCTGGTCTCAGCCATGACCAGGCCAGCTCGCGCAACGTGGCTTTGGCTGCACCGTGAAGCGCGCCTCCACCAGCTGCAGGCGTTCCGCCGGCGGCAGCCGGTCTGCCAGACGCCGCACCAGCTGGGCAGCGCGTTGGGGCCATTGGCAACTCCAGGCCCGCTCGGGATTACTGGTCCACAGAACGCGCCCCTCCGCCAGGTCGGCGAGATAGCGGCCATCGCCACGGTGTTGCAGCAGCCAGCGACGACGGCAAAAGCCAGTTGCCACAGAAGGAGTAGCCGAACCAGTCATGGCTGCCCCCCCGCCAGCTCGCGCTCGAACACGTCGATGAAGTCCTTGTGGCGTCGCTGGGAGATGCGGTCCTTGATCGTCCGCACCTCCCGGGGCACCTGGAAGTGGTGGCGGAACTCGATCGTGAACCGCTTGCGCGCCTCCTGAGGCATCGCCCCGAGGAACTTGTGCAGGGTGGCAATCTCCTCGTCCGACAAGGGCTCCAGGCCGGAGTCGCCGGCTTCGGGCCCACCTGGAACGCCGGTGTCCCACTCGTCGTCTGCGGCCTCAGGGTCGTCCGCAGCGGGGGCGGCTGCGCCAGTGGCCGTTAAGGTCGCGCCCGTGGCACTTGGCTCCAGCGGCTGCGACTGTTTCGGCTCGATAGTCCGAGGAGAGTTGCCGACAGGAATGCCCAGCAGGCCCGCCAACAGGGAAGCGGTGAGCGCATGCCAGGTCGCACTGCCCTCCTGGGGCGCCTGGGCTTCGCTGAACTCCTCGGCGCCGCCGCGGTGCCGCAGGGTCACCCGCAGCACCTCGTGCTCCTCGTTGATCAGCTTCTGGGCGCTGAACGAGAAGCCCAGGGCAAAGGCCGGCGCCGCCGCCTGAACAACCTCCTGCATGGAGGTGTCGGCGATGGTGGCCATCTGGGACTGGAACTGGGCCAGGCCCTCGGCCCACTGGGCGCGGGCCTGCTCACGGCTCTGCAACAGGGCCTGGTTGAGATCAAAGGCGGCGGTGGGACCTGGCGTCGGCTCCATCCGCCCGCAAGGGGTGGTGGTCATCGAAGGCACTGCGGGACCGGCGCCCGCTCGCCTCGGATATTAGCGGCTCGCTAATCCGAATCTGTAGCTTGCGCAACGCAAGACATGGCGTACTCCGAACCTGTCCGGGAGGTGTTCGTGTCTGCCTCAGCTGGCGCCCGACTTGGTGGACCATTCCTCCAGCCAGCGCTGCGGCAGCCATGCTTCTCCGTCCCACATGCCCTGCAGCTGCTCGGCGGAGTACGGCTCAAAGCCGGCCAGCATCGCCTGAAAAGCCTGCCGCTGCTTGACTGGCGCTGCCTTGGAGGCGGAACTCAGGGCCTCCATCACGCCGATGCCGTGCTGCTTGGCGGTCTGCGCCAGCTGGCCGCGCCACTGCTCGCTCAGCTTCGCTGCTTCTGCGGCATCGACCTCGGGCTGGGCCGGCACGGCAGGCGCCTGGTAGGCGCTCGGCACCGGCAACAGCCCCAGGTGACAGCTCCAGAACTCTGCTGGCCCCCACACCCGCTGCTCGTCATCCACCAAGGGTTTGGCCTGGCTGATCAGATCCTTGAGGGCGCGGGTGCGCACGCCGCTGAAGTCTTTAGCGGCCAGTCGGCGGTTCACCTCCGCCAGGGCAAAGAAGCTCTCCGGGCGTGGCTTGGGCGCCTTGCCGTTTTCGAACACGCTCAAGGTGCTGGGCGCCATCACCTCAAAGCCGGCCTCCTTGGCCCACTTGTAGGCGGTGTACTGGGTCCAGTTGTTCAGCTCCCGCCAGCGCCTCAGCATCCGGCCGAACTCCTGACCGGCTTCCAGTTGCCTGGCCTCGATGTACCGGTACTCAGAGGACATCAGGGCTGGATTCTGGCCATTAGCGAAAGGCTAAGGCTTCTGCCGCCGATTGGAATCGGCAGCACCGTGATACCAGCGGCCATGGGCCCTGGCCCGCTGTCGCCAATGCCGGCCCTTGCCGCGCCGAACCTCAGGCTCCACCAGGCCACAGAAAACGGCTTGATCAGGCGGGAACAGCGGCGCAGGCCAGCAGATGGCCTGCCGCAGCAACCGCTCCAGCTGCTGGCGCTGCTCCGGCTCCAGCAACGCCACGGGCTCGACGATGCGGCTGTCCGGGCCAAGGGTCCAGTCGTCGCGTTGGCAGCCGTAGACCCAATCACGGCCGCCTGGCGCCTGCGCCCAGAGCAGCGCCCCAAGTTGG
>CALRQT020000003.1:0-270377 GCA_943370385.1 Pseudanabaena sp. UWO311
ATCAAATGACTGATCAAATGACTGATCAAATGACTGATCAAATGACTGATCAAATGACTGATCAAATGACTGATCAAATGACTGATCAAATGACTGATCAAATGACTGATCAAATGACTGATCAAATGACTGATCAAATGACCGATTTAATCGCCGTCTACACCACCGTTGCCAATGACCAGCAAGCCCAGCGGCTGGCATCGGCAGCGATCCAAAGCAACCTGGCAGCTTGCGTACAAACTGAACCCATTCGCAGCACCTATCGCTGGCAAGGGCAGATCGAATGCCAGGAAGAAATCAGAATACTGTTTAAAACAACTCGCACGGCCTACCGCAAACTGGAGGACCTACTTCTTGAACTCCATCCCTATGAACTCCCAGCCATCTTCTGCCTACCAGTCTTGGATGCTTCTGCGGCCTACACCCAATGGGTGCATAGCTTGTGCCCGTGATCAAGACCCTATCGCTTGATCAGCCCGATGGGCACCCTGCTTCCCCCTTGGTTGCCCAGAAGCCCAAGCAGGTGTCCCTTGTCCAAAAAGACTCCAACCATCGTCTGCTGGACAATCCCTGCTAGTTAGGGCTCTAAAAGAGCACAGATGGAGCGCCAAGCTTGTCAGCCATGCCCCATACTCAAAGTCATATTGACCGCATTATTTGAAGGCACTTGCAAAAGAAACCAAGGCAATGACGCTGTTAATACAATGCTCAAAGGCGAAACCGTGCTGCCAACTCAGGTGCTGAGCACGTCCTCTAAGAAAGAATCAACCAAACCCACCGCCGTTGCCCAGTTCTGGGCCTCGCTGAGCCCAGAGCCCTTGGTGGGTTTGAAGCTGTGGTCCCCGCTAGGAATCCACCCCACTTGCACCTGGGGGGAGAGGCCATAGCTCTCCACCTCCCCCCGCTTGCCAAAGGAATCCCGTTCCCCCTGCAGGATCAGGGTTGGCGCCTGGAGTTCGGCCAGGTGCTCGGTGCGCAGGGTTAGGGGCTTGCCCGGTGGGTGGAAGGGGTAACCCAGGCAGAGGCAGCCGCGTACCCCGACGTTTTGACCCAGTTCATCCACAAGCAGGCTGGCGACCCGACCCCCCATCGACTTACCACCCACAAACAGGGGCCGATCCGGCCAGGCCCCCTTCTCCAGCTGCACCTGCTGCCGGAACGCCTCCTGCAACACCGGCATCCGATCAGGACCCTGGCGGCGGCCCGTTTCCCGCATCCTGGCCATGTAGCCAAACTCAAAGCGCACCACCCGCCAGCCCTTCAGGCCCAACCCCGAAGCGATAGCCGCCATGAAGGGACTATCCATCGAGGCGCCAGCGCCATGGGCCAGCAGCACCGTGGCCGGCGCGTCATCGGGGCCGTCGAACAAGCGCGGCGCTGGAGCTGGCTCAGGAGTCATAGGTCGATCGTCGTGGAAACCACCAGCCTCCATCGCCTCGTCAACGATTTGCTAAAACCCCCTTAGGGCCGTTGAATCCAGCTGGGGGTAGAACAGCGCCATCGCTACCAAGGACCGCCTGGGAATCGTGGCTTACCTGTCCTTAGAATCGTTGCAAGAAGGGTGAATGTTAAATGAAGGGTGAATGTTAAAGGCAGGAGTGTCTACCCCGTTAAGTCACATCCCCAATGCAATGGGCGATTCCTCGATCCGATAATACTGCCGATCATCGGAGCAACAAAGATCACCGTAGTAACGCTCCAGCACCGCATGGGCCTCGTCGTAGCTGGCGAAGGTTTGGCCGGTGATGGCATCACAGGCGCCATCGTCCCGCAGGATCCGAAAACTAGGCACCAGCAGATCGGGCTTGATTGGCACCAGGCTATGGCCAACTCATTCCCACGGGGAAATCCTTAGCCTGCGCCGACAGCCAAGCGTTTCCCGGGCACCGGCCCTAGAAGTGATCGATGACCAGCCAGCCACCCCTGCCCCCCTGGCGGCCCCTGTTACGCGGGGCCCGGGAACGGGAGGGCCGCCTGCCCCAGGCCCGCTGGCTGCAGCTGGCCACCGTGGCCGCGGACGGCACGCCCAGGATTCGCACCCTGGTGTTTCGCGGCTGGGCCGATGCTGCGGCCCTCGATTTGCTGACCGATGGTCGCAGCGCCAAGGTGGGCGAACTCAGGCAGCAGCCCTCGGTGGAGTTGGCTTGGCTGCTCCCCAAAGCCCGCTGCCAATTCCGGCTGCGGGGATCGCTTTTGACCCTCACAGCCGCAGAGACGACCAGGGAGACCCGGCGCCATTGGCAGGCCCTATCGTCATCGGGCCGGGCCCTTTGGGGCTGGCCCCAGCCGGGCGGCCCGCTCGAGGCCGGGGCGCCGTTCCCCTCGGAACTCGGTGATGATCTGCCGATCCCCGACCACTTCCAGCTGCTGCGGATTGGCCTGACGCAGGTAGACCTGTTGGAGCTAACCGATCACCCCCACCGCCGCCGCCGATGGTGCCAGGAGGATGGCTGGCGCGAGCATGCCCTCAATCCCTGATTCCCCAACTCCAGCGCCGATTCCATGCCCCATCACGCCGAACGTCCCACCAAGGTCTGTGCCGTTTGCGGGCGGCCCTTTCATTGGCGCAAAAAATGGAAAGCGGTCTGGGATCAGGTTCGCTACTGCTCGGAGCGTTGCCGCAACAATCGCGGTGCCCAGGATTCCAAAGACCAACCCTGAACCCTGACGTCGCCCATGCCCCCCCGAACCAACTCCCCCATCCAGCGATGAGCGAGCCCTCCACTGCAGAACGACTGGAATCCCTGGGCCGTTTTGGCCTCCGGGCCCTGCGCATCGTCGCCAGCACCGTCTCGATCGTGGAGCTCCTGAGCAGCGACTGGACAGCTGGCATTGCCGCCGGTGTGGCCTGGCTGGTGTTCCTGCAGGTGGAGCGCCGACTACCTCCTGCGGCCCCAAAGCCAAACGATTGACCCAAAGGCGCTAAGCGCAGCGGCACCACGGTCATGGGCCGGCTCCCCCCACCAGGCTCTGGACCATCACATAGGCATCCACAAACCCCAACTGGCTGTGGCGAAAGGCGCCGGGCAGGCTGCCGGCGATCACAAACCCGTTGCTCTGCCAGCAACGAATCCCGGCCGCGTTGGTGCTCACCACCAGGTTGAACTGCATGGCACGGAAGTCCAGTTGCCGGGCCGTTTCGAGCGATTGCTGACAGAGGAGAGTGCCGATGCCGCGGCGCCGCTGCTGCTCCGCCACCACGTATCCGGCATTGGCCACGTGGGCACCAAGGCAGAGGGCATTGGGCTTGAGGTAATAACTCCCCACCACAGGTCCATCGGCAGCGATGGCCACCATCTGGACCTGGCTTTGGTCCACCCAGAGCCGTCTGGCGTCGTGCTCGCTGATCGCTGGATCGTGGGGAAACGTGTCGCCGGCGCGAAAAACAGGCTCGAGCAGTGTCCAGACCCCGGGCCAATCGGCCGGTACAAACGGGCGAATTTGCAGGGGCAAGGGCAGCTGAACCAGGGGGATACCTGTTAACAGGATGCTGAGTCTCGCCCGCCGCGCGCAGGCCATGCAAGAAGGCGCCCCGTGTAGGGGCGCCTTAGCACCAGTTGCAGATCACCAACTCGTCAATGGAGCTGGAATCTGGTCAGATGTCGGGTGTTAACGATCAACCTGTCTACAGCTGCACAGAAGCCTTCGGCTTGGTCCTGACAGGCAAGGAGTGGGATCCCGTCTCTAGAAGAGATGCTCGGGGCTTGGCCTCTCCAGTTGTGATCCGGGCTCGGGTTAGGCAGCCCGAGGGTTTAAAAAGTTAATTTCAGAAGTAGTAGATGGCTGCTTGCAGATACGGGATGGCACTCGCGCAGCACCATCAAGTTCACAATTGATTAGAAGCATCTTGGGCGCACCTCCTTTATGGCACCGGCTCTAGGGATCAGGCCGGACTCTTTTGGAGGGCAGGGCTTGGGTTGGCTCCCGGGCCTTCCCTCAACCTCAAAATAGGTCTAATTCCAGGTCTTGGCATCAAAGCGGAGGTCCTGTTCCCGTACCTCCTCGGCGGTTCAGTCGTTGCATTTGCCAGGTCACCAGGGTGCCGACCGGACTCCAGAGCAGAAAGGGCAGCAACAGCAAGGCCGACACCCGCGAGTGACCCAGCACCAGGACCGTGAGGGCCCCACCCCAAAGCCAGCCGGCAAGGCCAATGGCGGTGCCACTGGCCAAACTCCGGGTGCGGCAGATCAGCCAGGTGTAGCTCTGCACCAATAACAACAGGCCCAGGTAGCCCCCCATCAACCCCCAGCTCCAGGAGGCCAGCCAAGCCAGCAACGCAGAGGCGTAAAAACACACGTAGATCGCCAGCCAGATCAACGGGATCAGGCCCTCAAACCCCAGCCAGGCGGGGCGCCGCAGCCGCAGGAACCAGGCGAATTGCTCCCGACTTGGATTCAGGCCAGCCCCCACCGCCACCATCACCACCAGGATCAAAAGGGCTGCTGCCATGGGTTCCGGCGGTGTCCCCTAAGCCTGGCAAGAAAGGCCTGCTAGCGCAGCGACTCACAAGCCACCCCATCCCCATTGCGATCCAAGTCGCTGTGCCCCTGCCGCAGCAGCTCTTGGGCCCGGGCAAAGGAGCCGATCTGCTTGCAGGTGGTCTTGCCCCCGCTGGGTTGGCCAGCCTGAGGGTGGGAGACAGGCGTACTTGCGTTCACCGCGGTTGGGACCGCCACCGCACTGGGGTGCCCCGCTCCCCCATGCCGGAAGTCCCAGGGCCGCGTCATCCCCCCAGGCACTGCCCACACCCCCAGCCGCTGGGCCTGGGCCTGCCGTTCCGCCGCCAGGTAAGCCCCCCGATCACAACGGCCCAGGTACTGCCGATAGACAAACGCCTGGCCGCTCTGGACCATCGCCAGGTTGACGATGCCCCTCCCGAGCACCTCGGCCACGGTGCGCCCGTAGCGATCCACCGCCTGAACCCGCAGGCTCACCGTGGATCCAAGGGGCAACAGGGCCCTGAGCTGGTTGCGACTGGCCAACCCATAGGGGCTTTGGGCCGTTTCGGGTGCATCGATGCAGGCCAGGCGCACCTTGAGCTTCTGCCCGCGCTCGAGCACGCTGATCGTGTCGCCATCGCCGATCGAAAGCACCGTTCCAGCGGATGCCAGCTGGCAGAAGGGGCCAAGGGCTGCCAGGGAGAAACCCGCCAGGGGAAGCACTGCTGTTGAGAGCTTCCGCATCAGGGGCACCCGGGGAATAACAAGCCAAACCGAGCCAGCCATGAGCCTATTGCTACCCGGAGCGTTTGTACTACCCTCGCCCCATGGACTTCCGCCCAGGCGATTTAGTTGCGGTCCGGGCCGGCAGCCACTGGCCCGAATTGGTCGGCCGCATCCAGATCATCCATGCCCAGGGCCATCCCATCTGGCTGGCGGTCCTGGATATCGATACGGGCGATGTCCTAGGCGTACCCACCACCCATGTGATCGGCAAGCTGGAGTACCGCGATCCAGCCCCTAGCCACTGGGTCGAACCCGATGGGCCCATGGAGAGCTTTGGTTTTGACAACTGGCCAGGAGTGGGGGTCGTTTATGCCGACTGATTAAACCAACGGTGCATGCCGACGTTGCAAGCCAACGTTGCAAGACGACCTTGCATGGCGACGCTGTAAGACGACCTTGCAAGACGACATTGCAAGGCGACGTTAGAAGACAAAAAAGTCCTTCGACTCAGGCCTTCCAAACGGCCCCTTCCGGCACGACAGGTCCTTGGCTCAGGTCAGTCGGCTCTTTGTAGGCCACCCGCCAGAGGGGCAGGGTGCAGGGCACAAACTCCATGGACTCCACGAGCACGTGGTCGGGCTTGGGCGACGGCGAGGCCACAAAACCAGGCCGCCAACTGGCGGATCCCTTGAACCAAACCCAGCATTTGTCCTTCATGGGCCGACCGTACAACGGGCTAGCCCTGAGGGCTTGGGATGGCCTAACAGGATGGCCAAGGCCAGGATTCAGACAACGAACAGTAGGACTGACAAGACGGGTCCACCATCCTGGACAAGGGGGCAATCAAGGGTTAGAGAAATGGATTAAGGCGAAAAAACAAAGCGAAGAATCAAAGCGAGTAAACTCGTCTGAGCCATCAATCAGCCTGGGAATCGGATGCCGATGAAAGCCCTCTTACTCGATGCTCCGGGTGCCCCTGGAACCCTGCGGGTGGGCGAGGTCGCGGTTCCCCAACCGGGGCCAGGCGAAGTGAGGGTGCAAGTGCAAGCAGCAGGCCTCAATCCGGTGGATTACAAGATGATGGCGGGCGGGGTAGGCAGTTGGCACTATCCCTTTATCCCTGGCCTGGATGTGGCCGGGGTGATCGATGCCGTGGGAGAAGGGGTTGAAGGCTGGCAACAAGGGGATGCTGTTTTTTATCACGGCAACTATGGGCGTCCTGGTGGCTTTGCAGAATTCACCGTGACTACGACACGGACATTGGTACGCACTCCCCAAGGACTGTCTGCCATCAATGCGGCCGCCCTTCCTTGCGCGGGATTCACCGCCTATCAAGCCCTGGTTGAAAAACTCCATATCCAGAGCGGCCAAACGATCCTCGTCCAAGGGGGCGCCGGTGGCGTGGGTGGCTTCGCCATTCAAATTGCAGCCAAGATTGGCCTAGAAGTGATCACAACGGCCGCTTCCCGTAACGCAGAGTGGGTAAAATCCTTAGGCGCTTCATGGTGTATTGACTACACGACGGAATCAACCATAGACCGCATCGCCCAGATCACCAACGGCAAAGGGGTGGACGCCATTATCGACACCGTCGGCACCGAAACGGCCACCGAAGGGCTGGACATGCTGGCATTTAACGGTGGCATTGCCTGCGTTGCCCAGTTGCCGGATCTCGAAAAGTTCAAGCGGCTAGGCCAGGCCCTGTCCGTGCATGACATCGCCCTCGGTGGCGTCTATCGATCGGGGAACCCAAAAGCAATCGACAGACTCGGGGTGACCGGACAACGATTCGCGGATTTCACCAGTAACCGGGGCATCGATCCAATGGTCACAGAAGTGATCGCACTGGAGCAAATTCCAGGGGCCCTCACACGCCTCTCAAAACGCAATATACGGGGCAAGATCGTAGCCAAGGTAAGCCTAGATTGACAGCTTTAATGCAATGAAGACACGGGAGTTAAGTCCACACATGCCAACAGATTGGTCCTAAACGAGCAAAGACGCATCGCCAAACCCTGCTCAAAAGTGCCATTGGTATTAAAAATTGGATGCCATTAGGGTCGGAGACTTAAGATCGCTGCGTTATGAGAGTCAAGGATGGGGAGCGATCCGGTGATTGATCTGCCGGAAACGGTGCTCAATCGGGTGGGCTAGAGCCATAAGACCCAGGGCAATGGCGATGCCAAGGGCAGAAGCCAGCACCCGTTGATCAGCCATGACCAGGAGGGTATCGATCCGGCTGTTGAATAGCACAATCGTAACCGTGAGGGTTGTGATCATCAAAGCACGATGGCCTTTTTTGACAGCAATCAGAACGGTGATCAAGGCCGCCGCGATGGCCGGCAATTGCAGGGGAACACTTGAAGGCAGGGCGAAAGCCAAGCCAATCACCAACAACACTCCCGCCAAGGTTCCAAGGGAGCGGTGCACGGCCACACGCCAAGAGTCTTTCACAATGGGCTGCATCACCAGGAAGGGCGTCAAAATGAGCCAAAGTCCACTGGTATGCCAGTGGTGCTGGAGCGCAATCGGGGTGGTCACCAGGGTGGCGGCGGCCAACATCAGGGCATGGGCGCCACTGCGGCGCCAGCTGTGAACCACCGCGAACGGAACCGGCAGCGGGGCCCCTTCAAAGCGGGAAACCAACTTGCTTTGCAGCAGGACAGCCCCACTGCCGGATGCAAACAAGCCAATGGCTAATTGAACAACCTCTAAGGGGGCCGGATCGGGGGGCAACGGGCTGGTGGTGATCAGGATGCAGAGGATCACCACAAACAACCAGTAGACCGGCTTCAACTGCCACCGGGCACTCAGTCCCAAACCCAGGGCGGTGAGCGTCAGCACGGTAGTAGCGAGCAACGGATCACTCTGACTGAAAACCGCCGGAGCAGAGAGTACCGCCAGGCTTGCAACCCCCACCAACGCCTGACGCCAACCCAACCTGGCGCAAACCAAAAGGCTCGCCAGGCTAGCCAGACACAACACACCGCCGGCACGATCCAGATGCAGACCGCGGGAGAGGAACTCTGCCAAGCCAAGGGAGATGGGCACCACCAAGGCCTGGGCCATAATCCAGGGCCGCATTTGTTTGGATAAAACCACTGTTTAAAGGATCAAACGGCGGAAGCCGTAAGTGCAGGAAGGCATTGCCGCAGTAAGTGTAGGCGCAGCGATGGAAATCAGCCAGCAAACAGCAGCAGAAGGCTAGAACGTCCTTGAGAAAAGGAGCTCAAGACAAAAATAGCCAACAAAGAACTCGGGAGAGATTATCGCAATACGCCTTAAAAAGCGAAGAAAACACACCAGAAAATCAAATCAAGCATCAGATACAACTTAAAGTCTAATCACTGGAAAACAAATGACTAAATTCCGTCCATCCCAACGAAATAGCACGCCGCAACGCTCTCTGACGATTGCTAGTCCCAAGTTTCTTTAATAAATTACCACTATAGCTTTGAACGCTGCGAACAGACAAGCCGAGCTTAGTTGCTGTCTCCTGATTGGTAAGACCGAGGGCATAGGCCTCGAGTAATTGTCGTTCGCGCAGGGTTAAGGGAACCGTTCCTGGATAATCTTCAGGAGGCGACTGTTCAAGTTCCTTTAAACGGGCCTGGATAGATGGACTAAAAAAGGACGTATTCGTGATCAGGGCGAGACTGATAAAGCCCGTGGTAGTGGGATAATCCAACACATCTGGCTCGGCAACGACGATGGGACAATCACGGAAGCCAGAGAATGCCTTCAGATTCGTCACAAACACGGAAGACCTGATCGTGGGATGAATTTGTTTGGCTTGGCTAATCAAGCTATCCACAGCCATGTCCGGAAGATCGTCGGTGATGGCCAAAATATTGGGCTTGAACCTTGCCACAAGGTCCAAGGCATCGGCGCCTGTAGTGGCCCCACCTAAAAAGTGGCGTTTAATGACCATGCCACGATACGTGTTAGTTAGTAAGAGCTTGGAATGACAAGCAACCACAATGGTCGGGTTAAAGTCAACAGAAAGATAGGCCATGCGGAAACGAGATTCAAAACTCGTTGTGGCCTGGGCCATCTCTTTTTGAGTAAATATCATGAGCCAAAAGCTCCTGATGAGGGCCTCAAATCAAACAACTGAACCAAGAAAAAACCATGAAACCCATCAGGAGAGCTCGACATCAGCAAGCAGAGTGATCCTTGCCCCAAGAATGCCGACCGGAAAAGCTAGCAAGGATTCTAGCGAAATTGAGGCAGATCTGACGCGGCCATGCTCCAGGTGAAACCGTTTGCCCAAATCGGCAGTAGCCATGCTGGGACAAGCTGACCAGGGCCCTCCAGCAAGCAAGCCCAGGCAACGAAAGGCTATCGAGCGGGACGGGACGAGACGGTCCAAGGTACAACAACATGACGATAGTGAGATGCCAATATAAGTTCAAGCTGAACTGTAGGCAGCACACGCTGGCGAAAGTATCGACCTAGGTCGATTGACAGCGGCTTGGGGAGCAAAGAAACTAGGGAAGATTAATTAATTTTAAAATGGCACCAACTGTTTACTGGGGTAATGGTCACTACTACGAATGGGTCGATGCAAACTGGTATTTTGGTAGTGCTCAATATTATGCTGGCATACGGACCCACGAAGGGCTGCAGGGCTACCTCGCTACGGTTACCAGTCAAGGTGAAAACGATTTTATAAGAGAACGATCAAACAACAATGCAGCAATTGGTGGCAACGCCTATTTAGGAGCTCAATGGATAGGTAGTTATAGAAAATGGGAATGGAAAACCGGACCAGAAGCAGGGCTCGTTTTTTGGGATAACTGGACAGCAGTACCGAATGTATATAGCAACTGGCAATCCGCTGGTCCAAATGGTGATGGTGGGAGCGGATCACCAGATGCCATGCAAATGTATGCCAACCGTGGATCCGATACAGGCAAATGGGACGATCTTGGGCAGCAGCGAGATTACATCACTGAATATGGATGGTCTGGCCCCCAGTTCACCGTTGGGCTCACGGGCACACCCATCAACGGGATCGAAAATGGCAACGCGGCAAGATTCACAATCACAGCAAATAAATATGTTCCGAATGACTACTACGATGTCAGAAACACAGACGGAAATACCAACGCCCTTATCAACATTCCCCTGACTTTTGGCGGCACAGCCACCCTCGGCGTTGATTACACTGTAAGCTATAGCAATGGTCTGGGCGGCAATGGCTCGAATGCTTACATTAAAAATGGCAGCTCTGTCGATGTCATCATTACACAGATTAATGATAGCATCTGGGAAAGTACAAAGGATGTAACGATCACGATAAACGATAACGATATCAATAATGACACCTATGCCATTGCCGCAGGCGCAACCTCCTTCCAACGGGCGATCCTCAGCGATGATGAGCCCGTGCTCACCATGGGCAATTCCCTGCGTAAGTCGATCTATTTTCCCTATAACGATTCTTCGGTTTCCCTCGATAGCCTAACGGCTGCCTACACCAGCTTTGATGCAACAATCAATAAAAATTTCGATGGATTTACAGCCGAAGGCTTGACCGACAACTTTGCGGTGCGCTGGCAGGGCTACGTCAAAATTCAAACCACAGGTCAATACGTATTCACTGCCCGGGGTGATGATGGTATGCGCCTGAAGGTGAATAACAACCAGGTTATTAATCAATGGCAGGTGCAAGGGGCCACATCTTATAATACTTCGCCAATCCAACTCACTGCCGGCAGTTGGGTGCCGCTGCAACTGGATTATTACCAAGGCAATGGGGGCAAAGAGGTGAGCCTCTCCTGGACCCGGCCCAACCCCAATGGCGGTGCAGCGATCACCGAACTGATTCCCTCCAGCTCCTTTGCTCCCTACTTGCCGACCCAACTAACACCTAGCGTATCAGAAGGCCCCAATGGCGGCGCCGATACAATCGCCCAAGGATTCACGATTTATTCCAATAAAAATATCAACAATACCCTGGATGTGAAGGTTGCAGCTGCCTCCACAGGTGGAGCTAGCTACAGCTCCCAATCCGCTCAGATGGCCACGTTTAATAATGCCAGTAAACATGCCCTGCAGCTCAATGGCTCCACCTATCTAAACGTTGGCAACCCAAGTAAGCTCCGGCTGAGCGCAGGCACGGTCGAAGCCTGGATCAAAACCAGTGATGCCGGCTCGGGCGACCGAAATATATTCTGCAAAGGCGAATGTTTTGAACTAAAACTAGTCAATAACAAGCTAACTCTCTATAACTTCCAAGGAGGCGTACAAACTATCATCCAACCCGATCTCTATCTTAATGATAATCGTTGGCACCATGTGGCCCTTGCCTTTGGCAGTGGCACGGCTAGCGTTTATGTGGATGGTAAGCAGGTTGGTAGTAATAGCTATACATACAGCAGTCCAAATCCGAGCGCTAACAACGTAACTATTGGCGGTTGGAATGGCTATAGCCAACCAACCAACGCGGCTATCGATGAGGTGAGGATTTGGAATCGAAAGCTATCTGGCGATGAGATCAAGAACTACAACACATATCCCCTAGATCAAGGCAACCTCCCCTCAGGCCTAGTGGCCTATTTCCCCATGGATGAGGGCTCGGGTTCCACCATTGTTGATAAAACAGCCAACCCCAGTAACGCCACTATCGTCGGCACGGCCAACTGGACTGGAGCGGTTCAAGCCTCGGCAAATAATCAAGGCTTTGCCCAGCTCGGCGGATCGAGCAGCCGTGTTGGCGACAACTACATGCTGTTTGCCAATCAAACCGATGCCAATAATAAGGCCAACCCCCTAGGCGGAACGGGCATCAGCACGGTCAGTATCACCACAGCGGCCCAAAGCGGACAAAACTTCCTGACGCTCAATGGCAATAACCAATACGCGACCTTGCCGCAACAGTCTCTCGGTGGCCCCCTAACGATTGAATCGTTGGTGAAGTTTAATAGCTATACAACTTGGTCACGCATTATTGACCTCGGTAATGGACCAGGCAATAACAATATTATGATCGGCTTTACACATACTACCGGTACTCTCTTCTTTCAGGTCATCGACGCTAGCGGCGCCACCTACGTTCATATCACCACATCAGTACAGCCACCACTGAATCAATGGAACCACATCGCCGCTTCGATAGATAGCAATCGCAATGCGACGCTCTATCTCAATGGCGAGGTGATTGGCTCAGCTGTTGCATCAGCCCTGCCACCTGTAGCCACCCGCAGCAATAATTATGTTGGCCGTAGCAATTGGTCTGGTGATGCCTATCTCAATGGCTCAATCGACGAGCTAAGGATCTACAACACGGCGCGCACTGCCGATACGATTAGGAATGATCGCTACAATGCTGTCAATCCAAGCGATTCAACACTTGTTTATGCCTACAGTTTTAATAGTGCGTCGAGCAACCAATCGCCTAGCAGCCTCACAAATGCTAGCGGCGCAAGTTTACTGAATGGCGCCAGCATCGGTTCAAGTGATGCAGTGGATGGCAGCCCAGCTGCCAACAATCTCTGGCTGCGTGTACTAGGTGACGCCTATGCAAAGCCAAATCAGCAGATTCAACTCGACCTCGTTGATAATGCCTATGGCATCACGGCAGACGGTTACACTGTTGTTGGCAGCCCCAATTCCCTAACCATTAGTGATAGTGCTCCAGTGGTGTCGATCCTCAGCAAAGTGGATCCCACAGAAGGTAGCCTGGGCTATGTTGATCTTAGCTTTGATAAGCCAGTTACATCAGCCGCAGGCTTAAAGGTTAAATACACCCTAAGTGGCAATGCCACCGCCGGCCAAGACTATCTCAACCCAACGGCAAGACTCAATACCGATCCGAATTCTGCCAATTACCAAGCGCAGAATATCGTCTATTTTGCAGCGGGATCTACCGGAGGGCGGATCTATCTTCCAGGTGTGCAAGATGCCGTGGCGGAAGGTCTTGAAAGCATTCAACTCACTCTAGTCGATAACATTGAAACCAATAGCAACAACTTCACCTATACGGGCTATAGCGTTGCCGCAAACGCCTCCCAAACAACCCTCAATCTCAAAGACTCGGGCTACTACGCCCCAGGGGTAGCGATTACAGCCCAAGGGAAAACGGGCACCGCCGC
The DNA here is from genome assembly GCA_943370385.1 of Pseudanabaena sp. UWO311. Taxonomy (GTDB): domain Bacteria; phylum Cyanobacteriota; class Cyanobacteriia; order PCC-6307; family Cyanobiaceae; genus BAIKAL-G1. The sequence goes on from CALRQT020000003.1 coordinate 13,265, forward strand.
CCTGCGTTTTAATGGCAGTAGCGATCGGCTGCGCACCAGCATCAGCGAGGCAGCAACAAACACCAGCCGTGAGATCGTCTTCCGCACCTCCAGTGCCAATGGGGGCCTCTATCAACTCAATGCCAACGCCACGAGCGACTACCTAGGCCTCTATCTTCAAAATGGCAATCTGGTTTCCAAGCTTGGTGCTAGCAGCCTACTCTCCACTACGGCTCGCAATTATGCCGATAACAATTGGCATCGGGTGCTGGTCACGGTGGGGAGTAATGGTGGACATTGTCTCTATGTTGATGGCCAACTGGTGGCGTCCAATAGCGCCCAAACCAGTGCCAGCGGCGGCCCATTTAGCTCCTCCTTCGTGGGGTACAACGGTAATGGTGGCCCTACGGGCTCCTATTTCAACGGTGATATCCGCAGCCTGCGCAATTGGGATCAGGAATTAACCTCCAACCATGCCACTGGACTGCCAACGACCCTGCCTGCCGCCAAAAACTGGCTTGATTTCAACAGCAATCGCATCGTTGATTACACCGCAGCAGCCGGATCGCTCGCCTCCTCGCTCACGGTGGAAGGCAGCCTGCAAACGGTCACCACAACCCAGGTGCGGGCAACGTCTAGTAACACGGCTGCGCTGCAACTGAAACTCACCAGCCAACCGACCGAGTCGGTCACCATGGTGATCACGGCCACCAATGCCACCATTGCGTCCGGGGCCTCCCTCACCTTCACACCGAGTAACTGGGATACGGCCCAAACCGTGAACCTCACGGGGATCTCCAGCAGCCAATTGGCCACAATCACTGCCAGCGCTAGCTCTAGCGATAGCAATTACAACCGTAGTTCAACATTAACGGTGCTTCCCTTTGGTTGGTCTGGCAGCCAGCAACTGGACCTGGTTGAGGGAGGCCCCGTCGTGGCAATCGTGCCGATTGCTTCGATTTCGGCGACAAATAATAGCATCGAGGGCCCAACGAAGGCGGATAAATCAGGCTTTGACATCGTCTTGACCGATCCGGTTGCAACGGGCGGCGGCGAACTGCTGTTTACCCTCAATCAAGGGTTAACGGGCAACGGGATTGCCAAGGTCGATTCCAACCAGGTCGGAGCCCTTCTATCAGGCGGAATCCTCCAGCTTGATAGCTCAGCCAATGGCTATGCCACATTACCATCCAAATCGATTGGCGGGGCCCTTACAATTGAAGCCTGGGTTAATTTAAAAAGCTACACGAATTGGTCGCGCATTATTGATTTTGGCAATGGTGCCCTAAGTCATAATATTGTTTTAGGACAATTAGAATCCACAGGTAGACTAATTTTTCATGTCTACGACGGCAGTGGTAATCGAATAGTAGATCTTGAACCACTAACACAAATTCCTCTGAATGAATGGACTCACGTTGCCGCAACAATAGACCCGCAAAGAAACGTCAAACTCTATATGAATGGTGCCGTTATTGACACGACGGTTGCCAGCAGCTTTCCCACCATAATGCCAAGAACCAACAACTATGTTGGTCGCAGTAACTGGGGAGGTGACGCCTATCTCAATGGCTCCCTATCCGATCTGAGGGTGTACAGCGGTGCCCGTACGGCGGAACAAATCAATCAAGATCGCTACACGGCCGTAGACGCTTCAGACATCAGCCTGACCTATGCCTATAGCTTTAATAATACTGCCAACAGCTCGCTTGCCGGATCCAATAATGGCGCCCCAACCCTCTTTGGCGGTGCCACGCTTGTATCAGGTCCGGATATTAATGTGCAAGTAGACCATACCTATCGACCCTTAAAGTTTAATGGTGTAAGCAACCAATATCTTGATCTGCCCAATAAAACGATCGGTGGAGACCTAAGCATTGAAGCCTGGGTCAATCTTAGTGGCTACGCAACCAACGGCACCATTGTGGATATTGGTTCTGGCTCCACAACTGATAACATCACCCTGGGATTCGATGGAGCCACCGGCAGTCCCGTCTTCAGGATCTTCAATGGCTCAACTAAAATCCTAGAACTAAAAGCCACTACTAGCTATATTCCCTTGAACCAGTGGAGCCATGTTGCAGCTACCATCGATAACAATAAGCTGGCAACTTTATACATCAACGGCGTTGCTGTAGGTTCGACAACGGCAAGTGCTGCAGCAACTTCGCTACTACGCAACGAAACACGGATTGGCAATACAGTGGTTTCTTCAGCGCCATTAAACGGCTCCCTGCGTGATCTCAATATTTATGATGTTTGCCGTAGCTCAGCCCAAATTAAAGAAGATCTCTACACCACACCAAGCCAAACCCTTTCAACAGGCAACAACCCAAGCCTGCTATGGAGCTACGCCCTAAATAACAATACAAACAGTCGTTTCAGCTCAACGTCAACTGGCGAAACGCTCGTCAATGGCAATTTCGCTACCACGCCAATCTACGGCCTCATGCTTGAGGCCGGCGCGCAAACAGCCAGCATCGCCCTCACTTCTGTCGACAATAACATCGCTCAAGGGGATCGTACTGTTCAAATCAATGTACTGCCCTCAGCAGGCTACGGCATATCCACAACGTCAACCTCCACCTTCACCCTCAGTGACAACGATAACGCAGGGCTGGATTTAGCTCTATTAGTCAACAATCAAACAGTTGCAAATAGCGATCCAACGTGGAGCCCCCTAAGCGATGGCAACTATAAGATCACAGTTTCCGAAGCCGACCGCCAAGGAACAACCATCACCACGCGCCACACCATTGGTGTGCGCCTGAAGAGTCAACCCCTAGCAACGGTGCTAGTACAGATCCCCGCGAGCACCAGCACGGCGATTGATGTCTACAACGCTGGCACCATAACACCCTTCTCAGGACTCACCTTCACCCCCGGGGATTGGTCCACCTACAAAATGATTGATATTGTCGGGCGGGATGACGGCCAAGCGGCTGGTGATCGCAATACCTATCTTAACTTTAGCCTAAGCAATAGTAGTGATACCACCTATCAATCGGTAACTAGCGGCGTTGATGTGCTCACGAGCAATGCTGATAGCTTAACCATCAGCAGCGGCCTGGCTGCCCAACCGGACAGCACAGGCACCGTGGCCTTTCTGAGCACGACGCCCGGAGGCTCGATTGGAGAAGTAGGCGCCCTAGTGCTAGATGGCAGCAACACGGGTTATGCCACGTTACCGTCAAAATCAATTGGCGGGGCCCTCACGGTTGAATCGTGGGTCAACATTAAAAGCTATACGAATTGGTCGCGAATTATTGATTTTGGCAATGGAGCTGGAAATCATAATATCATATTAGGGCAACTAGAGAATTCTGGTAGACTATTTTTCCATGTCTACGATGGCAATGGCAACCGGATAGTAGATATTGAACCTACCAACCAAATTGCACTTAACGAATGGACCCATGTCGCGGCAACAATAGACGACCAAAGAAACGTCAAGCTTTACATGAATGGAGCCGTTATTGGTACAGCGGTGGCGATTAGCTTGCCGGCTACGATACAACGGTCCAATAACTATGTTGGTCGGAGTAACTGGGGGGGAGATAATGCCTATCTCAATGGCTCGATATCAGATCTGAGGGTGTACAGCGGCGCCCGCACGGCAGACCAAATCAATACAGATCGCTACTCAACCGTAAACGCTTCAGATAGTAGCCTCACATACGCCTACGGCTTCAATGGCACAGCCACTAGCTCCCGCTCGGGTGATGCGGCAGCCACCCAATTCTCCGGTGCCAGCTTGGTAGGTGGGGGATCTGGCGGTCTCAATTTCAATGGCTCAACTGCACAATACGCCTCCCTGACTCCCAAAACCTTGGGCGGTCCACTCACAATGGAAGCATGGGTGAATGTCAAGCAATACACCAACTGGCCAAGCATTATTGATCTTGGCAATGGTGTAGGTGTACACCAAATCATTCTCATGCTGCATGAGGCCACAGGCAAGCCAAGATTTTTGATTCAAGATGCAGCTGGGAACAATGTATTAGATGTGATAGCAAGCGTCCCATTACAACTCAACCAATGGACCCATATCGCCGCCACCATAGATGCAAATAAGCTGGCCACAGTCTATCTCAATGGGGTTTCTGTTGGCACTGGCACTGCCACAGCATTGCCGGCAACCCTAAGCCGTTCGAGTAATTTGATTGGCAAAGCCAGTAGGAGCTGGCATGATAATTTAAATGGAACTATTCGCGATGTACGGGTTTATTCAGAAGCCCGAAGTATTGAACAAATAAACGCAGATCGTTTCAATGCCATCAGCGCCGACGATACCTTGGTGTACGGCTACGAATTAAAAGATTCAGCCACCAGTGCCACCAATTCCAGCGAAGTGGCCACCATCGTGGGCAGCACCATTGGTCCTAGCAATGGCAATACCGGCAGTCAAACCTTCACCGTGTCGCTGAAGCAAGCTAGGTCAACGGATACTCGAGTCTATTTTCAGCTCGATGGCACCAGCAAAGAGCGGGTGAAAAGTGACTTCATCATCAACGAATCCTCACGCACAACATCTAAAGGCCTTAATGAATTCATCTTTGACAACTACGTCCAGCAAACCTCAAGTGATCAGCTGGCAGCGTCATCTTTTAGCCGCAGACAAGTAGACAATAATGGCATCAATGAAACCTACGCAAGCACCTACGGAAGCGCAAGCACACCCTTAAGGTATGCGTTACGCTGGACGGGTTTTGTTTATATTCCAACCGACGGCTACTACGTCTTTAAGAGCAAGTCTGATAGCGGCGTTCGCCTAACGATCAACAACCAATTGCTGATTGATCGCTGGCATAATGTGGCAACCTCAGCCACCAATCCCTCGACAACCTATATAGCCGATTCGCTCTATCTTGCTGGTGGCACCTATGTGCCAATAACTTATGATTACTACGATTCCAACACATCATCTGCCAACACAAGCATCGCCCAATTGTGGTGGCAACGGCCCAATCCTTCCGGAGTGGGCACAACCGATGAGCTGATCCCTGCCAATCACTTCAGTGTGAATGGTCTCGACTCGGTGCTGATTCCTGCCAATAGCACCAGTGCCAGCTTCAGCGTGAGCACGGTTGATAATCTGATTGCTCAAAAAAATGACCAGCTATCGTTTTCGCTGCTATCCAATCCAGGCATCAAAATCAAGGCTGGATCCTACACACAATCCGGCACCACCACCATAATTAAACTCAAACTCGATGGTGCCTATCAAGATTCCCTGCTTCTCAGTAGCGGCACAGTCCTTGATTTCCTTGTAGACGATGGACAATCGGTCAGCAGTGTCGTCAACAGCATCACCCTCACCGCCGATGTCACCCTATTCAATGGCTTCGAGGTGAGTGCTACTGGCACCCACGCCAATGCTAATGCCTTCACAACCACGATGGCGGCCGCCTATCGGCCCGAGTCCTATCGACCCAATTTGAATGTGGTCGCCACCAGTAATTTCACCAATACGGGGCTCTCGCGCCAACTCTTTTCAGGCTACACCGATCCAAGCATAGGCCTCTATGCCCTAGTGCCAACAACAACAGCAACCGATAGCAATGGCATCAACGAGACAGATGCCAGTTTTGCGCCCCTATCCCCCACCAATAATTTTGCAGTCCGCTGGACTGGCTACATCAAAATTCCAAGTACAGGCACCTATCGATTCCGCACAGTAGCCGACAATGGCGTGCGCCTCTATGTCGATGGCACCAAACTGATCGACAATTGGACGGCTTCAGCCCAGAGAACGATTGATTCAGACGATCAAACCTATACCCAAGGGCAGCTCGTTGCTGTCACCATGGATTATTACTCCACAACTGGTATATCCACAGCCCAATTGCAATGGAGTTATAGCGGAACAGGTGTGACAACCGTTACCAATCAAGTGATTCCTGATTCGGCTTTCAGCCAACTCAGCGGCACGATTGGATTGCGACTCAATGAAAGTGATGCATCCCTCACCCGTAGCCTTAAAGCTGGTGATGCGTTGCAGTTCTCCAATGGAACCAGCCTCCGGGTCAACACGGATGTCACCCTCTCCACCACAGCCACAACGGTAAGCGCCTCCCTATCCGCATTCGCACCCGAAGCATCCGTATCGAGCGGCGCAACCCTATCGCTCACGGCGGCACCAGCGGCCCAGGTCACAGTTATTGATAATGACCGGGCAGGATTTCGGATTACAAGTGATGCGGCTGGCCTCCAATCTGTGCTCGCTACTGATACCTTCTCCATCAATGAAGCCGATAGCAATGGCGCTGGCCTCACCCGCTACCTAGCCCTCACAACCCAACCAACCAAAACGGTCACGGTTTATCTCGAATCCGCCGCCACTAATCATGCCTTGTTGAAGGACGGATCAAACAGCCAAGCTCAGAAACGAATCCCCCTAACCTTTACGCCAAGTAATTGGTCAACGCCGCAGGCGTTCTCCGTGATTCCCCAACGGGATCAAATCGACACCGGCAATGTCGATGTCGGCATCTTCGCCACCGCTACATCTGATGATTTATTTTACAATAGTCTCAAACCTGAATCCAATGGCAAAGTATTTACTATCAACAAGGTTGATATGGACGTGCCGTCCATCATCACCTCAGCAGTGAGCGTGGCCACGGGTGAGGGCAGTAATAGCAATGGCTCCTTCACCGTATCCTTGAGCACCAAACCAACGGCAAATGTCAACGTAACCCTCAATCCAGCCGATGGTCAGTTTACTGTTAACAACGCCAGCATCAACAACGATCAAGTGTTGGTCTTTACGCCCAGCAATTGGAATATCCCCCAACAGGTTCAAGTGCAAGCCGTTGCCAACAATATTGTTCAAGATACAACCATTAGCCAGCTGCAATTCAAGTCCAGCAGCAGCGATGCAAGCTATACAAATTTAACCACACCAGATGTGAGTGTGGTCATCACCCACAACACCCTGCCAACGGTTCGCTTAGAGCTCGTTGAACTCAGCGAAGCAACCGCTGAAAATGGTAAACCGGCCAGTTGGCGTCTTGTTTCCAATGCACCGATCCCCACCTCGTGGGGATCCACAGGCTTAGTGGTGGGTTACAGCGTCAGCAATGCGCTCAGTAGTGCCAACCTCGATGGGACTACCACCGAACCTGTGTTGATTAATTCGCTGGTGCAGGGTCTCAATAGCAGTGGCACGATTCGCATTGCCCCGGGCCAAACCACCAGCAACGCTTTCATCATGCCGATCGACGACTTTACTGTTGATGGTGTGGATAAGACATTCCAACTGAATCTCCAAGCTGGCAGTGGCTACACCCTCGATCCGAGCGCGTCTACGGCCACGATCACCATTAAGGACGATGACGTAGCCGGCATCATGATCGTGCAGGCGGGCGAGCGCACCATGGCCGTGGAGAGAGCGTCGGCCTCCCAATTCCAGGTTTGTTTGCTGAGCCAACCAACTAGCACGGTCACGATTCAACTGTCAGACATCAGTACTGTTGCAGCGGGTCAGAGCGGCACACCGATTGGCCAGTTGACAGTGAACAACCCAACGCTGACATTCACAAAAGACAATTGGAATGTGCTGCAGGTTGTCAATATTGTTGCTAATGACGACAATAGGATTGAAGATGGCACTGGTACCCGCCTCGATACGGGGATCCATACAGGCCAGATTCAATATGCCTTCACTAGTAATGATAGTAATTACTCCTCTGCGGGCAAAGCCGCTAACCATTTCACCAACACCACCCAAGCCATTGATATCCTCGATCGCCCCTTGGATCCAGCCACCTACCAGGGCCTCGATCAGGCCCTAACGGCCTTAATGGATGGCCTCAATGCGCTGAGCTTGCCGATGGTGGGCAACCTAGAGGGCAAAGTGGGCTTGGGCTTTAATAAGTTTCTCGATAAGCTGATTGATTCGATCCGCACCGCTCCTCAACTAACCAGCAAAAAACTTGAAAAACTTTTAAGGGATTCAATAGGCGTTGATATTGACGTAGATATGACAATGAATTCCGAAGGCCTTGCTATTACCTTTGGAATTGAAGATCAATACGACCTTTATTCAATACCTCTCGCTGCCGATTTTGGCATCCCAGCCTTTGGCTTTCAAACCAATGGGGCAATCGATGGCACCTTTGACTACTCAGCCGTCCTTGCCATGGGCGTTGATATCACCGATGGCTTCTACTTAGACACTGACAATACTACCTTTACAGCCAATTACATTACAGGTTTTTCGGACGACTTTAGCCTTACTGGAGGCCTGGGTTACTTGCAACTCGATGCGGTGAACAAGCCGAGCCCCCATACCGATAGCAATGGTGATCCTGTAGATGGGTTGACTAACGAGAGCACGGGGATGAATGCGAATTTCACCCTTACGCTTAGCTCGCCCTATGAAGACAACGAAACCAGGCCCTTTACTGACGCTTCCAAGGTTGATGTTCCCAAGCTACTTAGCACAGATTTCAGCGACCTCTTCCAGTATTCATTTAATGGCAATGCGGCCCTTTCGCTAGGGGTCACAACGTCGGCTGGCGGAAGCTCGGTGATTCCCTCCTTTAGCTTTGATCTCTCAAGCATCATGCCCTTATTTGATTATACAAATAAGCCAGATGAGCCAGAGCAACCTAATCAACAGGAGGAAGAAAGCAATATCTTTTTTGACAATATCGAATTAGATATGGGAAGCTTCGTGACCGGCTTTATACGCCCGTCAATCGCCGCAATTGATGGAATTTTAAAGCCAATCTATCCAATTATTAACGCGCTGTATGCGGATACCTACGTTTTTTCAAAGCTTGGCATTGCTGGTGTTTTTGATGATAACAATGATGGTAAAGCAAGCACGATTGAACTGGCGCAATTCACTGCTAACTTAATTGCCAAGCTGAGTCCTGGTAATCCAAAAGCCCTCGAATTAGTTCAAAGCATTGAGGATACAATTGCATTCTGCGACACCCTAAAAGGCGTGATAGACCTCATGGGTGAATTGAACAGTATGTCCAAGGATGAATCATTCACTATCGATTTTGGCAGCTACACGTTGCCAAACTTCAAGGCATCATCTGACAATCCAGCCGATTCTACTAGCAGCAAAAATGTAGACAATCAAGCGGGCACACTCGCATCTAGCCAATCCACAAGTGCTGCTGCCAGCAGCAAAACTGGTAGGGGGGCCAAACTCAGCAAAACTTTCAATGATCTCAAAGATCTTGGCTTTAGTATTCCCTTAATAGAAAATCCCGCTAATATCATTAAATTGTTATTTGGTCAAAACGTAGATCTATTTACTTGGCAACTGCCCGATACCGGTCTGTCTTCAAGTGTGGAGAAAGTGTTCCCGATCTATGGGGCCCTTTATGGCGTGATGAGGGGGGGCTATGGAATGTCTACCGACCTCAGTTTTGGCTTTGATACGGCTGGCATTCAGCAATGGTCAAGGGATGGTTTTAAACTGCAGGATAGTTACAAAGCCTTGGATGGATTCTATATTGCCACCGGTAGTCCGCAATTAACTTTTGAAGCCCTCATGGAAGCCGGCCTTGGAGTTGGGGGCAATGGTATCCGAGCTGATATTACTGGTGGTCTTTTAGGCACTGCCGAATTCGAATTACTAGATCCAGGTGGGGTGTCGGGTACGTCTGATGGCAAACTGCGTGGATCAGAAATTGCTGCCAATATCACTACCCCGCTAAATCTGTTCCAATTGACTGGGCAAATTGCCGCTGTTCTTAATACGACAGTGCAGGTTGGAATTGACGCTGGCGCATTTACATACTGGGCTACGGTTTGGAGGCAACGCCTTGCCACAATCCCAATTTTCAAATTTGGAATTGGTGGTTCCTACGGCAGTGGCCAGGCATCTAACAGCTACCTGCAAGGATCAACAGTCTTCTTTGATGGTAATTTCAATGGCATCATTGATCCCGGTGAACCCACCGCCATCACCTCGCAAGAGGATGGCAGCTATTCCCTAGAAATCGATAATCGCACCTTTGACACCAATCACAACGGCACGATCGAATCAGGAGAAGGCATGCTGGTGGTTTATGGCGGCGTTGATTCCGTTAGCCAGGCACCCATCAGAACACCCTTTGTCGCCCCCTATGGGGCGATGGTCACCCCCCTAACCTCGCTCTATGCCTATAGTTTGATCATTGCGAAGGATAAGCCTGGCTTTAGTGAAGATGCCGTGAAGGCCAAAATTCAGGACTTCTTCTTGCTAGGCAACTACGATTTTCTCAATCGTGATCCCGAAGGGGATTTACTCCAGGCTGAAACAGCAGATGGCAACTCCTCTTTCTTCCTAACTCCTGAGCAAAAGGTTACCGCCAAGAATGCTTATATGGCCCATATCAAGCTGCACTTAGCATCCTATTATCTTGAAACACTGGGCGAGAATGTTCTTCCGAACATCTTCCCTAATGATTTACCCAATAAGCTGAGGCTAAACAAGGAACTTTACTCCCAAATCATTGCTTACATTGAAGCAACTGATGCCCAAGATCCAACTGGCTCCAAACTGACGATTTCATCCTTTAACACTATTTACTCGGCGATTGCCGATGGCATGATTGCCTATATCAGCCAAGCCACTACTGATCAGCGGAGTATCGCCACTGTGAAGTCCTTGCTTACCAACATTGCGAGCCGCAGTGAACTAGCCTTTAATGAGCTTGATGCGATTGCCAAAGCCTATGAAGGCAGGGCCTTCTTCGATAAGGTTAATGAAGTTAAAGCTGCAATATTCGATGGCATCTTGAGTGAGATGACCAGCGCCATTAATCTCTATCAAGCATCGCCAGCCATCCCCATGCTGGCCAATGGCGCCAAGTTTGATCCTACTAATCCCATCTCATTCAAGAAAAAGTCTACGCTCCTCGCGACAGACCCCTTGGTGACAATGAACGATACAATGATCGACTTTAAGGCTATTCTTAACCCCGGCACTTCCCGAACGTCCCTTGGTTTTGACCTCAAGGCCGTTGGTGGTTCCCTGCTAAGTGAGCTCGATCCGGACAAAACCGGTGTCCAGAAAAGCAATAAGCAATTATCCTATTTCATTATTGATGATGTTACTGGCTTAACAACTTCCTTTCTCTATGACCCCGTAGAGGAAGTGGGCGCTCGGTTCTATGATTTAACCGGTTCTGGCATGGCCAACTTTGTTCACCTTCACTATGTGGATGGCAAACTTGGTGACATGGACGCCGTTCAGGGAACCATTTCTGATCCATCGTCTGCCGCAGTGGTTGATTCTACGCCTACCTTGCATCTTGTAAATCCCAATACATTGCAAATAGGCGACATCAGCATCACTGTTGATACTGCCCTGTTCGTATCACTGACCCTGAAATCAAACTCAGCTGATCTCAATGAAATCGGTTATTTGGTCCTCAATTCAGCTGATGATCCCAATAGCGTCTCGCTTGCGGATCTGCTCAGCAAGGGTCAAATTCTGTTCAGTTCCTTGGCTACGGCATCCAACCTTTCCTTGGGCTCCACGCTACTGAGCCGCGATCTTCAGATTACCAATAATCAGAAGATTCTATGCTTTGAAACCAAGGGCACCACTTTGCAGCAACTGGCTGTTGGTAAAACGAATCTTGCCTCACTAGGGAGCCAGTTCCAATTCCTCACTTGGAGTGCCCAAGAGGGCAGCAAAACGGCCAGCCTTACTTCCAATAGTGGTCTCTCAATCGAGCTCAATCTCAACAAATCAGCTCCGGGTTTAAATGCCCTGATCTCCTGTGACCAGTCCTTCGCCCCCGTACTCAATACCACCGCCTTAGCAGATAATCTTCTTACTGGGTCTTTATCGTATAACCGCGAAGCGAGTTTTAATTCTACCGTTGGTTTCTACCATGTACTCGATCGCAATGGCTCCCTCTACGATTCCCTCACCAATCGCACCCTCGATCCCACTGCCCTGCTAGCCAGTGATCAAGCCCGCTACAGGGAATTGGCCCTGAGTGAGGCCAACCGGGCTTCGGCCCTCGATGGGATCGCCACAACCAATCGCCAATTGGTCCAGAAGGAGTTCAGTGTGGCAGGTGGGGCCTACTATGCCCCCTTCGCCATTGTTGCCAGTACCCAACAAACCTATTTCGCCTTTGCTGCCGCCAACACCGATGGAGTCAACCACTTCAAGATGATGGGCGCCAATATTTTTGGTTTAGAAGATATTCATGGCGGTGGCGATCGGGATTACAACGATCTACTTGTTGGCATTAACTTTAAAAGTTATGTCCTTTTCTAAGCGGCGGCAGCGCATAGTCCATACCACTTGCTCCTTAGGAGCCACTGATGGACGCCATGCCATTGGCATCAAACGTGGCACGCCCCAGCTGCAGCGTAGCTGCTGCAGCTTTACGGCAATCGTGCATAGAATAACCACCTGGGATTGGCCTCAGCTATTTTTATCTGATGTCTCAAATTAATTTTTGGAATCGATTTGCATGGATCCATTGCTGCCAAGTGTGCCCCCCTTGGCGCGGTTTTGCTTGCCTCGCCTTGCTCCATTGTTATTGTGCCTATCCCTGCTTAGCAGCTGCTCCATTCAGAGCGCAAATGGCCCATCCCAGGCCCCGTTGAAGTCGAGCAGCGGCCCCGCCTTGGGATCCGGGCCCAGTCCCATGGAGAGGGGGCCTGCCCTTTTTTCCGTGCCCAGTCCCCTGCTGAAGGGCAGCGCCTCTGTTTCAACACCAGATCCCGGGGCCAATGGCCCGGTCCCAGTTTCCGTTCCAGGCCCCCTGCCGGTCGTTGGCGTGGTGATTGCCCTGGCCTATTGCCGCCAATTCAGGCGCGCCAAGGCGAAAAGGAGGGAACATCCCTCTGTCAAAGAGATCCCCTAAGTACGCTGCCTTGAACCCATTCCTGGGACAGCCATCCCCAGCCCCAGGGCCCCAACCGATCTAACGATGGGCTAAGCACCCTGAGATGGCCGCGGATCAGCGACCGCTGAGGGCTGGTTCTGGCTTGGAACTCGCCACATCCGATACCGCTGGGGTCGATGCGATGCCATTAGCAGCAGCGCGGTTGCGATCGCCCTTCACCTTGATCCCGCCGGTGATCGAACGCACCGCCAACATGGCATTGGCTTCCTCATCACTGCGCACGGCACTGTCAACCGGCTTGTAATTGGCGGGAGCCAGGGCATTGCCACGCAGCACCGATCCGAGTGTCAAGAAGGTGAGCTTGAGCTGTTGCCAGGGGTTCATCATCACCACCCGCTTGTAGAGGTAGCTGTCAAAGGTGAGCCGCTGCACATCCTTGTCATCGCACATCTCCACGAAGGCTTCGCGGGCCGCATCGTTGCGGTAGAAGATGGCTTGCAGCAGCTCCAGCACCTTGTAGGTGGCACCGTATTTGCGATCCCACTTCTTGATGTAAACCTTGAGATCCGCTTCGGTGGGGATGGTTTGACCCTGCTTGCTCGCCGCCACAATCTGCTCGGCGCACATGCGGCCACTCTTGGCGGCAAAATAGATTCCCTCGCCCGAGCTCTTGGTGACATAGCCGGCGGCATCGCCGACTAGGGCCATGCGACCCACCACCCGGCGGGGACGGGGGTGTTCGGGGATCGGATGGGCTTCCACCTTGATCACTTCGCCATTGAGCAGGCGCTTTTTGGCCCGCTCGCGGATGCCTTCCTGGAGGCCCTTGATTAGGGATTGGTTCTGCTGCATCGTGCCCGTACCAACGGCCACGTGGTCGTATTTGGGGAAGACCCAGGCGTAGAAATCGGGCGACACATCGGTGCCCACATACATTTCGGCCAGGCTTTCGTAGTACTTCATCTCTTCCGGTGGCAGCTTGATGCGCTCCTGGAAGGCAATCGCCACGTTGTAATCGCCCGCATCCATCGCCTTGGCGACGCGGCTATTGGCCCCATCGGCACCAATGATCAAATCCACGGCCAATTCTTTGGCCACCCCGGTGGCTTCCCCGGCGCTGTAATCGGTGTAGTGGAGAGTATAAGGACCCTGGCGCTTGGTGCCGGTATCGATTTTGGTGACCAAGCCATTCACCAGGTTGGCGCCCAGGGATGCGGCACGGTCGCGTAGGTAGGCATCCATCACCTCGCGGCGGCACATGCCGATATATTCGTCCTGATTATCTAGGTTAATATCCACCTCGCGATTGGAGGGGGAAATCATCTTCATATTGCGTACTTTGCGATCAATGATCGATTCCGGCAGGTCAAACTCCTCCACCATGCAGAGGGGGATGGCGCCGCCGCACGGTTTGGCGTTATCGAGTTTTCGCTCGAAAATCCAGGTTTCGATCCCGGCCTTGGCCAGAACTTCTGCAGCACACGAACCGCTTGGGCCGCCGCCCACCACTGCGACACGCAACATCTTGAAACCGGTTCCCCGGACAGCATCTTGAGTCCGAAGCTAACACCGCTTGCCGGGCTAGCGCTGGCTCCTTGGCCTTTCGTCTTACTTTCGTCTTACTATTGATAAGGCTTTTGAGACCCCTCCGGGTTGCCTGCCTAGCGACTTGCCGTGCGCAACCCCCCCTCCAGCTCCAGCCCTTCCAATCGACAGAACGTTTCCAGCCGAGATAAGGGGTCTGCGAGGGGCAGCGGGTCGCCGTGGTCCAGCCAGGCAGGCCTGGGATCGGGTGGGCTCGACATCCCGGTGGCACGCCGAACCCAGCTGACCAAGCCGGAGCGGCGCTTCCGGTTTCGCCAGTCCCTGTTGACGGCGACCCTCCTGCTGGCGGGCACCGCCTCCCTGATCTGGTTGTTCCGCGATCCGATCAAGCGCCAGCTCGAGCCTCCACCGGTGCGCGGTCTCAACGTGCGCCAGGGCCTTGATGGCCGCCTTTTGGGTCACTTCCCCTATCCCGAGGCCCGTTCCAGCGACCTGGTCGATGCGGCCCCCGGCATCGCCCTCCACCGGGAGGCCGCCGAGGAGTTCCTCGCCATGCAGCGGGACGCCGCCGCCGATGGGGTGTCCCTGCGGCTACTGAGTGGCTTCCGCTCGATTGAAGTGCAAAAGCATCTGTTTTTTGATGTGGGTTCGGAGCGCAACCAGAGCGCCGAGCAACGGGCCCGGGTGAGTGCCCCCCCGGGCTTCTCCGAGCACAGCACCGGCTATGCCCTCGATATCGGCGATGGCCGCAGGCTGGACACGAACCTCAACCAAAGCTTCGAGGACACCCCGGCCTTCGCCTGGCTGGTGCAGAACGCCAACCGTTACCACTTCGGTCTCTCCTTTCCGGCGGGCAACACCCAAGGGGTGAACTACGAGCCCTGGCATTGGCGTTTCGAGGGTTCCGCCGAGGCCCTAACCCTGTTTGAACCGGCCCACCGGCTGGCCCCCTGAGCTCACCTTCGCCCCCCAACCCCCTTGGGCTGAACCCCTTTGGGCCCCACCCCATCCCCTTGCCCCACCCCCATACCGTGACGCCTGAACTGCTTGCCCCGGCCGGCTGCTGGGAGTCCCTTCGGGCTGCCGTCGCCAATGGGGCCGATGCGGTCTATTTCGGCGTAGAGGTGTTCAACGCCCGGCTGCGGGCCGAAAACTTCCAGGCCACCGACCTGCCCGAAGTGATGGAGTGGCTGCACCGGCGCGGCGTGCGTGGCTTCCTCACCGTCAATGTGTTGGTGTTCCCCAGCGAGCTTGGGGCCGCCGCTGATTTGGTGTTGCAGGCCGCCGCCGCCGGCGTCGATGCCCTGATCGTCCAAGACATCGGCCTAGCCCGTCTCGCCCGCCAATTGGCGCCCGCCTTGGCCCTGCACGGGTCCACCCAGATG
The DNA here is from genome assembly GCA_943370385.1 of Pseudanabaena sp. UWO311. Taxonomy (GTDB): domain Bacteria; phylum Cyanobacteriota; class Cyanobacteriia; order PCC-6307; family Cyanobiaceae; genus BAIKAL-G1. The sequence continues at coordinate 28,998 of CALRQT020000003.1, forward strand.
TCGATCACCAGTGCGGCCGGGGTGGCCCAGGCGGCCGAACTGGGCTGCGTGCGGGTGGTGCTGGCCCGCGAATTGACCCTCAAAGACTTCGGCCGCCTGCAACAGCAACTCAACCAGCGTGGTTGTGCCATGCCCCTGGAGGTGTTCGTGCATGGGGCCCTCTGTGTGGCCTATTCGGGCCAGTGCCTCACCAGCGAGGCCCTGGGCCAGCGCAGTGCCAACCGGGGCGAATGCGCCCAGGCCTGCCGGCTGCCCTATCAGTTGATCGTTGATGGGGTGGAGCGCGACCTCGGCGAGCAGCGCTACCTGCTCTCCCCCCAGGACCTGGCCGCCTGGGAGCTGCTCCCGGACCTGGCCGACGTGGGCATCGCCAGCCTCAAGATCGAAGGGCGCCTCAAGGACGCCAGCTACGTGGCGGCGGTCACCCAGGCCTACCGCCAGGGGCTCGATGCCCTGGCGCCATCAAACCCCCAGGCCGGATCGGAAGGAGCCGCTAACCACGGGCAGACCCGCGCCGCTGGGCGGGCCGTGGCGCAACCCCAACCTGCCGATCCAGGCCAGATCCGCCGGCGCCTGGAGCTGAGTTTCTCGCGGGGCCTGGGCACGGGCTGGCTGCAGGGCGTGGATCACCGCCAGTTGGTGCATGGGCGCTGGAGCAAAAAGCGCGGTCCTTGGTTGGGCCGCCTGGAGCGCATCGAAGCCGGCGGTTGGCTGGTGCTGGCAGCGGGGCAGCCCCTCAAGGCCGGCGATGGCCTGGTCCTGGAGGGGACCTGCAGCGATCCCCTGCAAGCGCCCCAGGAGGTGGGCGGTCGGGTGATGGCCTGGCAAACCCGCCCAGGAGGCCTGGTGGCCCTGCGCCTGGGCCCGGGTCGGGTCGATGTCACAAGCCTCAGGCGCGGCAGCCCCTGCTGGCTCACCAGTGATGCCCAACTGGAGAGTCAGTTGCAAAAACTGGCCCTAGCACCGGCCCCAGAACAGCAGCAGGCCCTCGATCTGCGGGTCAGTGGCGCCCTGGGGGGTCCACTGGTGTTGGAGGTGGCGCCCATGGCGGGTCGGGCCGGCGGACCCTGGCGGGTGGCTTCGGCAGCGCCGCTTGAGGCGGCCAAGGGCGAAGGCCTCGATCGCCCGCGCTTGGAGCAGCAGCTGGGCCGGCTGGGGGGCACCCCCTGGCGGCTGGGGCGGCTGGAGATCGACCTAGCCCCGGGACTATTCCTGCCCGTCGCCCAACTGAACGCCCTAAGGCGCCAACTGGTGGAGCTCCTGGCGGAGGCCAGTGGCGCACCCCAAAAGGACCCTGGTGCCGACCCCCAGGCGGTGGCCCCCCTCCCGGATGCAAAGCCTGGGCACGCTTCCGGCGAACCAGAACGGCGCCAGCGGATCGCCACAGCCCTGGAGGCCCTTATGCCCCAAGCCCTGACGCCAAGCTCCCTGCACCCGGCGGAAGCCGGATCCGAAGCCCCTACCGAGGCCCCTAGCGTGCCCCTGGCCGAGCCCACCTTGACGGTGCTGGTGCGCAGCCTCGAGCAACTCGAAGCCCTGCTGGAGCAACCGATCCACCGGGTCGTGGTGGACATCGAACACCCGGCCCAACTGCGCCAGGCCGTGGCGATGGGGCGGGGCCGCTGGGCCGGGGGCCTGTGGCTGGCGGGCCAACGCATCTGCCGGCCCGATGAACGCTGGAGCCTGGAGCCTTTGCTGCGGGCCCAGCCCGATGGCTACCTGGTGCGCAACGCCGACCAGCTGGAGCGCCTCAGCCTGGAGGCCCCCTGCATCGGCGATTTCAGCCTGAATGTGGCCAACCCGCTCACGGCCGCCTGGTTGCTGCAGCGCTGGGGCCTGGAGCGGATTACCGCCAGCTACGACCTGGCCCTCGACCAGCTGCTGGACCTGGTGGCCGGCTGTCCTGCGGGGCGGGTGGAACTCACCCTGCACCAGCACATGCCCCTGTTCCACATGGAGCACTGCCTGTTTTGTGCCTTTCTGTCGGAGGGCCACGACCACAGCGATTGCGGCCGTCCCTGCGAGCAGCACCAGGTGCTCCTGCGCGACCGCAGTGGCACCGAACACCCGCTGCGGGCTGACCTGGGCTGCCGCAACACCCTGTTCAACGGCAAGGCCCAAACCGGGGCCGAGGCCATCCCCCAGTTGTTGCGCGCCGGGCTCCGCCACTACCGGATCGAGCTGCTGCAAGACAACGCCGCCGATGCCCAACGGCGCGTCGAGCTCTATCGCCAGGCCTTAGCCGGCCAACGATCAGGCCGGCAGGTGTGGCAGCAGGAGCAGCTCGACAGCCGCCTGGGGGTCACCCGCGGCAGCCTGAACCGGCGGAGCGGTTAGAGCACTGCGATAGCATGGATTGATCAGACCAGCAGCCAAGGGGTTGTCTGATCGGCCGGCTCCGGCCCTTCCCCAGCGACGTTTCCCGTCGCAGCTCGAGCCCCCAGCTCGGGTGTTGCCGTTCCGATCCCAGACCACCGACAACACCCCACCCGGGTTTCGTCAGATTCCATCAAGCCTTACCGAGAGATTCACCATGAGCGGCGAACACAAGGGCGCCCCGATTCGCAACATTGCGATCATTGCCCACGTTGACCACGGCAAAACCACCTTGGTGGATGCCCTGCTGAGCCAGTCCGGCATTTTCCGCGATGGTGAGGCCGTGCCCACCTGCGTGATGGACTCCAACGACCTGGAGCGTGAGCGTGGCATCACGATCCTCTCTAAAAATACGGCAGTTGATTACAACGGCATCCGTATCAATATTGTTGATACCCCCGGCCACGCCGACTTCGGCGGTGAAGTGGAGCGGGTGCTCGGCATGGTGGATGGCTGCCTGCTGATCGTGGACGCCAACGAGGGGCCCATGCCCCAAACCCGATTCGTGCTCAAGAAAGCCCTGGAAAAGGGTCTGCGGCCCATCGTGTTCGTCAACAAAATCGACCGGGCCCGGGTGGATCCCGAGCAGGCCGTCGACAAGGTGCTCGACCTGTTCCTGGAACTGGGTGCCGACGACGACCAGTGCGACTTCACCTACCTGTTCGGCAGCGGCATGGGCGGCTACGCCAAGCCGACCATGGCGATCGAGAGCGACAACATGAAGCCGCTCTTCGACGCAATCCTGCGCCACGTGCCCGCCCCCATCGGCGATCCGGAGAAGCCCCTGCAGATGCAGGTGACCACCCTGGATTACTCCGATTTCCTCGGCCGGATCATGATCGGCCGCATCCACAACGGCACGATCCGTAACGGCCAGACCGCTGCCCTGATCCGCGATGACGGCAGCATCAAGCGCGGCCGCATCAGCAAGCTGCTGGGCTTTAAGGGTCTCTCCCGGGTTGAAATCGAGGAAGCGCGGGCCGGCGATCTGGTGGCCGTGTCCGGCTTTGATGAGGTGAACATCGGCGAAACGATCGCCTGCCCCGACCACCCCGAGGCCCTGCCCCTGATCAAGGTGGATGAACCCACCTTGCAGATGACCTTTGTCGTCAACGATTCTCCGTTTGCCGGCAAGGAAGGCAAATTCGTCACCAGCCGCCAGCTGCGTGATCGCCTGCAGCGGGAACTGCTCACCAACGTGGCCCTGCGGGTCGAAGACACCGATTCGCCTGACCGCTTCTCCGTGAGTGGCCGGGGCGAACTCCACCTGGGCATCCTGATTGAAACGATGCGCCGCGAGGGCTACGAGTTCCAGGTGTCCCAACCCCAGGTGATCTTCCGCACGATCGACGGCACCCCTAGCGAGCCCTTCGAAATGCTGGTGATGGACGTGCCCGAGGAATCGGTGGGTGGCTGCATCGAGAAGCTCGGCGTGCGCAAGGGCGAGATGCAGAACATGGAAACCACCAGCGACAACCGCACCCTGTTGGAATTCGTGGTGCCCTCCCGGGGCCTGATCGGCTTCCGCGGTGAGTTCATCCGCGCTACCCGTGGCGAAGGGATCATGAGCCATTCCTTCCTCGACTACCGCCCCATGCAGGGCGACCTCGATTCCCGTCGCAACGGGGTGCTGATCTCGTTCGAAGAAGGCACGGCCACCTTCTACGCCCTCAAGGGCGCGGAAGATCGCGGCCAGTTCTTCATCAGCCCTGGCACCAAGGTGTACAAGGGCATGATCGTTGGCGAGCACAACCGTCCGCCCGATCTGGAGCTCAACGTCTGCAAGGCCAAGCAGGTCACCAACATCCGTTCGGCCGGCGCCGAGGTGCTCGACACCCTGCAGGCCCCGATGCAGATGACCCTGGAGCGGGCCCTCGAATACATCGGCCCCGACGAAATGCTCGAGGTCACCCCCGAGTCGATCCGCCTGCGCAAGCTGCCCGCCAAAAAGGTCGCCAAGCGCTGAGGCCGGAGGGGTCCGTCTCTCCGGCCCCTATTCGTTTCAACAACGCCTGTCCAGGCCCAGCCTGGCCAGGCGTTGTTTTGTTAGAGGGCTAGTTTCCCAAGCCAGACCAGCGAAAAGCTCCTCAGCCGAAGGCATTTCTGCCCAACCTGGGGCAAGCGAAGTCATCCCAGACGACCCCGTGTCAGACGAAAAGCTGCCCCCTGAGCGCCTCCAAGGCGATGGCGACTGGGAGGCAGACCCCCAGTTAGCCGAAGCCATTGCCCTCTTTAACCTGGGCGAGTGGTATGCCTGCCACGACCTGCTCGAAGACCTCTGGCACCAGTGCCAGGGCCCCGATCGCCAGGCCCTGCAGGGCCTGCTCCAAATCGCCGTGGCCCACCTGCACCTGGAACGGACCAACCTCCGCGGAGCCACGGTGTTATTGGGCGAAGGCCTGGGCCGACTGAAGCCCTATGGCAACGAAGCCCTGGGCCTGCAGCTGGAACCCCTGCTGGCAGCGGTCAGTCGGCGCCTGCAGGCCCTGCAACAGGGGCTGGAGCCCAGCGATGACCCCCTGCCCCAGCTGGGGTCGCGCCAGGGCTGACGCCTAGATTGGGCGCCATGGCGGCGATGGCTCCCGGGTTGAACGCAGTATTGGCCCCAGCCCAGCGCTGGCGGCGTCCCTTGTCCTGGCTGGTTGTCGTCCTGAGCTGGGGGTGCCTCGCCCTGGCCCAGCCGCTCCAGGCCCGGGTCCAAACGCCCCCAGGCGAGGCTCCAAGCGCCCCTGGCCCCAACGGTCCCATTCCCCCCGGCGGCGCCAGCCAGGCCCCCGCTCGTCAGGCGATTCCCACGGGACTCGTGAGCATCGAATCGGATCTCCAGCAGGCCGACCAGGCCACGGGCGTGATCACGGCCACTGGCAATGTGCGCATCCTGTATCCGGATAAGGGCGTGATGGCAACGGCCCGCCAGGCCCAATACTTCACCCGCGAAGGCAGGGTCGTGCTGAGTGGCGACGTGGATGTGGCCCAACCGGATGGCAGCCTGCTGCGGGCCGAACAGGTGACCTACCTGGTGCGATCGGAGCGGATCACGGCCCGGCCCGCCCCCCAACAGCAGGTGTTGAGCCGCCTCCGCCTGACCCCTGCCCCGAAACCGGCAACGGCGACGGCGCCGGTCACTCCGGGCGCCACCGGCGCCATGGGCCAGCCAGCCACTCGCCCGGTGGCCCCATGAGCCTGTCCTTAAAGCAGGTGACCCTCACCATCGCCGGTCGGCCGTTAGTCAAGGGGGTGAGCCTGGATCTCCAGGCCGGAGAAGTGGTGGGGTTACTCGGCCCCAACGGCGCCGGCAAGACCACCACCTTCAACCTTGTGACCGGCCTACTGCGCCCCGATGCCGGCGCCGTGCTGCTCGATGGCCTGCCGGTCCAGGCCCTGCCCATGCCCCAGCGGGCCCGGCTTGGCATCGGTTACCTGCCCCAGGAAGCGAGCGTGTTCCGCCAGCTGAGCGTGCGCGACAACCTCAGCCTGGCCCTGCAGCAGAGCGGTGTGGGCCAGGGCCAGCGCCGCTTGCGCCTGGAGCAGCTGGTGGAGGAATTCCAACTGGGGGCCTTCCTGCATCGGCTTGGCTTCCAGCTCTCCGGCGGCGAGCGACGCCGCTGCGAAGTGGCCCGAGCCCTGGCCGTGGGGGTGCAGGGGCCCCGCTATCTGCTCCTCGATGAACCCTTCGCCGGGGTGGATCCCCTGGCCGTGTCCGACCTCCAAGACCTGATCGGCACCCTGCGCCAACGGGGCATGGGGGTGTTCATCACCGACCACAACGTGCGCGAAACCCTGGCGATCACCGATCGGGCCTACATCCTCACCGACGGCAGCATCCTGGCCGCCGGCAGCTCGGAAGAGCTAGCGGCCGACCCCATGGTGCGCCGCCACTACCTCGGCGAGGGCTTCCGGCTATGACCCGAGCCACCGCAAGCGCCAACAGCCGCCAGGACGGGGCCCCATCCGATCCCTCAAGTGGCAACGGCGCCACCACGCACCCGATCTCATCCAATCCAACCGGTTCCGAGCCCGGCAACGCTGGCCGGCCCCTTCCCTCGTCCGGCCAACCACCGCAGCCCCTGGCTGCCTTCGAATCCATGGTCGAGGCCCTGCAGCGCCTACCCCGCCAACTCCAGCGCCAGTGGACCCGGTTGCCGCTGATGGATCGCTGGCTCGCCGGCGAGTTGCTGGGTCCCCTGCTATTTGGCGTGGCGGCCTTCACCACCGTCTCCCTGTCGGTGGGGGTGGTGTTTGAGCTGGTGCGCCGGGTCGCCGAATCGGGCCTCCCGGTGATGGCGGCCTTTCAGGTGCTGATGTTGCGGCTGCCGAGCTTCCTGGTGCTGTCCTTTCCGATGGCCACCTTGATGGCCACCCTGCTGGCCTACAGCCGGCTCTCGAGCACCAGCGAACTCACGGCCCTGCGCAGCATCGGCGTGGCCACCTGGCGCATGGTGGTGCCGGCCCTGGTGGTGGCGGGGCTGATGAGTGGCCTCACCTTTGTGTTCAACGATGTGATCGTGCCCCGGGCCAACCTGGCCGCTTCGATCACCTTTGATCGGGCCCTGGGTCGGGCCCTGACTTCGGAGCGAGGCAAGGATGTGGTGTATTCCCGCTTTGGCTCGATTCAGGCCAGCGATCCGGGGGCTGCGGCCCAGGAGGGTCTGGCCCAGCTGTTCTACGCCAGGGAATTTCGCGAAGGGGTGATGCTCGATGTCACCGTGCTGGATTTTTCCCACCAGGGCCAGCAGCAGATCATGACTGCTGAGAAAGGAATTTGGAATGAAAAACGCAGCCTGTGGGAATTCCTCAATGGCCGCATCGTCAATATCAACCCCGGCGACAACACCACCACCTCTGCCCAGTTTGATCGCTACTTCTATCCCTTCACATCGGCCCCCATCCAGGTGGCGAAATTGCCCACCAATGCCGAAGAAATGACTGCAGCCCAAGCGATCAGGGCCGAGCAGTTGCTTGAGCAGGCCGGCGATCAGAAGGAAGCCAGGCGCATGCGGGTGCGAATCCAGGAGAAATTTGCCTTCCCCTTCATCAGTCTGGTCTTTGGCCTGATTGGCAGCAGTTTGGGGGTGAGGCCCAATTCGCGCACCAGTCGCAGCCAGGGATTTGGCATCAGTGTGCTGCTGATTTTTGGCTATTACCTGATGTCGTTCATCTTCAGTTCCCTCGGGGTGAAGGGCACCCTTTACCCCATTTTGGCGGCCTGGATGCCGGTGTGGCTCGGTCTCGGCGGCGGCCTGCTGCTGTTACGCCAGGCCAGCCGTTAACCCCGTTTTGTCCCTCAGCCAGGCCATGGCTTGCCAGACTGGCCGCCACTGACCTTGCGCTCGAGCGTTGCCCGTTTCCCTGACCGACCCGGTACTTGGCCTGGGCCTGGCCGCCTTTGCCCTGCTCCTCCTGGCCCTGCCCATTTCCTTCTGGGGCCTAAGCACCTCCCTAGCCCAAGCCGATGGCCAGGGCAAGCCGACTGGCTTGCCTCAGCAGACCGGCTTGCCGAAGCAGACCGGCTTGCCCCAACAAACAGCCAACAGCGGGCTGGTTCGCGTCCTCGTGGCCAGCGCCAACCTGGCCCTCACGGCCCAATTGGTGTTGCGCTGGTGGCAGTCGGGCCATTTCCCGATCAGCAACCTCTATGAGTCCCTCTGCTTCCTCGCCTGGGCCTGCACCCTCACCCAGTTGCTGGTGGAGCGCTCCTGGCCCTCGGCCCTGGTGCCGGCTTCAGCCACCCCCATGGGTTTGGGCTGCGTGGCCTTCGCCAGCTTCGCCCTGCCCGACCAGCTCCAGGCCGCCTCACCGCTGGTGCCGGCCCTGCGCTCTAGCTGGTTGGTGATGCACGTCAGCGTGATCATGGTGAGTTACGCCGCCCTGCTGGTGGGCTCCTTGCTCTCGCTGGCGGTGCTGTTCACCGACCGGGGCCAGGCCCTGGAGGTGCGCAGCAGCTCGATTGGCAGCGGCGGCTATCGCCAGGGCGTGATGGCTGCCAGCGCGGCGGGGGGACCCGGCCCGGCCTTAAGCCTGCAAAGCGCCGCCATGGGCGTTAGCGAGCAACTCGACAGCCTCAGCTATCGCACGATCACCGTGGGCTTCCTGCTGCTGTCGGTGGGGATCGTGAGCGGGGCCGTTTGGGCGAATGAGGCCTGGGGCAGCTGGTGGAGCTGGGACCCCAAGGAAACCTGGGCCCTGATCTGCTGGCTGGTCTACGCCGCCTACCTGCACACCCGCCTCAGCCGCGGCTGGCAGGGGCGCCGGCCCGCCCTGGTGGCCGTGGCCGGCCTAGTGGTGATCTGCGTCTGTTACATCGGCGTCAACCTGCTGGGCATCGGCCTGCACAGCTACGGCTGGTTCTTCGATAGCTGAAGGCCTGGGGCCAGGGGGGAGTGCCCCCAGCCCGCGGGTGCCTTTGCCAAGGCAAGACCCAGCTCTCCTCCCAACAAAAAAGCCCCGGCAACCCAGTAGGGCTGCCGGGGCTTTCAGTTAGGGGCTTTGGACTAGGCAACGGCGGAATGGGTCCCGGCGCTATCGAGCCCCGAAAGGGGGCTTTAGGCGGCCACGGCCACTGGGCGGCGGCTGTTGCGGATGCCGGTGATCGCCTCGGCGTAGCTGGGCTGGTTGAACACGCCCGAACCCGACACGATCGCATTGGCGCCGGCCTCGATCACCTGCCAGGCATTGCTGCCCTTGATGCCGCCGTCCACTTCGATCCAGGGATCAAGGCCGCGCTCATCGCACATGCGGCGCAGGGCAGCGATCTTCTGCACCTGGGAGGGGATGAAGCTCTGGCCGCCGAAGCCGGGGTTCACGCTCATGATCAGCACCAGATCACAGAGCTCCAGGCAGTACTCGAGGGTGTCGAGGGGCGTGCCGGGGTTGAGCACGGCACCGGCCAGCTTGCCCAGGTCCTTGATCTGGGCCAGGTTGCGGTGCAGGTGGGTGCAGGCCTCCACCTGCACGCTGATGATGTCGGCGCCGGCCTTGGCGAAGTCGGCCACGTAGCGCTCCGGCTCAACGATCATCAGGTGCACGTCCAGGGGCTTGGTCGTGACCGGGCGCAGGGCCTCCACGATCAGGGGACCGATCGTGATGTTGGGCACGAAGCGGCCATCCATCACATCCACGTGGATCCAGTCGGCGCCGGCCTCGTCAACGGTACGCACGTCCTCGCCAAGGCGGGAGAAATCGGCCGAAAGGATCGACGGGGAGATCACCAGGGGCTTGGTGCTCATGGAGGGGCCACCGGGGCACAGGGCCTTTGATTGTAGGAATCGGCCCGGCCCGGTTTCGGTTGGGAGCCACTGATACAGTGAGCGGCGCTAAAAGCCCGAGAGGCCCTGCGGCTGCTGGAAGCTGCGCCGAAACTGTCCAAGCTTGCAAGCCGGTGCTGCCGTCGGCCCTGCCAGCCCAACCAGCCCAGCGCCTTCTAGCGGCGCGGCAATGCCGCTCCCCCTGCCAAAGCCCCCCACCCCCGCCGGACTGCTGTGGATCGCACCCTTATCCAGGAAATTCTCGAGGTCGTTGAGCAGGCCGCCATCGCCTCGGCCAAGCTCACCGGCCTCGGCCAGAAAGACGAGGCGGACGCCGCCGCCGTCGAGGCGATGCGCACCCGCATGGGCGCCATCCAAATGAAAGGCCGCATCGTCATCGGTGAGGGCGAGCGGGACGAAGCACCGATGCTCTACATCGGTGAAGAAGTTGGCAGTGGCACCGGCCCCGGCGTCGATTTCGCCGTGGATCCCTGCGAAGGCACCAACCTCTGCGCCAACAACCAGGACGGCTCCATGGCCGTGCTGGCCGCCTCCGACCGCGGCGGCCTGTTCAACGCCCCCGACTTCTACATGAAGAAGCTGGCCGCCCCCCCGGCCGCCAAGGGCAAGGTGGACATCCGTAAATCGGCCACCGAAAACATCGCCATCCTCAGCGAGTGCCTCGGCCTGGCCGCCAGCGAGCTGGTGATCGTGGTGATGGATCGCGCCCGCCACAAGGACCTGATCGCCGAGATCCGCGCCACCGGCGCCCGGGTCAAGCCGATCTCCGACGGCGACGTGCAAGCCGCCATTGCCTGTGGTTTCGCCGGCAGCGGCACCCATTGCCTGATGGGCATCGGCGCGGCTCCCGAAGGGGTGATTTCCGCGGCCGCCATGCGCGCCCTCGGTGGCCACTTCCAGGGCCAACTGGTGTATGACCCGGCCGTGGCCCAAACCTCCGAGTGGGCCGACTACACGGTGGAAGGCAACATTGCCCGCCTCAATGAGATGGGCATCACCGACATCGACAAGGTGTATGAGGCCGAAGAACTGGCCTCCGGTGAAAACGTCGTGTTTGCTGGCAGCGGCATCACCGACGGCCTGCTCTTCCACGGCGTGAAGTTTGAGAAGGACTGCACCCGCACCAGCAGCCTGATCATCAGTACGCTCGACAACACCGCCCGGTTCACCAACACGGTGCACATCAAGGACGGCGCGAAGAGCATCGCCCTGCGCTGACGCAGATCCCACCCCAGCGCCAGCCAGGTTCGCCCTTCATGCACATCACGGTCGTCGGCCTCAGCCACAACACCGCTCCGGTTGAAATCCGCGAGCGGCTCAGCATCGCTGAGCAAACCATGGAGGTTTCCCTCCAGCGGCTGAGGGCTGACGACCAGGTGCTGGAAGCCTCGATCCTGAGCACCTGCAACCGCTTGGAGATCTACACCCTGCTGCGCCATCCGGAGCAGGGGGTCACGGCCGTGGGCACCTTCCTCAGCGAACAATCGGGCCTGGACCTGGTGGAGCTCACGCCCCACCTATTCACGTACCACCACGAGGAGGCGGTGGCCCACCTTTTGCGGGTGGCCGCGGGTCTAGACAGCCTGGTGCTGGGCGAGGGCCAGATCCTCTCCCAGGTGAAAAAGATGTTCCGGCTCGGCCAGGAACATCGCTCGATCGGGCCGATTCTCAACCGCCTCCTCAACCAGGCGGTGAGCACCGGCAAACGGGTGCGCACCGAAACCAACCTGGGCACCGGGGCTGTATCCATCAGCTCGGCGGCCGTGGAACTGGCCCAATTGAAAGTGGGCCAGGGCCGCGGTCTCGACGAGTTGGTCTCCCTCGATCAGGAGCAGGTGGCGGTGGTGGGGGCCGGACGCATGTCGCGGCTCTTGCTCCAACACCTGGGCTCCAAGGGCTGCCGCGGCGTGGTGCTGCTCAACCGCACGGTGGAGCGGGCCGAACTGCTGGCGGCCGATTTCCCCGACCTGCCGGTCCAGTGCCGGCCCCTCAGCGACCTCGACCACTGCTTGAGCACCTGTTCCCTGGTGTTCACCAGCACGGCCGCCGAGGATCCGATCATTGATGCCCAGCGGCTGAATCGCCTCAATCGGCGCTCTTCCCTGCTGCTGATCGATATCGGCGTCCCCCGCAACATCAGCTCCGATGTGCAGGGCATCGAGGGCGTGGGCGCCTTCGATGTGGACGACCTGCAGGAGGTGGTGGCCCGTAACCAGGAGGCCCGCCGCGAGATCGCCGCCGAGGCCGAGGGCCTGCTCGAGGAGGAAGCCCGCCTATTTTTGGAGTGGTGGGATGGCCTCGAAGCGGTGCCGGTCGTGAACCGCATGCGCCGCCAACTGGAAGACATTCGCGAGCAGGAATTACAGAAGGCCCTCAGCCGCATGGGGCCCGACCTGTCCTCCCGCGATCGCAAGGTGATGGAGGCCCTCAGTAAGGGGATCATCAATAAGATTCTCCATACCCCGGTGACCAATTTGCGGGCGCCCCAACCCCGCCAGCAGCGCCATGTGGCCATGGGCGTGCTGGAGCGGCTGTTTGAGCTGCACGAGGAGAATCCGGACAGCTGATCTGGCCGAAATCGCCCGCTCAGCAGCCAGTTCCATCAATGTGCGGTGCCATGCCTTCGGCAGGCCAGTCGATCGCCTACCGTTGCCAAACCCTGACAGTGCAAAGGGGAGAACGCTGATGAAACGAGTCCTGGCCATCATCCTTGGCGGCGGAGCCGGGACCCGTCTTTTCCCCCTCACCCAAACGCGGGCCAAGCCGGCCGTGCCCCTGGCGGGCAAGTATCGGTTGATTGATATTCCGATCAGCAACTGCATCAACTCGGGCATCAACAAGATGTACGTGTTGACCCAATTCAACAGCGCGTCCCTCAACCGCCACCTCAGCCAGAGTTACAACCTCTCCGCCGGTTTTGGCCAAGGTTTTGTTGAGGTGCTGGCGGCCCAGCAAACCCCCTCCAGCCCCAGCTGGTTTGAGGGCACGGCCGATGCGGTGCGCAAATACCAGTGGCTGTTCCAGGAATGGGACGTGGACCAGTACCTGATCCTGTCCGGCGACCAGCTCTACCGGATGGATTACAGCCTGTTCATCGAGCACCACATCAAAACCGGCGCCGACCTCACCGTCGGGGCCCTGCCCGTGGATGCGGCCCAGGCCGAGTCCTTTGGCCTGATGCACACCGACGACGACGGCCGCATCCGCGAATTCCGCGAAAAGCCCAAGGGCAAAGCCCTCGAGGCCATGAAGGTGGATACCTCCCTGATGGGCCTCTCAGCGGAGGAGGCGGCAAGGCGGCCCTACCTGGCCTCCATGGGCATCTATGTGTTCAGCCGCGACACCCTCTTCGACCTGCTGAGCAAGAATCCCAACTTCACCGATTTCGGCAAAGAGATCATTCCCGCCGCCCTGGAGCGGGGCGATCGCCTGCAGACCTACCTGTTTGACGACTACTGGGAGGACATCGGCACGATCGGGGCCTTCTATGAGGCCAACATGGCCCTCACGGACCAGCCCAACCCCGCCTTCTCCTTCTACGACGAGAAGTTTCCGATCTACACCCGGCCCCGCTACCTGCCCCCGAGCAAGCTGCTCGACACCCAGGTCACCCAGTCGATCATCGGCGAGGGCTCGATGCTGCGGGCCTGCAGCATCCACCACTGTGTGCTCGGGGTACGAACCCGCGTCGAGGACGAGGTCGTGCTCCAGGACACCCTGGTGATGGGGGCCGACTATTTCGAGTCCGGTGAGGAGCGGGCCGTGCTGCGGGAGCGGGGCGGCACCCCGATCGGCGTCGGCCAGGGCAGCACCGTAAAGCGCGCGATCATCGACAAGAACGTGCGCATTGGCCGCAACGTCACGATCGTCAACAAGGACCATGTCGAAGAGGCAGATCGGCCCGAGTTGGGCTTCTACATCCGTAATGGCATCGTCGTGGTGGCCAAGAACGTGACCATCACCGATGGCACGGTGATCTGACCCCCCCCTGATCCCAGGAACTGCCTCGGGCCTCTCCAGTGCCGGGGAACTCCACCCCAGGCCCGCCTGAACTCGCCCCCACCCCGGGAGCTAGTTCAAGCCCCGGGCCCCGATCGAGCCGCTGCTGCCTCCCATCTGGAGGCTGCAGCGGCTTTGTTTTGGCCAAACCCCAGGGGGCCCGGCCCCTTTCGGTGCGCTCTCCCTCACAGAGGCAGCGGGCTTGGTTCCGCCCAACGGTGCCCGTCGCCACACTGACGAGATCCGCTCCAGGACGGGATCACAATGCAGAAAGCCCACTTCGGTCTGATTGGCCTAGGGGTGATGGGGGAAAACCTGGTGCTCAACGCCGAGCGCAACGGGTTTTCCTGTGTCGTCTACAACCGCACCTACGCCAAGACCGAGGAGTTTCTGGCCGGTCGGGGCGCGGGCAAGGCGATCATCGGCTCCACCTCCCTCCAAGACTTTGTCGACAAGCTGGAGAAACCGCGCCGCATCTTGATGATGATCAAGGCCGGCCAGGCCATTGACGACACCATCGCCACCATTTCGCCCTACCTCGAAGAGGGGGATCTGCTGATCGATGGCGGCAACTCCCTCTACACCGACACCGAGCGCCGGGTTGCCGAGCTGGAAAGCAAGAGCTTCGGCTTCATCGGCATGGGCGTCTCCGGCGGCGCCAAGGGTGCCCTAGAGGGCCCGAGCATGATGCCCGGCGGCACCCGCAGTGCCTACGACGCGATCGAAAGCCTGGTGCGCAAGATGGCTGCCCAGGTCAACGATGGCCCCTGCGTCACCTATATCGGCCCCGGTGGCGCCGGCCACTTCGTCAAGACCGTGCACAACGGCATCGAATACGGGATCGAACAGATCCTGGCCGAGGCCTACGACCTGATGAAGCGCTCCGCCGGCCTGGGCGGCATCGCCATGGCCGATGTGCTGGCCGCCTGGAACGCCACCGAGGAGCTCTCCTCCTTCCTGGTGGAGATCACCGAGGTGTGCCTGCGCACCCGCGATCCCCAGGACGGTTCCGACCTGGTTGAAAAGATCGTCGATGCCGCCGGCCAGAAAGGTACGGGCCTCTGGACCGTGGTCAGCGCCTTGGAGATGGGCATCTCCGTGCCGACGATCTATGCCGCCCTCAATGCCCGGGTGATGAGCTCCCTGCGCAGCGAGCGGCTCAAGGCAGAATCCGTGTTGGCGGCGCCCGCCCCGGTGGCGATCGACCTAGGCAGCCCGGCTGATGCCATGGCGCCCCTGCAGGACGCCTCCATCCTGGCCTGCATCGCCAGCTACGCCCAGGGCATGGCCCTGTTGGTGGAAGCCTCGAAGCTGCACGACTACAACCTGGACCTCTCGGCCATCGCCCAGATCTGGAAGGGCGGCTGCATCATCCGCGCCCGCCTGCTGCAACGCATCCAGGACGCCTACACCGCCAACCCAGGCCTGCCCAACCTGATGGTGGACCCCTGGTTCGCCGAGCAGATCAACCGCCGTCTCCCTGGCCTGCGCCAGGTGGTGGCCGGTGCCGCCCTGGCCGGCATCCCCGTGCCCTGCCTCAGCAGCAGCCTCGATTACATCGACAGCTACCGCTCCGGCCGCCTGCCCCAGAACCTGGTGCAGGCCATGCGCGACTGCTTCGGCGCCCACACCTACGAACGGGTCGACCAGCCCGGCAGCTTCCACACCGAGTGGCTGGATTGAGCGGGGTGGCCATGGGTTCCACCGGCGTTATCTACCAACTCGAGATCAGCCCAAGCCAGGAGCAGCTCGCCCAGCGGGCTGCCGAACTGCTGGCCAGCCAGCTCAGGCTGGCCCTGGCCGAGCGTGAACGGGTTCTGTTGGCCCTCGCCGGCGGCACCACCCCGGCGGCGGCCTACCGCCTGCTGGGCCAAGCCCAGCTGGCCTGGGAGCGGGTTGATGTGCTGCTGGGCGATGAACGCTGGGTAGGACCGCAAGATCCGTCCAGCAATGCCCGCATGCTCCAGGAAACACTCCTGGCCCAGGGTCCGGCCCGGGAGGCCGTTTTCCATCCGGTGCCCACCGAGCGGGACACCCCCCTGGCCTCCGCCGAAGCCTTTGGGGAAACCCTGCGCCAGCTCTGCGCTGGGGATCCGCCCGTGTTGGATCTGATCCTGCTGGGCCTGGGCGATGACGGCCACA
This sequence comes from Pseudanabaena sp. UWO311, assembly GCA_943370385.1. Taxonomy (GTDB): domain Bacteria; phylum Cyanobacteriota; class Cyanobacteriia; order PCC-6307; family Cyanobiaceae; genus BAIKAL-G1. The sequence continues at coordinate 44,780 of CALRQT020000003.1, forward strand.
CCGCCTCCCTGTTTCCGGGCAGCGCGGCTGCTGGAGTGACCGATCGGGCCGTTGCCGTGGGGGAAGGCAAGGGCCTCGAGCGCATCACGCTGACGGCGCCCGTGCTTAGCGCCGCCCGCCAGGTGGTCTTCCTGGTGGGTGGCAAAGGCAAGCAGGAGGCCCTCAGGCGCCTGCTGGATCCCAGCGAATCGCCCCTGCGCACCCCCGCCAAGCTGGTGCAACCCCGCACTCCGGTGGTGGTGCTGGCCGATGCCGATGCGGCTGGCTTGGTCGCTAGCGCCTAGGGCCGCCCGTTGCGGCCTGGCCAGGGCCCTATGGGGCTTGGGCCCAAGCCTGGTGCTGGTGGCCTGGGCAGAAGGATGCCTGGCGGCCCCGGCCCAGGATCCCTCCAGGCCCACTCCCCTAGCCCCCCTCGCCAGACTGGTGGGCCCACCCCCGATGGCCGCCCCAGGCGGCACCAGCACCCCCGTGTCTTCCAGCCCCATCAGTAGCAGCCGTCCTGATCCAGGCCGTGACCCCGGCATGCCACCAGGGGGCTCCCCCCTGCTGGTGGTGGCGGGCGATGGCTTTGCCGGCTGGCACAGCCTCAATGACACGATCATGGGCGGCCGCAGCCAGGGCCAGTGCCAGAGCGGCTCCACGGGCCTGGTGATGACCGCCGAGGTGGTGGCCGAGGGGGGCGGCTTTGTCAGTTGCCGCTCGCCGTTGTTCTCCCCGCCCTTGGACCTCTCGGCCCAGGCCGGCCTGCAACTGGAGCTGGAGGGGGATGGGCGCCGCTACAAGCTCGCCATCGCCTGCAGCGATGGCCTGGCCGGCCTCACCGAACTGATTCCAGGGGGGCTGCGTTGGGTGGCCGAATTCGGCACCGAAGCCCAGGGGCCCACCCGGGTGTGGATTCCCTTCAGCCAACTGCGGCCCAGCGTGCGCGCCAAGCCCGTGGGACTGCCCCTGCGCTTTGATCCAGCCCGCATCACCCGGCTGCAGATCCTCCATTCCCGCTTTGGCGATGACGGGGGGGAGAACAGCGGCTTTCGCGCCGGCCCCCTGCAGCTGAGGATTCAGGCGATTCGGGCCCTGCCCTGACGCCGAACTTGGATGCCATGGACTGGAGCGATCAAGAGACTTGGCAGGACTTCGCCAGCCGCTTAGCCGCCGCCGCCGACCTCTGCCTCAAGCCCCACAGGCACGGCGTGCGGCTGGTGGGGGACCTGCCCGAAGCCGGAGCCGCCGATGGCGATCTCTGCGTGCGGATTGAGCCCCGCAGCCCCGAAGGCGCCCGGCTCGAGCAGGCCGATCTGGAGCTGGAGCTCTACCGCAGCGGCAGCGACATCCACCTCACCTTGGTGACCCTGGCCGATGAAACAGCCCCCCTGCTCTGGCAGGGATCCCACCCGGTGTGGATGGACGGGGTGAGTGGCGAACGCTGCGAGCGGCCCGAGGGCGGCATGCCCCTGGAAGCCCTGGCCCGGCGCATCCGCGCCCTGGTGGTTGGGACTTAGGGCTGGTCCGTGACCGCCCCGAGGCTGCTGGTGCTCACCAGCCGGGCGTATTTGCCGAGCACTCCGGTGGTGTAGCGGGGGGCGGGGGCGCTCCAGACGGCGCGGCGGCGCGCCAGTTCGGCGTCATCGACGTTGAGCTGGATCAGCAGCTGGTGGGCATCCACCGTGATGCTGTCCCCTTCCTGCACCAGGGCAATCGTGCCGCCCACGGCCGCTTCGGGGGCCACGTGGCCCACCACCATGCCGTAGGTGCCGCCGGAGAAGCGGCCATCGGTGATCAGGGCCACCTTGTCGCCCAAGCCCTGGCCAATGATCGCCGAGGTGGGCGAGAGCATCTCCCGCATCCCGGGGCCGCCGACCGGCCCTTCGTAACGGATCACCACCACATCGCCCGCCTGGATCTGGCCCTCGAGGATGGCGGCCAAACAGGTTTCCTCGCTTTCGAACACCCGGGCCGGGCCCGTGACCTGGGGATTTTTAACGCCGCTGATCTTGGCAACGCTGCCTTCACTGGCCAAGTTGCCCTTCAGCACGGCGAGGTGCCCCTTGGCGTACAGGGGATTGCTTAAGGGCCGAATCACGTCCTGATCTGCGCGGGGCACGGACGGAATGGCGGCCAGAGTCTCGCGCAGTGTCTTGCCCTCAATCGTGCGGCAGTCGCCGTGGAGCAGGCCCGCATCGAGCAGCAGCTTCATCACCTGGGGAATGCCACCGGCGGCGTGCAGGTCGGTGGTCACGTAGCGGCCGCTGGGCTTGAGATCGCAGATCACCGGCACCCGCTGGCGGATCGTTTCAAAGTCGTCGATGGTGAGCGGCACGCCGGCGGTGCGGGCGATCGCCAGCAGGTGCAACACCGCATTGGTGGAGCCGCCCACGGCCATGATCACGCTGATGGCGTTCTCAAACGCCTCGCGGGTGAGCAGATCGAGGGGGCGAATGTTGGCGGCGATCGCCTCCACCAACACCTCGGCCGAGCGGGCGGCGCTATCGGCCTTCTCGGGGTCCTCGGCGGCCATGGTGGAGCTGCCCGGCAGGCTCAGGCCCATGGCCTCGATGGAGGAACTCATCGTGTTGGCGGTGAACATGCCGCCGCAGCTGCCGGCCCCGGGGCAGGCGTTCTTTTCAACGGCCGTGAGCTGCTCGTTATCAATGGTGCCGGCGGCGAATTGGCCCACCGCCTCAAAGGCACTCACCACCGTGAGATCACAGCCGCCCAATTTACCGGGCTTGATCGTGCCGCCATACACAAAAATCGCTGGGATATTCATGCGGGCGATCGCCAACATGGCGCCGGGCATGTTCTTGTCACAGCCGCCCACGGCCAGCACCCCATCCATGCTTTCGCCGTTGCAGGCGGTTTCGATCGAATCGGCGATCACCTCGCGGCTCACCAGGGAATACTTCATCCCCTCGGTGCCCATCGAGATGCCATCACTCACCGTGATCGTGCCGAACATCTGGGGCATGGCCCCGGCCGCCTTGGCAGCGGCTTCGGCCCGCAGGGCCAGGTCGTTCAGGCCCAGGTTGCAGGGGGTGATGGTGCTGTAGCCGTTGGCGATGCCGATGATCGGCTTATTGAAGTCGCCGTCGCCAAAGCCCACCGCCCGCAACATGGCGCGGTTGGGGGACCGCTGGAAGCCCTGGGTAATGGCAGCGGAGCGCAGCATGGCCGGCAGAAAAGCACTGGAGTGCAACCTACCGATGCGCCGTTCACCCTGGCTGGACCCCAGGCCTCAACAGAGCAAAACCGGGCCTAGCGATCGGCAGGGGCGGCGGTGCTGAGGCTTTCCAGCTGGCGGCGCACATCCTCGATCGCCTGGTTCAGCTGCTGCACCCGGTCCTGGAGTTCCCCTTCCGGCAGGGGGCGATCGGCTGGAGACTCCAGCAATTCGGGCGCAAAGCGCAGGGAACGGACCCGCCGCTGCAGCTCCTGGCGCCGCTCCGCCTGGGACAGCAACCACCAGGCCAGGCCGGCGGCCCCCAGGAAGGCCCCCGCCATGGCGCTGATCATCAGGTTGGACTGGCTGTCGCTGCGCTGCTGCATCGCCGCTGGAACCGAAGGGGGCTGAATTGGCATCAGCCTAGACAGGCTGCTCCAAGCCAGCCACGGGCCCAGGGACCTAGCAACCAGGACGGGTTCCAAACAGCCGGGCTTCGGCATCACCCAGCCCGGGCACGATCCGCTGCTGCCCATCGAGCTCGGCGTCGATGCAGGCCGCATAGATCGTGAGATCACTGAAGCGCTCGCCCAGGCTCTTGAGCCCCGGGGCAGCGGCCAGGGCCGAAATCACGCGCACCTGGCGCCCGCTGACCCCCAGGCCTTCCAAGCGCTCCAGCACCGTTAGGAGATTGGTGGCTGCCCCCACCAGGGGCTCAAACACCAGCACCCCAGTCGTAGAACCGATCTCAGCAGGAAGCCCATCGAGGTAGGCAGCCGGGGAGGGCGACCCAGGCGCCAGGCCGGCGTCGCTGGCGTAGCCGACATGGGCCACCAGGGCCGTGGGCAGCACGGTGCGGGCCCCCTCCCAAAGCCCCAAACCAGCGCGCAGCATGGGAATGGCCAGCAGGGGCGCGGCCGGGTCAATGACGCTTCCCTCGCTGGCTGCCAGGGGCGTTTGCACCTCCACCCGCCGGTGGGGCAGCCAGTCGCGCAGGGCCTCGTAGGTGAGCCAGCGCCCCAGTTCCGCCATCGCCGTGGCAAACAGGGGGGTGGGCGTGTCCTGATCGCGCAGCAGGGTCAGCCAGTGGCCGATCAAGGGGTGGGGTGGAACCACCACCCGCAGGGACATGCTCATCGCTTCGCGGTGGGGTGGCGCCTTGCCATAACTTGAATCAACACGCTAGGGCTGCCGTTGTCCCGCTCCGGAACGCCCCATCCGTCCAAGCCAGCCGGGCCAGTCCAACCAAAGGCTTGGCGGCTCTGGCTGAAAGGCCTAAGGCGCCTAGGCCAGTCAGCCTTGGCCTTGGGCCTGGTGGGGCTGATCGCCACTACGGCCCTGCTGGCTGGCCTGGCGGTTGAGCCGGCCTGGGCGATCACGGCTCCTGAATTGCGCAGCCAGAAATCCCTGGTCGATCTGCAGGTCGACATGCATGGCCGCAACCTGCAGCAGCAGGAATTCCTCAAGGCCCAGCTCGGCGGTTTCGATTTCAGCGGCGCCGACCTGCGCGGAGCCGTGTTCAACAGCAGCGACCTGCGCGCCAGCAACCTCAGCGGCGCCGATCTCGAAGATGTGGTGGCCTTCGCCACCCGCTTTGATGAGGCCGACCTGGGCAATGCCGTGCTGCGCAACGCCATGCTCATGCAAAGCCGCTTTACGGGTGCCCGCATTGACGGGGCCGATTTCAGCGATGCCGTGATCGACCTGCCCCAGCAAAAGGCCCTCTGCGCCCGGGCTACGGGCACCAACCCCCGTACGGGTGTGGACACCCGCGAGAGCCTGGGCTGTCGCTAGGCCAGGGGAGGCCTAGATTTCGTGTTCGGTTCCCCTGGTGACCAGCCAGGGGAGGAAACGGGGAAAGTCCGGTGGGGTGCGGGGAAACCAGGCACCGAGTCCGGCGCTGTCCCGCAGCTGTGAAGCGGAATCCTTCGGGGTTCAGCCCAGTCAGAACACCCGCCGAAGCCCCCTCCATCCCTGGCTCGGACCAGATTCCCGGATGACCAACCTTCGCCTCGGCGCGGCCCTCCCCCTGGGAGCGGCTGCCCTGCTTCTGCTATCAGCAGCACCAGCTTCCGCCCACCATTTGATGGAGCTGTTGCACCTGACCCCATCGCCCTTGAGCGGCCTGGTGAGCGGCCTGGCCCATCCCCTGTTCGGCCCCGACCACCTGCTGTTCCTGCTGGCCCTGGGCCTGGTGGGGCTGCAGAAACGGCTCAGCTGGATGGTCGGCCTGCTGGCCACCGGCCTGGCCGGCTCCGTCCTGGGCTTGGCCCTGCCAGGCATTCCCATGGCCGAACCCCTGGTGGCCCTGTCCTTGGTGGTGGTGGGTCTGGTGCTGCTGAAGCGCCTGCCGGCCTTGTTGCTTGTGCCGGCCTTTGCCTTGCATGGCTACGTGCTCAGTGCCGCGGTGATCGGCTGGGAACAGGGACCGATTTCCTTTTATTTGGTGGGCCTGCTGATCAGCCAGGGGCTGCTGCTCACCGCCGCCCTCACCCTGGTGCGCCGCTGGGGCACGGGCCTCAGTGGTAGCCAGCTGAAGCTGGCCGCCGGGATCCTGATCGGTGTGGGCTCCAGCTTTGCCTGGTCGGCCCTGGTGCCCTAACCATGGTTGTCACTCCGCAACGGACCAACCCAACCCCCGAAGTCAGCCCCAACAGCCGGTCCCAAACCAGCCAGACCCGCTTGCCGGTGACGGTGGTAACCGGCTTTTTGGGGGCCGGTAAATCGACCCTGCTGCGCCAGTTGCTGCTTTCCAGTGGCCTACGGCTCGCCGTGCTGGTGAATGAATTTGGCGAGGTGGGGATCGATGCCGAACTGATCCGTAGTTGCGGCTTATGTCCGGAGGAGGAGCTGGACGGCCGGGTGGTGGAACTGGCCAACGGTTGCCTCTGCTGCACGGTGCAGGATGAATTCCTGCCGACGATGCAACTGCTGCTGCAGCGCGCCGACCAGCTCGACGGCATTGTTGTTGAAACCAGCGGCCTGGCCTTGCCCGAGCCCCTGGTGCAAGCCTTCCGCTGGCCCGAGATCCGCACCCGCACCCGGGTGACCGGTGTGGTGACGGTGGTGGATGGCGAGGCCCTGGCCCAGGGCCACGTGGTGGGTGATCCCGCCGCGATTGAGGCCCAGCGCCTGGCCGATCCCAGCCTCGATCACCTCAGCGCCATCGAAGACCTGTTCGATGACCAACTGATGGCCGCCGACCTGGTGCTGATCAGCCGGGCGGACTGCCTGGAAGTCGAACAGATCGCGGCCCTGCAAGCCCAGTTGACGGCGCGGCTCCGTGCTGGCGTCACGGTGTTGCCCATGGCCCGGGGCCAGGTGCCGGCGGCCCTGCTGCTGGGCCTGGACCGCGACCAGGGGGATGCAAGCCATGGCGATCACGGCCAAGGCGACCACGCCCATCCGCCCGATCTCGATCACGATCACGACGTTCAGGGGCACCATCCCGACCACGATCACGATCACGCCGTCGACCACGACCACGACCACGACCACGACCACGAGCATGACCACCATGGGCACCACGACCACAGCCATGTGGCGATGCAATCGGTGGCGCTGCGGCTCGAGGGTCCCATCGATCGGCAGGCACTGGAACGCCTGCTGCGGAGCCAAATCGATCGCCAGACCTTCCTGCGCTTAAAGGGGCGCGCCTGGCTGGCGGGCAAGGCCCAACCGCTGCAGATCCAGGCGGTGGGCCCCCGGCTGGAGTGCTGGTTCGACCCCAAGGCCGCCGCCGCTGACCAGGATCACCCCCCCGGACTTGAGCTGGTGGCCCTGGGTCTGCAGGTTAATGGGGCCGCCCTCGAGCAGGAGCTGCGGGCCCTGATGGGCCTGGCTTAGGGGCTAGCAAAAAGGGCTGGGCCAGGGGCAGCCCCTGGCCCAGCCCTTGTGGTGATCGGACTAGCTGGGCTTAATCGAGGGGGAAGCTCCCCTTGATGCAGTGACCGTCCCAGCAGAGGCTGCGGTCCAGCTGCCAGAGGGGTTGCACCGGCCGCGCCGGGCCCGGGCCGCTCTCCAGGGTCAGGCCGCCCCGGCCATCGGCCCGTAACACCCAGCGCTCGCGGCCCACCTGCAACCACCAGTGCCGTCCCAGGCTCTCGATCGTGAGCCGGCAAACCCGCCAGGGCCCAGGGGCCCTACGGCATTGCAACGGCAAGGCTTGCTGGTTCAGGGCCGACGGGGAGACGGCCTGGGCCCTGGCCGAGAGGGTGTCCGCGGGCAACGGGGCCGGGTTAGGCGACCAGGGGCCCTGCAGCCCGGCGACCAGCGCCAAGGCAAGCCAGGGAACCATGGCCGATCGGCAAGGAATTTCCTCCACACTGACGATCCAGGCTGGCGGACTGCAGCCGGCCTGCCAAGATTTAACAATTGCCCTGGAGGTCCGGTGCCCGTCTACTCCGCCCGCGTTCTGGTCTCGCTGCGGCCATCGGTCCTGGATCCCGCCGGCGAGGCCACCCGGGCTGCCGCCGGCCGCTTGGGTGTGGACGGTGTGGCCAAGCTGCGGATCGGCAAGGCGGTGGAGCTGGAGATTGAGGCCCCCGATCTCGACACGGCGCGGGAACGGCTCAGCCTCTTGAGTGACCGGCTGCTGGCCAATCCGGTGATCGAAAACTGGACCCTGGAATTGGCCCCTGGCGGCCAGGGCCAGGGCACGTCCAGCCCCGTGGGGGAAGGCTGAGATGGCCATTGGGGTGGTGGTGTTTCCCGGATCGAACTGCGATCGGGACGTGCGCTGGGCAACGGAAGGCTGTTTGGGGGTGCCGACCCGTTTCCTCTGGCATGAGGAGCGGGATCTCAGCGGCCTTGATGCGGTGATCATCCCCGGGGGGTTCAGCTACGGCGACTATCTGCGCTGCGGCGCGATCGCCCGCTTCGCGCCCATCCTGCAGGAGGTCGCCGCCTTCGTGGAGCGGGGCGGCCGGGTGTTGGGCATCTGCAATGGCTTCCAGGTGCTCACCGAGATGGGCCTGCTGCCCGGCGCCCTAACCCGCAACGAAAAGCTCCATTTCCTCTGCGAAGACACCCCGCTGCAGGTGTCCCCCGGCCATTGCCAGTGGCTCCAGGGCTACGGCGACGGCGAAACGATCCGCCTGCCGATCGCCCATGGCGAGGGGCGTTACCAGGTGGATCCCGGCCAGCTGCAACAGCTGGAGGACTCGGGCTGCGTGGTGTTGCGCTACCAGGCCAATCCCAATGGCTCCGTGGGCGCGGTGGCCGGCCTCACCAATCCGGCCGGCACGGTGCTCGGTCTGATGCCCCATCCGGAGCGGGCCTGTGATCCCGCCACGGGGGGCCTCGATGGCCGCCGCCTGCTCGCCAGCCTGTTGGGCTGAGGGGGCCGGCGGGGCCGCCAAGGGTTGATTGCAACCCGTCAAACCCCAGCATTTGCCGCCAAGGGGGCCGGATCTGGCCATAAAAAAGGCCCCATCAGGGGCCTTTGGAAACCTTCGCGATCGCCGCTGGACTTGCCAGCGGCCAGGGCAAGCTTCAGTTGACGGCGGCGAAGAATTCCTTGCTGCCGACGGGATCGGGCTTCATCGTTTTTTCGCCTGGGGTCCAGTTGGCGGGGCAGACCTCATCGGGGTGGGACTGCACGTACTGGAAAGCCTGCAGCACCCGCAGGGTCTCATCAACGCTACGGCCCACGGGGAGGTTGTTGATCGTGCTGTGCATGATCACGCCATCGGGATCGATGATGAAGAGGCCGCGCAGGGCCACACCGGCCTCGTCATCAAGCACGTTGTAGGCGCTGGCGATCTCTTTCTTGAGGTCGGCCACCAGGGGATAGTTGATATCGCCGATGCCGCCATTTTTGCGCTCGGTCTGGATCCAGGCCAGGTGGCTGAACTGGCTGTCCACCGAAATGCCTAGCACTTCCGTGTTGCGGCTCGTGAAATCGGCGTAACGATCGCTGAAGGCGATGATTTCAGTCGGGCAAACGAAAGTGAAATCGAGGGGATAGAAGAACAGGACCACGTACTTGCCGCTGTAATCAGACAGGCGAATGGTCTTGAACTCCTGGTCCACCACGGCCGTGGCCGTGAAATCAGGGGCCTGTTGGCCAACCCGCAGGCAACCGGTGCTTGTCATGGGATCGGTGGGGGAAACGCGAGGGGATCAGCCAGGAGGAAGGTCGTCGCTAGGGGCACCCTTGCGGGAACCCCAGACCCAACCATTGAGTCACCATCATTGACTCAAATTGGGCAGGGACCCCGGAGGGCTACCCCGGCCGGACCGGCCATGCCGTAGTCGGAACGACTTCCACTTGGTGCCGCAACAATTTATCACAGTTCCCGGAGCCGGAGCGCTCCCTTAGGCTTGTTATCAACGACACCAATGTTTGGCCGATGGCCTGGGATCCGGCGCTGCTGCGCAAATTCAATGCCACCGGCCACTTCCGCCTGCTGAACCAAGTGCGCAGCGAGCTCAAGGCCAACCCGATCAAACGGGCTGCCCCCTCCGCCGCCGACCAGGCCAGCAGCCGGGGGGTTGCCACTGGTAAGCCCCTGGACCTGCGCTCCCAGGGCTACGGCCGTCGCCGCTCCTCGGGTTCAGGCTCATCAGGTTCAGGCTCTTCGGGTTCAGGCTCCCCTGGCCAGTCCACCGCGGCAGCCCTGGCCACCCCTAACCCCACCCCGACAGCGCCCCTGCCGGTTGCACCCCTGCCAGATGTCTCGGCCGTCCCGGCTGCCGAACCAAGCCCCTGGGGAAAGCGCCGGAGCAGCGCCACGGCCCTTAACAACAGCCCCCTAACCAGCAGCGCTCCAACCAGTACCCCCCCCATCCAGGAGAACGCTGATCCAACCGAAGCGAATCGTTCCATCGGGGGCAGCGCCCAGCTCGAGAGCCATGCCCAAGCCGAGGCAGGCTCGCGCAGTTTCCGCGACCGTCTCAACGCCATCCAAATGCGCTGAACCAGGCCCCAGCAGAACTAGACCCCCATCGGCGGGCCAGCGCTTCGATCAGGCAGTTGAAGATCAGGCGAAAGGGCCCAGGGAAGCTTCTCCCTTCCGCCATCAAGGGGTAAACCAACGGGCCAAGGCTGAGACATCCTCCTCGCCAAATCCGGCCTCAATCAGGCGGTCTTCCATGGCGGCAACTTGCTCGCAGATCGGCAGCTGCAACTCCTGGGCCGCGGCGGTGCCCAGGGCGATCGCCAGATCCTTGCGGTGCAAGGCCAACTTGAACCCCAAGGGGAAGCGGCCTTCAAGCATGCCTAGGGCGCGGTTGTCCAGGGCCCAGGAGCCGGCAGCACCGGGGCGCAGGGAGGCCACCACGGCCTCCATCGGTAATCCCAGCCGTTGGCCTAGGGCCATCGCCTCGGCCACGGCCGCGTAGCAGCCCGCCACCAGGATCTGATTGACGGCCTTGACCTGCTGGCCCGAACCGATCGGCCCAAAATGGGTCACCGTGGTGCCAACGGCCTCCAACATCGGCCTGGCGCGCTCCACCAGCGCCGCCTCGCCCCCCACCAGAACCGACAGGGTGCCAGCCTTTGCCCCTTCGGTGCCACCGGTGACGGGGGCATCGAGGCAATCGATGCCAGCGGCCTGGAGCCGGCGATGCAACGCCTGGGCCTGGGCGGGTTCAATCGTGGAGAAATCAATCACGAGCGCGCCTGGCCGCAAGCGGCCAGCGGCACCCTGGTCGCCAAACAAAACCTCCTCTGCGGCCGCACCATCGGTAACGCAGAGGCAAAGGATGGCGGCGTGGGCAGCCGCCTCAGCGGGACTGGCGGCCCGGACGGCACCGGCCGCGGCAAGCTGCTCTTCTGCCATCCGGCTGCGGGTATGGACCGTCAGCGGGTAGCCGGCCGCCAGCAGATTGGCGGCCATCGGCGCCCCCAGCTGGCCCAAACCAATGAAGCCAACGGAGGGCAACGGGGCGCCAGTCATGGCCAAAGCTGGAACAAGGGGGACTGGGGCAGGGTGCCAACCTGGGGCTCGATGCGCCCTGCTACCGCTCCAAGCTTCGTTGGCTTCAAAGTTGGTGCGAATTTGTTTGTCATAGATTTGATTTAACCAACCACCAAGCCAGCTGCTTTCACACCAGCAGCGCAAATCAATTCGTCTTCATCACCTGTACCACCGCTAGCGCCGGCCGCACCCAAGATATGACCGGCTGCGTCTTTAATAAGTACAGCACCGGGTTGCGGTAGAAATTTACCATCGGCGGTTGCCGCTAAGGAGACAAAGAAGTTAGGGTTGTCCTTAGCGCGTTCAGCCAATTCACGACTAGATGCCCCAAAGCCAACTGCTCCCCAAGCTTTTGCACGCGCAATATCAAAGCGAAACATACTTGCGCCGTCTTCGCGTTCAAAGGCTACCAATTGGCCAGAAGCATCTAGAACTGCAATGCCCATGGGCCTGAAATTAGCAGCGCGTGAAGCTTGGCGTGCTCCTTGCAACACTTTGGTGGCTTGGTCAAGGGTGAGGTGTGTCATTTGGGAGTCCTTTGTTTAAGAGATACTTTACGAATTATCGTGGCGTATTGAAATCGGACTGTCTTGTTAGCAACACGTGCAAGCGACAAAGGCTTGGAGGCCAGGCTGGATCAGCCCCCTGGAGCCATCGATCCAAGGGAGTTTGGGCCGCTGTGATGCAACCAACACCGGGGCCTGCATCACCCAGGGCTGCGTTCTGGCCCCCTCTCGCCCAAGGTGTGGTGGACCTTCCTGCCCAGCCCATGACCAGCGCCCATGAAGCCAGCCCGCTCGACGCCGACGTGAGCCCGGCCATCCGCACGGTGCTCGATGCCATGGAGGCCGCGGAGATCAGCCCCGAGGACGCCCTGCAAATCAGCCTGGTGCTGCTGAACTTCGTCGAGGAGCACCACCTGCTCAACCTCGAGGAGTTCCTCGGCGATGAACAGCCCGATGCCATCAGCATTGCCGTTTGGGCTGCTGACAGTGCCCGCCTCAAGGCCGCGCGGGAGCTGGTCGAGGAGGTCCTCGGGGATGAAGAGGATGACGAGGATGACGACGACGGTGGCTCCGTAGACGACCTCCTTGAAAGCGACCTCTGAGTTGGCTTTCGGCCGCAGAGGGCCCCGACCAAAGACAAGCCGCGGGAGTCGGCCTGATGCAGACCCTGCTGGCAGCGAAAGGCAAGCGACTAGCCCTGGCCCGTCAGGCCCATGGCAGCGGCTGGGTGATCAACCACCTCCGGGTCCAGGGCCGTAACCGCCCGGAACAGGCCAAACGGTTGGTGGAACTAGCCAGGGGAGATCAGCGCCGAGAAGGAGCTTCACGCCAAGGGGCTGGGCATCCCCCCAGCCCCAGCTCCCGATCAGGGAGCCAGCAAGGCAGCCCTCCTGGCCGGCCCCCTCCTTTGCGCCTCCCGTTCCACACCAGGCCATGACCAGCACCATGTCCAACGGCAACGGCACCAGGCCATCCCCTGGGGCCAGAACAGGCCAGATGCCATCGACCCTGGAGCTCCTGCGCCGGCCAGAAGCTGGAGCTCCTGCCAAAACCAAGGTTGAAGAGCCAACCAGCCCAACTCCCCGAACTCCCGGCCCCAACCCCAGCAGGACCCCCGGGCCTGTTGTCCACCGACCAAACCGCCGCCCTGGCAGCGCCGCTCAACCGGGCCCATGTGCAGAGCCGCTCCCAGGCGGGCCGCACCCTGAATTATTTGGAGGGTTGGGTTGCCATCCAAGAAGCGAACCGCATCTTTGGCTTCGATGGCTGGGAGAGGGAAACGGTTGAGCTCCGCTGCGTGAGCGAAAACAGGCGACCGATCGGCCGGGACCAAAAGTCCGGCTGGGGCGTGACCTACATCGCCCGGGTCCGCATCCGCCTGGGCAGCCAGGCCAGGGGAGGGGCCACCTTGGTGCGGGAAGGGAGCGGCGCTGGCCATGGCATCGACACCGATCTGGGCCTGGCCCATGAATCCGCCCTCAAGGAGGCCGAAACCGATGCGATGAAGCGGGCCCTGATGACCTTTGGCAATCCGTTTGGGCTGGCGCTCTACGACAAGCAGCAAAGGCAGGTCACCGGTTCGGTGCGGGAGGAGCGGGTATCACGGCAACAAGGGGCCTGGGCCGAGGTTCGGGCCCTAGACCCAACCGGAACACCGGCAGAAACCTCAGCTGCCGCCCTGGTGGCCCTGGCACCGGCGGTGGTCCAGCGGCTCCATGACGCCATCAGCAGCTTGCCAAGGCCTCAGTTGGAAGCCCTGGTCTCGGCCTTCCGGCAGCGATTCCGCCTAGCCGAAGGAGCGTCGGTGGCGGCTGCAATCACCCAGAAGCAGCACCATGACTGGATTGAGGCGTTCTTGGTGCAGGTAGAAGGTGATGGGCAGTGGTTGAAATGATGGCTCCTGGCTGTGCAGAGCTCGTTTCCCCGTTCAGAATGCAGCCATGACCAGTGCCCCTGCCCTGCAACTTGATGCCCGCTTGCCGGCCATGGCAGGGATGATCACCGCGGCAATCCCCGGCTCAGAAATTCGACTGTTCGGATCTAGGGCCAAGGGAAACGCAGGCCCCGACTCCGACATTGACCTCCTGATCACAGCCCCCGACAGCTGGTTGCAGACCCACAACCGCTACAAGGTTCTCGCTGAGTTGCGCCGGCAGTTAGGCAGGTCAGATGTCTCGCTTGATCTGCTGCTGTATTCAGTCAGTGAAGTCAACCTGCCAGTTCCACCAGGGGCTGATCGGCCAGGGCGAGCACCTCACCCGCCGTTGCCCCAACTGGGCCGGCGATACGACAGGCCCGCGGGGTTGGGCACCGGAAGCGGCCTGAACGGCCGATGAACCTCAAGGAAAGCCACGGCCGGCCGCCGCTCTCGTCGCAGGAGGGCTGTGGTGACCCATAAAGTCACATCACAAGTATCCGACTCCCGCCAGCCAGCGATCAACAGCACCAGATTGCCCCGTAGCACTGACTGATTCAGCAACTCAACCCCCATCTGGATCGTTCGGTTCAAGCCCTGACATCCACTCCAGCTCTTCGGCCATCAACAGCGGCACACGCCTGAAGGCTCCATCCACTGGCCAATGGAGCTGGGCTCAGCCCCCAGCGCTGGGGTTTGGCCTCAGGCCTTGGCTTGCTAGCCCGTTCAACACCTTGATGGGAGAGCAGACAAAACCAGCGCCTGGGGGCAGGCCGAGAGGCTCGCTGCCCATCCAGTGCCGCACCGCTGTGCCTCTGCGATGCTGATCTGAGGCTCTGGCGGGGAGAGGCCAGTGATCAACTCCAGTACTCGCTTGGATCCGCTCGCGCTTCTGAGACAACAGGAAGCGCAGCGTCTGCCCTGGCTCGTGCCTGAGCGCCACCGACGCATGGCGGAGAGCCCCTTCGCCTTCTTCCGCGGCGCCGCCATCGTGATGGCGGCCGACCTCGGCCGCCGGCCCCATTCGGGCCTGATGGTGCAACTCTGCGGGGATGCCCATCTGCTCAACTTCGGCTTCTACGGCTCTCCCGAACGGCAATTGCTGTTCGGCATCAACGACTTCGACGAAACCCACCCCGGCCCGTTCGAATGGGATCTGCAGCGGCTGGCTGCCAGTTTCGTGTTGGCAGCCCGCAGCCTGGGGCTGAGCGAGAAGCAGCAGAGCCGGGTCTGCCGCCGCACGGTGCGCGCCTATGGCGAGGCGATGGCGGAGTTTGCTGCCATGACCCAGATCCCGATGTGGGTTGCCCAGCTGCCGCTGGAGCGCCTGATCGACGAACACGCCAGTGCCAACTTTCGCGAACACCTGAAAAAGGTGACGGCGGCCGCCCTGCAACGGGATAGTCGCCAGGCGGTGCGCAAATTGTGCGAGGCCGATGGCAGCGGTGCGCTGCGCTTCCGCCATCAGCCGCCGCTGATCTGGCGCTTTGACGCCCTTGATCGAGAATGGCTGGCGGGCATGGACTGGCATGACTGGTCGCAGAACGGCCTGCGCAGCTACATGGGCTCGATGGCCTCGACCATGCAGCACTTGATGGGCCACTACCAGCACAAAGATTCCGCCCTTAAGGCGGTGGGCGTGGGTTCCATCGGCACCCGCTGCGGCATCAACCTGTTCGTGGGCCAGCACCCTGAGGACGTCCTAGTGCTTCAGGGCAAGCAGGCCGAACCCTCCGTGCTGGCACCGTATGTGAATCTGCCTGCACCGGAGCATCAAGGTCAGCGGGTGGTGGAAGGGCAGCGGTTGCTGCAAACCGGCAGTGATGCCTTTCTGGGTTGGGGCACCAACCCTGCAGGTGATCACATCTATGTTCGCCATTTCCGCGATTTGAAAGGATCGGTGGATGTGGCCCAGTTGGATGGCGATGGCCTCAAGGATTACGGCAATCTCTGCGGCTGGACTCTGGCCAAGGCCCATGCCAGAGGCGGCGAGCGCCGTGCCATAGCCGCCCATATCGATGACCCGAAGCGTTTTGCCCAGGATGTTCTAGAGCAGGCGATCCATCATGCGGATCTGGCCGAGGCAGACCATGCCTCCTTTGTGGGAGCCATCACCCAAGGCCATGAACCCGGGGCAAAGACGCCCTAGGCCCGGGCCCGCTGTTCAACAACCTGTTGCTGGTGGCCGATCACCAGCAGCAGGAGGCTGATCGCGCCGAGCAATCCCACCACTAGGGATGCCACAAGCAGGGTGCCCGCCAGGCCACTGGCGTAGGTATCGGTCATCACCTGGATGGTTTTGTCCGGCAAGCCTTTGGCATGACCCAGCATGCCGCTGCCCAGGGCCGCCCGCACCTTGGCTTCGAGTTCGGAACTCCAAACGGTTGTGGAGCCCAGCTTCAGAACCTGTTCATGGAGTTTGGCGGAACCGAACCCGTCCACCATCGCGCCGCTGGCGGCAAAACCCAAGGCGAAGCCAAACTGTCCGGTGGTGGTGCGGAAGGCCGTTACTGGGCCGAGGGAGCCCGGCGGAGCCTCCTGGACGAACAACGCCGACTGGGGCACGGCGATCAAGGCCAGTCCACTGCCCACCAGCACCATCGGCATCACCAGGGAGCCATAGGAGCTGTCGGCGCGGATCGCGGCAAACCACAACAGCCCGAGCACAAGAATCACGATGCCACCAGCCATCAGCTGGGTGGTGCGGCGACTTGACCCCATCAGCCGGCCCGCCGGCACAGCGCCAACGGCAAAACAAACGAGCAGGGGGAGCTGGGCCAGGGCAACCTGACTCGTGCTGAAGTGCTGCGCCAGCTGCCAGAAGTTGCTCGTCTGAAGCTGCACCACGGCCCAGGCGAAGTTAGACGCGATGCCGCTCACGATCGCCGCAGTGAAGCAACCACGGCGGTACAGCGCAACCGGGAAGATCGGCTCCTGACGGCTGCGCTCGATCAGCAGATGGACGCCGAACAGCACCACCCCAGACAGGCTGGGCACCAGGAACTGGGGCGAGGTGAAACCCTTGGCGGCGTGACTCACACCGGTGAGAAAGAGCACCATCGCCCCGGCGATGCTGACCAGCCCTGGCCAATCGGCCCTGAGCTTGGGGTTGGCGGGCATCTCAGGCAACAGCACGGGCAGCAACGGCAGACAGAGCAACGCGATTAGGGGCACCAGGCCCAGGGCCAGGCGCCAGCTGCTATTGGCCAACAGGCCACCGATGAGCGAGGCGGCGATAAAGCCAGTGATGGTCAGGAGGTGCCACACGCCCAAAGCCTTGCCCAGCTGGTCGGGACGGCTCACGACGCCGACGGCTGCAAAGGACAGCACGAGCACGGCACCGACGGCGATGCCCGCTAAGGCACGACCCAACAGGAACAGGCCCGCATCGGGCGCCACCATGGCGATCCCATCGCCGGCAATGAGCATCAGCAAGGCGGCCATCAACACCTGACGGCGCTCCAGGCGATCCCCGAGAAAGCCCATCAGCAACACGGTGGCCGCCTGAGCCAGGGTGGAGATGCTGGCTGCCAGGGACAGCGTGGCGCCCTGCATCTCAAGGGCTTGGGCGGCCTTCACCAGGGCTGTGTTGGCCACACTCGGGTCGATCAGTTGCAGGCTGGCCAGAACGCCGAGGAAGGGCACCGCCAGGGCTCGGGTGGGTCGAGGGCTCATGGGGTGATCAACAAAGGTGGTCAGCAGCAGCAGCAGCTAGTCGGCACTTAGGCCAGGTGAGCCATACCGCACGAGTCGCACGATCATGCGCTGAAGAGTTAACTTCACATGCAGCGTCAGGACAACTGAGCAGCTCTGACTCAGCGGTCGCCCTGGTGCACTTGAGGCGCTGGTCCCGTAGGGCCACGGGCCAACAAGCTGTCCTGGGTATTAACGGCGAAATAGTGGGTTAAATTAACGACCAGACCACTCCAGCCGGTCTGGTGGCTGGCGCCAATGCCGGCCCCATTGTCACCATGGAAGTACTCATAAAACAGGAGATAATCATTCCAATTGGGGTCGTTCTGGAAGGTCTGCTGGCTGCCAAAGACTGGCCTTATACCGTCAGAATTGCGTGTGAACATAGAGACGAGTCTGTGGGCGAGATGCTCGGCGATCTCATAGAGGTTTGCCAACTGGCCGCTGCCGGTTGGGAATTCAACCTGGAAGTCTTTGCCGTAATAACAGAAGTAGATCAGCAAGGAGCGAACAATCATGACGTTGACTGGCATCCAGATCGGACCGCGCCAATTGCTGTTGCCGCCAAAAAGTCCTGAATCGGACTCGGCCGGCAGGTATTGGACAACGAACTCCTGGTGATTATGGACAAAGCGATAGGGCTCGCTTTCGTGCCGTTTTGAGATCGAGCGAATACCAAAGTCTCCGAGGAACTCATCGGGATCGAGCATGATCTTCAGCACGCGGCGAAAATTGGTCTCATCGAGAGCCGACATCATGTGCCGGTCGGCATACCCCTTAAGTCTCACATCGTGAAAAGAACTATGCAGATCTGGAAATCTGTCCTGGACCCGAAGTAGCAGATCATTGAGCTCATGCAGCCTCTCCATGACATCTTGCTCAAACACCTGGACGGCACACAGGGGAATCAGTCCGACCATGGACCTGACTTTCAGGCGTGTTGAGCTGCCGTCGCTTTTGCGGAGTACATCATAGAAAAAGCCATCCTCTTCATCCCACATGCTCGCGCTCGCATTGCGATTGACCATGGCATGGGCGATTGAGAGATAATGCTTCATGAATTTGATTGGGTATTCTCGATACGTTTCATCTTTTTGGGCCAGCTCCACAGAGATTTGCACCATAGTTTGGGCAAATAAGGCCATCCAGGCTGTGCCATCGGCTTGCTCCAGGCTGCCGCCCATCTCCGGTGATTCAGTGCGGTCAAAAATGCCAATATTATCGAGACCAAGGAAGCCGCCTTGAAACACATTATTGCCATTGGCATCTTTTCGATTCAACCACCAAGTAAAATTGATGAGAAGCTTGTGAAAGCTTTCTTTGAGCCACTGATGATCAGCCTTGCCATGGAGTGTCGCATCGGCTAGGTAGACATTGAAAGTCGCCCAGGCATGTACGGGTGGGTTGACATCGCCGAAGTTCCACTCATAGGCTGGAATTTGCCCGTTGGGGTGGAGATACTTGTTGCTCAGCATCAAGCTGAGCTGTTGCTTGGCGAAACTTGGATCGACAAAGACAAACGTGCTTGCGTGAAAGGCGAGATCCCAGGCCGCGTACCAAGGATATTCCCATTTGTCTGGCATGGAGATGACATCACTGTTGGTCATGTGATGCCACTGCTGATTCCTGAAACCCTGGGCGTTGTTGAAACCCAGTGGATCAATGCCACGTTTCTGGAGCCAGGGCGCAATGTCGTAGTTGTAGAACTGTTTGGACCACAGCATCCCTGCCATCGCTTGCCTGAACACCAGCTTTTGCTCAGCGCTGAATCCAGCTGGCATCACCCTGGCGTAAAAGTCATCGCACTCTTGCTTTCTGCGATCCAAGATCTGATTGAAATCGTGATAGGCGGAGTCATCTTGTGTTTCAGATGTTGACTTTGTCAGTCGCAACTTGATGATGCTTGAGGCATTGGCACCAATCGAGAGGTTATAAATCGCCGAAGCCTTCGTGCCCTGCTGGGATGGGTTAACAGCTGCCGCCTCGCCATGAACCACGTAGCGGTTGATGCCGCATTTGGTGAAAGGAGATTGGTTCGGTTGTTGGAAAATGACTTCTGTGTTCGTTTCGTTCTCCGTCAACACCAATTCATCTGCCCCGTTGCAGTGCAGCGCAAAATCGCCAAGGTCGGGATGGGTTGCATGGAGTCTCGCTTGGCCTGACTGAGAGGGCTTCGCCTTAATCGTGGGTTTCGGACTGCTCCCCTGATCCCAGGTATTGCGAAACCAGAGAGTTGGCAAGACGGCGAGCTTGGCCGTTTGCTTGGAGCGATTGTGCACCGTGATCTGGATCAGCAGATCCTCTGGTCCAGCCTTGGCGTATTCGACTTCGACGTCACAGTATTCATTGTTGTCGAAGATCCCCGTATCGATCAGCTCATATTCCGGCTCAAGCCGTGAACGGCTGCGATTGGTGGCGACAAGGTCGTCATAGGGATAGGCATTGAGCGGATATTTGTAGAGGTAACACATGTAGGAATGCGTTGGAGTTGAGTCTAGGTAGTAGTAATATTCTTTGACGTCTTCGCCATGGTTACCCTCACTATTGGTGAGGCCAAAGAGGCGCTCCTTGATGATTGGATCTTTGCCATTCCAGAGTGCTAAGGCGAAGCACAGCAGCTGGCGGTCATCACTGATGCCTGCCAAGCCATCTTCTCCCCATTGGTAGGCACGGGATCTTGCCTGATCATGACTGAAGGATTCCCAGGCATTGCCATCGGGGCTGTCGTCTTCGCGCACCGTGCCCCATTGCCTTTCGCTCAGATAGGAGCCCCACTTGCGCCACGGATTGAGGCCCTCGTTGGCCTCCCTTAAGCGTTGATGTTCGGCCGTCTGATCCGGAGCGAGTTGGCCAGCAGACGTTGCCACGGAATCGATGCGAGTTGGGGTGGAAAAGGAATGGCGGCGAGGTCCAGCCGGATCTAACGCAATCCTTCCCGAGGCATTTTTGCATCCGAAGCTGCGGCCCCTCCCATCCCCGTCATGGCTTGGCGACAGCAGGCAGGGCACCCCTGCTGAGACGCCCCAAGCAGCTGACGGGGGACCAGGCGATCGGGCTGTTGGCCCAGAAACGGCAACAGGGTTGGCGGGCCTTTCCCCCTCAGGGGATCCCACCACAGCCGCCTCGGGCTTAAGGGAGTCCGCCGTTGCCGGATCGGCCCGCCAGCATGGGGATACTCGTGGTCACCCGGTGCTTCTGAGCCCCTTCTTCCCTTTCAGCACCTCCAAGCTGCTCGCCCTGAAGGCCACCGTGCTGCTGCTGATCACCCTGCTGATCAAGGCCAGGATTCAGCTCGCGGCCGGATCAGCCATTGGGATTGTTCTGCTGCTGTTGCAGACGCTGATGTTCGTGGCCATCAGCGGCGGCCTTGTATTGGCTGCCGGTGGGGCCGCCTTCGTCGCCACCCAACGACGCCGCACTGCCACGGCCTGAAGCTGATTCATGGCCGTTGAAGTCGCCCTGGCCATGCTGCAGCGCGATGGCCGCTGGCTGATCCAGCTTCGCGACGAGAGTCCCACGATCGTCGCGCCCGGCTGCTGGGGACTCTTTGGCGGGCACCTCGAACCGGGCGAAACGCCGGGGCAGGCGCTGCGGCGGGAGTTGCTGGAGGAAATCAGCTGGCAGCCTCCAGACCTGGAGCTGGTAACGGTGCATCCCATCCACCGGCGTACGGCCCATGGGTTCCGGGGTGAGCTGTCCGTGCCGCTGGAGCAGTTGCAGTGCTGGAGGGCCAGGACATGGGCCTGGTGAGACCAGAGGACCTCCTATGGGGATCGATTTGGAGCACCAAGCTCGCCGCCAATCGCCCCCTCGCCGATGGACTGCTGGAGGTGATCCAGCACGTGATGACCAGGGTGGGGTGACCCCAGCAAAGCCTGGAGCATTGGCCCCGGGCGTTGTTCTGCTCAGCCGTGGTGCCTTACCAAGGGGGTCGGGCGGAGTTGTGCGGTCCATTTCCTTGGGGAACAACAATTCGAGGGCAGGCCAGCCAGGCTGACCTCCGAGTGAACCCACTGCCATGGTCCATCGCCCCAGGCCAGCGAGGCCTATCCCGCTGGAGCCGATCGACCCGGAGGGTTGGGATAAAGATCCTGGCCGTCCACTGGTCCTGCGACTCTTAGCGCTACTTGGCGCCCTCTCCTTCCTAGCCCTGGGGATCAGCAGCCTCCTGCCAATCCTGCAGCGACCAGGCCCAGGCCCCCAGCGGCCTGAGCCAACGTCGAAATCGATCGCCTGAGCCAGGCCCAGGGCCAGGCCGACATCGGGCCAGAGCCAACGAATGGGCGTTATCTACCTTGAGGTTGACTCAACAGGGATGGCAACCAGACCCGGTTGCTGAATAACCGAGCGATCAAGGTCCCCATTGTTGGTGGAACTGTCCAACAGTTCCTTGGCAATGCCGGCATCAAAGGAGAACCGACCTGGGCCCAGCAGCAGCAGGGCCAAACTGCCACCTAGGTACAGCACAACCAACTCCAACACATAAATGTTGAGTCCACTTGTGAGGATGTGGTGGTAGGCCGCAACGGCCATGGTTCCAGTCAGGGCCAGGGCTCCTAGGGGGGTCAGTAGGCCAAAAATCAAGAGCCAGGAGCCAAAGATTTCTGCGTATCCGGCCGCGTGGGCCATCAGTAAGGGGAAAGGAAGATGCAGGGGGATGACGTAGTTGTTCGCAAAACCCTGGGGATCGGCCAGCTTATCCTGGCCGTGGTGAATCATCATCATCCCGATCGCCAGCCGCAAAACCAGCAAGCCCAGGCTTTGGCCCTGACCGGGGCCGAACATGTAAGCCCGTAGCCCGTCAGCGATGGAGCGTGGCAGACGCCAGGGGGGTGCTTCGGCCTGCGAAAGGGCAGCAGGGCCCTGGCGGGCATCGCCACCACTGCGGAGCATGGCAACGGTCAAGGTGGCAGCACAGATGCCAGCCACAACTTCAAGGGGTAGCGGCGTCGCCATGGCCCGAGCAGCAAAGACGAGATTCTGGCGGCTCCCGTAACGAAGCGTGAAGAAGATGAGAATCCCAGGCGCTGGTCCGTTTCCCCATTCCCAGGGGGTCCTGCCTTTATGGCCCCCCATAGGGCGAACCGGGTCCAATCCAGTCAGGGCAGCTATGGGCTGGGCAGGTAAGAGCTCAGAAACTTGATCCGGGTGTCTGCAGAAAGGCCAGCTCCTCAGGACTCGACAGCCGCCCCAAGGCTGCATTGCGGTGGGGGAAGCGCCCAAAGCGAGCGATCACATCCAGGTGCCTGCGGGCGAAATCGGCGGTGCGGGGATCGGTGAAATGGGCAAACAGGGGCAGCGCCTGCTCCTGCACCGCCAGCTCTTCGGAATGCATCAAGGGCATCAACCAAAACTGCCGGCGGGGCGGGGCTGCTTCGGCCGCCAGCCAGCCCCGCTCCACCGCCCCCAAACTCAGGGCTAAAGCCTGGGGATCCCCGGCGAAGGCCCGGGCGGTGTCGCGCCAGATCTGCCTTGGACATTGGTCCAGCAGCAGCACAAGGGCTAAGGCGCTGGCCGGAACCTCGCCCCAGGCAGCGAGGCCACCGCTGATCGCAGCTCGGGCCAGCTCCGAGAAGCGGTTGCCCACCAGGGCGTCAAAGGCCGGATCCTTGGCAAACCACTGGCGCGGCAGGGTTTCGCCAAACCATAAATCCAGAACCTCGCTGGCGTGTTCGTCTTGAGCTGGCATCAGAGCAACGCTTGCACACTGGCCACCTTGTCCTCGAGGGTTTGGTCCCTGTCGGTGCGGGTGTTGATGCTCACGGAGGAGTAAACCCGGGCACAGCCCATGGCGTGCACCGCCTGGTGGCAAGCCTCGATGGCGGCAAACACCGTGCCCCAGTCGCCTTCGATCGCGGTGCCGTTCGGGTGCAGCTGGATCTTGAGCCCCGCTTCTGTGAGCACCCGCTCGCAGGCGGCGACGTAGGGGGCCAGATGGACGCCCACACCAATCGGCACCAGGCAGAGATCCACGATCACCTTCATCGGCACCCCCCTCGGATTGGACCCATCCTGGGAGGAGCAGCCAGCCGCTGCCTTGTCCGTGTTCGCGATTCTGGTCATCGTCCATGGCCTGGTCGCCACGGTTTGGACCGGCGGCCATCTGGTGCCCGATCTCGGGGTGTTGCCCGTGGCCCTGCGGGAGCGCAACGTCGAGCGCGGGCGCTGATTCGAGGCCACCTTCGAACCGCTGGGGCTCGGCGCCATGGCGTCCGGCAGCGCCCCAGGGCTCAGTGACAGCTAGTCGCCGTGCGAGATGGCGTCACTGATAACGCCGCTCCTCCAGGAGGCATGCTTTATCACTTGCGGAGCAGCCAATGACAATTTAGCCAAACAATCCTTCCAGCCTAGCTACGTGAGAAGCCGCTGAGAGCGGTGAATTCTGACAGCACGCCTAGCCGATTAAACGCCACCACCCGCACACTACCTAACCCACAAATCTCCTGCCACTGAGCGAGGCACCTCGCAAGGTCTGATGCAGCTCCACTCGCCGTTCGTGACGGATGGGCATCCACCTCACCTACGGGTAGATGCCGGACAAAGCGACAACCAGAGCATCAATAGGAGCGGCGGTGCGGCCACCCAATTCAGCGCGGCACCGGGGGCAATCCCAACCGTCAAGATGGGCTTCAGGTGGCCGGCGAGGCCTCGCGCGAACGGCTCAATCGCGAGGACGAGGAGCGCGAGCGGTATGAAGCCCGGGTAGCGAAGGATCAGCACCCAAAGCAACGCCGCCAGCAGCAGTTGGGACGCCCCCCACTGGCCGAAAAGAGCGATGATATTCACTCCGCTTGACCCAGAAATATCGATAGTCGCAATACTCTGCGCCCCACCATCTGGCAGGAACAAATGGAGCACGCTACGCACGGTAATCAAACTCAAAAAGAGCATCGTTGCTAGGCTTGCCAGCATCGGCCCCTTGAAGTGAAGCGGCTGCTTCGGCAGCAGCTCCGCAATGGTCGGCGCAAAAGACGTCGGGAATAGTTTCTTCATGCCGTGGTCTGATCGTCCGGGGTCACGTTCGGCCTAACGCTATGGGGCCGCAGCCAGTTCTGCCCACGGGTCTGTCGCTCGGCCAGCCACCCGGCCGCCGGGTCCCCTTCCCCTTTAGCTGGCCATGGCGCATGGGTGGACTGACCTGAACCTGATTCCCAGGTCCAGCAACAAGCCTTAGCTGGCTGACTGCCAGTTCGGGCTATGGGCAATCACCGCCCGGCAGAACGTCAGCAGTTCCTCCGGGGTCATGTCGTGCTTGGCGTCATTGGTGCGCCAGGCGCAGATCACGAAGTCGGCCTCGGGTTGATTGGTTCGATGGTCGATCGTGGGAAGCATCGCGTACTGCTTTTTGTGCGCACCCTTGCCTGCAGCTGCATCCTTGTTGTCGTAGGTGCCAATCAGTTCCCAGTCGAGGGGTTCACCACTCCAGTGGTCCCGCCCTTCGCTGGCCACCACGGCGTCATGGATGGCCAGTCGGTACTGCTGGACGTTGCCGCTGCCGCCGCGTTTCTGATCGCGCTTGCACAATGTCACCGCCTTGCGCTGCACCCAGCCCGGATAGGTCAGCCGGCACTGCGCAGGCATCCATTCAGGTGCTGGCGTGCTCATCGGTTCAAGGTCAGGGCTCGAGCCCTGAGTCTGCGCCACACCAAACTGGTGCTCCCCAGCCAAGGCCATGCCCCCACCACCCGCCATACCCCTGGGCTTCGGCAGGCAATCCCCGTTGCCCGAGGCCGCGAAGTGCCCCTGTGGCGGCGGTGCCTACAACCGCTGCTGCGGGCCCTTGATTGCCGGGGAGCAGTTGGCGGTCACGGCCCAACAGCTGATGCGGTCTCGATACAGCGCCTTCGCCCTGGCGGCCAGGGATCCAGAGGCGATTGAGCATCTGCTGCGCACCCATCCCGAACCCGGCCTGTCGGCAGCGGCCCGTCGCAAGGCCCTACAGGAAAGCTGCCGCACCATCGCGTGGACCCACCTCGACGTGCTGGATTGCCAGAACGGCGGCCCGCTCGATCAGTACGGAACCGTGACCTTTGCAGCCCGCTGGCGCGATCGCGATCGCCGAGATGGTGTGCTCAAGGAGTGCTCCCGTTTCGGTCGGGGAGAATCGGGCGAGTGGCTTTATCTCGAGGCCCTCAGCCTTGCTGATGACCCTGCGGGCTGAACTTCTAGGCGGTCTTGGGTGCGCAACGTAACCATGGTGACGCCCCAGAGCACTCCACCCCAAACGCCACGTAACCCACATTGCAGGCCCCACAAAACTCCGACCAGCCGCCACCGCCCCTGGGCCTGCTGTAGGGCTCCACGCGCTTCCATCACGCCCCCTGGTCTCATCGACCAGTCTGGCGGGCATGTCTGTACCTAGGTACAGAAAACGGTCAGAAGACGACCATCGCCGTCGTCTCATGTCCCATCCTGTCGGAAGATGGCGACATGCAAGATTCCTTGTGATGAAAGACTTAACAGCCCATTTCAAGGCTGTGACTGGAATGGGTCGCCTGAGATTCGAACTCAGGACCAATCGGTTAAAAGCCGAGTGCTCTACCGCTGAGCTAGCGACCCGCCGCGTGGGACAAGCCCCGGGGCAACCCTTTCGGGCACCAAGGGAACGTATCACCCAGCCGGGGTCTCCTCCAAGGGGCAGCGGGCCCCCAGGGGGTAAGGACAGGAGCACACTGGCGCCTACGGCCCGAAGCACCCCCTGGCATGACTACGTTTCCCTGGCCTGAGCCGCGCCTGCATCCGGAGGCCTGGGTGGCCAGTAGTGCGGTGGTGATTGGCGATGTCACGCTGGCCGCAGGGGCCAGCCTCTGGCCCACGGCCGTAGCCCGCGGCGATGTCTGCCCGATCGTGGTCGGACCTGGCAGCAATGTGCAAGACGGGGCGATCTTGCACGGGGACCCCGACCAGCCCGTGACGATCGGCGCCGATGTGTCCATCGGCCACCGGGCCGTGGTCCATGGGGCAACCCTGGAGGACGGCTGCCTGATCGGCATCGGCGCAATCGTGCTCAATGGCGTCACCGTGGGTGCAGGCGCCCTAGTGGCCGCCGGTTCCGTCGTCACCCGCAACGTGCCGCCCCGCTGCCTAGTGATGGGCGCGCCGGCCCAGGTCAAACGGGAGCTGACCGCCGAGGCGGTTGAGGAGCAGCGCCACCATGCGCGTCGCTACCAGCAACTGGCCCAGGCCCATGCCGGCCGCTCCCAGAGCACAGGCTTCGGACCCTGAAGCCGCCAGGGAGACCAAACCAACCACTGCACTGGGTAATCCCCATGGCGACCGTTAGGACCCAGCCGTCGGGTCCTGCGATTGAAGTTGTGGTCAAGGCTGCTGACAAAAGCCTTTCTGGCCGCTAAGCCCCTCCCTGAACCAATTGCTGCAATTTCGATCGGCTCGCCTGGTCTGGCCGCGTTTTGGCGCCCGAGTCCGTAGGATTTCTCCACGCGATTGATCCGCCACACCCATGGATGCTCGGCTTCTGCTGGTTGCTACCCCCGTGCTGCTTGCCGTGGGTTGGGCTGCCTTCAACATCGGCCGCGCCGCCGTTGGCCAACTGCAACTGTTGCTCAAGCGCGCCCGCGCCTGAGTTCCGCTCGGACCCTTTGAGCCGGGTGTTGCGATTGCCTTGTTGTCTTCCTTGAGCCAGTCGCGCCCCAGCCCAACCGATCCCCTGGTGGTGATTGGTGCTGGCTTGGCTGGAACGGAAGCGGCCTGGCAAATTGCTTCGGCTGGCCTGCCGGTGCGACTCGTGGAGATGCGGCCCGTGCGCCGCTCCCCAGCCCACCACAGCGCTGAGTTCGCCGAACTCGTGTGCAGCAATAGCTTTGGCGCCCTGAGCAGCGACCGGGCCGCCGGGCTCCTACAAACCGAACTGCGCCAGCTGGGTTCCCTGGTGATCGACACCGCCGATCGCCACGCCGTGCCGGCCGGGGGCGCCCTTGCTGTGGATCGGGGCCGCTACAGCGCCGCCCTAACCGCCGCCCTGGAAAGCCATCCGCTGGTGACCGTGGAACGGCGCGAGCAGCTCGAGCTACCCGGCCCTGGCCAAATTGGCGTGCTGGCGACCGGGCCCCTCACCAGTGAGGCCCTCGCCGAGCAGCTGCGCAGCTTCACCGGCCGCGACGACTGCCACTTTTTTGATGCGGCCAGCCCGATCGTGGACGGGGACAGCATCGACCTGACGGTGGCCTTCCGGGCCAGCCGCTACGACAAGGGCGATGCCGACTACATCAACTGCCCCATGGACAAGCAGCAGTTCCTGGCCTTCCGGGACGCGCTGCTGGCCGCCGAGCAGGCCGAGCTCAAGGATTTTGAACTGGGCAACGCCAACTTCTTTGAAGGCTGCCTGCCGATTGAGGAGTTGGCCCGCCGCGGCGAAGACACCATGCGCTACGGGCCGCTCAAGCCGATCGGCCTCTGGGATCCCCGCTGGGGCGACCTGCACGACCGGGACGTGCGCCGGGCCAAGCGGGCCTATGCGGTGGTGCAGCTGCGCCAGGAAGACAAGGACGGCCGGCTCTGGAACCTGGTGGGCTTCCAGACCAACCTCAAGTGGGGCGAGCAAAAGCGGGTGTTGCGGCTGATCCCGGGCCTGGAGAACGCCGAGTTCCTGCGTTTTGGCGTGATGCACCGCAACACCTTCCTGGAGGCCCCCCAGCTGCTCGATCCCACCCTGCAATTCCGCAGCCGGCCCACCCTGCTGGCCGCCGGCCAGATCACCGGCACCGAGGGTTACGCGGCCGCCGTGGCCGGCGGCTGGCTGGCGGGCACCAACGCCGCCCGGCTGGCCCTGGGCCTGGAGCCCATCAGCCTGCCGCCCACCACCATGATCGGCGCCCTCACCCACTTCATCGCCGAAGCTCCCAGCGGCAAATTCCAGCCCATGCCCCCCAACTTCGGCCTGCTGCCCGAGCTGCCCGAGCGCATTCGCGACAAACGGCGCCGCTACGGCGCCTACCGGGACCGGGCCCTGGCCGACCTGGCTCCCTATGGGCGCCATCCAGCCCCGCCGGTTAGCCCCGAGGCCCTAACCACTCCAGAACCGCCAGCTGAAGCGCAGCCCCTGCTGGCCCCTGCGTAGGGTCGGCCCGTCGCCCCACCCCAGCCCGAGCGTCCGTGTCCGCCAGCCTGTCCTCCCCATCAGCCAGCCAGCCCAGCGCCGCTCCAGACCCCGCTGATCGGGCCCTAGGCAAGGGCCCGTGGGACGTGGTGGTGATCGGATCCGGCATCGGCGGCCTGGTGACCGCCAGCCAGCTGGCCGCCAAGGGGGCGAAGGTGTTAGTGCTGGAGCGCTACCTCATTCCAGGCGGCTCGGGCGGCAGCTTCACGCGCGAGGGCTACACCTTTGATGTGGGCGCCTCGATGATCTTTGGCTTCGGCCAGAAGGGCCACACCAACCTGCTCACCCGGGCCCTGGCCGATGTGGGCGAGGCCTGTGAAACGATCGCCGATCCGGCCCAGCTGGAGTATCACCTGCCCGATGGCTTGGATGTGGCCGTCGATCGGGATTACGACAGTTTTGTGGACCGCCTGAGCGCCCGATTCCCCCACGAAGCCAAGGGAATTCGCGCCTTCTATGACACCTGCTGGAGCGTGTTTAACTGCCTCGATGCGATGCCGCTACTCTCGCTCGAGGATCCGGCCTACCTGGCCAAGGTGTTCTTTCGGGCGCCCCTGGCCTGCCTGGGCCTGGCCCGCTGGTTGCCGGTGAATGTGGGCGATGTGGCCCGCAAATACATCAAAGATCCGGCCCTGCTCAAGTTCATCGACATGGAGTGTTTCTGCTGGTCGGTGATGCCAGCCGACCTCACCCCGATGATCAATGCCGGCATGGTGTTTTCCGATCGCCACGCCGGCGGCATCAATTACCCCAAGGGGGGTGTGGGCGTGATCGCCCAGAAGCTGGTGGCGGGGCTCGAGCGCCATGGCGGCGCCATTCGCTACCAGGCCCGGGTCACCAAGGTGCTGCTGGAGAACGGCCAGGCCGTGGGCGTGCGCCTGGCCGATGGGCAGGAGATCCGGGCCCGCCGGGTGGTGAGCAATGCCACCCGCTGGGACACCTTCGGCGGCCTGATCGAGGAGCAGGACACTCCAGCAGCGGAGCGCACCTGGCGCCGGCGCTACAAGCCCTCGCCCTCGTTCCTGTCCTTGCATCTAGGGGTGGAGGCCTCCCTGATCCCGGCCGGAACCCACTGCCACCACCTGCTGTTGGAGGACTGGCAAGCGATGGAGGACGAACAGGGGGTGGTGTTTGTGTCCATGCCCTCCCTGCTCGATCCCAGCCTGGCGCCGCCCGATCGCCACATCGTCCATGCCTTCACCCCCTCCTCAATAGAGGCCTGGAGTGGGCTTGGGCCAACCGACTATGCCGCCAAAAAGCAGGCCGATGCCGATCGCCTGATCAGCCGGCTGGAAGCGATCCTGCCCGGCCTCGGGGCGGCGATCCGCCACCGGGAAGTGGGCACCCCCCGCAGCCACCGCCGTTTCCTTGGCCGCAGCGGCGGCAGCTATGGCCCCGTGCCAGCCCTGCGCCTGCCGGGGCTGCTGCCGATGCCCTTCAACCGCACGGCGATTCCCGGGCTGTATTGCGTCGGCGATTCCTGCTTCCCCGGCCAGGGGCTTAACGCCGTTGCCTTCAGCGGTTTCGCCTGCGCCCATCGCCTCGGCGCCGACCTCGGCCTCAACCCCTGGGCATTACCGGATTGATCACGCCAGCCGGGGGCGGCGCCATCACGCTCCCTTATGCAGCAAGCCGGTGACAATCGTCGACACGCCATGCACGACGAATTCGACCCCAATCGAGAGGGTAAACAGCCCCATGATCTTGGTGAAGATCGTGAGGGCCAGGGGACCCACGCGGCGCATCACGGTATTCGCAAACCGGAAAACCACCGCATTGATCAAGACCAACGCCAAGATCGCCGCCCATAGGCTGCCGCTGCTGCCATTGCGAGCGGCCGAATTGGCGAACAACACCACAGCGGAGGCCGTGCCGGCGCCCACGGTGAGGGGAATGCCGATCGGCACCACGGCATTGGAGAGGGCCGCATGGAAGTCGTCCTGCTCGGGCATATCCACCGACTTGTGGGCCGCCGGACCGTAGTTGGCGGCGGCCATCATTTCCATGCCGACACCGCCTAGGAGCAAGCCCCCGGCGATCTCAAAACTGCTGATCGAGATGCCAAAAAAGTTCAGCACAGCCGTGCCGAACAGCATGAACACCACTAAAAAAACAAAGCAAACCAGCGTGGTCAGGAAAATCACGTTCCAAATGCGACGCCGAGCCATCCCCTGGGTCTGGGCCAAATAGGCCCCCAGGGACGACACATTGTTGCCAATCGCCAGCAGTCCGATCAGATAGTGCTGAAATGTGGCGTTATCCATGGCCTTCAGTCGTTAGGAATAAAAGGTTGATTGGGGTCCCTCAGTGATGGAAGGATGGCCGCACTTCATGGGGAGACGGCATCGGGGCGTCGAGACGCTGGAACCAGTCAACGGCCCGCTCCGTGTCCTCCAGCAGCACATCGGCCATATCGCGGCTGAAGCCGGCGCGGATGACAAAGCGCAAGACCGCCATCGACTCACAGTTGGCCGGCAGGGTGTAGGCGGGAATCAACCAGCCCCGTTCGCGCAGCTTGTCGGCCAACTGGAACACGGTCCAGTTGGCGATGGCCGGATCGAGGCTCACCGCAAACACGGGCAACTGGCCGAGCGGATGGCTAACCAAGCGCAGGGGTCCGAGCTTGGCGATGCTATCGGCGAGATAGCAGGCAATCGCCTCGAGGGTTTTCATCCGATGCTGATAGCCCTCAAAGCCGAGGTGGATGAAGTTGAAGTACTGGCCAACCACCTGGGCGCCGGGGCGGGAGAAGTTCATGCCAATGGTTGGCATCTCACCGCCTAGGTAGTTGACATTGAAACGCAACTCCTCAGGTAGCTGGCCCTGGTCGCGCCACAGGCACCAACCCACTCCTGGCAGCACACCACCGTATTTATGGCCGCTGGAATTGATCGACACCACCCTGGGCAGGCGAAAGTCCCAAACCAGATCTGGTGAATTAAAGGGGGCCACAAAGCCACCGGAAGCGGCATCCACATGGATCGGAATGTCGATGCCTGTGCGCTCCTGCAGGGCATCAAGGGCGACCTGCAAGTCCTGGATCGGTTCGTAACTGCCATCAAACGTGCTGCCGAGGATGCCCACAACGCCAATGGTGTTCCCATCACAGAGGGCGATCGCTTCCTCGACACCCAGTTGCAGGCGCTCCGGCGTGATCGGCACCATTTTGGGCTCCACATCGAAGTAGGCGCAGAACTTGTCCCAGCAGATCTGGGTGTTGCTGCCCATCACC
Source organism: Pseudanabaena sp. UWO311 (assembly GCA_943370385.1). Taxonomy (GTDB): domain Bacteria; phylum Cyanobacteriota; class Cyanobacteriia; order PCC-6307; family Cyanobiaceae; genus BAIKAL-G1. The sequence continues at coordinate 76,321 of CALRQT020000003.1, forward strand.
AGGTTGGGGCGGTCGTAGGGCAGGCCGGCGGCCTGGCGGCGTTGGCGCCAATGCCAGCGCAGTACCAGGCCGCCCAGCATGCAGGCTTCGCTGGAGCCCGTGGTGGAGGTGCCCACCGCCTGGTCCGGGTCGGGAGCATGCCAAAGGTCGGCGATGATCTTGAGGCAGCGGTCCTCAATCTCAGCGGTTTGGGGGTATTCGTCCTTATCAATCATATTTTTTTCGGCGCACTCCTCCATCAACCGCCGCGCTTCTGGCTCCATCCAGGTGCCAACAAACGTGGCCAGGTTGAGCCTGGCATTGCCATCAAGCATCAGGTGATCGTGGATCAGCTCGTAGCTCAGATCGGCGCGAAGGCCCTTGTCAGGCAAGCGATTGCGGGGGATTTGATCGGGGAGATTGGCGGCCGCCAGCCGGCCACTCAAGTGGGGAGTCATGCCAAGAGTCTCAGAGCGGCGGCGTGAAGCCATCAGGATCCAATCAAGAGATCTCTATTCAAACCCATCGCTGCGGCCCAGTTGCATGGGACAAAACCGAAATAAAATTGTTGAGCAAGTGTGACTTTCCCGGCACGCTTGCGCGACGCTGACAAACAGATGCCATCGCATCACTGGCGCTGAACATTCGGCCCCAGCAGATCAGCCATGGCCAGCTGCCCCCAGTACTCGATCGGGTCGCCCTCCATGGGGACTGCTGCCACCCACAGCACCCCGGCCAGAATCCATAGGCTGGGGCTCGGTCCAAAGCCCCCCATGAGCTCCCAGCCCAGTCCGATTCCCAGCTCGGTCGACCTGGCCCGCTACCTGGAACAGCGCGGCGAGCTGGGCAAACCCTGGATGTGGCACCTGCTGCGGCTCTCCAAACTCAAGGAGGCCAAAGACTCCATGGATCCCGAGACGTACCTGGAGCAACTGCACCAGGCCCATGCCGATTTAATGCGCTTGGGCACCTTCTGGAAAGGCAGGGAGGAGGAGGTGTTCACGGCCCGCTACCAGCCCCAAACGCTGGTGGAGCCGCTCCCCGGATCCCCAGAAGACCGATGACAACGCCGCAGGGGGGCGGGCCAGGGCGTATCTCCCCAGATCTGGAGGCCAGCGCACCGGCAGCTGAAGCCAGCCAGCCAGAGGCCAGAGCGGCCGATCCCAACAGCGGGCCCAACCGGCCCGACCAGCAACTAGAGCAAGCCCCGTATGGCGAGCCAGCGGTCTACGGCATGGCTCCCCTCATCCGCGGAACCCTGGTGGGGCTCTATCTGGCCCTCGTGGTCCCCCTGCCGCTTCTGGCCAGCGGCGGCCTACGCGCCCTGCTGGCCATCGCCGTCCCCCTGGGGCTGCTCCTGGTGCTGGCGATCACCAGTGAAACGGTGACGGTGGCGCCCCAAGGCCTGGCGCTGGGCCATCCGCGCTGGTGTGGCTGGTGGCTGCGCCGCGGCTGGAGCCTGGATTGGAACGAGATCAGGGGCCTAACGGCCGTGGCCACCAGCCAGGGGGGCCGGGTGTATTACCTCCGCAGCCCCAAGGGGAGCTACCTGCTGCCCCAACGGCTGACCCGGTTCAGCGATTTCCTCGCCCAGTTGCACTACTACACGGGCCTAGACACCAAGACAATCGGCCGGATCTCCCCCCCCTGGACCTACCAACTGCTGGCCGGCCTTACCGCCTTGATGCTGGTGGGGGAGATCGTCGCCCTAGGGCTTCAGCCGGCCGGCAGCCTGGGGCCTTAAGTCGCTAAGGGACACGAGTAGCAGCCCCAGGACCATGGCATGGCCAAACTCTTGCCAAGGTCAAAAGCTTGCCATACCTGGACTTCGAAAACTCCCAATCTTGCCTAGTTAGTGAATGCTTCTAGGTGCATCCTTTTGGCAAGTTCTCGCTGGGATCAAACCGCGTTGTTGGGGCTAGTCGCAACCGCCTGGGCAGGGCCGGATGATTCGGGAATGGTGTCGAGGCTGAAGCGATAGCCCTGCTGCCGCACGGTATCGATGCCGCCGCCTTCACCAAGGCCAGCCTGCTCCAACTTGCGGCGCAGGGTGAGCACCTGGGTATCCACCGAGCGGGGCCCGCCACTGAAGGGGGGCCAGGCCATGCGCAACAGCTCATGGCGGCTGCGCACCAGGCCTGGGGGCATCAAGAGGGCGCAGAGCAGGGCAAATTCCCGGGGACTCAATTCCACGGGCTGGTCCCGCAGGGTCACCTGGCGAAGCAACAGGTGCACCTCAAGGGGCCCAACGCAGACCCGTTCCTGCAGGCCGCTAGCACTGCGGCGAAGCAAGCTGCGGCAACGGGCCGCCAGTTCCTCCAGGCCGAAGGGTTTGCGCAGCACATCATCGGCGCCGGCATCAAGCAGGGCCACCACCGGCTCGGCGCCGGTGCGGGCAGTGAGCACCATCACCGGCGTGCGCAGCTGGGCCGCCAGCCGCAGGGCCGAACTCTGGTCGAGGAGTTCGGCGCTGATGATCAGGTCGGGGGTTTGCTCTTCGCACAGATCAATCGCCTCGGCGGCCGTGGCCACAGCCGCTGCCAGGTGCCCGTCCTGGCGAAGGCGCTGGGCCAGCACGGTGCGCAAGGTGGGGTGGGGCTCTACCACCAGCACCCGCTTCAGGGCCCCTTCTCCGAGAATGGGCACTCCTGCCGCCGATGGGGTGGCGGTGGCCGTGGCAGTGATCTGGTTCGCGGCGCCCTCCAACCGTATTTCCATGTCTTTACCTAGGCTATCGGCAAACAGGGCTGCAAACTGGTATCAGGCGATGCCTTGCAATCTGTCCAGCACCCACCCCAAACCCCCTACCCGCGTGCGTCCCCTGTTGCCTGTCCAACCATGACAGCCCTTCAGAACCCCGATTCGATCCGCCATTTCCAGTCCCTGTGTGACGCCTGCCAAACCCTGGCAAGCCGCTACCACGGTCCGGCCGATCTGCGCCTCTATGCCGATGGCTACCTCCATGCCCTGCGGCGCACCGCCGTGCTGGATCCCCTCTCGCAACGGCGCCTGGAGGAAGTGGTGGACCGCTGGATCCTGGACCCGTCTAGCTTCGTGGGCCCCGGGGGAGACTTCAGCACCCTCTACGAAACCGGGCGCAACTAGGGGTTGGACCAAGGCGCAACCGAGCCTGAAGCCGGCTGGAGAAATGGACCACCGGGACCCTTGAGGGATCCCGGCTAATTGCAGCCCTCAGGCCAGGGCAATCGTGATCTTTTCGAGCAGCTCGCCGGAGTTATACATTTCGATCAAAATATCGGACCCACCCATGAATTCCCCCTGCACGTAGACCTGGGGAATCGTGGGCCAATCGGAAAACTCCTTAATCCCCTGGCGCACCTCCGGATCGGAGAGCACATCAAAGGTTTCAAACGGCACGGCCAGGGCGTTGAGGATCTGGCAGACGTTGTTGGAAAAGCCGCACTGGGGCATCAGCTTATTGCCCTTCATGAAGACAAAAACGGGGCTGCTAGCAACCAGGGTTTCGATGCGCTGGCGGGTGCTGGGATCCATGGAACAGCTAGGGGAAAGGGTAAATAGGGAACGGTTAGGCCCTCGGCCAGGGGGACTCGCAATGGCGAGCCCTAGGCCTCAACCGGCCGGGGAGGTGGTGGTGAGGGCAAGGGCGTGGATCGCCTCGCTGGCGAGTTCGCTGCGCAGGGCGCCGTACACCAGCTGGTGCTGCTTGACCTTGGAGAGGCCGGCAAAGGCCGTGGACACGACCTTGACCTGGAGATGGTCACCGCCGCCGGTGAGGTCTTCGACCTCCACATGGGCATCGGGCATCACTTGGCGGATGGCGTCCTTCACCTGATCGGGTTGAACCATGGGCGGGGAGCCAGCAGGGCTGGGGACTTGGGGAACCTAGGGAGGCGTTCGGGGACCTGGAAGGGGCCTGCTCAGTTGAGCGTGGGGCCAGCGGCGCTATAGGGGGTGGTGACAAAACCCAGCTCCACCAAGCTCTGGTAGGCCTTGCGGCCCTCCTCGCGGGCGGGGGTCATGATTTTGACCACTTCCACCAGCAGGGGCACGGCCACCTCGGGCTGGTTCTGGCGACGGAACAGGGCCGCCAGGCGCAGGCTGGCCTGGGCCTGGGCTTCGAGGGCTTCGCGGCCCTTCTGGTCCATCTCGCGGGGGATGCGGGCATCAAGACCCCGGAAGGCGCCGCTCAGGTCCCGATAGAAACCAAGCAGGCGACGGCAGGCCTCGCGGGCCTCGTCGTAGTCCTTGCGGGCTTGGGTGTAGTTGCCAGCGGCAGCGGCCGCATCGCCTTTGGCCAGCAGGGCGTTCACCGAAGCCAGGTTGAAGCCACCGACGCTCGAATCGAGGGCCCGAACGGGCTGGGCTTGGGCCAAGGCCGGGTTGGCCATTGCCAGGGGCAGGCTCGCGGCCAGCACCAGGGAAAGGGCAGATCCACTGGCCAGGGCAGCGGTCCGGAGGGCGGCGAAGGGCCGGCGCACAGCAAAGGGGCGAACTGCCCCGGACTTTAGGCGGCCCCCAGGGGACGGCCCACGGCCCGCCGGGCCGCTTCCTCAGCTGATTGCATCGCTGACGCCAGCTGGTGGGTGAAGCTGGCCAGGGCCCGGCGCCCCTCCCCCTCCAGGTGCTGGGGGGGACCGAAGCAGAGGGCAGCCCGATCGCAGGGGCGGGGCCGGCTGTGGCCATAGCCAATGCCCACGGGCAGCACCTGCAGCGGCAGTCCCTGGGCCAGGGCCAGCTGGGCCAGGCGGGCCAGGCCCGGCATCAGCCGCAGCGGTTCGTCGTCCTGCTGGATGCGTCCCTCCGGAAACACCACCAGCTGCTGGTGGGCCTGGAGCAGCTCCACGGCCAGGCGCAGGGAGGAGGGGCCCGGACGGCGGGGGTTGACCGGAAAGCAGCCCAACCGCTGCAGGAACCAACCCTGCAGGCCAACCATCTCATCAATGGAGACCATGAAGCGGCAATCGCGGCCGGTGCGGCGCCGGCCGGCCGCATGGGGCAGCAGCAGGGCATCCCAACGGGAGCGGTGGGTGGGGGCCAGCAGCACCGGCCCCTCCTGGGGCAGGTGCTCGGCGCCCAGCACGGTGAGCTCCCGGAAAAAGAGGGGCAGGGCCAGGTCCTGGGTCAGCACCATCGCCAGGGGACCCAGGACGGGGTTGATGGCCACATCCGAACTGGAGCCCCGGCCACTGAGCCTGGCCTCGGGGGTCATCGGAGGGGTGAGCTGCGCCGTCATGCGCCCTGGGAAGGGTTTCAAGGGCCCGGGGAAGCGGATGCCGGGGGGGATTCACAACGTAGGGGCCAAGGTCGGGCCTCCCGGGCCGGTGAGGGCAGTTGCCCCTGCGGCTGCAGCGGGACCGCAACAAAGGCCGCAGCCCAGGCCCGAACCCACGACAGCAGCAAGACTCCCGTAGGGGAAAAGACAAGCCCGAACGGTGTTTTGCTACCGCCCAAGGGAGACAAGGGACTGGTGCCAGGGCCAGTCCATAGGATCCAGATTCGCCCCTCCGCCTTTCCGGCATCGCCATGGCCAGCCTCGGCGTGAACATCGATCACATCGCCAACGTGCGCCAGGCCCGCCGCGCCCTGGAACCGGACCCGGTGACCTATGCCCTGCTGGCGGAACTGGGCGGCGCCGACGGCATCACCGTGCACCTGCGGGAGGACAGGCGCCACATCCAGGACCGGGATGTGGAGGTGCTCCGGGCCACCCTGCGCAGCCGCCTCAACCTGGAGATGGCCGCCACCGCCGAGATGGAGGCGATCGCCCTGCGGATCCGGCCCGACATGGTGACCCTGGTGCCGGAAAAACGCCAGGAGGTGACCACCGAAGGGGGCCTGGATGTGGCCGGCCAAATCGATGCCCTGACGGGCCTAGTGGGGCGCCTCCAGGACGCCGGCATCCCGGTGAGCCTGTTTGTGGATGCGGAGCGGGGCCAGCTGGAGGCCACCCGCCGCAGCGGCGCCCGCTGGGTGGAGTTGCACACCGGCTCCTACGCCGAGGCCAGCGCCCAGGCCCAACCCCTGGAACTGGCGCGTCTCACCGAAGGCAGCTTCATCGCCCGCAGCCTGGGCCTGCGGGTCAACGCTGGCCACGGGCTGACCTATCAGAACGTGGAACCGGTGGCAGCCATCGAGGGGATGGAGGAGCTCAACATCGGCCACACGATCGTGGCTAGGGCCCTGGCGGTGGGATTGGAGACGGCCGTGCGCCAGATGAAGGCCCTGGTTCAGAATCCGCGCCGCGATCCCCTTTTCGGCAGCACCACCCCATGAGCGAGCCCACAGCAACCACCTACCACTTCGTGGCAGCCAGCGAAGCCTTCCTGACGGTGGAAGAACCCCTGGAGGAAGTGCTTCGGGAACGGGTGCGCAACTACCAGGAGCAGGGCAAGACGGTCGATTTCTGGCTGGTAACGAGGCCCGCCTTCCTGGAGGCCCCGGAGCTGGCGGGCGTGGCGGCCCAGGTGCCCCGGCCAGCGGCGGCGGTGGTGTCCACCGATGGCCAATTCATCACCTTCTTGAAATTGCGGTTGGAGTTCGTGGCCACGGGCCAGTTCAGCGCTCCCAGTGCCACCATCCCCGATCCCCTGGCCAGCCTGGCCTGAGGGGCCTTGGGGCCAGGGCTTGGTGGCCTGCCTGGTGGCCTGGGCTGCAGCAGGTCTTCTTAGAACAAGCCCAGAAACTTCTTGCGCTCCAGGGCAGCGCCAGGGGCCTGGTCGGTCTGGGGATCGGTTTGGCGATCGGTTTTGGGATCGGTCTGGGGATCCGCTTTGGTCTGGCTGGCGGCCCTCCCCTGGTTGCCGTCCTGGTGGTAGCGCGGCTTGTTATCGCCGATCGTGAGCAGGGCTTCCTTGTTCTTCCACCAAATCCAGTCCCGGATTGGCGGGGTGGTTTTCAAGTCCTGGCGGGTGAGGCCCAGGCCCAGTTTTTTCGAGGCATCCAGCAGCACCTCCACCATCGCCTCGCCGTCGCTGCAGTGGGCTAGCGCCTCATTGGTGCGCTGGGCCCCATCGAGGGCCTTGAGCAACAGGCCGATCCGCTGGCCCACGGACAGGGACTGGAGGTCCAAGGGCTCGGCGGCGGGGTGCCGGCAAAGTAACAGCGCCACTGGCTTTGGTGCGCTAGCTCACCGACAGTTGGGCGCTGGACGGGCGGATTTGGGTCGGTTTTGAGTGGGCGTTTCGTCGGAATTGGCGTCCCAAAGGGATGACAGATGCCACCCCCTGGGGTCACACTTGGCCTAACGCGTCCTTTTCATGGCGTCTACAAGCAGCAGTCGCCGCCACTGGGTGATCGGCGACGTTCATGGCTGCGCTGCCTCCCTGGAGGCCCTGCTTGACCAGCTCCCCGCCTGTGATCGCCTCATCTTCTGCGGAGATGTGATCAACCGCGGTCCCCAAATCGGCGCCACCATGGAGCGGGTTTGGGATCTGGTGGACCAGGGCCGGGCCGTGTGGCTCAAGGGCAACCACGAACAGGACTTGGTGGACGCCCTGCGCCTGGGCAGCTGGCGTTCCCAGCAGGGCCTGGCCGGCTGCGACACCTTCCGCCACCTGGGTGAACGCCGCTGTCTCACCTGGCTTGAGCGCCTCGACAACCTGCCGTTGGCCTACTGGGGCACCGGCTGGGTGGCCACCCATGCCGGCTTTGACCCCAGGACCTGGCGCCCGGATCTTTCGGTGCGCATGGCCTTCTGGCAGGCCTACGACGGCCGCTTTGGCGAGGTGGTGATTGGCCACACGCCTGGCCCCGAGCTGCGCAAGATCAACGGCATCGTCATGGTCGACACCGGCGCCTGCTACGGCGGCGACTTAACGGCCTATTGCCCGGAAACGGGCCTGGTCACCACCAGCCCCGGCCTGCGCTCCCTGCCCGATCCCCTGCGGGGTGGCCGCCCCAGCCTGGGGGCCCGCGACCGTTCAGCCCTGGCCCTGGCCACCCGGCCATCCCTGGCCGCCCTGGAGAGGCTGGCATCAGCCACGGCTCCTGACGGAATCCCAGCCCCAGCCCATCCATCCCATCAGCCCCCGGGCGCCCCGTCCTGGACCCTGGCAAGCGACACCCCCTAGTCCCCCGGGCCCGATCCTTGCTGACCCTGTACCGGAGCAACCGGATCGAGTGGCTGGCCCAGGTGCTCGCCGCCAAGCTGCAAGCCGATCCCCCCGGTCCGTTTGAGCAGGCCCAGGTGGTGGTCAACACCTGGCCCACCAGCCGCTGGCTCGGCGAACGGCTGGCCCTGGAGCTGGGAGCTGACCCAAACGATGGGGCCTTTGCCGGCGGCATCAGCGCCAACCTGCGCTTTCCCTTTCCCGGCAGCCACCTGCGCCGCCTCGTGGACGGGTTGCCGCTGCCGGCCAGCCAGGCGGAAGCACCGCCGGCAGCCGCCTCAGCCGCCAGCGGCCCCGACCCCTGGCGCGCCAACCAGCTGGTCTGGCCCCTGCTGGAGTTGCTGCCCGAGCTGATGGAACGGCCGGAGGCTGGCCAACTGGGCCAGTGGCTGCGCGGCCGGGGCAGCGTCGCCAGCGACCTGGAGGCGGGCGCGAACCTGGGCCCGAAGCCTGGCCAGGGGCTGGGCCCGGAAGCGGATCGGGGCCTGGGGATGGTGGACCGGGCCCTGTGGCAACTGGGCCGGGCCATCGCCGATGCCTTCGACGACTACACCCTGTACCGACCCGCCATGGTGGCGGCCTGGTGCCAGGGCCAGGACCTGGACGGCCTGGGTAAACCCCTGGCTGAGCACCAGCTCTGGCAACCCCTGCTGGTGCGCCAACTGGCCAACCGCCTGGGGGTGCGGCCCTTCGGCCTGCGGGTGCTGGAGGCGATCGCAGCCCTCAAAAGGGGCGATCCCGCCACCCTGGCGGCAGCGAGGGCCCTGCCCTCTCCCCTGCGCCTGTTCGGGCTGAGCAGCATGGCGCCGATCCAGGTGGACCTGCTCCAGGCCCTCTCCGGCCAGCTGGCGGTGGAGATCTACCTGCTCACCCCCTGCCGGGACCTGTGGCAACGGCGGGGCTCCGGGGTGCTGGGAGCTGGGCCCAGGAGCCAGCAGGACCAGGCCAATCCCGCTCCGGGCGGCCTGGATCCGGGCGGATTTGGTCAAGGCTTGGGGGCCAACAATTGGGATCCATCCCCGTTGCGGGCATCTGAGGGCGAGGCCTCGAGCCTGGATCCCCTTGGCGACGAGTGGCGCCTGGGCGTGCCCAGCCTGGAGGCCCGTTTTGGCCGGCTTGGCGCCGAATTCCAGCAGTTGCTCGAAGGCAGCGGCGAGACCCAGCTAGGGGAATCCCAGCAGCAAGACCTGTTTGCCGCCGCCGCCGCCATCGCCGAAGCGGGCACCGCCAGCGGGGATCCCAGGCCTGCGAGCCTGCTGGAGCAGCTGCAACAAGCCCTGGTGGACCCGGACCAGGCCGGGCCCCTGGAGCGCCCCCCGGGCGATAGCTCCTTGGAATTTCACGCCTGTCCGGGCCGGCTACGCCAGGTGCAGATCCTGCGGGATCGGCTGCTGCAACTACTCGCCGCCGATGCCAGCCTCACCCCCCGGGACATCCTGGTGATGACGCCCCAGGTGGAGGAATTCGCCCCCCTGGTGGCGGCGGTGTTCGGTGACACGGCCGCCACCGGCATTGCCCTGCCCTGGCGGCTCACGGACCGCAGCCAGCAGGACCAGGGGGGCCTGGCCACCAGCCTGCTGGCCTTGCTGCGCCTGGGCGGCGAACGGCTGACCGCCTCGGGCCTGGAGGCCCTGCTCAGTCAGCGGCCCTTGATGGAGCCCCTGGGCCTGGGGGCTAGCGAGCTGGGGGAACTGGGCGAGCTGTTGCAACGGGCCGGCTTCCGCTGGGGCCTCGATGGGGGCGATCGGGGCGGCGACCCGACCCACAGCCTGGCCTGGGCGATCGACCGGCTGGTGTTGGGACTGGTGCTGCCGGAGCAGCCGGGGCTGGCCCCGGGCGGCTGCGCTCCCCTGGCCATGGCCGGCAGCCTGGAGCGCCAGGGGCGCTGGCTGCAGCTGCTCAACCGGCTGCGCCACAGCCTCCAGCGCCTGGCTATCGCCCGCACCCCGGCCGACTGGGCGCCGGTGCTGGACAAGCTCCTGCTCAGCTGGTTTGGCGACGGGGGCGAGCGGGCCTGGGAACTGCAACTGCTGCGCAGCGCCATCGCCGACTGGCAGGAGGTGGCCGCCAGCAGCCCCCTGCGCCTGGGGGCGCCGGTGCTGGCGGAGGTGTTGGCCGAGCGGCTCAATGCCGATAGCGGTCGCTTCGGCCACCGCAGCGGCTCGCTCACAATCAGCGCCCTGGAACCGATGCGGGCCATTCCCCATCGGGTGATCGTGTTGATGGGCCTCGATGGCGGCAGCTTCCCCCGCCAGGGCGAGCGGCCCGGCTTCCACCTGATGGAGCAGCAGCGGCTGCTCGGCGATCCCAATCCGGGCGATCAAGACCGTTACGTGCTGCTCGAAAGTCTGCTCTCGGCTCGGGATCACCTGCTGGTGAGCTGGTGCAGCCGCGACGAGCGCAATGGCGATGCCCGCCAGCCGGCCCCGCCGGTGCGCCAGTGGCTGGCCCTGCTGGAGCAGCAACTGGGCCGGGAACAGGCCGGGGACCTGCTGGTGGACCACAGCCCCAACCCCCTGGAGCGGGCCAATTTCCTGCCCCTCGGCCCCCGGCCTGCCCCCAGTTGCGACCGGCGGCTGCTGGCGGCCCGGCAAAGGCTCGATGGCAGCTCGCTCCAGGCTCCCCTCGCCCTGGCCGATCGTCCCGCCTCCCGGGAGGGAAGCACCCCAGGGCCCGAAGGCGACGGGGGTTTTGACGACCTGCGCCGCTGGCTGCTCCAACCCCAGGACACCTGGCTGGAGCAGCTGGGCCTGCGACCACGCGAATGGGACCTGGGCCTGGACGACTTCGATCCGCTCGAGCTGGATGAACGGGTGCGCGCCAGCCTGCTGCGCCAGAGCCTGGACACCACCCCATCCCTGGGGACCCCGGGGCTGGGGCGCACCAACCCGGTCCACCCTCCCGATGGCACCCCGGACCCGGCCGTTCCGGATCCCCTCGCCCCACCGGACTGGTTGTTCCAGCACCGGGGCCAGGGGCTGCTGCCCGCCCGCTCGGCCGGCATTTTGGAGGCGGGGCGCCTCAGCAAGCGCTATGGCTCCCTGCAGCAGAGCCTGCAGGCCCTCGGACCGGGGGAGCGGCGCCTGGTGGGGCATGGGGGCCTGCAGGCGGAGCTGCTCTGGCATGGCGAGGCCCTAGTTGTTTGGCATTCGGCCCAGGTCCGCTGCGCCCACCACCAGGAGCTCTGGCTAGTCCTGGTGCTGGCCACGGCCGCTGGAGCGGCGCCCCGCCGGGGCCTGCTCATCGGCCGCGATGGCGACCAGTTCCGGCCCGTGGCCCAGATCAGCCCGCCCGCCAGTCCCCTAGAGGCCTCCAGCCAGCTGGAGCAGCTGATCGCCTGGCGGGAGCAGGGCCGCCAGCACTGCTGGCCCCTGCCGCCGGAAACGGGCTGGGCCCATGCCCAGGCCGAGCGGCGCCAGGCCGGTAGCGGCCGCGCCAAGGCGATCGAGTGCTGGGAAGGGGGCCCCAACCGCCGCGGCGAACGGCTGCAGGCCAGCCTGGCCCTCTGCTTTGGCGCCGACCGGCCGGGCCGGGAGCTGGTGGACGGGGCTTTCGGCGCCCTGGCCGACGCGTTCCATGGCCCCCTGCTGGAGCGGCTGGAGGCACTCAAACCATGAGCCCCTCCAAGCCCAGTGCCGCCCTAAGCAGCCCCCTAGGCAGCCAGACCGCCTTGACGGCAGAGCGGCCGATTGGGGATTTCAACGCCAACCAGTTCCCCCTCGACCCGGGCCTGCAGCTGCTGGAGGCCAGTGCCGGCACGGGCAAGACCTTTGCCCTGGCCCATCTGGTGCTGCGCCTGGTGGCCGAACGCCAGCAACGGCTGCAGGAGCTGCTGGTGGTGACCTTCACCGAAGCGGCCGCCGGCGAACTGCGCGACCGCATCGCCCGGCGCCTGCAACAGGGCCTCGAAGCCCTCGAAGCCCCAAGCGACGGCCTGGCCTATCCCGACGACACCCTGGCCCAATGGCACCAGGCCCAAAACCCCGACCCCCAGGCCCAATGGGCCCTGCGCGCCCGCCTGCTGGAGGCCCTGGAGGACCTCGATCGGGCCGACATCACCACCATCCATGGCTTCTGCCGCCGCAGCCTCCAGCGCCAGGCCCTGGAGGCCGGCCTGGGGCCGGCCGTGGAGCTGGAGAGCGACGACAGCCAGCTGCGGCTGGAAATCGTGCACGACTATTGGCAAGGGCACCTGCTGCCCCTGGCGCCGGAGCTCCTAGGCGGCCTGCAGGAGCGGGGCCTGCGCTTCGAGCATTTGATCAGCGTGCTCAACCGGCTGGATGGCGATCCGGCCTTGGAGCTCGATCCCCTGCCGCTGGAGCTCCGGGCCGACCAGCCCCTGGCCCCCCAGCTGGAAGCGCTCTGGCCCCTGCGCTGGCAGCGGTTTGTGAACCTTTGGCAGCCAAACGCCCAGGCCCTGGAGCAGGCCTTCTGCAGCACCGCCGCCGACCTAAGAGCCCGGTTCGGCGCCAAGGCCATCCCCTCCGCCTGCAAATACTCCGCCAAACCCCGCAGCAACCGGGTCGACGCCCTCAGCGGCTGGATCGCCGAGCAGGAGCGCTCCTGTGGGCAGCCCTTCTCCCTTGAAGGCGGACTGGAATCGGGTGAAGGCGGGCTGGAATCGGGATCGCCATCGGCCCTGCCCGGCTACCGGGCGGTTGTCCAAGAGAAGTTGCTGCGGGAGTACTTCCACCCCGGGCCCTTCACCCGCATGGTGGCTCCCTACGAGGACGGGCCGATCTCCCTGCCCCAGCGGCCCCTGCTGGAGGCGATCGCCGACCTGGTGGATGGGCCCCTGGAGCTGACCCTGCTGCACTTCGGCCATTGGGCCCGCCAGGAGTTGCTGCGGCGGCGCCAGCGCAGCGGCCGCATGGGCTTTGCCCAGTTGCTGGAGGGCCTCGATCCGGGCCCCTCCGGCCAGGAGCACGGCGCCCTGATCGCGGCCCTAGGCCGGCGCTACCGGGTCGCCCTGGTCGATGAATTCCAGGACACCGATCCGATCCAGTGGCGGATCCTGGAGCGGGCCTTCCTGGCCCAACCCGGAGGCCGGGCCAGCCATCTGGTGGTGCTGGTGGGGGACCCCAAGCAGGCCATCTACCGCTTCCGCGGTGGCGACCTAGCCACCTACCAAACGGCCCGGGCCCGGGCCGATGGCCTCCATGGCCTGCGCCAGAACCGCCGCTCCTCCCAACCCCTGGTGCAGGCCCTCAACGCCCTGATGGCGCCAGGGCTGCCCCTGTCCCAGCTGGCGGTGCCCGCAGTGGAGTCTTGCGCCGAGAAGGGCGAGCTGGTGCTGGCGGAAGGCGAGCTGCCCCTGCAGCTCCTCCCCCTTGCAAGCGATGAACTAGCCGATCAAGTGGCGGGCCTGTGCCTGCAACTCTTGCAGCGCCAGCTGAAGCTACGGGACACCAAAACCGAGCCCCGATCGATCAGCAAAGAGCGGACCCTGAGCCCCGGCGACCTCTGCCTACTCGTGGGCAAACACCGGGAGGCGGAGGCCCTGCGGCTGGCCCTGCAACGGCGCGGCCTGCCGAGTCGGCTGGTGAGTGTGGGCGATGTGTTCGCCAGCGCCGGCGCCACGGGCCTGCAGCGTTTCCTCGATGCCCTGGCCGATCCGGGCAGCAGCCGGCGCCTGCGCCTGCTGGCCGCATCGCCCCTGCTGGCCTGGAGCGCCCAGGAGCTGGCCGAGGCCGATCCAGGGCGCTGGGATCGCCTGGCTGAAAGCATCAGCCGCCTCGCCCTGGACCTGCCCCGCCAGGGACTGCTGGCCAGCCTGACCCAGCTGCTCGACCACCAGGGCCTGGCCCGGCTGGCCCTGGGCGGCCGGCTCCTGGCCGACCTGATGCAGGCCGCCGAGCTGGTGCAGGAACGCATGCACCGCGAGCAACTGGGGGCCGGGGCGGCGGCCGATTGGTTGCGCAGCCTGCGGCTGGCCGAGGACCGCTCCGTGCCCGCCAACCACCAACTCAACAGCGATGCGGCCCAGGCGGCGATTGCGGTGGTCACGGTGTATCGCAGCAAGGGCCTGGAATACCCCGTGGTGATCTGCCCTTTCCTCTGGCAGGGCCAGCCGGCGATCAAGGCCGGCCTGGGCCAGGTCGGTCGCCGCTGGCAGCCCGCCGGGGCCAGCCGGCCGCGGCTGGACCTGCACCTCGACCCCCACTGGGGCATCGGCCGCCAGGCCAGCCTCCAGGACCAGGCCGCCCAGGCCCAGGAACGGGAGCGACTGGCCTACGTGGCCGCCACCCGGGCCCGGCACCTGCTGGTGCTGGGCCTACCCAAGGACCCGGCCAGCCAGGCCGGAGCCATCGGCCCCTGGTTGTTCGATGCCGATGGCCACGAACGCGACCTACCCCTGCAGCGCCTCGATCCCGCCGCCCTGCTTGCCCTGCCCGGGCGCTGGCAACCACCGGCCACACCCGAGCCCCTCGCCTGCGGGCCCGTGCCCCGCCACCGGCTCGACCGCAGCTGGGGACGCAGCAGCTATTCGGGTTGGACCCATGGCAGCCAGCAGCAGCTGCCGCCCCAGGTGAGCGAGGAAGGCCGCGAAGCGGACCTGCTGCTGGCCGAGAACGACCCCTTGGACGGGGTCAGCGGGGATTTAGGGCCCGATCCCAACCCAGCTAGGCCACCAGCATCAGCGAGTGCTAGCGCCGGTGCCCCAGGGGCCGAAGCCTGGAGTGCCGATGGCCCCTTGAGCCGCTTTCCCCGCGGCGCCGGGCCGGGCGATGCCCTGCATCGCATCCTCGAGCAGGTCGACTTCCAGCAGGGCGGTGCCAGTGACCCCAGCACGGCGGTGATCCGCCGGGAACTGGCCCGGGCCGGCCTGGACGCCACGCAACTGGGCCCCGTGCAGCAGGCCCTCGACCAGCTGCGCCACACCCCCCTCGGCGGCCCCCTCGGTCGCTTTTGCCTAGCCGAGCTCCCCCCTGGCCAGCGCATCAACGAGATGGGCTTCGACCTGCCCCTGGCCGTGGCCCGGGAAGGCGGCCCTGGCGCTGGGGGGAGCAGTCAGCCCCTGATCACCACGGGGGGCCTGGCCCAGGTGTTCGCCAACCATCCGGGCGGACTGTTTGGGGCGACCTATGCCCGCGAACTGGAGCGCCTCAACATCGCCAGCCGTGGCTTTCTCACGGGCTCCATGGACCTGGTCTGCTGCGTGGCCGGGCGCTGGTGGGTGATCGATTGGAAAAGCAACTGGATCGGCGAGCGGGACCCAGGCGGCCAGCCGAGCGCCTGTGGGCCGCTCCACTACACCCAGGCGGCGATGGTGAGCCAGATGGTGCACCACCACTACCCCCTGCAGGCCCACCTGTACCTGGTGGCCCTGCATCGCTACCTGCGCTGGCGTTTGCCTGATTACGACCCCAGCACCCATCTGGGCGGCTACGCCTACCTGTTCCTGCGGGGCCTGCCCGGCCCCACTGCCGCCGACCCCGTGCCGGGCTGCCTGGTGGAGCAACCGCCCCTCAGCCGGGTGCTGGCCTTAGACGCCCTGCTGCGCCGGGGGACGCCATGACCCCAGCCAATCCGGCCGATTCCCCCAAGTCGATGTCCCCAAACGCCCAGGCGATCCCGCCGACCCAGGCGGACCCCAGCCCCCTAGCCCAGGCCCTGGTTGAGGCCCTGCCCCGGCTGTGCGGCGGTGACAGCCGGGTTAGCAGCTCGACGGCCACCACCCTGGCGGAACTGATTGGGGCCCTGGCCGCTGCCCTTGAGCAGGGCGAACTTGAGCTCGCCCTCGATGGCCCGGCGCCCGAGGGGATCGATCCCCAGGGCTGGCCCGAGCGGCACCGCCAAGCCCTGGCCGCCTCGCCCCTGGCCGTGCTGGCCAGCGAGCTCGAGCGATTGCCGGAGGCTCCCCTGGTCTGGAGCGGAGCGCGCCTGCGCTGGCGCCGCTGGCATGTGCAACTGGAAGCCTGCCTGGGGCAACTCACGGCCCGGGCCCTAGCGCCCTTGGCCCCAGGGCTGGACAAGACAGCCGTGGACCAGGCGGTGGCTAGCGCCGCCGCCCAGGGCCTGGACCCCCAGCAACAGCAGGCGGTGGCAGCCCTGCTGCGCCATGGCCTGGTGCTCCTGGGTGGCGGACCGGGCACGGGCAAAACCAGCACGGTGGTGCAGATGCTCGGGGCGCGACTGGCCCTGCGGCCCGAGCTGCGCCTGCACCTGGCCGCCCCCACCGGCAAGGCGGCGGCCCGGCTGCGCAGCACCCTGCAGGAGGGCAGCCAACGGCTAGCGGGCCCCCTGGCCGACCGGCTGGGTCAGGCCCCCTGCACCACCCTGCACCGGCTGATGGAGAGCAGCGGCGAACGCTTCGGCCGCAACCGCCGCCATCCCCTCGCCCTCGACCTGCTGGTGGTCGATGAGCTCTCGATGGTGGACCTGCCCCTAATGGCGGCCCTGCTGGAGGCCCTACCCGACTCCTGCCAACTGCTGCTGGTGGGCGATCCAGCCCAGTTGCCGCCGGTGGGCCCCGGTGCGGTGTTGCAGGAATTGGGCCAGCCCACCCGGCTCGCGGCCCTGGGCGAGGCCGCCATCGAGCTGACAACCACCTACCGCAACAACGGCGCCATCGCTGCCTTCGCAGCTTTGCTGCGACCTGGGGAAAGGGCCGCTTTGCTGCGACCTGGGGAAGGGGGAGCATTGCTGCTACCCAGGGAAAGGGCCCTTGGGGTAGCCGCAGCATCCCCAGCCCTCGAGACCAAGGCCGAGGCTGCCAGCGATCCAACCGGGGCTCTGCAGGACCTACTCGACCACCTGGGCCCCGAAGACAACCTGATCTGGCAGCGCCATCCGGCGGGCCGCCTGCCCGCCCCGGCCCTGGAGCGCTTACGCCGCCACCAGCAACGGCTCCAGGCGTTGGCTGAAGCAATCGACTGGGGAACCGGGGCTGGCTGCACCGGTGGCGAGGGCGAATCCCTTGCCAACTCCCCATCCCAGGGCACCCCAAGCCCCAGCCCCATCCGGTCCGATCCCCCATCAGCAGCCAACCCGGTGCGGGAGCCAGACCTGGAAGCCATCGCGGCCCTGCTGGCCGAACTGGAGGCCTGCGTGCTGCTCAGCCCCGTGCGCCAGGGGGCCTGGGGCGTGGAGGCCGTGCAGCGCCAGCTCCTGGGCGAAGCCGCCGGCAAAGCGATCCAGCACTGGCCCCTGGGCACGCCCGTGCTCTGCCAGCGCAACCTGGCGGACGAAGGGCTCGCCAATGGCGACATCGGCGTGCTGGTGGAACGGGCGGGCGAACGGCTGGTGCTCTTCCCGGGGCCCTTTCCGGGCCAAGCAGGGGCAACCCCCGAGGCATCCAGCCCCCAGGCGCGCCTGTTCCACCCCGCCCGCCTGGGCTCCGCCGAACCGGCCCTGGCCCTGACGATCCACAAGTCCCAGGGCAGCCAATACCAAGACGTGGTGCTCCTGGTTCCGCAGACCCGCCACTGGGATCCGCGCCTGCTCTACACGGGCCTCACCCGGGCCCGCCAACGGGCCTGGCTGATCACCACCACCGCGCCCAGCTGGCTGCTGGCGGACTGATCGGCCAGGCCGCTCTTCTCCTACGAAAAGTAAACTCAAGGAGACTGGATCGACACCCTGCCCCATAGTTTGTTCAGCGGCACCAGGAGCAATCCAAAGGCCGCATCTGCAGCAGCCATGATGCACGTTAACCGGCGTAATAACGGCTGCCTCAGATTGTGTTGACGGCCTTCCTGCCTAGGCAGAAACGGTAGTCAAACACCCCAACCCGTCAGAGCCCCTGCTCCAATAGTCTCCCCCAAAGGCCATTCCCCATTCCCGCTCGAAATTCCGCCTGGGAATGCACCCCCGCATCGCTGACGTGACGCCCCGGGCCCAGCCTGGTCCTGCCATCGAGGTGCCCAAAGGTGCAGGAGTGACCCCCTTGATCCCCTGGCCCCAGGTGGCTCTGACACCCTCTTTCTGATTCAATTTGCCATCCAATTGGCGGAACCGATCCTGGGTTTGGATCGATCTGGATGATTAGCTGGACCAGGCTTGAAGCCAGGACCTGAGCCAGAGGCGATCGAACCCGAAGTCCTAGATCCCAGTGCTCAACCTTGATACGCTTCAGGCCGATGCTGGTTGACAGGCCCGTTCCATGGCAGAGACCAGCCCAGCGTTAGACCACAAGCCCAGCCCAAGCCTCCATCAAAACGAACGGGTCGAGCGGCCCTGGGGCTGGTTCGAAAGCCTGGGCTCCGGCGAGGCCTACCAGGTGAAACGGCTGCTCGTGCGCGCCGGAAACCGCATCAGCCTGCAACGGCACCAGCACCGCAGCGAGCACTGGGTGGTGGTGTCAGGCGAAGGCTGGCTCGACTGCGAAGGCAGCACAATCCCAGCTGGGGTGGGCACCTGCCTGGCCATCCCCCAAGGTGCCATCCACCGGGCCAGGGCAGGCGCCGAAGACCTCCTCATTGTTGAAGTGCAACAGGGCCCCTGGCTCAGCGAGGACGACATTGAACGCCTCAGTGACGACTACGGCCGGCCGGTCACCCAGGCCCCCGCAGCTAAGGAGCCGCAAGCAGGCCTGCCTTAGCAGGAGTCACCCAGGGGGTGCGGGCGGGGTGATAAACTTTAATTTCACCCTTTGCTTTAGGGCAAGGCAGTTTTTTGAACGTGCTGTGACCCAGCGCTGATCGCCACCTAGGCCACGGCCAGAGGTTTGAGCAGCATCGGATCAACGTTCAACGGGTATCTGCCGGCCTGCGAGACAAGGATTTTCCAGGCCCAAATCACTTGACCAAGACTCCTGCTTGCGAGAGCGTCAGCTCCTCGGTAGATCTCAGCGCCACAGCTCAGACGACC
This sequence comes from Pseudanabaena sp. UWO311, assembly GCA_943370385.1. Taxonomy (GTDB): domain Bacteria; phylum Cyanobacteriota; class Cyanobacteriia; order PCC-6307; family Cyanobiaceae; genus BAIKAL-G1. The sequence continues at coordinate 95,202 of CALRQT020000003.1, forward strand.
ATCCCGGCCACGGACAGCGCATCAATCGATGCGACTGACAGCCTTACTGCTACCCCCACCATCGAAGCCGCAACCGCTGCGGTTGCCCAGGACTCAGCCCCTGCCCCCAGCAGCGAGGCGGCAGCCGTTGCGATTCCCTCTGCCATCCCCATGCCCGCTGCAGCGCAAGCCGCCAGCAACCTGAAGGCAACCCCCAGCGAAGACCTGGCCAGCGAAACGTCCGAGCTAGCCGACAGCGACGTCGAACCGGCCAACGGCTTTGCAAACTTCGGCTTCGCACCTGAGCTGTTGCAGGCGCTGGTGGCGATCGGCTACCAGCAGCCCTCGCCGATCCAGAAAGCCGCCATTCCCGAGCTGCTGCTGGGCCGCGACCTGGTCGGCCAGGCCCAAACGGGCACGGGCAAAACGGCGGCCTTCGCCCTGCCCCTGCTGACCGCGATCGACCCCAACCAGCGCACCCCCCAAGTGCTGGTGCTCGCCCCCACCCGGGAACTGGCGATCCAGGTGGCCGAAGCCTTCAACACCTTCGCCGCCAAGATGCCCCACCTGCGGGTGTTGCCCGTGTACGGCGGCGCCGATTTCCGCGACCAGATCGCCCGGCTCAAGCGCGGCGTCCAAATCGTGGTTGGCACACCTGGACGGGTGATGGACCACATGCGCCAGGGCACCCTCGACCTCTCCGGCCTGCGCACCCTGGTGCTCGATGAGGCCGACGAGATGTTGCGCATGGGCTTCATCGACGACGTCGAATGGGTGCTCAGCCAGCTGCCTGAAAAGCGCCAGGTGGTGCTGTTCTCGGCCACCATGCCGCCCGAGATCCGCCGCATCTCGCGCCAATACCTGAACGATCCCGCCGAGATCACCATTCGTCAAAAGGGCGACGATGCCAGCCGCATCCGCCAGCGCTATCTCACGGTGAATGCCCCCCAGAAACTCGAAGCCCTCAGCCGGGTGCTGGAGGCGGAAACGAAAGAAGGGGTGATCATTTTTGCCCGCACCAAGGCGATCACCGTGGCGGTGGCCGAATCCCTAGAAGCCAAGGGTTACGACGTGGCCGTACTCAACGGCGACGTGGCCCAAAGCCAACGGGAACGCACGATTGACCGGCTCAAGAGCGGCCATGTGAACGTGCTCGTGGCCACCGATGTGGCCGCCCGGGGCCTGGATGTGGACCGCATCACCCTGGTGGTGAACTACGACATCCCCTTCGACTCGGAGGCCTACGTCCACCGGATCGGCCGCACTGGCCGGGCCGGCCGCAGCGGCGACGCGATCCTGTTCCTCACCCCGCGGGAGCGCCGCTTCCTGGGCGGCCTGGAGCGGGCCGTGGGCCGGCCGATCGAACCAATGGAGGTGCCCAGCAACGCCACGATCAACCAGCACCGCCTCGACCTGCTGCGCCAGAAACTCACCAGCGCCCTCAATCCCGCCGAGGACAGCCGCCGCGAGGAACTGGCCCTGCTGGCCGAAATCCTGCAGCGGGTCAGCCAGGAACACGAGGCCACTCCCGACCAGCTCGCCCTAGCGGCCCTGAGGCTGGCCGTGGGTGAGGCCCCCCTGCTGGTCCATGGCGACGAAAACTGGATGCGCCAGCAAGCGCCCATGGGCCGCAACGACCGGGGCAATGACCGGGGCGAGCGCGGCTACGAGCGGGGCGGCGATCGCCGTGACCGCGGCGGCGAACCCCGCGGGCGCCTGGGCCAGCCCGGCGGCGCCCCCGCCCGCGGCGGCTTCCGCTCCGAGGACAGCCAGCCGGAAGAGAACATGGAGCGCTTCCGCATCGAGGTGGGCTGGCGCGATCGGGTCAAGCCCGGCAACATCGTGGGCGCCATCGCCAATGAGGCGGGCCTGGGCGGCCGCAGCATCGGCCGGATTCAAATCTTTGATGGCCACAGCACGATCGACCTGCCCAAGGGCATGCCCGATGAGGTGTTCAACTCGCTCAAACGCCTGCGCGTGATGAACAAGGAGCTTCAAATCAGCCGCCATCAGGACTGACCCGGAGCCGGTAGGGCTGGGGACGTCCCGGCCTGCCAGCGCCTGATCGGCCCTGGGCGCCTCGATCGAGACGCCAGGCTTCCCGTCCCGGGATCAGCCCAGCCCCCTTGGGGCAGGCCGATCCCGGGATTCTTGTTTTGTCGGCAAAACCACGCAGCGGCGATGCCGGGGATCATTTAGGCAGGCGCTAGCCCGCTGATTGGGGCCCGCCCCAGGGCGCCAGGGCGTCGTTCAAGAACAGAGGCTGGTGACATCAACGGAGGCCAGCAGGCTGTAGTGCTCCACGGCCAGCTGTTCCACGGCCATGATCAAACCGTGTTGCACGCTGGCGCTTTCGCAGGACACGAGGCATTGGAGCAGGTCAAGCTGGTCCTGGGGGGCGAGGTCGCCGTTGTCGCTCCAGGCGAGACTCCAGGGAACGGGTGCCGTCATCAGCAGGGACCGGTAACGGGTGAGGATTTGCTGACAATGATCGATCCAAATGGGTCGGGGCTCCTTCTTCCGCTTCCCTTTCGATCCGCTTCACAGAACGCCATCAAGGCCCTGGGGCCCCGCTCCTTAGGGCAAGGCGAGGCTGTAGGGTTGGGCTGATTCAACGCTTTCTGGCTCCCAACGGAACCGCAGCATTCACGAATCAGTTCCAGGTTCCGCTAAAGGAATGACCATTTACGTAGGCAACCTCTCGTTCCAAGCCGAACAGGAGGATCTGCTCGACCTCTTCGGCCAATACGGCGAGGTCAAGCAATGCAGCTTGCCCCTCGACCGGGAAACCGGCCGTAAGCGCGGCTTCGCTTTTGTCGAGATGAGCAACGACGCCGATGAGCAAAAAGCCATCGACGACCTCCAAGATGTGGAGTGGATGGGTCGCATGATCCGCGTCAACAAAGCAACCCCCCGGGAAGGCGGCGGTGGCGGCGGCGGCGGTGGCCGTGGCGGCTACGGCGGCGGTGGTGGCGGCGGCGCTGGCCGCGGCGGCTACGGCGGTGGTGGCGGCGCCGGCCGTGGTGGCGGCGGTGGTGGCTATGGCGGTGGCGGCGGCGGTCGTGGTGACGACGGCGGCGGCTACGGCGGTGGCGGCGGCAACCGCTGGTGAAATCAAGGCGGGACCGCTCTTCATGACCGGTCCCCAAGCCAACTAGGGCCTAAGGGCCTTGGCTGAATCGCAATTCCCCTGTCCTGGTGCCTCTGCTTTGGAGGTCACCAGGTTTTTTTTGGTTAGCGGGCACACCCCCTGGGGCGCCTGAGCGCCAGAGTCGCTCGGGACGCCCCGGCCCCCCCCCCGACACCCAACGGTGGGGGGTCCCAACGCCAACCGGGAATCGATCGCCCGATTGCCATCTCCCGGCTACCACCCCTGACGGGCTAGCCGGGACCATTTCGCCTCCTGCTGGCCCCTGCTTGCCATGGTTGTCCTGACCTCCACCGCCCCAACTGCCGACGGCCTCGGCCCCGGCGAGGGACGCCCAGAGCTGGCTCCCGATTCGGGGCGGCCGCCCCTGGCCCGGTTGATCGCCGCCCTGGCTCCGCACCGGCGCCAGGTGCTGCTGGCGGTGACCTGCTCGGTGCTCAACAAGCTGTTTGACCTGGCTCCGCCGGTGTTGATCGGCCTGGCGGTGGATGTGGTGGTGCAACAGAAGCACTCCTGGCTGGCCGCCTTTGGCGTCAGTTCGGTGCCGGGCCAGCTGGGGGTGCTGGCGGTGCTCTCGTTTGTGATCTGGAGCGCCGAATCCCTGTTCGAATACCTCTACGAGCTGCTCTGGCGCAACCTGGCCCAGACCGTGCAGCACGAGCTGAGGATTGAGGCCTACGACCATCTCCAGCACCTGGAGATGGCCTATTTCGAGGCGGGCAGTTCCGGCCGTCTGATGGCCGTGCTCAACGACGACATCAACCAGCTGGAGCGCTTCCTCAACAGCGGCGCCAACGACCTGCTGCAGCTGATCACCACGGTGCTGGCGGTGGGTGGGGCCATGGCCTGGCTCTCACCCCATGTGGCGGGCGTCGCCTTTTTGCCAATCCCGGTGATCCTCTGGGGTTCCCTGGCCTTCCAGAAACGGCTCAGCCCCCGCTACCGGGAAGTGCGCGAACGGGCCGGCGACATCAACAGCCGCCTGGCCAACAACCTGGGCGGCATGCTCACGATCAAGAGCTACGCCGCCGAAGCCTGGGAAAAGCAGCGGCTGAGCCTCGACAGCCAGGCCTATCGGGCCAGCAACCGCCGCGCCATCCGCCTCTCGGCCGCCTTTATCCCCCTGATCCGCTTCGCGATCCTGTTTGCCTTCCTGGCGATCCTGGTGATCGGCGGCCTCCAGGCCTGGCAGGGCACCATCGCCGTGGGCACCTTCAGCTTCCTGGTGTTCATCACCCAGCGCCTGCTTTGGCCCCTCACCACCCTGGGCCGCACCCTCGACGACTACCAGCGGGCCATGGCCTCCACCCAGCGGGTGCTGGACCTGCTCGAAACCCCGATCGCCATCCCCAGCGGCGATCGGCCCCTGCCCCTGGCCCAGGTGGCGGGCGAACTGGAGTTCCGCCAGGTGACCTTCGCCTACCAGGGCCGCGAACCGCTGCTGCAGGGCCTCAATCTGCGCATCCCCGCCGGCAGCACCCTGGGCATCGTCGGGGCCACGGGCTCGGGCAAGAGCACGATCGTGAAGCTGCTGCTGCGGCTCTATGGAATCCAGGCGGGCGAGATCCTGCTCGATGGCATCCCGATCCGGGAGCTGCGCCTCGACGACCTGCGCCGGGCGATTGGCCTGGTGAGCCAGGAGGTGTTTTTGTTCCACGGCACCGTGGCTGAGAACATTGCCTACGGCAGCTTCGAAGCCAGCCGCGGTGCGATCGAGCGGGCCGCCCAGCAGGCTGAGGCGGCCGCCTTCATCGAGGCCCTGCCCCACGGCTACGACACGGTGGTAGGCGAGCGGGGCCAGCGCCTCTCCGGCGGCCAGCGCCAGCGCATCGCCCTGGCTAGGGCGATTCTGAAAAATCCGCCGGTGTTGATCCTCGATGAGGCCACCGCAGCGGTGGACAACGAAACCGAAGCGGCGATCCAGCGCTCCCTCGACCAGATCACCGCCCAGCGCACCACCCTGGTGATCGCCCATCGCCTCAGCACCGTGCGCCATGCCGATCGCATCGTTGTGATGGAGCAGGGCCGCATCGTCGAAGCGGGCCAGCATGAGCAGCTGATCCAAGCGGGTGGCGCCTACGCCAACCTCTGGCGGGTCCAGGCCGGCCTGCGCCCCGGAGAGGCCCTCAAGATTTAGGCGCTATTGGAACTGCGGCTCGGGCTAGGGCTGGGGCTGGCCCCAAGACTCGGGGCCCGATTCGGGATCGGGGCAGCCCAGAATCAGGATCGAACCGAACCAACCCTGCCCGGGAAATCCCCCACTCCCACCCCTTGGAGCGGCGGAACGATCTCCATAGGCTCAAGGGACGTTTCCGAACCACCCACGCCCATGGATGGCCCCAATGGCCGGCCTGAGCCCGGCTACAGCCCCGAGCTCAACCAACGCCCCCAGGCGGGCGATACCCCTACAACCCCGATCCCCGCAGCCCCATCCCCCGGGGGAGCAGCGGTGCCGGAGGCGATCAGCTTCCGCCAGCTGGAATTCCTGCGGCAAAACGCCATCGAGGCCGGTCGCACCTGCAGCCTTGCTGGCGCTTCGGAATCCCCCTTCAGCAGCCCGATCGAGGGCCCCAACCAGGGTCACCCCGAGCCTGGACTGCCCCAGCCTGGACAGGCCCAGCCCGGCGGCGACGAGCTCGCCGAACTGGAGCAGCTGCTAGGGGCCTATGGGCAACTGGGCCAGCGGCTCCTGCAGCAGCTCGCCCGCCAGGGGACCGCCTTAGAGCAGCAGCGCCATCCCCAGCAGGTGATGGCGCTCGGGGCCCTGGCGGCCCACATCCGCCTGGGCCTCCAGGCCCTAGCCGCCAGCCGCCAGTAAGCCGGTGCGGCAGCGTCGACCTGGTCAACCGACAAACTGACCTGTCTTACTGGCGACAGTTACCGGTAGTCCGGGGAATTGCCATAGGTTCCCAGCAGGCTTTCAGGACGCATGAAGCATTCCGCGCCCCAGGCTCGACGCCGGGACCAACGCCTGCCCGTGCTGCTGGCCATTGGCATCGGCCTGGCCGGCGGGTTGGTGCTGGCCGGCCCGTTGAGCAACCTGCTCAAGGCCGATGTCTTCAAGCAAGGCAAGGAGCTGCTCAACCCCTTCACTGCCTGGATGGGCGCTAGCGACCAGGACCTGCTGGTGATGGGCACCGACAGGGGCACCAACACCGATGTGATGGCCACGGTGCGGATCAAGGACGGCATCACCAAGATCACTCAGGTGCCACGGGACACCTATATCGAGTCCCCCAGCTATGGGCCGCTCAAGATCAATGCCCTGTACAGCCTGGGCGGCCCCAAGGCCGTGAAAGCGGAGCTGGCCAGCCACCTGGGTCGGCCAATTCATCACCACATCCTGGTGGACCTGGCCCTGGTGCGCCGCCTCGGCGATGCCCTCGGCGGCCTGGAGGTGACGGTGCCAAAACGCATGTATTACAACGACTACAGCCAAAAGCTGTTTATTGATCTCCAACCCGGCCCCCAAACCCTTAAGGGCAAAGATTTAGAAGGCTTCCTGCGCTTCCGCCACGACGAAATGGGCGACATCGGCCGGTTGGAACGGCAGAAACTGGCGGTGCAAGCCCTTTTCAATAAACTCACCCGGCCTGAAACCATCCTGCGCCTGCCCCAGCTGATGGGACTGGCGGGCAAGGACCTCAAAACCGACCTGGGACCGATGGAAATCGGTGGCCTGATCACGGCCATGGCCGGCACCAAACTGGACATCGAGCAGCTGCCTGGAGTGCCCAACTACCGCAATGGCATCAGTTACTGGGATGTGAAGTGGCCGGCTCCAGTGAGCACCAGCAACGATAATGACAACAGCCGTTATCGCTTTTTATTCTGATTTTTTCCAAGCTTGGCGATAGCCAGGCTGATTGAACGCATCAGCCTGGGCTCAAGCAAAAACGCTCAAAAGCGTTGCGCTCAAGGCAACCCTCGCGGGTCCCCGATACTGGCCCCAGCCCGGTAGGACGCTGGCACCAGCACCAGAAACAGCCACCACCAGAGCAGCACCAGGGCCGCGCAGGGGATGGTGATCCAGAGGCGGCCCAGCAGAAACCAGCTCCCAGCGATCGCGGCGATTCCGGTCAGCAGGATCGACCAGGGCTGGCACCACCAGGGCTTGAGGGCCCAAAGGGTCAGCTCCTGCCCAACAGATGGAGCACTGGCTGCCATTGGACCGGGTTCAACCATGGTTTTTGGGATCTGGGCGGGGGGCTGGAAGTTCCGTGGGTTCGGTGCTGTCGCCACTGTGGAGCTCCCAACTGGCGGGTTCGTGGCGGGAGAGGGTGATCAGGGCCAGGATCAGGGCCACCGCCGCCAGCACCGGCGTGGATGCGGCCACGGTGACCCCCAAGGAAGCGGTGAACCAGATCGAGGCCGCACTGGTGAGGCCATGGACCTGGGGGCTGCGGCCCTTTTTGCTGCCTTGATCCACCAGGATTTCGCCCGCCCCCAGGAAACCCACCCCCGTGGCCACCCCCTGGATCGCCCGGCTGCGGGCGCCCAGGTCGGGTCCGGCCGCCAGCACCAGCAGGCAGGCACTCAAGCCCACCAGCACGTGCACCCGCAGGCGGTTCGGCTGGGGCCCGGAGGCGGGATGGGACCGGTTGAGGCCCATGGCCAGGCCGCAGAGCACGGCCAGGCCCATGCGCATCAGGGCTTCGAGGTCGGAGGTGAGCTGCAGAGTCATATCCCCCCATGGTCGGCCAAAGCCGGGCCGGCTGCCAACCCCAGCATCCTCTGACGCGAGCTCGCCCTAGGACCCCGACCCGGCCGCCAGCTGGTCGGCCAGGGTCTCGAGCAGGGGCGGCAGGGCGGCAAAGGGGGCGCCCACCCCGGCGCAGACCCAGAGGCCCGGGGCGTCCGCCACCGGTCCAACCAGCGGCACCCCGGTGGCCGTGAAACTCACCGGCACCTGGTGATACCTTGCCGGGAGCCAGGCCAGCTGGGGCCAGACCCGGGCCAGGCCAGAGCGCAGGCGGGCCTCCATCCAGGCTGGATCGGGCTCGGGATCGAACTGGCCGAGGGGATTCACCAGGCTGATTTGGCCCAACAACCAGTCGGATCCCCAGGGGGCCAGTCCCGCATCAACCACCGCCCGGGCCTCCCCCAGGCTGGGGGTGTGCTGCTCCAACGCCTGGCGCTGGCCCAGCAGGGGCATGACGATGCCGGCGGTTGCCCCCGGCGGTTGGTCGCTGGCGGCCAGCTCAGCACCGCTGAGGACCAACACACCGGCCCAGCTGGTGGCCAGCTCCGGCGTCAAAGCGGGCCAGAGCTGGCCGCTGGCCGCCCCCGCCGCCAGCAGCACGGTGTCCGCCTCCAGGGCCCCACCGCCCGCCAGCGGCACCCGCCAGGAGGATGTCCCCTGGGACTCCAGGGCGAGGGCCCGACCAACGGAGCGCCCGACCCCGGCCCGCTCCAGAACCGCCGGCAGGGCCGCCGCCAGCGCCCAGCCGTCGACCCGGCCGTAGGGCAGCTCCAGGCCCAGGAGCTGGCCAGAGTCGTCCAGGCGCTCGATCAGCGTTTCTCCCGCAGCCGCCAGCAGGGCCTTCAGGCCAGCGCCTGCAGCCGCCAAGGCCTGGGGATCGGCAGGGGAATTGGCGCTGCCGCCATGGAGGGTGAGCTGGCAGGGCTGCCAGCCCAGGGGACCATGGCGCCGTTCGAGGGCTTGCCAGAGCTCCGGTGTCCTCGCCAGGGCCGGCGCCGCCCACCAGGGCACGCCGCCGTAGCTGTATTGGGTTGCCGTGGCTAGCGCCGGCTCCTGGCTCAGCAGCGTCACCGCCAGGCCCCGCTCCCGCAGGGCCAGGGCCGCCAGGCAGCCGGCCAGGCCGCCGCCAATCACCAACACCATTGGCTTTCCCCCATCAACCCATCACCATCAGCTCATCACCAGCAGCCCATCACCAGCAGCCCATCACCACCAGCCGATCACGATCACGCCAATTCCAGGACCAGCCCCCCTCAGATCTGCAGGGTGAAGGAGGTGATCACCTGGTGGAACAGGGTTTTGACCTTGGGCCAGCGCAGCTCATTGGTGCTGGCGGCCAGGGTGTAGAGCCGGCCCCGGTCGATCACGACGGTGGCCAGCTCATGGCGGTCCCGGTCATTGAGATGGACCGCATATTCCAGGTCGTAGAAGGTGTGGCTGCCGTCCTGGCGCTCCACGGCCTCCACCAAGGTGGCGTCCCGACCACTGCCCGAAGGCGCAATCACAACCCGGGCCAGCCGTTCGCCCACCGCCACGGCGCTGCCCAGGTTCTCGAGGTCGTTGGTGGGATTCACATCGGAGATCACCAGGCTGAGGGTTTCATCGCTGTTGATCAGGTCGTGGAACACCACCTGGGGCCCCTCGCTCACCTGCACCCGGGTCCAGCCGGTGGGATAGAGGAAGGCGTAGCGCCCATCGGGGCTCTGGAAGGAATTGAGCCCGGCGGCGGCGGCGCTACAGCCCACCAGCGCCACGGCCAGCAGGGCGGCCAGCAAACGCGGCACCAGGGTGCGAAGGCTGGCCATGGCGGAAGAAGGGGAGATCGGCCCATTGTCCCGTCCCGCCTACCCCAACGGACGATCCGGCCGCTCTTAGATTTCGTAGAACTGCGAGATCCCTCCTGAGCGGCTTCACGCGCCCCCTGGCCCGGTTGATCGACCAGTTCGAGCGGCTGCCGGGCATTGGTCCGCGCACGGCCCAGCGGCTGGCCTTGCACCTGCTGCGCCAGCCGGAGGAGCAGATCCATAGCTTTGCCGATGCCCTGCTGGCCGCCCGCAGCCAGGTGGGCCAGTGCCAGAGCTGCTTCCACCTCTCGGCCGAACCCCTCTGTGAGATCTGCCGCAACCAGGAGCGCCACACCGGCATCCTCTGCGTGGTAGCCGATTCCCGCGACCTGCTCGCCCTGGAACGCACCCGGGAGTTCAAGGGGCTCTACCACGTCCTCGACGGGTTGATCTCACCGATGGATGGGGTGGGCCCCGAGGTGCTGCACATCCAGCCCCTTGTCAACAGGGTCGATCGCGACCAGATCACCGAAGTGATCCTGGCCCTCACCCCCAGCGTCGAAGGCGACACCACCAGCCTCTATTTGGCCCGGCTGCTCAAGCCCTTTACCCAGGTGAGCCGCATCGCCTACGGCCTGCCCGTGGGTAGCGAACTGGAATACGCCGATGAGGTGACCTTGGCCCGGGCCCTGGAGGGGCGCCGCCGCATGGAGTAGGCCTGCCCCTCTCCTGCAGGACACCCGGACACCGCTCAGCAACTCCACCATGGTTCGCCGCCCCAGCCGCTACAGCGCCATCGCCCCGGCCGAGCGCCTGCCGGAGTGGCTGCGCATGCCGATCGGCACCGCCAGTGAGCTGGAACGGGTGCAAGCCGTGGTGAAGCAGCAACGGCTGCACACGATCTGCGAAGAAGGGCGCTGCCCCAACCGGGGCGAGTGTTACGCCAGCGGCACGGCCACCTTCCTGTTGGGGGGGCCGATCTGCACCCGCAGTTGCGCCTTTTGCCAGGTGGATAAAGGGGAGGCCCCCAGCCCCGTGGATGGCGCCGAAGCGGAAAGGGTGGCCGAGGCGGTGATCGACTTGGACCTGCGCTATGTGGTGCTCACGGCCGTGGCCCGCGACGACCTCAGCGACCACGGCGCCAGCCTGTTCACGGCCACCATGGCCGCCATCCGCCGCCGCAATCCCCTGGTTGCGATGGAGGTGCTCACCCCCGATTTCTGGGGCGGCCAGCGCGATGAAGCCAGCGGCGTTCAGGCCCAACGCCAGCGCCTGGCCACCGTGCTGGCGGCCGAACCGGCCTGCTTCAACCACAACCTGGAAACGGTGCAACGGCTCCAGGCGGAGGTGCGCCGCGGCGCCACCTACCAGCGCTCCTTGGCCCTGCTGGCGGCGGCCCGCGAGTTGGCACCCCAGATCCCCACCAAATCGGGGCTGATGCTGGGGCTGGGCGAAACCAGGGAGGAAGTGGTGGAGGCCCTGGCCGATTTGCGCAGCGTTGATTGCCAGAGGTTGACCCTGGGGCAATACCTGCGGCCCTCCCTCGCCCACATGCCCGTGGACCGCTATTGGAGCCCCGAAGCCTTTAACGAGCTGGGGGCCATAGCCAATGAGATGGGGTTTGAGCAGGTGCGCAGTGGTCCCCTGGTGCGCAGCAGCTATCACGCGGGCGAACCCAGCCAGTCAAGATCAAAAGGCTTGGGAGCCAACGCCCTGGCCATGGACACCTAATCGACGCTCCCCATCCGCTGCATCACCAAAGCAATGGGGGCCTATCGATAGGGGGGAACGGGATCGATTGACTACGTTATCGGCACCCTTAGACCAGATGCCGTGAATGCCAACCAGCTGGTAGGGGCTGCCAAATCATGGATCAAGCAGGTAGCGCCAACACCGCTCTTAAATCGCTATGGCATTGTCAAGGGAGAGCCCTTTGCGGCGCTGTCCTTTTCAGCCGATGCGGATATCCGAAGAGACATCGAAGAGCGGCTGGGCTATCACGGTCCGCTGTTAGATCTTTACTCAGGAGAGCTGAAGCAGTCTGTCCACAAGTGGCACCACTACCTCCCTCTCTATGAGCGCTATTTCAATCGCTTTCGCCAAACTTCCGTCAAATTCCTGGAAATTGGCGTGTCCAAGGGCGGCAGCTTGCAGATGTGGCGCCAATACTTTGGCGACGCAGCGCTCATTTACGGCATCGACATCAATCCAGCCTGCAAGGCCTATGACGGCATCGCCGGCCAGGTGAGGATCGGCTCCCAGGACGACAGGACTTTCCTCGATGCCGTGGTGGGCGAAATGGGTGGAGTTGACGTGATCCTGGACGACGGCAGCCATCACATGAAGCACATCAAGGCAACCCTTGAAGCCCTCTTTCCACGCCTTAACAATGGCGGCCTCTACCTGATTGAAGACCTGCATACGGCCTACTGGCATGGCTGGGGTGGCGGCTATGCATCCCCCTCAAACTTTTTCAACACAATCCGCAGCATGGTTGATGACATGCACCACTGGTATCACGACATGCCGATCCAGCATCCCGCCCTAAGCCCCCATTGCCCGGCGATTCATATCCACGACTCGATGGTGGTGCTCGAAAAGGAAATCACCCACAAGCCCACCCACTCCCTCTGCAAATAGATCCTGATTCGCCGGATCGGCCATGTTCAGGCTTACAAGCACGATCTAGCCTGCTGCTGCCGAACCACAGAAGCTACGGATTCGGCGTCCAGAACCATGGGATTGAATACCGCAAAAGCAACCTTTTATCAGCCCAATTCATCAACAAGAGGCAAGCCCATCTGCCAAAGCCAATCCACCCCCAACCGCTCCACTCCCTGCTGATCCCACTGCTGCGCCCCATTCACATCCACCAGCCCCAAATCCCCCAGGGGCGTCCGCGCCGCCAGCCCCCCCAACAGCTTCGGTGCGATCACCGCCGCCAGCTGCTGCACGCAGCCTTGCTTCAGGGCCTCTGCAGCCAGGGGCGGACCGCATTCCCACAGCACCTGGTTACAGCCCCGTTGAGCCAAAACTTCCAACACAGTCAAGGGAGTGCAGGGATCCAGTTCCAGGCGCTGCACCCCCAACTGGTCGAGGAGTTGCCGCCCTTGGAGACTGGCTTCAGGGCCATGCACCACCAGGGTCGGTGCCAGGCCCTGGTCCCAGAGCTGACGGTGCTGGGGGAGATCGAGGGTGCGCGACAGCACCACCCGCAGAGGTTCGCGGGGGCCCAGGCCCCGGCTGGTGAGCAGGGGGTCGTCGGCGCGCAGGGTGCCGCCTCCCACGATCACCGCGTCGACCTGGCCGCGCAGGCGGTGGACCCAGGCCCGGGCCTCGGGGCCGCTAATCCACTGGCTGGAGCCATTGGACAGGGCCGTGCGGCCATCGAGGCTCATGGCCCATTTCAAAAGGCCCAGGGGCCTGCCGGTCGTGACCCGGTGGATAAAGGACCGGTTCAAGGTCCTGGCCTCGGAGCCGCAAACCCCGGCAAGCACCTCAACACCGGCGGCCTGCAATTGGGCCAGGCCCTGGCCAGCCACCCGGGGATCGGGATCCACCATCGCCACCACGACCCGGCCCACGCCGGCGGCCAGCAGGGCCTGGCTGCAGGGGGGCGTGCGGCCGTGGTGGCAGCAGGGCTCCAGGGTCACGATCGCCGTGCCGCCCTTGGCCCGCCCGCCCGCCTGGCCCAGGGCGCCCACTTCAGCGTGGGGCAGGCCGGCTTGGGCATGGAAGCCTTCGCCCACCAGCTGGCCGCTGGCATCGAGCACCACGCAGCCCACCATCGGGTTGGGGCTGGTGCGGCCCTGGCCCAGGGCGGCCAGCTGCAGGGCCCGCCCCATCCAGGGGCGCCAGCGGGCCACCTGCTCAGCCGTGGGCTGGAAGGGGGTGGTTGGGCTCAAGCTGGGTTGGCCCCTGCGGCCCCTTCAACCCAGTCGGGCAGGCTGCGCCATTCGGACACCACGTAGGGGGGCACCGGCAGCTCCACGAACACGCCTGGCAACCGGAGCCGCAGCGGCCGGTTTTGCTGCAGGTCCGCCAGCAGCGGGCCGAGGTCAAATTCGGCGGCGGCATCGCGGCCATCGCGGGCCAGCTTGGGGTTGGCGGTGGTGATGTCGGCCAGGTCCCAATGGCTGCGGCCAGAGCTCACCTGCAGGGCCGTGGGATGGTCGAGCCGCACCCGCCCGGGAAAACTGACGATGCGCAGGCGCAACGGCCCCCCGGTCGGCCCCTCGCGGTAGGCCACCAGTTGCCAGCTTTGGTCGTCCAAGTCGCGCAGGCTGTCGAGGCTGCGCACGACCTGGACGCCGTTTTCATCGCCATGGGCGTGGATTTGGGCCTGGGCCGGCGCCCCAGCCAAAAGCTGAATGGCGAGGGTGAGGATCAAGCCCATGACCAGGCTCCAGGGGCCATGGCTCAGAGGGTTGGTGGCCCCACCCATCCCTGCGCTTGTTGATCCGCGGAACACTCTCAAGATGCCTCCCGTTCCGCACCGGGAATCACCTGCCAATTGGTGTGGGTGGCCCAAAGGGCCCAGATCGCCATGGCCCGCAGGTAATGGCAGGCCCGGAAGGTGTTCACCCCCGTGATCGCTTCGGGGGTGCGGAACTGGAGGCCGCCGGCATACACCTGCTCCACCACCGCGCCGCAAATGGCGAGAGCCGTGTCGCCCTGATCCATCAAGCGGTAGTAGGCAGCCAGGCCGAAGTTGATGCCGGTCCACACCTCCAGGGGGTGGGTGCCATTGGGATCCAGGGGTGTGCCATCGCGGCGAAGGCCATTGGCCACGCCGAGCTTGCCGCCCTGGAAACCCTCAAAGCAGGCCTCCTTCACCGCCCGCAGGGCCGATTGGGCCCGGTCATCGGCCACCACGCTGGGCAGGCCCAGCAGGCGGGCATAGAAATCGCCGCAGAGTTGGTCCGCCATCACCACCGGCGTGCCACTTTCGGCATCGATCTTGTAAAACTCGCCATTCCAAAGAAGGAGATCAAAGTTGGAGCGCGATTGCTCCAGCCAACTGCCGAAGGTGCGTTGATCCCCGGAGGTATCGAGGCCCAGGTCGAGTTGCAGCCGCTGGGCCATGGCCAGAGCCGCCTCTAGGGCAGCAATCCAAAGGGCGCCGCAATAGGCGCTCACCCCCTTGAGGGGCCAGTCGTCGAAGGTTTGGTCGGGGGCGCCGCCGTTATCGGGCAGGCCGTCGTTGTTGGTGTCGAAGGCCTTGAGGTAGTGGAGGGCCTGCACGGCGGCGGGCCAGCAATCGGCCAAAAAGCGCAGGTCTTCGCCATTGGGGGCCAGCTTGAAGGTGCGCCACACCTGCAACACATAGTCGCTTGCGAGATCTTTCCAGAGGTTGCAATCCTGGTAGGCGGTGTAGTTGGTGGCCTCAAAGGGCCGCTCGTTCGGGGCACCTAAATCGTGGGGGGTGGCACCGGCCACCTTGCGGGCCGCCTCGACCCGGCCCTTGCCCTGGGTGAAATACCAACCAATCGGCCGGGGCGTGGCATCGGCGGCAGGAATGGCGCGGGCAAAACTGCGCAGCACCGCCTTATCGAGCTCGGGCCAGAGCTGCAGCAGGGCAAAGGAGCCATAGAGCCGCACGTCCAGGCTCTCGTACCAGGCGTAGTCGAGGCACTCGAGCACGCCGAATTGACCGACCGGATCGGCGCTGCTGGCGGCGGTCCAGAGGCTGCCGCCACTGGCCAGGTCGTAGAGCTCGTTGAACAGGGCCATGCGCAGGGCTTCGGGCAGGTCGGTGCGGGCCAGCACCGGCTGCTGCCAGGCGTAGATCTTCTGCAACCAATCGGGCCAATCCCGCAGGGCTTCAGCCGCGATCGCGGCGGCGTTGGTGCCGGAAGCCGAGAAGAAATCGCTGTAGCGGCGCAGGGCGCGGCTGCCGGTGGCATAGGCCGTCACCGGCAGGTCCCAACTGATCACCAGGGGGATCTGACGGGTTTCGCCGGGCTCCAGGCGGAAGCGCACGGCCATCGCCGCACTGGCGGCCTCGCTGGCGCTGCTGGCTCGATCGTTATCGCTTTGGGGAATCGAGCCCTCGCGGGCGAATGGCTCCCAGAGCTCCGCGCCGGTGCCGGTGGGATCCCAGCGGCTGCAGCGCAGGACCTCGACCCCCTCCTGGGGGCTGGTGGCCAGGCACCACTGGCCCTGGCCCTCGGCGATGGGATCGGCGAGGGCTCCTTCCAGCAGCACACCGCTGAGGCCGTCGCCATCCACCTGGCGGTTGCGCTGGCCGGTGCCCAGGCCAATGGCCGGCACGTAGTTGTGCTCCGGGCTGCCGTCATCGCGGAAGGTGACCGCCGCCGAGGGGTCGGTGTTGGTGAACCAGCCCGTGGTGTTGCGCCAGCTCAGCAGCAGGGACAGGTCGAGGGGGGCATCGGTGGGGTTGGAGAGGGTCCAAACGAACACCGCCACCGGATAGCTGCTGCGTTGGTAATCGCCGGGCAGGATCGGGCTGAAGGCCTGCACGCCCACCTGGGCGTCGAACACTCCTTCGTACTCGGTCCAACTGAGCGGATAGCGGGCGGCGTAGGTGCCGGTGCTGCGCTCAACGGTGCTGGCGGGGTACCAATCCCAAGCGCCCAGGGGCTCGCCTGCCTCGGGGCGGGAGGCATCGACCTGGGGCTTCACCGCCAGGGCATGGGCGCGGCTGCCCTTGGGGCCGCTTTCAAACAAGGCGAACTGGCAATCGGGCAAGGTGCCGAACCAGTGTTCGCCGCCATCGAGGTGCCAGAGGTTGAAGGTGCCATCGGGCGCCCGGCCGATGCAGCCGGCGCCGAAGCCCCCCAGGGGCATGCCGTGGCTGGGGCCATCATCGAGGTTGCTGGCGTAGCGCACCGTGTAGGGCTGCTCCCAGCCGAGGCCAAAGGGACGCGACCAGCTAGCAGGTGGCACGGGCCAGGGGGCTGGCTTGCCGGGGCCCGGGCCCCGCAGGCGCGAAGTCAGGGCAGAGAGGCCAAACGGCGCCATGGAGCTGGACCAGGTGACCCCAGCTTGTCAGAGCCCGCTGGCGCAGCGGCGGCGAAACGGTTGCTAGCGAACGCCTAAGGCGGGCTTAAGGGAAGCCAAACCCCAGAAACTGGAAGCCAAAAGACAGTTAAAAGGGACCAATCTTCTCCCTGCCGAAAGGTGAATACAGCGCCTAAAAGTGAGAACAAAGGAAGCCATTGACAAAACTGCGCACCTGATCTGGGGCAGGTTGCCGCATTTCGGCCCAGATGGGGGAGGAAACGCTCCATGGCTGGTACTTTTTGGCTGAGCGTTGTACAAAAATGGCCCAATGCCAGGGGGAAACCATCCAAGCAATCGGTTTCAACCACTATCGGCATGTTGCGCACTCCTGGGTCAATTCGTTGATCAGTCCATGCCATGGTTCCAGCCAAAACTAATCGATGGCATGGGCCGCCTAGGCAGAGCCCTGGCTCGTGGCTTGGTACACGGCATGGCACACGGCACAGTCCCTATTGGGCGCTATTTGCTGGAGCCCTTAGCCCACTCCCTGGGTAACACCAGCAAGGCCTATCGGCCGGAAATCGATGGCCTCCGCGCCATTGCCGTGCTGGCGGTGATCGCCAATCACATGGGGGCTTCTGTGTTGCCAGGGGGGTATCTCGGTGTCGATATGTTCTTCGTGATCTCGGGCTATGTGGTGACCTCGTCGCTACTAGCCAGGTCCGAGTCCGGCGGAGCCGCCCTGCTGAAGGATTTCTACAGGCGCCGATTCAAACGGCTCTTGCCAGCCCTCATCCTGATGGTGCTGGGGTCGGCCCTGCTGTTCACGCTGGTGGTCTCACCCTTTGATGACAGCTACAGGCCGTCGTTGCGCACGGCCATGGCGGCCCTGGTTGGGATGTCCAATCTCTACCTCCTGCGCCAGGGAACCCAGTATTTCTCCCCAGACACCCTCTACAACCCCTGGATGCACAGCTGGTCGCTCGGGGTGGAGGAGCAGTTCTACCTGCTCTGGCCCCTGCTGCTGCTGGCCTGTGGTTTCGGCCGGCCAGGGGCCGATCGCTGGCGCCGGCGCCGGCTGGTGCTCCTCAGCCTGGCCCTGCTGGTGGCATCCCTGAGTGTTGATTGGGCGCTCACCCTGGCGGGACAGGGAGAACAGGCCTTTTTTCTGATGCCAGCCCGCTTCTGGGAACTGGCCCTGGGCTGCCAGGCCTACTTGCTGCATCGGGGCCGTGGAGAAAGCAGGGATCCAGACACCCTCAACGGGTCCGCCGGTGAAACGGCAAACCCAGATCCCCAACCCAGCCGGCTTCTACGGGGCCTGGTCCGCTGGTTCCACAACCAGAAGGCGCCCCTAACCCTGGCGGCCCTGGCGGGACTGCTGCTGCTCCTAACCCGGCCGGAGTCCGAAAGGTCCTGGACCAGCCTGGCCATCACCACGCTCACGGCGGCCCTGCTGGTCCTGGCCGAACCGGGAGCGACCGCCACCCAACTCCTGGTCCAGCGGTGGGCCGTGGCGATTGGCCTGCTCTCCTATTCGCTCTACCTCTGGCACTGGCCCTTGATCGTGCTGGCCCGCTGGACGATTGGCCTGCAGCCGGTGGTGATCGCCCCCCTGCTTCTCCTGATCGGCCTGGCGTCCCTGTTGTCCTATCGGTTCGAAGTGTTCTGCCGCTATGGCTCCGGGCTCCCCTTGCTAGGCCGTCGGGCCCTCGTGGGCTATCCAGCCTTTTCGCTGGTGAGTGCCGCAATTCTGGTGGCCCTGCAAGGACCACTCCAGGCCCGCCTCTATGGGAGCCGACTCGATGGCGATGGAGGCCAAAGCAGCACGCTCAAGCGCATCAGGGGCACCACGATTGATACGGTCCATTGCTTCGTGGAACCCACCAGTCCGCTCCGCAGCTCCGACAGTTGGAACGCCTGCCGCAGCGGCCAGGGCAACGGACGTCCAACCCTATTTTTTGAGGGGGATAGCCATACCCATGCCCTGATTCCCCTGGGCGAGAGGCTCCTCAAGGATGGCCAATTCCAGGTGGCTTTTGCGGCCCGCGGAGGGTGCCCGTTCCCCTATTTTCAGCCTTGGCACCAGGATCGCCACCGCTCCGATCGCTACCGCCTCTGCCAGCCCCATGCCCAGGCCAGGCTCGCTGATCTAGGGCGGGCGATCCAACCGGGCGACCGTCTGGTTCTGGTGTCCAACCTGCCCAGTACTCTCGGGGAAGGCCCCAGGGCCGAGGCACCGCAACGCTTTGAGGCCTACAGGCGCTCGATCCTGCAGCTGGCCGGTCGCATCAAACACCAGGGTGCCCGGCTCGTGCTGGTATCGCCCTTGCCATCGTTTGAACAGAGCAAGCTCTCCATCCCCCTAACCCTTTGCCATAGCGAGTGGTTTCGTCCGAGCTGGGCGATCCCCCAGGCTTGCCGAGGCGTGGCTGAATCCCGCCAGCTGGAACTGCAACACACCGCAGCCATCCGCGGCCTCCAGAGGGAACTGGAACGCCAATCCCCGGTGATTGATGTCTTCGATCCGTTCAACAGTGTGTGCCCTCCAGCCCAGGCCAGCTGCCGCACCTACGCGCAGGGCCAACTGCTGTTCAGCGATGGCAATCACCTCACCAGCCAAGGGGCGTTGCGTCTTTATGGGGCGTTCAGCCGCTTTTTGGCCCAAACCGAAGAGGCCCCCTAGGGCGCCACTAGGGAAGCGCCATGACCAGCAAGCCCTAAAAGCTGATGATCAAACTAAACAATTTTGCTAAGCCAGCGGCCCCGATCCCAAGTCCTTACACGGCCGCACCAACAGAAGAGAACCTAAAGCCAATCACCATATCATCATAATCACGATCACCCAATCCGCGCATGTCCTCGAAGCCAAACAGGTTGCCTCCTATCACCTTGAAGTGGTTCAACTTATCGCTACTTGCATCAGCAAAAGAAAAATAAGTGTCCCCGTTCACCATCGCTATCGGAGCCAGGTAGGTCGATTCAGTGATTTCAAGGTTGGCATTGACAGTCGTTCTAAGGTTGCCAACCGTGAGACTTGAAAGCTCGCTCACCATATTCATCTTCGCAGCCGCGGTGTAACCAGCATCGCCTGGTTTTAATATTGCCCCCAGGGAGTCTCTTACTGAGCCCTTCAAATCGAGAGTGCGATAAAAACCGGTTACAGAATCATAGGATGCTTCCCGGGCTAGCACCAATGAACCCTTCACAGTTTCCGATCCCGAGAAGGTACTGAAATCCAACACAGCCGCACTGCCCTGCTCCTGGCCGATCAGGGCCTCCAGGCCTTGATCGCTACTCATCAGATCCAGCTGAAACTGAACTCCACTCGTGGAGATCAGGAATGCCTTCTGGGCCGAAAGCTCACCAATTGAGAAGAAACGCAGCCGGGAATCACTGCTGTCTTGGATATCATCCAAGGAGCCATCACTCACCTCAAAGAAGCGAACGCTTTGGCCATTCACGAGCAAGATTTCCCGTTGGAAACCCGTGAAGCTCGGATCCGTGGGCAAGGTCAGATCACTGGATTCCAAGGTTGAGAAGAGGGCCTGGGCCCTGTCCTTCATCTTACCGATGGTGAGCACATTACCGAGCTCCGTTGAATCAAGCACCAGGTAACCAATCTGATTCGACGTTGAAACCCGTTGCTTCAAGCTTGCCTTCAGAACCATATTGACTGGCGCCGCATTCACACTTGCATCAGCAACCGTTAAGGTTCTGGCGTCATTAACAACCTGGATTAGCGATGCAACACCACCATCAACAATCGCCGCCGCGGAGCTGTTGCTAATCACCTGATCGCCCGCGCCACCGCTAGCGGAATCACCATAATGGCCATTGACCATCGCCAGGGCGAGGAAATCAGCGGTGCCATCGCCATTACGGTCGTAGAAGCGTGCACCCGCCTTTTTCAGGGGGTTGTAAATCAGGGACTCGGCAGCACCATTGGTAAAGCTGTAGTAAGCCAATCGCTTGTTCAACCGGTTGCCAGAGCCGTCAGTTAGCTTTAGGTCAGCACCGACTAACTCCAAATCGCCATAGAGGCTGGCCTGGCTTTGGCCCTCCTGCAGCTCTAGCTCAAAGCCAAGCGTGCCACCATTAAGTTGAAATCCAGTCCATTTATTAGCGAGTGACTGCAGCTCCTGTTGCGAAACCAGGTTCGCCGGCGTATCGGTATTGATTGAATTGACAGTCCGCAGCGAGCCACCGTAGAAGGACGCCTTAACCATTTTGTGGTTGGTCCCATTGCCCGTCACGATCG
Source organism: Pseudanabaena sp. UWO311 (assembly GCA_943370385.1). GTDB lineage: Bacteria > Cyanobacteriota > Cyanobacteriia > PCC-6307 > Cyanobiaceae > BAIKAL-G1. The sequence continues at coordinate 116,042 of CALRQT020000003.1, forward strand.
GCACCTCCGTCACTGAGGCCGGCCCGTACTGACCGTTCGGGTTAGAGCTAGCGAGAACAATCGGATCCTGGATGATCCCATTCACCAACCCATCGATATCACCACCAAGGGGATCACCATCGGTGTAGGTGATCTGAATCTGTTTAATCCGGCCATCGGGGCCACGATCAAAGAACTCGGCGCCGTTGTCAAAGGTGTTGGGATTGCCATCGGCGAGAAACTCAAACCAGCCACCTGCACCGAGGTTGGCGCTCGGGTTCCACTTCAATAAGGTGTTAATCAGCAGGCCATCGCCGGGCAGATCCATCACGATCCGCACCTGATCGCCGGGTCGGTCCGGATCGGCATCCACGAAGCGGCTCAGCGCCTGCTGGGTCTGGGCGTCATAGCTCTGCAACGTAAAGACAAGCGGGTCATAGGGGTAAGACACACTCGTCAGCTGGCTACCGCCTCCAGGCGAGGTGCTTGCGGTGATCAGCGCAGGCAAGGCCGATGAACCATTGCCGCCTACCGCCAAATCCGCAGCATTGCGCACTTGAACATCAGCAATGCGCACCGAAGGGCTTGTCTGGAGCGATGTAAAGCTGTTGGCTATCGCCTTGCTTGGGTTGGCATTGGCGGCCACAAAATTATCCTTATTAATCCAAGGAACGGCTGCCACATTTAGCTGCAAGCTATCGGCAATGCCATCCTTATTGAGATCACCCGCCCGAGTCCCTACCCGGCCATTGGTGGCCGCATCTTCGACCGTTTCAACAATGCCATCTTGATCCAAGGGATCCACGATGGCAGCGCTGCTGGCATCGGCCAGATTGCCAACCACCAGATTCAACGTCTCGGTGGCTCGGTTGCCACGGCCATCGGTGGCAACCACCGTAAACCTCACAATCCATTCAACCTCGCCATCACTGATGCTGATCGGATTAATGAAGGAGAAGCTACCGGTTGTGGGGTTAATATCCACCAGGCCAGGATTAATATCCTCCAGGCTCCAACGCACCGGTTGATTCGCCTGAAACTGGAAGATCAGGCCATCGCCTTCCGTTGCCACAACCTGGCGGTCGGCCGGCACCGCAATGATCGGTTTGGTAGTGCTCAGCCCAAGGGCATCAAAACTGCTGGCCAGGACGGCTGAATTACCGGCACGATCATTCGCCCTCACCTCCAGGCTGTTGCCACTGGCCCTCACGCCCTTCAGCAGCACCTCGTTCGGCACCACCAAGCTCCAATCGCTGCCAACAAGGCTTGCCTGCAGGGACTTGCCGTTGATCACCACCGTGATGACCTGGTCAGGCTCTAGGCCGTCCGCTGTGCCGTGCAGCGTGATCTGATTGGCCTTGGGATTGGCTGCCGCCAATCCCCAGTCGTCGTCGGTTGGGATGGCCATGGTCAGCACAGGTGCTGCCGTATCAACCGTGAATTCGTAGTCGCTGGTAGCTGTATTGCCAGCTTGATTGGTCAGCGATAGTTTCACACGAGGCTTCACACCATAGGGAGCATTGTTGGCCCCATAGGCCGCTAGCAAATCGGCCGGAACCGGCACACTCCAGACGCCACCAGTCACCGTTGCACTCAGGCTGCGGCCGAGCACCGCCCCAGCTCCCGACCCCGCTCCAGGCAGTTCCACGATCACCTGCTGGCCGTCCTCGACGTTGCTCACAACGCCGGAGAGACTGGGGGGCACCGCACTGGCCAGATCACTGGCATTGAGGATGGAGTCGCCTGCCAGAGCCGTTGATATAAACATCGGCGGGGCCGTGTTGATCGCAAACGACTGGCTTGCGGAAGCCTGATTTTGAGCCCCATCGTTGATGGAGGCCCGCAGGCTGTACTTGCCGTTGGTCAGGCCGCTGAGATCAAGCGGCGCAGTCCAGTTGCTGCTAGTAAGCACAACTGGGCTACTAATCAAGGCCGTTGTGCCACCCTCGGCCAGCACCTCAACAACCACAGTGGCCGTGCCATCACTCTGGACATGGGTGGCCGTGCCCGAAATCGTCAAACCGGCAGCTTCGGTCGCATTCAAGATGTTGTTGCCGCCTGGCCCATCTACGGGCACGCTGAGCGTAATCGCGGCCGCGCGATCGATCGTGATTGAAGCGCTATCCGTGGCGCTATTGCCCGCCAGATCAATCACCGTTGCAGAAACGTTCACCGTTCCCTCTTGGGGAAGCGAGAAGCGATCCGGATCTAGAACCAAACTCCAGCTGCTTGTACCGTTGCTGTTGGTGGGCGACATCAACTGGCTGATGCCATTGACGCTCACCACCGTGGTGCTGACGTCAGGGCTGGCGGCACTGCCGAGCACCACGCCAGCAGCGACATCAGAGCCACTCAGGCTGTTCGCCGTGTTAATCGGGCCTTGGAAGCGGGAATTGCTAATCGCAACAGGGGCACGAGAGCCAATTGCCAACTTGAGATCCAGCGTTGGCGCCACCAGGTCGGCCTTCACCACCTGGGTCTGGCTGAATGGGTTGCCAGCCCGATCGGTGCCGCCCACGGTGATGTCATAGCTCCTGCCATCGACCCAGCTGAGATCAGCCGCCGGCACGCTGATCGAGAAGGCGCCAGCAGCCACGGTTGCCGTGTAAGCCGTGCTGGGGCTCATGGTTCGCGATCCCACGAGGATGGACACCGTTTGGCCGTCCTCAACGGAATCCACCACCCCACGAATGGTGAGGGCTTTGCTGCTCTCGGCAAAATTAATCCAGCCATCGCCACTAATCCTCGCCAGATTCACTCCGGCCTGGCGATCCAGCGTGAACGTGTAGTTCCCCGTGGTGCTATTGCCGGCTAAATCGCTCACAAATAGGGACAGGGGAATCGAACCATCGCCAAGGGATTGCAACTCCGTGCTCTTGAACGTCAGCTCCCAGCTGCCATCATTAGCAACCGAGGCCAGACCCCGCAGGCCTCCCAGTTGCACCTCCACCTGCTGGTTCGGCTCGGCGTCCGTGCTGCCTTTCAGGGTGAGGTCGGCGGCCGCTCCGGCGGCATTAAGTAAGGCCCCACCATTGAAAAGGGTGAAAACGGGGTTGAAGGCCGTATTGGTGAGCGGATTGCTCAAGGTTGGGGGCTCACGGTCAATCGAGATCGCCTTAGTGCCGATGGCATTGCCACTTTCTTTTAGCACCAGGGTGTAATCGCCGGTGGCAAAAGAGTCAATGCTGGTGTTCAGAACCACCCCAGACCAACTGCTATCGACTGCGGCAACCAACGGGGTCACCGTGGTCAACCTTGTGCTGACAATTGTGCTGCCAATTAAGCTGTCAATCCAAAGCTCCAACGTCTTACCTGCCAGAGCCTCAGAAACCGTCCCCTTAAGCTTGAGTCCAGTGGTATTGGTAGCCTCAGCCTCGCTGAGCCGGTCGTCGCCAGCCACTGTGGAGAAGGCCCCAACCCGATCCACTTCGATGCTGCCACCCGTGGTGGATCCAGCAGCGATCGGATTGCGCAGCAGATCGGTAATGCCACTGGCATTAGTTTTTAAGTCCAACACCAGGCGCCCGAGACCACTGATCTCAGCCACCGTCACGTCATAGTGCTGGGCCACACCATTGTTGGCATTCACCGCTTGCACGGCAGTGACCCGGCCGCTGGCCGTGCCGGTGTTGCTCAGCTTGAAATCCGTCGCATCCAGGCCGCGTACAGGCTCGCTAAAGCTCACCCGGAAGGTCTGGACTGCCTGGTTGCTCTCACTGCCTAGCGCTGCCTTGATGGCAACCAACACGGGGCCCACGCCATCGACCACCACACCAGAGGCCGGTGCCACTGGTAAAGCCAAGTTGACCGCAAAGGCCTGGTTGTCATCGGAGTTGGTGAGGCTACTTCCTGCAGGCAAAGTCAGGGCAAGGGGCAAGAGGATGCCGCTCGGAATAGACAGGTCACCGGCTTGCACCGTGTAAGCAAAGGTGAGCTGATCGCCAGCGGCGAAGGTGGTAATGGCGGGAGTTTGCGCGCCTTGAAGCACAGCGACGACACTGCGGTTGCCATCGAGCTGCAGGCTCAAGCTTGGCAAGCCGCCAGCAGAATCAAGGCTGATGGCGCGATCGAAGCTGATCGCGAACTGGAGGACAGAACCGGGGCCATAGGTGCCAGTCGCAGGCAGTTGCAAGCCCGTGATCTGGGCGATATCCGCCACTGGAGTGACATCAACCGTCACCGCTACCGGTGTGCTCGACACGGCCCCGCCGTTGTCGGCAGCAACCACGGTGAACGCAGGCATGGCAACACCATTGGCATCGGCGGCAGGGGTCCAATAGGCATTGACGCCGCTGCGGATGCCATCGTTAGAACCGGCGGCCCAAGGCGTGGCCAGGTCAGCGCTGGTGCCCAACATCAGCGAGCCATTAGCAACACCCTGCACCACAAAAGCCGTCACCTCACCATCGAGATCGCTGGCGTTTGAAGTGCCCAAAAGGTCGGCAAAACTGATCTCGGCGACGCGATCCTCCTCGCCTTGCACCGTGCCCGCACTAAGGCTGGAGAACCGGGGCGCATCATTCACCGGGGTCACGGTGAAGCTGCCGGTTGCCACCGCACTGGTGGCTAGGTCGCTATCACTCACCTGCCACTCAATCGTGCGGGTGCGGGTGGCGTTGCGGGCGGTGGGGTCGTCGCTGCTGCTGGTGTAGGTCACGGCCCGCAGGGCCCGGAGGGCATTCAGCAGGGAGCGCGCCGCATCCGTGCCCGGGGTGAGCGTGAGCGTGTGGCTGCTGGCATCCCAGCTGGCCAGCACACCAGTGGCGGCACTCACCTGGCTGGGGAGCACTAATTCATCGCCATCGGTGAAACCAGCGCTAATGCGTACGGTGGCCGAGCTAAACGTGGTGCTGTCCGAATCACTAAGCCCCAGATCGGGATTGAGCGTGAGCGCCGGATCACCCTCCCGATAACCCGCAGGGAGCAGGAGCGGTGAGGTGAGTTCTGGTGCGTCGTTGATGCCATCCACTAGCAAACCACCGGTGGAGGCCGTAGCAGGCAACGTCCGGTTCACGTCAACAGGTTGGCCGTCATCAATGCCAGTGATTGTGCCGCCATTGAGGGCGATCTCGCTGGCCAAAGTCAGACCACTGAGGTCCTTCTCGCCAACCTGCACGCTGTAGCGGAACACCAAAGTATTGGGACTGGGGTTGGGATTGGTGGTCGGATCACTGAAATAAGTGGCAAAAACAGGCCCGCCACTATCGAGCGTGATCGCCAACGATGGCGTGCCGTTACGCGTATCGACCGTGATGGCCCGATCAAACTCCACCCTGAAATCCAGGCTCTGGTTCGTGCCGTAGGTGCCATTGACCGGCAAGGTCACCTTGGTAATCACCGCTGCATCACTCCCGTCGGGAGTCACATCAACCAGCACGGTGCGCGGCTGAATCGACAACGCACCAGCGTTATCCTTGGCCACAACAGTAAAGGCACTTAGGCCGTTGCCATTGGCATTTGCCCCAGGGGTCCAGTAGGCATTAGTGGTGGCATTGATCGTATTGTTAACGATGTTATTGGTGACTGAGTTGTAGGGTGTAGCTGTCTGCTCGCTGTCACCAAGCCTCAGGGAGCCACTGAGTAGCTCCTTCACAATCAGGCCATCCACAGTGCCATCGGGATCCGTGGCACTGCCTAGGCTGATCAAATCTCCAAGGCTAATTGCAATCGTGTTGTCCTCTACTAGGCCTGTAAAAGCGGCCAAGACACCCAGCGTCGGGTTGTCATTGACAGCAGTGAGGTTGATCGTGGTGGTGAACGGATCGCTGGGTTCCGGCTTGGTGTCGACGTCGGTGATCTGCCAGCTGATCGTGCGCTCGATGCTGGCTGCCGTGGGGTTGTCACTGCTGGAGCTAAACACCACCGAGCGCAGGGCCTGCTGGTAGAGCCCGTAGGTGGCCACGCCACTAAGGCTGAGCTGACCAATGCCGTCAAAAAATTGGGCCTTGATACCATTGATGGGCACTGCTAACGCCAAGCTGTCGCCAGCCGTCCAGCCCTCCGTAATCGTGACAGTGGCTCCCGAGGCCTGGGTGCTGTCCGGATCGGAGAGGGTGAGCTGCTTGTTGAGCAGAATCGGGCTGTCGTTCTCAACGTAACTAGCACTCAAACTGCCGCTGCTATTGATCACAGGTTTTTGGTTGATCCCCTCCACGGCCACCGTGCTGGTAGCGGCAGTGCTCCATTGGGGTGTCAGCCCATCACTGTTGGCATCTAAAACCTTCCAGGTAACCGTGCGGCTGCCACCGGCGGGCAGGCTGCTGGAGTTGCTGCTATAGGTGATCGAGCGCAACAGCGTTTCGTAATCAGCCAGGCTTGCCGTGCCTGTGAACGTCAAGACCCCGGTGCTGTCGTCGAAGCTGCCGTTGATGCCGGAGATTGGGGTATAACCCAACTTGTCGCTGCTCAGCCAACCCGTGGTGAGGCTCACCACCGCCTTTTGCAGCTGGGTGTCGTCCGCATCACTGAGGTTCAGGGACGGGGCCAGGGCAATGGCCGCGCCAGCCTCGTTGTAAACCGGGACAGTGCTCGGGGCACCATTGAGAACCGGCGTGACATCCGGCGCGTCCGCCAGGGGCGAAATCGTGATATCCACCCCGGCACTGTTACTCGTCGCCCAGCCACTCTCGGCGCCATTGCCATCACGGTTGGCATCACTCACCGTGATGGCAATGCGGCGACTCTTACTGCTGGCGGTGGGATCGGAGGAGCTGCTGCTAAAGGTGACCGCCCCCAGGGCCGTTTGGTAATTCGCTATCGAGGCGTTGCCGCTGAGGATAAGCCTGCGGCTGCTGGCCTCCCAGCGGCTGCTGATGGCACCAGGAGCTGAAGACAACGCCAGCTCATCACCACTGCTGTAGCCGCTATTGAAGATGGTCTGACCCTGAACGCTCGTGTAAAAACTTGGCAGGATCTCCAGCACCGCTCCGCTGAGGTTGGTGTCGTCGGCATCGGTAATCGTGATCATGCTGCCCGCATCCAAACTCACCGGCGGGCCGCCCTCGGTGTAGCTGCGATCGAGCCCGGCACTGAGGGCAGGGGCCGTGTTGGTCGGCGTCACCGTCAGGTTCACGGCAACATCGCTGCTGATGGCAGCGGTGCCAAAGCCATCGCTATTGGCATCGGTCACCGCAAAGGTGATCGTGCGGCTGGTGGCGGCACCACTGTTGGTGGGGTTGCTGGTGGTGTTCTCAAAGGTGATGGAGCGCAGGGCCGCCTGATACTCCGCCAGGCTTGCGGTGCCACTCAACTGAAGAACGCCCGTGCCACTGTCGTAGGCCGTGGCCGTAATCGGGGAATCACTAGCACCGGAGAAGTGAAGAAGATCACCGCTGGTGCGTCCGGCACGGATCGTGACCGTGGCCGAGGCGATCTGGAGATCGTCGGCGTCACTGAGAGTCAGGGTTGGGTGGAGTGCTACGGCACTGCCGCCTTCTGTGTAAGCGACCGCTGTGGCGGCCGCAGAGGGGGCGGAGAGCACGGGCGCATCAGCCTTGGCGCCCACCGTCACCGTGGTGTAGGCCGCGGAGTCGGTTAGGTTCTCCAGCAGGAAGGCAATTTGGCGCTTGCTGTTGAATTGGGTCGGGTCATCGCCCAGGGTGAGGGTGACGGCCTGCAGGGCTAATTCGTAGTCGTTGCTGCTCTCTGCTTGGACGCTGCTGAGTAGCAGTTCCCCCTTGGTGGCGTCGTAGCTGCCGCTGATCGGGCTGCCGTCGGGGGCGATGTAAGACAGAAGATCGCCGTCACTGAGTCCCGAGGCAATCAACACCCTGGCCGAACGCAAGGTGCCCTCGCTGAGGCTGATCATGCTGCCAAACGTGAGGCTCCCCTCCTCCGTAAGGCTTGCGCTGGTGGGGGTGCCGCTGAGGGTGATGCCGTTCGCCGTGGCGCTCACGCTGCGGATGTCTCTGGAATAGGCCGTGATGCCGCCAGAGCTGTTGTCAATGCTGAGGTCGACAGGGGTGCCATTGGTGCGATCCCAAAGGCGCAGATCCAGGGTCACCGTACCGCCCACGGCACCAATGGGGGCAAAGCGCAGGCGATCGGTGGGGGCTAGCAGGCGGGCGCTGCTCGTACTCACGCCGCTGAGGGCTATCCAGTGTCCACCGTTGTCAGTGGACACCTCCCAGTTGCCAATATCGTTAATACCAACAATCTCATTGAGGCCCACCAGGGCAGCGCCAAGGGCCGGAGCGCCGCTATCGGGATCGGAACCACTAGCCACCAGCGCACTCACCAGCACACCAGGATTGCTCGGATCACTCCCAGAAATGGTGCCCAAATCGATAGCGGTGGAGCTGTTCCAGACGGGCGCATCATTCACCGCCGTAACAGTGATCCTGGCTATGTTGCTGTCGTCAGAGAACTCCGCACTTCCTCCATTCTCAGAGGTATCCACCAAGGTGCCTTGCCTGCCGCTGCCCCTGCTCTGGTCCCAGGCGCGGTAGGTAAAGCTGGCGCTGGTGCCGTTCTCGCCATCGGGCAGGAAGCGCACCCAATCGGTGGGGCGCAGCAGCAGGGATGATTTATCCGACAAGCTGCCCATCGCCAACCAGTTGCCATTGGTATCGAGCCGGTATTGCCAGGTGCCATTGCCGCTACTCAGGCCCGTGATGGCAACTCCTTCAAGGGCAGAGGGGCTGTCGAAGTCATTGATCGTGCTCAGAATGAAGGTCGAAATCTGCTGACCTGCATTGCTATTGCCCACCGCATCTTCAGCGATTGGAGTGAGAGTTACCGCTGGGCTGTTGAGAATCGGCGCGTCATTACCGGCCTGAATGGAGAGATTAAAGGTCTTGCCGAAGGTGACATCGGCGACTGTGGGGCTGCTGAATTCTACGAGGTAGCCTCCAGGGGAGCTTGTATTCTCAAAGTCATTCCACTGTCCATCAGAAGAACTAATCTGAGCGTAATCTTCCGGACGATGTCCATTTGGCACCTGCCTTTCCTTTGGATACCATTCAAGCCAGTCCCACGATTCATAGTAGATTTGCGTTCGATAAATTACTGCGCCCTGGTTATCAGGCTCTCCGCTATCCCAGTTGGCGTAGTTGCCGCCCACGGGGGTGCCGTTGCTGGCACCACTCCAGAAGACTGTCCCCGCTTCTGCTTCTGGGCCTGTTTCCCATTTCCAAGTCCCCTCAGTGGGGCCATCAGAAGCACCAATCCAGGCATTGGCAGGAAGCAAGTTGTAAAGGAAGGTGTTTTCGTCGCCACTGGTGATCGTGGCCAGGTAACCTTTCATTCCGCCGTAGTTCAGAAGCGCTGCATCCCTCTTGGCATCGGTCCAACTGATTCCAGAATCGCTAACATATTTATAGAAGTGCGGCATGCCGGCTTCGCGCCGCACAAACATGTTGTCGGCCAGCATCTCCACCTGGAGCACCCGGGCCTGGCTGCCAAGGGTGGTCGTAGGAGCATTACTTGTGTTGCGATAGCCCACGTTGCGCAACACCTCTTGCCAGAACGCCTCGGTGTTGGCCCCTGTGGTGCTCAAGTCCAGTACGCCGGTGGTCTGGTTGTATTTGGCCTTCACCTCTATGGCGGGGCCGGAACCCACCGTGAAGCTGCGATAGCTGGTGAGGATTGTGTCGCCACTAACCACAGACGAACTGGGCGTGGTGGAACCCTGCAATTCGAGCCGATCTTCCGCCGCCACCAGGCCACTGTTGATCAATAGCTTGACGGCGCTGAGGCGCTGGTCGCTATCGGGGTCGTTCAGGGTGAGGCCGGAATCGAGCAGCAGCAGGTCGTTACCAGTTATCCCATCAAGATCCAGCTCCTGATAGGTGATTGCCGCAGCCGTGCCGTTGTTGGTCGTGGTGGGGCGCGAAAGGCTGAGGGTGAGGGGATCATCCACCGCACTCACGGTGACTGAAGCCGTATTGGTGGCGCTCGAAAAGGCACTGGACCCACCGGTGCTGCTGACATCCACCTTGGTGCCCACCGGGCTGCCATCACTGCCATCCCAGGCGTGGAAGGCCAATGTGGGTGCGTTGACACCGCTTTCACTGCCGCTGCCAGCGGGCACATAGCGCACCTGGCTGTTGTTGCGATCGAGAATTAAGGCCGCACTGGTGGCCACCGTTCCCACAGGGGTCCAGGCCGACCAACTACTGCCGTTGGTGGTGGAGTACTGCCAGGTGCCGAGGCCTGTGGCCCCGCTAATGGCGATGCCAATGCTGGCGCTGCTGACCGTATCTGGATCGCTGGCACGGTTGCTAGTTCCACCCAGCAAATCGGCCACGGTGACCCCAATGGTGGCGGTGTCCTCATTCACCCCGGCGTAAGGGTAGGTCCCGTTAATCGTGCTGAGAACAGGCGCATCATTCACCGCCGCCACGTTGATCGCCACATCCACGGCCGCCGTTGAGCTGAGGCCGTCGTTGTCGATGGCCTTGATCTTGAACACGGCAGCCATGGGGATGCCGTTCAGATTTGGCTTCGGCGTCCAAATTGCGGCGTGGTCGGCATCAATAGTCTTGTTGTTAGTAGACCAGATACTGACACCAATCATTAAGGTCCCGATCGTTGAATCAAACTCCGTTACCTCGAAGGCGGTAACGCTGCCATTGCTATCGGCGGCATTGCTAGCGGCTAAAAGATCGCCGAAGCTGATCGAGAGGGCCTGATCTTCCTTGCCGCCGCCTAGGGCATTCACCGGGCTTAGGGTCGGTGCCGCATTGCTGGCGTAAAGGGTGTAATTAGCATTCGCCGTATCGATGCCATCGTTAACACTCACAGCGATGCTGGCGTTACCGCTGGCACCGGCCACAAAGAAGCCATCCTCCAGGGCATCATTGATCTCAGCAACGGTGCCGCTCAGTTCGATCTGATTAGTTGTACTTGGGTTGGCATCGGCCAGGTTGCGGAAAACACCGCCAGTCGGCGTCAGGGTCAGGGTTAAGGTTTGGTCCGTATCGGCATCACTCACAGCGATGTAGCCGTTAAGGGATGCGGCCAGATTGGTGGTGATCGGCCTTCGGGAACCTGGGCTGCTCAAGCTGGGCAGACTATTGACCTTCTTAGCAGTAAAGCTGTAGCTCTCTGTCGCCAGCACCGTGCCGCCATCTTCCAGTGTCAAGTTGATGCTGGCATTGCCGTCGGAGGTTGCCGTGAAGGTGGCCTTGGCCACGTCTCTGTTGATGTCATTGGCGCTGCCAGTGAGCTGAATGCCGTCCCGGCTGGTATTGGCATCATGGAGGCCGCCAATGGTTCCGTTCACAGGGGAGAGCGTCAGCGTCAACGCATCTCCGTCGACATCTGCAACGGTGAAATCCACCAGGGCGCTACTGATACCGGTGCTCACGCCGGTATCAATCGACGGCACCAAACTAAACGTTGGTGCATCATTCACCGGGTCCACCACCACTGTGACCGTCTTTGCTGAGATGGATTCAGCACCGCTGTTGTCCAGCGCTGTCACTTCGAACGCATTCAGGGCATTGCTGCCTGTGCTGTTGGCATTGGGGGCCGGGGTCCAGTAGGCGTTCAGGGTTGGGGTGATCTTGTCATTGGTGCCTTGGAGCCAGGATGTGGCAACACTTTTGTTGCTGCCAATCCTGAGGCTGCCGCTGCTGACCACCTTCACCACAAAGCCCTCCACGCTGCCGCCCGGATCGGCCTCATCGGCAATGGCGGCGAGATCGGCGAAGGAGATTGCGAACGGTTGATCTTCCTTGGCTCCATTCAGGGTGCCGATCTGGTTGAGGGTGGGGGGTGAATTGATCGCGGTGAAACTGACGGTGCTGATGATCGGTGGTGCTAGGCCATTGCTGAGGCTCAGCGTCCGGGTAGAGCCCCCCAACGCAGCAGCCCTGTAGCGAGCATCCTGAAGTTGGGCGTTGATCTGCGTGGCCGTTCCCGTGAGCTGAATGCCATCGACCGTGCTATCACCATCGCTGAGGCCATAGAGCTCAGTCCCGCTGACAGGATTTGGATCACTGATCGTGAGCGTGAAGGTCTGGGGAGCGCTAAGGGCATCGGGATCGGTGATCGAGAGGAAGCCCAGGCTCTCGCCAAAACCGGCACTGATCGTGCGGTTTGCATTCCCGGAGATGTAATTCAGACCTGGATCACTCACGGCCTGGAACTGAAGGCCGGCGGTGGTGGTGGAGCCAGAGCCATCGTTGAGGTTCAAGCTCAGATCTACGGCACCAGGTTTGGTGGATCGCAACGTGATCGCTGAATCGGCTAACAGGCGATTGATCTCGTCCAAGGTGCCAGTTACCACCCAGCGGCTCGCCGGGGCCGGGCTGATCGTGAGCATGGCGCCGCCACTGTGGGCACCGTCGCTGAGGCCGCCGAGGTTGGCGTTCGTTACATCCAGGGTCAACTGGGTGGTGCGGCTGTTGCTGTACTCGGCCAGATCCAAATCGTCCACGCTGATTGGCGTGTTGCCGATCAGGCTCCTCAAGCTTGTGGGCTCGCCGTGGCGCAGGCGGGCCACGCTGCCGGCAGCGGGCACCCCACTGAAAATGGCTGGATCATTCACAGCCGCCACGTTGATGGTGGTGCTGCCCGTAGTGGGTGCAGCAAGGCCATCGTCGAGGCTGTAGTTCAGGGTCATGGCCCCATTGGCCTGGGCCTCGGGGATGAACTGAACCGGATTGCTGCTTTGCAGGTAGGCCCTGAGGCTGCTGGCGCTGCCAACGACAACCAGCTCCGCCCCACTGCTACCGCTCACATTGACGCCCGCACCACCGCTGGCCTTGAGGCTGCCCTGGCTCACTTGCAACCGCAGGGTCAAGGGTGTGGCCTCGGCATCGGCGTCCGCCGGGGCCAGGCCGCTGAGATTGAGGGTTAGGGGGGTGTCTTCCGTGGCGGTGATGGCGGCCAGAGCCCCCAGCGTGGGGGCATCATTCACGGCAGTCACAGTGATGGTTTGATTCACGGTGGTGCTGCTATTGATCGGCTCACCGTCATTCACCGTGACCGCAATCGTGCGGTTCGAGGCATCGGGGTTTTCACTGGTATTGGCATACGTCACTGCGCGTAAGGCGGCCTGGTAATCGGCCACACTGGCGTTACCGGTGATGCGCAGGGTTCCTGTGGATGGGTCGTAGTTGGCCTTCAGGCCCGTGGGGGGGCTGCTGAGGTCAAGCAGGTCCCCCGCCTGCCCATTGGTGATCACCAAAGTGAGGGACGCGAAGTTGGTTTGCTCGGTGTCGCTGAGTTCGGCATTCGGCGCGACCGCCACCGGGCCAGTGCCGGGAGTGGCGTTCAGGATTCCGCCGGCCTCGATGAAGGCGGGAGTGCCCGTGCCGAGGCCCAGCGATGGGGCCGTGTTGGCCCTGATGCTGCTGCTGCTCGTGAGGGTCGATGACAGGGCTGGCTTGGGGGCGGGGCCCGGGCCGCTCAGCCGCTCAGCCTTCAGGGCCAAAGCCTCGGTGTCACTGCCACTGGGGTCGTTGGTGTAAGTGAGCTGCAGGGCGCCCAAATCGATGCTGCCATCGCTGCCAATGGCGTTGCTGTCCAGGGTGATCGTGGTGGTGCTGGTGTCGGTGACGCCCAGGGCGCTGCCATTGGCGAGGGCCAACGCGCCCACGACCCCACCCAGGGGGACATTGCCCGCTCCCGTGAGACTGAGTTGGACCCTTCCACCGGCCAACCACTGCTTGTCGATCACTCCCGAGGCATCCACACCCACCAGGCGCAAACCGCTAAGGATGCCTGGATCACCCGACTTCAAGGTTGTGATGCTGGGGGTGCCCTGGATCTCGAGTTTGGTCGCCACCACATCGGCGACGATGGGCTGCTGGGCTGCACTGCTGAGGCTGCCGCTGGAGGCTTTCAACGTGAACGACTCCCCATCGCCGGAGGCCCGATACACCAGGCCCGTGAAGGTGGCCACGCCATCGGTCAGGTTGGCGGTGAGGGCACCGCTGCTGCCTGCTTTGTCCAGGCTGCCGGCACCCGAAGCCTCAAGGGTCACCGTGCCAGTGGCGGTTTTGTCGACGTTGCCATTGGCATCAACTGCCTGAACCGAAACCGTATTGATGCTGCCGCTGACCACACCAGACGGGGCCAGGATCTTCAAGGCAGTGGCGGGCAACACGCCACTGCTCAGGGTGAAGTCCTTGGTGGCAGTGGCAATGCCGTTGCTCGCCGTGACGGTGAACCTGTAATCGCCACCGCTGCCCGCCGCCAAGGTGCCGCTGAGCAGGCCGGTTGAGGCATCGAGGCTGACACCTGGGGGCAGTTCCCCCTTGGTAACGGAGAAGCTTGGGGCGGGAAAACCACTGGCGGTGAAGCTGAAGCTGCCGGCAGTGCCGGGATTAAAGCTGCCGCTAGCGGCGCTGGTGATCACGGGGGCCTCGCCCACATTGGCCGTGAAGGTCTGGTTGGTGCGACCGGCGCCGTTGCTGGCTTCGAGGGTGATGGTGTAAGCGCCGCCGCCCGCCGTAGGCGTGCCGCTGAGTACGCCGGTGGTGCTGTCGAGCGTCACACCGGCGGGGAGGGGATTGCTGCCGGCAGCCAATCCGTAGGTCACGGTTGTGGGGAAGCCGGTGGCGGCGACGATGAAGCTGCCCGATTGGTCCTTGACGAAAGCAGAGCCAGAGCTAGTGGCGCTGGTGAATGTGGGCAGCGCGTTCACGGTGAGGGTGTAGCTCTGGTTGGAGCTATTACCGACGTTGTTGCCCGCCACAACGGTGAACACATACACACCACCGCTGCCTGCTGCCGGAGTGCCGCTCAGCTCCCCCGTGCTTGTCAGGGTCACACCCGTGGGCAAGGGGCCATTGGTGGTGAAGGTGGGGGCGGGGTAGCCGCTGGCGATGAAGTTGAAACTGCCGGACTTGCCGGTTTCGATGGTGTTGCTGGGCGCACTAGTGATGCCAGGTGCCTGGTTCACAAACAGCTTGAAGGCCTGGTTGGTGCTTGCGACGGTGTTGGTGGCGCTGATGGTTAGATCGATCACACCGCCACTGCCCGCCGCAGGGATGCCCTTCAGCACGCCGGTGGTGGCGTCAAGGGTGACGCCGCTGGGGAGGGTGCCCGCGGACACGGAGTAGGTGGGAGCGGGGGTGCCGGTCGCAACGACGGTGAAGGCGCTTAAAGTGCCCGTGGTTACGGTGATTTTATCGGCGCTGGTGAAATTCGGGGCAGCGCTCGCTTCCACCACCAAGTTGAACACCTGCGTGTCAACGCCCGCAGGATTGGAGGCCGCCAAAATGAACGAATAGCTGCCTGGGGCCGAGGGGATGCCGCTCACCACTCCGGTGGTGGGATCCAGCGTCAGGCCGGTTGGCAGCTTGCCCACCGCAATCTCGTAGCGGGAGCCCACGCCCTGGGCGCCCAGGTTGGCGAAGAAGGGCAGGTTCGCTTTGGTGGAGAGGGCGGAGTTGGCCGGGAAGGCGGCAAACTCGGGGTCGCTCACCAGGGCCGATTGCACCGTGGCGAAACTTCCGGCTGGCGCGCCGCTGCCACCGTTAGCGGCACTGCCCCAGACGCTGATCGACCCGTCGGCTTTCTGCGCGGCAAAGGCAGATCCGTTGGAATAAATCTGGGTGAAGCCGCTGCCGGCAGGCGCTCCGCTGCCACCAAAAGCGTTATTGCCCCATGCCGTGATCGAGCCATCGGCTTTCAAGGCGGCAAATGCACCTTGGCTGGAGTAAATCTTGGTGAAGCCCGTGACCGAAACAGTTGGCGCGCCTGTGCCACCCGCAGTGCCATCGCCCCAGGCGCTGATCGACCCATCGGCTTTCAACGCGGCAAAGGCACTGCCGGTGGAATAAATCTCCCTATAGCCCGAGGTGCCAGGCGCACCTGTACCTCCATGCAGGCTAGAGCCCCAAGCTGTAATCGTGCCGTTGGCATTCAACGCGGCGAATGCATTGGTATTGGAAAACACCTGCTTGAAGCCCGCCGCAACGGGAGCGCCGCTGCCCCCATTCGCCGTATTGCCCCAGGCGGTGATCGAGCCGTCGGCTTTTAAGGCAGTAAAGGCTGAGCCAGTGGAATACACCTGCGTGTAACCGGTGCCAGTGGGTGCGCCGGTGCCACCGGAACTGTTGCTACCCCACGCGGTCAGCGAGCCGTCGGCTTTCAGGGCGGTAAACGCTGAACCGGTGGAATAAACCTGCGTATAACCCGTGCCTGTGGGAGCGCCGGTGCCGCCGTAATTGGCATCGCCCCACGCGGTGATGGCCCCATTGGCTTGCAAAGCGGCAAACGCACGACCGGAGGCATACATCTGGGTGAAGCCGGTGCCGGTTGCACCGCCGGTGCCTCCGTCATTTGCATCGCCCCAGGTGGTGATCGAGCCGTCGGCTTTTAACGCAGCAAACGCACTGCCCGTGGAATAAATCTGGGTGTAGCCCGTGCCGGCAGGGGCGCCTGTGCCACCGGCACTGGTGCTTCCCCAAGCGGTGATCGACCCGTCGGCTTTTAGGGCGGCAAAGGCAGAGCCGGAGGAATAAATCTGGGTGAAGCCCGTGCCGATCGGCGCACCACTGCCACCCGCAGTGCTGTCGCCCCACGCGGTGATCGATCCGTCGGTTTTTAACGCGGCAAACGCGGTTTGGTTTCTGGCGGATTGGCCCGTCCCGTTACTAAAACTCGCCCCGCTGCCCACCCGCTGGTTGGGCAGCATCACCGCCAGCGGATCTTTCACATCCAGCGTGTACGCCTGGCCCGTTGAATCCACCGCGCTGGTGGTGGTGACAGTGAACGAATAGGTGCCAGGCAGGCCAGCGGGGGTGCCAGCCAGGAACCCCGTGGCCGGGTCGAGGTACAAACCACCGGGCAAGGCGCCGGCGCTGATGCGGGAGTAGGAGCCCTGGCTATTGGCGCCCACCTGATAGGCCGCGGGGCCGGCGCCGCCGTCGGCACCGATCGGCTTGCCCAGGAAGGCGGTGGGCAGGTCGCCGCTGGTGCCCGCTGGTTGATAGGGGATCGCCGCCCGGGCCGAGCTGACTGTCAGGCCCGTGGCCGTGGGCACGCCTGAGCCGCCGAAGCTGGAGTTGCCCCAGGCCACCAGGCTGCCATCGGTTTTTTGCCCAACGAAGGAGTACTTGTTGGAGAAGACCTGCGTGAAACCGCTGTCCGGTGGCGCCTTGGCGTTGCCGCCGGAGTTGGCGTTCCCCCACGAGTAGACCTTGCCATCGTTCTTGAGGGCGGTGAACGCCTGGGGGTTGGAAACGATCGTGATATAACCTGTCCCCGCGGGCGTGTTAATGCCGCCAGCGGCTTTGTCGCCCCAGGAAGCCATCGAGCCATCGGCCTTTAGGCCCGTGAAGGCGCTATCGGTGGAATAGAGGGCGGTGAAGCCGGTGCCGCTGGTGCCGGTGCCGCCTTTGAGTGAATTGCCCCACGCCGTGACGGTGCCATCGGCCCGCAGCGCCGCGAAGGCCCCACTGTTCGACGCAATGCTGACGAAGTTGTTTCCGCCGGTGAAGGCCACATCGCCCGCGAGCGTGTTGCCCCAGGTGGCGATGGTGCCATCGGCCCGCAGCGCCGCGAAGCCGTTGGGGTTGGAATAGATGGCGGTGTAGCTGTTGTTGGTGGGCAGGGTGGGCTGCAGGCCGCCATTGGTGCTGTTGCCCCAGGCCCAGAGCGATCCATCACCCTTCAGGGCGGCGAAGGCGGTGGCGTTGGCGGTGATGGTGACAAAGCCGGTGCCGGTGGGCGCGCTGGAGCCACCGGTCGCCGAGTTGCCCCAGGCAACGAGGCTGCCGTCGGCCTTCAGGGCCACCATGCTCTCGCTGTTGGTGAAGATCTGGCTGTAGCCCGTGTCCGTGGGTTCGCCGCTGCCGCCGGCGTTGTCGGCTCCCCAGGAGACAATGCTGCCGTTGGCCTTGAGGGCGGCGAAGGCAGAGCCATTGGAGAACAGCCGGGTGTAGCCGCTGTCAGTGGGCGCACCCAGTCCGCCGGAAGCGGTATCACCCCAAGACTGGATGGCGCCGTCGTAGCGCAGGCCCGCAAAGGCTTTGTTGGTTTGGGCGATCTGCACATAGCCCAGATCGGTCGGCACGCCGGTCGCACCGGCGCCACCAGCGGCGCTGTCGCCCCAGGTGATGATGCTGCCGTTGGGCCTAAGGGCGGCGAAGGCGGACTCGTTGATGCCCTGGCTGCCGCTGCTACCAGCCGCGATGGCCGGGTACTGGCCGGGGCGCTGGTTGGGGGTGTCGCCGCTTACCTCGATGGTGAAGGTCTGCGTTGCAACGCCCTTGCTGTCGCTGGCGGCCAGGGTGAACTGGTAGGTGCCGGGTGTGGTGGGGGTACCGTCCACTGTGCCGTTGGTTTTCAGCGTCATGCCGGGGGGCAGGGTGCCGGCGATCCGCGAATAGTTCAGCGGGACAGTTGTTGGAGTCGCAACCGCGCTCAGGTCGTAGCTGGCCGGTTTGCCGATGGCGTAGTTGGCATAGCCGATCGGTTTGGCCGTGCTGAACGTGGGCGCGGCGGTGGAGGTGCTGGAACCCGTCACCGTGAGTGAATAGGCCTGGCTCGATTGGCCGCTGCCGTTGTAGGTGGTGACCGTGAAGTTGGAGGTGCCGCTCTTGGTGGCCGTGCCTTCCAAATAGCCAGTGGCCACATTGAGGCTGAGTCCGTCCGGCAAGCTGCCGGCGGTGATGGCACTGCCCAGGCCAAGGCCATTGTTGGCGCCCACCTGGTAGGCCGCCGTGCCGTTCAGGCCCAGGGCCTGGGTGGCCAGCAAGGTGCCGTTTCGGGCGGCGGGCAGGTTGCCGGTGAGGCCGAATTCGCGGGCGGGCACCACCGCGGTGGCGTTTTGGATCGAGCCAAGCGGCACCAGGCTCGACCATTTTGCGGTTTGAGTGGCCGGGCCCCAGACGGAAACGGTGCCGTCCGCCTTCATGGCGGCAAAGGAGCTTGAGCGGCTGAAGATCTGGGTGTAGCCCGTGCCTGCGGGCGCGCCGCTGCCCCCAAAGTTGGAATGGCCCCAGGTGGTGATGCTGCCATCAGCCTTCAGGGCGGCGAAGGCTTTTTGGCTGCTGTAGATGGTGGTGTAGCCGGTGCCCATGGGCGCGCCGGAGCCACCGCTATCGGTGGCGCCCCAGGAGACGATCGAGCCGTCGGCCTTCAGCGCCGCGAAACTTCCGCTGGTGGAAAAAACCTGGGTAAAGCCTGTGCCAGAAGGTGTGGCGGTGCCATTGGCGCCCGAAGCGCCCCACGAAACGATGGACCCATCGCTCTTCAGCGCGGCGAAGCCGGTGCCCGAAGACCAAATATCGACAAAGCCGGTCCCGGTTGGGGCGTTGGTCCCACCGGTGGCGGTGGCACCCCACACGGCGATGCTGCCATCGTTCTTGAGTGCCGCGTAGGCATTGGGGCTGGCAAAAATCTTGGCGTAGCCGGTGCCCGCAGGCGCGGCGCTGGCGCCCCAGGCGGTGCCGCCCCAGGCGGTGATGCTGCCGTCGCTCTTGAGGGCCGCATAGGCGTCGAAATTGGGGGTAATGCTGGTGTAGCCGCTGCCGGTTGGGGTATTGCCGCCAAGATTTGCGCCCCAGACCGTGATGCTGCCGTCGGCCTTTTGCGCGGCAAAGCTTAAGTTGTTGGTGTAGATCTTGGTGAAACCGGTGCCGCTGGGCGCCCCGCTTCCGCCAAAAAAGGTATCGCCCCAGGCGGTGATGCTGCCATCGGTCTTCAGGGCAGCGAAGGCTGACCGTGAGGCGTAGATCTTGGTGTAGCCGGTACCCGTGGGCACACCGCTGCTACCGGTGCCACCGGAGGTGCTCTTACCCCAGGCGCTGATGCTGCCATCAACTTTCAGCGCGGCGTAAGCCTCGTAGTTGGAGGTGATTTGGGTGTAGCCGGTGCCGGTGGGCGCACCCGTGCCGCCAACCAGGCCTTGGCCCCAGGCGTAGATGCTGCCGTTGGCGGTGAGGCCGGCATAGGCCCCAGAGTTGACGACTTCCGTGCCCGAGCCGATGCTGTAAACGGCGCCCGTGCCCTGGCGCTGGTTGGGCAACAGCGAACTTTCCACCCGCAGGGTGTAGGTCTGGGTGACGCTGCCCGCGGCGCTGGTGGCGTTGATCGTGAGCGGAAAGGTGCCCGGCTCGGCTGGGTTGCCATGGATCCAGCCGGTGGCGGCATCGAGCTTCAAGCCGGCGGGGAGCGTGCCGTTGGTGATCGTGAAGTTGAGGCCATCGCCCTGGATCCCCAGGAACAGTTGCGAGGGCACCGTCTGGTTCATGGCGAGGTTCACCGGCGCGCCGGCGGCCTGCGGGAAATAGGGCTTCGCCAACGTGGGCGACTGCACCGTGAGGTAGGTGCTGGCCGTGGGGGCACCGGTGCCGCCGGTGAGCGAGGAGCCCCAGGAATAGAGGCTGCCATCGGTTTTGCGGGCGGCAAACGCCGTGCCCGAGCTGGTGATCTCAGTCCAGCCGGTGCCGGTGGGGCCGCCCGTGCCGCCCATGCTGGTGTCACCCCACACGCTGACCGAGCCGTCGCCCTTGAGGGCCGCAAAGGCGCCCTGGCTACTGAACAGGTTGGTGTAGCCGGTGGCCGTGGCTGCTGGGGCCACCGTGGTGTTGCCGCCCTCTAGGGCGCTGCCCCAAACGCTGATGCTGCCGTCGGCCTTGAGGGCCGCAAACGAATTGAGCGTGGAGTACACCTGGGTGTAGCCCGTGCCGGTGGGGGCGCCGGAGCCGCCATTGGTCGAGTTGCCCCAGGCGGCAAGGGAGCCGTCCTGGCGGACCGCCACAAAGGCCGAGCTGTTGCCGTACAGCTGGCGGTAGCCGCTGTCGGTGGGGGCCTTGAGGTAGGTGAGGGTCGGTGACGTTGAGGTGCTACCGCCGCCGAAAGCCGAATCGCCCCAGGCAGCGATGGTGCCGTTGCTGTCGATCGCCGCGAAGGCCTTGGCAGTGGGGACGATGTCCTGCCAGCCAGAGCTGTTGGGTTTGCCCGCGGTGGGGGCAGTAGCTGTCGAACCCCAGGTGATGATGGAGCCCTTGCTGTCGAGGCCCGCGAACGCGCCGAAGGAGTTGGTGCTCGCCTGGTAGCCGTTGGCCGTGACGCGGGTGAAATTCGTTGTGGGCGGCACGGGAGGCGCGCCCGAGCCGATGCTGCTGCTGTTGCCCCAGGCACGGATCGTGCCGTCACTCTTTTGGGCCGTGAAGCCGCCACCGTTGGCGAAGATGCGCAGGTAGCCGGTGCCGGTGGGCGAGCTGGTGCTGATGGTGCCAAAGGAGCCACCGTTGGCGGTGTTACCCCAGGCGACGATGCTGCCATCGTTTTTAATGGCAGCGAAAGCATCTCGGCTGGCCGAAATCATCTGGTAGCCGGTGCCCGTGGGCTCGCCCGTGGCACCGTTGGCGCTAAAGCCCCACGAGACGATCGAGCCGTCGTTTTTCAACGCGGCGAAGGCCCTCTCGTTGGAGGTGATCAGGGTGTAGCCCGTGCCTGCGGGTGCATCGGCCTGGAGGCCGCCGTTGAGGGTGTTGCCCCACACCTTCACCTGACCGTCGGTGGTGAGCGCCGCGAAGGCGCTCAGGTTGCGGAACTGTTCGCCGGTGGCGCCAAGGGCATCGGGGCCGCCGAGGCTGGTGCCCGTGCCCGGGCGCTGGCCGGGCAGGGTGTTGCTGGGGTTCACATCCAGCTTGATCAGCTGAGTTGTGCTGCCCGCAGCATTGGTGGCTGTGACATTGACGTATGGATCCACGGCGGTGCCGATGCCCAGCTGGCCGCTGATCACGCCGGTGTTGGGATTGAGGCTCAGGCCCGGCGGCAACACGCCGTTGCTGCCGATCACCACATTGTTAATGGTGTGGAAGTTGTTATTGCTGGCGCCGGTGGTGCCCGTGAAGCCGAAGGCCCAAAGTGATTTGTCGACGGTCTGCCAACCCGTGACATTGCCTGTGTCAAAAGCAAGGACATTGTTCACCCACACCTGCGGGCGCCCCTCGGCGCTCATCGCAATCTTGACGGGCAGGTAGGGATTGTTACTGGAATAAAGAGCGCTGGTGAAGGGGTTGGCGATCGTGGTTTCGCCAACTTTAGTGGTGTTCCACCAAACAGACACCTGCAGGTTTGCATTTGTGGTGGCATTGGTTGGCAGTTCCGTGATGGAAACGCGCAATCCCTTGCCGTTATCGCCGGGGTTGCCATAGTTAAAGCTGATGCCGCCACCGCCCACCGTGGTGCCGCCGCCCACCTTGTAGTTGAAGCTGGCCGTAAATGCCGTGGGGTTCTGCTCACCCTGGCCCAGGAATTGAACAAAGCTGGTTTGATTGTTCGTGTTCTGGGTGAGTTCGATCGCGCCGTTATTGAATCGGCTACTGCCATTGATGTAGGCACCCGTGGGCAGATCAAGGTCGTTGGCCAGCGGGGTGCTGATCAAGGTCTGGGGCGCCACGCTGTAGGTAGTCGGGCCGGCGCTGCCGGCTGCCGCGATGGCAATCGCGCTGGGCACTCCAGGTAGCAATGCCTGGGTCGAGGAGTTGCTGAAGACGGGCGCGCCAGAGGCCAGGTTCAGCCTGAATGGTTGCGAAGTGGCGCCATCGGCATTGGTGGCCACCACGTTGAACACGTGCTGGCCCGCGCTCGCCGCCGTGGTGGGCGTACCGGAGATCACACCGGTGCTGGGGTCGAGCGATAGTCCGGCGGGCAGCCCCCCGTTTGTCACGATCGCAAGGTTGTCGATGCTGTGACTGCTGGCGTTCGCGCTGGTGTTGGCCGAGCCCAGGGCGAACTGCCAGTTGGCGCGGTCGGCGGCGTTTACCTTGCCGCTCAGGTTCGCGTTTAATACCTGGGCGCCGTCATAGCTGACCGACAGCAGATTGGCCGCATCCAGCTTGATCTGCACCGGCTTGGCCCCGATGCCAAAACTGACGGGCGCCGAGGCGATGACCGTGCCATTCCAGCGCACCTCAACGGACGAGGGCACTGTTGTGGTCGTAGCCCCCGCCTTGGTGTAAGCCTCTAAAAAGCTGACCACGAGGCCGTTGCTGCCGACCATGGAGGTCGCGCTACCTGTGGCGCTGGTGATCGTGCCGTAGTTGAAGCTGGTTCCGCTGGCCGTAGTACCGCCAACGGTGACATTGCCAGCCGTGTAGTTAAATCGGGCGGTGAAGGAGCCAGGGCTTGAGGCACCTAGCTTAGGCAAGATGAGCGCGCCGTTGGTGCTAGCGGTGGCCGGGTTAAGCGCAGCCGAACCACCGCTGATTTGGGCGTTGCTGAGGGCCCAATCCGATGGCAGGGTGGTGGAACTACTTTCAAAAAAGGTTGCTGGAGCGATCGAATACATCGGCGAGCCCGTGGCCGCCACAGCAAACGATCCGGCCACCGTGCGACTGAAATCGGCGCTGGCAGGGCTGGTGAACTCGGGCGCCGCCAAGATCAGGCCGGAGTGATCCCAGGCCTGGGAAAAGCGTTCCGTTTGGGCTTTGATGGGCCCGGTTGCATAGCCAAGCGTTAAATCACCGCCCTGGGCGGCCGCACCGGTGGGGGTGACGCTGGCAGCCACCGCGGCCCCCGTGAGTGCCGCGAGCCCATCTACAAAGGTCCGCCCTTCAGGCGATGCCGCCACGGAGCAGCCATAGAGCAGGATCTCGGCGCCAGGAGCCAGGTGCTGGCGCCAGGCGGCCATCTGAGCATCCCTCTCCTCAAGGGTGGCATTGCTGATCCGTTGACCCGCCAGGAGCAACGCGCCCGGTTCGCCGTGGCTGATGACGCGAACGACCGAGGCGCCCGGATGGGCGGCCAGGGCAGCGCCGATCTGGCCAATCCCATCGCGGCCAGCCTCCAGCACCACCACCCGCGCGCCGGCGAGCTCCTCTGGCGGCACCGAGCCGGCGAGCTCGGGGCTGAGCAGCACCAAGTCGAACGGGTCGCCGGCTGGCGGTGGCGCCGCAACCGGCCCTGGCTTGGGGGCCAGGGTGGGGACCGGCTTGGCTACCGCACCGCCAAGGCTGGCGACAGGCCGACGCGAGACCGTGCCAGCCCGGCTAGGGCCCGTGACCGGGGCAGAGAACGTCGCAGTCTGGCCGACAGCACCAGTGCTCTTACTGCCGGGGAACGCGGTAACGGCCACAGAAATTGACTTATGATTATTAAGAGCCACTTTACACAGGACGCGGCGAAACTGCTCCCAAAAGGTGGGCAAATCAACCCATCACTGCAGCGTGGCAGCCCCTGCGATGCATCTCGCCCTAGACAGCAATTAGCCGAATTTCGCAAAATGAACATCAATATTGTAATAACTTGCCATCCAGATTCGCTTTCTTTTTACGTTGTCAATCCATGGACCCTGATAGGATCAATCAAAAAATTGCTTGGCGCCCTAGCCCCCTATGGTCGACGTCGTGACGCAGCAGAGACGGGTCCTTAATGTGGGCGGCCAGTCCCGGGGAATCCAACTCCCTAGCCCCTACGCCACGTTTGAGCAGGTTCTGCTTGATCTCGATCCCACGGTTGGGGCCGATATCGTGCTCGACGTGAGAGAGCTCACCAGCCTGGAGCCCCAGCAATTTGATGCGGTGTATTGCTCCCACAACCTCGAGCATGTGCGCCAGCACGAAGTGCCCGTGGTGCTGGCCGGTTTTCGCCATGTGCTCAAGCCCGGCGGCCTGGCCCACATCATCGTGCCCGATCTGCAGGAGCTGATGCTCGCCTGCGTGCAGCAGGGCATCGACCTCGATGGCCTGCTCTACGAATCGCCCATGGGCCCGATCACACCCCTCGATGTGCTCTATGGCCACGGCGGCATGATCGCCCAGAGCGGCCAGGATTATTACGCCCCTCGTACCGGCTTCAGCCGCCGCACCCTGGCCAATGTGGTGGAAGCCAGTGGCTTCAGCCCGATGTTCTGCCAGCAGGGCAACCTGGAGCTCAACCTGATCACCTTCAACGGCGATCCCGACCCCGAGCTCGCTGCCCTGTTTGATCTGCCCCTCAACGCCCCGGGCTGAGCCGCCACCCGATCCATCCCCCGCCATGGCCATCGATCCCAGGGGCCCCCTGGCCCTAGCGATTGCCCTTCATCAGCAGGGTCAGCTAGAGCAGGCGCGCCAGGGCTATGGGTCGATCCTGAGGGGAGATCCTGGCAACGCTGCGGCCCATCACTACCTGGGGTTGCTGGAGCACCAGAGTGGAAACCCCATGGCTGCGCTGCCGCACCTGCGCACAGCGGTGCAAGGGGAACAGGCTCAGGCTTTCTATTGGGTGAACCTGGGCAACCTGCTCAAGGATCTGCAGCGGCCCCAGGAGGCCGAGGAGGCCTACCAGCGCGCCCTGGCCCTAGAACCCGACGACGCCCTGGCGCTCTACAACCTGGGCCATCTCTACCAGCTCTATGGCCGCTGGAGCGAGGCGGCCGCCCGCTTTGGCCAGGCCACAGCCGCCCAGGCCGACTTTGTGCTCGCCTGGCAGAAGCTCGCCGCCATGGAGCTGCGCGCCAACAGGCGCGACCAGGCCTTAGCGGCGGCCGAACGGGCCGTGGCCCTGGCGCCCGATGACGCGGCGAGCTGGTTTCACCTGGCGGATGCCCTGGGGCGCTTCGCCCGTTGGCCCGAGTCCCTCCAGGCCTTAGAGCGCTGCCTTGCCTTGCAACCGCAGTTTCCCGAGGCGTGGAACAACCTGGGGTTAGCACGCAAAAACCAAGGGGACCTAGCCGGGGCGACGGCGGCCTTTGAGACCGCCCTGCAGCAGGCCCCGCCCAGCGATCCGGCCAACGCCTCGATGGCGGCCGAAACCTGCGCCAACCTGGCCCAGCTAGAGCTCGATGGCCACCACCTCCAGGCCGCCGCCCAGTGGAGCGAGCGGGCGCTGGCCTTGGATGCCCGCAACGCCCAGGTGCAGTTCACCCGGGGCAACGTGCTCAATGCCTTGGGGCAGTACGAGCAGGCGGCCTCAGCCCTGCGCCTGGCCTTAGAACTCCAGAGCGATTTTCCAGAGGCGCTCAACAACCTCGGCAACATCCTGCTCAACCTGCGGCGCCACAGCGAGAGCATTGCCATCTTTGAACGGGCCATTTCCCAGCGCAGCGATTACGCCGAGGCCCTAGCCAACCTGGCCAATGCCCAGCGCGAAGCCAGCTTTCCCGACCTGGCCGAACAGGCCCTGCTGGAAGCGATTCGCATCAATCCCGAGTTCGCCGCTGCCCACTCCAACCTCGGCAACGCCTATTTCGACCAAGGGAAAGTAGATCTAGCCCTGGAGAGCTACCACCGCGGCATCGACCTGGGCCAGGACGATCGCGATTTTGTACCCAACTATCTATTCGCCCTCAACTACAGCCCCAGCGCCAGCGATGCCCACCTGGCCGCCGAGGCAAGGCGCCTGGCCCAGGCCAAATTCGACTCCCTAGGTAGCGAGGCCCTAGGCAGCGAGCCCGTTGCCCTTGCACCAGCAGCGATCGGCGCGCGCCGGCTGCGGCTGGGTTATGTGTCGCCCGATTTCTGGATGCATCCGGTGGCGCGGTTCCTGCTGCCGGTGCTGGAGCACCACGACCACAACCAGTTTGAGATCTTCGCCTATTCGTCGCGCTATCTCAAAGATGGCTTCACCACCGAGATCGCCAAGCGGGTGGAGCACTGGCGCGATGTCCACCAGCTCGACGATGGCGCCCTGGCCGAGCAGATCCGCGCCGATGGCATCGACCTGCTGATCGACCTCACCATGTATGCCCGCGATTGCCGTCCGGGCCTGTTTGCCCGCAAGCCGGCACCGGTGCAGATCACCTACCTGGCCTATGTGGGCACCACCGGCCTGGCC
Organism: Pseudanabaena sp. UWO311; assembly: GCA_943370385.1. Lineage (GTDB taxonomy): Bacteria > Cyanobacteriota > Cyanobacteriia > PCC-6307 > Cyanobiaceae > BAIKAL-G1. The sequence continues at coordinate 142,694 of CALRQT020000003.1, forward strand.
GCCATGGATTACCGCATCACCGATGCAGTGCTCGATCCGCCCGAGGGTGGGCCGCTGCCCTTCAGCGAGCAGCCCCTGCGCCTGCCGCGCTGCTGGTGGAGTTTTGCCGTGCCGCCGCCGGTGGTGGCCATCCCCGAGGTGGTGCCACCCCCCTGCACCGGCAGTGGCGTGATCAGCTTTGGCAGCCTGAATAACTTCGTGAAGGTGAACGAAGGGCTGCGCGAGCTGTGGGCCCAGCTGGTGGCCAGCGTGCCCGGCTCGCGGTTGGTGCTGCACATCAAGGAAACCCGGGCCCGCCTGGGCTTGCTGGAGTTCTTCGCCGAGCGCGGGGTTTCTATCGATCGAATCAGCCTGATCGGCTATCAGAGCGGGCCCGATTACATGGCCACCTACGGCCAGATCGACATCGCCCTCGACACCTCCCCCTTTGCCGGCGGCACCACCAGCTTCGATGCCCTCTGGATGGGCGTGCCCCTAGTGACCCTGGCCGGCGAGCGCAGCTCCAGCCGCGGCGGCGCCAGCATCCTCACCAGCCTGGGCCGGCCCGATTGGATCGCCCGCAGCCCCGAGGACTACATCGCCATCGCCCAACGCCTCGCCGCCGATCCCCAAGCTCTGGCGACAATCCGCAGCGGCCTGCGCGCCGAACTGCAGGCCTCGCCCCTGATGGATAACGCCGGCTTCACCCGGGAGCTCGAATCGCTCTACCGGCAGGCGTGGGAGCAGGGGAGTCGGAGCGGTGCCGCACCAGGCGCAGGCACTGAGGTGCTGGTGTGATGCGAGTACAGGTCTGCATCCCGCACTTCTTCCGGGAGCACGTTGATCCGGTCGAAAATCCCAACGGCTATGGATCCCTGCGCAGTGGAGCACGGCTGGCACGCTCCATTGCCCTGTCACGCTGCATCACATCCCTGCTGGATCTGCAACGCAGACCCGAAACCTGCCTGCTCAACATCAGCCGCATGAGCATCGATCACATCGCCAACAGCGACACACCGCTTGAGGTGCAGATCAGTCTCTGCACCGATGGAACCAACAGGTTGCAGGACGTTCTCGATCTCTACAAGAACAGCATCCAGGTGATCGACCTGCCTCTGGACAATCCGCGCGATCTGCCGTTGGCATGCCGCGATCATCTGATCCGCAACCATCCAGAAGCCGATCTGCTGAGCTATCTGGAAGATGACGTCGTGATCCACGACAAGCTGTTCTTCGATAAGCAGCTGTGGTTCCACACCTATACCAACCATCAGTTTTCACTGATGCCCCATCGCTATGAACGTGTGGATGCGGGATCCATGGAAACCCTGATGGTGGATGGCCCTCTGGATCCAAACTTCATCGGCAAGTTCGCCCAACCTCAAACCAACGTGGCCAATGGTCAGTTCCGCGGCGTCGACAACGTGTCGTTCGACGTGGCCAGCAACCCCCACTCCGGCACCTTCTGCGTGAGCCGTGAGCAGGCGCGGCAGTTGCAAGCGGCTGACCTACCCCGCGATGGTTTTGTGGGCCCGCTCGAAACAGCAGCCACCCTCACCGTGCTGCATCGCTATCCCGTGATGAAGCCAAGCCTGAACTGCTGGAAGTTTCTAAGGGTGGAACATGGCCACCCTTCCTTCCTGCACTACATCAACACGTTGCCCCCTGGCTGCCCGACACAAGTCCGAGACCCCTTGCGACAGAACGGGACCCATCGCATTGGGTGGGAGGCTAGCCATCAGCGCGTGGGGCTGTCAGACCAAACCAAGTCCCCGTGGCATCCCGTGCCCGGCTCCATGCTGAGGTGGTCTGGCTTTTTTGGACAGGCCCCATGGTTAACCTCTGAGGCGGGGAACCGCCCTTGATCGGGGCTCCCACCCCAGCAGCTGGCGACAATCCAAAGCGGTTTGCGCGCTGAACCGCAGGTCTCACCCTCGATAGATATTGCCAGCGTCACCGCCGAGCTCGAAGACCTTTACCGCCAGGCCTGGGATGAGGGGAATTGGGGCTGTTGAGCTTTGAGGCACATCAATTTTGATCAAACTTCCGCGCCAAATTAGCGTCAGCCGCAATCTTTCTCCGGTTGATTGCAGTGGTTTGAATCAGCGAAGGCTCAAAGACAATCCAAGAACTCCCCTACTTCAACTTGAGCCTGCCGCAGCAAGCCGGACAGGTGCGCGAATTTAGGTATGGGCAGCCACGCTGAACAGGGTCACCAGGGGATGGCCCTTCACCCCAGCAGGGAACTCCTCGAGGTAGAGCGAGGTGGCTTCGCGCAGGTTGGCGAGGGCCTCCTCGATGGAGTCTCCCTCGGTTGTCGTGCCCGTCTCGGGATTAAAGGCCCCATACCTGTCTTACTCAGCGGGGGTGAGCACAGGAGTGAGTTCCATCGGCTCTGGTGAGATGCTCTCAGTCTGGGGTTGCTCGGATCAGTTTGGTTGGAGCGCTCAGGTTCCCAGCACCCCCAGGGGGGGTAGCAACGGATGGCAGCGGCGGCGAAAGTGGCCGTTCTAGCTAGGCGTGGTTCATCTGGGTGTGACCACCACCCTGTTTGGCGTGGCCAGCCTGCTAAACGCCAACCTGCTGATTGCAGTGTCCCTTTGCCCATGCGGGTGTTTCGGCGGTAAAGATTTAGAGCAGGGATCGGGTCAACGCAGGGAAGGCTTTGAGCAGGGCACGATCAGCGGTGACAAGCGGTGCATCGAGTTGTTGCGCCGCTGCTACAAATTCACAGGCGTAGGCACTGCAAACGCTGCTGGCTGCCACTGGTCCCCTTGGCGGTCTCGCTGCTGATCGGCTTCAAAGCTCTCCAGCTCCACGCCCCACTCGCCACTGAGGAAGCGCTGGGCAATTTGAGCCCGACGCCGCTGCTGCAAAGCCTCTGCCATCAAACGCCGAATGGCAGGACCCTTCTTGCGTTCGCCGGTCAGGTCCAGGATTTCAGCCATCTCATGGTCTGAAAGCTTGACGGTTACTTTCATGGTTTTGACTTTCCATAATCGGACTCTGCCGGCAGCATGGCACGGACTTCTTGGCATGGACTTCTTGGCATCGACTTCTTGGAATCGACTGCCAGCCGCCGCCGCTGCTGCAACGCCTTCTTGATCTGGGCGTCTCCCTAGGAAGGCTGGTCGCTTCCCAGGTCTTGATTGAAATGCGGGCCGTGATGACGCGTCAATGACAACCCCCTCTCTCCGCTTGCCTCGCTGGGCGTCGTGCATCTGGGCGGCTATGGCACCCTGTTTGGCATTGCCAGCCTGCTGATTGCAGTGTCCCTTTGCCCATGCGGGTGTTGCGGCGCTAACGATTCAGGGCATGGATCGGGTCAACGCAGGGAAGGCCTTGGGCAGGGCACGATCAGCGGAGACAAGCGGTGCATCGAGTTGTTGCGCCGCTGCGACCAATTCACAGGCTTAGGCACTGCAACCGCTGCTGGCTGCCAACTGCAACACGGCCTCAGATTGCACCGGCTCCCCATGGCCAATCACAAGGGTTTCGGCCTGCTCTTGCAGGGCAATCACCTGCTCAAGGGTGAGGCTGCCGCGACGCAAATAGACACCCAGCACAGTGCGCCATTTACTCTGCCACAACGGCGGAGCCGCCCAGGTGGGCTGCGCATCCAGCAAGGCTTCTGCGGCAGCGGTTTGGGGTCCCGGTAACAACAAATAGGCCACCACGTTGGTGTCGACCACGATCATGGGCGGCCCTCCGCCTTGAAGGCTTCGATCTCGTTCGGCTCAAAATCGCTAGTACCGAGCGTTTGCCGTAAGGCACGGATCTCACGTAAGCGGTCCTGCACAGGAACGGATATAGCGGCAAGACCCGCCTCCAGGCAGACGATGGCTTCGTTGTTGAGGCTGCGGCGATGGTGCCTGGCAGCGGCGCTGAGGCGCGCATGCAGGGCTTCGGGCAGGTTTTTGAGCGTGAGAGTTTTGGCCATCCCAGCAGCCGGCAGTTGGGTATGAAACCATTATGGATCCATTCTGGTTGCGCACTCCTGGGCCAGCTCCTCAAGCCTGCCGCGATCAGCCGGGTTGGGGCGACGCTCCGGATTCCAGCACCCCCAGGCGGCGCAGCAGCGGCAGGCTGCGGCGGCGAAAGTCGTCGGCCACGCGCTCGAGTTCGGTTGGGCGCTGGCTCTCGACCACAGGCTGCCCATCGCGCAGCAGGGGTTGATCCAGGGCCCGCAGTCCGGCCTCGATTGCCCCAGCTAGGCCTGCTTCGCTGCAGCCCTGGTTGAGGGCGTTGAGGGCGAGGAACTCCATCCCCGTGAGCTTGTGGAGGTTGCCGCTCAGCGGGCAGGCCACGGCGCTGTAGTTGGCACCGGCGGCGACGCTGGCGGCGATGTGGGTGTTGAAGCGTTGGCTGGGGCCCCGATCCCGCTCGCCCGGCACCAGCGCCACGGCCTTGCTGCCCAGCAGCAGGCCCAGGTTTTGGAGAAGGGAGAGCTGGGAGGTGCCAGAGGGGATGGCTGGCTCCAGCTCGGCCAGGGAGCGGCTGCCATCCCCCAGGCCAGCCAGCAGGGCCCGAATCCAGTCGGAGTTGCCCTGGATCTCGCCCCAGCCGAGGGGAAAGCGGTAAAAGCTCTCGTCGCGTGGGGCGTCTGGATCGAGCAGGCTGCACAGCCGCACCTGCTCAAGGGCCTTTGAAGCCTCCAGGGGCCAAAGGGGATCCAACCCCTTCACATAAACATCGCGGCGGAACGATTGGTTCGTGACCAAATCGCGCACCAGCTCCCGCAGGGCCGGGTCACTCTGGCGCTGAATCTGTATCTGTACAGGGACCGGCAGCAGCCCCTCAAAGTTTTCGGCCAGGGTGGCGCTGCCGAGGTAGCGCAAGCCCAGCTCGCGCAGGGGCTCGATCACCTGGTTGGCATAGAGCGGCTGCCAATGGCTGTTGTTGTATTCATGGAGCAGGTAGGTGGGATCGTATTGGCCCAATCCCTCCAGGCGTGGCGCCAGCTGGGGCTGGGAGCTGAACACCAGGGCATTCGCTTGGTGCAGGCCTTGGAACAGCTCCCGGGCGCCGTCGAGCGCCGGCTGGCCATCCCCGAGCGTGCCCTGCAAGCTGCTGACGCAGTGCTGGAACGGCAGCATCGGCAGCCAGCCGGGCAGGGTGTTGTAGGAGACGTAAAACAGGCCGCCGGGACGCAGGGCCCGTTCAGCCAGGCGCATCAAGCTCAGTCGGACCTCCGGGGCAACCCAACTCAGGATCCCGTGGGCCACGGTGAAGTCGAAGTCGCCCCAGCCAATGACGCCGTCTGCGGCCTGCTCCAGCTCGAGGAAATCGGCCTGCTCGAAACGCACGTTGCCCAAGCCGGCCGACGCCGCCAGGGAGCGGGCATGGGCGATGTGCTCGGCGTTGAAGTCGATGCCGAGGAAGCGGGCCTGGGGATAGTTCGCCGCTTGCAGGCAGAGGTTCACGCCCTGGCCGCAGCCGAGCTCTAGCAGCTGGAAGGGTCCGGAGACCTCCGGGGGCCGGTGCCGGTTCAGCAGGGCTAGGAACGCCAGTCGTTCCGGGGAGGGTTCACTTTGGGCGTCATAGGTGTAGCCGGCTCCCGTGAAATAGCCGTGGCGAAGGGTCATGGGCTGGACTGCTGGGCTCTGTTCGGCCCACTATTCATCAGCCCACTCTGGGCCCTTGGCCAAGGAAGCGGCATCGGCCTCAAGCGAACCGACATAGGGGGGATGGGGGTAGTCCACACCGCTTCCAGGACCACGGCCCGTCCGAGCGGGGATGAACGGCGCGACCTAGGGATGCTTGGTGAACCCCGGGCCATGACCATCCCACCAAGAACGCCCAGGGCTCAGAGACGAACCAGGAACTCCCGCCCGTCAACCTCGGCCTTGCCTAGTAAGGCTACAAACGTCGCAGATAGGCTGGGTTGTGGATCGGAACAGCGGTGCATCAAGTTGTTACGCCGCTGCGACAAACGCACAGTTGTCGGCACTGCAACCGCTGCTGGCTGCCAACTGCAACACGGCCTCGAATTGCACCGGCTCCCCATGGCCAATCACCAGGGTTTCGGCCTGCTCTTGCAGGGCAATCACCTGCTTAAGGCTATAGACAATAAGCCACCACAGTGGTGTCGGTCACGATCATGGGCGGCCCTCCGCCTTGAAAGCTTCGATCTCGTTCGGTTCAAAAGGGCTGGCGCCGAGCGTGGGCCGTCAGGCACGGATCGCACGCAAGCGGTCCTGCACGGGAACGGATCCAGCGGCAAGACCCGCACGGGTAGTGTGTTACACGGGTTTTGTGGCTAGCTTCTGGATGGGCCAAGGCCCATGTCAATGCCAATGGCAATGGCAATGGCAAATCTCATCCTCAGCCTGGATGACGCCCTCTTGCAGAAGGCACGGGAAACGGCCCTGCGGGAGAACACGTCTGTGAACGCCTTGGTGCGTGACTACCTCAGCCGCTACGTCGATGCCCGCTCCAGGCGGCTCCAGGCCCTCGATGCCTTTGATGGAGTTGCTGATCGCTGCACCAGCTCCAGCCAGTCCCCATGGAGCCGGGAATCGCTTCACGAGCGCAACTTGGTTTGACGATGCGCCTGTTTGTTGACACCAACCTTTGGGTCTATCGACTCGATCAACGAGAAGCCCAAAAGGGGCAATTCATCAAGTGTTGACTATACCACCAGAGGAATGGATCCAACTTTTCAAGGATTTTTCGCAGGCCTGCTGCAACAGGAAGCCAATGCTGCTGTCCCGAAATCCAGAAAGATCAAGCATGCGCCGTGCCTCTAGGAGATCGGCCTTGGCAATCCGCAGATAGCGCAACGCATCGGCATCAGCCATAGAGCACGATGCCCTCCAGGTAGGCCTGGGTTGTCACCGCACCACGATACTGCTGGCGTTGGCAAATCTCGCTTTCGGAATAGAGCAGCAGGTCAAGGGGCAGCTGGCTGCTGGACCATTGACGCCAAAGGGAACCCAACACGCGAACGCGATCGTGGGTAGCCAGCCACTGGTCCGGCACCGTGATTAACAGGTCCAGGTCCGAGTCGGCATGGGCTGTTCCCCTGGCCCGCGATCCAAATAACCGCACCTGAGCTTCTGGAATGGCTGCAGCGATGCCGGCCACGATCGCATCGATCCGGGGTTCGCTCCCATGGGCCCGCTGGGATGGGGGTGACGCCATCGGACCATTTTGCCCAGGTTGGGCCGCTTTGGGAATCCCGAAGCGGCTCCGGCGGCACACTCCACTGGCTGGCCTGGTTGGCCTGCACCCTGGGGACCAGCACCTGCTGGGCGCCGTTGCCCAGTCGATCACGAGTCGCCTGGAACGGGCCAACGGATCGGCCGATCTGCAGGTCGTGGCGCACAGCCGAGCCATGCAGCAACTGCGATGGCTTTCGATACAACCGACCCCAGGACCCAGCTCGCTCCCCCCAGGCCCGTCCCCCCCAGCAACTCCCTGCCTACCCTCGCCCCATTGCTTCCGACCGGCCATGGCCAGCAAGTGGGATAACTTCCTCGCCAACCTGGGCGAGTGGCGCGGCAGCTTCACCACCATCACCGCTGCAGGACTCCTGCAGGAGCCCTCTCCCTCGGTGTTAACCCTGGCCCGCGGTGAAGGCGATGGCCATGTGCGCTTCAGCTTGCAACGCTGGAGCCCGGGCACGCAGGTGGCCCCTGGCGGCGGCCCAGGCGAGGGGGCTGGCGAGCCCGGTCGTGACATCGAGCAGGACTACCGCAACCTGGGCAATCAGGTGGTGTTTTTTGACTCGGGAGCCTTCAACAAGGGTTCCATGCAGGTGGCGCCGAACACGGTGTTTGGCGGTGAATTCGGTTTTATTCAGGGGAACCGTCGCCACCGTTTAGTGCAGCTTTATACGCCCGCGGGAGTGTTTGACGAACTGGTGCTGATCCGGGAATTCCGCGCCGGCAGTGGTGCCTCAGAAAATCCCCCCACTACAGCCGAACAACTCCTGGGCCGCTGGCAGGGGCGCTCGGCCACGATCAGCGCCACCTGGCCCGAACCCGATCACAGCGACTGCCAAATCGAGATCGGTGCTGAGGAGATCAAGGGGTTAATGCTCTTGCCCGATGGGGGTTTCGTGCGTCTGCCCCAGCAAATCAGCCATCGAGAAGCCTTCGTGCTGGAGGGCGGCTGGCTGGTGGCCCCCGGCCGAATGGAGCGCCTGATCCGCCGCTATGACGCCACGGGCGCCTGGCTCTCGGCCAGCCATGAGGTGCTGACGCGCCTCTGAGCCAGGACGACCCCGGGGAAAGCATCCTTGACTAGACTAAGACTTAGTCCACAGGGAGCCAGCATGGAAGTGGTCAACGTCCACCAGGCCAAAACCCACCTCTCCCAGTTGCTGCAGGAGGTGGAGCAGGGCCAGGAGGTGGTGATCGGCCGCTCCGGCGTGCCGATCGCGCGCCTGGTTCCCTGGATCAAGCCTGCCCCATCGGTAGGAGCGCCAGGTGCCATGCGGGGCCAGATCAAGCTGGCCGATGAGTTCGACGCACCCCTTGATGGCCTGTTTGAGGCCTTGCGGTGACCCGCCTGCTCCTAGACACCCATCTCCTGCTCTGGTGGCTCAATGGCGATGGGCGACTGCCCCAGGCGGTGATCGAACGGGTCCAAGCTCCGGAAGCAGAAGTCTTCATCAGCCAGGCCTCCCTCTGGGAAATGGCCATCAAAGTTTCGATCGGCCGGCTGCAGGTGGATCTGCAGGAGCTAGAGCGCCAGGTGCCCCTCCAGGGCTTCCGTTGGCTGCCAATCAGCAACGCCCATTTGCTTTCAGTGGCCAATCTGGAGAGCGATGGTGGTCACCGGGATCCCTTTGATCGGCTTTTGGTTTGCCAAAGCCGGGTGGAGCCCATGCTGCTGCTAACTGCAGACAGCCAGCTCAAGCACTATGGATCCACGGTGCTTGTATTGGACTAAGTATTGAGCGGGACAGGGCTCAATGCCAAGGCATGATACAACCTTAGCCCACCATCATCTCCCTAAAAACATCAACCAAGGCTAGGCACTTCCCATCAGCACGTCCACCCAGTCCTGCAACCAAACCAAGGAAAGACTGGGTAAACTCTCTCCATGGCGAGCTTCCAAGCGATTCGTGTCCAGCGGCGCCAGCAGCGCCTCAGCCAACTGCAGCAAAGCAGTCAGGCCCTCTTGAGCGATCCCGCCCACCAGCAGGTCTGGCTCTTCGGCTCCTACGCCCGGGGCGATTGGGATGCCTATTCCGATGTCGATCTGTTAGCCGTAGCCCCCGATCAGGCAGCAGCCGTTGCCCTGGCCGATCGCTTGCGGGGGGCGGGCCTGGGAGATGACGTCATTGCCCTCTCAACCAGCCGTTGGCAGCAGCATCAGGCGGGGGAGGATCCTCTTTGGCGAGGCATCTGCCGCAATGCCATTCTGTTAGCAGGGGCAGGGGGCCGATGACAGCACGGTTGCAAGCCTGGATCCGCCAAGCCGAAAACGACCTGGCCATGGCTGAGTTTGCCCGCAGTGGCCAGTTCTATGCCCAAGCCTGCTACCACTGCAGCCAGGCAGCCGAAAAAGCCCTTATCGGTCTGCTCATCGGCCTGGGCCAGGAGCCTCCCCGCAGCCATTCCCTTGAACGGCTGGTCGATGCCTTGGCAGACATGGGCCTGGAGGTTGACTCCCTGAGGGCCCTTCAACTCAAATCGCTGAGCCGGATGACGACTGCAACGCGCTATCCGGATGCCGATGAAGCCCCAGCGGATCTGTTTGATCAGCGGGATTGGGACCTTGCCCTTGGGGTTGCCAAATCCGTCCTGGAAACGGTGACCAAAAGCCTGGAGGATGCAGACAGGGGGAACTGAAGGATCTAACTGAAGGATCAACCTAAAGGATCAATCAAAAAATCAATCTGGAGCAATCCATCTGGAACAACGAAGTCCCAAAGGCTGCCACGCCCCTAGCTAGTCATCAGGGATGAAGGAGAAGCGAAAGAACCCAGACCTCAACTAGCCCCTGGCTCCCTGGCCTGGAGGGTGCCACCCACCTCCTGGTCCACCAGGGCGTCGAGGGTGACGGCCGAGCGCACCAGGGCCTGGTAGCGCAGCACCACCCGGCGGTTGCGCTCCAGCCAGTTGCCCGCATCACCCGCCGGCAGGCTGGTGCCATCACCATTGAGCAGCTCCAGGTCCTTCTGCTGGGCCAATAGGGCGAGCACCAGCTCATGGATGCGCTGGCGGCGGTCACTCATGGGGCTTGGGGCAGGGTCGGCGACTGACCATCATGGGGCCAGTGGCAGACCACCCCCTGACCAGCAGCCGTTCCGATCCCCAGCCCCAAGGCGTGGCACCAGCGATTGCGGTGATCGGCACCGATGCGGGTGGCCTGGCGTCCCTGGCGGCGGCGTCCCTGGTCCTGCTGGCCCAGGCCGACCTGGTGGCGGCGCCGAAACGGTTACTGGCTGAGCTGGCCCCCTGGTGGGAGTTCGAACAGGCCGCCGGGCGGGTGCCAGTCGGCCAGCCCTGCCCCGCCCTGGTGGCCACGGACCAACCAGAAACTGCTTTCGCCCAACTCGAAGCTTCCAGAGCCGCGGGCCAAAGGGCGGTGGTTCTGGCCAGTGGCGATCCCCTCTGGTTTGGCATCGGCCGCCTACTGCTGCAACGCTTTGGCGCCGGGGCCCTGGCCTTCCAGCCGGCGCCCTCGTCGATGCAGCTCGCCTTTGCCCGCATCGGCCGGCCCTGGCAGGACGCCAGCTGGATCAGCCTGCACGGGCGTGACAGCGCACCGCTGGCCTCAGCCCTGCAAAAGCGCCCCACTGCCCTGGCCGTGCTCACCGACCCCCACCAGGGCGGCGCCGCAGCCGTGCGCACGCTGCTGCGGGCCTCGGGGCTGGAGGCCGGCTATGCCTTTTGGCTGTGCGAAAGGCTCGGGCATCCGGCGGAACGGGTGCAGCGGCTCGGGCCCCAGACGCCCCTGCCCGCAGACCTCGATCCCCTCAACCTGGTGCTGCTGGTGGCTGAGCCGCCCGAGGAGCCAGCCGAGCCAGCCACCTTGCCCCTGTTCGGCCTCGAGGACGGCCTGTTCCTGCAACTGCCTGACCGGCCCGGCCTGATGACCAAGCGGGAGGTACGCATCCAGGTGCTCGCCGACCTGGACCTGCCGCCCACGGGCGTGCTCTGGGACCTCGGGGCCGGCGTGGGCTCAATCGGCCTGGAGGCCCTGCGGCTGCGGCCTGGCCTGGAGCTCTGGTCCCTGGAACAACGGGGCGGATCAGCCTCCCTGATCCACGCCAATGCCGAACGGCTGGGGGTCACACCGGCGGGGGTTGTGGAAGGCCGGGCCCCAGATGCCCTGGCGGAGCTGCCCGATCCCGATCGGGTGGTGATCGGCGGCGGCGGCACCGGGCGGGCGGCGGTGCTGGCGGCCGTAATCGAGCGGCTGCGGCCGGGTGGCCGGGTCGTGATCCCCCTGGCCACGATCGAAGCCTTGGCCGAGTTGCGACCCCTGCTGGAGCAGGCGGGCTTTGCCCTTGGCGTCAGCCAGCACCAGGCCTGGCGTGGAGCACCTTTGGCCGATGGCACCCGGTTGGCGCCATTGAATCCGGTGATGGTGCTGAAGGGGCGCAAGCCCTGATCAAGGACAGATCCAAAACGGAACTCCCAATCCCCATCCACCCTTAAGCCAAAGACCGACCACGCCAAGTCCACCCTTGACCCGTTGTGGTTTTCCAAATCGACGCCGGCACAATCGCACCGATCAGCAGGCCACCCAGCCAGGCCAGCCACCAGTACCGCAGCGGCGTGCCAAAGCGCCAGCGGCTCCAAAGGCGAATCGCTAGCTGCAAGCCAATCGCCACCAAGCCAATCAGGCCAAGGGAACGATCCAGCAGGGCTAAGGGCAACAGCAACCAAGGCAAGCTGAAGCCGCCCAGCACCACCAGGGCACTGCCAATCGCCTTAAAAGGATTGCGATCCACCCCGAGGTACCAATTTTTAGTCCAACCTTCCCACAGGGACGCCAGATCGAGGTACATCCTTAGGCGTACAAGATCAACGCCCAATTGATAGAGCAGGCGATGGCCGGAGGCCTTGATTGCCCCCGCCAGGGCCAGGTCTTCCACCACTTCGCCGGCCACAGCGCGATGGCCGCCAATCGCCTCGTAGGCGCTGCGGCGAAACAGCATGAACGGGCCGGCAGCAAAGGCGGTGGCATCGGCGGGATCGTTGCTGCGCTTGAGCGGAAAGCCCAGGCCGAGCAGGGAGGCCACGATCGGTTGCACCAGCCATTCGGCCAGGCACCCGCACTCGAGCCTGGGGGCCAGGGTGAGCAGGTCCACCGGTGGACCCGCGGCGGCAACTCCCGCCACCTCCTGGAGCACCGCCACCAAGGCCGCTGGCTCCAACCGCACATCGGCATCGATGAACAGCAGCCACTGCGCTCTGGGATCGCCGGCGGGCCAGTCCAGGGCCGCCGCCTGGCTGGCGGGCCAGTTCTTGCCACACCAGCGCTCCCCCTCGGGCCGGGGCCCCACGTCCAACAGACGGCGGGCCGGCCCCCCGCCACCCCGGCTGGCCTCGTTGGCCACCTCGGCCTGGAAACGCTCCTGGACCAACCCCACCGTGGCATCGCTGGAGCCGTCATCGGCCACCACCAGCTCCCAGGGCAGGCCCGGATCCTGGCTGGCCAGCGCCGCATCGAGGCAGGCAGAGATGTTGGTTTCTTCGTTGTAAACGGGAATCACCAGCCGCAGGAACGACGCCTGCAGGGGGCCGGGATCGGGGTTGGGACCCAGGCGCGGCGCCCGGCCGAGCTGCAACTCAAGCAACAGCAGCATCAAGCCCAGCCCCAGGCAGGCGATCAGCCCCAAACCCTGCAACACCACAATGGCCACCGGCGTCCCTGCTCCTCGGCCCAGGGGCTGGCCTGGGGGAAGCAACTCTGGCACCGGCCCCAACGAGGGGGAGGGCCAAAGCCCCCCAAGCGGGTCCGAAGACTCCAACCAGGCGCCAACAACAAGGGCCCCGCATTGCCACAGGATGGCTCAGAAGCAAACTCCAGATAGCACCTTAATGATGGATACCGAGCATAGAACCTTGACCTTAGGCGGCTAAATTCACGTAAAATTAACTATTATCTTTTGAGGTCTTTCGTGGAATTTGCATCAAAAGATACTGCTCACAATTATTAGCGGCTCCGACCTGAAATGGCATCTCGCCTTAATTATTGAAAGGAATATAGATCTCCGTAGTCGAAAGGGCGCCAGATCCATTATCTCCGCCGGTAATCAGTACGGAGCCATTGGGCAATAGGGATTCAGTATGGCGATAGCGGGGCACGCCCATCGCCGCAATGGGGGTGAATTGATTCGCTGCAATACCATAGATCTCTACTGAGGACAGGGTCACAGTGCCATCGAATCCGCCTGCGATCAAAACGTAGTTTCCACCCACAAGACTGGTTGCCGTATGGCGGCCTCGGGCCGCCTCCAAAGGGGCCGCCGGGCTAAAGCTGGGATTGCCTGTGCTGTAAAGCTCTGTGGTCGCTAGGGCACCGTTGGTCGTGCTCTGAAAGCCACCAGCGAAAAGAACTTGACCAGACGGCAGAAGATTTGCGGTTGGATAGCGCCTTGGGCCAGCCATGCTAGAGGCGGTGGGCGCGAAGGTTTGCGAGGCTGGATTGTAAATCTCCGGCGAATTAATGTAGCTACCATTGTAGCCGCCGGCAACCAATACGGTGCCATCGTTTAGCAGGGTGGCCGTATGATTACGCCTAGTTTCGCCCATAGAGCCTACGACTTGCCAGGAATTGGTGGCTGGGCTATAGAGCTCTGCACTGTTGAGTGGAGTGCCGGTGCTAGCCCCATTGATCGCCCCTGTGTATCCTCCCGTAACCAGGACAGTACCGTCGCTCAAAGTTGTTGCCGTGGAGTTGATCCGGGAGGTCCCCAGGTTGCTAGCCAGAGTGAATAGTCCCGTTGTTGGGTTGTAGATCTCAACAGAATTCAAGGCAGTGCCAGTGGAGTCTTGGCCGCCAACAATCAGGATTCGGCCGTCGGAGAGTTGCGTTGCTGATGGAGCAATTCGCCCATCATGCATGGCCCCGGTTGGCGTCAATAACCCTGTCGCAGGATCGTAAATTTCTGCTGATGTGACAGCTTGATTGTTCTGATCGTATCCACCTGCTACAAGGATTCGCCCATCAGGCAGGGCTGAGGCCGTATGCAAGGAACGCGGCGTAGTGAGGAGTTGCCCCTGAGCCTGAACTGCAAAGAAAGAACTTGGATTGCCGCTGTTGGGTCCGAGGCGGATGCTGGAAACATTGTTTCCAATCATGCTGGCAGGGACAGGGGAGTTGTTAATGCTGAACGCCTCCTCCAAGGCGCCGATGACCGTGTTGTTGCTGATGGTGATATCACTGCTTCTATTCAATCGAATCGCGTTACCGGCCAAGCAGAGATTGGCTTGATTGCAAACCGAAACCGAGCCCCCTAGATCAGGGGATGCCTCCAGGCCATAGGTTTGGACCTGGGGATAAAGGAACGTGTTGTCCATGATCGTTGCGGAGCTGACCCCATTGAAATCAATGGCGGCCAGGGCATTGGCAGAGGCATTGATGGCCCCGAAGGCCTGGGCATCCGTCAAATTGGTTGGATTGTCCGAGTAGGACCCCACGAAGGTATTGCCAGAAATCAATACATTGCTGGTGCTGTAATTCGTGATTGAGCTGTTGCTAAAGCTAAAGCCACGAATCGTACTATTGCTGCCAATGCTAATCACACCATTGCTGAAGGCAGGCTGGGCACCCACGGTGACGCCGAAGATTGGCGTCAGGTTGACTGGGCCGAATTGGGTGGCCAGGGTTGGTGCGTTGCCGCTCCCTGCCAGCTGGGTGCCCACTGGAAGTCGGAGGGTCGGGCGACCATTCACAAGGGGCTGGCCAGCCAAGTTTGAGGCTGCCCCCCCGCCCGCGAGCAACACGTCATTGCTGCCTGCCGTTGCCAGCAGGGCGTCCAGGCTGGTGTTGGCGCAGCTGACCCCGTAGGTGCTGGTGGTGGCGCCCGTACAGCGCACCACCCAGGCGCTGCTGTTGTTGCTCGGATTGGTGGCCACGCTGCCAGGCAGAGTTTGAAGCGCACTGATCATGCGGATCTCGGTTTCCCGTTGCACCGGCAGACCCCGTTGGGCCAGGAAGGTGCTCTCGGCGGCGTCGATGGCGTCCTTGGCATTGCCGTTAAACGGTTTGGCGCCGTAACGGAGGTAGCCGCTCGCCTGCCATTGGAAGAGATTGTCGTAAGCCAAACTTCCGCCTATGGATAATTGATGACCAACCCGCAGCTCGGCGCGACCCCGTACACCGGAGCTGGCGCTGACGTAATTGCCATCGAGGTAGTAGTAGGCGCCATACAGCCAGAGGCTTTCCTTGCCCCAGCGGGCCAGGGGAATGCCCACTTCCAAATTTATTCCCCCTAGGGAGACGATGTAACGGTTCCAGCCATCAAGAATCAGCTGGTTGTTGATCAGGGAAGCGTTGGTCCAACCGGTGGCGTAAAGTTCCGATTTGTTTGAGAAGGGGATAAATGCGTTGGCCCGAATTTCAAGGTTACGATGCAGGGCCTCTGCTCCAGCGCCGACTTGAAAGGCATACTGACTATAGGCCTGGCGGGTATCAATACCGGCGTTCAATCCATAGATCCAGCGATGGTCATTACTGAGAAAGCGATAGCCCAATCGGGTGCTCACAGCCGCAGAGGGATTCGTTTGCTGAACTAAGGCCCCACCAAGGTTGAGACCGGCAATGAAATCAAGAAACAGCACCTCACCGTGCCGCCCCTGAGCCAGAGGGGCAAACAGTGATCCACTGAAGACGTTGGGGGTGCCGCCACCCTGGCTCTGAAACTGCAATCCCCCGGACGCTTGAATCGCCGGCGGAGCCGGCACGGCCAAGCCAGGCTTGACTTCTATGCTTGTTGCGACGGCAACCGCAGCTACCAGCTGAAGCAGGCCGTGGCCGATAGGGGCGATTCGATTGGTATCGGAAACTACAGGCGCCAGGTCCATGGGCTGATTGAATTTTTAAATCATTGATGTTTAATTTTTCTAGCGTAACAGAAAAAAGGCACGCCTGCAGCTTGCCTAGGGATTTCAACTCCTGATTAGGCTTGGGGAAGCTTCTTTTTCGGAACCGGCGCAGCCCAGCAAAGACAGGCGTTAGTGCTTTGCTTGTGGCAGCCCATGCACCAATTCGCAGGCCAACAAAAAAGAACCGGCATCAATACCTTTGGCAAACCCCCATGAGACGGAGGCTATCCTTAAATTTTCAATAAACTTTTATCGTAGTAACTTTTGAAGAAGGTAGAGCCTGCTAGCCAGTCAACGGCCAGGCAGTTTGGCCAGGGCGTCGCTGGCACCCATCACCACCAACAATTCACCAGCGGCCAGCACGTGGGATGCGGGCGGATTGACGGTGAGTTGGTTATCGGGGCCAGCAGCCAGCACGCTCACCTTGTAGGTCTTGCGGAGATTGATCTCGCGCAACGACTGGCCGATGAACGCCTCGGGCACCCGGATCTCTTCAATGCTGTTGCGGTCATCAAGCCGCAGCCGCTCTAGCAGGTTGGGGCGCACCAGCTCCAGCCCCAGGCGTTGGCCTTGCATCTTCGAAGGGAACACGACCCGATCGGCCCCCACCCGCTGGAGCATTCTTAAGTGCAAATCACTGGTGGCCCGGGCGATCACCTGCTTCACCTTGGTGCCGGGGCTGTCCTTCACAATCAAGGTGGCCGTCACACTGGCCTCGATCGGCTCGCTCATGGCAATCACCACGGTGGCCATGTCGAGCACGCCGGCGGCCCGCAGGGCCTCTTCGTCCGTGCAGTCCAGCACCCGCACCTCGATGCCGGGATCGATCTGGCGCAGGGCATCGATGGCCCGCTGGCTGGCATCGATGGCCAACACATCGGCGCCGGCCTTGACCAACTCCGAACACACCGCCAAGCCGAAACGACCGACGCCAATCACGGCAAAGCCGCCCTTGCTGGCGCCTTCAGCCGGATTCGAATGCCACCAACTGGTCATGGGAAACTGGTCATGGGAGACTGGTCATAGGAGACTGGTCATGGGAGGAAGTGTCAGATGAAAAGCTCTTCGCGGGGATAGCCCACGCGGGATGGGGGCCGACTGCCGTAGATCGCCGAGAGCAGAAGCAATATGCCCAACCTGCCCACGAACATGCCCACCATCAGCACCAGCTGGCCCCAACGGTTCAACTGGGCTGTCACGCCCAGATCCAGCCCCACCGTACCGAAGGCCGACATGCAGGTGAAGAGCTTCTCAAGGAAGTTGAAGCTGGTGCGGGTGGGCTCTCCTGAGGCCGTGGGCCCCAAGCCCAGCAACAGGGTCATCAGGATCACGAAGAGCGCGGAGGCCAAGGTCACCCCCACGGCCCGCAGCACAACCGTATCCGGGATCTGGCGCCGCTGGATGATCACCTCGTCACGCCCCTCCAGGGTGGAACGGGTCGCCCCCATCAAAACGGCGAAGGTTGTGGTTTTGATGCCGCCGCCGGTGCCCCCAGGACTAGCGCCGATAAACATCAGCACAATCAAAAGCAGCAGGCCGGCATCGGAAAAGGTCTGGATCGAGAGGGGCACGGTGTTGAAGCCTGCCGTGCGCGCCGAAATCGATTGAAACAGGGTCACCTGCAGCCGCTGCCACCACTGCAGGTCCTCGATCACGCCACCGGAGGCGAACTGTTCGGTAAACAGGAGGCCTAGGGCCCCAATCCCCACCAAGAGGAGCGTGCTGCGCAACACCAACCGGCTGTGCAGGCTCAGCCGACGCAGCTTGAGGCTGCGCAGGGTGAAAGCGCTCCGCCGTTGCAGGCTGGAGCGATTACTCCAAAGGTCGTTAATCACCCGCCAGCCAATGCCGCCCACCACGATCATGGTTGCGATCACACCATTCACCACCGGGTTATCCCGGTAGCGCACAAGATTGTCGCCCCAAAGGCCAAACCCAGCGTTGTTGTAAGCGCTGATGCAGTGGAACAGGGACGCCCAGAACCGTTCCAGCGGATTGGCGATATCGGTAAAGCCGAAGCCAAATAGCACCAACGTGCCCAAGGCCATCACCCCGAGTCCCGTAACCAGAATGCTGTTGAAGGTGGGGCCAATCCCGCCCACGCCGAAGTCGTCCAAGGCCCGGCCCTTGTCGAGCCGGTGACGCAGACCGGATCGCCCCTGCACAAACCCCTGCAGGAAGGTGGTGATGGCCATCAGGCCCAGGCCACCGGTGATGATCAAGCCGGCCAGGGTCACCTGGCCAAAGGCGGTGAGGTCCCGGCTGATGTCGATGATCGACAGGCCCGTCACCGTGATCGCGGAGGTCACCGTAAACAGGGCTTCCCAAAGCCCAACCTCGTCGCTGGAACAGAGGGGGCTCGCAAGAACGACCGTGCCCACAGCAATCACCAGGGCGCCGGTCACCACCGTGAATTGGGGCACCGTGAGGCTGTGGCGCCAGGCTTTAAGGGAACTCCAAACGGTGCTGGCCAGGCCGGTGATGCGCCAAGGCCCACAACCCTAATCCAGAGTTTTTGGGGGAGGAGGGGGGAGGCCGCCTTCATTCAGTCCTTGACCAGCCCCCAGCCTGGGGGTTCGGGGACCCCTCCCTGGCCGCGCTTGAGTTGGCGCCAGCCCTTGCCTAAGGTCCCGCCAGTCGTCCACTGACCGTGACTGTGAAGGAACAGGGCCAAATCCAGATCCACACGGAAAATATTTTTCCGATCATTAAAAAGGCCGTCTATTCCGGCCATGAGGTGTTCCTGCGCGAGCTGGTGAGTAATGGCGTCGACGCCATTAGCAAGCGCCGTATGGCGGCCATGGGCGGCGATTGCAGCGAGGGCGAAGAAGGACAGATCCGGATCAGCATTGATCGCGAAGCCAAAACGATCACGATCAGCGACAACGGCATCGGCATGACGGCCGATGAGGTGAAGCGCTACATCAACCAGGTAGCCTTCTCCAGCGCCGAGGAATTCCTGCAGAAATACAAAAGCGAAGACGACGCGATCATCGGCCACTTCGGCCTTGGCTTCTATTCCAGCTTCATGGTGGCCGACCAGGTGGAGCTGGTCAGCTTGTCTGCCAGGCCCGATGCCGAGGCGGTGCGCTGGAGCTGCGATGGCTCCCCCAACTTCACCCTGGAAGGGGGTGAGCGCAGCGAGCCTGGCACCGATGTGATCCTGCACCTGCAGGAGGAGGAAATCGAATACATCGAGCCCAGCCGCCTGCGCACCCTGATCACCACCTACTGCGACTTCCTGCCGGTGGAAGTGCAGCTGGAAGGCGAAACGGTGAACAAACGCCAGGCCCCCTGGCGCAGCAGCCCCCGCGACCTAACCGATCAGGACTACATCGACTTCTACCGCTACCTCTACCCCTTCCAGGGGGATCCCCTGCTCTGGGTGCACCTCAACACCGATTACCCCTACAACCTCCAGGGCATTCTCTTCTTCCCCCGACTCACGGGCCGCACCGATTGGGAACGGGGCGAGATTCGCCTCTACTGCAACCAGGTGTTTGTGAGCGATTCGATCAAGGAGGTGGTGCCCCGCTACCTGCTGCCCCTGCGCGGCGTGATCGACTCCCCCGACATCCCCCTGAACGTGAGCCGCAGCGCCCTCCAAACCGATCGGCGTGTGCGCTCGATCGGCGGCTTCGTGGCCAAGAAGGTGGGCGATCGCCTCAAGGAGCTCCATCGCGATGAGCCCAAGCGCTACGCCGAAATCTGGGAGGCCCTGGCCCCCTTCATCAAGATCGGCGCCATGGAAGACGACAAGTTCGCCGACCAGGTGGCCGATCTGGTGCTCTATGGCACCACCGCCCCTGCGGGCGAGCAGGAGGAGAACCCCGACCCGATTGCCAGTGGCAACCTGGCCTACACCACCCTGGCCGGCTACCGCAGCCGCCTGGGCGAGGCCAATGCCAAACGCATCCTCTATTGCACCGATGAGGCCGGCCAGGCAGGTCCCCTGGCCCTGTGGAAAGGCCAAGGGGCCGAGGTGCTGTTGGCCGACACCCTGATCGATGCCCAGTTCATCCCCTGGCTGGAATCGCGCCACCAGGAGCTCACCTTCCAGCGGGTCGATAGCGAACTCGATGACAGCCTGCAGGAGAAAGAAGCGGAGATCAGTGACGCCGAGGGCAAGGACGCCAGCGAGCAGCTGCGCAGCTTGTTTAAGGAGGTGCTCAATACCGACAAGGTGACGGTGCAGGTGCAATCCCTCAAGGGGGACAACACTCCGGCAGCCCTGATTTTGCTACCCGAGCAGATGCGCCGCATCAACGACATGGGTGCCCTGATGGAGCAGCGCCTGCCGGGCCTGCCCGAGCACCACGTGCTGCTGATCAACCGCCGCCATCCCCTGGTGGAAGGGCTGCTCAAGCTCTCGGCCGGGGCCGTGATCACCGGCGCCGGCGCCAGCTCCCCCAGCCAGCAGCTGGCGAACCAGCTGGGCCAGCACCTCTATGAGATGGCCCGCCTGGCCGTGGGCGGCCTGGAGCCCAACCAGTTGGCCGGCTTCCAGCAGCGCAGCACCGACCTGCTCTCCCAGCTGCTCGCCCGGGGCCTCTGAGCCCAGGGTCCCAGGGGGGCTTGCCCAGCCCCCGCAAGGCGGCTTCAAGCCATGGCCGCCTTGCCCTTTGGTAAGATCTCCGTTCGGGTTAATCCCCGTTTGTTATCCACAGGTTGATTGTCATGTCCCGGGTTTGTCAGCTCACCGGCAAGCGCGCCAACAACGGCATGGCCGTCTCCCACTCCCATGTGCGCACCAAGAAGCTGCAGCAGGTCAACCTGCAGGAGCGCCGCCTCTGGTGGGCCGAGGGCAACCGCTTCGTGAAGCTGCGCCTCTCCACCCGCGCCCTCAAGACCGTCCAAAAGAAAGGCCTGGGTGCCTACGCCAAGCAACTCGGCGTCAACCTGGCCAAGATCTGAGCCGGCCCCGTTTAGGCCCTGACCAACCCAACCCCTGAGCCCCTGCAATGAAGCGCCGTCTTGTGTTGCAGGGGCTTTTGGCTGCCATGCCAGCGGCCGGTGCCCTCGCCGGCCTCCTGGCAGCCCCCAAACCGGCCCGGGCCCTGGGCGGCACCCTGCCGGAGCTTGATCAGCCGGCTCCCGATTTCGCCCTGGCGGGTTTTGTGCCCCCGGGCACGGAAGGGGAGCGCAGCCTCCAAGATTTCCAGGGACGCTGGCTGGCCCTCTATTTCTATCCCAAGGATTTCACCGGCGGCTGCACCCTGGAGGCCCGGGGCTTCCAGCAGGACCTCGAGCAGTTCCACCAGCTCGGGGCTGAGGTGGTGGGCATCAGCGCCGATTCGGCCGAATCCCATGCCTCCTTTTGCGGTAGCGAGGGCCTGGCCTTTCCCCTACTCTCCGATCCCGGTGGGCTCGTGAGCCGCCGCTATGGCTCCTGGATCTCCCCCTACTCCCAGCGCCACAGCTTCCTGATCGATCCAACGGGCGTGCTGCGCGAGCGCTGGGTGGCCGTGCGGCCTTCCGGCCACAGCCAGGAGATCCTGGCCTCGCTCCAGGCCCTCATCGCCGCCGCCCCTTCCATGCCTTCTCCCTCCCCCAGCATCAGCAGCTGACGCCATGATCGAACCGCTCTGGTACGTGGATGTGCCCCGGCGGCAGCTGGAGCCCGTGCTCACGGCGGCCTTGGAGCTGCTCGGCCCCGGGGCGACCCGCCAGGGCAACCACCTGCGCCTCTGCCGCGAGGGGCTGGACCTGCGCCTGAGTGGTTGGTCGCTGCAGCAATCGGTGTATCTCAAGGCCTGGCTCTGGCGGGGCTCCAACGCCCAGGCCCAGGCCCTGCTGACCCACCTGCAAGCCGAACTGGAGCAACGCTTTCCCTACGCCCTCGCTCCCCTAGCCCCCCTGGAGCCTGGCGCCGATGTGTTCGAGGCCCTCGCTAGCGCCTATCCCCACACGGTGGCAGCCTTTCGCCAGTTGCCCCAGGGCCAAGCCGACCTGGAGCGGCTCTGGTGGTGGGAGGCCCGCTGGCGCGGCCAGGCCGGTCGCACCGCCGAGCCACCGGCGGTGGTGCAGAAGATCTCTGGGCCCATGCCCAAAGCGTCCGGCGGTGAGACGCCCTGGGACGTGGTCGTGCTGGGTGGGGCCCTGGGGATGGTGCAGGCGGCGGCCCTGGCCCAAGCCGGCCAGCAGGTGGTGGTGGTGGAGCGATTGGAGGCGGGCAAGATGCACCGCGAATGGAATATCTCCCGCAGCGAGCTGGAGGTGCTTGTTACTACAGGCCTGTTTAGCGCTGATGAGGTGGAAACCCTGATCCTGCGCGAATACCGCGACGGCTTCCACAAGTTTTTTGATGGCAACAATCCAGCCGACTGCTGTGCGCCGGTGTTGCACACGCCCACCGTGCTCAACATCGCCATTGATAGCCAGGCCTTACTCCTCGCCTGCCAGGCCAAGTTGGAGGCCGCCGGCGGTGCCGTGATCGATCGCACCGACTTTGTCCACGCCAGCGTCCACGACGACGGCGTGGTGCTGGAGCTCAAAGGCCGCAGCGATGGCCAGCGCCGCCAGCTCCACTGCAAGTTGGTGCTCGATGCCATGGGCACGGCCAGTTCGGTGGCCTGGCAACTCCATGGCGGCCAGCCCTTCGACAGCGTCTGCCCCACCGTGGGCATGGTGCTCGAAGGCATTCCGCCGGAGATCTGGGATCCCAACCTGGGCGATGTGCTGTTTGGCCATGGCGATGTCAGCCGCCAACGCCAGCTGATCTGGGAACTGTTCCCCGGCAAGGGCGACGAGCTCACCTTTTACCTCTTCCACTACCACCGGATCACCGAAGCCGATCCCGGCTCCCTACTGGAGCTCTACGAAGACTTTTTCCAGATCCTCGGTGAATACAAGCCGATCGAAGGGCTATCCCTGCGCTGGAAAAAACCAACGTTTGGCTATATCCCAGGCTATTTCCACACCCGCAGTGGTTCGCGCCGGGTGGGCTTCGAGCGCATCCTGGCGATCGGCGATGCGGCCTCCCTGCAATCGCCCCTGATCTTCACCGGCTTTGGCACCCTGGTGCGCAACCTGCCCCGGCTCACCACCTTGATCGACCAGGCCCTGCGCCTGGAGCAACTCGATGGGGCCAGCCTCAACCAGGTGCGCGCCTCCCAGGCCAATGTCACCGTCACCTGGCTGTTTAGCCGCGGCATGATGGTGCCCCCCGGCCGGCGCATCGCCCCCCAGGCGATTAACGCCATGCTCAATGTGTTCTTTGGCGTGCTGGCCACGGGCGATCCGGCCAAGGCCGATGCCTTCATGAAGGACCGGGCCGGCTGGCTGGCCTTCACCTCCATGGCCCTGGTGGCGGCCTGGCGCACGCCCAAGATGCTGCTCTGGATCCTCGATCTGGCCGGTCCCGTGGACCTGGCCCGCTGGCTGGTCAGTTACCTGGAATTCAGCCTGCTCAGCCTGCGCTCCCTGCTCTTGGCGGGCTGGCTCCCCCAGCTGGAGCTGGCCCTGCGCCCCCAGCTGGAAGCCCGTTGGCCGGCCCTGGCCCTGGGCCTCAATGCCCTCGCCTTTGACATCACCGATGGGATCGGCCGACCCCGCTGGCAAAACCAGGCCCCGTTGACAAAACAGGGCCGGTAACCTGGCCCCACTACGGCCAGGCTCCATGGACCGCGACCGGGCCCTTCCCACCCTGAGCCGCAGGCAACTGCTTGCCCTGCTGGCCGGCGGCCTGGGGTTTGGGGCCAGCGTGGTTGCCGCCAAAGCCTTGACCCCGGCAGCCGGCGGCCTGGCCCAACGGGCGCCCCTAGCAAGCGCCGCTCCCCTGGTGGCCCAGGCGCCAGCCGGCCCGTCCCCAAGCAAGCTGCGCTGGCTGGCCACGGCGGATAGCGGCAGCGGCGATCGCAAGCAGCAGGCGGTCGCCGATCAGATGGCGGCCGTGCAGCGGCGCCAACCGGTGGATCTGGTGATCCTGGCCGGCGACAACATCTACAACGATGGCGATATCAGCAAGGTGGATGGCGCCTTTACTCGCCCCTATAGCGCCCTACTCCAGGCCGGGGTGCCCTTCCACGCAGTGCTCGGCAACCACGACATCCGCACGGCGAATGGCGATCCCCAGGTGGCCTATCGCCCCTTCGGCATGGCCGGCCGGTGGTACAACCTGCGCCGCGGGCCGGTGGAATTTTTCATGCTGGATACCAATATGAATGCCAACTGGAGCCAGCAATTGCCCTGGCTCCGCACCAGCCTGGCGGCCAGCAAAGCCCCCTGGAAAGTGGTGGTGGGCCACCACCCCATCTATTCGGCCGGCTTCTACGGCAATGATGCCGTTGCCCAGGGCCGGCTCAGCCCCCTGTTCAAAAAGTATGGAGTGCAGCTCTATATCAACGGCCACGAACACGATTACGAGCGCACCAAGGTGATCGATGGCACCACCTACCTGACCCTGGGCATCGGCGGTGCCAGCTTGAGGCCGATTCTGGCCAATGGCAACACGGCGGTGTGCGCCAGTGTGCATGGCTTCGTGGAACTGGAGGCGAGCCCCACCTCCATCAAAATCAACGCTTGGGATCGCCAGGGCAAGCCCATCGACCAGGCCACCCTGGCCATCAAAAGTTGAGGATTAGGGGCCTACGGCTCCACCGAGATCAGGGAATTGGGGCGGCCAGCGAACCCATCACCCATCCAAACCATGAACAAGCTCCCAGGGGCTCACCTGGCTGCGGTAGTCCTGCCATTGGCGCCGGCGCAGCTTGAGATAGGAGCGGCAGAACTCCTCGCCCAGGGCTGCCCGCAACACGGAATCGGCCTCCAGCGCCCCTAACGCCTCCCCAAGGTCGGTGGGCAGGCGGCCACAGGCTTCCAGGGGCAGGGGATCGGCGTAGTTGTCGTTGTCGTGGCGAACGCCGGGATCGAGCTGGCGTTCGATGCCATCGAGGCCGGCGGCCAGCACCACCGCCTGCAAGAGGTAGGGATGGGCCGCCCCATCGGGCAGGCGCAGCTCCAGGCGCTGGCCATCGGGGATGCGCACCATGTGGGTGCGGTTGTTGCCGCCGTAGCTGATCCCCCCGGGCGACCAGGTGGCCCCCGACGTGGTGGGCGGTGCCGCCAGGCGCCGGTAGCTGTTGACGCTGGGGTTGGTGAAGCAGGCCAGGGCCGGGGCATGGGCCAGCAGGCCGCCCAGGAAGTGGTAAGCCAGGCTCGAGAGACCGAGGGGTCCGGCGGGATCGGGGAACAGGTTGCGGCCCTCCAAATCCCAAAGGGAGAGGTGGGTATGGCAGCCGTTGCCGGTGAGTTCGGCCACGGGCTTGGGCATGAAGCTGGCCCGCATCCCCTGCTGTTCGGCCAGGGTTTTGACCATCACCTTGAAGAAGGCGTGGCGATCGGCCGTCACCAGGGCCTCGGCGAAGGTCCAGTTCACCTCAAATTGGCCATTGGCGTCCTCGTGGTCGGCCTGGTAGGGGCCCCAGCCCAGCTGCTCCATGCCCTCCAGCAGGGGGCCGATCAGGGGGAAACGGCGCATCAGCGCCATCTGGTCGTAGCAGGGTTTGCTCTGGCGATCGTTGGCATCGGCCGGACCCAGGCCGGCGGGATCGAGCAGGAAAAACTCGGCCTCCACGCCACTGCGCAGCTCAAAGCCCAGCCCAGCAGCCCGTTGCCGCTGGCGTTGCAGCAGGCGCCGCGGGCATTGGTCCATCGGCACACCATTGAGGCTGAGGTCGGCCGCCACCCAGCCCACCTGGGGCTGCCAGGGCAGGGCCATCAAGCTGGTGGCATCGGGGATCGCCATCACATCGCCATCGGCGGGCGAGAGATCGAGCCAGGCGGCAAAGCCGGCAAAACCAGCACCCGCCTCAGCCATGGAGGCCACCGCCGAGGCCGGCACCAACTTGGAGCGCTGCACCCCGAACAAATCCGTGAACGACACCAACAGAAAACTGAGGCCCTGGTCCCGGACCAGGCGGGCGAGATCGGTCATGGCGGATCGTGAGGGGATAAGAAAAAACTGGGAGCAAAACCCGTTTCGAAAACCTTTAAAACCGTTTGATCACCTCGGCGAACAACGGCTTACTTGCGGCCAAGCAACTCCTCAACGGCGCTGCGCAGTTGCTCTTGTTCGGGCGGACTGGCGGAGGGGTTGCCGGCCCGGTGGCCCAGCAGCGAATCAATCACCTGCAGGCGGCCATGGGGCAGGCACTCCTGATCGGCGGCCAGATCATCCACGGTGAAATAGAGATCGCGGCTGCCCGCCACCACCGTGGCCTGGGCTTTGACGCGGCCCAAGGCCACCGCCAGGTCACCGCCGTCAGCCACATCGTGGCCCAACCAGGTGTCGAGCATGGCGATCAGATCGCGGGGGTCGTGGCGCTGGTAGGCGGGCAGCCAGCGCTGCTCCACGTGCTCCTCCACCGTGGCTTCGCTGATGGTGCGAAAGAAGGGCTGGCTGGCGGCCCAGCTGGCGTAGATCAGGGCGTAGGTGCGGAGCCCCTGCACGGGATCGCCATCAAAGCCCTGGCCATTCCAATGGGGGTCGGCGCAGAGGGCCTGGCGCAGGCTGAGCACGAACAGGCGGTTGTGGGGGGTGGTGCGGGCTGTACAGCACACACAACAGATCCGCCGCACCAAGTCCGGATAGCTCACCGCCCACTGGTAGGCCTGCTGGCCCCCCATGGACCAGCCGTAAACCAGGGCGGGCTGGTCCGTGCCAAACAGCTCCAGCAGCAGGCGCCGCTGGGCGGCGATGTTGTCGTGGTGGCTTGTGACCCAGCCGGTTTCGGCCAGGCCCATCTCGCCATGGCTGGGGCTACTCGACACCCCATTGCCAAACATGTCGGCAATCACGATGCAGTAGCGCTCGGGATCGAGCACCGGACCGGCCAGCCAGGTGAGGTCGCCATGGCGGGCCCCATAGGAGGTGGGCACCAGGATCAGATTGCTGCGATCGGCATTGGGCTCGCCGATCTGGGCGTAGCCGATGCGGGCGTTGCTGAGGGTATGGCCGCAGCGCAAAGGGAAACGACCTAGCTCCAGCAGGCCTTCCTGGATCGTTGGCAGGGCGCTCATGCCGGCAGGGCCAGTTTGCTGAGGTTTTGAAGCAGCTGGCGATGGACGGCCAGGTAGCCCCGGTCGCAGTGGTCGATCTTCGGACCAATCCAGCGGTGGGCCTGGGGCAGGGCGTGAAAAGGCAGGGAGGGATAGAGGTGGTGCTCGCTGTGGAAGGGCATGTTCCACATCAGCCAGCGCACCAGGGGATTGGTGAGGGTGGTGCGGGTGTTGCGGGTGCCATCGGCGCAGAACTCACAGCCGGAATGTTCGGCCAAGAGGAAAAAGCGCAGCAGCGGTTGGCCCAGGGCCAGGGGCACCAGCCAGGCCCACACCAAAAACCAGCCATGACCGGCCGCTAGCGAGACCAGGATCACCAGGCCATAGACCCCGAACTGGAGCCGGATCGAGCGCCTCACCTGGGGAATCACCTCCGGGCTGAGATAGGCAATGCCGCCCAGATCGCCAAAGAGCAGGCGGGCGTGGCCGCGCAGCTTGCCGATCCACCAGTTCCAACCCAGCAGCTCCAGGCCGTAGGCCAGGGGGGTGGTGGGTTGGGGATCCTCCAGTTCGGGATCGAGGCCCACCTGGTGGGCGAAGCGGTGGTGCCACTGGTGGTAGCGGCGATAAAAGGTGGCGTTGTAGAAGCTCAGCAGGCCAGCGATCCAGGCGCAGGCGTCGTTGAGGCGGCGGCTGGCAAAGGCGGTGCGGTGGCCGCATTCGTGCATGGGCGCAAAGCAGGTGGCCAGGCCAATGCCGCTGGCCACCAGGCCCACCAAGCGCAGGGCCAAGGGCAGGCTGGCCTGGGCCCAGAGCCAGCCACCAGCACCGATCAGCAGGAGCTGGGCGCCAAAGCGCACCAGCCCGGGGCCATTGCTCAGGGCATTGAGCTGGGCGAGGTCTGGGCGGGGAATCAGGCCGGTGGGGGTGGTCGTCATGGCGCAATCACACCAGCTGGGCACCCTTTGCTTCGGTAGGCATCGACACCGAGCCAGCAACCCGAGGCTCCAGCACCGGCCTCACCCGCAGCAGCCAACCAGCCCCGCCCCAGCCAGCCCTGATCCAGCCGGCCTGAATCCAAGCCACCTAACCCCCGGCAGCTCCGACCCAGGGAGCATCCCGACTCCATCATTTCCGCTCAAGCCAATTCCGCTCAAGCCAACCGTTGCAGCAGGCTGCCGTGCACCTGGGCCCCCTGGCGTTGGGCATGGATCAACTCGGGCGCCAGGGGCTGATCGAGCTGGGCCTGCCAGGGCACCACCAGGGCAGGGGCCGCCGGCAGGGGACCCTCCAGATCCAGGCAGGGGCAGGCGATGGCCAGGGCGGCAGCGGCCACCTTGGGGTCGTAGCTGAGGGCGCAACAGGGGGCCGAGGCCAGGGCGGCCAGGATCAGGCCGTGCAGGCGCATCGCCAGCACCAGGCCAGCGCCCGCAAACAGCTCCATGGCCTGCTCGGGGCTGGTGCCCTGGCATTCGCGGCTGCGGGCCGCCAGGGCCTCGGGCACCAACCCTTCAGCCTTCAGCCGCTCCAGCAGGCCGGTGTCCTGGCCCCGGTGGAAGGGCAGCCAAAGAACCTGCCGATCCGAGCTGATGGCCAGATCAGCCAGGGCCTCCAGCAACTGGCTCCATTGGGCCGGGCCTAGCAGGGGAGTGGATCGAAAACAGAGCACGATCGGTCCGCCGGATCCCCGCCAGACCAACGGCGGCAAGGACCAGACCGGATCGCTGCCCTCCTGGCAGCTGACCCCCCAGCGGCGCACCTGGGCGGCCGAGGCCGGATCCCGCCAGCTGCTGGCCGTGACCAGGGGCAACAGGAGACGCACCAGCAGGCGACTGGACCGGCGCCGCAGGGGACCCAGGCCCTGGCCCCAGAGCAACACCGGTTTACCGGCCAACCGGGCAGCGCCGATCAGCAGCAGGTAATAGAGGAGGCTGCGCCCGCTGGTGGCGTCCTGGAGCAGGCTGCCGCCGCCCAGGACCAGGGCCTGACAGCGGCCCAGGGCCGCCAGCACGGCCTTGAGGCTGCGGCGCGGACAGGTGGCGACGCCAAAGCGCTGTTCCAGCTCCGCCTGGTCGTAGCCGGTCACCAGGGGCGTCCAGCCCGACGGCAACTGCTGCAGCAGGGCGGCCAGGAGGGCGTCATCGCCGATGTTGTGCTCGCCGTAATAGCCGCAGAGCAGCGCCTGCCGAGATGCGCCCATCGCCCTGCCCTCGCCCCATTGATTGCGCCCCGGCAGCATCGCATTTCCGCCGGATCCCAGGCTTACGGGCCTGGCCCTAGGCGGGTTGCTGGATGGCCCAAGGCCTGCCGTCAGCGTCCATGGGGGCGCTGGGGCCAGCGGCCGCCGGCACCCCTGCCGGCCAGGAGACCTAGCGGCGGGGCGAGGTTTCAATGCGATCGAGCCGCTGCCAGGGCTCAGAGCTGAGGTCATCGAGCTCGAACCAGGACCACACCGAGGCTGCCTCTTGCGATTCCAGGGCCTTGGGCTGGATCGGCCATTCAATCCGTCGGCCCCGATAGGTGAGGCCGACACAGGTCATGGCCGAGTCATCGGCCAGCAACGACCACAACAGGCGCAGATCCGCTGGCTCGAATCCCTCAGCAGCAGTAGAGAGCTCGCCATCGGGGAAGCGCCCGGGGAGAAAACTGCGGGGTCGCTGGCTCTGCCAGCTGAGGTAGCGGCCGTTGTCGGTGGGATAGAACCAGCAGGTTTCGTTCTCGATCTCGGCCAGGGGCAGGCAGGCGAGACATTGGATTTGGCCTGGTTTTGCTTCTGCCTGGGCCTCTGAGTGGCCCCCTACCTGGGCCCCTACTTGGGCCTCAGGTTGGGCATAGATACCAAGGCAAAGGCTGGCGGCATCGAGCACTGGAACGAGGGCATCACAGCGCAGGCTCCGCTGCCCGGCGGGGGCGGACGGGGCCCCAAGCCCGGCCTGGACCTGGGGGGAAGCCCCGAACGGATCGGCGCCGCCGCTGTGGGCCAGACCTGCCTCCACCAGGGTTTCCAGGGTCCCAGGCCAGTCGGTCGGGCAGGCGAAGATGCGCAGGGCCATGGCCTGCTCCAGGCCCCGGGCCTGGGCATCCGCCAGATCCGCCCAGCTGGTCGGCCCTTGGGGCAGATCCGAGGCAGGAGCCAGCACAAAGTGGAGGAAGTCAGCCATGGCTGGGATGGCTCCTGGGAGCTGGCATGGGCGTCGGGGCCGGCAGGAACCAAGGGGATGGCGGGCCTGCAGGGGCAGCCGTTGCCATGGACAACCCCGGACAGGAGTCCAGAGATATTAAGGAATATTTCACAATTGTAACAGCTTCGCCGCGGGGCTGGCTCGGGCGCTTTGAGCCCAACATTTCCCACCGTTCTGCCTCGCTCCACCGCCAGCCCGATCGACCGGAGTCCCCGCACTCCAGGGCGGACCGATCGGCTCCGCCCCACGGTCCTTGGGGCCTGGATTGGGAGCGAACCCGGGCCGACGCCTACCCTTAAGCCCAGTGACCAGGCCTGCACTTGCTGAAGGTTGACGAAAGCCGAGCCGAAGAACTCAAGGCCATCGGCTGGCCCCCCGAAGACGTGCGCCGCTACGAAGAGCTGTGGGAGTACCGCCAGCGCTGGGGGGCGATCAACCTGGAGCGGGATGAACGCCTCTTCCTGCGCAAGGCCGATGCGGCCCTGCCGAAGCTGCAGGCCCATGGCAAGGCTGCCAAGAAAGCCACCCGCGACAAGTCCCACTACCGCTGGCTGAGCTTCTACCTCGACGCCATCAAGGCCGCTCCTCCCGAAACCGAGCTTGGCGAAGGCGAACAGGGTGCCTGGCCGATCCTGCTGGAAGAGGAACTCCGCGCCCTCGACTACTACGAGCCCGTGCTCGGCCTGCCCGACACCCTCAAGGCCAAGGCCCTGATTCCCCTGCGGGAGCAATGGGCCAGCCAAGCCGCCACCCTGGGCCGCACGCTCTCCTTCGATTTCCAGGCCC
Source organism: Pseudanabaena sp. UWO311 (assembly GCA_943370385.1). Taxonomy (GTDB): domain Bacteria; phylum Cyanobacteriota; class Cyanobacteriia; order PCC-6307; family Cyanobiaceae; genus BAIKAL-G1. The sequence goes on from CALRQT020000003.1 coordinate 173,655, forward strand.
CCTTGGAGGCCCTCAAGGCCACCACCAAAACCAGCTGGAAGCCCCTGCGGGCCGAGGCCAGCGATCCCAGTTCCTACCCCGTGCTGCCCACGGAAGCCGCCCAAGCGTTCCGCACCGAGGTGCGCCAGGCGATCACGGCCCAAATCCGCAGCAGCTTCCCGTCCCTCATCGATACCGACAAGCCCGAACCCGCCGACGACTGGCAGCCCCGCTGATCGCGGCTGCCACAACCCCACCATGCACGCCCTCTCCCTGCCCACCTGGTGGATCCACATCACCTCGGTGCTGGAGTGGGCCTTGGCGATGCTGGCAATCCAGCGCTGGGGGCGTCTCCAGGCAGAGCCAGCCTGGAACTGGCTCGCCCTCGCCATGCTGCCGGCCTTGGTGAGCGCCATGGCGGCCTGCACCTGGCACCTGTTTGACAACCCGGCCGCCCTGCAGGGGTTAGTGGTGTTCCAGGCAGCCACCACCCTGCTGGGCAACTGCTGCCTCGCCCTGGCCGCCCTGCTGATCGCCCGGCGCGCCGCAGCTAGCGACCAGCCCACCAGCCAGCCCCCCAACCAACCCCTCTGAGCCCCCAGCCATGGCCGACCCTGCCCTGGCCCCCTCGGCCCTCAGCGCTGCCTTCAGTGCCCTAGGCGCTTTCGACCCGGCGCCCCTCTTTGGCCTGTCGCTCTTCCCCTACCTGGCCTTCCTCTGGTGGGCCTGGCGCTGCGGCCGCTTCCCGCGCCTAGCCCTGTGGGGCTTCAGCGCCACGCTCCTGTTTGTGCTGGTCACCATTGGGGCGGCCCTGGTGGCGCTCCGCATTTACGGCCACCAACTGGCCGATGTGGATCCGCTCCATGGCGGCGCCGAAGCGTTTTTAACCCTGAGCAATACCTTGGTGCTACTGGGGTTTTGGCGAGGGTCGATCAGCAAACCCAGCCAACCTGGGCAATGAACAAGTCTTAAGCAAGGGCGTTCTTGAAGGCGTTGCCCCGGAAGATGGGGCGTCGCCTGAACTTCATGCTCTCCCCCCTGTTTGCCCTCGCCCCGGCAACCCTCACCTGGTCACCGAAAGTGGCCCTGGTGATGATCGCGGCCAACGTGATTGCCATCGGCATCGGCAAAGCCACCATCCAGCACCCCAACGAAGGCGCCAAGCTGCCCAGCCCCGCCCTGTTCGGTGGCCTGAGCCACGCCTCCCTGCTGGCCACCACCAGCTTCGGCCACGTGCTCGGCATGGGCGCCATCCTGGGCCTGGCGTCCCGCGGCGTGCTCTGAACCTGGATTAGGGCCCTAGGGATTGGTTCCGGCGATCGAGCAAACCCGATCGCCGGAACCACCTTCATGCAGAGCCATTGATTTAAAGCCGGTGATGCAAAGCCGGTGATCTAAACAGTTTGGTTCAATGACGACATTTCGCACGGCGTCTTCCCTCATTCTTCAACACACAAACGAAATCGAATCCCCATGATTGACTCCTCGCCGAAGGATGTCAGTTTTGGGGATATTTTTTTGCGGGCCGTCCTATTGATCGTCGCCCCAGCCAAGCGGCCCCTGAACTGGGCGTTTGGAGCCGTGGGTGGCTTCAGCCCAGGCGCCTTGATCCCAGAGGCCTGAGCCAAACACCATCAACCAGCCCGTTCAGCGCAGGCCCAGCAGGTAGGGCAGGGCCCTGAGCCCGTAGCGCTCAAAGCGATAGTCAAAGAGCAGGGCCGAGAGATCCTCCGCCTGGCGGTGCTGCTCCAGGCCCGCCAACAACCGCCCTAAGCGCCGATCGGCCGCCGGCGAATTCAGGCCCAGCCAGGTGCGCCGGGCCAGGCGACCGCTCAGACCCCAACGCCAGCCCAGGGCCCGGCGCAGCTGGCGGGGGTAGGTATCGAGCGCCTTTGCAGCGGCCCGATCCTGGGTGCCCGGGGCCAGGGCCGCCAGCAGCTGGGGCGCCAGCACCCGGGCGCTGAGCAGGGCATGGCGAATGCCCTCGCCGCCGAGCAGGTTGGCCGTGCTCACCGCATCGCCGAGGCCGATCAGGCGGCCGCGCCGATGGGGCTCCTGGCGAGCGATCGTGCTGCGGATCAGGCCGCCATGGCGATCGAGCACCTCGGCCCCCTCCAGGCCGCAGCGGCCCAGGACCCTCTGCAGCAAGGGGCCCAAGGGCGGTTGGGGCCGGGTCGGGTCCTGGAGGCGACACACCCCCACCTTCAGCCGGCCGCCCTGCATGGGAAACACCCAGCCATAGCCCTGGGGCAGCCAGTCCGTGCCCAGCAAAAAACTCAGCTGGCCGCGCCACCGCTGCTCCTGGGCCGCTGACACCGCCAGCAACCACTCCACCCCCAGGCCCGACACCAGGGGCCCCGCCGGGGCCGGGGGCTCCCCCAGCAGGCTGCGGGCCTGGCCAGTGGCATCCACCAGCCAGCGGCTCTGGATCCAGCGCTGCTGGCCATCGCGCCAGCGCAGCAAGGTGCTGATGCGATCGGGCCCCTGGCGCTGCTCCAGGGCGCGGCAACCGAGCTCCAGGCGGGCGCCCCAGGCCTGGGCCTCGCCCGCCAACCACTGACGCAGGGCGCCGAAGTCGAGCACTACCCCCAGGGTTTGATCCCCCTGCCACCGGCGCACCGCCTCGCCGGGTCCAAGCAACTGCCAGCCCTGCCAGCGGCTGGCCACCAGGGAGGAGGGCAGGGAAAAGCTCTCGAGGGCCGCCAAGGGGAGGGCGGCGCTGCTGAAGGCGGCCTGGTTCAGGTCAGCCAGCTGGTCCACCAGCCACACCGACTGGCCCGCCTGGGCCAGGAGCCGCGCTAGTTCGGCGCCGGCGGGCCCGCAGCCCACCACCAGCACATCACAATCGGGGTGGTCGGGAGCCGTCAGACCGCAACCGGTTGGCGCTGGAGCGAGGCGCCGTAGCGCTCCAGGATCCGCTGGGCCATCTGGGGTGGGGTAAGACCCAGGCTCTGCTTGCTCTCGTCCGGGCTGGCGTGGTCCACCAGCACATCGGGGATGCCGATGCGCAGCACGGGCACGAGCACGTCGAGGTCGTTGAGGGCTTCCACCACGGCAGCACCGAAGCCCCCCGCCAAGGCCCCCTCCTCCATGGTCACGACCCGGCCGATGCGGCGGGCCATCGGCGCAATCAGGGCCTGGTCGAGGGGACGCAGGAAGCGGGCATTGATCACCGCGGCCCGCACGCCGCTCTCCTGCAGCAGGCCGGCGGTGGCCATGGCGGGAGCCACCATCGAGCCATAGGCCACGATCAGCAGGTCGTCGCCATCGCTGAGCACCTCACCGCGGCCGATTTCCAGCTGCTCCCAGCCCTCTTCGGCCAGGGGCACGCCTTCGCCTTCACCCCGGGGAATCCGCAGGGCACAGGGGCCGTTGTGGTGGATGGCGGTGACGAGCATGCGTTGCAGCTCGGCCTCATCCTTGGGCGCCATCACCGTGAAGTTGGGCACGCAGCGCAGGTAACTGATGTCGTACTGGCCCTGGTGGGTGGGGCCATCGGCGCCGACGATGCCGGCCCGATCGAGCACGAAGGTGACCGGCAGCTTCTGGATGCCCACGTCGTGAATCAATTGGTCGTAGGCCCGCTGCAGGAAGGTGCTGTAGATCGCCACCACGGGGCGCAAGCCCTCACAGGCCATGCCCGCCGCCATGGTGACGGCGTGTTGCTCGGCGATGCCCACATCGAAATACTGCTTGGGCAGGGCCTTCTCGAGCAGGTCGAGGCCCGTGCCGGTGGCCATGGCGGCGGTGATGCCCACCACCCGGGGATCCTGTTCGCACAGCTTCACCAGGGTCTGGCCAAACACCTTGCTGTAGCTGGGTGGTTTCGGCTTGCTGGAGGGGTAGGCCTTGCCGGTGGAAAGGTCAAAGGCCGATTGGGCGTGGTAGCCCACCTGGTCGGCTTCGGCGTAGGGGTAGCCCTTGCCCTTGGTGGTGGCCACGTGCACGAGCACGGGCCCTTCACAGCGATGGGCGGCCTGGAAGGTGCGCACCATCTCGCCGATGTTGTGGCCATCGATCGGGCCGATGTAGGTGAAGCCCAACTCCTCAAACACCGCGCCCACCTTGGGCACGGCCAGGCGGCGCATGCTGTCCTTGAGGCGCTCCAGTTCAACAGGGAGTTCGCCGTGCATAAAGGGGAGATGCTTCACCGCCTCTTCGGCGCTGCCGGAGAGGAACTGCACCGGCGGACTCAGCCGCATGCGATTCAGATAGGTGGAGAGGGCGCCCACCGGCGGTGAGATCGACATGTCGTTGTCGTTCAGCACCACCATCAGCCGGGTCTTGGGCAGGTGGCCGGCGTGGTTGATGGCCTCAAGGGCCATGCCGCCGGTGAGGGCGCCATCGCCGATCACCGCCACCGATTTGAAGCTTTGGCCCAGCTGGTCCCGGGCCAGGGCCATGCCCAGGGCCGCCGAGATGCTGGTGGAGGCGTGGCCGGCGCCGAAGTGGTCAAAAACGCTCTCGCTGCGCTTGAGGTAGCCCGCCACGCCGTCCTTCTGGCGCAGGCTGTCAAAGCTGTTGTAGCGGCCGGTCACCAGCTTGTGGGGATAGGCCTGGTGGCCCACATCCCACACCACCCGGTCGTGGTCGAGGTCGAGGGTTTGGTAGAGGGCCAGGGTCAGTTCGACCACGCCCAGGCCAGGGCCCAGGTGGCCCCCACTGGTGGAGACCACCTGCAAATGGCGCTCGCGGATCTGGCGGGCAATCCCTTCGAGCTCGGCGGTGCTGAGGCCATGCAGCTGATTCGGATGATTCAGCTCGCTGAGATGCATGCCCCATGCCTTCGTTGGGGTTCAATCTACGCCGAGCGCCCGTTGGATCGGCGTCAACGGTCACGCTTCCAGCCCGGAGCAGCGCCCATCGGCTCGCAAGCGGCACCAGCCCTGAGCCGGCGCCTGGGCAATTGCCAAACTGGGGCGATGAGCAGCGATCCCCAGCCCCAGCCCCCTGGCGACGACGCCCCAACCCCGCTCGCCAGTCCCCTTTCCGGGGCGGTGGAGCCCTGCGGCGACATGCTGCAGCGGATCCTGCGGGCCCGGGTTTACGACGTGGCGATCGAATCGCCCCTCGATCCGGCGCCCAACCTGTCGCGGCGCCTGGGCAACAACGTGCTGCTCAAGCGGGAAGACCTCCAGCCCGTGTTCAGCTTCAAGCTGCGCGGCGCCTACAACAAGATGGCGGGTCTCTCCGCCGCGGAACTGGAGCGGGGCGTGATCGCCGCCAGCGCCGGCAACCACGCCCAGGGGGTGGCCCTGGCCGCCCAGCGGCTGGGATGCAAGGCGGTGATCGTGATGCCAGTCACCACCCCGGAGATGAAGGTGCGGGCGGTGGCCTCCCGGGGGGCCGAGGTGGTGCTCCATGGCGACACCTACGACGCCGCCTATGGCGAAGCCCGCCGCCTGGAGCAGGAGCGCAGGCTCAGCTTCATCCATCCCTTTGATGATCCCGACGTGATCGCCGGCCAGGGCACGATCGGCCTGGAGATCCTGCGCCAGTGCTCGGCGCCGCCAGACGTGATTTACGTGGCGGTGGGCGGCGGCGGCCTGATCGCCGGCATCGCCACCTATGTCAAAAGCCTCTGGCCCCAGGTGCGCATCGTCGGGGTGGAGCCCAGCGATGCCGATGCCATGACCCGCTCCCTGGCCGCCGGCCAGCGGGTGCGGCTGGAGGCGGTGGGTCTGTTCGCCGATGGCGTGGCCGTGAAGGAGGTGGGCGAGCAGACCTTTGCCCTGGCCCAGCGCCATGTCGATGCCATGGTCACGGTGGACACGGACGCCATCTGCGCGGCGATCAAGGACGTGTTTGAGGACACCCGCTCGATCCTCGAGCCCGCCGGCGCCCTGGCCGTGGCTGGCATGAAGGCCGACATCGAGCAGCGGGGTCTGCGGGGCCAAACCCTGGTGGCGGTGGCCTGCGGCGCCAACATGAATTTCGATCGGCTGCGCTTTGTGGCCGAACGGGCCGAGCTGGGCGAACAGCGCGAAGCGATGTTGGCGGTGGAGATTCCAGAGCAGCCGGGCAGCCTGCGGCGCTTTTGCAGTCTGCTGGGCCAACGCAGCCTCACCGAATTCAGCTACCGGCTAGCCGATCCCCGCCTGGCCCACATCTTTGTGGGGGTGCAAACCCAGGGCCCCGCCGACACGGCGGCCCTAATCGCCAGCTTGGAGCAGGCGGGCTTTGGCTGCCTCGACCTCAGTGGCAACGAGCTCGCCAAGCTGCACCTACGCCACATGGTGGGGGGCCGCTTGCCGGCCAGTGCCGGCTCGGCCCTGGGGCTCGGCCAGGAGCTGCTCTATCGCTTTGAATTTCCGGAGCGGCCCGGCGCCCTGATGGCCTTTGTGAACAGCCTGCAAGCCAGCTGGAACATCAGCATTTTTCACTACCGCAACCACGGCGCCGATGTCGGCCGCATCGTGGTGGGGGTGCAGGTGCCCCCGGCCGAACAGGAGCAATGGCAAGGGTTCCTGGCCAGCCTGGCCTACCGCTACTGGGATGAATCCGCCAACCCCGCCTATGCCCTGTTCCTCGGCGATCGCCAGACGCCCCTGCAGGCGCTGGTGCCAGCAGGGCCGGTGGGATAACTTGCGCCCATCCCTGCGCTGGAGCCGCTGATGCCCAGCCCTGAGCCCTCCCTGCCGGGGCCTGCGCCGCTTGAGACCGACGAATCCAGGCCCTTGCCGGAGGTCGTTTCGGCAGCCCCATCGCCGCTGCCTGGCCGGCAACTGTCCTTGCCGGCCAGGCTCGAGGCGATCCTTTACTTGAAGGGGAAGCCCCTCACCCTGGGGGACCTGGCCGAGATCGCGGCGGTGCCCCGGGAGGAGGCCGAACTGGCCCTGATCACCCTGATGGCCGACTACGCCCACCGGGACACGGCCCTGGAGATCCGCCAGGAGGGCCAGCGCTACGGCCTGCAGCTGCGCGACAGCCTCGGCGATTTGGTGCAAAGCCTGCTGCCGGTGGACCTCTCCACCGCCGCCCTGCGCACCCTGGCCACGATCGCCCTCAAAAAACGGATCCTGCAGTCGGATCTGGTGGAGCTGCGCGGCTCCGGCGCCTACGACCACATCAAGGAGCTGCTGGCCCAGAACTTCATCGAACGCAAGCGCCAAAGCGAAGGCCGCTCCTTCTGGCTGAGCCTCAGCGAAAAGTTCCACCGCACCTTTGCCGTCACCACCGTGGCGGGACCGGCCCGGCCCCGCGGCCCGAGCGCCAGCAAGGCCAAGGCCAAAGCCGCGGATGCCGAAAGCGAAGACACCGGCCTAGAGGCTGCTGGCCTGGACGCCCAGGGCCCAGGGCCCCTCGGCGCGACAGTCGTCGGCGTCCCCGATTCCCAACCAGAAGACCTGGACCCTGGGAACAGCGCCTGGGAAACGCCCTTCTAGGCAGCTCGCCCAACAATGGCCCGCTCGCCTGCTAGGGGGAGCCTCGACCCGCCTGGTCTGACTGCATAGAGTCGGGCCACTGAACGAATGCCCCTCCTCCATGGATGCCGTGAGCCTGCTGCTGAACGTGCTGGTCCGCACCCTGTCGATTTATTCGCTGATCCTGCTGGTGCGGGTGTTGCTGAGCTGGTTCCCCAACCTGGATTGGGGCAATCCCGTGCTCTCCACGGTGAGTTCGATCACCGACCCCTATCTCAATGCCTTCCGCGGCCTAATCCCACCCCTGGGTGGCCTGGATCTCTCGGCGATTGTGGCCTTTCTTGCCTTGAACCTGGCCCAGCAACTGCTCGGCAGCGTGAGCTCAAACCTGATGGGCGGAAGCTTCGGCGTCTAGGGCAGGCCGGCAGCCAGTTCCCTTGATCCACGCCAGGAACTCAATTCGCCGCTAGGGCCTGCTCGAGGGGCAACAGTTCATCGTCCTCCCCCGCCCGGGTCCGCACCGGAGCACTGAACCCCTTGGCCTTGGCGTGGCTCACCTGCAGGGGTCCGGGGGTGCCTGCCGGCACGGACAGGCGCAGGGCAAAGGTGGAAACACCCGGCGGCACATCCCCAATCGAGCCCACCCGCGAGCGGTTTTGGAGCACGGGCTCGCCGCTGGAATCGAGGATCTGGGCGAAGACATCGGTGTCGACCACCGGCCGCTTGCCGGGGTTGACCACCTCACCCCGCAGGGCATAGCAACTGGCACCGCTGGGACGCTTCTGCTCCGGCTGGGCGCCCACATCCGCTTCGGGGCAGGGCTCCAGCCGGATCTCCTGCACCACTAGGTCACTGGCCCAGGCGCCGGCAGGCACCAGAACGAGGGCGACCAGCACGGCCCCAGCCAACCCCAAGCCGGCCCTCACGGGCCACTCAGGCAGCAACCGGCCTAGGGCAACCGCCGCCGCCACCCAAGCCCTGGAAACCCACTGCGCCGCCTGACTCACCGCTGATCGCCACTGCCTGCGATCACGTTACGGGCGGCCCGGCTGGCGAGCTTCTCCAAATTGGCGCGGGCAATCGAGTCGAGGTCAAAACCCAATTCACTGGCCAACTGGGCCACGTACCAGAGCACATCCCCCAGTTCCAGCTTGAGGCTTTCGCGCACCGGATCGCTGAAAACGCCGTCGTCGTCGCGGATCACCTTTTTGACCTTGTCGGCCACTTCGCCCGCCTCGCCGCAAAGTCCCAGGGTGGGATAGATGGGGTTGGAGCCCACCTCGGGGTAGCGGGCCGTGGCCCTGGCCCCCTGCTGGTACTGGTTGAGGTCCATGGTGCGGCCAGGGGCGGAGGTGCTGGATGGTAGTTTCCGACTTGACTTTGGCCCCGCCGATGGCCCTCCCCGATCTGACGCGTCGCACCAAGATCGTGGCCACCATCGGCCCCGCCACCGAATCGCCCGAACGGTTGCGGGAGTTGGTGCTAGCGGGTGCCACCACCTTCCGGCTCAATTTTTCCCACGGCGACCACTCCGAACACGCCGCCCGCATCGAGACGATCCGGGCCGTGGCCAAGGAGCTGGGCACCCACATCGGCATCCTCCAAGACCTCCAAGGTCCCAAGATCCGCCTGGGTCGCTTTGCCGAGGGGCCGATCACCCTGGCCAATGGCGATCCCTTTGCCCTCACCGCCCGGGAGGTGAGCTGCAACAAATCCATCGCCACGGTCACCTACGACAACCTGGCCCAGGAGGTCACCCCCGGCAGCCGCATCCTGCTCGATGACGGCCGGGTCGAAATGGTCGTGGAGTCCGTCGACACGGTGGAGCAGACCCTGCACTGCCGCGTCACCGTGGGCGGGGTGCTCTCCAATAACAAGGGGGTGAATTTCCCCGATGTGCAGCTCTCGATCCGGGCGCTCACCGACAAGGACCGGGAAGACCTGATCTTTGGCCTGGCCCACGACGTCGATTGGGTGGCCCTCAGCTTTGTGCGCAATCCCTCCGACATGGAGGAGATCAAGGCCCTGATCAAGAGCCATGGCCACACCACTCCGGTGGTGGCCAAGATCGAAAAATTCGAGGCCATCGAGCAAATCGACGCGATCTTGCCCCTCTGCGATGGCGTGATGGTGGCCCGGGGCGACCTGGGCGTGGAAATGCCAGCCGAAGAAGTGCCGTTGCTACAGAAGGAACTGATCCGCAAGGCCAACAGCCTCGGCATTCCGATCATCACGGCCACCCAGATGCTCGATTCGATGGCCTCCTGCCCCCGGCCCACCCGGGCTGAGGTCAGCGATGTGGCCAACGCCATCCTCGATGGCACCGATGCGGTGATGCTCTCCAACGAAACCGCCGTGGGCGATTACCCGGTGGAGGCCGTGGCCACGATGAGCACGATTGCCCGCCGCATCGAGCGCGATTACCCCCTGCGCTCGGTCGACAGTCGCATGGCTTCCACGATCCCCAACGCCATCAGCCAGGCGGTGAGCACGATCGCCCGCCAATTGGAAGCCGCCGCGATTTTCACCCTCACCAAGAGCGGCGCCACGGCCCGGAACGTCAGTAAATTCCGCCCGTCGACCCCGATCCTGGCCGTCACCAGCGATGGCGCCGTCGCCCGCCAGTTGCAACTGGTTTGGGGCGTTAGCCCCCTGGTTGTGGCCGAGCAGGCCAACGATGGCAGCACCTTCGACGTGGCCATGGATGTGGCCCGCACCATGGGCGTGCTTCGCAGCGGCGATCTGGTCGTCGAGACGGCCGGCACCCTCAGCGGCGTCAGTGGATCCACCGATCTGATCAAGGTCGGGATTGTCGCCTAGGCAGGCTCAACCGGCTCCATTCCTCGGTCGCTCCGCCCGATCAGGGGCATTCCTCGGCGGGTGGGCCCGCAATCCCCCCCGGCCGCCAGCCATGCCAGCCATGGTGGTGACGGACAAGCATCCCCACCCTTACCCAGCCTTCCCGACTGATGGCCTCGAAGCTGCCCCTGGGCGAAACGGTGGCGATGGCCCTCACCACCCTCAAGGCCAACCGGCTGCGCAGCCTGTTGACCATGCTCGGCATCGTCATTGGCAACGCCTCGGTGATCACCCTGGTGGGCATCGGCAAGGGGGCCCAGAACCTGGCCGAGGGCCAGCTCAACACCCTGGGCGCCAACGTGCTGTTCGTGGTGCCCGGCAACAACGACACCCGGCGCCAGGGGATTGATTTCCCGAAAACCCTGGTGCTGGAAGACGCCAAGGCCATCGCCGAGCAGGTGCCCAGCGTGCGCCGGGTCGTCCCCCAGATCACCCTCAATGAGGTGGTGCAAGCGGGGGCCCGCAGTTCCAGTAGTTCCGTCTCAGGCATCACCCCCGATTTCCTGCCGGTGCGCCGCTTTGAGGTGGCCCAGGGCCGCTTTCTGGGCCAGCAGGATCTCGAATCGGCCCGCAATGTGGTGGTGGTCGGCCCGGATCTGCGCAACAAATTGATGCCGGTCGGCTCGGCCCTCGGTCGCAGCCTGCGCATCCGGGACCAATCGTTCACGGTGATCGGGGTGCTCAAGCCCAAGGGGGCCGTGTTTGGCTCCAACCAGGACGAAAACGCCTACATCCCGATCACCACCATGATCAGCAAGCTGAGTGGCCGCGACCCCACCTACGGGGTGAGCCTCAGCTTCATCAGCGTCGAAGCCCGCGATGACAACAGCACCGGCGCCGCCAAGTTCCAGATCACCAACCTGCTCCGCCAGCGCCACAGCATCCTGCGGGACGACGACTTTGCCGTGCGCTCCCAAAAAGATGCCCTCTCGATCGTGGGCACGATTACCGGCGGTCTCACCTTGATGCTGGCAGCGATCGGCTCGATCTCCCTGCTGGTGGGCGGGATCGGCATCATGAACATCATGTTGGTGTCGGTGAGTGAACGCACCGCCGAGATCGGCCTGCGCAAGGCGGTGGGGGCCCGCAGTAGCGATGTGATGGCCCAGTTCCTGGTGGAATCGCTGGTGCTCTCCAGCCTGGGCGGGATCATCGGTAGCGCCGTGGGCCTGACAGCGATCACGGCCGTGGCCAGCTTCACGGCCCTGCCCGCGGCCATCGGCCTGTCCAGCGTGGTGGTCACCGTGGCGGTGTCCGGCTCGATTGGCCTGTTCTTCGGGGTGGTGCCGGCCCGGCGGGCAGCCCGGCTGGATCCGATCACGGCCCTGCGCAGCCTCTAACACCCTCCATGGCGGCCAGGGGCGGGGCCAGCGAACGAAGAAATCATTAAGAAGCCCAAAGCGTGTCGAATGGCACACATGGCCAGCAGGGGGCAATGGCTTGATGGTTCATCGTTTTGAGGGGCATTCCTTGGGCCAGCTCTCCTGTGGCTACCGCAACGCCAGTGATCGCATGGTGATCCTGCGTTGCATCGGTCCCGAGGAGTTTTTTCTGGAACGGGTCGTGTTCCCCTTTGAGTTGCTCAGCTTTTGCGCCCCCGCCAGCGCCTCGGTGCAGATCTGGACCCATGGCCTGGGCGGACCGGAATTGATCGAATCGATCGATGTGGGCGAATTGGGTATCGAGATCGAACCCCAGAGCCCCAGCGAAGCCGGGGACCCCAATGCCCTGCTGGTGGCCGGGGGGGTTGAGGAGTGGTGCAAGGCATAGGCCCGGGGCCTAGCTAGGGGCGAAAAAGCCACTGCCGACCGGCGCGAGCTTTACAGTTGTTCAAATTCAAGTCGCGGGTCCGCTCGGCCATGAACCAACGCTGGCGCCTCATCGTTCTTTGGCTTCTGCCCGTGGGGTTGGCCCTGTTCTTTGGCTGGCAGATCTTCGGCAATGGCGGCGCCGCCCGCCTGGCTCAGGGGGGCCCCACGGTGGCTCCCCGCAATGCCGCCGTGGCCCGCATGACCTACGGGCGGTTTCTGGACTACGTCGATGCCGGCCGGGTCACGGCCGTCGACATCTTTGATGGCGGCCGCACCGCGGTGGTGGAGGCCTCCGATCCCGACCTTGATAACCGGGTCCAGCGGCTGCGGGTGGACCTGCCCGGCCTGGCCCCCGAACTGGTCAACAGCCTCAAGGCCAAGGGGATCAGCTTTGACATCCATCCCCCCAAGGCCGCCCCGCCGTTGTTGGGCATCCTGGGCAACCTGCTCTTCCCCCTGCTGCTGATCGGCTCCCTGATCTTGCTGGCGCGCCGCTCCTCCAACATGCCCGGCGGCCCTGGCCAGGCCATGCAGTTCGGCAAAACCAAGGCCCGCTTCCTGATGGAAGCCGAAACGGGTGTGAAATTTGACGATGTGGCAGGCGTTGAGGAAGCCAAGCAAGACCTCCAGGAAGTGGTCACCTTCCTGAAAACCCCTGAGCGCTTTACCTCCGTGGGAGCCAAGATCCCCCGGGGCGTGTTGCTGGTGGGCCCTCCTGGAACGGGCAAGACCCTCCTGGCCAAGGCGATTGCCGGGGAAGCGGGCGTGCCCTTCTTCTCCCTCTCGGGTTCGGAATTTGTGGAGATGTTCGTGGGCGTCGGCGCCAGCCGCGTGCGCGACCTGTTCAAGCGGGCCAAGGAAAATAGCCCCTGCCTGATCTTCATCGATGAAATCGATGCGGTAGGCCGCCAGCGGGGCGCTGGCATCGGCGGTGGTAACGACGAACGGGAACAAACCCTTAACCAGCTCCTCACCGAGATGGATGGTTTTGAGGGCAACAGCGGCATCATCATCATTGCGGCCACCAATAGGGCCGATGTGCTCGATTCCGCCCTGATGCGTCCGGGCCGTTTTGACCGCCAGGTGATGGTGGATGCCCCCGACATCAAGGGCCGGATCTCGATCCTGAAGGTGCATAGCCGCAACAAGAAGCTGGGCGACGATGTATCGCTTGAGGCCGTAGCGCGCCGCACCCCGGGCTTCACCGGTGCCGACCTAGCCAACCTGCTCAACGAGGCCGCCATTCTCACGGCCCGGCGCCGCAAGGACGCCACCGGCAATGCCGAAATCGACGATGCCGTCGATCGCATCATTGCCGGCATGGAGGGCAAACCCCTCACCGATGGCCGCAGCAAGCGCCTGATCGCTTATCACGAAGTGGGCCACGCCCTGGTGGGCACCCTCGTCAAACAACACGACCCCGTCCAAAAAGTCACCCTGATCCCCCGGGGCCAGGCCCAGGGCCTGACCTGGTTCTCCCCCGACGAAGACCAGATGCTGGTGAGCCGCTCCCAGCTCCGGGCCCGGATCATGGGTGCCCTGGGCGGTCGGGCAGCAGAAGCCGTGGTCTTTGGCCACGCCGAGGTCACCACCGGCGCCGGCGGCGACATCCAGCAGGTGGCTTCCATGGCCCGCCAGATGGTCACCCGCTTCGGCATGAGCGAGTTAGGCCCCATGTCCCTGGAGTCGGGCAATCAGGAGGTGTTCCTCGGCCGGGATCTGATGACCCGCAGCGACATGTCCGATTCGATCGCCAGCCGCATTGATGATGCCGTGCGCCAGATCGTGCAAAGCTGCTACACCGACACCCTCGCCCTGGTCAATGCCAACCGCGAATGCATGGACCGGGTAGTGGAGCTCCTGATCGAAAAGGAAAGTCTCGATGGTGATGAATTTCGCGCCCTTGTGGCCGAATTCACCGAGGTTCCTGTGAAGGAACGCTTTACTCCCGTGCTCGGCGCCAGCTGAGAACCCAGGCCTGAGCAAGCACCACCTTGCTGGAAAGCCAAAACCGAAAAGCCCTGTCCTGGATCTCCAGGGCAGGGCCTTTTTGATGGGATCCAAACCCTTGCGGGAGTGGCGATAGCAGCGTTAAAAAACTTGCCTTATGAACGACTTGCCTTTAGGGCGACTTCTCTTTCAGAAGACTTGTCTCTTAGAAGACTTGTCTTTTAGAAGACTTGCTTGTTAGAAGACTTGCTTGTTAGAAGACTTGCCGATTAGACAGCGTGCCCTCTAGACGGGGCGAATCGGACGCTTGTCAATCACCTTGTCGATCAGGCCATAGCCAATCGCTTCCTGGGGAGACATGAAGAAGTCCCGGTCCGTGTCCTGCTGGATGCGCTCCAGGGGTTGGCCCGTGCGGTCGGCCAGCTCGGTATTGAGCTTGTCCTTGAGATAGAGGATCTCATCGGCCTGGATGCGGATGTCGCTGGCCTGGCCCCGGGCGCCACCCAGGGGTTGGTGGATCATGATGCGCGAATGGGTGAGGCTGCTGCGTTTGCCCTTGGTGCCGGCACAAAGCAGGAAGGCACCCATGCTGGCCGCCAGGCCAAGACAAACGGTCTGCACATCAGGCTTGATGTGCTGCATGGTGTCAAAGATGCCGAGGCCGTCGTAGACGGAGCCGCCGGGGGAATTGATATAGAGGAAAATATCCTTCTCGGGATCCTCGGCTTCCAGGAACAGCAACTGGGCCACGATCCGGTTGGCCGACTCGGCGGTCACCGTTTCCCCCAGGAAAACGATGCGCTCCCGCAGCAGGCGCGAATAAATGTCAAAGGCGCGCTCACCCCGCCCGGACTCTTCGATCACGATCGGGATCATCGGCTCATCAGGGACTTCCAGGCCCGATCCTACTGAGGGCGGATCACCCATCGACCGGCCGGGGACGGCGCTATGGTCGACTGACCCTGGCCTGAACTGAGTGGGCGCCTGCCTCACCGTCGCTGACAGCAAGCGCGCCTTCCATCGCGCCTTCCCCTTCGTGATCGCGCCGCTCTATCGCCGCATGGTCGATGAGCTGTTGGTGGAACTGCATTTATTGAGCCATCAGAAGGGGTTTCGCGCCGAAGGCCTCTTCGCCGTGGGGCTGATCCAGGTGTTTGAGAGCTTTTCCAAGGGCTACCGGCCCGAGGAGCAGCGCCAGCCCCTGTTTGAGGCCCTCTGCGGCTCCTCCGGTTTTTCGGCCGCCGATTTTGAGCGGGAGCGCCAAACCATGGTGGCGGCCGTGGGCCACCACAGTCTCGAGGAGGTGTCTGGCTGGCTGACCAGCGGCGGTTCCGGTGCTCCAGCTCCGATCGCCGAGGTGCTCAGCGCCGTCAAACAACCTGATTTTCACTACTCCCGTCTCGCCGCTGTGGGGCTGTTGACCCTGTTGCAGCAGGCCTCTGGCGCCGAGGCACTCGAGCCCTCTGCCCTGCGGCAATCCGCCCACGAGATCGGAGAGGCCATGGGCTTACTCAAGTCACGCCTGGATAAGGACCTCAGCCTCTACGCCTCCAATGTGGAGAAGCTGGCCCAGGCGGTGGAGCTGATGGAAGAAACCGTGGCGGCCGATCGGCGCCGCCGCGAGCGCCAGCAGGAGGCCGCAGCCCAACCGGCGGAGCCCCCGGCAGCTCCAGCCGAACCAGGATCCAGCACCCCCTAAGAGCGAGCTCCCCCCAACTGCCAGGGGCCACTCTCAGGGGCCAGCTAGAAGCTGGCCCTAGGAGCCAGACCAGGCCAGTCCAAAGCTGCTTCAGCCGTGATCGCCGTTCCCGGCATTAGGGAAGTTCCAGGCGTCCGCTGAACTGGCTGGGCCCAGGGCCGGAGGACCAACCGCCCGCCGCAAGGGCCCTCGCCCCGATCTGCAAGGACGAGGAGCGTTTCAGCAGGGAGGGAACTCCCGGCGGCCAAAGCCCAAGACGATCCAGGCCCTGGGGTTGGGCCCACAGGCTCAGCATGCCAGCGCCGGCCTGGCCAGGATCCCAGGCGGCCAGGCGAGCGGAGCCCAGCGACTGCTGCTTGGGCTCGGGCCCAAGGAACAACAGCAGCACCCGAGGTTGGGCCGAAACGGAGCCCGCCGGGGAGGGGCCAGGGGGCCGGTTCAGCCAGCGCCAGCCACCCACAACGGTGCCTTGAGCCCCCGTGCCGCCTGCCATGGTTCCACCTGCAATGGTTCCACCTGCCGTGGTGGCGCCTGCGGTGGTGCCGCCTGCCTCGCTGCCATCGACCCGCTGCCAGGTGCTGGCTCTGAAGGGTTCCCCCATCCCCTGCCGTTGCCATTGGGGAGTGGCCTCCCTGTCCTCAAGCCCTTGGGCCAGTAAGCCTTTGCGCAGCCCGGCCAGCAGGGCCCGCCAGTCGGATGCGTTGGCGCCCAGGGCCAGCTGCAACTCCAAACTGGCCTGATAGGGCCCCTTCGCCTGGGAGCGCAGCTTGAGCTGGAACGGGGCCTGGCGCAGCAAGCCCAGCTGGGCAGGACCCAAGCCATAGCTTTTCTGGAGCGGTTCGCTCACCAGGCGACTGCCCAAGAGCCCATCAACCAGGGGGGCCAGCCGCCCCCCCTGGAGCAGCAAGAGGGCATCGGCGTCCTGGCGGGCGGGGGGCTCCAGCACCAGACCTGCGGCCTGGGGGCTGGCCGGGCTGGGCCCAAGCGGGCTGGCCTGACCCTGCCAGGTCAGGGCCTTGCCTTCGCCAGCTAGAGCCAAGCAACCCTGCTGAAAGGGCAGGAACAACGGCGTCAGCGGTCCCAGCAAATCGCCCAGGGTGGGCCCACTCCAGTAGACGGATTCCGAGCTCTTGAGCTGGTCCAGGCATTGGCGCTGTTGGCCCTGGGGCGGCGCGAATTTGAGCCGCAACTGGTCCTGCAGCCATTGGCGGTTGAGCGGATCGGCTGCCACCACCACCAGATCGTCAACCTGCAGGGCCTTAGGAGGAAGGGGCAGGCTTTGGGCGCCACCAAAGGGCTCGGCCGGCAGGACCAGGAATTCAGCCCCATCGCCATGGCCGCCCCAGAACTGCCACCACAGGCCGGAATGGCGCGCCCAGAGTTGCTGGGCCAGGCCGGGGCCAAGGCGTTGGCTCCAAAGGGGCGGCGGCGTTGGCAGGCCCCCACTGCGAAAACTTTGCAGAAGGGCAGCGCTAGCGGCCAGCCGTTCCAAGCCCGAAGCGTGGCGACGGGGTGTGCGCCACACCAACCAGCTCGCCCCAACCAGCCACAGGGCCAGGGTCAGCCCAGTGACCAACAAAGGAGGCCGTGAGCGAACGAGCTGCATCACGGCCTCCTTGGAGTCAAAACCGACAGGCGATCGCTCAACAGCAGAGGGTTCCAAACACGGGAGCCCGAAAGAAGGGCGCCGAGCTGCAAGGAGCCCAGCAGACAAAAGGCCCCTAGACAGCAGGCCCCTAGAAAGGAAGCTCCTAGGGAATCGATCTGCCCCGCCCTAGGCAGCAAAAGCAGCCAGCAGCGAAGGATCGGCCCAATTGCCGTTCCCAACGGGATCAACGGCGGGAGAGGGGAGCGGCCTGACGGCGCCGACGATCCCGCCATTCGATCGTGGAGAGATAGATCACCCCACCACTGACAAACACAAGCAAAAGGGTTGCTGTGGCCGCCAACAGGGTGGGGATGCCCAGGGAAAGCTCAGGCAAGGCTCAGAAGTTGAGGGTGCCGTCGCCGTTGCGGCCCCAGACCACCATGGCAATCGAAAAGCTGAAGATGGCCGCAAGCGAGGCCCAACCCAGGGTGATCAGCATGGGGTTTGAAAAAGGTGAGCCCAGTGTACCTAGGCTTGGTCCTGCCGAGAGCAGCCAATCCGGGCCATGACCAGCGTTCCTGCCCTCATCAGCACGCCCATGCTTCCCCTGGCCCCGGCGCGTCGGACCCGGCAGGCCGATGGCAGCCTCAGCGAGAGGGAGCCCTATCCCCAAGCCCGGGTGATCGTCCTCGATGACGATTTCAATACCTATCAGCACGTGGTGGAGAGCCTGCTGCGCCATATCCCGGGGATGGATCCGGATCGGGCCTGGCAGCTGGCCCACCGCATCGACAGCCAGGGATCGGCGGTGGCCTGGAGCGGCCCCTTTGAACAGGCGGAGCTGTACCACCAACTGCTGGCCGCTGAAGGCCTGACCATGGCGCCCCTGGAGCGGATCTAGGCCGGGCAGCTTCTGCCTAGATTTTTGTCCCTGCCACAATCGCTGCCATGGGGCGGGTGGTCATCACCCACAGCACCTACGTCGAGGGCCTGATCCCTTTGCTCCGCAAGCTGGCGCTCCATCCCCAGGTGGACACGGTCACCCCAGCCGTCATCAGCCGGGTGCGGGGTAGAAGCCAAGGCCTGCAGCTCAGGATCTCGGCACCCCTGATGGGTGGCTGGAAGCTGGTGGCACGCCGCGGCAGCTCCGCCCAGGAGGTGTTCCTCACCACCAGCCTGGATCGGGAGGCGTTGCAACGCGCTGTGGACGACCTGATCAATCCCAGATAACGGGGCCCAACCCCTCAGGCCTTCCAAAGAAGGGGAATTCAAGAGCATGCACTACCCCCAAAGGGGGATGGAATGGGGCAATAGTCGTGCCAACAAAATCGCCCAAAAACGCAATTCCCCCAATCAAGACTCAGTTATTGCGCTTTTAGCAATAAGTCGTGGATGGACATCTTGGCGGGGCCCAGTCTTGGCTTCAGGCCTCAGGCGCCCTTGGCTTTGCTTTGCCGCCCAGGCCGTGGGAACACCAAGAAAGTGAGGCCCAAACCAAGGATCAACCCAAGGGCAAGCGCTGGTGCCCCAAGGCATTTGCCAGGCATTTGAACACCTCCCTTAGCGGGGGCCAGCCTCAATTTTACTTGACAACCGGGGGGGAATCTCCGTTAAGGTAAAGGGATTAATTGCCATTTCGGCCTACCCCCTACGTACCGTTACAACCTTGTCCCTCAATGAGGTCATCACTTCAGCCCATGGTGACTTCAGGCTTGAAGTTCCTAAACCCGAACCAGCCGTGAGCGAGCTGGCCCAGTCCCTGGATCATCTAACCAAGCTGATCTCCCTGTTCGATCCAGATCAGGGCCACCCTGTGGTCAACGCCCTTGACCAAGTGGCTGGCGCCCTGGGGGCCCAGGTGGTTGTGCTGGTTGCCCATGGCCAGATCCGCGAATCCCTGGGCCTCATCCCCAGCGATCGCCTCCTGGTGCTTCAGGCCCGGGAACACCAGAACGCAACCCTTGAGCTGGCCATTGGAGTTCTTGAGATCACCTGGCTTGAGCTAGCCGACCAGGAGCAGCTGCTCGTCGGTCGCCTCGGCCAACCCTTTAGTCCCCCCGAGCGGGAGTTGGTGGCGGCCTTCGGCCGCACCATCCAGATCGGCGACAGGGGCTGGAAAGCCCTAACGGCAGAACGGCAGGCCCATGAGGCGGCCGTGATCCGGGCCACCCATGACAGCCTCACCGGCCTACCCAACCGGGAGATGGCCCTCGAACAGCTCAGCCTTTGGCTGAAGGAGAACCAGAAACAACCCCAGGTTGAAACCGTCATTGCGGTTCTATTTATCGACCTGGACCGCTTCAAAAATGTCAATGATGCCTACGGCCATGTGGCCGGTGACCAGTTCCTGATCACGGTGGCGCGGATCCTGCAGCAATTGGTCGGTCCCCAGGACATCCTGGCTCGCCTAGCCGGTGACGAATTTATCGTGATCTGTCGCTACGACCTGGCTTACCAGGCCTTGAAACTGGCCGAGCAGATCATTACTGAGATCAGTATCCCGATTAATTTAGGCGGGCGACTTCTCTCCCATTCCGCCTCCATTGGCCTGGCCTATGCCAACCCAAGGGACACTGCGGATTCCTTGCTGGAGAACGCCGATTTAGCCATGTATGAAGCGAAGCAAAAGGGTCGCCATTGTGTGATCAACTTCGACCATGGCATGCGCGAATCGGCCCAGCAACGTACCTCGATGGAGTCTGAGCTGAGGCGCGCCCTAGCCAATGGCGAGCTGGAATGCTATTACCAACCGATCATGGAACTGTGGACCAACCGCATCAGTGGCTTTGAGGCCCTAGTGCGCTGGATCCACCCCCAGCAGGGCCTGCTTAACCCGGCTGACTTCATCCCGATTGCCGAAGAAACCGGTTTGATCGTGGATCTCGATGCCCAAATTCTTGAGCAAGCCTGCAAGAAAATCACCGAGTGGAATCTGGTTACCCCGGAAAAACTCCTCACCCTATCTGTCAATATATCTGCCCGCAGCCTTTTAGACCTAGCCCTCTCCGATCGGGTCGCTAGCGCCATCAAAACCCATCAGGTCCAAGCCAGCAATCTTTACCTAGAAATCACCGAAACTGCCCTCATTGACGATATCGAGCTGGCCACAACCTGTATCAACAAGCTGGAGAGCCTGGGAGTTCGCATGGCCATTGATGATTTCGGCACAGGCTATTCCTCCCTTCGTTATCTTAAAAATCTGCAGGTGGGCGTGCTCAAAATTGATCGCTCCTTTACCGATGGCCTCTCGATTGACCATGGCGATGGCGTGATTGTCAAAGCAGTGATTGACATGGCCAACGCCCTCAACATGGCCGTGGTGGCCGAAGGAATCGAAACCCAGCACCAACTGGATGTGCTCAAGGGCCTGGGCTGCGAATACGGCCAGGGCTACCTGTTTGGCCGCCCCCTCAATGGCACCGACACGGAGCGACTGCTCAAAACCGTCTGGGCTGGTGTGTCCAGCAGCCACTGAGCATCAATTTAGACCGCTAGAGCCAGATCTAGCCAAGCAAGGCCAAAAAAGACTTACCAGAAAGGAAAGGGTGGAGCTGAGAAGCAACGATCAGAATGGGTTGAACGTCGAGAGAGACACCGCCGTCGATTGGGCAACCGTTAACGGCGACCTGAGTAGGGCCCAAGAGAGCTTGGCCATAGAAGGGTGCACTCTGGTCAAGCCAGTAGCACAACGGATCCTGGAGACATAACACCATTCGCCTGCCCATCCCAATCCCAACCCATTGAACTCGCTACAGGGCGGTTGAGCTACAAATCCGTATTTGATCGAATCGCTTGCAGCTGAAACGCGTTCGCACCATGGTCTCACCGGCAGAGACGAAGTAATTCCAAGTATCAATTATTCTTTGCTTGTCAGCCTCTATGGGCAGCCAATGGGGAGGCCGCTCATAGCGGCGAAAGCTAGGATCAATGATGAGTGTTGGTGCCATTCTGACGCATTCCAAAATAGTTTGCAGCCTCTCAGACGAATAGAAGAGATACTGGTGGAAGTCTGGGCAGGCCAGCTTGTCCATTGGTGCGCCGTGAGGGATCACATTGGAGTTCTGACCCAGGCGGGCGAACGTATCTCCATTGGTGGATGCCACCTTGAAGGATTGAGACTCAGCTGACTCCTGGCTGGCGGAGGCAAGCTTTTTTACAACCGCTGCGGGGGAGTCAATATAATGACGAAAGCTTGGCATACCACCGAGTAGCACAGCTAGCGAAATGACTGAAATCATGGCAATAGGCATTGACCTCTTTAGCTGGCTCGAAAGCATTGCAGCCAAGACAATCAGTGTCAGGGTTTGGCCGAAATACATGATCTGCAAATGATGTCTCCATAGCCCCGTAATCGCCAGAATACATAGCGAGAACAAAAAGGTTGCCAGTGTGGCGACAGCGAATGACCGAGCCTGCGGATCTCCGCGTTCCATTGCAACGTAAATGGCGAGAATCAGGCCTGCGAATGGCACCACAACAACAGAGACTACGCTTGCCTGGTCCGTGAATACCGTCCGCAGGTGGGAGCCCAATGAACCGGCGAAGCCGTGGCTATCGATCAACACACTATTGGCGTAAAGGATATTGTTTTGCTGAGCTTGCAGGTAGCCGAATAGCTCGCCCCTGATGGCGAGCACGGCAAGAATCAAGATCGCAGAGAATAGAAACCCTACGATTAATAAGCTGAGATACTGGGTGGCAATGCGAAGTCGTCGCTTCCTAGGACTGGAAAGCTCGCTGGCGAGGCAAAATACAACAGGCAGCGGGAACATGATCAACTTCGCAAAGAACAGGATGGCCAACAGTAAACCGCTTAATAAAAATCTTTTTCGAAAATAGAGGGAGCAGCACAGCAGACCCAAGGCCGTTGCAGGCAGATGGGTATCACCTGGAAGCCAGAATGCGCCTGTTACAAGAAAGGGCACGGCGACCAGCAAGGCTTTTTGTTGCCATTTGCCTAATGAGCCGAGGTTTCTAGCAATATCGTAGGCAGAGAGGGCGGCGATGAACGCCATGGAGAGCTCAAAAACATACTCTCCAGTCGCACCAAACAGTCGCTGGCTTGAAACGGCATAGTAAAAAAGAGGATCCTTGTTGTCGTAAACGTCAACGTAGAGTCGACTACCCTTATTGAGATACTCGGCTACGGATACAAAGATTGCCCTATCTGATGTGGGACTTGGGATCAGCCTAAATGAAAAGCAAGCGACTATAGAAGCTGTCAATGTTGCCAGAAATAGCCATGACCTCCACTGGCGGCTTGTGGCCGGGCTTGTGGTGCTGTCAAGATACCTTTCTGGATGGAAATACTTCACGGCCTGGCGCCTAATTGTTCTGGGGTGGGGGAAGTAAGGGCACTAGTACAGGCCTGGTCAGGCCGCCAACCCAGGCCTGGATCGGGCCATGATTGACTTGTCTAGTCACTATTTAAGGAAACCATGAACGATCGCCTCTGACGCGCCGTGGCTGACCAGCAAGACCATTGTTCCGCGGTGATTTCACCCTAAGACGCAAGGGAGAACGGGCATTTTATTGGGTATCCAATCAAGATAAGCTTGCAAGGGATTACAGGAATCCCGATGAAGCAGGGATGGGGCTGATTCCCCCCATGTATCGAGCCGAACCAAAAAACGCCCAGGGCCCCGCCCCTCTGCCTGGTAAGAACACACCTCTCCAGGCCGACCACTAGCAACAAGCAGGGTCTTGATTTAGAAGGGTCATGGCGACTCTGGGCAGTTCGCCGCAGCGAATCAGCTAGATCGTCTCAGTCGCAACGGTTGCGCTGGCCCTGCTTCGCGACCATGGGCCCAGCTGATGCCGGCAAGGCATTCGTGCACAACCCTGCGACCAGAGGCTCGAGCGGGTGGGTCCAGGCTTGAATTCGCCCCTACGGCCAGGCCTGGGGAGACTTCGGCAGCAGGCCGCTCAAGAGGGCACCGATGGTGTTTCCGATAGTGACACCTGGACCATTTGAAGAGGACCTGGTGGCGTAGGGGCTCCCCAAATCAATGGCAGCCGGGCCATGGCCGAAGGAAACGGGACAGAAGCCGAGCAGACCACTCTGCTGACCATCATTGCCGACATGTCTGTCCAAGCGCCTATCCCCTAATCACGACCTCACCACCCCAACCCCATGCCCGGTGCCTTGGTCAAGTTTCAATGGCGGTTGGGCGGGGCCCGCCCTTTTCCGCATCAGTTTTGCAGCAGCTGACTGCCAATCACGGGACAGGAAAGTTCTAAGGCGGAGTCCCAAAACAACGTTGTGTCAGTCAAATTGTGAGTCTTGCCAAGTCGTGAACTTGGTAAGACTCATGGCGCAGGGAAAAGGGTGAACCACCGTGCCGTTCTGCCCCAGATTCCGACCTGGATGAACCAGAAGGGGCATCAGAGCGGGGCTTCGTTTCCGGCTACGGGGCCGGTCTACGTCACCGTCGCGACAGACACCCCATGTCGAAAAGGGAGTCAGATCAGAAAACTGTAGAAGGCAGTCACCAACACAGCAGTTCCCTCTCACCCTAAGCCCAATCGTGGGCCGGCAGGGGCCAAATGCTGCGGATTTCCCCCAACCGTTGGTGCGCTTCCCGGGCCCGCTGCTCGGGGTCGGTGGCCTGCAAAAGCATGGTGAGATGGCCCAGTTTGCGGCCCAGGGCCGAGCCCTGCTTGCCGTACCAATGCAGCGTTGCCTGGGGGAGGGCCGCCAGGGCCGCTAGGGCGGCTTCACACTCGGCCTCGCCCCGATCGATGCCAAGCAGGTTGACCATCAACGCCCCGGCGGCCGTCAGCTCAGGCACTTGCAAGGGCTGGCCGTCAACGATGCGCACCTGCTGGGCGAACTGGCTGATGGAACAGGCCTCGATGCTGTAGTGGCCGGAGTTGTGGGTGCGGGGAGCCAGTTCGTTAACGAGCAGCCCGGCCGGACCATAGAAAAATTCAATCGAGAGCACCCCCACGTAGTCCAAGGCCGTCAGCAGGGAGGCCGCCATGTTGCGGGCCATCGCTTCCAGCGATTGGCTGGCTTGGGCCGGGGCAAGTACCCAGTCACAGACCTGGTGCTGTTGGTGGGTTTCCACCAGGGGGTAGCAGGCCACGGCGCCAGCACGGTCACGGCAGGCCACCAGGGCCAGTTCCCGCTCAAAGGCCACGAACTCTTCCAGGATCCAGAGGGCCGGATCCACCTGATTCAGCAACTGGCCCAGCTCCGCCGCCGATCGGAGAATCAAGGTGGCCTTGCCGTCGTAGCCGCCCCGTATCGCCTTGGCCACCAGAGGGAAACTCCAGCCCTGGGGTAATCCCCCTTGGGCCGGCGACGGTTGCCCGGGGGCTTCCCCATCAGCATCAGCCGCGTGAACGGCTAACTCGCCTGGCTCAGGCTCTGGTGCAACAGCCGCAGCAGGGACTGGGCTCGCCACTTGCCATGGAACGGCCGAGTCGAAAAAGTTCGCCGCCGCGGCTGGGTTGCTGGCTTGCTCCAGGCTGGAGCGGGGCTGGAGCCGGGCGGCGGGCCCCAGGGCGTTGAGCGGCAGCCAGCGGGGCGTTGGAATCGAGAGGCGGCCCAGCAGGTCCCGTTGCTGGCGCTTGTCCACCAGGGGACCCAACGACTCCAGGCTGGGCAGGAAGAGCACACCCGCCTCGGCCAAGGGGGCCAGGGCGTCGAGATCGACCCATTCATTCTCAAAGCTGATGGCGCCGCAACGCCGGCTCAGCTCCAAGGTGGCGCTGGCATCGCCAACTTTCGCCTGCAGCACAGTGGTGGCCAGGCCCACGGCCGGATCGGCCGTCCCAGGGGTCTGCAGATGCAGGGGAACCCCCTGCTGCCGCGCCGCCTCGGCCAGCATCAAGGCCAGTTGGCCGCCCCCCACAATGCCGATCCCCTCGGAGTGGGGCGACCCGGTCGGCTGCAGGGGCAGCAAGGCGGGATCAGTGCTCACAACCACCTCGCGCCTGCGGCAGGCCAATCACCCACTTTGGCACCGGATCGGGCCAAACCCTGGCCCAACCCAAACCCTGGCCCAACCCAAACTCAGGTCAGGCCCCGCTCCCCCGCAGCCACAAGCCGCACCAGGCTGAGCAGCAGCACAATCAGGAACAGGGCCAGGCCCACGGTGCAGGCATAGCTGATTTCGAGTTCCGAGAAGGCCTGGTCATAGACGTAATACACCAGGGTGCGGGTCGAATCGGCGGGCCCGCCCTGGGTCATCAAGAACACCTCCTCAAACACCTTGGTGGCCGCAATCGCCGAGATCACGGCCACCAAGGTGATGTAGGGCCTCAGCAGGGGCAAGGTGATATCAACGTGTTTGCGCCAGCCCTCACTGCCATCGAGGGAGGCGGCTTCGTAGAGATCCTTGGAGATGCCCTGGAGACCGGCCACAAAGATCACCATGTAGTAGCCCAGGCCCTTCCAGAGGGTCACCAGCATCACCGCCGGCAGGGCCAATAGGGGGTTGGTGAGAAAGCCAATCGGCGAAAAAGTAGGCCCGAGCAGGCTGGCCAGCCAGCCATTGATCAGGCCGGTTTCGGCGTAAAGCCAGCGAAAGGCAATGGCTGCCACCACGATCGACACCAACACAGGCGCATAGAAGGCGGCCCGGAACCAATGGATGCCTGGCAGCTGCCGATTGACCAGTACGGCGAGCACTAGGGATCCCAGCACAATCGGCGGCACCACGCCAACGAGGTAAACCAAGGTTGTGCCAAGCACCCGGAAAAACATCGGGTCGTGGAGCAGGCGCTTGAGGTTGGCCAACCCCACAAATTTCAGGGGTTCGGCCACATCGAGGCCCGTCTGGCTGACGCTCATCAATAGGGCCATGGCGGCCGGCACCAGCACCGACAGGCCAAGCAGCAACAATGCCGGTGCCAGGAAGGCCCAGGCGGTGCGATTGCGTCTGGGGCTGGAAGCCTCGGCCATGGCCCAAACCTTAGGGGCTTGCTGGCCTGGGCAAGCTCAGGCGGCAGACTCGCTGATAGCCCAGACGCCCTTGCCCGTGCCCGCCGTGAGCAGCAGCCCCGCCACTCCAGTCAGCTCGATCCAGGCAGGCCACTCCCCTTCCCAGGCGCAACCGGTGGTGTTTGAGACGATTGAGGTCGCCCTGCAAAGCCACCCCTATCCGGTGGTGATTGGGCCTGGCGGCCTGGCCCAGCTAGGTGCCCTGGTGGCCCAGCAGGGTTTTGGCGCCGGAACGAAGGTGTTAATCGTCAGCAATCCGGAGGTGGAGGCCCTGTATGGGGACTCGGCCCTGGCCAGCCTGCAGGCCGCCGGCTTCGACACCACGCTGCTGGTGGTGGAGGCCGGTGAACAGCAGAAAACCCCCGCCACCATTGGCCTCATTCACGATGCCGCCTTCGAGCGCAAATTGGAGCGTCGCTCCTTGCTGGTGGCCCTTGGCGGCGGGGTCGTCGGTGACATGACTGGCTTTGCGGCCGCCACCTGGCTCAGGGGAATCGCCGTGGTGCAGGTGCCCACCACCCTGCTGGCCATGGTCGATGCGGCGATCGGCGGCAAGACGGGGGTGAACCATCCGGGCGGCAAGAACCTGATCGGGGCCTTCCACCAACCCAGGCTGGTGCTGATTGATCCCCAGACCCTGGCCAGCCTGCCGGAACGGGAGTTCCGGGCCGGCATGGCCGAGGTGATCAAGTACGGGGTGATCGGCGATCCCGACTTGTTTGCCGCCCTCGAGGCCGCCGGCGACCTCTCCAGCCTGGAGCGGCTGAGCGCCCAACTTCTTCAGGCCATCCTGCAGCGTTCGGCGGCGGCCAAGGCCCAGGTGGTGGCGGCCGATGAGCACGAGGGCGGCCTGCGGGCGATCCTCAACTACGGCCACACCCTCGGCCATGTGGTGGAAGCCCTCTGCGGCTACGGCACCTATTTGCATGGCGAAGCCGTGGCGATCGGCATGGTCGCCGCCGGCGAAATCGCCCTGGCCCTGGGCCTGTGGACAGCGAGCGAGCAGGAGCGCCAACGGGGCCTGGTGGCGGCCGCCGGCCTGCCCCAGCGCTGGCCCGATCTCGACCTGGAGGCGGTGTTGGCCTGCCTGCAGGGGGATAAGAAGGTGCGCGACGGCCGGGTGCGCTTTGTGCTGCCCACGGGCATCGGCAGCGTGGTGATCCGCGATGACATCGACGCTGCGGTGATCGGAGCGGCCCTGGAGCGGCTGGCCTGAGCTAGTTCAGGGATCGCGCAGAAACAGCGGCAGCGGCGACTCCCCGGGGGGCTGGCTCCCTGGGGGGTTGGCCGGACCAGGGTGCAGGCTTGATCGGGGCTTGTCCCCAGCACCTGGTGCGGCAGAAGAGCCATCCCGGCTGAAGGCAAACCAACGGAACGCCCCTAGGCCGGCGGGATCCACCAGGCGCAGCAGGCTTTCGCGCCGGCTTAGGGCCGTCGCCAGATCGAGCCGTTGCCCAGCCACCGGCGTTTGCAGGCCATGGAGCCGCTGGGCCAACCCCAGGGCCAGCAGGGCCTCCCCCTGGCTGCGCTGGCCAAGCAGGTGCCAGCCGCCCTGGCGGGCCGCCAGCACCAGGCTGTCGCTGCAGAGATGGGCCGTCAGGTCCCAGGAGCCCGGTTGGCGCAGGGGGTCGCCGCTGGCCTCCTGCTGGCGGTAGGCCATCAGGGTGCCATCCAGCCGCTGGGGGGCGTAGTAGCGCTCGGCAGGGATGGCGTAATCAATCACCAGCAACCGGCCGTGGGCGATCCCGGCGGCGCAGCTGGCCAGCCAGGGCGCCAACTCCGGATGCAGCTCCGTGGCCCAGCCCGGGCCCCGCCGTGGGTCGGGGGGCCAGAGGCCTAGGGACTCCAGGGCTGGTTCCGCCTCCGGGCCTAGGGGATCGCCATCGATGAGCTCCAGGCTCTCCGGCTGGCCAGCCTCCTGGCTGAGGGCCACCCGTTGCTGGCGCCACTGGCGGCCATCCCAACGGATCCGCTCCACCGCTAAGGCATCAAGCACCTCATGGGCGAGCACCACGCCAAGGCAAGGGGATTGGGCCAGCACCTCGGCGCTGACCCAGCGGCAGGGCAAGGGGCTGGATTGGAGCCGCTGGCGCTGGCGGGCTGCCATGCCGCCATTGGGTTCCACCAACACCAGCTCGCAGCAGGCCGCCAGCTCAGGCCACCCCAGGGCCAGGGCCTGGGCCAGCTGCAGGGCCAACTCCCCTTCGCCCGGCCCCGTTTCCACCAGGGCCAGGGGCCTAGGGAGATCGCAACTAGCTCCGCCGGGGCTGGCACACCTTTCAAGATCGAGACCCTGCTCCAGCGCCAGCTCCGCCAGCCACTCGGCCAGCTGGGGGACGAGCAGGGCCGCGAAGTCCGAGCCCAGGGATGGGGAAGTGACGAAATCGCCGCGGCGGCCAATCTGGAGGCGGCCGCTGCCATAGGCCCCGTGGTCGGGATCATGGAGGGCCCAGGCCATGTAGGTGCGGAACGGCACCGAGCCCCCCGCCGCCAGCAACCGCTGCCGCAACCACTCGGGCAGGTCTGACTCGTCCAGGCGGGAGATCAAGGGCTGAAGATCAAGGGGTCGAGGCCCGGGGCCCACGGCACCGGCCAAGTGTCGGTGAGAATGCTGAGCCACTGAAGCAGCAGCCATGGGCCTTTGCGACACGTTCAGGCGCCTGGGTCGCTTCGCCGCCGGCCTGCTGTTGCTGGTCAGCCTGCTGGGGTTTGGCCCCGGGCCGGCCCAGGCCTATGACAACCCCGACCTCCTGCCCGACCACCCCACCCCGGTGATCGACCTGGCCAAGGCCCTCAGCGATGGCCAGCGCGCCAGCCTGGAGGCCAACCTCAACGCCTTTGAGGCCAGCAGTGGCTGGAAGCTGCGGGTGCTGAGCCAATACGACCGCACCCCGGGGTTAGCGGTGAAGGAGTTTTGGGGCCTGGATGAACGCAGCCTGGTGCTGGTGGCCGACCCCCGCGGCGGCAACCTGCTCAACTTCAACGTCGGCGATGCCCTCTTCGCCCTGATGCCACGCACCTTCTGGGTCGAACTGCAAACCCGCTACGGCAACCAGTACTACGTGCGCGAGCACGGCGAAGATGGCGCCATCGTGGATGCCCTGGCGTCGGTGCAGGGCTGCCTGGAGCGGGGCGGCTGCCAGGTGGTGCCAGGCCTACCCCAGGAGCAGTGGCTGCTCACCCTCTGCACCTCCCTGCTGGGCGGCTTGATCGTTGGGTTTGCCGCCTACCCGCGCAAGGAAGGGCACCGGGTGGAATGGGCCTGGGTGCTGCTGCTTTCGCCCCTGTGGGGACTGCTGTTCCTCGTGTTTGGACTCGGTCCGGTGCTGACCCGCACCAGCGACTGGCTGCCCATCAGCCGCAACTGCCTTGGCTTTGTAGCCGCGGCCCTCGCGGCCTACCTCATCGCCCAGCAAACCGTTGGCCGCTCGCGCCCCACTGATCAGGGCAGCGGGGAGAGCTGATCTGGCCTGGCTGGCGTTGGCCCCAGGCTGGCGGGGTCCCTTAAAAACCGAGCTCAGAACGAAGGGCCGGTGCTATCAACCGAACGGCAGACCAGTTGGCCCTGGTCACAGGGGGTCGCCCCGGCCAGGGAGCCATTGGCATTGTCCCTGGATGGTTCCCCTAGGAGCTGGGCCAGGTTGTCCTCGTAAAAACGCTTCAAT
Source organism: Pseudanabaena sp. UWO311 (assembly GCA_943370385.1). Lineage (GTDB taxonomy): Bacteria > Cyanobacteriota > Cyanobacteriia > PCC-6307 > Cyanobiaceae > BAIKAL-G1. Next base: position 203,520 of record CALRQT020000003.1, read on the forward strand.
TCGGAGAACCGACGCACGGGTTGGCCGTAGTAGCTGCTGCCGCCCAGGGTCGGGAAGGACGCCCACTCCGGGGCCAGCCTGGCGGCCAGGCCGGGGGTGAAACGGCCCTCATCGGCCATCGAGAGGGCACCGCGGCGCTGGATGAGCAGCAGGGCCGCCTGGTCCTGCTCCTCGGGGCTGAACTTTTGCAGGCCCAGTAGGCGGCTGGCCATCGACCAGGTGAAGGGCATGAACTGGTAGGCACCGGCCGCAGCACTGGCGTAGCGGGCCGTGCGGATCACCAGGTTGGGATGGCGGTCCATGGAGCCCATCAGACTGCCTCCGAACAGGATGCGATAGCCGATGTCCTGGCCGCCAGCCCAGGTGCCTTCTGCATAGCGGATCGTGTTGAGCAGGGCCCGGCGGGCCGGGGTCATGGGATAACTCGCCCGCACGGGCGGCGGACTGGCGATGGGGAAGGGTGCCGTTGACGGAGCGTCAAAATCGAGCATGGCCAGGCGCTGGGCCGGCTGCTCCAGCTGGCGGCCCAGGCTGGAGCTGGTGGTGAGTGGTCCGCTGGCCTGCGGGCTGGAAGGAACGGCTGGCGAAAGGGCTGACGCTTCCAGGGACGGATCGGTAAGGGCCGTGCCCAGACTGTCTCGGGGCGAAGCCGTGGCCGCCAAAGGGGCGACAAGGGTCAGCAACCCTGTAGCGAGGGCCCAGAACGAAGATCTCCACGCTCGGCTCGACGCTCGGGTGGCCTCGGCGACGGGAACGGGAACGAGCTTGGTTAACAAAACTGGAGTCAAAGCGGTTCAGGCAAGATCGACAAGGTGCTTGGCTTTGCCGCCAGGGCAAGGCAATGGGCAACGCTGCAGTGCGCAGAAGCCGGGTTGATGAATGGGGCGAATCGTTTGAGGGGCGCTGACTAGGGCGACGCGAAAAAACGACGCAGGAAAAAGATGGACTGGGAATTTGATGGATGGGGCTTCCACAAAACGCGGAATGCCTCAACCAAAAACAGCAATTTGCTGATGGCGCATATCTTGTCGAACAAGATAGCCCAGGAAGGCTATCGAGTGCCAGTCACACAGCTGTCCATTTGTAATCAGAACTACGCGGCGAGGTTCAAATCACCGTGGGCCACTGATTTGGCCTCTCCAATAACGAGATCAGGCGATCGCCAACGTCGATCGCTACTGCCACCAATGATTCGCGTTACTGATCATTGACTTGACAAGGGGTCAAGCCCTTGGGGCGCAGCCGTTTTGCTGGATGAAGCGCTCCAGCAGGCCCGCGGCCTGGTCGGCGCCATCGCCAGGGACCGGGCCCCTGCTGGCGGGCTGCAGGGGTTGGTCCAGTTGCCAGTCCCCTGCCAGCAGCTGGTCGCGGCTGAGCAGGCGGTGCTGGCCATGGGCCTGCAGGGCGGCCTCCAGCACGGGGGCCTCGGCAAAGCCCTCGCGGCGGACCAGGTGCACCCCCAATCCCTGGGAGAGGGCCTCGCAAAAGGTGCTGTACCCCGGCTTGGTCAGCACCCGGCCGCAGACGGGCATAACATCGAGGGGACGCAGGCCCTCTGGCAGCAGGGAGGCATTGGCGGCCGCCGCGGCCAGCTCCGGATCGGTCACCAGGAACTGGTGCTCTGGCCAGAGGTTGAACAGCGTTGCAGGCAAGGGAAAGCCCATGCCCCCAAAGCCCACCAGCACGGTGCGCTCCCTAGGCGTGTCGATCGCCAGCAGGCGGCGGAGGCTGGCGCGATCGAGCCGGGGCCTGCCGGCCGTCAACCCCACGGGCCAGTGGGGGATTCCCCAGTCCATGGCCATGGCGAAGGGGCATTCGACCACCGCCTCCCCCTGGCGATAGGCCTGCAGGGCCCGCTCCGCCCAACCAACGAAGGCCCCGCCCATGGGCCGGTAGATGGCATCCCAGCCAAAGTTGCCGATCCAGATCAGGGGGGCCGCCAGGGCCTGGGCCAGGGCCGCCGCCGCCGGGGGCACATCGCCAAGCACCAGAATCGGTTCCCCCTGGCATGTCAGCCAGGCCGCCTCCCGGTTGACCTGGCCGGGCAGCTGGCGCTCAAGGGCATCGAGAGCCTCCAAGGTGGCGGCGGCATCGGCGCCAAGGGCATCGGCCTGAGCGACCCCCACATCCCAGCGGCAGGCCCGGTGCTCAAACGGCACCGCCCCAAAGGCGCCCCGCAGGGTGTCGACCGGCAAGGGGGTGGAGAGCAGCAGGCGCCAGTCGGGCTGGAGCTGGTGCAGGGCGGTGAGGATCGAGGCCGTGCGGGAAAGGTGGCCAAAGCCATGGCCACTGATGCAGGCGACGATCAGCATGGCGCTGGCTCAGCGGCCTGCACCTCAGGCGCAGGTTGCTGATACAGGCGCTGCTCGTAGAGGAGCTGGCCGCCCCTGCCATACCAGCGGTGGCTGGCCTGGTGCAGCTGGCCATCCCGCAGCACGACCCAGCTGAAATGGCGCAGGGCCCGGCCCTGGTCGTCATTGCCGTGCCGAGGCACGCAGGCCGTATTGAGGTAGGCGGTGCCGGCCCGATCGCGCAGGAAGCTGAGCCGCTCCCCCTGGCCCCGTTTGAGCCGGTGGTGCATGTGGCCAAACACCACCAGGGGCAAGGGCCGGTGCCGACGAATGCGCTCGATCGCCATCGTTAGGTCCTGGTCGCCCCAGTCGACAGCGGGCTTTTTCCAATCCCGGCCACAGGGATCGGCGCAGGTGCTTCCCAAACCACTGGGGCCGCAATGGGCCAATAGCACCATCGGCAGGCCCGGATCGGCCGCCAGGGCCGCCGCCGTGATCCGATCCGCCGATTCCTGCATGGTGACCGGACCAAACACGGCCAAGGCGCCCGGGTTGAGCCTGAAGCCGCCCCCGGCACTGGCCGGCCGGCCTCCCACCACCGCCAGGCCCGGCGGATCCAGGCAGCGCAAACCCCAGCCGCAATGGCGATCACCCAACAGGGAGAGCTGGCGTTGCAGGGTGCGGCCACTGGCGTCCCGGCCGGCGTCATGGTTTCCCAGCACACAGGCCATCGGCAACTTGAGCCGTCCCAACCGGGCCGTGATCAGTTGGTCGCCATCGCTGAGGTCGCCGACCACCATCAGGGCATGGGGCCGCAACAGATCTAGGAGCTCCTCATCAAGCCCATCCCATTGGCCGTGCAGGTCTCCAGCAATGGCGATCTGCAGGTCCTTACGCGGGTTCTTGCCGCTATTCGGATCGGCTGATGCCCCAATCACAGCCATCCAAAATGCCTAGGGTGGCTCCACTGTGCATCAGTTGAGGCTTCGCTTGGTTTTCGCGGCATCCCAGGCCACAGCGAACGGTGTCCGGGAAGGCCGCCCGGCGGCGGCGGAGCTGCCAGCGGCGATCGCCGAACTCAAGCTCCAGCGCAATGCCGTGATCCTGGCCCACTACTACCAGGAGCCCGCCATCCAGGACATCGCCGACTTTATTGGCGATTCCCTGGAGCTCTCACGCAAGGCCGCGGCCACCGAGGCGGATGTGATCGTGTTCTGCGGCGTGCACTTCATGGCCGAAACGGCCAAGATCCTTAATCCGGGAAAAACGGTGCTGCTGCCGGATTTGAATGCCGGCTGCAGCCTGGCCGATGCCTGCCCGGCCGATGCCTTTGCCGCCTTTCGCGCCGCCCATAGCGACCATGTCGTGGTGAGCTACATCAACTGTTCGGCGGCGGTGAAGGCCCAAAGCGACCTGATCTGCACCAGCAGTAACGCGGTGGACCTGATCAACCAGCTGCCGCCTGACCAGCCGATCCTGTTTGCCCCTGACCAGAACCTGGGCCGCTGGGTGCAGCGCCAAAGTGGCCGGGACCTGACCCTTTGGCCCGGCAGCTGCCAGGTGCATGAAACCTTCAGCGAGCAGGCCCTGATCCAACTCCAACTCGCTCACCCCGAGGCCGAGGTGATCGCCCATCCGGAATGCCAGCAAAACCTCCTTGATCTGGCCGACTTCATCGGCTCGACCAGCAGCCTGCTGCGCCATGCCGCCGACAGCCCGGCGCCGGCCTTCATCGTGCTGACCGAGCCGGGGATCTTGCACCAGATGGAAAGGGCCCTGCCTGGGAAAACCTTCCACGCCGTGCCCGGCCAGGACGGCTGCAGCTGCAACACCTGTCCCTACATGCGGCTCAACACCCTGGAGAAACTCTGGGACTGCCTCCAGACCCTCGCTCCCGCCATCCACCTGGATGAGGAGCTGCGGCTCCAGGCGTTGGCGCCGATCGAGCGCATGCTGGCGATGAGCCGCTAAGCCGGCCCTGGGGTGGGGCTAGGGACGCAAGCCCGGACCGGCCAGCTGGATCAGGTCCGCTCGAGCCGCCGCACGATCACGGTCATCAGCACTAGGGAACCGACCAGGGCGATCAGCAGGGCAATGGTCATGGATTCGGAGCAAGACGAATCCGATTCTCGGGGCTGGCCGGCCAGGCCTCAGCCGGCTTCAGCCAGCAACCAATCCGCCATCTCCATCCGCAGGGCATAGGCGTCCTCAAACGCCCCCTCGGCCTCGAGGCTGGCCAGCCGCTGTTCCAGCCAGCTCTGCACCGCGCCCAACCCGTCCATGGATTGGCCGAGGGATTGGCCGAGGGACTGGCTAAAGGACTGGCCGAGGGACTGGGCGCGGGACTGGCCGAGGGAGTGGCCGATGGGCTGGTCGCCGGGCAAGAGCCCCCCATCCAGACAAGGAACCATGGGGACACCCCAGAGTGGGGAAAGCCTGATACAGCGCAGGCGACGCCGAGGGCAAACGCCTCAGGTGTGCCGCAGGATTGGGATGCGGTTCTGCGCAGGGCCAGGGGCTCAGGGCAGGGCCACCAGCCAACGGCCGCCGGCGGCCAGGGCTAGGGCCAGCAGGGAGGCCGCCGGTAGGGCGGTACTGCCGGCGCGCAGCATGCGGCGCAGCAGCACCAGCGCCCCGGCGAGGCCCACCACCACAGCGACGCTCTGGCAGAAGCCGATCACGTGGCCATCGGCCTGCCAGCTGGGCATTTGGGCGGCGAAGGCGCCATGGAGCGGGGCGAAGGAGACCTGCAGCACCGTGCCGGCTTCGGCCATGCCCAGGGGCAGGTAGCGGGCCAGCAGCAACCCCCAGAGCAGGGGCAGTAGGGCGTAGAGAATCCGGTGCAGGCGCTGGGGCCTAAACCAGGGCCGCATCAAGAGGAAGCCCAAGGACGGCAGGGCCAGGGCCAGGGCGCCGAAGGCCAGCCGCGGTAGCAACGGACCCTCGTTCAGGCTGGCCGGGGCCAGGGGCAGGGACCCCAGCAGCCGCTGCCAGTGGTGCAGGGTCAGGTCACCCGCCAACACCAGGAAGAGGCCTGCTTCCGCAGCCGGCGCATCCAGGTCCCGCTGCAGGTCGGCGGCGGGCGGACGCAGGCTCAGCTGCACCGAGCGGTGCGGACAGGCCTGGGCGCAACTCATGCACAGGACGCAGTTGCGGTTGTTGGTCAGGTGGGCCGGGTGGGTGCCGAGCGGGCAGCCGGCCGTGGCCAGGCCTTCGCCGTGGGCGGGACCGCCCTTGAAACAGCCGTAGGTGCTGCAGCTGCCACTGCAGGTGCCCACCTGGGCGCGCAATTCCAGGATCGAGAGCTTGGCAAACAGGCCGTTCATGCCCCCCACCGGACACAAATAACGGCACCAGAAGCGCCTCTCAAAGCGCAACGAACCGATCACGGCCCCGGCGGTGATTAAGAGCAGCAGGCAACTGCTCAGCCAGGCGGTGTTCTCCAGGTCCCAGACCGCTTCCCAGAGCAGGATTGCGGCAAAGCCGGAGGCCAGCAGGGGCGCAGCCCAGTCGTCACTGGATCCCCTCGGCCATTCCGCCGGTGTCCAGCCCAGCAGCCGGGCCAGCCGTTGGCTGATCTCGCCCCACACCATGAAGGGGCAAACCGCGCACCAGAGCCGCCCCACCAGGGGGTAGCTCAGCAGGATCAGGGGCCACCACCAGGCCCAGAACAGGGTGAGGCCGCCGTTGTGGGCCCGGTCCTGGGGCCCCAGCCACAACCAGAGGTTCACCAGCACAAACAGCCAGCTGACCAGGCCGAACAGCAGCACCGTCCAAACCCGGGGATTGCGCAGCCACTCGCGCAGGCCTGGCTTCCAGCGCCAGAGGTCAAAGCGGAAGCGCTGTTGGCGCACCGGCGTCCAGAAGACCTCCTCCGGCAATGGGGCCAACTCCGCTCCCGTGGCCTTGGCGCTAGGGCTGGCGGTGGCAGGCCGGGCCTGCTGCAGGGCCCGGTTGAGCAGCTCTTCGAGTTCCTGCAGATTGCCGGGAAAGTCGTAGCTCTGGAGCCGCTGGATCACCGCCTCCGGCACCTGGGGGGGCTGGCGCCAACCGAGGGGGCGGCTGCGCATCCGCACGCTGTAGCGCACCCATTCGCCCAGGTCCTGGCGCCGCACCCGCAGGGGCGGCACCCGGATCGAGAGGCAGTGGCGATCCACTGCCGGCACGGCCACTTCCGAGGTGAAGTACACGCGGCCGGGGAACTGGTGCAAGCTGCCGCTGGGGCCACCGGCGCGCCATTGCCCCGTATCGGCAAGGGTTAGCAGGGCCTGCAACAGGGGGGCGGGCACCTGGTCGATTTTGTTGATCAGCAGGGCGCCGCTGCCGAGGCTTTCGAGCAGGGACCCGGCCCCGTCGCTGCTGGCGGAGCCGAACAGTTCGGCCCCGTCCTCCCGCAGCAGGGCGCCATCGAGCCGCACCATCAGCTGCCGGCGGGCAGGGGAGCCGAAATGGATCAGGGCGGCCAGGTTGTCCTTCTCCAGGCCGGGCTCGCCGCTGATCAGCACGGGCTGGGCCGCGCCATCTTCCGAGGCCTGGCGCACGGCCTCCCGCAGCCGGGTGGCGTAGCGGCTGCTGCCAACGATGCCGCGGCGGGCGCGCACCACCAGGTGGGGCACCAAACGCTGGAAGCTTTCGGCGCTGGGCAAGGGGGCCTGGGCCATCGCCCGGGCGCGGCTGGCGGCTGGCTCCCCTCCCGGGAGATCAGGACAGGGGGACTGCGCTGCTGGACTGGGTTGCTCGACCAAGGGGCCCGGCGCGGCTTCCAGCCATTCTCGGCTGGCCAAGCCGCAGGAACTGCCCCACAGACCAGGGCATTTGCGGGCTAGATGATGGGGACCCCTGCACCCCCCTTGGCCATGGGCCTCACCCTGTTTGGCGGCCTGCGCAGCCGCGCCTCGATGCCCCGCTGGTACATGGCCGAAAGGGGCATTGCCTATGACTGGACCCTGGTGGACATGGGCGCCAAGGAGCACCACCAGGACCCCTTTCTGGCGATCAATCCCTTCGGCAAGGTGCCGGCCCTGATCGACACCGATCCGGCCCTGCCGGGGGGCGAACTGCGCCTGTTTGAAAGTGGCGCCATCCTGCTCTATCTGGCCGAGCGCCACGGCCAAGACTTCCGCAACGCTGCCGACCGGGCCCTGGCCCAGCAATGGGTGCTGTTTGCCAATGCCAGCTTGGCCCCGGCCCTGTTCAACCCCAGCCAGCGGGAAACGGAATTTCCCCGCTTGCTGGGGGTGCTGAACGGGTTGTTGGTGCCGGGCGGATCGCTCACCGGCGGCGAGTGGGGCGTGGCCGATTGCGCCATCAATGCCCACCTGGCCTACCTGCCGATTTTCTTTCCCCAGATCGACCTCTCCCCCTGGCCGGCCGTGGAAGCCACGATCCGCCTCACCCAGGAACGCCCCGCCTACCAGCACGCCATGGCCGTGAGTTAAGGGTTTCGCTCAACAAGAGCTTCGCCCTAAAGAGCATCGCCCAGGGGCCTGGCCAAATCGGGTCCCTTGACGGGAGGCCCCCCCGACGACCAGCGTTATGCAGCATCTCGGGCCCAGGGTCGTCAGTTCTTGGAGAGTTCCCTGGCCAGGCCCCCACGCCGGAAGCGACCCCACTACCAACGCAAACGCTGGCTGACGATCGCCATCCCCCTGGGCACCCTGATGGCCCTGGTAGCGATTGCACCGCCCCTGCCGCCGCGGCCCTCGCCCAACAGCCTGCAGCAACAGGCCAGCCCCTCGGGCAAGCCCTTTCGCTACCTGCCTGACAAGGACGTCTTTGCCCTGGACTTTGATCCGCGCAAGGTGAGGATTGGCCTGCTGGAGGGCTGGGACCGGGAACAGGAGGCTTACCGCGATCCCACCGCCCTGGCCTATGTGTCCGGGCCGATGTACGAGCGCCATGTCAATAGCAACGGCCAGGAAACCACCGTGCCCTTGGGGGACATCAAGCTGGGGGACCAGGTGTGGCGCGGCACCAACCGCACCGCCGCCCGCCAACGGGCCTATGTGGGCATCCGCCACGACGGCCATGTGGACTTTGGCTTCGGCGAACTAACGCCAAAGCGGGCCGCCATCTATGACACCTTCATCGGCGGACTCCATAGCATTTACAACGATCTAGAGGCGCCGCCAGCGGCCTACAAGGGCGCCTACAGCATCAGCATGGGCCAGCAGATTCGCTATTTTCTGCCGCGGATTCGCATGGTGATCGGCCTGCGCTCCGATGGCCGCCTGGAAGTGTTGATGAGCCGCGATGGCCTCACCCTGGAGCAGACCCGCGCCCTGGCCCGGGAACGGGGCCTGCTGGCGGCCTACCTACCCGACCATGCCTCCAAAAGCCGCTTCATCATTCCGGGCGTGAAGGGCTTTAACGACGACGATGCCAACTGGATCAGTGGCGGTGCCACCAGTTTTGTGCATGTGCCCTACATGCTGCGGCTGAGTGAACGCTCCGTGCCCCTGCAGGGCTCCCTGCTCGCCAACCTCTCCCCCCACCTGGAGGAGTCGGGCTGCCCCAACCCCTGGCAGTGCGGCAAAACCCTGGGCAGCCAGATCCTCGATCGGGCCCTGGCGGGCTTTAACCGGTTGATGGAGCAGGGGGTGGAGCCGATTGCCCGCATGATCTGGGCCCCCCAGGGCGGCAAGAAGGGTCCCCAGCGCCCGGCCCAAAGCTCCCCCCTGCGCGAGCCGCCGATCACGGCCGATCCCTTCGCCCTGCGCCAGTTGCAGCAAAGCAACCAGCCCTCCTCACCCAGTTCCCTGCCCCTGGCCCCGGACCTGCCGGCACCCGTATTACTTGAGGACGGCCAGACCCTGCCCCAGGAGGTCACGGGCCCGAAAGCCCCCTGCCAGGGAAGCGATTGTGCAACCACCCCGGCCGATGGCCTGGTGAGCCCAGACCGCCCCGGAGACCCCAGGGCCCCCGGCGCCAACGCCCCGGCCCAGGAGTCCGCAGGCCTGCCGGCCGGCGCCCCAACCAGCCAGCTGCCTGCCGCAGCACCCCTGGTGCCACCGCCGCCCCTCTTGCCGCCCCCGCCCCTGCGCTGAGGGGAGCTGAAGGCACCTGAATCCTCAGCCGGCTAGCTCCGCGGGGCTCCAACCGCTGCCTCCAGACCCTGCAGGCTCAGCCGGCCGCCGCCAGCGCCCGCACCACATCGCCCCGGGTCAACACGCCCACCAGATGGGCTCCATCGAGCACAAAGAGGCGCTGCACGCTCTTGTCGTGCAGTTGTTTGGCCGCCGCGGGCAGGCCCAACTCGCTGCTGCAACTGTGGGGCTTGCTGCCCATCACCTCGCCGACGCTGTTGCCGAGGACCTGGTGGACCTCCTTGTCCCACTGCAGGGGATTGCGCAGGTAGATCACCGCATCAAGCAGCATCACGTAGGGGCCAGGATCAAAGCCGCTCTCGCGCACCATCAGGTCCTGCTCGCTCAGTTCGCCCACCAGGACGCCACTGGCATCAAGCACGGGCAGGCCACTGAAGTGGTGCTCACTCATCAATTGCACCGCCTCCTGCAGGGGGGTGTCCGTGCGCACGCTGATCACCGGCGTTGACATCACATCGGCGACGCGCTGGGCCACAACCATGGATCGGGATCGGTTCCCGCCATTGTGCCCGCAGGGGAGAGGCTCGCCGGCGGCGAGGATCAGGCCGATGAGCGGAGCATTTGCATGGCTGAGCTGATTCGCGCCCGCCAGCTCGCCGATGGTCTCACCCTGGGGCGGGCCGTGCTCGGTTTGCCCCTGCTGCTCGCCCTGGTGAACGGCGCCGAAGCCCTGGCCTGGCTGCTGTTGCTGCTCGGGGGCCTGAGCGATGCGGCCGATGGCTGGCTGGCCCGGCGCAGCGGCGGTGGTTCGGTCTGGGGGGCCCGGCTCGATCCGCTCACCGACAAGATCCTGATCAGCGCGCCCCTGCTCTGGTTGGGGGCGACGGGTGTCCTGCCCCTTTGGGCCGTGTGGCTGCTGCTGGCCCGGGAACTGTTGATCTCGGGCTGGCGCGCCGGCCAGGGCAGCGGTGGGCCGGCCTCAGCGGCCGGTAAGGCCAAGACGATCCTGCAATTCGCCTCCTTGCTGCTGCTGCTTTGGCCCTGCGACTGGGGCCTGGGCACCGCCGCAGCGGTTGGCCTGGTGGAGTGGCTGCACTGGGGGGGCTTCCTGCTGTTCTGGCCCTCGTTGCTGCTGGCCCTCACCTCGGCCCTGGGCTACCTGCGGGCCGGTTCACGGCCCAGTTCGCCCTAGGCCAGCAGGGCGTCGTCGCCACTGAAATCGGGGCTGCTGGGCGGCCGCAGGGCGTAGTCGTTGGTGAAGGAATCGGCCAGGCTGCGGGCGAGATCAAAGCGGGGTTCCCAGGCCAGTTCCCGCTGGAGCCGGTGGATATCGGTGAGGAAATGGGCCAGGCGCAGGGGGAAGGCCTTGCGGGCCTTGGGATCGAGGCGGGAGGGATCGAAGCTACGGATCTCCACGGCAGCGGGATCCTTGCCGCAGGCCACCGCCGCGGCCGCCACCAGGCCCCGGAAGGTGACGCCCTGGGCGCCGCTGCAGTTGTAGATGCGGTTGGCGGCCGCCTCGACGCCGATGCTGGCGGCCATGGCGCTGGCCAGGTCATCGACATGGCCCAGCTGGGTGATCGTGGTGCCATCGCCAGGCAGGGGCACCGGCCGGCCGTGGACGATGCGATCAAAGAACCAGCGCTCCACCGGGTTGTAGTTGCCGGCGCCAATGATGTAGGTGGGCCGGAAACTGGTGAAGGGGATCGCTTCGGCCCGCAACCAGGCCTCCGTTTCCGCCTTACCGGCGTGGCGACTGGCCGGATCGATCGGGGCGTCCTCATCCAGGGGCCAGAGCTCGCTGTCGGCGTAGACCCCAGCGGAACTGACATAGATGAAGCGGTGGCTGGGGGCACCGGTCTGCTCGATCACGGCCCGGCTATCGGCGAGGCTGCGGCCGGAGCTATCGATGATCACGTCGAAGCGGCGGCCGGCCAGCAGACCCAGGCCCTCGGCCGTGGTGCGATCGCCCTGGAGGTGCTCAACCCCTTCCGGCAGGGGCTGCCGGCCGCGGGTGAACAGGCTGAGGCTGTGGCCGGCAGCCAGCAGCTGGGCCACCAGGGGCCTGCCGATGAAGCGGGTGCCGCCCATCACCAAAATCTGCACCGCGCCAGCCCAAAACTGGCGCCATTCAAACCCGGCTGGCCCCCCAGGCCGGCGGCCAAGATGGCGCCAGCGACCCGACTCCCCCCCACCATGGAGATCATTCCCGCCATTGATTTGTTGGGGGGCCAGTGCGTGCGCCTGCACCAGGGCGATTACGACCAGGTGACCCATTTCAGCGATGACCCGGTGGCCCAGGCCCTGGAGTGGCAACGCCAGGGGGCCAGCCGCCTGCACCTGGTGGATCTCGATGGCGCCCGCAGTGGCGAACCGACCAACGATCGGGTGGTGAAGGCGATCACCACGGCCCTCTCGATTCCGGTGCAGCTCGGCGGCGGCGTGCGCACGGCCGAGCGGGCCGAGGAGCTGCTGGCCTTCGGCCTCGACCGGGTGATCCTCGGCACCGTGGCGGTGGAGCAGCCCGAGCTCGTGCGCCAGCTGGCTAGCCGCCATCCCGGCCGGATCATCGTGGGCATCGATGCCAAGCAGGGGCGGGTGGCAACCCGGGGCTGGATCGACGAGAGCCCCCTGGAAGCCACGGCCCTGGCGGCGAGCTTCGAGGACAGCGGCGTGGCGGCGATCATCACCACCGACATCGCCACGGACGGCACCCTGGCCGGCCCCAACCTGGACTCCCTGCGGGCCATGGCCCAGGCCAGCTCGATTCCGGTGATCGCCTCCGGGGGGATCGGCAGCCTGGCCGACCTGCTGTCCTTGCTGTCTCTTGTGCCCTTTGGGGTGACGGGAGTGATCGTGGGCCGGGCGCTCTATGACCACCAAGTCGACCTGGCCGAGGCCCTGCAGGCGATCGGACCAGGCCGCTGGCAGGATCCCCCTGGCCTGGAGAATGGGTCTATAACATAGGGAGATCTTTTCCCTGCCCCGGTGCCTGCCCCCAAGCCAGCGTCACACCCGGCAGGCGTGGCCGATCCCAACGGGGCAACGCCGTCCCAGGCCCTTTCGGTTGCATCCACCACCTTGGCCATCCATGGCGCGAACGAGGGTCCGGGTTCCGTTGATGATGCGTTCCTGCGCTGCCGCGACCTGGGGATGCGCCTCAGTCGCCAACGCAAAATGGTGCTGTCCCTGCTCTGGGACAGCCAGGACCACCTCAGTGCCCGCGACATCTTCGAGCAGCTCAATGCCGAAGGCCGGGCCATCGGCCACACCTCGGTGTATCAAAACCTCGAAGCCCTGCAATCGGCCGGAGTGATCGAATGCCTCGATCGGGCCACCGGACGCCTGTATGGGTATCGCAGCGATCCCCACAGCCATCTCACCTGCAGTGACTCCGGGGCCATCCTGGATCTGGACATCCACCTGCCCGCCGACCTGATCGCCCGCATCGAAGCCCTGACAGGCTTTGAGATCGAGTCCTACACCCTGCAACTCACCGGCCACCGCCGCTGACATCGACCGCGCCACCGCCGCTGACATCCTTCGCGCCACCGCCGCGGCCCCTGGCAGCGTTCCTGTCCCCGGCCCAAGCCAGGACCACCCCTCATTCTCTGGCGCACGTCCTCGCAAGCCCATCGGCCGCGAAGCCCGCCAACAAAGACCTTGAAGGCGAAGCCCTCACTGCAGCTGGAATGGTGCAGCCAACCTCGGTAGGTTTGGCCCCACTTGTGCAGCCCCTGTGACCGAGAGCCAGGCCAAGCCACTTCCCCAATTGCTGCTGTTAGCAGAACCGCTGCTGCGAGAGGGGTTGCTGCGGCTCCTGGGGGAGGGTCAGGCCCCATCGGACCTTGATCGCTCCCCGGGGGGAGCGGCTACCTACCGGCTGGCCTGCTGCGATGGCGAACTCGAGGGCCGCCCCGATCTGGTGATCTGGGCCCCGGCCCAATCCCTGCCAGCCCCCACCCTGGCGAGGGAACTGAGCCTGCTGATGGAGCGCTGGCATCCCCAGCCGGTGATGCTGTTGATGGGGTCCGAGGGCCCCTACGGCGCTGATTTTCTGCTGGGCCTGCCCGCCGCCGGCCTCTTGCAACAGCCCGACGCCGAGGCCGTGCACCAGGCCGTGGCCACCCTGCTGGCCGGCGGTCGGGTGATCGATCTGCAGCCCGACCAGGACCGTGCCAGTGAGACCCAACATCTGGGTTTGGGTCAGGGGCTCCTGCAAACGGGGCTGCAACAGATCCAGATGGAGGAGGCCCGCTGCCGCCAATGGCTGGCCTTGGCCGATGTCAGCAGCCTGAGCGAGTGGCTCTTGCAGGGCCGCCTGCGCGAGCTGGCCGCCGCCCGGGCGTTGTTGCTCTGGCTCTGGGGACCGCTCAGCCTGGCCTGGGGCAGCGCCGTTCCAGGGGCCCCTGAAGCGGCTGGCCTGGCCTTGGCTGGGCCAGGGGACTGGGACCACGGCAGCTTCGGCCAGGGCAGCGCAGGCGCCGGCTCCACCGCCATCACCCTGCGGGACCGCACCGCCCTGGGGGTGTGGCTGGCGATCCGCCAGCGGCTCGACCAGGCGGCCGAAGTGGGCTTGCGCAACAAAAGCGGCCACCTGCTCGCCTTCGAAGGGCTCGCCCCCCACCATCGCCGCGACCTGCTGTTGGCCCTGCTCAGCCACCTGGACCTGCTGCTTACCCGCCTGCGGCACGAGCGACTGCGGGGCGAGGAGCTGGCCGAGCGCTGGCAGCAGCTCCAACCGGAGCTGCGGCGCCTGGCCCTCAGCGCCATGGCCGGCCCCTACGTGCAGTTGCCCCAGGAGGGCAGCCTGCTGCCTGTGGCGATCACCCTGGCCCAGGAGGGGGATTTTGAACTCGACGATCCCGAACTTCCCTCGCCCCTGCCGATGCTGCAGGCCCTGGTCCAGGCCCAGCCCCTGCTGGTCAATGGCCAACTGCTTGCCCCCGATGAACCGCCGGCGCTGTTGCAGTTGGAGGCCCTGATCAGCAACTGGCTGATCCGCACGGCCGAATTGATCAGCGCCGAACTGCTGGCCAGCTGCAGCACCTGGCCCGAGCTGCGCCGGTACCTGCTCAGCGACGACTTGCTCGCCACCCGCAATCTCGAGCGGCTGCGCAACCAGCTCAACGCCCAGCAACGCTGGAGCGGCTGGTTCGAGCGGCCCATCCAGCTCTATGAAAGCCGCCGCCTGCTCTATCGCCTCCAAGGGGGAGCGATCACGCCCCTGCTGCTCACCGAACCCCGGGACCAGGAACTGCGGCGCCTGGGCTGGCTGCAGCAGTTGGTGACCCTGGCCCTGGAAAGCCGCGATGCGATCGCCCCCCAGCTCCATGCCCTGATCCGCCGCACGGGCGACCTAGTGGGCCTGCTCCTGACCCAGGTCATCGGCCGGGCCATCGGCCTGGTGGGCCGCGGCATCCTCCAGGGCATGGGCCGCAGCCTGGGCCGCAGCTAGGGAGCCGCTGCGGGCCAGTCCAGGGCTAGCGAGGGCCCCCTCCGCTCTGGAGAGGGCGCCGTCAGGGCTGAGGGTCACAATGGCGCCATCGTCCCGGCTCCCTTGATCCGGCTCCCCGCATGCTCCGCTCCCCGGCCCGCCTGTTGCTTTTGGGTCTGCTGCTCTGCCTGAGCTGGATCCTGCCCGGGCCGGGGGGCTCAGCCGCCTGGGCGGCCCGCGACACCAACAGCTACGACGGCAACATTTACGCCCTCTATGCGGGCAACGGCTCCCTAGTGCCGCCCCGCAACAGCCTGGCCGACTCCCTGGCCGAGCACCGGGTCACCGTGCTGGGCTTCTATCTCGATGACAGCGCCGATAGCAAGCGCTTCGCGCCGGTGTTCAACGAACTGCAGCGCCTCTGGCTGCGCAGCGCCGAGCTGATCCTGGTGGAAAGCGATCTGGTCCAGAACCGGGGTGATGGCGGCCCCACCGACCCCGCCCATTACTGGAAGGGCACCATCCCCCAGGTGGTGGTGTTCGATGCCCAGGGGAAGGTGGTGTTTGATGCCAGCGGCGCCATCAACATCGACACCATCAATGCTGCCCTCAGCCTCGCCACCGGCCTCAAGCCCCAGGGGGAAGGCACCAGCAACAACAACGAGTTCAACGAGCTCAACAGCGAGATCACCTATTCCCGATGATCGTTTTCGCGATGATCGGTTTCCAGATGATTGGTTTCCCGATGACCGGTTTCCAGATGATTGGTTTCCCGATGACCGGTTTCCCGATGATCGGTCCTAGAGCCAGCTGCCGATGACGCCCCCCCCTTCCTCCCCAGCCCCCCAAGGCGGTGGCCCCGTTCCGGGTGCGGGGCCTTCTGCGACCCGGCTGGAAAGCGACAGCCTGGGCACGGTGGCCGTGCCGGCCGAGCACTACTGGGGCGCCCAGACCCAGCGCTCCCTGCACTTTTTCCCCTTTGGCCAGCCCATGCCCCTGGCGGTGGTCCATGGCTTTGGCCAGCTCAAGGCCGCCTGCGCCGAGGTGAACCTGGCCATGGGCACGCTGCCTGTGGAGCTGGCGGCGGCGATCGTGGCCGCGGCCGATGGGGTGGCCCAGGGCGAGCTCGATGGCGAGTTCCCCTTGCGGATCTGGCAGACCGGCTCCGGCACCCAGACCAACATGAACGTCAACGAGGTGATCGCCAACCGGGCGATCGAAGCCCTCGGCGGCGAGCTGGGCAGCAAGCAGCCCGTCCATCCCAACGACCACGTCAACCTCAGCCAATCGAGCAACGACACCTTTCCCGCCGCCCTGCACCTGGCCGTGGCCCTAGCCCTCAGCGATGAGTTGCTGCCCTCCGTGGAGGCCCTGCGGGACGCCCTGGATCGCAAGGCCCAGGGGTTTGCCGATGTGATCAAGATCGGCCGCACCCACCTCCAAGATGCGGTGCCCCTGAGCCTGGGCCAGGAGATGGGCGGCTGGGTCGCCCAGCTGGAGATCGCCCTCGAAGGCATCGCCGCCAGCCTGCCGCGGGTGCGGGAGCTGGCGATCGGTGGCACGGCCGTGGGCACCGGCCTCAATGCCCCCGCCGGCTTCGGCGAGGCGGTGGCGGCCCGGCTCAGCGAGCGGTTGGGCCAGCCGTTTGTGAGCGCCAAAAATAAGTTTCAGGCCCTGGCCGGCCAGGAGGCGCTAGCCGCGGCCCACGGTGCCCTCACGGTGCTGGCCGGCAGCCTGATGAAGATCGCCAATGACATCCGCTGGCTGGCCAGCGGGCCCCGCTGCGGCCTTGGGGAATTGATCTTGCCGGAAAATGAACCGGGCTCCAGCATCATGCCGGGCAAGGTGAATCCCACCCAATGCGAAAGCCTCACGATGGTGTGTGTGCAGGTGATGGGCAATAACACCGCCGTGCAGATGGCCTCCAGCCAGGGCAATTTTGAACTCAATGTGTTCAAGCCCCTAATCGCCGCCAACCTGCTGGAAAGCATCGGCCTACTGGCCGGGGGATGCCACAGCTTCCGCCAGCACTGCATCGAGGGCCTGGAGGCCGACCGCAGCCGCATCGACCAGCTACTCGACCAAAGCCTGATGCTCGTGACCGCCCTCACCCCGGCGATCGGCTACGACCGGGCCTCGGCGATTGCCAAACACGCCCACCAACACCAACTCAGCCTCAAGGAGGCAGCCCTGATCCTGGGCGAGATCAGCGCCGATGACTTTGATCAATTGGTGCAGCCAGGCCAGATGGTCGGACCCCGGCAGGCCTGAGCCCCGGCGGCGGCCTGGGCCGGGGACGCCTACGCTCCCGCAGTCATCGAGCCCTGGATGTGCCCGCTCTCCATCCCCTGATCAGCCTGGTCCTGGCCGGCGCCCTGCTGTTCGGCCTGAGCCTGGTGGTGTTGGAGTTGCGCCACCGGCTGCGGCCGGCCTCGCCCCTCAAGCTGCGTAGTGGCGCCTGGCAGGTGCGCAGCGAGGCCAACAGCCTGGTGGTGGAGGGCGAGATCCAGATCTCCAACCCCCACCCCCGCATGGAGGTGATGGTGCCCGAGCTCCAGGTGCTGCCCACCCTGCTGGGCCAGGGCCGGCTCACTGGCGTCACCACTCAGATCCAGATCGATCCCAACCACCCCGATGAGCCGGCCCGGCCCGATGGCTACTGGTTCGCCTACATCGTCAAGGGCCGCAAAACCACTAGCGCCCGCATCAGCCTGCGCCTCAGCGCTCCGGCCGAAACCCCGATCGGGCCCCTACTCGACACCCTCTGGCTCGACATCGACTGGGTCAACTACGGCCCCTTCGGCCGCCTGCAGCGCCGCGATGGCCTGCTGATCCCCCTGCGCCGGCCTGAACCGATCGCCCCGGCCAGCGCCCTCTGGCGCCAGGGCGATGCCAGCCAGGTGTTGCCAATTCGCACCCACCTGCTGGGGGTGCTCGACGATCCGGCCGAGGTGCTGCGCCACTACGCCGGGGGCCTGCTGCTGCCCGGCGATGTGCTCACCATCGGCGAAACGCCCCTGGCGGTGATGCAGGGCCGCTACCACCACCCGAGCACGGTGGAGCCCTCGGCCCTGGCCCGGCTGCTCTGCCGGGTGTTCCATCCCACCAGCAGCCTGGCCACAGCCTGCGGCCTGCAGAGCCTGATTGACCTGGTGGGCCCGGCCCGGGTGCTCTGCGCCTGGCTGGTGGGCATGGCCCTGAAGCTGGTGGGCAGCAAGGGCTGGTTTTATCGCCTTGCTGGCGACCAGGCCCGCCTGATCGATGACATCACCGGCACCACGCCCCCCTACGACCAAACGATCGTGCTGGGGCCCGAACGCCCGGCCGAGCTCTGCCGCGACCTGGCTGCCCAGCTGGGGGTGGCCGTGGCCGTGGTCGATGTCAACGACCTGGGCCGGGTGAAGGTGCTGGCCTCCAGCCCTGGCTGTGATGAAGTCCTGCTGCAGCGGGCCCTGCGGCCCAACCCGGCCGGCAATGCCAACGAACGCACCCCCCTGGTGCTGGTGCGTCGCTAGGGCTAGGGCGTCGCTGGGGCCGGTGCGTCGATAGCATCGAGGCAGGCCTGTTGATCTGGGCGATGCCCCTGCCGAACGAGCCGACACAACGGTCCCGCTCTGGTGCCGCCCGCCGCGATGCCAGTGGCGCCCATGGGCCGTTGCTGTCAGCGTCGGCCGATCCCCTGGTGATGGAACCGCTGCGGGGCTGGCACATGCCCCTGCTCCAGGACCCCGCCTTCCTGGATCTGCAACCTTTGCTGCAACGGGCCCTGCTGCTGAAAGGGCCCGAGCAGCTGCTCCATGCCCTGGCGGCCCGGCGGCCCCTGGCCCCGGAGGTGCTTGTGGCCTATCGGGATCCCCAGCAACCCCTGGGCCTGGTGGTGAGCCAGCGCCTCAACCGCAGCGGCAGCTGTTTTGAACTGCTGCACCTGCGCAGCGCCGAGGCCTGCCTGGAGGCCGCCGAGATCGGCGCCGCAGCCCTGGAATCGGCCCTCGTGCGCGAAGCGATTCCCCGGGCCCGCAGCGCCGCCAGCTGGATCGCCAGCTGCTCCAGCCTCGATCTGCAACGGCAGGGCCTGCTGCGCCAGCTGGGCTTCCAGCCCCTGCGCCAGGAGATGCTCTGGCGCTGGCAGCCCCCCCAGGCCAAACCGGCCACCCGGGGCCTACCTGCCGACCTGCAACTGCGTCCCCTTAACCGCCGCCAGGGGGCCCTGCTCTGGCACCTGGAGCAGGCCAGCTGCCCGGCCCAGCTGCGCCAGATGCTCGATCGGCGCTGCGAAGACCTGCTCGACCAGAGCCAGGCCCCCAGCCTGCTCTTGGTGGACACCAACCGCCAGGTGGCCGTGGCTGCGGTGCGGCGGCTGCGGCGCTCCAGCGCCGGGCTGCCCGAGGTGGAATTGACCCTGCATCCGGGCTGGCAGCACCTGATCGGCTCGCCCCTGGAACAGCTGCTACTGGCCGCCACGGCTGGCAGTGGGGCCTGCCTGATCCGCAGCGACCTGCTCGATGGCGAGCTCAACGGCTGGCTGCACCAGCTCGGCCTCGAACGGTTGGGCGAGGAGGTGCTGCTGGGCCGCAGCGTCTGGCGGCGCCAGATTCCCCAGGCCAACGACGCCATGGCCCGGCGGCTGGAGGCGGTGGTGGCCCAATGGCAGCCCCGGCGCCGGCCCATGCCCACCCCCCTGGGCCGCTGACGGCCTCCCCGTCCCGGCAGCCCCCGGCGCCCCGCTCGGTGCTGGCCCTCGATGTGGGCCGGCGCCGCATTGGTCTGGCCGGCTGTGATGGCCTGGGCATCTGCGTCAGCCCCCTGCCGGCCCTACGCCGCGGCCGCTTCCCAGACGACCTGGCCCAGCTCCAGCGGCTGGTGAGCCAGCGGCGGGTGCGGGCCCTGGTGGTGGGCCTGCCCCTCGATGCCCAGCAACAACCCACCGAGCAGGCGCTCCATTGCCGCCGCTATGGCGAGCGCCTGGCCCGGGCCCTGGAGCTGCCTTTGGCCTGGGTGAACGAATACGGCAGCAGTTGGGCCGCGGCCGAGCTGCACGGGCTCCAGGGCGACCGCACGGGCGCCCTCGACAGCGCCGCCGCGGCCCTGTTGTTGCAGCAATGGCTGCAGGAAGGTCCGGAAGCCGCCATGGTCGGGGCTCCTAGTGGCACTTCAGGCGGGGCCGGTGGGGAGGGCGCGAATCGGGCCGTAGAGGGAGCCTTGGAAGGGGCCGCAGAAGGTGACACCGCCAGTGACTACAAAAAAACCCCTGTCTTGAACACAGCCGTGGCCAAGGAGAGCGCTCTGAGACACTCTGAAGAGGTCTGACAATTCCCCATGAGTGCCGAAGGCCCCAATTCCTCCGGATCCGGTGATGTGCCCACGGTGCTCGTCAAAGACAGCCAGGGCCTGCAACTGCTTTGTTTCCTTGAGCAGCTGATCCCCCTAGACGGCCACGATTACGCCCTGCTCACCCCCGTTGACACCCCGGTTTGCCTGGTGCGCATCGCCGCCGATGAGGACGGCGAAGACGAGGTGATCGAAGAACTCGATGGCGCCGAGGCGATCCTGTCGGTGGCCGATGTGGTGCTGCAGGAACACGACCTCACCCTGGTGCGCTCGGCCGTGACCCTGACCGTGAGCGGCGAGCTCGATGAGCCCGACCTCGACGAGCTCGAGGACGAACTCGAGGGCGAGGACGACGAGGACGACAGCGACCTCTACGAGATGTTGATCCAGTTCCGCTCCGGCGACCAGGAATACGGCCTCTACATCCCGCTCGATCCCTTCTTTGTGGTGGCCCGCCTGGAAGATGGCGTTGGCGTGCTGGTAGAAGACGAGGAATTCGAGCGCATCCAGCCCCGGATCGAGGCCGAACTGGACGAACGGGAGAGCGACGGGTGAGCTTGACCCGGCTGCTGCAACCAAGCTGGCTCGCCAGTGGCACCCTGGCCGAACTGCCCCTGGAGCCCTTCCGGCGCCAGGGGATCCGGGCCCTGGTGCTCGATGTGGACCGCACCCTGCTGCCCCGGCGCCAGGCCCACCTGCCAGCACCGATGGAGCTCTGGCTGCAGCAGGCCAAGGCCGAGCTGCACCTGCACCTGTTCAGCAACAACCCCTCGCGCGAGCGCATCGGATCGGTGGCCCGCCAGCTGGGGGTGAGCTTCACCACGGCGGCCGGCAAACCCCGGCGCAGTGCCCTAAGGCGGGTGCTGGCCGACCTGCAGCTGCCCCATGACCAGGTCGCCCTAGTGGGGGATCGCCTGTTCACCGATGTGCTCGCCGGCAACCGCATGGGCCTGTTCACGGTGCTGGTGAAGCCCGTGGATGCGGCCGGCCAGCCCTGCCAGCGGGACCGGCTCCAGGCCACCGAGGTGCGGCTGGCCCGCTGGCTCGGCGCCGAATTGCACTAGCCAGGTTGCCCTAGCCGAATCGCCCCAGCCGCACTGCTTTAGCCGCCATTCACTCCATGGGACAGCGCCGGGTCATCAAGGTGGGCACCAGCCTCCTGCGCGGGCAGGAGGGCCGCAGCACCGCAGCCGTGATTGCCGACCTGGCCGCCAGCCTCAGCGGCCTCTGGCAGCGGGGCGAACCGGTGGCCCTGGTCACCAGCGGCGCCGTCGGCCTCGGCTGCCAGGCCCTGGGCCTGCTGGAGCGCCCCCGGGAGCTGGAGGCCCTCCAGGCCGCCGCCGCCGTGGGCCAGGGGCGGCTGATGGGCCTCTACGACCAAAGCTTTGCCAGCCACGGCCGCAGCGTTGCCCAGGTGCTGCTCACCCGGGGCGACCTGGCCTCCCGGCGCCGCTACCAGAACGCCTGCCGCACCCTCGACCAGCTGCTGGCCTGGGGGGTGACGCCGGTGGTGAATGAGAACGACACCCTCGCCACCGACGAACTGCGCTTCGGCGACAACGACACCCTCTCGGCCCTGGTGGCCGTGGCTATCGGCGCCGATGAATTGGTGTTGCTCACCGATGTCGATGCCCTCTATTCCGGCGATCCCCGCAGCGATGCCGACGCCCGGCCGATCGCCGAGGTGGCCAGCCTGGCCGAGCTGGAGCGCTTGGGCAGCGCCGCCACCGGCGGCGGCCGCTGGGGCACCGGCGGCATGACCACCAAACTGGCCGCCGCCCGCATCGCCACCGCCAGCGGCATCCGGGTGCGCCTGGCCGATGGCCGCGACCCGGCGGTGCTCGAAGCCCTACTGGCCGGCGAGCAAGTGGGCACCCTGTTCCAGCCCAGCCCCGAGCCCCTGGCCGACCGCAAGGGCTGGCTGGCCCATGCCCTGCTGCCCAAGGGCAGCCTCACCATCGATGGCGGCGCCGAAAAGGCCCTGCTGGAGCGGGGCGCCTCCCTGCTGGCCGTGGGCATCCGCGCCATCGATGGGACCTTCGACCGGCGCGATGCGGTGCGCCTGCTCAGCCTCGATGGCCGCGAACTGGGCCGGGGCCTCACCTCCCTGGGCAGCGACGAACTGGCCCAGGTGCTCGGCCAGAGCAGCGAAGCGGTGCGGCTGCGGCTCGGCGCGGTGGGGGATGCGGTGGTGCACCGCGACCAGCTGGTGTTGACCACAAGCCAAACGCCCCCGGAACCGGCCCCCTGAGCCGGCCGATCCCCTGAGCCCCCACTCCTGCAGTCCGCCCGAGTAGACGAGACGGGACGGCGCCCGGCCCTAGCATCCGCCCCAGCCCAGTCGAGCCCGGCCATGCGCTTCAGCGACCTGCTCATCCAGCTGGGGGAGCTGCAGGAGTCCACCCCCCGGCACCTGGCGGGCGACCCCGACCTCACGGGCGCCGCGGCCCTGGACCAGGCGGCCGTGGGCCAACTGAGTTTTCTCGAGCCCGGCCACGCCCTGGCGGCGGCCCTGGCCGGCTGCGGCGCCAGCGCCCTGCTGATCCCCCCAGACCCGGAGCTGCAGCAGCAAGCCACGGACCAAGGCCTGGCCTGGGTGGCCCTTCGCAATCCGCGCCTGGCCTTTGCCGAGGCCCTCGACGCCCTCTACCCCCGCCAGCGGCCGGCCGCCGGCATCCACGCCAGCGCCGTGGTTGAGCCCGGCGCCGCCATTGGCCCCGGCGTCCATATCGGCGCCCATGGGGTGGTGGCGGCGGGCAGCCGCATTGGCGCTGGCTCGATCCTCCATCCCGGCGTAGTGATCTACGGCGATGT
Organism: Pseudanabaena sp. UWO311; assembly: GCA_943370385.1. Classification (GTDB taxonomy): domain Bacteria; phylum Cyanobacteriota; class Cyanobacteriia; order PCC-6307; family Cyanobiaceae; genus BAIKAL-G1. The sequence goes on from CALRQT020000003.1 coordinate 226,436, forward strand.
GGAGGTGGGCGAAGGCTGTGAGCTCCACGCCGGCGCCGTGCTCCATCCCGGCAGCCGGCTAGCCGCGGGCTGCGTTGTTCATTCGAATGCCGTGGTGGGCTCGGAGGGCTTTGGCTTTGTGCCCACCGCCACGGGCTGGCGCAAGATGCCCCAAACCGGCCTGGTGGTGCTGGAAGAGGGCGTGGAGGTGGGCTGTGGCAGCACGATCGACCGCCCCTCGGTGGGCGAAACCCGCATCGGCGCCGGCACCAAGATCGACAACTTGGTGCACATCGGCCATGGGGTGGTGACCGGCCGCGGCTGCGCCCTGGCGGCCCAGGTGGGCATCGCCGGCGGCGCCAAGCTCGGCAACGGCGTGATCCTGGCCGGCCAGGTGGGGGTGGCCAACCGGGCCACGATCGGCGATCGGGCGATTGCCTCGTCTAAATCGGGCATCCATGGCGATGTGGCCGCCGGCGAGGTGGTGAGCGGCTACCCCGCCATCCCCAACCGCCTCTGGCTGCGCTGCTCGGCCGTGTTCAACAAGCTGCCCGACATGGCCCGCAGCCTGCGCCAGCTCAAGAACCAGGGCGAGTGAGCCCCAGGGCGGCCAGTAACCTCGCGAGCTGCCCCCTGGTTCCGGCGCCGCCGGCCCTCCTGTGATGACGAGCTACCGGATCACGCTTCTGCCCGGAGACGGCATCGGCCCGGAAATCACGGCGGTGGCCCGCCAGCTGCTCGATGCGGTCAGCGGCCGCCATGGCTTCAGCCTCAGCTACGACGAGCAGCCGATCGGCGGCGCCGCCATTGACGCCTGCGGCGAACCCCTGCCCGCCAGCACCCTGGACGCCTGCAAGGCCGCCGATGCGGTGTTGCTGGCGGCGATCGGCTCCCCCCAATACGACAGCCTGCCGCGGGAGCAGCGCCCCGAAACCGGCCTACTGGGCCTGCGCTCCGGCATGGGCCTGTTTGCCAACCTGCGGCCCGTGAAGATCCTGCCGGCCTTGGTGGACGCCAGCAGCCTCAAGCGGGAGGTGATCGAGGGCGTGGATTTGATGGTGGTGCGGGAACTCACCGGCGGCGTGTACTTCGGCACCCCCAAGGGCCGCATCGAGGCCGATGGCCAGGTGCGCGCCTTCAACACCATGGCCTACTTCGACTACGAGATCGACCGAATCGCCAAGGTGGGCTTCGACCTAGCGGTGGCCCGCGGCGGCCGGCTCTGCTCGGTGGATAAGGCCAATGTGCTGGACGTGAGCCAGCTCTGGCGCGACCGGGTGGTGGCGATGGGCGAGGGCTATCCGGGCGTGGAGCTCAGCCACATGTACGTGGACAACGCCGCCATGCAGCTGGTGCGCGCGCCCCGCCAATTCGACGTGCTGCTGACCAGCAACCTGTTCGGCGACATCCTCAGCGACGAGGCCGCCATGCTCACCGGTTCGATCGGCATGTTGCCGTCGGCGTCCCTGGGCAGCGAGGGGCCGGGCCTGTTTGAGCCGATCCACGGCTCCGCCCCCGACATCGCCCGCCAGGACAAGGCCAACCCGATGGCGATGGTGCTTAGCGCCGCCATGCTGCTGCGGGTGGGCCTGAAGCAGGAGGCGGCGGCCCTGGCCCTGGAATCGGCGGTGGACACGGTGCTCGATGCCGGCTACCGCACCGGCGACCTGATGGCCCCCGGCTGCGTGCAGCTGGGCTGCCAGGCCATGGGCGAGCAGCTGCTGGCGGCCCTGGAGGCCTGATCCTCCGGCCGACCCGCTGCCCTAGCCGGAGGTTCGCCGCAGCTCTGGGGTTTTGGCTGGGGACCCCAGAGACGGTGCGGGACCGGCGACCTGCCAAACTCACCTCCTGTTTTCTCCCCCCTGCGCCGATGTCGAAGCGTCACCCGGTTGTCGCCGTTACCGGTTCCTCTGGCGCAGGGACCAGCACCGTCAAACGCGCCTTTGAGCACATCTTCCAGCGCGAAGGCATCACCCCCGCCGTGGTGGAAGGCGATAGCTACCACCGCTTTGAGCGGGCCGAGATGAAGGTGGCCATGGCCGAGGCCCTGGCCAAGGGCGAAAACTTCTCCCACTTCGGCCCCGAGGCCAACCTGTTCGACAAGCTGGGCGAGCTGTTCCAGGCCTACGGCGAGACCGGCAGCGGCGAGAAGCGCTACTACCTGCACTCGGTCGAAGAAGCCGCCGAACACAACGAGCGCCTCGGCACCGCCCTCAACCCCGGCCAGTTCACCCCCTGGGAAACCATTCCCGGTGGCACCGACCTGCTCTTCTACGAAGGCCTCCATGGCGGTGTCGTTGGCGATGGCTACGACGTGGCCGGCCTAGCTGACCTGCTGGTGGGCGTGGTGCCGATCGTCAACCTGGAGTGGATCCAGAAGATCTCCCGCGACAACGCCGAGCGCGGCTACTCCGCCGAGGCGACCGTGGACACGATCCTGCGCCGCATGCCGGATTACATCAACCACATCTGCCCCCAGTTCAGCCGCACCGACATCAACTTCCAGCGGGTGCCGACGGTGGACACGGCCAACCCGTTCATCATCCGCAACATCCCCACCCCGGATGAGAGCTTCGTGATCATCCACTTCCGCAAGGGAGCCCGCGAGAAGTGGGGCATCGACTTCACCTACCTGCTCGACATGATCCACGACTCCTTCATGTCCAGCCCCACCTCGATCGTGGTGAACGGCGGCAAGATGGGCTTCGCCATGGAGCTGATTCTCACTCCGGTGATCCATCGGATGATCGAAGAGAAGAAGAAACTCTCCTGAGCCCCTACGCTGGGCCGATCCGGCGGACCCGGTTACGGCTTCAGCTTCCCCCCAAAAACGATCCGTCCCGTCCTTTGTGATTGGGGCCGCTGGGGCTTTTCAGGGTTCTCCCCTGAAAAGCCCTTTGCGCTGGGATCGGATCAATAGTGGTGACCTGATCGGCCGCGCTCGCCGCATCTATTTCACTTACCTGGAGCAATGCCCTTGCGGTGGTGAACCGATGGGCATCGTGCTGGCTGGCCAGGGGGACCTGGGCCGGGCCGTGTTCGAGCTGCCGGTGCTGCTGCCGGAGGAGCAATTTGTGCCCCTCGATCTGATCCGGGGCGGCAGAACGCGGCCCCGCAGTCCGCGCCCCCCCTTCCGCTCGCCTGGGCGGGAGGGGATCTGAGCGTGTCTAGGGGTGAACGGGATGGCTGAAGGAGCGCCAGGGGGCAGCGCCGGCAGCAGGATGCAGCTCACCGCCCCGGCCATGGCCGGCCGGCGATCGTTCGCATGACTGGGATGGATTGGGGAGTTGCCACCTGGGGCCTGACGGGGCTCGATCGCCTGGGGGATCGTCTCTCTGGAGTGGCAAGCGCCCTGCCGCTCCTGGCCACCGCGGGGGCACCAATCCCAGATCCCCCCGGCCTGGACCCCTCGATCCCGGGTTTTGCCCTGCTGGCCATCGGTGTGGCCCTGATGGGCGCCTGCGTGGGCAGCTTCCTCAATGTGGTGGCCTGGCGGTTGCCGCGCCAGGAATCGGTGGTGCTGCCCCCCAGCCACTGCCCCCACTGCGGCACCCGCCTGGCCTGGTTCGAGAACATCCCCGTGCTGGGCTGGCTGGCCCTGCGGGGCCGCTGCCGCCATTGCGGCGCGCCGATCAGCCCCCGCTACCCGGCCGTGGAGCTGCTCTGCGCCGGCCTCTGGGTGGCCGTGCTCCTGGCCACTCCGTCCCAGGGCGGAGCTCCCCTTGCGCCCGCCCTGGGGGGTTCCAGCGCCGGGGCTGTAGCCCTCCCCTGGCTCGGGGGCGGCCCGATCGACTGGTGGCTCTTGGCAGCCGGCTGGCTCCTGGCCAGCCTGCTGCTGTCCATGGTGCTGATCGATCTTGACCACCTCTGGCTGCCCGAACCCCTCTGCCGCTGGGGCCTGGTGCTGGGCCTGGCCTTCACCGCCATCGCCGGCTACCGCCAGGGGGCGGCCGTCGGCGGGGCCCAACTGCTGGATCACCTGATCGCCGCCGCCGCGGGCCTGTTGGCCATGGAGGGGCTGAGCGCCCTGGCCCAAAAGCTGATGGGTAAACCGGCCCTGGGCCTGGGCGATGCCAAGTTGACGGCCCTACTTGGGGCCTGGCTGGGCCTCTACGCCATGGCCCTGGCCGTGTTCCTTGCCTTCCTCAGTGGGGCCCTGCTCGGCAGCGCCTTGATGCTGGTCGGCCGGCTCCAGCGGGGCCAACCCTTCCCCTTCGGCCCCTACCTGGCGGCGGGGGGCCTGGCCGTGTGGATCGGCGGTGCCCCCTGGTGGGGCCAGCTGCTGGGCATTGCCTTTGGGGGCGGCCTCCAAGGGAGCTGAGCCCAGGGGGCGGTCTTCAAGGGGGCGGTCCCCCGGGGGGTCTAGGGGAGGGCGGACGCCTTTAATGAGGTGACGACGGCGACACCCGAGCCCGGGAGCGCCTGGCCATCCACCACCTGCCGTTTGCTGCTAGCTCCGTGTCGCTCTTCGACTGGTTTGCCGATCGCCGCAAGAACGCCCCGCTGGTGCGCTCCAGCCAGGAGACCAGCGAAGACGACGGCCTCTGGAGCAAGTGCCCCGAATGCGCCCTTGTGGTGTATCGCAAAGACCTGCTTGCCAATGCGAGTGTGTGCAGCAACTGCGGCCACCACCACCGGATCGATGCCGCCACCCGCATTGCCCTGATCGCCGATGCCGGCAGCTTCCAGCCCCTCGATTTGGAGCTCTCGCCCACCGATCCCCTCGGCTTCAAGGATCGCCGCAGCTACGCCGACCGCATCCGCGACACCCAGCAGTCGAGCGGCCTCAAGGATGCGGTGAGCACCGGGATCTGCCGGATTGATGGCCTGCCCATGGCGATCGGGGCCATGGATTTCAGCTTCATGGGCGGCTCGATGGGGTCGGTGGTGGGCGAGAAACTCACCCGCCTGATCGAAACCGCCACGGCCCAGGGGCTGCCGGTGTTGATTGTGTGCGCCTCGGGCGGGGCGCGCATGCAGGAGGGCATGCTCAGCCTGATGCAAATGGCCAAGATCTCCGGGGCCCTGGAGCGCCACCGCCAGGCCGAACTGCTCTATATCCCCCTGCTCACCCACCCCACCACCGGCGGCGTAACGGCCAGCTTTGCCATGCTCGGCGACCTAATCCTGGCCGAACCCAAGGCCCTGATTGGCTTTGCCGGCCGCCGGGTGATTGAGCAAACCCTGCGCGAAAAACTGCCCGACGGCTTCCAAACGGCCGAATACCTGCAGGACCACGGCTTTGTTGATTTCATCGTTGCCCGGCCGAAATTGAAAGCAACCCTGGCGGGCCTTCTGCGCCTCCATGGCGTGCGGGCCGGGGTTGCCCCTGGCGCCGCCGCAACGGTGGCGGCATGAACCGGCCCCGGGCCTGGGGCCAGGGCTTGGGCCTGATGCTGTCCCTGGTTTTGGCCCTGGCCGTGATGCTGCCCTTGGCCGGGCTCCAGCCCCAACCGGCCTGGGCCGGACCGGTGGAATGGCAGGAGGTGCCGGCCACGGAGGCGGGCCGCCAATGGTGGGACCGGGGCAGCCTGCGCCTCAGCAAGCAGGGCACGCTCACGGTCTTGAGCCGCTTCCAAGCCGCCGCCGAACCCGAGCCGGCTGGGTCCACCCTGGCTGAACCGGCTCCCACCCCCGCAACCAATCCAGGCGCCAGCGCCGCCGCCCCAGCCCCTGGCAGCACCCAGGCCGGGGAGCCAGCCGCCACCCAACAGCGGCGCCCGCGCCAACCGAACAGCGAGCTCTACGTCTCCGAGATCGACTGCGACCAGGAGCTGATGCGCGACACCTCGATCAATGGCATTCCCCAGTGGCGGGCCAGCTGGCAGCCCGTCGCCGGGGATGGCCTGATGGAGGAGGTGGTCCAGGCGGTCTGTGAGGCTGGAGGCCAGCTGCTCGCCTCGCGGTGACTTCGAGCCCATCGGCCATGGCCAACCCGCCCGACCCCAGGGCAGTCCCGGGCGCGGCAGCCCCCCTGCGGGTGGCGGTGGCGGGCCTGGGCTTCGGCGAACAGGTGCACCTGCCGGCCCTGGCGGCCTGTGCGCTCACCGAGCCGGTGGCCCTCTGGCATCCCCGCGCCGAGCGACTGGAGCAAGCCTGCTCCGCCAGCGGCCTGCCCGGCTTCAGCGATTTCGACGCCCTGCTGGCCGACCCCAGCATCGACGCCCTGGTGATCGCCACGCCGCCCGGGCCCCGCTTTGACCTGGCGAAAGCCGCGATTGCCGCCGGCAAGCACTTGCTGCTGGAAAAGCCCGTGGCCTTGAACGCCGAGCAAGTGCAGGAGCTGCAGCGGCTGGCCCTTGGGGCCGGGGTATGCGTGGGGGTGGATTTTGAATACCGGGCCGTGCCCCTGTTCCAACAGCTCGCAGCCCTGCTGCAGCAAGGGGCGATCGGCACCCCCTGGCTGGTGAAACTCGACTGGCTGATGGGCAGCCGCGCCGACCCCCGGCGGCCCTGGAGCTGGTATTCCCAGCGCAGTGAAGGCGGCGGCGTGCTCGGAGCCCTCGGCACCCACGCCTTCGACACCCTGCACTGGCTGGTGGGCCCCACCCGCCAGCTCAGTGCCACTTGCAGCACGGCCATTGGGGAGCGTCCCCTAGCCAGCGGCAAGGCCCCAGGCCCCGGGCCCGGCTCAGCCCCGGTCGATGCCGAAGACATCGCCCTGGTGCAGCTCGAACTCGAAACCGCCAGCGGCCAGAGGGTGCCCGCCCAGGTGAGCCTGGCCTCGGTGACGCGGCCGGGGCGGGGCTACTGGATCGAGCTCTACGGCAGCGAGGGCAGCCTGGTGCTGGGCTCCTCCAACCAGGGCGACTATGTGCACGGCTTCCAGCTCTGGCAAGCCCGCGCCGGCGAAGGCCTGCAACTGGTGGAGCCCGATCCCCAGCTGGCCTTTGAGCGCACCTGGGTGGATGGCCGCGTCGCACCGGTGCAGCGGATCCTGCACGGCTGGGCCACGGCCGTGCGTGAGGGCAAACCCCTGGTGCCGGGCCTCTCGGAAGCGGTCCTGAGCCAGGCCTGCTGCGATCTGGCCCTGCGCTCCGCCAGGGATGGCCTGCGGCTGCGCCCCTGAGTCCCGCCGGATCGCCCCTGCAGACCCCGTTCGCCACGGCTGGGCCGCCCAGCCCTTCTGTTGCCAACCCCCTTCAGCGGCCCACCAGGCTGATCCGATGCGCTGAAACCGGCCCCCGCAGAAGGCCCCGGCCCCTCGCCCAAAACTGGCCGGGGCCGGGGCCCAAAACCGCCTGGGTGAGCGGGTAGAGTCTCGGCCAGTCCTAGCCAGGGCCATCGGTTCGATGCCCTGACGCCTGGCAGGCCCCAAGGCCCCCCACCCGTCTTCCATCTCCGCGAGGTTTTCCCATGGCGCTCGTTCCGCTTCGGTTGCTGCTTGACCACGCCGCTGAGAACGGCTACGGCATCCCTGCCTTCAACGTCAACAACCTGGAGCAGGTCCAGTCGATCATGGAGGCCGCCTCCGAGACCGACAGCCCGGTGATCCTGCAGGCCTCCCGCGGTGCCCGCCAGTATGCCGGCGAGAACTTCCTGCGCCACCTGATCCTGGCTGCCGTTGAAACCTATCCGGACATCCCGGTGGTGATGCACCAGGACCACGGCAACAGCCCCGCCACCTGCTTCGGCGCGGCCGCTAACGGCTTCACCTCGGTGATGATGGACGGCTCCCTGGAGGCCGACGCCAAAACCCCCGCCAGCTACGACTACAACGTGCGCGTCACCAAGGAAGTGGTGGATGTGGCCCACGCCATTGGCGTGAGCGTCGAAGGCGAACTGGGTTGCCTCGGCTCCCTCGAAACCGGCATGGGTGAGGCCGAAGACGGCCACGGTTTCGATGGCAAGCTCGACCACTCCCAGCTGCTCACCGACCCGGCCGAAGCGGCTGATTTCGTCGCCAAAACCAACGTGGATGCCCTGGCGATCGCCATCGGCACCAGCCACGGCGCCTACAAGTTCACCCGCAAGCCCACGGGTGAAGTGCTGGCCATCAGCCGCATCGCCGAAATCCACAAGGCCCTGCCCAACACCCACCTGGTGATGCATGGTTCCAGCTCGGTTCCCCAGGAATGGCTGGACATGATCAACAAGTACGGCGGCGCCATCCCTGAGACCTACGGCGTGCCCGTGGAAGAAATCCAAGAAGGCATCCGCAACGGCGTGCGCAAGGTGAACATCGACACCGACAACCGCCTGGCCTTCACCGCCGCCGTGCGCGAAGCCGCCGCCAAGGATCCCGCCAACTTCGATCCCCGCCACTTCAACAAGCCCGCCCGGGCCTACATGAAGCAGGTGTGCCTGGATCGCTACCAGCAGTTCTGGTGTGCCGGCAACGCCTCCAAGATCAAGCAGCGCGACATCAACTACTACGCCGGCCTCTATGCCAAGGGCGTGCTGGATGCCAAGACGGCCGTAGCCGCCTGAAGCTCCCCAGGGCATCGACTTCCAGGGATGGTTGACCAGCAACCGATCCCCTGATCACGTCCAGGAGGGCTTACAGCCCTCCTTTTTTATTGACCGAGATGCACTTGAACGCCGCAAGCGATGCGACCGCCAAGGCCTGGAACCCGAGCCGTGCCTTCGCCTACAAGACCTTGAAGCCTTCCGTCAGCAGGCCACAGAGCAGGCCGATGCGAGCCATATCGATCAGCTGGAGTCCAAGCTTGTCCCCAGGACGCCGGATCAGGCGCCGGCGCCAACGCACGGCCAGCTCGATCAGGGAGATGGGCAGCAGGGCGGCCAGGGGCTCGGAAAAGCCCACGGTGGAGGTGAGCGTGGAGAGGGCCGACCCCATAAAACTGGCGCCCAAGAGCACAATCAGCAGTAACGACAGGCGCCGCCAGGGATTAACTGCCCACCGCAGCAGCCGATCCACCGCTTCGTTGACCGTGAGTTGCAGGGCGGTCTGCTGAAATTTCGGCACTACAGGGCGCGTTTGCTTTGAAAGACCCCTAGGGAAGGGTTGATACTCTCAAAGTAGCAGCAATCAAGCTCTGCTAGCCCAACAAATCACCACGGCGATTTACAGATGGGCGATACACAACTGCTTGGCGGCCTGGCGCAGGGCCTGGTCATCGCCGTTCACCGGCAAGCCATTCGCCCCCAGCAAGGCAATGAGTTCGGCGCGATCGCTGTAGCCCCGGTTGGCCAATTGGGCACAGCGTTCCCGCAGGAATTCGCCTTTCTGGCTGGCGCAACCGCTGCAACTGAGGCCAAAGCTAACCAGCAGCACCAAAGGGGCCGACCCCAAACGAGGGCAGGAGAAACCAAGGCCACGCTCAACAGACCAGAAGCGCTTGATTGACATGGACGCGACACGGAATACCCTGAACCATCACCCTAAGCGGGCAGATCGGCCGCAACCATGCCGGCCATCAACGGCAGATCAAGGTCAGCCAGAATACACGGCAATCGCTAGGTTGAACTGTAGAAACAAGGCCTAGATGATCTCCCTCTACGCCCATCTGCATCCGCACGAACACATAACTATTGGCCGGCCCAATAACTTGGCGGGGGGGGTCTGATCAGCGCCCTGAATACCCAAGAATCCTCCCCATCCCTGAGCGAACATAAACCTTGGATTCCATCCAATCCAGCAAGCCAACCAAAACAGCCATCCCCACCTCCAGAGCCACAGTGCCCCTGCTGGCAGCAGGCTTCCTGGTTGTGATTGGGGTTACCGCATCCTGGCGCCAGAGTGATGACGCGTTTCGATTGGCACTCGAAGTAGCCAACAACCAAGCCAAGCTTCAAGCACTGTCCGAAATCGAAAGAGACATTCGCGAGTCAGAATCCAACGCTCGCGGGTATATCATTACCGGCAATCAAGCCTTTGCAAATCAGCAGGATCAAGCCAATCAAGAGCTTCAGGCGACATTTAAACGGGCTTCTCAACTCCTGCAGAATTCACCTAGCCAAGCCGCAAGCCTCAAAACCCTGAATAAGGCCATCACCAGCAAGCAAGCTTTAATTCAAAGCAGCATAGCCCTAAGGAAGCAAGGAAACATCGCTGCCGCCGAGGAGATTGTCAATCTGCCTTCTGTCGAGGCGATGCGGCGACTTCAAACCATCCTTGACCATCTCCAAGGCCAATCCAACAACCAACTGGAGGCCAACAAACGCAAACTCGATCAAGCATCCCTATGGGCCCGCAGCCTTGAGTTTGTCGCCGGAGCTGGCCTACTGGGCCTGCTGATCAGCAGTGCTCTGATGTATCAGCGCCAAAGCAAGACGATTCAGGCAGCGGCAAGGCTCATTGGCGAGAGCGAATCCCTATTTCGCTCCCTTTTTGAGCAAGCGTCCCTGGGCCACGCCCTGCGCTCGATGCAAGGCAAATGCCGGGCAAACCAGGCCTACATCACCATGCTTGGCTACAGCCAGGGGGAACTGACTTCGATGGATGCCAAGGCCTTAATCGTTCCAGAGGATCTCGATCAATGGGAATGCGCCCATGCAGATCTTCTAGCGAACAAATCAATAGCTGCTCGAATGAGCCTGCGCTACAAACACAAGTTTGGCAGCCACCTCTGGATCGAAGAAAGCCTGCAATTACTCCGCAATAGGGACGGGGAGCCAATTCAATGGATCAGCACAATTCTGGACATCAGCAAGCAGAAGCGACTGGAAGCCGAACGCAGAGAATTAGCGCTCTACACCCGTAGCCTGATCGAAGCCAATCCCGATACCATGATTAACATCAAACAGGATGGCACCATCCAGGATGTCAACGAAGCCATGGTAATGGCGACAGGGATGGACCGCAAGCAGCTAGTAGGACAGGACTTTTCAAGCTACTTTAGTGACCCAGAAAAAGCCCGCATGGGCTACCAGAAAGTGTTTACCGATGGATTCGTAAAAGACTACGAATTACAAATGCGCCATCGCTCAGGCAGCCTCCTGGACGTGCTCTTCAATGCCAGGATCTTTCACAATGAGACAGGTGTTGTGGCTGGCATTATTGCCGTTGCCAGGGACATTTCTGAGCGAAAACGACTGGAACGAGAACTCAACGGTCTCAATGAAACCCTGGAGAAGCGCGTCACGGAGCGAACTGCCGAGCTGAAGGCCGCCAATGAAGAGCTAGAGGCCTTCTCCTATTCCGTCTCCCATGACCTGCGGGCGCCCCTGCGCGCCGTGGATGGCTTCTCCCGCAAGGTGATGCTGGGCTATGGCGACAAGCTCGATCAGGAAGGCCTGCGCCTCTTGGGGGTCGTGCGCCAAAACGCCGTGCGCATGGGCAAGCTCATCGATGACCTGCTCGCCTTTTCCCGTCTGGGCCGGCGCGAGATGCATTTAGTGCTGGTGTCGATGCAGGACCTGGCCGAATCGAGCGCCACTGAACTCATTGAACTGGAACCCGAGCGCCAGATCAACTTCAGCTGCGAAGCCATTCCCCCATGCTTGGGAGATCCGGCCATGTTAAAAGAAGTCTGGATGAATCTATTCTCCAACGCCATTAAGTTTACCCGCCAAAGCAATCCCGCCGAAATCCATGTTGGCAGCCGCATTGAAGAGGCTGCAGTGATTTACTGGATCCAGGACAATGGCGCCGGTTTTGACATGGCCTATGCCGACAAACTCTTTGGCGTGTTCCAGCGCCTGCATAGTCAAGAAGAATTTGAGGGTTCGGGCGTAGGCCTGGCCCTCAGTCAACGGATCATCCATCGCCACCATGGCCGCATCTGGGGCGAGAGCCAGCTCGGCCACGGTGCCACCTTCTCATTCACTCTGCCCCTGCAGAGGCTATCCCCATCCCCAGGAGATCATCCATGACAGCAATCGCCACTGAGACGCAGGTGTTGTTAATCGAAGACAATCCGGCCGATGCCGAATTAACCATGGATGCCCTGCGCGAGAGCCATTTAGAAAACAGGGTGCTGTGGCTCAAGGATGGCGCCCAAGCCATTGATCATCTGTTCGGAGAAGAAGCCGCCACCCATATTCAGAGAATCAAGCTGATCCTGCTCGATTTGCAGTTGCCGCGAGTCAATGGCTTGGAGGTCTTGCGTCGCATACGCAACGAAACCCAAACCCGTCGCTTGCCCGTTGTGATCTTAACATCATCGCAGGAAGAATCGGATGTGATTCGCGCCTACGACCTGGGCACCAACAGCTACCTAGTGAAGCCAGTGGATTACGACTCATTCATAACAATCGTCAAGGAACTGGGCCTCTACTGGATGCTGCTCAACAAGTCGCCCGGCGAATCAAAATGACAAACTCCAGTGAACAGCCAGACAGCCAACTGGATCTTGTGGTTGTCGAAGATTCGGATTTGGATGTGGAGATGCTTACCGATGCGTTGCATCACGCTGGCATCAACATAGGAATTCGCAGGGCTAATAACGAGGTTGCGTTTCGAGCCGCGATGGAGCAAAAGATTCCCGATGCCATCCTGGCCGATTGGACCGTGCCTGGCTTTCCGGGGGCCCGGGCCCTGGCCGTGGCCCATGAGAGCTATGGCAAAGTTCCCTTCCTGTTTGTGTCTGGAACCATCTCTGAGGCCTCTGCCTTTGAGGCGTTGCGGCGGGGTGCTGTTGACTATGTCTACAAACACCAGCTCGAAAAACTGGGTCCAGCGCTCCTAAGGGCCGTATTAGAAGCCCGAACCCAGGGCACCTTGATTCAAAGCGAAGAACGCTATCGCCTACTGTTTGAAGGCTTCCGCGATGCCTTGATGCTGTTGGCACCGCCAAGCTGGCAGTGCCTGGAAGGGAACAAGGCCAGCCTTCAACTCTTTGGTGCCAACAGTCTTGCTGTGCTTAAGGGTCTTAGCCTCTTGGATCTCTCACCAGATCTTCAGCCCGATGGCGCCTCATCGGCCCAAGCCGGTAAGCACAAACTAGAGACCGCTCTGAAGGAAGGCCACCATCAATACGAGTGGCAGTTCCGGCGTTTACATGGTGAAAATTTTCCCGCAGAGGTTGAGATCCTACGCCTAGATGTCAACGCCAGCATCATGCTGCTTGCGGCCGTACGTGATATTACTGAAAGACAACAATCCAGCCAAAAACTCCTTGACTCCGAGGAGCGCTATCGCGGCCTGTTTGAGTCCGCCAAAGATGGGATTTTGATCCTTGATGGCGAGAGTGGTCATATCACCCAGGCCAATCCCTTCATTTCCGAGATGCTGGGCATGGGCATGAATGCCATGCTCGGCAAGAGCCTATGGGAAGTGGGCCTCTTTACGGATCGCGACCAGGTGGAGCCCATCCTTAAGGAGCTTAGGGAGATTGGCTACGTGCGCCGAGACGACCTCCATTTACCCAGCAAAAATGGCAACCCGCATGAGGTTGTCTTCATCAGCAACCGCTATCGTGCCGGTCAAAATCTTGTGATTCAGTGCAATATTCGCGACATCACAGATCGCAAAACAGCTGAGCGCCTCGCCATCAAATATCAATCCGAGATGATGCAAAGCCTGCATCAGATTGTTGCCGCCTTGGTGGCGCTCAATGAAGCCAGGGATCCCTACACGGCAGGCCATGAGTTGCGGGTTTCCGAACTTGCCTTTGCCATCGCCATGGAGCTGAATCTCAGCGCCCATCTATGCGAGGGCATCCGCATCACGGGCTTGGTGCATGACATTGGCAAATTCACCATCCCCGCCGAAATCCTCACCAAACCCCACGGCATTTCCCCCCCAAGAACTGGCCTTGCTGCAAACCCATGCCCAGGCGGGCTACGAGGCCCTGCGCCAGATCAAATTTCCCTGGCCCGTGGCCGAAGCCGTGTGGCAACACCACGAACGCCTCGATGGCAGTGGCTACCCCCATGGCCTGAAAGGGGATCAGATCAGCCTGGAAGCCAGGATCCTGGCGGTCGCCGATACGGTGGAGGCGATGGCCAGCAATCGACCCTATCGGGTGTCACCTGGGCTAGAAGCGGCCCTTACAGCGGTTGAAGCCGGCATGGGCAGCCTCTTTGACACCAGTGTGGCCACCGCCTGCCTGCGACTGTTTCGGGAAAAGAATTACAGCTTGCCGCCGGCCCAGGGGGCCTTTTAATCGCTGCCAAAACGGGGCAAATCTTGGCCTATGGAAAGGGAATTCACGAAGGGATTTAGTTCACACTGAAGGTCACCGCCATCACGGCCGTAATGTCCTTGGCAATCGTGCGGGTGTCATAGGAGCCGCTATTACTGGCCTCGGTGGAATTGGGGGCCGTGATCTGGAAGGTGCCGGTGTCGGCATTGGTGATCGCGCCGATTGAACTTTGGGCCTGGGCGGCAATCGCCTGGGCCCGGTCGCGGGCGTCCTTGGTGGCTTTGGCGAGCATATCCACCCGTTTTTCGGCCAACTTGGTGAAGGTGTAGGCGGGTTCATTGATCGCCAGGGGCACCCCCAGGCCGATCAGGGCCGGGATTTCGCCAGCCAGGCGATTGATCTTGTCCACATCGGCGCTGCTGATCAAGAGGGTCTGGCGGCTGGTCCAGCGGGTCTGGCGCAGCTCGCCCGTGCGGGGATCGCGGATCTCCTCCTTATCGGAACTCAGGGAGCCCAACTGGAGCTCCTCGGCCTGGAGGCCATGGGCGAGCAAAAAGGCCCGGGTCTGTTGCACCAAGGGCTGCAGCGCCCCGTAGGACTGCTGCTGGCTGTCGCCCCCCTGGCTCACCACCACCGACCAATCGGCGTAGTCACTGCGGATCCGCTCGGTGCTGGCCCCCGTCACCGTGATCGTGTCCTTGGCCGTGCGCAGGCCCTTCACCAGCAGGGCACTGGAGCCCATCAGGCCCAGGCCCAACACCGCCATGGCCGTGACCAGGGCGGGGGTGCGGCGCAGCTGGCGCCCAAGCGGGGCCAGCCTGGAAGCGGTGGAGCGAGCCCTGCCGGCGGGCTGGGGATCGGAGCTGGTGGCTGGGGCCATGGCACGGGGTGGTGGAAGGGTCGCCGCCAGGTCCCTGGTGCGGGCCCAGCGGGATGGCCAATCCCATGCTGGAAGCGGCGCCCAGCCCCTGGCAAGGCACGCGCAAGAAGGCCGCAGCAATGGGGCGACCGGGAGCAGGTGCTTGGACGGGCACCGAGCTAGGCGACAGATATTCGCAATTGCAACTACTATTGAGAACAACCGGCGGCCCGTGTCCGCCCTTCGGCTGCTGCGGCCGGCCCCCAGGCCTGCCGATCCCCCTACTCCCTACGCCCCCTGCTCCCCTTGGCCGCCCTCCCCACCGTGACTGCCGCCAACCCCCAAGCGGAGGCCCTGCGCAACTCCCTCAATGGCCGGGGCCAACGGCTCACACCCCAGCGCCAGCGGGTGCTGGGCCTGTTCGAGCGCATCGGCGAAGGCAGCCACCTCAGCGCCGAAGAGGTGCATCAACGGCTGCTCAAGGGCGAGGAGAAGGTGTCCCTGGCCACGGTGTATCGCACCCTGCGCCTGCTCAGTTCGATGCAACTTCTGCAGGAACTCGAACTCCCCGATGGCGGCCGCCGCTTCGAACTAGCCGGCGACACCAACCGGGACCACCACCATTTGGTGTGCGTGCGCTGCGGCCAAACCGAAGAATTTGAAAGCCACGACGTGCTCAGGGCCGGCGAACAGGCCGCCGGACTCCATGGCTTCCGCCTGCTCGAATGCGTACTCAATGTGCGGGCCGTGTGCCCCAGCTGCGCCCAAGCCGAAGGGGCTTAAATCAATCTAAAGAAGGGAAGCAGAACGAGCTCCCTAACCAGGGCAGACGACGTTGGCATTTACGCGAGCGTCAACGGCCCTGGGGGTAACGCCGAACGGGCACAGGCACCAGCACGGGCTGCATCAGGCCGCCACCGCCGTTGTCGTCATCGGAGCCCTCCACGAGCCACCACACCAAACCCAACATCACCATGACGACTGAGAACAACACGAGCTCCGTCATGCAGTCGCCTTGAAGTCACCAAACCTTAGCCAGGATGGCAAGGTCTGGTGTGTCATCGGCTGCCGAATGCCGGGTGGGGTTCCCGCCTACGGACAGGTGAGCTGATCGGGGCCCGAGGGGCAACCCCAACGGATTGGACTGGCTCCACAGAGCTTTGGCAGCAAGCCGCTCCCCAGCCTGGGCGCTCAGCCGAAACCCTTGCCGGCATCCTTAGCGACGCAAGCCTGCAGTTGCTGGCGCAGTTTGCGGTGGTTGAGGTCGCGGCCGATCAACACCAGCTGGTTCTTGCGCTCCCCATCCCATTCGGTGTCGTCGATCGAGAAGCGTTTGCCGGCCAGGTGGAACACATGGCGCCGCTCACTTTCGTTGAACCAGAGGATGCCCTTGGCCCGGAACACGCCGCTGGGCAGCTGGTTATCGAGGAAGTTCTGGAACTTGCGCAGGGCAAAGGGTCCGTCGCTGCTGAAGGAAAGGGACGTGAAGCCCTCAATCGCCAGGTGGTCGGCGGCCCGTTGCACGGGATCGTCGGCTAAGGCGGCGTCGCTGGGGCCGTGGTCGTGGCCGGTGACTTGGTCGTGGCCGGTGCCATGGTCGTGGCTGCAGTGGCCGTGGTCATGGTCACAGGCGCTGTGGTCGGCCTCAGCCGGGTGGGCGGCCGCGCCGTGATCGTGCTGGTGGCCGTGATCGTGAGAATGGCCATGCCCATGGCTGTGACTATTGCCGTGGTCATGGCTGTGACCATGCCCATGGCCGTGGTCATGGGCCGGCTTGGCTTCGCCGGCCGCCACCACCCGATCCGACTCAAACAACCCCACGCTCAGCAGCAGGGGCAGGGCCACCTCGCCGTGGTTGGAGCGCAGGATGCGGGCGTCAGGTTTGATCTCCTTGAGGTGGCTCTCCAGGGCCGTGAGCCGCTCCTCGCTGACCAGATCGCACTTATTCAGCAGCAGGATGTCGCCGTACACCACCTGGGCCCGGGCCACCTCACCCTGGTCAATTGTGTCGCTGAAGTTTTCAGCATCGATCAGGGTGATGATCGAATCGAGCCGGGTGGCATCGCGCAGGTCGCTGCCCAGGAAGGTCATCGCCACCGGCAGGGGGTCGGCCAGGCCCGTGGTTTCCACCACCAGGTAGTCCACCGGCTCGGGCCGCTCCAGGATCCGATACACCGCCTCGAGCAACTCGCCATTGATCGAGCAGCAGATGCAGCCATTGCTTAGCTCCACCATGTCTTCGCCAGTGGCGATGATCAGGTCGTTATCGATGCCGATTTCGCCGAATTCATTCACCAATACGGCGGTTTTGAGCCCCTGTTGGTTACTGAGGATGTGGTTCAGCAGGGTGGTTTTGCCAGCGCCGAGAAAGCCGGTGATAATCGTCACCGGCAGGCTGGTTTGGCGGAGGGCCGCTCCAGCGAGGCTGTCTTCACCCGTGGCGGAAGAGGCGCCGGATCCGGCTGCCGCAGCCGACCCGGTCGATGCTCGCGAAGCCGTGCTGGTCATGCCAACTAAAAAAAGCGATTGCCCCACTGTGGCACTGCCCTAAGGAAAAGGCCGGCCGGCCCTCCCCACCCAAAAGCTGGACTCGCCAGGGCGGTTTCGCCAAGAATTCGCCAAGAAGCGGTAGGGGCTGAGGCTGGGGGGCCAGCCGGGGAGGAGCTCGTCCCACGCTGGTTAGCTTGAGGTCTGTTTCCAGGCAGGGCGGTTGAGCCTCGCGGTCGAACAGGTTGGGGTGCGCCGCGGCAGCGACCTGGCGATCGAGGCGGTGAGCTTCGAGCTCCAAAGCGGCAGCCTCACGGCCCTGGTGGGCCCCAACGGGGCCGGCAAAAGCACCCTGCTGCTGGCGATCGCCGGCCAATTGCCCCTGGAGTCGGGCTTCATCAAGCTCGATGGCCAGCCCCTCACCCTGCCCCTGGCCCGCCGCCAGCTGGCCCTGATGCCCCAGCGGGGCGAGATCGCCTGGGGGTTCCCGATCACGGTGCGGGAGTTGGTGGGCCTGGGGCGTTTGGTGGCGGCCCGCCCCGGCTGCTGCGACGTGGAGGCAGCCCTGCAACGGGTGGGCCTGGCTGGCCTAGCCCAGCGGCGCCTCGACCAGCTCTCCGGCGGCCAGCAGCAACGGGCCCTGCTGGCCCGCACCCTGGTGCAACCGGCCCAGGTGTTGCTGCTCGATGAACCCTGCGCCGCCATCGACCCGCCCGCCCGCACGGCCCTGTTGCAGGTGATGGGCCAGCTGCGCGATGCCGGCCTCACCCTGCTGGTTTCCAGCCACGATTGGGGCCACGACCTCGATGCCTACGACCGGGTGCTGGTGCTCGATCGCCGGCTGCTCGCCGATGGCACCCCCCAGCAGGTGCGGCGGGCCCTGGGGGACCTGCGGGTGGGCAACCACCGCTGCGGTTAGCCCAGCCGCTTGGGCGCCCCATTCGGCAATCTGGAGGGCCCTGGCCAAATTCCGCCCCCAAGCCTATGGATCGCTGGTGGGCCCTGCCCTTGCTCCTGGCCCTGCTGATCGGGGCCCTTTGCCCCCTGGCCGGCACCCTGCTGTTGGTGCAGCGGCGCCTGTTCCTGGCCAATTTGATCTCCCACGCGGTGCTGCCTGGCCTGGCCCTGGCCGTGGCCCTGGGCCTATCTCCCGGGGTGGGCGGCATGGTCAGCGGCGTGGCCGGGGCCCTGGTGGCGGAGCGCCTGAGCCAGGGCAGCAAACCGGGCGACAGCCGGGATGAGGCCGTGCTCAACACCGTGCTAGCCGGCTTTCTGGGCCTGGGTGTGCTGCTGATCCCCCTATTGCACATCCGGGTGGATCTCGAAGCAATCCTGTTTGGCGACCTGCTGGCTGCCGGCCCCGGCGATCTGGCCGGCGGCCTGGCCGCCCTGGCCGCGGTGGGGGCCCTGCTGGGTTGGCGCTACCACCAGCTGGTCTTCCTCGGCGTCGATCCGGTGGGGGCGGCCAGCGCCGGCTTGCCGGTGCGGAGCCTGCGCCTGTGGATGACCCTGGCCACCGCCTTCACCGTAGTAAGCGCCATGACCGCCGTGGGGGTGGTGCTGGTGATCGCCCTGATGGGGGCGCCGGCCCTGGTGGCCCTGGTGGGGGCCCGCTCCTTGAAACAAGCCCTGCTGCGGGCCGGCCTGATCGGCATGGGGTTGAGCGCCCTGGGCTTCGGCCTGGCGATCCAGCCGGCGATCAACCTGCCGCCGGGGCCGGTGATCGCCCTGCTCTGCCTGGCCCTGCTGCCCCTGGCCCAGGTCCTGCGCCGGGCCCAGGCCTCCTGAGTCGGGCCCAGGCCTCCTGAGTCGGGGCTGACCGAGGCGCCCAAGGGCAAACCGGGCCAGGGTGGGTCTAGGCAGCCCCGAACCAGTCGGGCAAGGCTTCGTAGTAGGCGGCGTTCTTCTCGTTTTCACGGGCCTCCACCTTCACGCAGCAGGTGCGGCCGCCATCGCGGTCCCCCAGCAGGGCATTGGCCCAACCCCACACCAACTCGGCGCTGGCCTCCATGCCCACATTGGCCATCACCCGCAAATCGAGGGCGCCCTGGTCGTGCAGGGCCTGCCATTGGGGCAGCAGGGGGTCGTCGGCGTTGACGAGAAAGGTGTGGTCGAACTGCTCAGCCAATTGGGCTTCTAGGGCCTTGAGGCTGGAGAAATCAACGACAAAGCCATAGCCGTCGAGCTCGCTGGCCTCAAACCAGCAGGTGAAACTGCGGCTGTAGCCATGCACAAAGCGGCAGTGGCCCGGATGGCGCCACTGGCGATGGCAGCAGGGATAGCCGCTAAAGGTTTTGCTGCAACGGAACGCTGATGGGCGGCGGGGGGCGGTCATCAGGCGGGGACGGGCTGTTGCGGGAGGATCAGGGCAGATGGAACAGCAACCCTTGCAGGCATCATTTCAGCCCCCTGACCCGGCCTGGCTCGGCCAGCTCCGCTTCAACGACGCCGGCCTGATCCCGGCCATCGCCCAGGACTGGCTCGATGGGGCCGTGCTGATGGTGGCCTGGATGAACCACGAAGCCCTCGAGCGCACCCTGGCCAGCGGCGAGGTGCACTACTGGAGCCGCTCCCGGGCCGAGCTCTGGCACAAGGGTGCCAGCAGCGGCCATTTCCAAAAACTGCGCGGCCTCCGCTACGACTGCGACGCCGATGTGCTGCTGCTCACGATTGAGCAGGTGGGCGATGTGGCCTGCCACACGGGGGCCCGCAGCTGCTTCTTTGGCGAGGATGCCGCCGCCGCCGGGGGCCCCGGGGCCCTGCCGCCACCGGCCGATGTCTGCAGCGAGCTCTCGCGGGTGATCGAAGGCCGCCGCGCCACTCCCGAGCCCGGCAGCTACACCAACCGGCTTCTAGAGGGCGGCGACAACCGCATCCTCAAAAAGATCGGCGAGGAATGCGCCGAATTCGTGATGGCCTGCAAGGACGACAACCCGGCCGAGATCGCCGGCGAAGCCGCCGACATTGTGTTCCACATGCAGGTGGCCCTGGCCCACCACGGCGTCCCCTGGCGCCAGGTGCAGGAAGTGCTGGCCGAGCGCCGTGGCGCCCCCCGGCGCCCTTAGCAAACCGGAGCCCCCAGGCGCCATTAGCAAACCGGCGCCCCCCGGACACCCCTATCTATCCGCCGCCAACTAGGGCTCCAGCCCTGGTTGGCGCAGCAGCCAGCGCAGGGTGGCCCGGTCCCGGGGGCTCAGGGACAACACGGGCCGGGCCGTGGGACTCACCGCCATCACATCGCCGCCCTGGTCGCTGTGGCCCCAAAGGCCGAAGGCATGGCCCAGTTCATGCAGGCTGGTGGCCTGGATCGCCTCGGGCCGCTGGCCGGGGCTAATCAGCACCTCCACTAGGGGCTCCAGCTGCCACTGGCCCAGCCGCTGCACCTGGCGCAGCTCCAGCAGGGCGCGGCCGTGGCTGGCCCTCAAGGCCCCATCGGGCCCGGACTTCAGGGGAGGCCTACGGCGCCAGAGGCGCACCTGGGCCTGGTCGGCCGTGGCAACCCTCTGAATCGGCAGCTCGCCTTGCCAGGTGGCCAGCGCCGCCTCCACGGCCCGCTGCCAGCGCGCCTCAAACGTGCTGGCTGGAGTGCCTGAAGCCAACGGTTCGATCCAAACGCACCATGAAGAGCGCACCGGCCAGCCAGCCGCGGTGGGTTTCAAGTGTTGGCGGTAATCGCCGCCGCCGGCATCCCCCCCCGGCAGGTGCGAAGCCTGGGCCCCTTCCTCGACTAGCCGATCGGCTTGCCTAGGGGTGGGGCCGGCCCCAGTCCCTGGCTCAGGGGCAATCCAAGGCCGGCTTTGCTGTAATGGCGCACAATCAAAACGGGAGGCTGGTAAAGCCCCGCCAGAGCTGGCCCCCTGGCGCAGCAGGGGCGGCGGCTCGGGCGAGGGCACCGGCAGGGGCACGGGCTGCACAGGGCGGAGGGGAACCAGGGCCTGGCCTCAGGCCGGCAGGCCCACGCCCCGGGCCATCAACACCGCCATCATCGGAATCAGGGCAAAGCCCACCAATTCGATGTTCAAAATCCAGCCCAGGCGCTGGGCGAGGGCCTCGCTCACCTGGGGCAACTCGCCCTTGCGCAGGGGGATCGCCCAGAGGATGTAGGTGACGGTGGGATAGAGGGACAGGGCTCCCACCGACAGGTAAGCCCCCACCTTCCACCAGAACAGGGGGTTATGGGTATAGAACTCGCTGCCCTGGCCGAAATAGAGAACCCGCAGGATGCCGCTGCCAAGCAGGGCTAGCGCTGCCAGGCCGTACACCACATCGGTGATCACCATGGTGATGGCGTCCTTGCGGTCTGGGTTGGGCCGGATCAGGCGCCGCTCCAACACCAGGGCCCCGAAGCAAACCATGAAGCTGAGGTAGTGGACATAGGCCACGGCGGCCCTGGGCAGCAGGTCGCCAGGCAGGCCCAAGGGCAAGGTGCTGAACAGATCGCTGATGGGTGCGGCAAACCCGACCATGGGGCTCAAGAGGCTGGGGCCCTGACCGTAGCGAGGTCCAGCATCCGCCGTGCCGGGTCGCGCCGGGGACGCGGAGATGCTGACGGGGACAGCCCCGATTGCAAATGTGTGGAAATACTTGCGCCACGAAAACCAGTTAATCGGCCCAAAAAGGGAGAAAAAGCGAAAGTCCGAAGCCTTTCAGTTGCTTCCAGCAAAGGCTGAAATACGCCCTATGTTCTTTTCAGTGCCTGGGGTAGAAATGGCGAGTTCGCTGAGTGCGTATTTAGGAGAAATTGGTCGTCACCAATTGCTCACACCCGAACAGGAGCTCACCTTGGGCCGCAAGGTTCAGGCCTTGGTTGAGCTGCAGGAACGCTGCAGCAGCGCCGGTGGCGTGGGGGAAGCCTGCAGCTACGACGATGTGGAAAAGCGCACCATGCGCCTGGGGGAACGGGCCAAAACCCAAATGATCACGGCCAACCTGCGCCTGGTCGTGAACCTGGCCAAGCGCTACCAGGGCAAGGGCTTGGACCTGCTTGACCTAATCCAGGAAGGCACCTTGGGCCTCACCCGGGCGGTCGAGAAATACGACCCCACCCGCGGCCACAGATTCAGTACTTATGCCTATTGGTGGATTCGCCAGGGTCTCAACCGGGCCCTCTCCACCCAAAGCCGCACCATCCGCATTCCCGTGAATGTGAATGAAAAACTGACGCGGCTGCGGGCCGCCAAGGCACGCTTGCTGCAGAGCAATGGCCTGCTGCCCAGCCCCCGGGAGTTGGCCGCCGCCATGGCCATTCCCCTGGAAGAAGTGGAAGAGCTGCTCGGTTGTGAACTGCGCAGCGTCACCGTGAGCCTGCAGGGGGTGCTGAAATCGAAATCTGATCCCACCGAGCTGGTGGATGTGCTGCCCAGCAATGAAATGGCCCCGATGGAGCGGGCCGAACTGGCCGAACGCAGCGCCTCGGCCTGGACCTTGCTGGACGAGTCCAACCTCACCCCCAAGGAACGCACGGTGGTGATGCTGCGCTTCGGCCTCGATGGCGGCAACGAATGGCGCACCCTGGCCGAGGTGGCCCGCCAACTGGGCTGCAGCCGCGAGTACTGCCGCCAGGTGGTGCAACGGGCCCTGCGCAAGCTTCGCAAGACCGGCATCCAGAGCGGTCTTGTTGAGGTCGATTGAGGGCTTAAAGGCTCAAAGGCAGGTGGCTGCTGGCTGCTGCTGGCTGGGGTTAGGCCAAGTAATCCAACTTGGCCTAGGCCCAGCAGCGGGGTGGAGCGGGTCAGCCGCACCGAGCCCGCCGGTCTTTAGCCCCTTCCGTCCAGCCTTGATAGGACCAAAGTAGGAACAACTTCTGCCAACGGGCATCGCCATGGGTCCATCCACCCAGTCCCCGCCGCCCCGGGCCGAGCCCCAGCCCCAGCCCCAGGAAACCATCGAGGCCGAGGTGCTGGGCAGCGCCGAAATCGATGAGGGGCTGCTCTGGAAACTGCTGCGCCGGGCCGGCCGCAGCGTCGCCCGGCCGGCGATCGAATGCCTGGAGTTGGTGCTTGATGCCGAAACACCCGTCCAGGTGCGCCTCACCATGGTGGCGGCCCTGACCTACCTGCTGTTCCCCCTGGATCTGATCCCGGATTTCATTCCCGTGGCTGGCTTTGGCGATGATGTGGTGGCGATGACGGCCCTGCTCGGCCTCTATCGCAGCCACATGAGTGAAGCCGTGCGCACCCGGGCCCAGCGCAAACTGGACCAGTGGTTTCCCCCGGTGCGTTGATGGCCAGCCTCAGCCTCGAAGACCTGGAGGAACTCCAGAGCTTCCTCAAGGACTGGCTGCGCCACAGCGGCCGCACCCAGGCGGACCTGCGCCGGGCCCTGCGGGTCAGCTCGATTCGCATGCCCGTGCTCCTCGATGAACTGCAACGGATCCATGGCCGCGAGGGCTTGAACGGCCTGGCCGAGCGGCTCTGCGGCATCGACCTGCTCTGGCAAGAGCAGCCAGGCGCCGGCGAGGATGACCTCCCCGACCTGGAGTCTTCCCTGGGCCAACTGGATCTCTTGCTCGAGGAGATTCGCCAGGGAGGCGGCGCTGGCGCCTGATTCCTGCGGCAGAAGCGGCTGCCCGAGGGCCTGAATCAAGGGCCCGAATCAAGAGCCCGAATCAAGGGTCTTGTTCAAGGGCCTGCGGCCAGCCGACTCCAGGGCAGGCAGAGTGGGGGCCGTTGCAGCGATCGCCATGTCCCCCCGTCCCCAGCCCCTGGCAACCCAGTCCCTGCACACCCTGGTCGCTGGCCTGGGCCTGGCGGCAGCCCTGGCCAGCCCTGCCCTGGCCCAGAGCGAACGCTTCCTGCTCGGCCCGGGCAGCAACGTCGGTCCGGCAACCACGATCGAGCCCAAAAACTGCGTCACGGCCGCCGACGGCAGCATCACCTGTGACACCAAGATCGTGAATCCCAAGGGAGATACGCCGGCCAAACCGATTTACTCCCCCTTTAATCAGTGATGGCGATGGCTCCAATCCGCCTGGGCCTCGATCGCATCCGCCAGCAAGCACGCCTTGCCCCAGGTCGGCTCAGCCGCAGCCTCCAAGCGAACGGGCTGGGCGATCAGGCCTTCCTACGCCAGGTCCATCGCTTCGAGCGCCTCCTGGCCAAGCTGCTCGCTGCAGTCCTGAGTGTGGTGCTGCTTGTCGCCACGGCCGAGCTGGTCATCACCCTGGTCAACCAGCTCTTGGGTGGGTCAAGCAACTGGCTTGGCGACGACATGACCCGCTTTCTTGACCAGATCCTGGCCCTGCTCATTGCCCTGGAGGTGCTGCAGAACCTCACTGCCTACCTGCGCGACCATGTCATCCAGATCGAGCTGGTGTTGATCACGGCCCTCACGGCCCTGGCCCGCAAGGTGATCGTCATGCCCGAAGGGATGCTCAAGACCCCCGGCGAACTGGCGGGGCTGGGGGTGGCCGTCCTGGCCCTGTCGAGCGCCTACTGGCTGGTCCGCCAGTCCCACACCAGTCGGAGTCCTACCAGAAGAGAGCCAGCCAGCGGGTTCCCGGAGCCGGATCGGTCGCCTCAACCCGGTGACGCCGCCCAGGGGTGATCAGCAGGCTGTCGCCCGCCTTGAGGCTGCGGGCCTGGGCTTCATCGGCAAAGCGCAACTGCGCCTGGCCCTGAAGCAGCAGCACCCATTCGCTTTCGACCTGGTCGTACCAGAAGCCCGGGGGATTGGCGAACTCGCAGGAATGGATCAGCTCCAGCCGCAGCTGGCCCGGGCCCAGCAACCGCTCGCTGCGCTCCTGGCCAGGAGGGGGACAGGGTCCCGAGAGCAGGTTCTGGCCTGAACCGTTGTCCCCATCGGCAAGCTGCTCCAGGCTGGCGTCCTGGAGATCGGGCCCCTGGGCCATCGCCACTTCGGAGCTAGGCACTGGCCCAGCCGCCCCGTCCCCGCCGATCGCCACCATCGGCTGGTGGCCCTGGCTAGGGGGCTCTCCCCAGCGCCTGGCGATGTCAAAACCCCAGCTGCTGGCCAGATCCACCACCTGCTGGTGGTTGGCGCAGTCGCTGAGGCGCTGCCGGAAGGCGGGATCGGCCTCGCTGAGGGCCACAAAGGCATTCAGCTGGCGCACCTTCTCAAGGAACTGCTGCAACTGGGCTTCCGCCATCAGTTCACGGTGGGGAGGGATTTGGTCATGCGGTAGCGCCGAAACAGGATGCCGTCGATCAGGAGACCCTCGACCCAGGCCACTCTCCAGCCCCGCCGCAGCAACAGGGGGAGGGACAACTGGCTGGCTTCGGTGCGGAGCTGGCCCAGGCCCTGGCTGCTGGCCAGGGCCTCCAAGCGGTCCAACAGGCGGCTGGCGTGGCCTTGCCGGGCAGAACGGCCGCGGCAGTAGAGCAAGGACAGGCGATCGGCCGGCTCCATCACCGCAAAGGCTTCGATCTCACCCGATTCGGTACAACTCGCCAGGCCGCTGCCTTGGTTCAGGGCGGCCGCCAAGGGGCCCGGGACGCCAACCTGACTCAACCAGGCAGCCACTTGGCGGTCGCCATAGGGCCCAGGGGCCTGGCTTGACACCGCATCGCCATAGATCGCCAGAAGCTCGCAGTGATCCGCGGGCGTCAAGGCACGAATGGGGGCCATGGCGAACGGTCAGGCGATTGCCAGGATGGCAGCAATGGTGTAAGGGCTAACAGTAGCGATCGATCCGACAACCGCAGCACCCACAATTGACGACGACGAAATGATTGCAGGCAATGCAACAATCAGCTTAGAGACCACGCCTATTGTCACCGTCGCAGCCGATGCTGTAATTTACATCGGTCAATGTGTTCCACCTCCCGATGCTCACCGGATCTGAATTGCTGTCCAAGGTCAAGGAACTGGGCGACGCCAGCAAATCCGAAGTCGTGCGGGCCTGCGGCTATGTGTCCAGCAAAAAGGACGGCGCCGATCGCTTGAACTTCACGGCCTTCTACGAAGCCCTACTGGAAGCCAAGGGGGTTGAATTCGGAGCCAACAGCAAGATCGGCAAGGGAGGCCGCAAGCTCAGCTATGTGGCCACGGTTCAGGGCAACGGCAACCTGCTGATTGGCAAGGCCTATACCGCCCTGCTGGAACTCAACCCCGGCGATGAATTTGACATCAAGCTCGGTCGCAAGCAGATCCGCCTGATCCCCGCCGGCGGCAACGACGACGAGGAGTGAGCCCCGGCGCCGAAGCGCCAAGGCCACCCCAAATCCCGCGAGCCCAGTCAACCTGGGCACACGGATTAATCCTGACAGATCAATCCTCCCTGTTCCCCTGGATCGCCCTGAGCGATTCAGGGGTTTTTGTTGGCCCTGCCTGGGACAACGGGCCTCCCCTTCCGGGCCAGCCCAATCGGGCCCCAACCTAGGCTCGCCCCAGATGCCGCACTGGCTTGATCGCGCCCCGAACCCGCATCGGTCCAATCGCCAGAACGGTGGGCGCTTGGACCCAATCCCTTGGCGAATCCCTAGCCCAAATCCTTCGCCTGGGTTGGGTCCTGAATTTCACCCTCAGTGGGGTTCTGCTGGCGAGTGGCCTGCTGGCTGCCCCTGGGCCGGCCCTAGCGGCAGGAGCCGATGGGGCCGGCCTGTTTGAGGCCCACTGCGCCGGATGCCATCTCCATGGGGGCAACATCATCCGCCGCGGTCGCACCTTGAAGCTGAAGGCCCTCGAGCGCCAGGGCATCACCAGCCCCGCAGCAATTGCCACGATTGCAAGCCAAGGGATCGGCCAGATGGGGGGCTATGGCCCGGTGCTTGGGCCCGGCGGCCCTGAAGAGGTGGGCCTCTACGTGTGGCAGCAGGCCCTGGCCGGCTGGGCGAGCCAGCCCACGCCAGCGGCCCAGCCCAACAACAGCCTTCAAGGCACCCCAACGGCTCCGATTCTCCAGAGCTAGGCCAGGGCTAGAACCACCTGGGGTTGAAGCGGGCCTGGGGTTTAAAGGGCCTGGATCCAGGGATACACCGAGAGCTCCACCCAGATGCCTTCGCGCCAATAGATATCGCCATGGAGCAGGGCCTCCACCTGGTCCTGGCTTTCGGCCTCATAGATGCCAAAAACCTGGCGGCTATCTGCTGTGGGGCCCAAGGTGATCAGCAGGCCGTCCTGCTGCTGCTGGCGCAATCCGGCCAGGTGATGCTCCCGGAAGGGCGTGCGCTTTTCCAGGGCGTTGTCGCAGTAGCGACCCCAAAGCACAAAGCGCATGGCAACGGTTGATGGCACAACTTCAGACCCTAAAACCCGGCTGCTCCCTGGCCAAGTTCAGCGGCAGGGGGTTCGCTCCATCGCCGCCAAAGCCATCCTGGGAGTCCGCGATCGGGCCCCGGGGTTAACCATGCTGGGGCCAGGCTGGTGTCTAGCCCCGGTGGTCCCGACCAACTCCGGGCTGTTGCCCCTGGCCTAGGGGCCTGCCGATGGGGGCCAACGGGCCAGGGTTAGACCTTGGCAACCGGAGTTACTTGGCAACCGGTAGCTGTCCAGCGGGATCGGCCAGGGCTAAGCCAGCGCGCTCCAGGGATGCCAGGAGCTCGAGGTTGATCGCCTGCTGGCGATCAAAGGCCCGATTGGGGTCCGAAGCATCGAGAAAGTAGGCCAGTTCAAACAGCAGCCCGGCGGGGGTTAACTCCACCAGGTGGCAGCGATCGAAGCGCGCCTGGGGCCAGGGGCTGATGGCGGCCTCGGCCAGCTGGGGAAAACGGGACGCCGCCTCGGCGCCGCTGTCGAGGCGCAGCACCAGCCGTTGCAGGACGCGCCGCTCCTGCTGATCGCCATAGTTGCGCAGGGTTTTGGCCAACAAGTTGGCATTGTTAACCACCACCAATTCGCCATCAAGGCTGCGCAGGTGGGTGGAGCGCAATCCCACCTTCACCACCCGGCCGGTGACATCGTCAAAACGCAACACCTGGCCGAGCTGGAAGGGCTGCTCCAGCAGGATTGTGAGGTAGCTGAAAAAGTCCCGGGCCGGCACCTGGAGGGCAAAGCCAATGCCCAGGCCCGCCCCGGCCAGGGCACCCAGCACGGCCGTGAGCTGCAGGCCCTGGTTTTGCAAATAAACCAAGCCGCCCAGCAGCCAGGTGGCGCCCCGCAGCATCGGCAGCAGGGCCGACAACCGATCCAGCCCTGCGCTTTCGCCCAACCGGCTCGCCGCCGAAAGCAGCAGCCGTTCCAGGCCCCGATTGATCAGCCGCACCACCAACAGCAGGACCACCAGGCCCGAGGCGGCTTGGTAGAGCTGGTTGGCCTGGGCCGCCATCGGCAGGGCCGCCCAGCTCCAGTCCGCCACCAGGACAAGGGCTAGCTGGCTGGCCGTGCGCAAGGTCGGCCCGGCCAGAAAGGGATCCCCCTGGCCCTGGAGCCGCCTTAAGGCCAGCCGGCGATGGGCCAAGGCGCGCAGGACCAGCAAGGCCGCCAGCCCCAGAGCCAAGCGGCAGGCAGCGGCCACCAAAGGTTGGTTCAGGGCCACGGGTTGATTCAGGGCGATGGCTGGACCCAGCCCGTCCTGGAAGCCCGTCAGGCCAAAGGCAGGGGCGATCTCAGGCCAGTTCAGTGGTCTAGGGCCGCGCGGAGCTCGGCACAGAAGGCTGCAGCGGCCGTGGCTGTTGCCGGGGCCGGCTCCTGGGGAGCGGCCGCCGCCGCCGCCGCCATCACCTTCACCAAAGCGCTACCGACGATGGCGCCATCGGCCCCCCAATCCCTAACCTGCCTGGCCTGATCCGCGCTGGCGATGCCAAAACCCACCGCCACCGGCGTGGGGCCCATGGCCTTGAGTTGCTGCACCAACCCTTCAACCCGGCCCTCCAGGCTGGTGCGGGTGCCGGTCACACCGGTCACGGACACCAGATAGGTAAAGCCACGGCTGGCGGCAGCGATGCGCACCATCCGCTCAGCGGGGGTAGTGGGGGCCACCAGCAGCACCAGATCCAGGCCCTGGGCGGCAGCCAGGGGGGACAGCTTGGCGGTTTCCTCCAAGGGGAGGTCGGGCACCACAAGACCGGCAGCCCCGGCGGCGGCGGCCTCCTGGCAGAAGCGCTCCATACCCCGGCTCAACAGGGGGTTGCTGTAGGTGAACAGCACCACTGGGGTGTGGAACTCCCCCTTCAGGCTGGCGAGCATCTCCAGTACCCGGCCCGGGGTGGTGCCAGAGGCCAGGGCCCGGCCGGCTGCGGCCTGAATCACGGGCCCATCGGCGAGGGGGTCGCTGTAGGGGATACCGAGCTCAATCAGGTCGGCACCAGCCCCCTGGAGGGCCAGCAGGCTGGCCCGGGTCGTGGCCAGGTCTGGATCGCCAGCCACCAGGAAGGGCATCAGGGCACAGCGCCCCTCTTGCTTGAGCCGCGCAAAACAGCGCTGGATCAAGGTGGCGGATCCGGCAACGGGGGAGATCGCGTCAGCGCTCATCGGGCCGATTGGCAGGCAATGACCGTGAGCCTATGGGGCGATAGGTCCTCACAGGTCGGCGGAATCGTCTAGCTGGCCCAGGTCCCGCAGCAACTTCTCCTGCTCGGCCGCGGGCAGGGCCTCAAACTGCTTCTGGAGCTCGTCTTCAGTGGCGGCTTCGTAGCGGCTGCGGTAGTCCCGCCGCTGCTGCATGTAGGTCATGTTGCCGGTGACCACCCGGAACAGGTAGGAGCCGATCCAGCCGATCACGATCAGGATCAGGACCGCTTCAGCGGCAATCCCTGCCGAGGCCTCGCCGAAGCCGGCCAGCTGGAACAGCCCGTAGCCGCCAGCCCCGAGGCCAAAAAAGGCAACTCCCAGGATCAGGGCCTTCCCGCGGGTCATGCCATTGGGCGTAGGGGCGGGCGCAGAGGGGGGCGTGGCCATCAGGCCTTGCCCTGGCCTGCCATGCGCAGATTCAGGAACGGTGAGAACAGGATCAAACCCGGGAAAAACAGGAACACCAGGCCGTAAATCCCCGTGCGCTCCAGCTTGCCCATCACCATCCAGCGCCGGTTCATCCACCAGTAGAGGGCCAGGGGCACCACCACCAGGTAGGCACCACCGATGGCCACGGCCGCGCCGAGGGCCAGAAGGATGTCGGTGCTTGGCAAGCCAGGCAAAACCACGGAGCCACGATCGATCAAGCCCCCTGAATCTAGGATGGCCAGGCGGTGGGCGCCCAGGGGTCATCGCGTCGGGGGCATGGCGAAATTGGTAGACGCAGCGGACTTAAAATCCGCAGGCCGCAAGGCTGTGGGGGTTCAAGTCCCCCTGCCCCCATCGCCCAATGCACCAATCCAAGGATGGGCGGCCCATGGCCGATGCCCTCAGTTACAAGCAGCAGCCCCCAATAGGGGGGCTTGATCAATCCCTTCGAAAGCCCATCAAAAGCTCATCAAAAGCTCATCAAAGAGCCCAATGAAAAGCCCGGCGACGAGGCACCGGGCTGATCATCCATTCCTCCTAATCAAACGGAGCTTTAAGCAGTAAGCACTGCTGACATTAGACCCATGTTGTCATGGCGGTTGTTTGAGAGGTAAACATTTCGGAGCAACCAACGGCGTCGCCTGGGGCCTTGGGCTTTAAGCGTCAATGTCCATTCCCTGGGGCACCTAACACGATGCAAAGGGGGACCATATGGCCTGGACACAATGAATGAGTTGAGACTGTTGGAGCAGGGGCCGCAGCGTCAGTTGGCTCCTAGGTGCTGCTCAGGGGGGGTGTCTTCCATCAATGGAGCCTCCGAATCCCGTCCCATTCACAATCGATCAACCGGCCTGCAGATGCAATAGGAGTTTGTACGGATTAGGCGGAACATCGGGCCTTGGCAGGCAACAACAGGCCTTAGCCAGCAACAACGGGCGCCACCACCGGCGTGCGGGGGCGCCAGGGAGTGCCGGACTCCGCCAGAGTTGGGCGACTGCATCCCAGCCATGGTCCTGCTCCCACCCTTCTGCCCGCTCGCTGGATTGAACGCGTTGCGGATCGCCGGCTTGCGGGCCACGGTGCTGCTGCTCCTCACCCTGCTGATCAAGGCCAAGATCCGCATCCAGGCCTTTTCGGCTTTGGGCATGGCCCTGGTGCTGCTGCAAACCCTGATCGCTTTGGCCGTGCTCGCCCCGCTCGCCCTCGCTGCCATCGCCGCGGCCGCCTATGGCCTCAATCAGCGCTACAAGGCGGCCTGATCTCGCCAGCGAAGCACTGCCGCCCACCCCCGATGCCCGCCGCCCCCTACGTAGATCTCCAATCCATCGAGGCCTACCTGGGCCCCAGGCCAGTATTCACCAACCTCAGCTTGAAGCTGCACCTGGGCGAACAGACCGTGATCCTGGGGCCGAACGGCTCGGGCAAGAGTTCCTTGATCAAGCTGCTCAGTCGCGAGATCTACCCGGTGGTGAAGCCCGGCTCCTGGCTGCGGATCTTTGGCGAGGAGCGGGTAAACCTCTGGGACCTGCGCGCCCGCATCGGCCTGGTGTCCCCGGACCTACAGGCGAACTACGGCACCAGCGTGGTCGCCCGCGACGTGGTGCTTTCGGGTTTCTTCGGCTCGGTAGGACTGGGCCGCAGTCAAGAGGTCAGCGAGCGCCATCGGCAGCGCAGCGAAGAGCTACTGGCCCAACTGGATCTCGATCCCATCGCCGATCGCCCCTTCGGCCAGCTCTCCGATGGCCAACGGCGGCGCCTACTGCTGGCCCGGGCCCTGGTCCATCGCCCCGAGGTGCTGGTGCTTGATGAACCCACCAACGGCCTCGACCTCAAGGCCAAACACCAGATGCTGGAGATCCTGCGCCAGCTGGCCCAGGCGGGCACCACCCTGCTGCTGGTCACCCACCAAATTGAGGCGATCATTCCCGAAATCCAGCGCTGTGTGCTGCTGCGCCAGGGCCAGATCGTCGGCCAGCGATCCTGCCAGGAGTTGCTTCAGGACGGGCCCCTGAGCTCCCTATTTGACACCCCCTTGAGGGTGATCGAAGCCCATGGCTATCGCCAGGTGCTGCCAGCGGCCCCAGCCGGCTAGGTGGAGTACCAGAAGGCGCAGCGGCGCTGGAGGGGTTCCAGTTCCCAGCCCTGGGCCTCGTAGAAGCCCACCACCTGGGGATCGGCAAACAGGCTCACCCGCTCCACCTCCATGGCGCGCAGCTGGTTGAGCACGTAGTCCATCAACTGCTTACCCAGGCCGCAGCCCTGGTAGAGGGGGTGGATGGCCACATCCCAGACGGTGGCCTCGATCACGCCATCGCCGGTGCAGCGGGCGAAACCCACCAGCCGGGGGAGGCGCTGCTCATGGCGCCAGAGGCCCACCCAGAGCAGGCTGTGCTCCAGCGCCTTGCGTACCCGGCGCACGGGCCGGCGGCTCCAGCCGACCGCATCGCAGAGCTGCTCGAGTTCAAACAGGTCGATCTCCCGTTCGCAGCTCAGCACCAGGGCCAGCTTGGGGTTGGCCGTGGTGCAGAGGCGATGCTCGCCGCCGTACATCCCCGCCAGGGCTTCGGCCTGGAAAATCTCGGCGTCGGAGGAGCTCATCATTAGGGAGATCCTGCCCCATTGGGGCGGTGGCTGTTGCAGGCTGGAGGATCTTCTTGGCAGCAGCCTTGTCTCCACGCCCCCTGCTGGTGTTCCTGCATGGCTGGTTGCTCTCAGGACGGCTGTGGCAGCCCCTGGTGCAGGAGCTGGAGCCCGAGTGGGAGTGCTGGGCGCCGGATCTGCCGGGATTTGGGGATCGGCCCCGGCCCCGCCAGCTCCAGCCCACCCTGGCCTCCTTCGGCCGTTGGCTGGCGGAGCAGGCCCAGGACCAGGCCCAGGGCCGGCCGCTGGTGTTGATCGGCCATTCCCTCGGCGGCAGCGTCGCCCTCCACGGCGCCCCTGGCCTGGGCGACCAGCTGGTGGGCCTGGTGCAGATCGCCGCTGGCGGCGGGGTCTATCAACCGCGGGCCTTCACCCGGGTGCGCCAGGCCGGAGCTGCGTTCCTCAGCCTGCGGCCAAGCTGGTTGGCGGAACTGCCCGCCCTGGACGCCATCCGCAGCCCCCTCGTCGCCGAGCAGCGGGCGGCCCGGGGGCTGCTGGCCTGCAGCACCAACCGGGGCGCCGTACGCCAGCTGCCGGCCCTGACGGCCGCCCTGCAGGTGCCGAGCCTGTGGCTGGTGGGCAGCGCCGATCGGGTGATGGAACCGCGCTACGTCAGCCACCTGGCGGGCTACGCGGCCCAGCATGAGGTGGAGGTACTGCCTGGCCTAGGCCACCTGCCCATGCGCCAGGAGCCGGCCCTGCTAGCGGCCCGGATCAGCGCCTGGCTCCTGACCCTGCCCGGCTCAGAGGCCTGGGCGCCGGCGCGGCCGATGGCCGCCTAGGGCCGCTCCAAGAACGCCTCCTAGAGAGCGACCTAGAGCCGGGCCAGGCCCCGCTCCTGCAGATCGGCCAGCTGGGCATAGAGACCGCCGGCGGCGCGCAATTGGCGATGGGTGCCCTGCTCCACCAACTTGCCGCGCTTGAGCACCAGGATCCGGTCGGCCGCCTCCACGGTGGCCAGGCGGTGGGCGATCACAATCGCCGTGCGGCCCTGCAGCAGCCGCTCCAGGTCGGCCTGGAGGGTGGCCTCGGTGGAGGGATCGAGGAAGGCGGTGGCTTCATCCATCACCAGCACAGAGGGATTGCGGATCCCCACCCGGGCCACCGAGAGCAACTGGCGCTCGCCGGAAGAGAGGTTGCCGCCCCGTTCGCGCAGGGGGCTCTCGAGCCCCTGGGGCAAGCGGCTGAGCAGGGGATCAAGACCCAGCTCATGGCAGAGCCGCTGCAGTTCGGGGTCGCTGATGTCGGCATCGAGGCGCAGGTTGTCCGCCACGTTGCCGCTGAACAGGAAGGTGTCCTGCAGCACCACCCCCAAACGCTGGCGCAGGGTTTGGATCGGTAATTCGCGGATATCAATGCCATCGAGCAGGATCCGGCCCTGCTGGGGTTCGTAGAGCCGGCAGAGCAGGCGAATCACCGTGGTTTTGCCCGAGCCGGTGGGGCCCACCAGGGCCACATGTTCACCGGGGGCAATGCGGAAGCTGAGATCTTCGAGGATCGGATCGTCGCTGCGGTAGGCGAAAGACACCCCCTCAAAGATCACTTCGCCGGCGCTGGTGCGATCGCCTCCGCTGAGCTGGGCGGCGGCGGAGCGCTCACTTTGGGGGAGTTCCTGGATGTCAATGGGCTCCTCGAACAGTTCGCCAATCCGCTCCACCGCCGTGAGGCCGCCCTGGATCTGGGTGAAGCGTTCGGCCAGTTGGCGCAGGGGATCAAACAGGCGTTGGGAATAGAGGATGAAGGTGGTGAGGGTGCCCAGGCCCATCACCTCGGCCGACACCATCCAGCCCCCCAGGGCCAGCACCACGGCAATCGCCGTGAGGGCCACCCATTCGATCAGGGCCGAAATAGCGCTATCAAAAAAGATCGTGCCATCGACAGCCTTGCGATAGGCGTTGGTGGTGCGGGCGAAGCGGGCGCTGTTGTAAGCCTCGCGCCGGAACATCTGCACCACTTCGAGCCCCTGCAGGTTTTCCTGCAGATCGGCATTGAGCTGGCCCAGCTCCTCGCGCACCCGGTAATTGGCCTTGCGGTAGCGCCCCTGCAACCAGAGGATCGTCAGCGTGACGGGCACCTGGCTGGCCAACAGCAGGGCCCCAAGCCGGGGCTCGATCGAGATCATCGTGATCGCGATCACCAGCAGGGTCACCAGGTCGGCCAACACCCCCACGGCGCCACTACCAAAAACCTCGGCCAGGGCATCCACATCGCTCGTGAGGCGGGTGAGCAGCTTGCCAACCGGGGTGCGGTCGTGGAAACGCAGGGAGAGGTCGAGGGCGTGGGCAAACAGGTCGTTGCGGATCCGGGCCGTGAGCCGCTGGCCGACGGCCTGCACGTTGTAGCTCTGCACCCCCTGGAGCCCCAGGCGCACCACCACGGCCACCAGCAACAGGCCCACCAGGGTGCGCAGCACCTCGGGCACGCTCTGACCCGCCAGCCAGGGCATGGTCGGTTCGTGGCGCAGGGCAGAGATCGCCTGGCCCACCAGCAGGGGCTGGACCGCAGCCCCCAGGGCCACGGGGATCAACAGCACCAAGCTGAGGGTCAGGCGTCGCCGGTCCTGGGCCAGGTAGGGCAGAAGCCGCCGTAGCCGTTGCCGATCGCTACTGGCCATCAGGTTGCTACCGCTGCAGCGGGGACTGGGGACGGGGCGGTGGCGATGGCGGCCGCCGCTGGCGTGGGCGACAGGGCCGCCAGTCGGTCAACCAGGGCCTGCAGGGGGCCGTGGTCCAGCCGCATCGACAGGGGGTGCCCCACCAGGCGGGCGGTGCTGTGGAACAGGTCTTCGATGGCGATCAGGCCGTTTTCCTCGAGGGTGCGGCCCGTGGCCACCAGATCAACGATCGCTTCCGACATGCCGGTGATCGGGCCCAGTTCCACCGAACCCGCCAAATGGATCAGTTCCACCGGCAGGTCGAGGGCCGCGAAATACTCCTGGGCGCAGCGCGTGAACTTGCTGGCTACGCGGCAATGGGCCGGCAGGTCCACGGCCTGGCGGTAGCCGCTACTGGCCTTCACCGCCACACTCATGCGGCAACCGCCAAAGCCCAGATCCACCAGTTGGGCCACGGGCAGGGCGTGCTCGCGCAGCACGTCGTAGCCGACCACCCCGAGCTGGGCCTGGCCATAGGCCACATACACCGGCACATCGGCATTGCGCACCAGCAGGGCCCGGGCCGTGCCGCAGGCACTCTCCACCCGCAGCTGGCGATTCACCGGATCCAGCAGGGAGGAGAAATCCAAGCCTGCGGCAGCAAAGCGGCGAACGGAATCCTTGAGCAGGCCGCCTTTGGCCAGAGCGACAGTGATCATGGGGACCGGCCTCGACCTGGACTTTAACGATGCACCCGAGCGCAGCGGGATCCGCCCACACCGAGGCGACCAGCTCTGCCGCCAGGGCCGCGGCTGAGGGCGAAAGGCCTCTAACAGCTGGTCTGGCCAGCGGCGCCAGCGACGTGAGCCTGATCCCGGTGCTGGATGACAACTACGTGTTTGTGCTCCATGGCGGCAGCGATGGCGGCGGCGGCAGCGATGGCAGCGATGGAGCACCAGGTCAGGCCGTCGTGGTGGATCCAGCCCTGGCCGAACCGGTGATCGCCTGGCTGGAGCAGCGCCAACTCGAGCCGATCGCCGTGCTCCACACCCACCACCACCACGACCACATCGGCGGCACGCCCGAGCTGCTGCAGCGCTGGCCCCAGCTGCAGGTGATTGCCGCGGCGGCGGATCGCCAGCGGATCCCCTTCCAAACCCAGGGGGTGGGCGATGGAGACCGCCTCAACCTGCTGGGGCGGGCCATCGAGGTGCTGGCCATGCCCGGCCACACCCGCGCCCATGTCGCCTTCTACCTGCCGCCCGGTGATGGGCCCCTGGATCACCCCAGAGTTGGCGAATTGTTCTGCGGCGACACCCTGTTTGCGGGGGGCTGCGGCCGGCTGATGGAGGGCAGCCCAGAGCAGCTTTGGCAGTCTTTGCAGCGGCTAGCGGCCCTGCCGGCGGCCACCCGGGTTTGGTGCAGCCACGAATACACCGAAGCCAACCTCCGCTGGGCCCATCACCTCCACCCGGACGATCAAGCCATCAACGACCGCTTCCGCCAGGTCCTCAGCGAGCGGGCCGCCGAACGGCCCACCATCCCCACCACGATTGGCGAGGAGTTGCTGAGCAACCTCTTCCTGCGGAGCCGCGACGTGGAGGAGTTCACCCGTTACCGCCACAGCAAGGACCACTGGCGCGGCTAGGGCGGGCGGCGGGGCGGTCTCGACCAACCCGGGCCTCAGCCAGCCGGCGCCCCAAGGCCGCTCCTGGTGATCGACCTGCCGCCATAGCATCGATCCACCCACCTCTGCGCCCCGCTCCGATGTCTCCAGCCCCCAGCCTTGAGGCCGTGGTCACGGCGGCAGCACCCGCCCCCGTCGGCCCCTACAACCAGGCCGTCAAGGCAGGTGGGCTGCTGTTTTGCTCCGGCCAGATTGCCCTCGATCCAGCCACGGGCGAGATGGTGGGCTCGGGCGATGTGGAGGCGGAAACCCGCCAGGTGCTGGCCAACCTGCAGGCGGTGCTGGCCGCCGCCGGCTCCAGCCCCCAACAGGTCGTCCGCACCACGGTATTTCTGGCCGATCTGGCCGATTTCGCCAAGGTCAATGCCCTCTACGCCGAGGTCTTTGGCGCAGGCGTCTCGCCGGCCCGGGCCTGCGTCCAGGTCGCCGCCCTGCCCAAGGGAGGCCGGGTGGAGATCGATTGCATGGCGGTGTTGGGCTGAAAGCCCAATCCCCAAAACCCTCGGCCTGGAGGCCGGGGGGTCGAGACCTGGGTTAAGGCGGCCGGGGTTAAGGCGGCCGGGGTTAGGGGTTCCGGGCCAGGAGGCCCTAGAGGCAGCCTTTCAACTCCCGCACGGCCTGGAGCTGGCCGTAGTAGTAGTTGGCCCGGGCGCGGCGATCGCCATCCTCCAGGCTGTCGAGGGCATCAAAGCCCAGGCTCTGCCAGAGCTCGTGGCCGCAGGCCCGGTTGATTTCATCCACCGCCTCCTGCTCCAAATTGGCGAGGCGGCGCTGCAGATTCTTGATCTGGGCAACGGACATGGGCGGGCATGGCGCAAGCTCGCCATACTACAGCAAACTAGTACAAAACAACTAAACCGCTGACTGGTGTTGCACCAGGGGCAATCGACGTCCTCAGAAGGGAAGCTTCTTCTTGGCGTCCTTGTCGAGGTCGGCCTCCATTTCGCGCAGGCGCCGCAGGATCGTGGCGTAGTACTCCTGGAGATAGGCCTCCAGGCCCGTGGTCTCGCCGGGATCCAAGCCGAAGGCGGCATAGCTCGCCTCCATGGGCGCCGACAGGGTCACGCCCCCGCCGGTTACGGCGTCAAAGGCGAGGCGTTCGCCCACGTTGAGGCCGGCCTCAAAGAAATTGGCCACCCCCCGCATCAGGCCAATCAGCACGGGCTGCACCCGGAAGATGCGGGCCGTTTTACCGCTGAACTTTTCGCACAGCTGGGTCACCTCACTGGTGGTCCAGGCCCGGGGGCCCACCACCGGCAGGGCCTGGCGGCTGGTTTCGGGTCGCTCCAGGGCCGCCACGGCAAAGCGGGCCACATCCTGGGTGTTCATGTAGGCGATCGGCGTGGGCGTGCCACTCACCCACACGGTCTGGCTTTCCAGCACCGGGATCGCAAACTGGCCGATCACGCCCTGCATGAAAGCAACGCAGCGCAGGATCGTGTAGTCGAAATCGGAGCTCAGCAGCAGCTGCTCGGTGCAGTATTTGATGTCCATCAAGGGCACGCTGCGGTGCTTCTCGGCATCCAGCAACGACACGAAGATGAAGCGCTTGACGGCCGCCTTTTCACAGGCGTTCAGCAGGTTGAGCTTGCCCTGCCAGTCGATGTCATAAATGCTGGCCTCATCGGTGGGGCGCGTGGTGGCCGCATCGATCACCGCCTCCTGGCCCTCTAGGGCGTAGTCGAGGCTGGCGGGCTCCAGCAGGTCGCCGCGGGTGAGTTCACAGCCCCACTCCTGCAGAAAGGCGGCCTTACGGGGCGAACGCACCATGCAACGCACCTGGTGGCCGGCATCCAAGGCTCGCCTGGCGATCTGACGACCGAGGGTGCCCGTACCACCGATGACCAGAACCTGCATGGAGGAGCGTCAGGGAGGGATGAGCCTAGGGGTGAGCTGGACCCAGCGCGATCACCGCCCAGGGGCCAGGGCTCATTCCTTCTCGAGTTTGAGCAGCAGCACGCCGCCCACCAGGCCCACCGGGATCAGCACCCAGAAGATTGCTGCAATGCCAAAAATTTCCGAGGCCATGGCCTAAACCCGTAATCGCCTACCTATTTAGCGCGCCACCCTGGGCCTCCGGGGCCTGACCCGGCCGGGTGACATGGGCTGCCACCTGCAGCAGCTGCTCCCAGGGGGCATCGCTGCGCAGCTGGGCCGCCATCACGCCACTGGCCTGGGCACTCCAGCCCTGCAGCCGCAGGGCCTCCACCAGGGCCCCCAGGGGCGGCGGGCCGCCACCGAGGCGCTTGGCCAGCTCGGCCAGGGGCCAGCACCGGGCCGGCAGGCCGTCGTCGCGCCGCAACTGGGCCAGCAGGCGCGCCCCCACCGGGCTGAGGCTGGCAGAACAAGCGCCTGGGGCCGAGGCCATGGCCTCGAGGCAGGCCGGATCCTGCAGGGGGCCGATCCAGAGGGGCCCGGAAATCGACAAGGTGGCCTTGGTCTGGTCCGGGCAGAGGCACGGCCGCCACTGGCGCAGCTGGAGCAGGCTCTGCACTTGCTGGTCGCCGCAGCCATGGCAATGGGCCAGCAGGCCCAGCTGGCGCTCCGCCTGGGGGCCGGGCTTGCGCCGCAACCGCACCGCCGTGCGAAAGGTGCGGCCCTCGCTGAAGCTGAACACCGGTTCCAGCCCCCGGCCCAGCACCCAGGCGGCCCGGGCCTGCACCCCCAATTGCAGCCGCAGGGCTAGCTCCCAGCTGGCGGGATGGGCCCGGGCCGCTGCCCCCAGGGAGCGGATCGCCGCCGGCCGGTCGTGGCCGGTGGGGGAGCGGCCATCGGTGCTGGCCAAATACAACACGCCGTCAAAGGCCAGGGCCTCCAGGGCCAGGGGCACCAGGGCGCTGGGGCAGCCAAAGGCATCGAGGTCGATCAGGTCGAAGCGCTGCTCGCGCAGCAGGCAGCCAGCCAGGAGCTTCTGGGCCGTGCGCGTCGTGCAGCGCCCACCCCCTAAGTCGGCCAGGTTGGCCTGCAGCAGGGCCAGGCGATCGGGGTCCGCGTCATTGGCCCAAACCTCGGCCGCGCCCGCTTCCACGCCATAGCGCAGGCTGCGAATCCCGCAGCCGGCCATCAGATCCAGCACCCGCAGGCCGGGGGCTTCGGGTCTGTCCTGGCGCCGCTGGGCCGCCAGGTGCTGGGCCAGAAGCACCCCCAGGTCCCGGGAGGGGCGGGATTCGGGTCGGAAAAAGCCACTGCCGGCCTGGAGGCGGACGGAGCCTTCCTGGATGGTCCCTTCCTGGATGGTGCCTTCGTCGAGGGGGCCTTCCGCAATGGGGCCTTCCCCCGGCGAGCGATCGCCTGAAGGGATGTTCTCGGTCGCGCCTTCCTGGCAGGCAGGGTCCATGGGCGGCGCCCCGCCGGTCCTGCCTGCGGCTTGCGTCCCCTCGCCCCCAAGCTCGTTCAACCGCCGTGCCGCGCCTGGGCCAAGGCTGGCAGCTGGTGGAACCGGGCCTGGGGCCTGGCCCTGGGCACCCCAACAACCACAGCCCGGCCGGCGACCGGCCAGGCTTAACACCCCTAAATCTTTCAGCCCCCATGGTGGCCAGCCCCGTCTCAACCCCAGTCGCCCTAGGCGGCGCGGCCTGGGGCGAGGCGGCTACCTGGCGCTGGCGGGGCCTGGAGGTCCATTGGCGCCGCCTCGGCAATCCGGCCGATCCGGCCGTGGTGCTGGTCCATGGCTTTGGCGCCGCCAGCGGCCACTGGCGCCACAACGCCGGCCCGCTTGCCCAGGCGGGCTGGTGCGTTTACGCCCTCGACCTGGTCGGTTTCGGCGCCTCCAGCCAGCCCAACCTGCGCCTCGACAACCGCCTCTGGGCCCGCCAGGTGGCCGCCTTCCTGGAGCAGGTGGTGGGCGCCCCCGCGGTGCTGGTGGGCAACTCCCTAGGCGCCCTGGTGGCCCTGAGCTGTGGCGTTTGGGCCCCCGCTTGGGTGCGGGCGGTGGTGCTAGCCCCCCTGGCCTATCCCACCCTGCTGATGCCCGTGCCGAAACGGCGC
This sequence comes from Pseudanabaena sp. UWO311, assembly GCA_943370385.1. GTDB lineage: Bacteria > Cyanobacteriota > Cyanobacteriia > PCC-6307 > Cyanobiaceae > BAIKAL-G1. The sequence continues at coordinate 267,496 of CALRQT020000003.1, forward strand.
CCCCCCTGGCGCCGGCGCCTGCAGCGCTGGCTGGTCACCTGGGCCTGCCGGTTACTGCCCCTGGAGCTGCTGATTCCCCTGATTGCCCGCACACCCCTGCTCGATGGCGCCCTGGCAGCCGCCTATCCCAGCGGCCGGGGCCTGGGCCCGGAGCTACGCCGGCTGGTGGCCCGGCCGGCCCTGCGGCCCCAGGCGGCCCGGGCCCTGCGGGCGATGAGTATCGCCATGGCCCTGCGGCCCCGGGGGGCGACGGCGCCGCTGTTGCTAGACCAACTCGACCAGCCCCTGCTGGTGATCTGGGGCAGCCGCGACACCCTGGTGCCGCCGTCGGTTCGCCACCAGCTGCAACGGCACCGGCCAGACCTGGACCTGGTGCTGCTTGAAGGGGACGGCCACTGCCCCCACGATGAAGATCCCGAGCGGTTCAACCGCTCCCTGCTCGACTGGTTGGGGCAGCTGCCAGGCCCAACGCTGCGCACCGATGCGTAATTTGGAGAGCGGATTGGCTAAGAGAGCGCCCTGGGCATGAAGCACACCCTTTCGGTGCTGGTGGAAGACGAATCCGGCGCCCTGAGCCGCATCTCCGGCCTGTTTGCCCGGCGCGGGTTCAACATCGAAAGCCTGGCGGTGGGACCGGCCGAAAAGCCAGGGTCCTCCAGGCTCACCATGGTGGTGGAAGGGGACGACCGCACCCTCGAGCAGATGACCAAGCAGCTCAACAAGCTGGTCAATGTGCTTGGCGTGATTGATCTCTCGACCATCCCGGCGGTGGAGCGGGAGCTGATGCTGCTGAAAGTGTCTGCCAACGCCGAAACCCGCGGCGCCATCTTCGATCTCGTGCAGGCGTTCCGGGCCAAGGTGGTCGATGTGGCCGACGACGCCATGACCCTGGAGGTGGTGGGGGACCCGGGCAAGTTGGTGGCCTTGGAGCAACTCCTGGAGGCCTACGGCATCCTCGAAATTGCCCGCACCGGCAAGGTGGCCCTAGAGCGCGCCTCGGGGGTTAACACCGAACTGCTCAAGGCCAGCGTGCTCGATAAGCGGGTGCCGGCCTAGGGACCCTGAGCTTGGGGACCCTGAGCTTGGGGACCCTGGGTTTGGGGCCCCTGGGCTTAGGGCTTTGCCTTCACCAAGGTGCCGCCTTCCACCACAACAGCCTTGATCAGCTTGTCGCCCTGCACGAGCCGGTCAACGACCTCCATGCCCTTGGTCACCTGGCCGAAGACCGCATAACGGCCATCGAGCTCCGGGAGGGAACGCAGGGCCACATAGAACTGGGAACTGGCCGAATTGGGATCGTTGCTGCGGGCCATCGCCAGGGCGCCACGGGCATGCAGCAGCTTGATGCGGCCCTGCTGACCAGGGGCCGAGAGGGCGGCTCCATAGCGGGGTTCCGATTCACCGGCAAGCAGAATTTCTAGGGGAATCTGACGTTGCTGGCCGGTGGCCGGATCCATGAAGCCCCCAGAACCGAGCAGCTCGGGATTCACCTTTGGATCGGCGCTGAGGGGATCGCCGCCCTGCACCACAAACGGCACCGGTTCCTTCACCACCCGGTGAAACAGGGTGCCGTTGTAGATCCCCCGACCGACCAAATCAACAAAATTCCCGGCCGTCAGGGGTGCGTTGTCGCCATCAAGGCTGAGTTGCACCTCTCCTTTGCTTGTGGTCAACAGCACCACGGCCTTGCCCTTCAAACAGGGCAGGGTTCCGGCCCCGCAGCCCAGGACCGCCGTGGGCTTAGACCCGGCGCAGGCCGCCAATCCAAAGGGGCTGAGCAGCAGGACCGCCACTAACACGAGGCGACTCAAGGCAGTGGTTACGGGAAAAGGAGGCTTGGCCATGGCTCAGACGCCCTCCAGGGGGACGCCCAGGAAGCGGGCCAATTCGGCGCCGCCCTGTTCCAGTTGGTCCAGGGGCATGGGTTCACCGACGCGGGTTAGGGGCAGGTCGCGGCGACCTTGAAGACGCAGGGCCAGGCGACGGCGGGGGCTGAGGCCATCGCGCACCTCCACCTTCACGGCCTGGATGTCCTTCATCGGCACTTCCACCGTGATCAGCTGGCGAAAGCCCTGGCGAGTCACCACCAGTTCGCCACGGGCCCGGTCAAAGCGGTTGGTGCCGGCGCCCACATCGATGCCGATCACCGTCCATAGATAGGTGGACAGAAGTGCAGCGGCCAGGCCGTACAGGCCCATCACCAGGCCCTGGGGCACCCAGATCAGGCTGGAGGGCTGGCCCAGGGGCAGCAGGTCCCGGCCGGTGTAACTCGAAACGCTGGCCAAAAGGAAGCCCAGGCCGCCGATGGTCACGGCCCCTGCCACCAGCACATTGGAGAGGCGACGGGAGCCCAACACGGACTGCTCCAGCAGCTCTTGGGAGGCACCCGCCTTGGCGGGAGCAGGGGTTGGACTCGAAGCCATGGGTAGGGCAACACCAGGGGGGCCTGCCATCTTGGCTCCCCCCCCGGCGGACCGGCCAGCGCCCTTCACGGACCCACCAGACCAGGCTGCCGGGCGGGCCTCAGCAGGGGGCCCCAACCCTTCCGCCCGGGCCCAGGGCGAGGAGGGCCAAAAAACCAGCTGACCTCAGGCATGTCAGCCCGTTGCGACGGCCCTCGCGATATCTGGGAACGTTGTTACGATCGCCCGGTCACCCTCAGCCCGCGGGACTCAGCCCCGCACTGCCCATTTCCAAACCATGACGATCGCTGTAGGGCGCGCGCCTTCAGCCCGGGGATGGTTCGACATCCTCGACGACTGGCTCAAGCGCGACCGCTTCGTTTTTGTCGGTTGGTCCGGCCTGCTCCTGTTCCCCACGGCCTACCTGGCCCTGGGGGGTTGGCTCACCGGCACCACCTTCGTCACCTCCTGGTACACCCA
>CALRQT020000004.1:0-267975 GCA_943370385.1 Pseudanabaena sp. UWO311
GATAGTGCCGCCACACAAAGGACTTGGAGCCTCACGGGCACGCCGTCTGGTACTTACGGCAGCATGGCGATCGATGCCAATAGTGGAGTGTGGACCTATACGCTGGATAACAAGCTAGCGGCGACGCAAGCGCTGAGGCAAGGCGAAACGGTGACGCAGGGCTATATCGCCCGTGTCACCAACAACTTCGGTGCCTACGTCGATCAGGCGATCACGGTAACGATTAAAGGGACGAATGACATGCCAGTGGTCTCCAATTCGACGGCAGAGCTCGCCGGCATGGTGGTGGAAGCTGGCAATCTCGTTGACGGGACCGCTGTTGCTGGGACCAGCTCAATCACGGGAACACTAAGCGCCACGGATGTGGATAGTGCCTCCACGCGGAGCTGGAGCCTGACGGGAACGGCGCCAAGTACCTATGGCACGATGGCGATCGATGCCAATAGTGGAGTGTGGACGTACACGCTGGAGAACAAGCTAGCGGCGACGCAGGCGCTGAAGGAAGGCGAAACGGTGATGCAGAGCTACATCGCCCGGGTCACCGACAACTTCGGTGCCTACGTCGATCAGGCGATCACGGTAACGATTAAAGGGACGAATGACGTGCCAGTGGTCACCAATTCGACGGCAGCGCTCGCCGGCACGCTGGTGGAAGCTGGCAATCTCGTTGACGGGACCGCTGTTGCTGGCACTAGCTCAATCACGGGAACACTAAGCGCCACGGATGTGGATAGTGCCTCCACGCGGAGCTGGAGCCTCACGGGCACGCCGTCTGGTACTTACGGCAGCATGGCGATCGATGCCAGCAGTGGAGTGTGGACCTATACGCTGAATAACAAGCTAGCGGCGACGCAAGCGCTGAAGGAAGGCGAAACGGTGACGCAGAGCTACATCGCGCGTGTCACCGACAACTTCGGCGCCTACGTCGATCAGGCGATCACGGTAACGATTAAAGGCACGAAGGATTCGCCTGCTTTTGTCGGCGGATTGTTGAAAGCAACCGTTTCCGAGCTTAGGCAGGACGATCCCCTGGCAGATGTTTTTACCCATGAAAGAGCAGGCTCGATCGGTTTCATAGTTGCTGATCTCAATGACCTTTTTTCGGTTGAGATCGTGCCTGCCGCTCTGAACTATCGGGGCAGCTTTTACGCCTCTATTCCGCTTGAGGTGAATGGTAAGGACGGCAGTGTGGCCTGGATTTATTCCGTTAAAGATGTTGATCTTGATACTCTCGATGCTGGCCAGGTTGTCCAGCAGACTTACCAGCTCACTCTGCGGGACAAGGCCGGGGCCGTCTCTGGAACCAGCATGGTTACCATCGCCTTGGTCGGCTCCAGCGATGTGCCTGTGTCGGCCCGTCTCGATGGGCGCCAGGGAGAAGTCTTTAATGCCTCCTTGCCATCCACCCTGTTCAAGGCCAATGCCGGTAATGGCGCCCTCGCCTACAGCCTGGAATCGTTCAGCTCGGCAGGGGTCACCTATCCTGTACCGTCCTGGCTTTCGATTAACAGCAGCACAGGCCGTCTCTCCGGCGTGCCTGGACCCGGAGCCATTGGTGATAACACCATGAGGGTTGTGGCCATCGATCAGTTCAAAGCCCGCAGCGAGGGTTATCTCGCGATTACCGTCGCGAATGTGAACGACCCGCCTGTGGTGACGGTTCAGGCCCAGTCATCGATTAAGGCCACCCAGGATAGTCCCAAAGAGCTTGATGTCAGTGGATGGTTTACCGATGCTGACCGACCATTCTTTGATGCCAGCGGTGCCCCCCTAGATAGCCTCACCTATGCCGTGAAGGAGGTCAGCAACTCTCTAGGGGGTTCCCCTGCTTGGTTCAGCATTGATGCCACCACTGGCATTCTCAAACTTGCGCCCACCAACACCCAGGTGGGGCAACGGGCCCTGCAGATCCAGGCCACCGATCGCAATGGCGCCAGCGCCTTTGCCACCACGATCGTTACGGTTGCCAATGTCAACGACCCCCCGGTGTTGAACCCCACAGTGGCCGCCGTCTTCAGCCGCATGACCCTGGCGGAAGATAGCCCGTTTCGAATCAAGATTCCGGCTGGTCTGTTCACCGACCCCGACCAGGCCATCGATCCATCCGAGCGAATCATCTACAGCGTGGTCCAGTTAGGTGGTAGGGCCTTGCCTTCTGGATGGACGTTTGACGCCAGCACGGGTGTGATAACCGGGAGCACGTTGGGACTACTTTCGACAACGTTACAGATTCAGGCCAAGGACAATGCCGGCATCCCCGCCGTCAGCTCCCACTTGCTCACCCTGGCGGTGGATCGGCAGACCACAGCCCCGCAGATCACCCTCTTAAACAGCACCCCACAGGCCCTGGAGGGGGGGCTGTTGCGCCTGAGTGACGCCTTGGTCGTCACCAATGCTGATCCCGATTCCGAACAACTCAGTTTCCTTCTAGAGGCCACCGGCTCGGCCAATTTGCAGTTGCTCCAGCTTGATGGCTCCGGCAAATCTGGGACCGTGATCCAACCCACGGGCGCTAGACAGTGGACGCTGAACAGCCTGGAGGGGCTGGCCTGGCGCACTACCAATCCTTACTTCTCCGGCAGTGCCAGCTTCACGCTGAAGGCCACCAGCACGGAACCCCTGGGCGTTGCCAGTGGCCCCGCCACTGTTAGCAGTAGCGCCACCATATTGGCCAGTTTCACTCCAGTAGCCAATGCCCCCCAGTGGAAACTTGCCAATGCTGGTGCCAACGATCCCCTGGCCCGCACCAAGCTTGTCGACGCTTTGGCGGCTGATCTACTGGATCAAGACGGATCTGAATCCCTCAGCTATCGGTTGTCCTGGTCAGAGAATGCCGCGCACTTGAGCGTCACCGATTCCGATGGCACGGCCCTAGGGGTTGCCAGCAGCCATGGGGTCCTCCTCAGTGCCGCTGACTGGAGCCAGGCGATTTTGGTGCAGGACGGTGGCAGTGGCACGCCCCTCGCCTTGACAGTGGTGGCGATTGCCACAGAAGGCGCCAATGCTGACAGCAAAGAGAGCGCCCAGCAGATCACTTGGGCCGCCACCCCCCAGCTGAGCCCTGAGCCCTTTGCCATTGAGCCAGAGGTTCAACAGATCAACCGTTACGACGGTGGTACCGCCACCAGCGGCCAAGGGGCCGCCCTAAACCTGGACGTGCTGCAGATCCCTGCTGGTGCAAAAACAGTGCAGTTGGAATTCAGCTTGCCGGCGGGCAGCCGTTTGTTCGATGACGGCCGGCTCCTGAACCAGGTTGGAAACACCAAGGTGCTGCTCACCCGTGACGTGGAGGCCCTCGCCGGTCAAAACCCTTGGAACAACCTCAGCGTTGTCGCGCCTGAGGGGTTTAAGGGCCCCTGGCAAGGGAGTGTCCGCCTGCTCAGTTCGGCTCGGGCCAGCAGCGCCGACCCGTTTGGCAGCGCCACCTTCGCCGCCGATCGGGCCGGGCGCCTCGCGGTGACAAGTGAGACCATCGATCTCCACCTCGCGGTGTTGGCCCAGGCGCGCCAACCCAGCCTGGAGGCCAGTTACAACCCGGACAACCAAAGCCTGAAGATCACCCTGCAACGGGGCCATTCTCTTTCGGATGTTTTTGATGGCGAGGAGGCCCTTGCCTTGGTGGTGCGCGGTGTGCCCGATGGGTTGGTGCTTGTGGATGCCGACAACAAGCCGGTGGGGGCCACTGATGCCTATGGCACCACCGTCTTGATTAACCGTGCGGCGGTCACGAGTTCCCTAGCCAGCCAGGCGGAAACCCTCAACCTGTCCCTGATCCGCCGCCCAGACAGTCCGGACAGCGGCTCCCTCACAGGCTCCCTCAGTTTTTCACTCACCGCCCTCTTGCCCGGGGAAGCGCAGGGCGGCGATAGTCGCTCGACTCCAGTGGAACGGCAGCTGGAGCTGACGGGTGCCAGACCGATCCGAGTGCTGGACAAAGTCGATCCCCTGATGGTGGACCTGGGCGGCGACGGCCTGGCCTTGGTGAACCTGGCGGACAGCCCCGTCCGCTTCAACACCTTGGCGTTGGGCTTGCCTTTCCCCACCGCCTGGCTGAAGACCACGGACAAGGCCACCCCCACCAATGACGCTTTTTTGGTCGTCGACCGCAATGGCGATGGCCAGATCACCTCAATCAGCGAGATGTTGTCGGAATACTTCGGCAGCAGCGATGGCCGCCGCACCGCCACCAGCGGCCTGGATGCACTGGCGCAATTCGATATCAACCAGGACGGCCTGATTAATGCTTCTGATATAGCTCCTGATACAGCTCCTTATCAACCAGATTGGAGCAGTCTGAAGCTCTGGTTTGACCACGGCGACGGCAAGGTCGACCCCGGTGAATTGATGTCCCTGGAAAGTCGTCTCAGCAGTATCAACCTCTCCCTCGCCAGCCCCCTCAGCGAGCCCACCTGGGCTGCCGGCAACCAGATCCTGCGCTCCACCGTCGCGACAGCGGCCAACTCCGGCGTTCCCATCCCCACCCTCTACGACGTGGGCCTGGGCGTTGCCCTGGCACCCAAAGCTTCCGAGGCCGCAGACCTCACTATCGACTCCGTTTCCATGAAGGAAGACAGCTATGGCTCCAGCCTGAAGATCGCCAGCAGCGCCATTAATGACGCGATCACCAATGGCACAATCGGCGCCGATTCGGTTCTGGTGCGCCTGATGGGCTTGCCTGAGGCAGTGATCCCTAGCCTGGGGGTGAAGGATAAACGGGGGGACTGGCTGTTTACCTGGAAGGAGCTGCAGGAGCAGAGCAACCTGTTGGTGCTGGCCAGCACTAACCAGTGGAGTGGCAGCAGCAACCTTCAGCTGATCGCCTCCCAGGTCCGGGCCGACGGCAGCGTGATGGGCTCCAACCTGGCCACCTGCCTCTTAACCGTGATCCCGGAGGCGGATGACCCCCGGCTGCTGTTACAAAACGGCCGGGTTAAGGAGGACGAACAAATCTCGCTCAGCGATTTGGTGCGCCAGGCCAGCCTGCGGGACCAGGACGGCTCCGAGCGCCTCTCCTTCCAGCTCACGGCCAATCCAAACTTCAGCCTCTGGAATGGCAGCACCCAGGCCAAGGCCGTCAAAGGCTTTTACATACTCGACAAGCTGGAAGGCTGGAGCCTGCAGCCCATCAGCCAGTTCGCCGGCCAGATCAAGATCACCCTCACGGCGATCGCCACGGAGCGGGGCAACAGCGACACCGCCAGCGTGACCCTCAGCACCAACCTGGAGGTTATTGCTGTGGCCGACCTGCCCAGCTTGAGCCTGCAGCAGGCCAATCCCCTGACCCTGCGGGAAGGAGGGACCCTGAAGCTCAACACCCTGAGCAACGACCTCAAGCTCCAAATCAGCAGCCCCGATACCGACGGCTCCGAGCAGCTGCGCCTGCGCTTGGGCAAGGTGCCCGCCAGCCTTATCTTTGAAAACGTCAATCCCGACGACAAAGTCAGCCGGCCGATCACGGGCATACTCAACGAAGATGGCAGCCGCGATCTGATCATTGATGCGGCCGACCTGCCCTTCTTCCAGTTCCGCGATGCCCTGGGCGCCTGCCCGCCGAAGTTTGATATTTATCTCAGCGCTATCGCCCGGGAAAGCAGCAACGGCGATGAAGCCACTGGCCCAGCCACGCCTCTGCAGGTAGATCTACTGCGCTTTGCCCGCCCGGCGTCGGTTGTGGTGAATGGCCTGGCTCCCCAACTGGAGAGCGACACGCCAAGCTGGTCCTTGGCCGATCTGCTGGCGGTTAAGCGAGCCAGCAATACCGACCAGCTCGCCTACGTGCTTAGCGCTGTTTCCCGCGACCTGACCCTGCGGGACAGCAACAACCATGTCCTGACCCCAGACAGTTTGGGTCTGGTGCGGCTGAGCTCGCTGGAGGGGGTGCGTCTGGAGCGACCTGCCCATTTCAGTGGCAGCCTCAGCCTCAAGCTCGAGGTGCTTAGCACCGCTGACTGGGGGGGGCGCCAGGCCACCAGTGGCCAGCAGAGCCTGAGCCTCCAGGTGACGCCCGTGGCTGATGCGCCATCTCTGTTGCTGCCCGCCAGCGCGAAGGGCGTGCTGTATCCCAGCGACACCGGCTGGCTCGACCTGGGCGATCTCAAGCTAAATCTGGTGGATACCGATGGTTCAGAAACCCCTCAACTGGTGATCCTCGGCCTGCCGGCCACCTTGAAAAGCTCGGACTTCAACCAACCCGTCACCTGGGACAACTCCACCAAGGGCTGGCTGGTGGACGACGCCAGCCGGCTCGCTGAGTTGCAGGTCTATTTGCCCGATCTCCTCCAGGACTTGACCCTTACCCTGATTCCCCGCAGCGCCGAGCAGGCCATTCCCAGCCTGCCAGCCGCCGGTGAGCCCCTCAGCCTCAAGGTGATGGGTGCCCTGGCCCAGGTCCCCCTGCTCAGCGGTGGCGATCTGGTTACCGACGAAGACACCCCCGTGCCCTTGTTGGCGAGCTCCGGCGGCGTCATTCAGGCCCAGTTGCAGGGCAACGTCAAGCAACAGGTGCTCAGCTATCGGATCACCCTGGAGGGGGATCATTTGGGCAATAACCTGGGCAGCTTTGTGAAATGGGATGCCAAAAATGGCCTCTGGCGCGACCTGGGCTTCGATAAAGATTCAGGGGTATCTCTCACTCTCAAGGCCACCGATTGGGCGGGAGTGGCCTGGCGACCAATCGCGAACCAATCCGGGACCATGGCCCTGCAGGTGGAGGCGATCAGCACCAACACCCGTGGCACCAGCACCGAAACCAGTTCCCCGCTCATGGTGAATGCCCTAGTGCGACCCATCAATGACAGTCCCCAGGTGTTGACCAGGCTGCGCGATCAGGGCGTGGATGTCGGCAAAAGCGTCGTATTGAACCTCGGCGATGCTTTCCGGGACCCCGATATTGGCGACATGCTCCAGTACAGCTTTACCCTCACCCAAGTCGATGGTGACAAGGCCGGAACGTTAGGAACGTGGTTGAGCATCAGCGATGGTCTTCTGATGAGCAAGCAGGACCTCAGCGAGAAGGAGCGCGGGTCCTGGGATCTGAAGATCCAGGCCGCCGATGGCCAGGGTCTGGTGGCGAGCCAGAGCCTGCGCTTGGTCGTGGGCGGCAGTTTCCTGCCTCCAACCGTGATTCCAGATGCCCCCAGTGGGATCCACATAAGCCAAAACGAGCCCCTGACGCTGGACTTCTCAAAACTGTTCAGCGCCCAAACAGAGGGGCGGCTTAGCTACGCAATCAGTGATGCCAGCGGCGAGCCCATCGACTGGCTGCAGAGCGCCCTGAAGTCCATGGGGACTGGCTTTGTCCTGACTGTGCCCACTGATAACAGCCGGGTGGGCAGCACCGACCTGATCCTCAGCGCAACGGACCCCCAGGGCCTTTCGGTAGAGCATCGCCTGCGGTTGGAGATTACCAATCTCAATGACGCCCCGACGGTCCAACGCCCCACGGCCAAGCCCACGATGACATCCGGCGAGTGGATGGAAGAGAAGGTGTTCCACCTGACTCCGGCCAGCCCCCTGTATTTGTCAGACATCTTCCAGGATCCAGACCAGGTCTATGGCCACCCCTCCCCTGACGTGACCCTCCTGAATGATAAGGAGGGCTCTCTGGTGCCCGCCTGGCTGAGCTGGGACTCGACGACAAACCAGCTGGTTGCTGAGCCTGGCATCTTCGATGGGGGCATCTACAACATTTCCCTGAAAGCTACGGACGACGGGGGGCTCACCGCCGTGTACAAGCTCACGCTGGATGTCAACAACCCACCCACAGCCATCCCCCCCCGCCTGGAGCCCCTTAAGACCGGCAGCGGCCTGAGCTTGCCCCTGGCCAGCCTGTTCAGCGATCCTGATCAGGGCGACAATCTCACGGTTGCGTTGGACAGCGTCAACTGGCTGGATCCAAAGCGCGATGGGGAGACCTGGCTGACGCTGGACAAGCACGACATGCTCGATTGGCTCACCATCACCAGCGATCTCACCACCGGAGCCTCGCTGACACTCAACCCAAATCGGAAGGAAGCCGGAAGCTACCGACTCAACTTCACAGCCACGGACTTTGAAGGGGCCACCAGTAGCCAGACCATCGTTCTGGATGTCATCGCCGTCAATGCCCCTACCCAAGTAATCCAGCACGCGCCGATTATTAGAGATGACAACAGCCTGGTAACCCTCGAACTAAACAAGCTGTTCAGCGATCTCGACATAAGCGACTCAAAGGGCCGGTTCGCGGAACACCCCGCAGAGACCCTCAACTTTAGTTATGCATTGCTTGCAACCAAGGACGATCAGGCTGATCAGACTTGGTTCCAAGCACTGCAATATGGACAGCTTACCAATGATCGGCTGACCCTCTCCCTGCCTGGGGTGGGTCAGGAACAGACCACTACCCTGCGCCTGTTCGCTACGGACTCCAGTGGCGGCCAGGCCTCCCAGGACGTGACGCTAACCATCACGCCCAGGGTTCAGGTGCCGTCCCTGGCTGCGCTCACGGCCCCGAGCTCGATCGAGCAAGGGGGGGGGCTGTACTTGAGCAGCCTGATCAGCGAGCTGCCCCAGCTCGCTGATCAGGAGGGCGACCAGCTCAGTCTGCTGATCCGCACTATGCCAGGGGTGGTCATCAACCTGCCTGAGGGTTACTCGGGCGGGCTCGAGCTTCTGACAGAGAACACCACGTTGGTGTTGGCCGATGGTCGCCAGGTCCCGGTCCAGGTCTGGCGGCTCCAGATCATTGGCGACGACCGGATGCTTCTGCCGGATGTCTTCCTCCAGCTCGCCCCAGACACCGGCTTCTTGCAGCCTGGGACGGGCTCTGATGGGCAGCCTGCCGTGATCGCCCTGCCGGTGGACCTGGGCCTGGAGGTCTCCGTGCTGGGGGGCGATGGAAAGGTTCCCAGTGCTAAAGGCCAATCCCAGCTGACTTGGACCCCGATCTCGAATCAGACGCCCTATTTCGAGTGGGGCGACTACAACCGCTTTGTGAGGGTCGAGGTCGGCACCCAACCCACGGGGAGTCTGGCGGATCTCACCAGCCTCTTTAGCGACCCGGATTTGGAGGCTGGCACGACGGGGGTCGGGGGACTCCAGTGGCAGTTGAGCTTGCCCAGCCGCCTGCAGGGGTTGATTGAACTCGATTCCGTCAAAGGTGAACTGATCTGGAAGGCGGGAGCCAACCTGGGGGCCGAGTTGGCCGGCTCCTATCGCATCGTGGTGTCCGCCTCCGACAGCCACTACGCCCTAGGGGACACCAGCTCGATCGCCAAGGGGGTGGTGCAGTTGTTCGTGAAAGTGCCAGGGGCCCCGGCTAGTGCCATGGAGGATTTTGTCACTCGAGTACTGAACTTGGGTGATGGCTGGAGCTTGTTCCAGCCCACCGATCCAAATGTCAGTGACAAAAATATTGTGGCGACCAGTGAATCATTCGACGTCGACATCGTCTTTGAGTCCCCCGACCAGGCCATTGCCGCCCTGCCCAGCGGCCTCACCCTGGCCAGCAACGGGTCCCAAGCTGGCCTGGATCCGATGACCTACAGCCTGGCCACGGACGAACCCGGCGGTTGGTATAGCTTGGTGGATTTTGCGATCAGCGAGCAATCCGCCGATGGCCTGGTGGTGATGAAGGGCTATGACGCCGACCACTCCACGATCACCACGGAACTGGCCTATCGGCAGTACCACAGTCGATTTGTGAGCTTCGACCAAAACGCCGCACTCGTCTACGGCGCCGGTGCGACAGGCCTAGGCCACTGGCTGCGGGATCAACAGTTTTCGATCAGCACCTATCTCTCGCAAGCGGCCCTACTGCAGGTGAGCGAAGCCCAGCTGCAGGATCCCTCGGCTGCGGTCGCCCTGGCCAATCTCTTGCCAACGGAGCAGGGCCCCGGCGGCGATCGCATCGCCGCCGATGGCTCAGCCCTGCTGATCGATAGCAATGGCGATGGCAAGGTCGATTACATCCGCTTGCTGCTGATTGACAACGGTCTGTTTGATCTCGATCCAACCCAGGGGCAGGTGAGTGATCCGATGGCCCTGCTGCCGGTGGCTCTGCAGGAGTCCGGGTCCCAGTTGCGGGATGCCAATCTTTTTGCCCAGATTGCCTGGACCGTGAAGCAGCAGCGGGAGTCCACAACGACAAGCGTCTCCAGGTGGGATTTAACGGGCAGCGGTGAGGGCCTCGGTGGCCTGTCCGCTGGACAGGCGCTACCCGATCAGGGGTCAAACGAATGGGCTGGGATCGAGCTGGGCGACGATGATCGCAATGGGGAGGATCCATCGATCAAGGGCCTGGACGCTCCCAAGGTCAGGGTGGACACGGAGGATGATTTTTTTGCTGTTGAGGTCCAAGATGTACTGGAGAGCACCAAGGAGACCCTGGAAAATGTGGCTGAATCGATTAAGGACACTGTCTCTAAGTTGCTGCGTAATAATGATGTGGTGGCCTCGCGATTTTTGGCCGGGCTTTTGTTGCCCGCCGGCGGTGGTTCGATCGCCGAACAGTTACTTGGCAAGATTTCACCTGGCGGCAACCACCGCCTCGCCCAGCGGGATCGCAACCTGCGGGGCCGTTGGCGCCTGGGCCAGGGCCGCAGGGTGCTGACCCTGGCCGATGGCCGCGTGCGCTTGACCCGCCAGGACGATCCCATCGCCACCGCTCCGCTTGAGGGGTTCCCCGCCGGGGATGACCCCCGTTTGGTGGCTCTAGAGAGCACCCGTCTGGTTGATCTGGTGCGCCGTAGCCCCGTGCCTGCCCAGGTCCTGGCCCTCATCCAAGGGCAGTTGCGCAGCCTGTTAACCGGCACCATGCCGGTGACCTGGTCAGCCTGGCTGCAGGAGCTCCCCGCTGCCCTGGCCTATCCCAGCCGCCTGCAGGCCTGGCGGGCCCGGACCAGCCTCAAGCATCTCCAGAACGAGTTGGCCTATCTCGGCAGCATCGATCCGGCCTTAATGGACGTGTTAATGGCCGCGGAATTGGCCGCCTGTCTCGAGGCTTTTGAGATCGATTCTCTCACTGAAACTGACGTCGGAGCGGCGCCCCTGGTTGTGGAAAAAGGCACTAGTATGGTCTCTAGATTATGATCCAGTCCGACGCCCTGTCGTCTGTCACCGTGCCGTCGGTCACCTGTCCGCCATGCTGAGGGCATTGCAAACAGCAACGGCGCCAGAGTTGATCGCCCTGTTGCTGAGATTTGAGCTGGCGGAACCGCTCCTCTTGGCCTTGAAGGAACAGGAGCTTCTCAGCTCCAGGTTGGACGTAAGTCAGCCCTCCGCCAACCAAGATGGGAGCTCGAAGGCCACGAATGATTCGCCGCTGCAGCCAGCCCAGCCAATCAATCAATCTTGGGCCCTTGAGCAAGGGTCCAATGATTCTGCCATCGCCTCCTATTGCAAGCATCACCAACTAGCCAACGAGGAGGCCCTCAATCAATGGTGCTTCCGCCATGCCCTCAGTTCAGCGGCGCTGCTGGCCGAAGCCCAGCATCTCCACAATCGCCAGGCCCTAACCGCTGATTCCATTCCCGGATCGGAAGAGAGCCTGTTTTTGCGCTTCAAGGATCGACTCGATCGGGTTCTTTATGGCCTGATTCGGGTGGAGAATGGGGCCCTGGCAAGAGATCTGTTCTTTGCCATTGAGGCCGGTGAGTTGCGTTTTGGTGAGGCGGCCCGACTCCATTCCTGTGGTCCCGAAGCGCGCACGGAAGGGATTGTCGGCCCTGTCGATCTGACCACACCCCATCCTGAAATCAGCAGTCGCCTCAAGATGGCCTCCCCCGGAGAGCTGATCTTGCCCTTCAAGCTTGAACAATGGCATATAATTTTGCGACTTGATTATCGATTCGAAGCCAGCTTGGACCAGGACACCCGCCAATTTTTACGGGATCTGTCCTTACGTAGCCAGGCCCGCGAGGCCATTGAACCCGAGCTGGATGCCCTTGCCGCCTGGGCTCAAGAAGTCGGTCAAGGATCGGCTCGATGAAACTCAGCGCGGCGGAATGCGCAGCCTTGAGGCTGTTGATCCAGCAGGTCTCCCCCAGCGATCCCCCTGGCCCAGGCCAAGATGCAGCCCCAGGCCAAGATCCATCCCCAGGCCAAGATCCATCCCCAGGCCAAACCCCATTCCCAGGGTCTTTCCCCAGCGCCGTGGCCCAGGGGGAAGCCATCGGCCAGGGCAGCGACGCCGGCCGACTGGTGCTGGTGATCGAGGGCAGCGGCCGCTTCCTCGATCCGGGCAAGACCTTTGGCCAGTACACGATTGAGTGCCTGGAGGCCCCGTTCCTCGTGGGGGCGCTCCAGCTACTGGCCGGAGATCAGCCGCTGGCCAGTGACCTGCGCGAAACCTGTATCGCCGCCAGGGAATGCCAGGTGCTCGATCTGGGATCCGCTCCCCTGGCCGAGCCCCTAGGGGCCCATCTGCGCGAGCTGTTGGCCGATCGCATTTGTAGTCAGGAATATCCCCTTCTCTCCCGGTTGGCGGCTGCGGCCGAAGCCCCCAGTGATGGGGCGGCGGCAGAGGCTCCGCGGCCATCACCTGGCCTGGAGCGCACGATTGCTGAATGGCGGATTGTCGCTCCAGACACCCTCAACCAGCAGGGCCTGCTGATCCATGCCGACCAGCCTCTCTGGGGAAAGGTTTATGGCGATCGGGTCGACCCCCAGGACCTGCAGGACTTGCCGGAAGGGGCCCCTTTCCCGCGCTTGCTGGGTTTGCAATCCCGCGGGCGCTTGCCCCAGTCGGCGGCGCCGGCGTTGCGAGACCGTCCCGTGAGCCGGCGCCAGGGCCAGGGGGCCGATGGCGCCACCAGCCAGCGGGTGATCGAAGGGGCCCATGCCCTTGAGCGGGCCGAGGGGCTCACCCCAGAACCGCGCCAGCACGGCTTCCGTTGGTTTCGGCCCAATAGCCGCCAGGGCCCCTATGCCTGCCTGCTGCTGTCGCTGATCGACCATTTCGAGATCCCGATTCGGCGCGACATCGTGCGCCAGGCCGGCGATTCCCTCGACCGGCTTTCCGTTAACGGCCTGGAAACAAGGCTGCTCAAGGTTGCAGACCAGCTGGGCCTCAATGCCTTTGTGGTGTCCGTGGGCCGGCCCAGCGAGATTGCCCGGTTGCCCCTGCCCTGCGTCTGGTGGGGCGAGGAGAACCGGCCCCTGCTGCTCATCGCTGCCAGCGGCAAGACGGTGGATCTGCTCGATCCCGGCCGTGGCATCCAGCGGGTCCCCCTGGCGGAGGCCCAGGAGTGGATCCTGCAGAAGCCCCGCTTTGTGCACCTGGGGATCGGCCGCCATACCCCGCGCCAAACCTTCGGCCTCGCCTGGTTACTGCCCTACCTCTCCCGTTACCGGCTGCAACTGTTTGAGGTGTTCCTGGCCAGCTTCCTGGCCCAGTTGTTTGCCCTGGCCAGTCCCCTGCTGTTTCAACAGATCATCGACCGGGTGATCGGCCAGAGCTCCGATGGGGCCCTGATGGGCCTGACCGTGCTGATGGTGCTGTTCATGGTGTTGGAGATCACCTTCAGCAGCCTGCGCACCTTCCAGTTTGCGGAAATCTCAAACCGGGTCGATATCAGCCTGGGCTCGGCGATTGTTTCGCGTCTGCTGCGTTTGAATATGCGCTTCTTGCAAAAGCATTCGGTGGGGGAGCTGTCTAGCCGGCTTAATGAGCTGGATAATGTGCGCCGCTTTATAACTGGAACGGCCCTAACGGTGGTGCTGGACGCCCTGTTTGCCCTGCTCTATTTCGGGGTGATGTTTGTTTATAGTGCCACCCTTACCGGCATTATTCTTGGCAGTGTGCCCTTGCTCATCGGCGCCATCTTTGGCCTCGCTCCGCTCACCGAAAAACTGTTACGCCAAAAAGCTGAAGCCCAAACCCGTACCCAGTCGCTCACCGTTGAGATTCTCAATGGGCTTGAAACGATCAAGGTGCAAAGCTCCGAGGTGGCGGCTAAGCAGCGCTGGGAAGAACGCCACCTGGAAACGATTAATAAGGGCTTCCAAACCACCGTGGCCGGCACGGCTGGATCGGGCGTGATCCAACTGGTTAACAAGGCAACCGGCATCCTGGTGATCACCGTGGGGGCCACGTTAGTGCTCAAGAATGAAATGACCCTGGGCCAGTTGATCGCCTTCCGCATCATCAGCGGCTATGTCACCCAACCGATCATTCGCCTGGCGGCCTCTTGGCAGAGCTTCCAGGAGGCCTCCCTCTCGATGGAGCATCTCTCCGAGGTGGTGAATCAGCCCCTGGAAACTAAGGATGATGAAGTTAATAATATCCCCATGCCCCTGTTGCGCGGTGACATTGCCTTTGAGGAGGTTAGTTTCCGCTATGGCTCGGGTCCGCCCCAGCTCTCGGCGATCTCCTTGGAGATTGCGGCTGGAAGTTTCCTGGGACTGGTGGGGCAAAGCGGCTGCGGCAAAAGCACCCTGCTTAAGTTAATTGCCCGCCTCTACAATCCTGTCTCCGGTCGCGTGTTGATCGATGGACTGGATATTGAAAAGGTGGAGCTCCATTCCCTCAGGCGCCAAATTGGCTATGTGCCGCAGGAATGCCTGCTGTTTGAGGGCTCAATCTTCTCGAATATTGCCGCGGCAGACCCCGATGCCGACAGCCATGAGGTGATCCATGCTGCCCGCCTGGCCTGCGCCCACGATTTCATCATGGCGATGGATGATGGCTACACCTCGATGATTGGCGAAAAGGGGGCCGGACTCTCAGGTGGCCAGCGCCAGCGCATTGCCCTGGCCCGCATGCTGTTGCAAAAACCGCGCCTGATTATTCTTGATGAAGCCACCAGTGCCCTGGATGTGGATACGGAAATCCAGGTGCTCAATAACCTGCTCGAATCGGCCCGGGAATCCACGATCTTGATGACGACCCATCGCCTCTCATCCCTGACCCAAGCGGATCGCATCGTGATGCTTCACAACGGCAGTATTGATTCCCAGGGCAACCATCAAGAACTGATGGATCTGCATGGCCGCTATTACGCCCTCTACCAGCAGCAATTCGCCGGTTAAATCATGACGGACCGAGGCCCCGATCCCAAGCCCCTAGGGCAAGCTCGAGGTGGGGACCGGCCTGCTGTTGAGCCGCCCGCCTATGCCTCCCAGGGGGTGCTGCTCCAGCCGCCACCGATGTGGACGCGCATCCTGATCTGGACCCTGGGCATGGGTACGGTGATGCTGCTCGTTTGGTCCTGGTTTACCCGCATTGATGAGACCGTGAGCATGGATGGGGCGATTGAGACGGCCTCACCGGAAGCCAAGGTGACCAGTGCCAATGAGGGCCAAATTGAGGCGGTGCTGATCCATCCCGATCAGGTCGTGCGCAAGGGCGATCCCCTCTTTCGCCTCTCGAGCCAGGATGTGGATGTGACCATCTCGGGCCTGAAGGCCAAGTTGGTGGAGTTGGAGCACCAACGGGAGGTGGAGCGCAACCTCTATGGCGCCAGGGTTGGCCAATTGGAGATTCAGGCCAAGTTGCATCGAACGGTTTTGGAACGGTTGACCCAGCTGGCGAGCACCGGTGCGGCCCAGGAAGTGCAAGTGATTGAGCGCCAGAGCACGTTGCAGGAAACCCTCAATGCGATGGAGGTGGCCAAAAAAGAACTTGCAAAAGCAGACAATATCTTGCTGATTCAGGAGTTGGAAACCAACAATGCGATTCGGGAATTGCTTGGTAAACGCTCCGAAAACACCGTGCTTTCCCCCGTTAGTGGCACGGTTCACACGATGCGCTTCAATGCCGCCGGGGAGCGGGTCAATGCTGGCGAGGAGATGGCAACCATTGTGCCCCGGTTGCAATTGCTTGCGGCGGTCTCCGTGCCGTCCCGCGTGTCGGCGCCGGTGAAGAAAGGCAGCAGTGCCAAGTTGAGTGTGGATGCTTTCCCCTCCAACGACTTCGGCGAACTCGGGGGCAAAATCGTTTCCATTTCACCCAATACCAGCAGCAGCCAGGAAGCGGGCAAGGACAGCAATTATCGGGCCATGATTGCCATTGATCGAGCCTTGGTTCCGTCCCGCTTCCCGATCGACCAGCTCAGGCCCGGCATGGGCATCAAGGCCAAGGTGAAGCTGCGGGAAAGGGCTGTGATCACCCTGGTGTTCGACTTCCTTGATAAGGCCATCGCTCCCCTCACCCAGCGACAATGACTGGCAGGGGCGTCGATGGACCAGGCTGCTATTCGCTAAAGCTATTAATTCTATACTGGCGCTAATCGCCTACTTCTGCTAATTAGCTGGTTTTGCTGATTGACTGGCTTTGCTGATTGTCCCCGCCATTGATTGGTGGTTCCGAGGGTCAGTATTACGGGATCGGGGCTGAGTCCGTCTTTCGGCTTGCCAGGTTCTGGCCGTTGTCCTAAAGATCGATCAGTGACCCATCACTCACTTGGCCCATGTCGAGGCTGCCCGGGCCCAGCTACGGCGACAAAGGGCCGATGATCGGCTTCCCTGTCCCTGGGCCCAATCGTCGCGGATGGCCCTTGTGCAGAAGCCTTCCGCGCCCGGATGGTTGGCATGAGCGCTGGCAGCGCTGGCTCTAGACCCTGGCTCCGCTGGCGGCTGGCTTTCGGAGGCGTTGCCCTCCTCGGGGTGGTTGGGGCCAGCCAGTGGGTGGGGCCCCTGGCGCCGGCCGTGCTGGAGGTGGTCAGGCCCGAACGGCTGATGCTGCAGCCGAGCCTGATCGGCATCGGTCGGGTGGAGGCCCGCCGCAGGCACCTGCTCAGCAGCGTTGCCTCGGCCCGGTTGGTGTCCCTGGAGGTGGACAACGGCGATGGGGTGCGGGCCGGCCAGTGGCTGGGCCAGCTCGATGCGGTGGATCTGCCCGATCGCCTGCGGGCCGCCCAGGCCGCCTGGCAACGCAGCCGTCAGGCCCGCGCCGTGGCAGCGGCCCAGGGGCGCGAGGCCCAGGCCACCTTGAACTACGTGCGCAGCAACACGTCCCGCTTTGAACGCCTGGCCGGGGCCGGGGCGGTCAGCGACGACGCCCTGCTGGAACGGCGCCAGGCCGTGGCCCGCTCCGAGGCCGCCGCCACCAGCGCCCAGGCCCATGAACGGGCTGCGGCCCAGGCGCAGCGGGAGGCCGGCGCCGTCCTGGCGGCCCTGGGGGCCCAGCAACGGAGCCTGCGCCTGGTCGCCCCGGTGGCGGGCATCGTCACCCGGCGGCTGCTCGATCCGGGCAGCACGGTGCTGCCGGGCCAGCCGGTGCTGGAGATCGCCGATCCGGCCCAGTTCTGGATTGACGTGCGCTTTGACCAGCGCCAGGCCACGGGCCTGGCCGTGGGCCAGCCGGCGACGGTGGAGTTCCGCCGCCTGGCGGGCCGTGCCTTCTCCGGCCGCATCGAGCGGATTGAACCCACCGCCGACAGCCTCACCGAAGAGCTCAACGCCAAAGTGAGCCTGGCCCCCGGGCCCCTGCGGGTCGCCGGGCTGCGCCCCTCCCTCGGCGAGCTGGCTGAGGTGCGGGTGGCCCTGCCGGCCTCGCCCGGGGCCCTCACCCTGCCGGCCGCGAGCCTGCGCCAACACCAGGGGCGCCTGGGCGTTTGGTTGGCGGGCGATCGGGCCTTGGTTTTCGCCCCCTTGCAACTGGGCCGCAGCGACGGCGAGGGGCGGGTGGAGGTGCTCGGCGGTTTGCCGGCCGAGGCCAGGGTGCTGCTGCGGCCCCCGGCGGATCCGGCCGCCCTGGGCCGCTATCGCTTGCACGTCCAGCCCCGTTTGCCGGAGCAGCCATGATCAACCTGGCCTGGCGCGACAGCGTTTACAACGGCGGCAAGCTGCTGGTGACGGGCTGCGGTTTGGGCCTGCTGGTGGCGGTCACCGTGTCGATGGCCGGGGTGTATCGGGGCATGGTGGCGGATGCCGGGGCGGCGATCGAGCGCAGCGGTGCCGACCTCTGGGTGGTGGAAGAACACACCCTGGGCCCCTTCGCCGAGGCCTCGCGCCTCGACGACGACCTGGACCGCAGCATCCGCCAGCTCCCCGGTGTCGCCCAGGCCGTGAAGGCCACCTTCCAGACCCTGCTGATCCCGGTGGCCGGGCGGGACCAGCGGGTGCTGGTGTCGGGCGTGCCCTTGGGGGTGATTGGCGGCCTGGGCCAGCCGCCGGGCCTGCTCGCCGGCCGGCCATTGCAGCAGGCCCGCGATGAACTGCTGGCCGACAAGGGCAGTGGCCTGCAACTGGGCGAGCAGGTGCCGATTCGGCGTAAGCGCTTCACGGTGGTGGGACTCACCGAGCGGATGGTGTCGCCCACGGGGGATCCGATGCTGTTCGTGTCGTTTCGCGATGGCCAGGAGATCCAGTTCCTCGCTGGTAACGAAGCCATCGCCCGCCAACGCCGCCGCATTGGCCAGGAGCCCCAGCGCCAGGCCCTGGCCAATGCGGTGCTGGTGCAGCTGGAGCCGGGCGCCAATCCGGAGCTAGTGGCCTCAGAAATCCACCGCTGGCTGGGCCTCACCGCCTACAGCCGCGCGCAGATGAAGGCGGCGATGGTGGGCAAGTTGATCGAGGCCTCGGCCCGCCAGATCGGCCTCTTTTTGGTGATTCTCACGGTGGTCACCACCACCATGATTGGCTTCATCGTGTTCACCCTCACCCAGGCCAAGCTGCGCGAAATCGCCGTGTTGAAGCTGATTGGCATGCCCAGCTCCCAGGTGGCCGCGATGGTCGTGCAGCAGGCCCTGGCCCTGGGTGCCTTTGCTTTTGTGGTGGGCGCCGGCCTGGCCCAGGCCCTGGCGCCCCGCTTCCCCCGCTATGTGGTGCTGCAACGGGGCGACCTGGTGGCCGCCGCCGTAGTGGCCCTGGCCAGCAGCAGCCTGGCCAGCCTGGTGGGGGTGCGGGCGGCCCTGGCCGTGGATCCGGCCGAGGCGATCCAGTGACGCCTGCGGCTGGGGAGCCCGGAATCCTGGTGCGGGGCCTGGGCAAGACCTACGGCACGGGCCCGACCGCCGTCACGGCCCTCCACGACGTGCAGATGCGGGTGGAACGGGGGGAGGTGGTGGGTCTGGTGGGGCCGTCGGGATCGGGCAAGAGCACCTTGCTCAAGTGTCTCGGCGCCGTGCTCACCCCCAGCCAGGGACACATTGAACTGGGCGGCCAGACCGTGTTTACGGGCAGCCGCTGGTTGAACCCGGACCTCACCCGCCTGCGCCGCGAGCAGATCGGCTTCATCTTCCAGGCGCCCTACCTGCTGCCGTTCCTGACCGTGCGCGACAACGTCGCCCTTGGGGCCATGCTGCTGGGCCGGCCCAACGACCTGGCCCGGGCCGCCGCCGACCAGTTGTTGATTGATCTGGAGGTGGCCCATCGGGCCAGCGCCATGCCCGCCCAGTTGTCGGGTGGGGAGCAGCAGCGGGTGGCGATCGCCCGGGCCCTGATCAACCGCCCGCCGATCCTGCTGGCCGATGAACCCACCGCGCCCCTCGACAGCGGCCGGGCCCTGGCCGTGATGGACCTGCTCGAACGGTTGGCGGCCCAGATCGGCACCAGCGTGATTGTGGTGACCCACGACGACAAAATCATGCCCCGCCTGGGCCGCATCTATGAAGTGCGCGATGGCCGGGTGGGCGAGCCCTGAGGACCAGGACGCCTGAACCCTTGGCCAGATCCTTGGCTAGATCCTTGGCTAGAAACGGAGTCCTCCCCCAGGCCTGGCCATGCCGGACGCCGCCAATTCGGCCCCATCGAGCTCGGCTGGCCAGGCTTGCCCTGGGCAATCGGAGCGTGGCGGGCTTTCGCAAACGGCCTTGAGTCCCTGGCCCCGCTGTTGCCCCTGGCTAGTGATCGGTCTGGGCGTGGCCCTTGGAACGGTGGTGGGCTTTTCGCCCTGGCTGTTTCTGCTGATTGGTGGGGTGTGTCTGTTGAGCAGCTGGTTGCCTGATTTCAACTGAGCCTGGCCAGGCTGCATCAGCGGACCTTCAGCTAATCAGCTCCAGACCTCTTTTTTTGGGGGTGCTATGGCATATAAATTCACAAGAAACCACTTGGAATCGTTGAGCGATAGGGCAAGGTATAGGCATGCTTATTCGCTCGCTCTCTTGCCGCCATAAGGGCATTATCTTGCAGTCCTTAGGCCTTCTTTTCTGGGATAGCACATCAGGCAAAACCCTCCTAAGCTAGTTTTGATCTCGACCGCAGGGCTCCACCCTGGTTGACCGTGTCTACTGGCGATCCCCAAGGAGCTCCCGGCTTGAAGATCGGCCAGGTGGCGTCCTATTCCGGTGTGCCGGTCAAGACCATTCGCTTCTATTGCGACGAAGGCCTGATACGCCCAGCCACCAGAAGTGATGGGGGATACCGTCTATTTGATGACTCGATCTATGCGGAGCTATCCCTCATTCGCACCCTTCGGGCCATGGATGTGCCCCTGTCAGAGCTTCGCCGCATCCTGGAGGTCAGGCGCTCGGGCGTTTGTAATTGCACGTCCTTGAAGAGTTCCATTGGCTCCAGGCTGGGAGCGATCGATCAGCACATCCAGGAGTTGGGGGCCATGCGCCAGGAGTTGGCTGCGCTGCTGGAGCAATGGCAGGACTGCGGTGGGGCCAAGCCACCGGTAGGGGCAGGGGTCGAGCTCCTAGCTCCGTCGCCCTAGGGCAGGCCAGGTCCGGAAGCCCTGACGAAAGGCTCTAGTAAGGCATGGTTGCTGGAGGGTTGCTGCAGGATGCGGCCCATTGCGGTTGCTCCTGGCTTGGGCAGGCGGGCGTCATGCCTGGTTGCCTTGCCAGTGATCGCGGCTCCTGCTTGCCCTTTACGCCTGTTCCATGCGCGCCCTTCGTCTTGTTGGCTCCCCCCTGCTGATCCTTGCTGCAGGCGCTGCCCAAGCCGTCCCGTTGAACTTGCCGGCCATCAAGCACTACGCCAGTGCGGAGCAGGTCACCAGCATCTCCCAATTCTCAGACGTGCAACCCACGGACTGGGCCTATCAAGCCCTCTCCAATTTGGTGGAGCGCTACGGCTGCGTGGCGGGCTATCCAAACGGCACCTTCGCTGGCAAAAAGCCGCTCACCCGTTTTGAGGCGGCTGCCCTGCTGAACGCCTGCCGAGATCGCGTCACGGAAGTAACCGATCAACTCAAGAAGCTAACCAAAGAGTTTGAAAAGGAGCTGGCGATCCTCAAGGGCCGTGTCGATGGGATCGAGGCCCGCGTAGGCAGTCTGGAAGCCAGTCAATTTTCGACTACGACCAAGCTGTCGGGTCTTGCCACCTTCGTGATCGGGGCGAACGCCTTCAGTGGCAGTGCCATCAATACGGGTGCCAATACCGTCAATCGTCGCACTGGCTCAGCCGTTGCCCTGCCGAATGGCACCACCTTCAACTATGACTTGCAGTTGAGCTTAGATACCAGCTTCGACGGCAAAGATCTCCTGCGCACCCTGCTACGGGCAGGCAACTTTGGTTCGAGCGTTTTTGGGGGATCGCCCCATGCCCTCGGCCTGTCTGAACTTGAGGTCGCTTTTGAAGAAGATGCTGGGCCTAATATTGTAGGCATCGACAAGCTGTTTTATCAGCGTCCCCTCGGTCATGGTTTTACGGCCACCATTGGTCCTCGCGTCGGGCAGGAGGACATGCTGGCCCTGTGGCCCAGTGTCTATCCCGCAGACACCATCTTGAACGTGATGACCGTTAATGGGGCTCCGGCGGCCTACAGCAAAAACCTTGGGGCCGGTGCTGGCCTTTGGTGGCAAAAGAATGGTTATAGCGTTAGTGCTAATTACGTGTCAGGCCAGGGCCAGATCGGCACCGTTGGAACCCCTTCCTCCGCAACCGGTGGGATTGGCACCAAAAGTGCGGGAGCCACAGGTAGCGTTCAGTTGGCCTACGCCGCTGAACAATGGGGATTGGCCGCCATCTGGAGCTATGTTCAACCGGAGACTCAATTTGTGCCCGGAACAACTCCCTTCACCCACTCCGGCATTGACCACAATCCCAATGCCAGCACCAATGCTTTTGGTCTCAGTGGCTTCTGGCAACCCCTGAAGAGTGGCTGGCTGCCTTCCGTCAGCCTGGGCTGGGGCATCAATGGCACCGCCTTCAATCCGAGCCCTGCCGCCGGCAGCCTCAGCCTCAGCACCAGCCAGTCCTGGATGGTGGGCCTGCAGTGGACCGATGTTTTTGCTAAGGGCAATGACTTTGGCATGGCCGTTGCCCAGCCCGTGTTTGCTACCGCATTAACTGGATCAGCCGCACCAGACGATGGCAACTTTGTCTGGGAGTGGTGGTACAAGGTCCAGGTGTCGGATCACATCACAGTGACCCCGGCACTAATTTACCTGAGCCGCCCCCTGGGCCAACGCACCCCCGCCGACCAAACCTTTAGTCAGTTCGGGGGGCTGATTAAAACGACTTTCAAATTCTAAATACTTGTGCAACGACCGCAATGGTGACAAGAAAACGCTTGCGACCATTGCGGCGCTGGCCTGGCTGGCTCAGCCGTTTGAGTTCATCCAGGTCACCATCAATTCCCTAGGAATTTGGTGGTTGTGCAGTGGGCGCGGGCTTGGTGTTCGCCGGGGTAGGGGTTTCGCCCTGATGATGGCCGGGCCTGGCTGGCTTCCGATAGGACCCGGATCCTCCCCCGCCACAGGCCAGCAACAGGGGGCCAGTTCTCAATTCTGCACTGATAGACATGGAATTCATGCTGAACTGCTTTGCCTGGGCCGGGGGAAGCATCACGCCAGCCAGGGCCATAACCGTGACGACCGAAGGAGCCACCCAAAAACGATTGACCATGCTTTAGGGCCTCGCAGCTGTGAATTCTGGCCCCCATCAGCCTATGCCTTGATGAAGTCTTTGTCAATCGCCTGTGCGCTATCAAATGTCTGGCAATTGTCGCTTGATCCATTGATCATTTTGGGCAGCCTAGGCGGCAGTCAAGGGCTGATCTGCGGAGACAGTGAAATTCTTTCAATGGGGATCATCTCGATTGGCATTGTGCCGATCGGTTCGGTGAGCATGGGCGTGATCAGCATGGGCGCTGTCGCCATGGGACTGATTAATGTCTCTGTGGTGGGGATGGGCGTGTTGATCGCCGGCGTCAATGTGATGGGATCGCCTTGGATGCCATGCCAGGAGCATTCAGAGCCCTAACACAGCACAATTGCGCCCCGGGCCCCGGGCCACCGAGCATTCGACCAGCCGAGCCCAGCGAGAAGCGAAAGATGGAAGGGTTCCTAGTCCATCCCCTTGACCGCCAACGCCCCATCCGCCCATCCCTGGGTTGGTGGAACAATCAACGTGACTACCGATTTCGCCACCTGCACCAGACTTAAACCCCAGCGGCCTCCTCCATAATCGCCCTAGTGCTGGCTTCTACCTGGCGGGCAACTTCCGCTAGTGCCGGGTCGCTGGAGAGAGCGCTCAGCATGGCTTCGGGGCGGATCATGCCGATGCGTGTTGTGCCCGCTTGGGTATAAACGGAGATGCGGCAGGGCAGCGCCATGTTGAGGGCCATGTCGGCCGCGAGCACCTGGGCGGCCTGCTGGGGATTGCAAACCTCAAACACGCGGCATTGCTCGGGGAATTCAATCCCCTTAGACCGCAGGGTGGCGGCTAGATCATGCACCGCTAGGACCCCAAACCCATGGGCTGGCACCGAGATCTGCAGGGCTGCACAGGCCTCTTCAAAGGGGCGGTTCGTGTCGAGCTGGAAAAAGGGGTTCATGGGATTTATTGGGTTGGGGGGATGGCGGATAGGCGCCAGGCGAGGAGGTGTGGCTTGCTGGGGGGCGTTGGACGATCAGCAGAGCGGTGGATTGGGGTAGTTCGGTTGGCGGCTGGGTCGTGGCGGCGCCAGGCCTCCAGGCCACTCAGCAGGGCCGAGCCGAGCAGCAGGGCGGCAAAGCCCCGGCGCAGCAGGTGGTCGCTTAGGTGGGGGGCCAGGCGCTGGCCGACCAGGGCACCGGCAAAGCCGCCGCCCACCAGGGGCAGCATCAGGGGCAGGCTGGCGGCGGGCCAGTGGCCCAGGGCCGCCAGGGCCACCAGGCTGTTGACGACAATCAGCAGCAGGCTGGTGCCACTGGCCAGTGGCATCGGCAGCCCCGCCAGCAACACCAGGGCCGGCACGATTGCAAAGCCTCCGCCCACCCCGGCGATGCCGGTGAGCAGGCCCACGAGCAACCCCTGAACGGCCAGGGCCAGGGGTGGGCCGCTGCCATTCCGTTCGGCGGCTGCGGAGACGGCCTGGCCGCGGCTGAGCAGCCAGGAGGCCAGCAGGGCCGCGGCGGCAAACAGGCCCAGTTGCACCGGTTCGGCCACATAGCCGGCCTTGACCAGGCTGCCGCCGATCCAGCTACCAGCCAGGGCCGGCACCCCCAGGATCAGGGCCGGTTTGGGCGCCACCTGGCGGCGCCGCAGGTAGGGGCCCAGGTTGCCCAGGGCCATCAGGGTCACCACCAACAGAGACAGGGGCACGGCCTCCCGGGTGGGGAGGGCGGCGCCACTGATGAGCAACGGCAGCAGCAGAATTCCGCCACCGGCTCCGAGCACGGCGAGCAGGAAGCCGATCAGGCCGCCGCCGCCCAGTAACAGCAGCACAACGCTGATGGTCACACCTTCACCCGGTTCCAGGGGAGTAGGGCCAGCAGGCGGGCCATGCCACAGAAGCCGGAGATGCCGGCAAAGATCAGGCCCGCGCCAACGAAGCCACTCAGCCAGATCCAGCCGGGGGCCACGGTTTGGCTGAGGATCACGCCGATCACCACCAGGGAACCAGCGCTGATCTGCACCTGGCGCATCAGCGGCAGGGGAGCCCCCCTGCGCCTCTCCAGGGGGAGTCGGGCGGCCTCCCAGGCGAGCAGGCCCCCCTCCAGATCGGCCAGTTCCTTGGCGAGGCCGCGGCTGCGCAGGGCCGCCACGCCCCGCTCGCTGCGGGCGCCGCTCTGGCAGACCAGCACCAGGGGCTCTGGCGGCAAGGACACCTTGCTGATTTGGGCCAGGGGGATGTTGCGGCTGCCGGGGATGGAGCCGCCGACGAATTCAATCGGCTCTCGCACATCAACGATGCTCACCCGGCCGCTGCGGTGTTGGTCAGCCAGTTCGTGGGGGCTAAGGCGCAGGGACGGTGTCATGGCAGGGACTTCCCAAGGGGAAGGCAGGAGGGGGGTGGGTTAGGGCTCAGGAGGCGTTGGCTGGGGCGCCCTCGATCGGGAAGCCTTCTGCTTCCCAGGCCCGCAGGCCTCCGTGGAGGTTGGCCACCTGGCTCAGGCCGGCTTTTTGCAGTTGCAGGGTGCCCAGGGCCGAGCGGCTGCCGGAATGGCAGACCACCACCACAGGCCGGCCTGGGGGGAGCTCCTGGAGGCGGGCCTCTAGCTCCGGCAGGGGAATCAACTGGCTGCCGGGCACGTGGCCATCGGGCCCGTGGAACTCCTCGGCCGTGCGCACGTCCAGCAGGGTGAGCTCCTGGCGGTGCTCCGCCACCCAGGCGGGGGGTAGCTCGGGCAGGCCGGCATAGCTGCGTTGCACCGGTGCCCAGCTCGGCTGCGCCGCCGCGCCAGCCTGGCCCTCCCGGGGCTTGCCGGAGCGCAGGTTGGCGGGCAGGGCCTCGGCGAGGCGGCCGGGGTGGGGCAGTTTCATGGACTCCATGAAGATCACGAAGTCGCGCTCATTGGCGCCACCGCCCAGGCGAGCGTTGAACACTTTCTCCTCCGCCACCGAGCTCACCGTTCGGCCGACATAGTCGTGGCCGGGATAGAGCAGGCAGGCGTCGGGCAGGGAGAGGATTTGCTCGGTGATCGAGCGATAGAGGGCGTGGGCATTGCCCTGCTGGAAGTCACAGCGGCCGCAGCCCCGCACCAGCAGGGCGTCGCCGGTGAAGGCCGCCGAGTGGTCGTCGAGCACAAAGGTGAGGCAGCCATCGGTGTGACCGGGGGTGGAGCGCACCTCCAGCTCCCGGCTGCCGAAGCGGATCCGATCGCCACCGGCTAGGGGGCGGGTCACGTTTTTAGCCCGGGCGGCAGCAGCCAGGCCAATGGCGCAGCCCGTGGCCTGGTGCATCAACCAGCTACCGGTCACATGGTCGGCGTGGGCATGGGTGTCGAGGCTGGCCACCAGCTCAATGCCCAGTTCCCGGATCAGGGCCAGGTCGCGGTTGTGCTGCTCGAACACTGGATCGACCAGCACCCCCTCGCCCGTGCCCCCATCGGCCAGCAGGTAGGTGAAGGTGCCGGTGTCGGCATCAAAGAGCTGGCGCAGCAGCAGGGAGGCCCCGCCGGCGGCGGCCCTGAGCAGGGGCGTGGCCAGCGGGGCCGGGGTGGAAGTGACCGGGGTGGAAGAGGCGACAGCCATGGGAAATGCCTTTGTGGCTGCTATGAGCGTACACGCATAAAGGCGATCAAGCAAGGGCCCTGCCGCTGGATGGGCTGGGGCGTTTCAGCGTCAGGTCGCCAGCTCAGGCCTGCGGGTCAGGTGGGCTGTTCGGCTCGCCAGGGCCGCTCAGGCATGCCGGGTTGGGCCTGGCAGGCGGCTGGCTGCATAATGGCTTGACCGTCATAACCATGTGTCCATGCCTGCCCCTGGCTCCATGCCCAGCCCCCAGTTACTGGAGGAGTACAGCCAGTTCTTCCGCCTGCTCAGTGAGCCCGCCCGGCTGCAACTTCTTTGCCTGTTGGCCCAGGGGTCCCTTGATGTGGCCTCCCTGATCGAGGCCACGGGGTTTAGCCAGTCCCACGTCAGTCGCCAGTTGGGCCAGCTGCAACGGGCCGGCCTGGTGAGCTGCGTGCGTGAGGGCGTGCGCATGATCTACAGCGCCGACAACGACCTGGTGAACGACCTCTGCTCCCTGGTGCAGACCCGGCTGCGGCAGCGCTTGGAAGCCCAGCTCCAGCAGCTCCAGGCTGTTTGAGGGCTTGGGGCAACCCTCAAGGCATGGAGGGCATGGATAGCAACGGTGGTGAGGCCCTAACGGAGGTTTTCAAGCAAGGAGCTCCCCAACCCGTCCCCACCGGAAGCCTGGGTCGTGCGGTTTGGGCCCTGAGGGGGATTTCAGGCTCCCGCCGCCAGCCACTCCTGCCAGCGCTGGGCTTCCGCCTGTCCTGAGGTGCTGGTGCTGGCCTGGGCGCCCACCAGCCACACCGCCTGGCTGGCCCGGCTCACCGCCACATACACCAGTTGGCGCCGCAGCTGCTCATCGCTCGGCCAAAACACATCCCCGGCCACGAACACCTCGCCAAAGGTGCTGCCCTGGCTGCGGTGCACGGTCAACACGGCCGCAGGGCCAAGGGAGGCGAAGGCATCGCGCACCAGAAAGAAGCGCCGCCATAGCCCCCGGCCGTCTTTTTTGCCGGCGTCGCGGGCCTGCTGGCGCAGCCGGGCTAACACCCCATCCAGCTGCTGGCGGGCGGCACTTCCCACCGGCGGCAACAGGCGCAGGCTGAGCCGGGTTTCGCCCGCTTCCACCTCGGCGGTGAGGGTGTCGATCACGGTGGCCGTGACGCCATCGCCGCTGCCGACGCCGAAATCGGCCAGGTCGCAGCGCTCTGGCGTCACATCGCGGACCACCAGTTCCCGGTTCGAGCCCAGCAGCATGTCCGGCTCCTCGGCCCCCTCTTCCCCCTGGCGGCAGGCCGGTGCCATCACGGCGGAGCGGCTGATCAGCACCTCGCCGGGCAACACCGGCAATTGGTCTGCCATCTCGCCATGGATGGCGCGGCGGGCCAGGGGCACCAGTTGCTCGAGGGCGCGGTTGGTGTAGCAGAGGATGCGGGCGTGGTCCGGGTTGTCCAGTTCGGCCGCCCGGCGCAGGGCGGCCTGGGCCGCTGCCAGCCAATCCGGCCTGGCCGTAACGGCTACCAGGCCCAGGCTGCTCCTTACTGGTGCCAGCACCGGTGGCTGGCGACAGGGCAGGGCCCCTTCGCGCAGGCCCGTGGCCAGGCGCAACACGGGGCCCTGGTGGCGCACCACCTCGGAGAGAAAGGCCCGCTCGGCCCGGCCCAGGGCAAACACGGGGCTCACCGGTTCCCCCACCGGCGGCAGCTGGGCCGGATCGCCGACAAACACCAGCCTGGTGCGGAAGGGGTGGGCGCAGCGCAGGCTGATCTCCAGCAGGCTGCTGTCCACCATTGAGGCCTCATCAATCAGCACCAGGCCCAGGTGTTCCAGGGCCATGGCGGTTTGCTCCGTTTCCTCGCAGCGCTCCAAATCGCGCTCGCGCCGGAGTTTGAGCCGCAGCAGCCGGTGGATCGTGGCCGGGAACCAGGTGGGCTGCAGGCCATGCAGGGCCAGCTGCTGGCGCAACACCCCCACGGCCTTGTGGGTGGGGGCCACCACCGTCCAGCAGAGGCCCGTGGCCTCCACCTGGGCCAGTAGGTGCATGGAGAGGAAGGTTTTGCCGGTGCCGGCAAAGCCGCTCAACACAAAGGGCGTGCCATCACTGGGCCCCTGCAGCCAGGTGGCGAAGGCCGCCAGCGCCTGCTGTTGCCCCGGGGTGAGCGATGCCTCCTTCGAGCCTGGTGAGGGGAGGGTCACCCGATCGGCAGCTGGCCCTGGAGCAGGCCGAGATGGTGGGCGATCTCCAGGGGCGATCCCACCAGCACCAGGCCGGGCAGGGCCACGGCCGGACCGATCACGCTGCCCACGAACACCTCCAGGCGGGTGTGGCCGAGGTTTTCCTTGAGCGGCTTGAGCACGGCCGGCCCTTCGCCCTTGGCGTCCCAAAGGCCATCGGGCAGGCCATTCACCCGCGCTGCGGTGATCCCGGCGGCCCGCCGCACCCCCGAGGCGTCGTAGAGCACCACAAAACACATGGTGGCCGCCAGGGCAAACAGGGGGTTGTCAAAGCCCAGCTGCCAGCCGATGCCAGCCGTGGTGCCCGTCAGCAGCGCCGAATGGCTCGAGGGCATGCCGCCGGTTTCCACCAGCACCGCCGGTCGCCAGCGCCTGTGCACCACCAGCTCAATCAGCAGCTTGGAGACCTGGGCCAGCCCACAGGCCGCCAGCCCCCAGGCCAGCACGCCATTGCTGAAGAAGGCCTGCCAGAGATTCGGATCAGTGTTCAAGCCAGCCGGGTCGATCGAAGCGATCATCGGTCCCTACTGGTGATGTAGTCGGCTAGGGCCAGCAGCGGGGCGGCCTGGGCGCTCCAGGGGGCCAGGGCCGTTTTGGCTTCGCTCACGAGGGCTTCGGCCCGGCGGCGGGATTCCTCGAGGCCCAGCAATTTCGGGTAGGTGGTTTTGTCGGCGGTGAGGTCCTTGCCGGCGGTTTTGCCGAGCACCTCGCTGCTGGCGGTCACATCGAGGATGTCGTCGATGATCTGGAAGGCCAGGCCGATGCCGCGGGCGTAGGTGCCGAGGGCGGCTAGCAGGTTCTCGGAGGCCCCGGCAACCAGGGCGCCGCTGAGCACGCAGGCGCGCAGCAAGGCGCCGGTTTTATGCAAATGGATGTACTCGAGGGTCTCGAGGTCCACGTCCTTGCCTTCGCATTCCAGGTCCACCACCTGGCCGCCCACCAGCCCGGGGGCTCCCGAGGCCAGGCTCAGTTCGCCCACCACCTGGAGCAGCCGCTCGGCCGGCACCCCCGGACTGCGCAGGGCCACCATTTCAAAGGCCCGCGTCAGCAGGGCATCGCCGGCCAGGATTGCGTTGGCTTCGCCAAACACCTTGTGGTTGGTGGGCCGGCCCCGGCGCAGGTCGTCGTTGTCCATGGCCGGCAGGTCGTCGTGGATCAACGACATGGTGTGGACCATTTCCAGGGCCACGGCCGTGGGCAGGGCCAGGTTGCTGTCGCCGCCCGCCAGCTCGCAGGCGGCCAGGCAGAGGATCGGCCGCAGCCGTTTGCCGCCCGCCAGCAGCGAATAGCGCATCGCCTCGCGCAGGGATTCGGGCCGCTCGGGTCCGAGCGAGCCATCCAGGGCCGTTTCCACCCGCAGCCGGGCGGCCTCCAGGTAGGCGGCGAAATCGAAGGTCGTGCTCACCGCCGCGGTCATGAAAGGGTGTGGGCTCCGGTGGAGTCTCTCAGGCGGTGCCCCCCCGCTGGCCCGACTGGAGCCAGTCGTTACCGGAGCAGGCCTTCAGGGCAGCAGATCCCTTAACGGGTTGGCGGCGGGCGATCCGCCGGTGCGGCTCCACCAGCTGGCCACCGTGTTCACCAGCAGCAGGGTCACGGTCATCGGCCCGACGCCGCCGGGCACGGGGCTGATGGCGCTGGCGATCGGCTCCACTTCGGCAAAGAGCACATCGCCGCAGAGGCCCGACTCGGTGCGATGGATGCCCACATCCACCACCACGGCCCCGGGCTTGACGTGCTCGGCCCCCAGCATCAAGGGCTTACCGGCCGCCACCACCAGCACATCGGCCTGGCGGGTGATCGAGGCCAGGTCCTGGGTGCGGGAGTGGGCCACGGTGACCGTGGCGTTGGCGGCCTGCAGCATCAGGGCCATGGGCTGGCCCACCAGGATGCTGCGGCCCACCACCACGGCCCGCTTGCCGGCCAGCTCCACGCCGTGGCGGGCCAGTAACGCCATCACGCCGGCGGGGGTGCAGCTGCGCGGACCTGGCTCGCCTTTGAGTAGGTGGCCCAGGTTGAGGGTGTGCAGGCCGTCGGCGTCCTTGGCGGGATCGATCGCCGCCAGCAGGGGCCCCTCGTCCAGGCCGGTGGGCAAGGGCAACTGCACCAGGATGCCGTCGACGGCCGGATCGGCATTGAGCCGCTCGATCTCGGCCAACACCTCGGCCTGGGGGGTGTTGCTGGCCAGGTGGGCGCCGTGGTTGGTGATGCCGATGCGGCTGCAGGCCTTCTCTTTGTGGGCCACATACACGCCGCTGGCCGGGTCATCGCCCACCCGCAGCACCGCCAGGCCGGGGGGCCGCCCCGCCTGGGCCAGGTGAGCGGCGATCACCGTTTGCAGCCGCTGCTCCAGTTCGTTCGCCAGCTGGCGGCCATCGAGACGGGTGGCCATGGGCAACAGGCAGGGCAACTGACCACAGTTTGCAGAAGTAGCGTGGAAAACCCCAGTCCCTATTCGGTGGTCCGCCCGGGCTCGTTCCTCCGCCTTTGGCGTCAGCTCTGGCACCGGCTGCTGCGGCTGGAGACCCCTCGCCAGGCCCTAGCGCCCTGGCGTTGGGGCGATGGCCTGGCGATTCTGGTGATGGCGGCCCTGGTGGCCTTGCTCTCCAGTTGGCCCTCCCTGGCGGAGCCGAGTTTGCGGCCCGGCATTCCGTCCCCCTTCACCGTGCGGGCGCCCAAGGAGGCCACGGTGGTGGACACCAGCGCCCTGGAACAGCGCCGCTCCCTGCTGGGCTCCCGGACCCACGTGCAGGTGGCGGACCCCCGGGTGGATCACGAGCTCGAGCACCAGCTCGAGGCCCAGCTCAAGGAGGTGGGACGCCTAGCCCACACCCCCCAGGCGGGGGTGGGGGCCGTGAGCCTGACTCCGCCCGAACGGCAGTGGTTGGCCAGCCTGCCCGCCGCTGACCTGAACCAGTGGCAGCAACAGCTGCGCTCCGCCCAACGGCGCATGCTGCGCCAGGGCCTGGTGGCCAGCGTGGCCCGCAGCCAGCTGGAGGAGGCGGCCGCATTGCAACTCGAGAACCTGCCGCCCCCGGGTCGCCAGCTCGGAGCTCGCCTGGTCGCCGAGTCCTTGCTCGGGCGCAACAACCTGCGCCTCGACCCAACCCTGAGTAAGCGCCTGATCGAGGATTTGCTCACCCAGCAGGGCTTGCCCACGATCAGCGTCGGCCGCGGCGAGCTGATCGTGCGCCAGGGCCAGCTGATCAGTCCCCAGTCCTATGACGTGCTCGATTATTTCGGGCTGGTCAACCGCCGGCCCCTGCCCCTGGCCTGGCTGGCCCATTTCAGCGAAGCCCTGGCGGCCTGCGCCGTGATCGTGCTGGTGAGCCGCCGCTGGCGCGCCACCCTGGAACCGCGCCAGGCCCTGTTGGCCCTGGCGGTGCTGGTGGTGGTGCAGGGCTTCAAGCTCTGGCTGGGGCCGGCCGTGAGTCCGTTGGCCCTGCTGGTGCCCCCCACCTTGCTCTTGGCCCAGGGCCTGGGCACGGCCTCCGGGCTGGCCTGGCTGGCCGGGGCCGCCCTGCTCTGGCCCATGCCCCTCAATGGCGTGCTGGATGGTCGGGTGATGGTGGCTGCCGCCGTGGCCGCCGCCGCCGCGGTGCTGGCGGGACGCCAGCGCAGCCGGGCCCAGCTGCTGCAACTGGCCCTGCTGCTGCCCCTGGGGGCCCTGGTGCTGCAATGGCTGCTGCTGCAGCTGGTGTCCCTGCGGGGCAGCGAAACCCAGCTGCCCCTGCCCGCCGACCTGGCCGGGGAAGCCCTGCTGGTGATGGGGCTGCTGATGGTGGGCCTCCTGCTCAGTCCGCTGGTGGAGAGCGCCTTCGACCTGCTCACCCGGGCCCGGCTGCTCGAGCTGGCCGACCTGGAGCGGCCCCTGCTGCGGCGCCTCTCCTGTGAAGCCCCCGGCACCTTTGAACACACCCTGATGATCTGCGGCCTGGCCGAGGAGGGGGCCCGGGCGATCCAGGCGGATGTGGACCTGATCCGCACGGGAGCCCTGTATCACGATGTCGGCAAGCTGCACGGGCCCCAGTGGTTCATCGAGAACCAGGGCGATGGGGCCAACCCCCACGACCAGCTCGATGATCCCGAGGCGAGCGCCGCGATCCTGCAGGCCCACGTGGATGAGGGGCTGCGGCTCGCCCGGCGTTACCGCCTGCCCCGCCCCCTAGCCGACTTCATCCCGGAGCACCAGGGCACCTTGAAGATGGGCTACTTCCTGCACCAGGCCCGCGAACGCACTCCCGAGATTCCCGAGGAGCGGTTCCGCTACCGGGGCCCCAATCCCCGCAGCCGTGAAACGGCCGTTTTGATGTTGGCCGATGGCTGCGAGGCGGCCCTGCGCTCCCTGCCGCCCAACACCAGCGAAACCGAAGCCCGCGCCATGGTGCGGCGCCTGATCGATGCCCGCTGGCGCGATGGCCAGCTGGCCGAAAGCGGCCTGGGCCTGGCCGAACTGGAGCTGGTAGTGCGCTCGTTTGTGCAGGTGTGGCGCCGCATGCGCCACCGCCGCATCCCCTATCCGATTGCCCCGCGCCGGGGCTACAGCGCCTAGGGCCTAAGCCTGCTGGGCTGGGCGGCACCTGGGGCGGCTGCCCATAGCCGTGCCATCGCCCATCCCGGCGCCAGGGTTTGTCTCGCCAGCTCGGGCCGCCTGCGGATCGGCCCTGAATCTCGCGGCCAGCGCCGCCGCCTGACACGATCAAGGCTCCCCCGCCGCAATCGCCGTGGACCGGCAGCAACAGGGCGCCCAGGCCTGGTTCCAGCGCTGGTATCCGGTGGCCTACCTCCAGGACCTGGACCCGGCCAAGCCCACCGCCTTCACCCTGTTGGAGCAGGACCTGGTGCTCTGGTTCGACCGAAAGGAGAGCCGGTGGCGCGCCTTTGCCGATGTCTGCCCGCACCGGCTGGTGCCCCTCTCGGAAGGGCGCCTCAACGGCGCTGGCGAGCTGGAGTGCCCCTATCACGGCTGGAGTTTCAACGGCGCCGGCCAGTGCACCGCCATTCCCCAGGCGGAGCCGGGCGTGGCCCCTAGCCCCAGGCGCAGCTCCTGCCTCCGCAACGCCACCGCCGAGGCCCAGGGGCTGCTGTTTGTGTTCGCCGGTGAGGCCGACCAGGCGGCCCGCCATCCCCTGCCCCTTGTGCCGGTGCTGGCGGAGGAAGTCACCGAGGCTGGCAAGGCGGGGCGCTGGACCGTGCAGGACACCTTCCGGGACCTGCCCATGGACGCCCTGACCGTGCTCGAGAACGTGCTCGACCCAAGCCACGTGCCCTTCACCCACCACGCCAGCGTCGGCCGCCGCGAAACGGCCGGGCCGGTGCGGCTGGAGCTCACCAGCTTCGGGCCCGAGGGCTTCACGGGCCTGTGGGCGGAGGGGCCCCGGCGGGGCAAGCTCGGTGCCCAGCAGACGGTGTTCCAGGCCCCCTGCCTGATGTGGCACGACCTCACCGCCAAGGGCTTCGCCCGCATCCTCACGGTGGTGTATGCCACGCCGATGCGCCGGGGCGAATGCCGCCTATTCGCCCGCTTCCCCTTCCAGTTCGAGTCGCCCCTGCCGGGCCGCCTGCTTGCGCTCAGGCCCCAGTGGCTCCAGCACCTGGCCAACCACACGGTGCTGGAGGACGACCAGGTCTTTCTGCATTGGCAGGAACGGGTGCTCGAGGGCCGCGGCGGCAGCGCCGCCCTCACCCGCAGCTGCTTTCTGGCCACGGGCGCCGATCTCTACGTCAAAGCCCTGCACGACTGGCTCAATCGCTACGCCGGAGTGCCCTTCCCGAGCCAGCACTTGCCCCAGCGCCAGGAGCGGCGCCCCCTCCTGGATCGCTACGACAGCCACACCCGCCATTGCCGCAGTTGCCGCGGTGCCCTTAAGCGTCTGCGCTGGCTGCAGCAGGGCTGTGGCCTGGCCGTGCTGGGGGCCCTGGGGGCCGCCGCCTGGCTGGGGGCGTCTCCAGCGGCGGCCCTTTGCCTGCTGCTGGCAGCCCTGGCGACGGCCCTGGGTTTGAAGGCGAGGGCCTGGATCCGGGCCCTGCACCAGGGCGATGGCCACCCCCCCCGCAACCGCCTGGCCAAGGGCTGATCGCCGCCAGGGGCCTGTCCCGAGCCGGGCCTTGACCGGTTGAACCCCGCCGTTGACCCCCGTTGGCGACCAAGCAAAAACCCCACCCGGCGCGAGCCAGGTGGGGTTTCAGTTGTTTGATGAAATGCGATGGGGCCTGGTGCTCCAGCAGCCAGGCCCCAGAGCGATCAGCCCAGGCCGATCTGGGTGAGGATGCCCTGGCCGGTGAGCAGCTCGGTGCCGAGGCCGATCACAAAGCCGAGCATGGCCAGGCGGCCATTCCAGGTTTCAGCGAAGGCAACGAAACCGAAGCGGGAGGTGGAGTCAGCCATGGAAGGGGGTGGGTTAAGAAACTTGAAGAGATCGTAACGGACCGTGAACGGGGGTTCGGTGTCCTGGGATGCCAAAGCCGGTTTTGGGGCGCGGCCGCTGCAGTTCGGAGCTGCAGGAGCGACTCCAGACCGGCCCGGCGGCCGGTGGATCCGTTGGACGCGCCTGTTTGGGCCCTAATCGGCGCATGTTCAGGCAAGCAAGCGGATTGCCGTCAAGCACTGATGCTGAAATGAGGTGGATCTGCGCCTGGGAAGCTGTTGATTAGGCGTTTTCTTGGTTTTTACTTAACCGGCATAAATGCACCGCTTGAATGATTGCTTTTGTTGCCCAGCCTTCCTAAGCCTGAGGATGCGATACCCTCCATAAAAGTCATGCGCTACCAAACCCAACTGGCCCTGCTGCAGCAGCTGCGCCAGTGCCACAATGTTGTCCGCAAAGGCTTCACCTTGGTGGAGCTGATGATCGTTGTGGCGATCATCGGCTTGCTTTCGGCCGTGGCTTTGCCCCAGTTCCTCAATGCCCGTGACCGTGCTGATGCCAAGGCAAAGCTTGGTGAGGCTGTTGGATTGGCGAAGGAATGTGCAGTTTTCAATGCTGAGGCCGACCTTGCTGGCGCAACAGTGAAGACCCCGGATGGAGTTACAATTACTTGTGGAGGTGTTCTTGGTGGGACGCCCCCCCTCATCGCACACACGATTGCAAGTCGCGAATTTAATATTGCCATGGCTGCGAATTGTTTGGGAGTTGCCATTCCAGCCACAAGCAAAGCTGTCACGATTGCAATTACTACATCAGGGCAGATGACCTGCGCTGGGGCCACTTCTGCTGGAACCTCTTCCTAGATGCAAGCGAGCTGTGAATTAGAATGGCAGATCCGCCTTCAGAAACACCAGCCCATACCTTGGCTGATCGTCACCAGTGGTCCGGAGTCGGAAGCCATTCGAAGCTGGCGGGTACAGGGTAAGGAGCTGCTGATCCCATGGAGGAAGTAATCAGCCGGATTCCCTGAGAGGACGATCCCATCC
Organism: Pseudanabaena sp. UWO311; assembly: GCA_943370385.1. Taxonomy (GTDB): domain Bacteria; phylum Cyanobacteriota; class Cyanobacteriia; order PCC-6307; family Cyanobiaceae; genus BAIKAL-G1. The sequence goes on from CALRQT020000004.1 coordinate 35,894, forward strand.
TGGACAGGTTGTTGCCCAGGATGATGCTGGTGTCAGTTGATGGGTTTTAATGGATGGAGACCAGTTCTTAGGCCGATCCGGCAGAGCAATTACCGGTGGTGAACGCCAGGGATGCAGCCCTGCAAAGGAGGCAGTCTGCGGCGCAGAGATTCTAGGTGCCTTGATTAGCCTGGCCGTTGAGAATCGTATGGGTGGGTTTCACCCAGGCTTGGCTGCCAAAGCAGTCGGTGTCGCCTGCGCTTAAAATCGCAGGTCCCCATCCTGGAAGATCAGCACATCGCCCTGGCTGATGGTCACCGTGCCCAAGCTGGCGCCGTAGACGGTGCAAAGCTGGCGGGTGCAGGGGAACGAACTGCTGATCCCATAGAGAGTGTAGGCGGCCCGATTGTCTGGGAAGTAGATCACATCTTCGTGCAGGCTGCTGCCCAGGATGGTGCTGGTTCCGCTTGGATGGTATTGATGGATAAAGGAGAGATCACAAGGCGATCTTGTCGGTGTAACCGGACAATTGATCGCTGTAAATTCGAGGGTGCCTGAGCCACACAGGATTCCCGTTTTTGCGCAGAGATCGGTGCTGCCTTGATTGGCATGGTCGTTGAGAAAATTATAGGCGGGATTCACCCGGGCCTGGCCGCCAAAGCGGCCTGTATAGGTCGCGGGGCTCGCGGGCGTGCTTAGGCTCAGGTCCACCGTCACATTGCGGCCGGCTGAGGAGAGGGTATTGAGGGTCTCCACCGTGATCACGGGCGTGAAGGCCACCACCCCATCGGCGAGAACCTGGTCCCTGATGGCCCCCACCAGGGCGCCACTGCTGTCGAGTTTGCCGCAACGTTTCAGGAGGTTGGGCCCCCGCCACTGGGTATCGCCACTCGCCACTGGCTGCAGGGCATAGATAATCACGCTGGCGTTGTCATCGCTGACCAGGGCCAGTTTGATGTCGCTGGTGGCATAGCTACAAACGTTGCCACTTCCGGCGATGGCCACAATCACGCTTGGATCGGTCAGGATCCGCTCCGAAAGGATGATTTCGCTTTCGATGAATTGGGCCAGGCGACTCCAATTATCGCGCAGCCGCTGACTCGATTCCGCCACCCTCGCAATCTCAATTTGGGCCATCAAGACCGTGCCCACGCTCAACAGCACCGCCCCACCCACCATCACCGCCACCATCAGTTCGACCAAACTGAAACCCCGTTCCCACCCCTGCGGCTGAAGAGGGTCTGGCCGCTGGGGCTTGGGCCCACCCATGGGCAGAGAGGGCCCCGTCAGGCTGGGCTGGGGCTGCGGATTGGAGTGGTCCGAGATCCTGTTCATGGCCCTAATAGCCGGCCACGTAATTGCAGGGGGCCGTATTCGTGTCGCCCCCATAGGGTCGCTGGCCGACGCGCACAAATCCCACCGGGGCCAGCACGGCGATACAACGCTCCAGGCTGCTGTCTGCGATCGAGAGGTAATAGATCTGGGTCACCGGATTGGCCACCGTGCCCAAGGGGGTCAGGAGCAAGTCGTCCGGGGGAGCCACCACCTGCAAGCTGGTTGACGAGCCACTGCCCTGGTCCAGATTCAAGCTGGCAGCCCCGCCACTGAAGGCCCGGGCGCAACGGTCCAGGCCCAGCTGGCCCGCAGTGGCACTGGTGTGGTGTTCGATCACGCTGAAGCTGCTGGGGGCCGTGAAGTTGACCCGGCACTCCAGGCCACTCGCCATGGCGGAACGGCGGACCGCATCAACAAAACCCAGCAATTCCTGGGCCGCTAGCCGGGTGGTCGCCCGCCGCCGGGTTTCGGCCATCGAACCGATAACAACCGAGGAAAGAATGCCGATGATCGCCACCGTGATCATCAGCTCAGCCAGGCTGAATCCCCGCTTGGGCCGCTGTCTTGAAGACTTTAGGGGCACCATGAGGTGGCCTCCACAAATACCGAGGCAACTCGCTGAAAGGCGATGCTGGGTGTATCTGTGCTCTTGGTGTAATAACGAATTGACAGATAATTGCCATTGAACCAGTTGGGGTTCACCGCATCGACTGGCACGGTGATCAGTCGATAGAGGCGATAACTTTTGGCCAGGCTCGGTGCATTCAAGCTGCTGCTCGATAGGGGCATCGCCTGCTCCACCCCGGCCGTGGCCGGGATCGGTAGGGGCGGCGGCGGTGGATTGGTGGACCCGCTGGCAATACCGTTCGCCTCGATCAGAAGCTGGTGGGCTGGCGTTGCTAGGGCACTGCTGTTGCGGTTTGTGCAGAGGGTCGCGAACTGTTGGTAGGCCGAGCCAGGGGTGGGATCGTAGGGCGGTTGATAATTCAAGGCCGAAGCCGAGAGGGCACTGCCACTGGTGATATTGAGGCAGCTGGCATAGGGGCCCGTCTGACAATGCCAGGATTTGGCGTAGGCCCGGATCCAGTTGAGATCCAGGGTGACTGCGGCCTCAAGGGCTTCACGCACGGCCGCCCGCGTTGAGATTTGAATGGCACCAATGATCGCGGTGGTGGCCCCAGCCATGGCCACAAAGAAGATTGCCGCCGCCACGATCATTTCCATCAGGCTGAAGCCCCTGCGCTTGCCCTGCTGGCCTGTCGGGGGTTGATACGGCGGCGTCATGGCAGGTTCATTCGGGCCACGCCCACGGCCCGATACTTGAAGATCCCGATCGGAACCGTGCCGCCGATTTGGGCCTGGCTGGAGCCAAGAAAACGGCTCTTGTTGCTGCTGTTGGGCAGGAAGGCACACACCCAGGCTGTGCCTGCATAGCTGGTGGTGCCGTTGTAATACAGTTTGCCCCGGGGCATCCACAGGAAAAACCCCTTCATCGAGCTAACTCCTTTGATATCAACTTTTTGGTCGTCGCAATTTTGAAGACCATTGGAATTCGAGGGCAAACCATACACCTGCAGGGCGGATGGTGACTGGGGATAGGCCCCATTCGCCAGGGAGGTATTGCCGCGAATATCGATCGGGCCGCTCACAAAGAGCTTGACTGGTATCGGTGTGCCGTCGGTGGCTTTGGTGATGTCGGTGCGCACATTCACATCGCCTGTGATTGAGTCGGCCAGGCAGCCAATGTAGCCCTGACCGAGGGAATCGCTCTCCTGGCTGCATTCCTGCCGCAGGCTTGTGTGGCTGGAATCCACATAGGGGTATTCGGGGTAATTCCCGCTAAGGCTGGTGCTTCTTGAGGTCACATGGAGCAGCACGGGCGAGGCCGTGCTGGCGCTACTACTGGGCACCGAGACGCTCTCGCCAATTGCATAGCCGCTGCCAAAGTTGGCAACGGTGGCCGACTTAACCAGGCCCGTCGCCGTGCAGGGTTTGGCCGAGGACACATCACTGGCCTGGCAATAGTTAAGATTCACCGTCATGCCCGATCCGGAGCCACCGCTTACGGCTAGCCCCAGCTTCGGAGCCAGATTTGCCCCTGAGCCACCAGCGTTGTCGTTATCCAGGCTGACCGCATAGCCCGCCAGCTCGCAGGGATAGGTGAGATCGGCGCCATTGTGGAAGCCATTGCCATCCTTATCGCAGAAGGGAAAGGGCGGGGTCTTGTATTTGCCCGAGAAAATCGCACCTGCATAGCCCGCTTGTAGGGCCGCCGTTTGCGCAGGTGTGCAGAGCACGCAAAAGATATTGAGGAAGGGATCATTGGCATCGAGGATGCCATTCTCATTGGCATCGTTATAGAGATTGCCCTTGGCCAGGGTGCTTCTGCTGGGATCCCCCAGGAGCACAATTGAGCCCTCGTTAGCAGAGGCGGGGCCGCCGCGCACATGTACCTCTTCCTCGATCGTGTAGCTGCTCACCAGGTGGCCATTGCGATAGGCCTCAGCCACCACGGTGAGAAAGGCACTGCCACCAAACAGGTTCGAAAATCGGGTCATCAATCCTTCGCTGGGGCAGGTGGGTGGCGGCGTATAGCCCGAGCTGGGGCTGCGGGGAGGCCGATATTCCCAGAGCTGGTAGCGCACGCCCGTGCCGCTGATGGCTCCAGCGGCATCGATCGCCAGGCTGCCTGAAGGCAGGATTTGCCATTTCTGGGCAAGGGTTGTATTGCTGCTGATGCCCTGGATTCGATTGGCCTGGGGTTCCGCCAGGTAGATCACCACCGTGTCGTTTGTATCCATCGCGGTCATCAGCTGCCAGCAGGACCATTCCGTTACTAACAGGTAATTGCTGCGATCCTGGTTGAGCTGGCCGATTAAGGCCGCTAGGCCATATTCGGCCCCTTCGCGGGCATTGCGAAAATCGCTTTGCCAGAGGGTCGCTAAAAAGCTATTGCTGGAGCGTGACACAATCGCCAGCAGTCCAATGAGGATGACGAGGGCCGTGATGATGGCAATTGCGATCGAAAAGCCCGATTGTCGATCCTTTTTCTTGCGTTCTCTTTTACCCGCGCCTGCGTTGGGCCGAAGCTGGCCAATTCTTCGTCGCCAAGCCAGCTGGATCATGGAACCATGGTTCTGGGCACCATGCCATCGGGGTCTCTAGTTGCAAGCTATTGATGGCACCCAAACCCTGAATCTAGAGGGGTTGATCTGCTGCCAAGAAGGGCCTTTGATGCGGTAGCAATCGAGCCTTGACGAGCTCCTTAGCTCCGCGGCCCTGCGCCCGCCAGCACGGCTCGCAGTTTGCGCTCCAGGATCAGCGCCGCCGGCACCAGGGTGATGGCGTTGGCCACGATCAAGGGGCCATCGCGGGTGACCAGGCCATACAGCGCCCAGCAGCTAACGCCCAGGGTGAAGAGGGCGTACATGGGTAAGGAAATACCCCGGGTATCGCCGCTGCGCACGGTTTTGATCGCCTGGGGGAAAAAGCTCACGGTGGTGAGGCTGGCGGCCAGGAAGCCGAGCAGGCCTACGGAGGGGGGATGGCTCAAAACGGACAGGCGGAATGGAACTGCAGGGCGTCACCGCTGAGCGGATGGCGAAAGGCCAGGGCCGTGGCATGGAGCCGCAGGCGCGTTGCCTGGGGCCCCCGAGTGGCCCCCCTATTTTCGGCTACACCTGGCCTCAACGCTGGTACTCCAGGATTCAGGTTTGCTGGGGCTCGATCCAGCCTGGCTTGAGCCCCATAGAGCGGGTCCCCCAGGATCGGATGGCCGATCGCCGCCAGGTGGGCCCGCAGCTGGTGGGAGCGGCCGGTGTGGGGCTGGAGTTCTAGCCGGCTCCAGTGCGAACAGGCCTCCAGCAGGAGCCAGTCGGTGTGGGCGGCTTTGCCGGCCGGGTCCGGCCCATAGAGGGGTGGTTGGCGGCACTGGCGGGCCAGGGGCAGGTGAATACTTCCCGCTGGCTGGGCCGGCACGCCGAGCACATCGGCCCGGTAGCTCTTGTGCACCAGTCGCTCGGCGAACAGCTGGCTGAGGGCCCGGTGCAGGGCAGGATCGAGGGCCAGCAGCACCAGGCCAGAGGTGTCCCGATCGAGCCGGTGCACCAGCTGGGCCCCGGGCCATTGCTCCCGCAGCCGGGTCAGCAGCGAATCGGCCAGGTGCGGCCCCCGTCCGGGCTGGCAGAGCAGGCCCGAAGGTTTGTCGGCCACCAGCAATGCCCCCAGTTGCTGGGGCGCTGGGACCCGGAACTCCGCCCCATCCATCACGCCAACCGGATCGAGTCCAGGGGATTGCTCCTGGACTCCAGGAACCGGCCCAGGAGCCCCCACCGCGATATCCGGGCGCCCCTCAGGCCTCGGTGGCCTGCACCAGGCTGCAGGAGTTCACCGGCACCGGCTGGATCTTCCAGATCCGCTCGGCATACTCCTGGATCGAGCGGTCACTGCTGAAGAAGCCGCAACGAGCTGTGTTCAGCAGGGACATCCGGTTCCAGCGACGGGTGTCGACCCAGGCCCCATCAACCGCATCCTGGCAGCGGCGGTAATCGCCGATGTCCGCCATCACCCGGAAGGGATCGGTGCTCGAGAGGTTGGCTAGCAGGGGTTGGAAGAGGCTGCCATCGCCTTCGCTGAAGAAGCCGGAGCTGATCAGGTGCATGGCTTCGCGCACGGTGGGTTCGTTTTCCAGCCAGGGCATCGGGTGATAGCCGGTGCGGTTCAGCTCTTCGATCTGGCGGGCGTTATGGCCAAACAGGAAGAAGTTTTCAGCGCCCACTTTTTCGCGAATCTCGATGTTGGCGCCATCGAGGGTGCCGATCGTGAGGGCCCCATTGAGGGCCATCTTCATGTTGCCGGTGCCGGAGGCTTCCTTGCCCGCGGTGGAGATCTGCTCGGAGAGATCGGCCGCCGGATACACCAGCTGGCCTAGGGACACGCTGAAGTTGGGCAGGAACACCACCCGTAGCCGCCCCTGCATGGATGGATCCATGTTCACCACATCGGCGATGCCCACAATCAAGCGAATAATCAGCTTGGCCATGGCATAGCCGGGGGCCGCCTTGCCACCAAAGATGAAGGTGCGGGCGGGGAGGTCCTCGCCGGCGCGGAGGCGCAGGTAGCGCTCCACGATCTGGAGGGCCGCCAGGTGCTGGCGCTTGTATTCGTGGATCCGCTTCACCTGCACATCGAACAGGGAGCCGGAATCCACCAGCACGCCCAGTTCCCTGTGGATGTGGGACGCCAGCCGTTGCTTGCCGAGGTCACGCACGCCCCGCCAGCGATCGAGGAAGGCGCTGTCATCGGCAAAGGCTTCCAAGCCTTGCAATTCGGCCAGGTCCTTGCGCCAGCCCTGGCCGATGGCCTCATCCAGCAGGGAGCCCAGGGCCGGGTTGGCCACGGCCAACCAACGCCGGGGGGTCACGCCATTGGTGACATTGGTGAAGCGCTCGGGCCAGAGCCGGGCCATGTCGGCAAACAGGGTTTCCTTGACCAGTTCGCTGTGCAGTTCGGCCACGCCATTGACATGGTGGCTGCCGACAACGGCCAGATGGGCCATGCGCACCCGCCGCTGGGACCCTTCCTCAATCAGGGAAATGCGCTGCAGGATGTCAGGTTCGCCGGGATAGCGCAGGCGCACCATGCGCAGGAAGCGGGCGTTGATTTCGTAAATGATCGCCAGTTGGCGCGGCAGCAGCTGCTCGAAGATTTCCACCCCCCAGGTTTCCAGGGCTTCCGGCAGCAGGGTGTGGTTGGTGTAGCTGATGCTGGCGGTGGTGATGCCCCAGGCCGTATCCCAATCGATGCCATGCTCATCCATCAGCAGGCGCATCAACTCGGCCACGGCGATCGCCGGGTGGGTGTCGTTGAGCTGAACGGCGAACTTGGTGTGGAAGTCCGTGACGGCCAGGCCCTGGCCCTTGAGGATCCGGAACATGTCCTGTAGGGAGCAGGACACGAAGAAGATCTGCTGACTCAGCCGCAGCCGCTTGCCCTGCTCGAGCTCGTCATTGGGATAGAGCACCTTCGAGAGGGTTTCCGACTGCACCTTGTTGAGCACAGCCCGGGTGTAATCGCCGGCATTGAAGGAGGCGAAATCAAATTCATCGGGGGCCTGGGCTGACCACAGGCGCAGGGTGTTGGCGGTGTGAACGCCGTAGCCCAGGATCGGCGTGTCATAGGCCACGCCCATCACGGTTTGGCCGCCGATCAGCACCGGATAGCTCCACTCCGGCCGGATCACTTCCCAGGGGTTGCCCCTCGCCAGCCAGGGGTCGGTGCTTTCCACCTGGCCGTCTTTGGTGATCTGCTGGCGGAAGATGCCGAACTCGTAGCGGATGCCGTAGCCGATCGCCGGCAGCTCCAGGCTGGCCAGGGACTCCTGGAAGCAGGCCGCCAGGCGCCCCAGGCCCCCGTTGCCCAGGCCCGGTTCCGGTTCTTCGGCAATCAGGTCCTGCAGGTCGAGCCCCAGTTCGGAGCAGGCCTGCTGGGCGGCGTCGCGCAGGCCCAGGTTCACCAGGTTGTTTTCCAGGTGGGGACCGAGCAGGTATTCGGCCGAGAGGTAGGTGGCCGTGCGCACGTGCGCGTTGGTATAGGTGTCGGCCGTGTCCACCCAGTTCTGCAGCAGCCGATCGCGCACGGCCAGGGCCAGGGCCCAGTAGTAGTCGTGCCGGGTGGCCAGGCTCGACGACTTGGCCTGGCTGTAGAAGAGGTGGCGCCGCATCGCTGCGGCAAGGGCCCGTCCCGGACTGGTCGCAGCGGCGTTTTCAGACATGGCGCAGGCTGGGTTTGGATCCTTTGTCCTCCTTGTTAGGACGCCGTGCGGAGGGAACGGCTACCAAAAGGCCCCGTGTGCGAGACAGGGGACACAAGGGCTGGGTCGTTGGGTGGCCGAGGGCTGGGGCGCGGCGGTGCGCTCCAGGCCCTCGGCCACGCCCTGGCTTGCTGATAGCGATGGGGGAGAAGTTGCTGCCCGTAGCCATGTCTTAACCCAGCAATAACTCCGCCACGGTGGTGTGTCCCAGGCCACAATGGGCCTGAATTCCTGTTAGGTAGAACACCGTTTTTCGCCCGGTTGGCCGTCTTGGTGTCGATGTCCCCATCGGACGCACCCGGTTGCTGGCGACTCCATCGTGGTCTGGCCAGCTTGAAGGCCAATCCCCTTCATCGCTTGTGATGCCAAGCTCCCTCTGGCGGCGGGATTCCCATCCCCAGGGCGGCCCCATCGCAGGGGCCGATCCGCGGCAAGCCAGCCAACCCGAGCCCGTCGGCCCCTACTGCCTGCTGCCGGTCCCCGGGGTGCCGCAGCCGATCCCTCCGCGGCCCTCTCCGGCCAGTCCCAGCGGCCCCACCCTGGCCTGGAGCCGCAGCCACGGCGATGCCTAGGGCTGGGCGTACCCGGCCTTTGACCCGGCGGTTGGGGGCTAGTCCTGGGCTCCAGCGTTGAAGGCCTGGCGGGGTTGGGGCGTCCGGTAGCAACCATGACAACGCTCAGGCCCCGTGCTGGAGTTGGGTGCAGCCACAGCAAAAGTTGTTCCCATGCCCTCCCCAGCCCGCCTCGATGCGATCTCCCACATCCTCGAACGGGGGCCAGTGCCGACGGCTCCCGTTCAGTCGTTGCAGGAGCTCTGGGCCAGCGATGTGTTCTCGCTGGACAAGATGAAATCGGCGCTGCCGAAAGATGTTTATAAATCCATCCAGCGCACGATCAAAGAAGGCGGCAAGCTGGATACGTCTGTTGCCAACATCGTGGCCCAGGCCATGAAGGATTGGGCCACGAGCCGCGGCGCCCTTTACTACGCCCACGTTTTCTATCCGCTCACCAACCTCACCGCTGAAAAGCACGACGGCTTTATTGCCCCCCAGGGTGACGGCACCGCCATCGCCGAATTCACCGGCAAGCTCCTAGTGCAGGGCGAGCCCGATGGCTCCTCCTTCCCCAACGGCGGCATCCGCTCCACCTTTGAAGCCCGGGGTTACACCGCCTGGGATGTCACCAGCCCCGCCTACCTGCTGGAAACCCCCAACGGTTTCACCCTCTGCATCCCCACGGTGTTCGTCTCCTGGACTGGAGAGGCCCTCGATAAGAAAACGCCACTGCTGCGCTCCAACGCCGCCATGAATAAGCAGGCCCAGCGCCTGCTCAAGCTGCTGGGCAACAAAGAGATTGCGCCGGTGAACTCCAGCTGCGGCGCCGAGCAGGAGTATTTCCTGGTGGATAACGCCTTCACGGCCCTGCGCCCCGACCTGCTGCTGGCCGGTCGCACCCTGTTTGGTGCCGCCCCCGCCAAGGGCCAACAGTTCGACGACCACTACTTCGGTGCCATCCCCGAGCGGGTGCAGGTGTTCATGCAGGACGTGGAGCGCCAGCTCTACAAGCTCGGCATCCCGGCCAAAACCCGCCACAACGAGGTGGCCCCGGGCCAGTTTGAAATTGCCCCCTTCTTTGAAGCCGCCAACGTCGCCACCGACCACCAACAGCTCACAATGACCGTGCTGAAAAGCACGGCCAAGCGCCATGGCTTCAGCTGCCTGCTGCATGAAAAGCCGTTTGCTGGTGTGAACGGCTCCGGCAAGCACGTCAACTGGTCTGTGGGCAACGCCACCCAGGGGAACCTGCTCGATCCCGGCAACACCCCCCACGACAACATGCAGTTCCTGGTGTTCTGCGCCGCCGTGATTCGGGGTGTGCACCTCTACGGACCGCTAATGCGGGCCGTGGTGGCCACCGCCAGCAACGACCATCGCCTCGGCGCCAACGAAGCGCCCCCGGCGATCATTTCCGTGTACCTGGGCAGCCAGCTCGAGGATGTCTTCAACCAGATCAAGGCGGGTGACCTGAAGGGCTCCACCGCCGGCGGCCTGATGCAGCTGGGTGTCGACACCCTGCCGGACTTCCCCAAGGATCCGGGCGATCGCAACCGCACCTCCCCCTTCGCCTTCACCGGCAACCGCTTCGAATTCCGGGCCGTGGGCTCGGGCCAATCGGTGGCCGGCCCCCTGGTGGCGATGAACACGATCCTGGCCGATTCGCTCGAATGGATCTCCAACCAGTTGGAGGCCCAGCTCGCCAGCGGCACCAGCCTGGAGGCGGCCACCTTCACCGTGCTCAAGCAGGTGATGCAAGAGCACAGCGCCGTGATCTTCGGTGGCGACGGCTACTCGTCGGAATGGCACCGCATGGCGGTGGAGGAGCGGGGCCTGGAGAACATGCCCACCACGGCCGACGCCCTGCCGGTGCTGCAGCGGCCCCAGATCCGCGAGCTGTTCGAGCGCCAGGGCGTGCTCAGCCCCCTGGAGCTGGAAAGCCGCTTTGAGGTGTACGCCGAGCAGTACATCCTGGCGATCGAGGTGGAGGCCAAGTTGGTGTTGCGCATGGCCCGCACCCAGATCTATCCGGTGGTGATGGCCTACCTGGAAACCCTCACCCGCTCCCTGCGGGACCAGGAGCAACTGGGGCTCCACCCTGACCGCACCATCGCCGGCCAGATCTCGAGCCTCAACCAGCAACTGGTGAGCCAGTGCACCGCCCTCGAGCAGGCCCTCGCCCACGCTCCCCATGGCGGCGTTAGCGAGCACCTGGCCTACTGCGCCAACACCCTGCTCGGCCTGATGCTCAAGGTGCGTGAAGCCGTCGATGGCCTAGAGGCCACCGTCGACGACGCCATCTGGCCCCTACCCACCTACCAGGAGCTGCTGTTCGTGCGCTGATTGCGCCGCCACCCCGGGGGAGCAGTCGGCGGCGGTCCTGCGCCCTGCCAACTGCTGATCCCTAAGAGGCCTTAGGCCGCCAGGCTTGCCGGTTGATTCAGCTGCTCTTCCTCCACCAAGGGCTCCAGGGGCTGCGGGCAGGCGGGCGCCCGTTCCAGGCCCACATCCACGCCGATGTGTTGGTCGGGGCGGCCGGTGATCAGCAGGGCGGTGCGCTGGCGGGTGGCGATTTGCCACAGCCATTTGGTGAGCAGGGAGATGCGATTTTCGGTATCGGGGATGAAGGCCAGGTGGGCCAGGCCCCAAAGGATCCAGCCGAGCAGGCCGCTCACGTGCAGGCCGCGCAGGTCAGCCACCGCATAGAAGGGACCGATCACCGCCATGGTGCCGAGATCGGTCCAGCGGAAGGGCGCCATGCGCTGCCCCTCGCCGATCGCCAGGATGTCGTGGGCCACCCAGCCGCCCATCTGCACGGCTGGCCCGGCCATACCCGGCAGGGCCTGGCCATCGGCGGTGTGGCGGTAGGCGCAGAGGTCGCCCACGATGCGGATGCTGGGATAGCCCGCAATCGAGAAGTCGGGCCCCACTTCCACCCGGCCGCCGCGATCGACGCCGCAGCCGGTGCGTTCGGCCAGCAGCCGGCCCAGGTGGGAGGCGCGCACGCCGGCGGTCCAGCAGATCGTGGCTGCTTCCAGGGAGCGGGGGCCATCGGGTCTGGCGCTGAGCTTGAGCCGCACCCGCCCCGGCTCGATCGCCTCCACCATCGAGCCCAGTTGCAATTTCACGCCACTGGAGCTGAGGTACTTGGCGGCGGTGGCCGACAACTTCGGATCCATGGTGGGGAGCACCCGATCTACCGCATCCACGAGGATGACGTGGCAGGCATCGGCCTGGAGCTGTTTGAAATCGCGGCTCACGGCCCGGTGCATCAGCTCAATTAACGAGCCCGCTAGTTCACAACCAGCCGGGCCGGCTCCCACCACCACCGCCGTTTGCAGGAAGCGGCGGCGGATCGGATCTTGGGTTTGTTCCGCCTCTTCCAAGGCCATCAAGATGCGCCGCCGGATCTCATCGGCGTGCTCGAGGATTTTCATCGGCGGCGCCAGTTCGCGCCAGTCTTCGTGGCCGAAATAGCTGCTGCCCGAGCCACTGGCCAGAATCAGGTGGTCGTAGCCGTAGCGGTAGTCATTGAACACCACCTCTTGGGCCTCGGGATCGATGTCCACCACCTCGCCGAGCAGGATCTGGATATTGGGGGCCTGGCCCACCATCTGGCGCAGGGGCGAGGCCACATCGCCTTCGGACACCAATCCTGAGGCCACCTGATAGAGCAGGGGTTGGAACAGGTTGAAGTTGCGTTTATCGATCAGGGTGACGCGCACCGGTTGGCCGGCCAGGGCATGGCAGGCCTTGAGGCCCGCAAAGCCACCGCCCACGATCACCACATGGGGCCAGCTCGCCTTGACGGCGGCGGGTGGATCCAGTTCCAGGAAGAAACGTTCGGGCGCCATGCCACCTGGGGACGGGTTGCTTCAACCGTATGCAGCGCCCTGATGTTTGGTGGTGAGCATCAAGCCAATGCTGGCGATTGCCCATCAGGGGGCGCCCGGCCAAGGTGATGCAGGCCCCTGCCCGCGCTCCTGCCCGCGCTTCGTCCAGAGCCCCTTAGTGCCGCCGCGATGCTGCTTTCGATCCGTCACCACCTGCGTTACGTCTATGGCCGGCCGGTGTTCCTAGAGCCGATGACCCTGCGGCTGACGCCGAAACAGGACTGCAGCCAGCAGCTTCTCGAGCACAGCCTGCGCCTCGAAGCCGAACCGGCCGGATGCAGTGCGATCCAAGAGGCCGACGGCAGCGGCGCCCTGGTGTGCTGGTTCAGCGAGGAGCGCGCCCACCTAGAGATCACCATGGAGGCGAAGGTGCGCACCCTGCGCCCTAACCCCTTCGACTGGATCATCACCTTCGCCTCGGCCCAGCGGCTGCCGGCCCGCTACCCCGTAGCCGAGGCAGCCGCCCTAGCCGCCTACCTGGACCCCCCTATGGGGTTCGGGCCCGGGGCAGGGGATTGGGAAGAGGAGGAGGGGAGCGTGGCCACCTGGGCGGCCGAGCAGGCGGCGGCGGTGGAGCACAGCACCACCGCCTTCCTGATGCAACTGGCGGACCGGATCCACCACGACTTCCAGCACGTGGGCCGCTTCGAGGGCGAGCCGATGGCGCCCGAAGAAACCCTGGCCGGCCGCAGCGGCGCCTGCCGCGACACGGCGATGCTGTTTGTGGCCGCCTGCCGCAGCCAGGGCCTGGCGGCCCGGTTTGTGAGTGGCTATTCGATCCACCACCCGCCGGAGGTGACCGAACACGAGCTGCATGCCTGGGCCGAGGTGTACTTGCCCGGGGCCGGCTGGCGCGGCTACGACCCCAGCCTCGGCCTGGCCGTGGCCGAAGGCCACCTGGTGCTGGCCACGGCCCCCGACCACCGCCTGGCGGCACCGGTGACGGGCACCTACCGGGGCACGGGCGTGACCTCGACCATGACCTACGCCCTCAGCGTGCGGGCCCTCGATGGGGAAGCCTCCGAGACCCTTGGGGGCTAACCCCGCCCACCCTTAGGCCGATGGCTGGGGTGCAGGCGCTGCGGGGTGAGTTTCGCTGAGGGCCTGGGGCACCTGGGGGGCCGGGGCGGGCAGGCTGGCCCGGATTGGCACCAGGCGGCGCTCCACCTCCTCGTTGAGCCACTGGTCCAGCAGTTCCTGGGTCATCTGGCTGGCCGTGGCCTGGTCGAACGTGGCCGGTGTGAGCTGTTCGAGCCGCACCACCACCCACCACCCCTCAATTCGGAAGGGCTCCAGCAGTTGGCCCGGGCTGGCCGTGCGCAGGCGATCGGCCAGGGCCGGATGGGCCTGGGTGAGGGCCACGGGGCCGACGATGCCGCGGGTGGATTGCTCCGGACCTTCGGCATAGGCCGCTGCCAGGTCGGCAAAGCTGGCGTCCTCTTCGTCGATGCGCAGGAACAGCTCCCGCGCCAGGCCCTGGTCCTTGAGCCGCAGCAGGCTGTACACCACCCGATCGAGCTCGGTTTTGCGTTCGAGGAAGCGGGCCTCCGCCTTGGGGCGGAAATGGCGTTGGCCATGGCGCAGCAGGCGCAGGGGCCGCAGGATCTGGGCTTCCAGGGCCTGGGGGCTGAGTAGCTGATCCACCCGGTAGCGCTCGAGGGCCTCCTGGCTGGTGATCTGGCGTTCCTGGGCGAAGGCCTGGAAGGCCCCCTGGGTGTCCTCGTTGCTAAAGGGTTCCGGGTCCCCATCGACCAGTTCACTGATCAGCTGCTGGCGCAGGTAGGGCCGCAGCAGGCCGAGGCGGGCTAGTTCGCTAAACGCCACCACGTCACCGGCACTGCTTGCCGGGGAACTGCCTGCCGGGGAAGTGCTTGCCGGGGAATGACCTGCAGGGGCATTGCCTGGGGCCTGAGATGCCGCCGCTATGTCAGCCATGGGGGGGTAGGGAAGGAAGGGATCGGAAAGGAGCTGGGTGCTGCAACGGACCGAAACCCGGTGGATCGGGGCCGCCGAGGCTTGGTCCCGGAAATCTAGGAACCCTGGGGGGAGGCGCCGATTCAAAGGGCACGGGAAAGGTGTCGGCCGGGATCGGGTCGAACCAGGAGCCAGGCCCCAAGGCCCTCCCGGCTGAAGCCGATTAGCCGTCAGCGGAAGCCCGGATCCCCAAACCCCCCAGGCGGCTGCCGGCTGCCCCCGAAGGGCGGCCGCCCCGCCCCGCCCCGCCCCGGGGTGGGCGGTCCCCCGTGGCGATCGAGTCCGTATTGCAGGCGCAGGGCTTCGATGCGGGCATGGAAGCGCTCGCGCTGTTGCCAGTCCGCTTCCCGCTCGCGGCGGTGACATTCGTGCAGGCCCTGGAGGCTGCGGGCCTGGCTGACGCAGCGCTGGGAGGAACGCAGCAACTCCAGGGCCTCCTCGAGCTTTTGCAGCTCCAGGCTTTTGAACTGCTGCAACACCGCGCCCCCCTCCCCGGGGCCCGGCGGCCTGGCCCAGGCCTGCTGCGGTAGCAGGGCCGGGGAGGCGGTTGCCAGCAGCCCCCAGGCCAGGACCTGGCCGAGAAGCCTTTCCAGGCCTGGGCCCCGCCGGGTGCCCCGGGGTGGCTGGTGCTGCAGCTGCCATGGCCGTGGGGTCGCCATCGCTAGGCCCCCCCCTGGGCAGCCGCCGGGGCGCTGCCCAGGGGCTGGCACCGTCCCGAAAAACTGACGCACAGCCCCAGGCCCCCACAGTCGGGCGGCCGGCTGAGCTCCAGGCGGCCGCCGTGCTGGTGGGCGATGCGCTGGGCAATCGCCAGCCCCAGGCCGCAGTGGCCTTCGCCGCGGCGGGCCGCATCGAGGCGCTGGAAGGGCTCAACCGCCTTGCTGAACAGGTGTTCGGGGATGCCGGGGCCCCCATCCACCACGTGGATCATGAAGTGGTGGGGGGGCGTGCAGAGCAACTGCACCCGCACCGGCGGCAGGCCGTAGGCGATGGCGTTGTCGATCAGGTTGGCGATGGCCCGGCCCAGGGCCACCGGCTGCACGGAGGCCGTGACGGCCTCCAGCTCCAGCTCGACCAGGCCTGCGTCGTAGCGGCCCGATAGCTCCTCCAGCAGGGCATCGAGCGGCACCTCCACAAAGGGTTCCTTTGAGCCGGAGCCGGCAAACAGCAGGAACTGGCGGGTGATGCGCTCGAGGGCATCGAGATCGGAGGCCATCTTGGCCAGGGCCGACCCATCCAGGCTGAGGGGCGAGCGGTCCCCCAGGCGCAGGCGCAGGCGGGTGATCGGGCTGTTGAGGTCGTGGGCGATGCCGGCGAGCATGGTTTGGCGCTCGCGATCGCCGGCCTGGAGCCGGGCGAGCATGGCGTTGAAGTGGTCGCTGAGCCGGCGCACTTCCAGGGCGCCATCGATCTGGAGCTGGCCCTCAACCGGGCTGCCCGCGTCGACTAGGTCGCCTGGGGCTGTGCCGACGGCGGCCATCGCCTTGACCAGCCGCCGCATCGGCCGCTGCACCTCAAAGGTGAGGAACAGGGCGGCTGCCACCACGCCGGCGCCGACCAGGGAGATCGAGAGGGTGAGGGGATCGCGGCTGACCAGGCCCGGCAGGGGCAGGGGATAGAACAACCACACCGGCTCCAGTGACGACTGCAGCCGGATCCAAACCCCCCGCTGGGGCTGGCTGATCGCCAGCACGTCCGGGCAGCGCTCCAGAGGTTTGCAGAGCAGTTGGCGCAACCGGGCCGCCTGGTTGGCCAGATGGCCGTCCACTTGGGGATGGACGGGCAGGGGCGAGCGGGCCACCACCAGGCTGAGGCCCCCCAGCCGGGAGACGGCCGCGGGTGGATAGCGCTCCAGGGCCAGCTCGCTGAGAATGATGTTGCGGGACAAACTCACCACGGCCTGGCGGATCTGGCCCTGCTCCAGGCTCGCTCCCAGGATTGCCCGCAATAACAACAAACTGCCGAGCCAGGCCCCCGCAAAGGTGAGCAGCAGGCGGAGAGCCAAGGGCAAGCGCAGACGCCCGGGTGCCGCAAGATTGGGGGGCAAGCGCAGACCCGAGGCCCACCGCAGCAGCGAACGGGGGGCCATCAATCGCGGAACTTGCCTTCGGGCACAAACACATAGCCCGAGCCCCAAACCGTTTGCAGATAGCGGGGCTTTCTGGAATCGGGTTCGATTAATTTGCGCAGGCGCGACACCTGCACATCCATGCTGCGCAGGTCCGTATCGCTGGCCGGACCCCGGGCGATTTCGATCAGCCGTTGGCGCGACAGGGGCCGGTAGGGGTTTTGCACAAAGGCCACCAGCAGGCTGAATTCGCCGCTGGTGATTGTTAACCGTTCGCCATTGCAACTGAGGGTGCGCGCTTCGAGATCGAGCACGCAGTGGCCAAACACCACCGGTTCGGAGCCCACCACCGGCGCCCCCACCGGCGCCTGGGAGCGGCGCCTAAGTACCGAATCCACCCGGGCCGTGAGTTCGCGCGGCAAAAAGGGTTTGGCCAGGTAGTCGTCGGCCCCCTGCTCCAGGCCAATGATGCGATCGACCGGATCTCCCTTGGCGGTGAGCATCACGATCGCCAGATCATCGCGGGCATCGCGCAGGCGCCGCAGCAAGCTGAGGCCATCTTCCCCCGGCAACATCAGATCGAGCACCAGCAGATCGGGCCGCTGAATCTCTAGGCGGGAGGAAAACTGTTCGGCCGATTCAAAGCAGCGCACGTCATAGCCGTGGCCCTGCAGATAGGTGCTGAGCATCTCGCGCAGGTCGGGATCGTCATCCACCACCCAAACCTTGTAGGGCTTAGCCATGGCCAATCGCTCCCTTCCGTTGGCCGCTTGCGCCTAGGGCAGCGGCCCTTTCAACCGCCCCGGCCTTCCCTAACTCCTGCTTAAGCACTGGCCTGATGAATCGTTCGCTCCCTTCAGCATCCCAGGAGTGCCGCTGCTCCGGCGGTCCTGGGCCGGCCCAGGGGCCCCGAAAGTGTGAGCGGATGTGACTCCGGCCCCACCAGCAGGCATATCCGGACACATCTGGGCGGAATTCGGTCCCATCGCCGCAAAACCGCCGTGGAAAGGTGGCTGGGTGCTGCATCGCGTACCCATGGCCAAGGCTCCCCAGGTCAGTCGTTTTAAGAGCAACCCCTTGGGCTGGACCCTGGGGGTTGCCCCGCCCATGGGTGGGTCCAGCCGCAGCGCCGCGCCCCTGCCGGTGGCCCCGGCGCCGCCTTCCGCTTTGGCCATTCGATCGTGTCGACCAACCTGGAAAAAACCGATGACCAGGGCAACGAAAATGGCACGGCCACGGCCCTGAAGGCGGCCTATGGCGATGTGAACAAGGTGGAACTGTGGATCGGCGGCCTGGCGGAGACCCATCTGGCCGGAGCGATGGTGGGTCAGACCTTTGATCTGATCATCAGCAAGCAATTTGAAGCCCTGCGCGATGGCGACCGGCTCTGGTATCAGAACCAGGGCTTTGACGCGGCCACCTTGAAGGAGATTGAAGGCACTACCCTGTCGTCCCTCATCCTCAAAGACACCGACACCCAGCACAACCAGGCCGATGCCTTCGTGTACACCGAGCGCCGCAGTGGCCTCAGCGGGGGCGGCGTGATGCAGGATTCCCTGGCGCCCCAACTGATGGTGGGCTCCAATGGCGGCGACACCCTGATCGGCGGCAGCAAGAACGACTGGCTCGTGGCCGGCACGGGCCGCCAGCTGCTCACCGGCGGGGCTGGAGCGGACACCTTCATCTTCGCCAAAACCGGCATCCATGCCGAAATCAGCGATTTCAAGGTGGGCCTCGATCGGCTCCAATTCGAGGGCCTGGGCCAGGGGGGCGGCCCCGGAGGCCTGCAGATCATCAATGAAAACGGCCACGCCGCCCTGCTGTTTGGCGGCGATCGGATCTCCCTGCTGGGGGTGGGTGTGAACCAATTCCGGCCCAGTGATGTGAGCTTCCTCTGAGGGGAGCGGTTGGGGCTCAGAGCTGATGCTGGCGTCCATCGGGAACCGGGTCGGGGCCGATCGCCTCGGCCCTTTTGCTTCAGACCTCCTCAGGTGGCCAGGATCGACGCGATTTGGTTGCGGCCGTTGCCCTTGGCCAGGAACAGGGCCTGGTCGGCGCGGCTGAACAGGTCGAGGAAGCCCTGGTCGCCTGCGGTGAGGCAGGTGAGGCCGCCGCTGATGCAGGGCTGGTAATCGGAATGGGAAAACACGCCATGGAGGGTGGCCACCTCCGTGCGGATCGCCTCGGCAATGCCCATCGCCTCATCGCCATCCACCCCCACCAGCAGGATGGCAAATTCCTCATCGCCAATCCGGCCAAAGAGATCCTGGGGCCTCAGTTGGGAGGCGCAGGCCTGGCAGAGGTCGGCCAGCACCCGGTCGCCGGCCCGGTGGCCCCAGCGGTTGTTGATCTGGCGGAAATCATCCACATCAATGTTGAGCAGGGCCAGAGGCAAGCCCTTGGTCCGGGCCCGTTCCAGTTCCTTGTCGGCCAGGGAAAAGAAGCTGGTGCGGGTATAGAGGCCCGTGGTTGGATCAATGGTGGCGATGCGCCGCAGTTCCAGTTCGCGCATCACCAGATCGGCCATCAACTTCAGCATTGAAACCTGGTGTTCACTGAGCTGGCGTGGTTCCCGGTCAATCACACAGAGGGTGCCGAGATTGTGGCCCTCCTGGGTGCGTAGGGGCGCGCCGGCGTAAAAGCGCACATGGGGCTCATCCACCACCAGGGGATTGGTGCGGAAGCGTTCATCGAGCAGGGCATCGGGCACCACCAACACCTCCTGATCGGCGATGGCATGGGCGCAGAAGGCCATCTCCCGCGGCGTTTCCTGGGTGGCCAGGCCCAGCCGCGATAAAAACCACTGGCGGTCGCGATCCACCAGGGAAATCAGGGCCACCGGCATGCCCAACACTTCTGAGGCCAGCTGCACAAGCCGGTCAAAATGCTCATCGCCGGCGGTATCGAGCACCGAGCGCCGTTCCAATTCCCGCAGGCGCTGGATTTCGTTCCTGGGGATCGGATAGTCGGGATAGGGAGCCATGCCAGGGAAGGCCCGGAGCTCTAGCGAGGCTAGGGGGATCACCTGCTGCCGCTCTGGTCGGGCAGGGGCCTTGGCCTTGACAAATCCTCTGGGTTGTGAACGTGTTCGAATTGGACATGGTTCTTGCCCTGGGCCTTGGCCCCATACATGGCGTGGTCGGCCGCCTGCAGCAGGGCCAGGGCCGACGGGGCCTGGGATCCATCGGCGTAGGCGATGCCCAGGCTGGCGCCCAGCGTGAGGCTGTGGCGCTCCAGGGCGAAGGGCTGGCCGAGGCTCTGCAGGATCCGTTGGGCCAGCCGTTCCGCTTGGGCCACCGTGGCGCAGCCCGCCAGGATGCAGACAAATTCATCGCCCCCCAGCCGGGCCACCTGGTCCACGCCCCGGTCGCTGGGCAGGGCCAGCCGCCCCGTCCCCGCGCCAGGTGGGTAACCCGGTTCCGGTCCTGGCGCCAGGTCCAGCGCCAAGTCCGCTGCCATCTCCGGCGCCAGGGTGCGCAGGCCTTGGCAGAGGCGCCGCCCCACCTCCACCAGCAACTTGTCCCCTACGGCATGGCCATAGCGGTCGTTGATGGGCTTGAACTCATCGAGATCGATCAGGCAGATCACCAGCAGATCCGCCCCGCTACTGCTCCCCCGGCTGGCGTTGAATCGGCCAATTTCCCGCTCCAGCAGCAGATCCAGGCCGCGCCGGTTGGCCAAGCCCGTGAGCGGATCCCGCAGGCTGTTCTCCAGGAGGTCGAGCCCCTGCTGCTCCAGCTGGGCTTCGCGCCGGCGGCCCTCGCGCCGCACCACCAGCACCGAGGCCGTCAACAGCACGGCAAACACCACCAGGGTGAGGACCATCAGCTGCAGGTATTGGCGGGCCAGGATCCCCACCACCGCCAGGGTTCGGGTGGGCCAATGGCTCAGGCGCAGCCAGCCCAGGGTGCTGCCGCCGGCCTCCAGCCGTTGCCAGCGCACCTCCGCGGCTATCCCAGGGCCTGGGCGGCCCGGACCCGGCTTGGGGGCAATCGGCCCGGGACTATTGGGCGCCAGCCGGTTCGGCCCATAGCGCAGGTAGGGCGGGCCCCCCGGCCGGTCGCGCTGCAGATGGGCCAGCACCCGCCCCCGCGGATCCACCACCAGTAGCGCCGCGATTGAGGGGTCCACCATCACCCCTGAGAGGTCCTGCTCGAGGGCGACGTAGTCATCCACCACCAGGTGGGGCAGCAGGCCCTGGGGCAACACCCGCAGCACTTCCCGATAGCTCTGCTCCTGGCTGTCGATCAGCAGTTGGCGCGAGTACAGAAAGGAGCGCCAACCGCTGAGCAGCACGAGCACAAACCCCAGCAGCAGCAGCGGGATCAGGTTGCGCCGTCGCAGCAGATCGGGCCCCGGGCTAGCCATGGTTAGTCGCTGCCAACCACGGCGTAGCGCTCCAGGCCCAGGCCCAGCAGCGGTTGGTAATCACGCCGATAGTTGGCCCGCACCGGCTCGGGAATCTGGATGTCATCGAGCAGCCCGTGGTTGGCCGGGTTGGCGGCTAGGGCCAGGAAGCCCGCCTGCAGGGCCTCGCGCCTGGCGGGGGCCAGGCTGGGCAGGCAGGCAAAGGGATGGGAGGGGAAGGGGGGCGTTTGCCAGAGCACCCGCAGCTCCTCCCGCAACTCGGGCCGTTCCCGCCGCAGGGTGTTGTTGATGCCACCGCCCGCCGGCAGCATCCCCAGGGCGACGCTGCGATACACATTCGAATGGGTGTTCTCAAACACCGGCTGGATCGTGATGCCCTGGCGCGCCAGCAACACCCGCGGCAACAGGGTGGCGGCAAAGGCGTTCGGCGACGGGAAGGCCACCGCCTGGCCGTTGAGGTCGCGGATGCTGCGGATCGGGCTGTCCTTGCGCACCACCAGCAGGCCCCGCAGGGGCTTGCTGCCATCGCGGATCAGGGGGATATAGCCGCGCCAGTTCTGGGCCAGCACGGCGTGATACGGATTCATGTAGACGCAATCGGCCCGGCCCGTGCGCAGTTCCGCCTCGAAATTGGGAATCGTGGGGGCCACCCGAAGCACAAAACACTGCTTCGACACTTGCCCCAGTTGCTGCAGCAGGGGCGACCAAACGGCAAAGGTTTCCGCCGGCGGCCGCTGGGGCACCACACTCACCCGGATCGGCCGCCCCGACGGGCGGCGATCCCCCAGGCAGCCGAGTTGGGGCTTGAAGGCCTGGCCGAAGGCAGGGCTACCAGGGGCCAGGGCGATCTGGCTGGCGACCAGGCCCAGCGCCAAAGGGGCCACCGTTAAAGGGACCAACGCCAGGCCGTGACCACCAAGACGGCCCTTGCCCATCCCTGCCGATTCGAATTTCTAACCAACAATTAGCAGGGCCCGCCCGGGCGCTGGCCCAAAATAGACAAAGCGATGATGTTGCATCAATCGCATCACCCGCCGGCGGCCAAAATGGGGCAATAATGACTCTGTTGCCGGGCCGCCGGCCCCGTCCTGGCTAGAGCGCCGCTGCCGTTGCCGCAGCCTCCTGCTGCTCCTTCAATTGTTCCACTTCCCGTTTGAGCAGGGCGCAGAGATAGTCGGGTGATTTGTAACGGTTTGGCAGGCATTTGTGCAGAATTTCCAGCCGCTGCCAGCAAACGGTGCGTTGGATTTTCTTGAGGCTGCGGCCTTCGATAATCAGCAGCCGCATCGCCTTGCAATAGAGCGAATAGTTGGCCTCTAGTTCACCAATGGTGAGGGAGGGAGTCTCTGAGGTCATAGGGAAGTGCTGGTGATGCGGGAGCGCCCGCCCGCGGAACAATGCCGTGGTCTTTTCCCTGAAGCGATCGGACAACGAGGTGTGCAGCCACTGGTGGGGAAGCGATCGTTGCTCTTGGTGGTTCCGGGATCTCGCTGCAGATCAGTCAACCGATCCGCCCCTTGATCCTCCAAACGATCCACCAAGCGATCCCAGCCCAGCCATCAACCCCAGGCGATCACGAGACCCGATCCGCCTGCCCCTTGGAGCCTCAGCCCCGGGGACCGTCCCACCCATTGCCCACCGTTGGAATCGTCCCTCCCAGCCTCAGTCCTACTGCCGCATCGCCCCGGCTTGGCCTACGGACCCCTGGCCATACGGCAGCTTCTTTACAATTAATTTTCATTTGCAGCGGTTTTGCTCGCTAGGGAGCAGGGGTTCGGCAGGGGCTGGCCCTGGCAGGCCTCAGCTGCGGCTGAGGTCGACGTGATGGGGGGCAAACAGGAACACCAGCTCGCCGAGCCGTTCCTGCTGGCCATCGAGGGCAAAGGCGCCCCCCGACACGAAATCGGCGGCCCGTTGGGCCTCCTCCGCCGGCATCAAACTCAGGTTCAGCACCACTGTTTTCTGCTGCCTCAGCGCCGCAACCGCCTCCATTGCACCGTTGAAGCGATGGGGGTGCATCACCAGCACCTCCTGGCCCCAGGGGTTGGGGACGAGGGGAATGGGCTCGGCTTTGGCGGGAATCATCGTCTCAATGTGGCGGCTCCTCTGCGGATTGGCCAGCCTCGGCCGCTTCGAGCATCGCTGCCGTAACAACGATCGTTTCGATCGCGTCCTCGTTGTCGAGGAAGGCGTCGAAGGAGCGGTATCGGCGGATTGTCGGGCCATAGGTGGGATCGGCACAGACCTCAGACCAGCTGAGCTCCTTCGGTTTCAGCTCCAGAAAGGCCGCAGTGGCCTCCTCCAGGTCTGCCGCATCACTGAAACCCTCCCCCTGCCAAACCAGCTCGTAAAAGGTCATATCCGCCGCAGATCTAGCCGCAATGTAGGCAGGTTTAGGGGCTCAGGCTCCCCAGGGGACAGGCGAACGACCGGGCTTCAGTGCCAGCCCACCAGGCGGCTGAACTGGAAAAAGACCGTGCTCACCGTCCAGGCCAGCACCAGGGACCAGCCGATCGTGAACAGGGTGAAATCGAGCCGCTTCGATTCACTGCGGATCACGGCCACGGTGGAGAGGCAGGGCACATAGAGCAGGGTGAACAGCATGAAGCTCACCGCCTGGGGCCAGCTCACCTGGGCGGCCATGGCCTGGCCCAGCAGGGTGGTGTCGGCCTGGCCATAGATCACCGCCAGCCCGCCCAACACGATCTCCTTGGCGATGAAGCCAAACACCAGGGCCACGGTCAAGGTGGGGTCAATGCCGGTGGGGGCGAGCAGGGGATGGAGCAGCACCCCCAGCTGGCCCGAGAGGGTCTGGGCCGAGGCGGGGGGCACCCCCAGGGGCAGGTTGTTGAGGAGCCACACGGCCACCACGCCGATGATGATGAAGCGCCGGGCCCAGAACCAGAAGTGACGCACCTCAGCCCAGGCCCGGGTGAGGATTTGGACCGGTGTGGGCAGGCGGTAGGGCGGTAGTTCCAACACCAGCGGTTCCTCGGCGGCAAAGCGCCCCTGGAACAGCAGGGCGGTGAGAATCGCCGCTGCGAAACTCATTAAATAGAGGCCAAAAATCACCAGGGCCCCCTGGCTGGGCGTAAAGAAGGCCGCCGCCATGAACAGAAACACGTTCAGGCGGGCCGAGCACAGCGAGAAGGGAATCACCAGCATGGTGAGCAGCCGCAGGCCGGTGGAGCGCATCACCCGGGTGCCGAGGATGGCGGGCACATTGCAGCCAAAACCCATCAGGCAGAGCACGAACGAGCGGCCATCGAGCCCCAGCCGTTCCATCAGGGCATCCATCAGATAGGCCGCCCGCGAGAGATAGCCGCTGTCTTCCACTACCCCCATCGCCAGGAAAAACAGGAAGATCACCGGCAAAAAGGCCGACACCGTGCCGATCCCCTGGTAAAGCCCCTCCATCAGGAAGCCCTGCAGAAAGGCCGGTAAGCCCCAACTGGCCAAGAGTGGCGCCAGGACCCCTTGGCCGAACTGGCTCAACCAGCCCGACAGCAGGCCCTGGATCGGCACGCCGATCGCATAGATGCCCTGAAACATCAGCAGCATCGTGGCGAAAAACAGGGGCAGCCCCAACACCGGATGGAGCAACACCCGATCGAGCCGGCGGGTGAGCCGGTCGCGCCATTGGGGCGGCAGCTGCACCGTGGCCGCCAGGATCGCCGCCATGCGTTGGGGCAGCTCCCCATCCACCAGGGCGAGCCGCTGCTCCAGCGACTGGCTGGCTTCGGTTGGCTCTGGCGCGGCGCTGGCCAGGGAGCCGGGGGCTTGCGCTGCGGCAAGGGAGACGTTGGCGCCCAGTCCGTCCGGCGGCAGGGGGCCCGGTTCCAGGGCCTTGCGGATCTCCTGGCGGGCTTCGCCCAGCCCCCGTCCGTATTTGGCACTCACCAGCAGCACGGGCAGGCCCAGGTGCTCGGAGAGGGCCGGCAGGTTGATGCTGACGCCAAAGCGTTTGGCCTCATCGGCCATGTTCAACAGCACCACCGTCGGTAGCCCCAGTTCCTGCACCTGCAGGGCCAGACGCAGCTGGCGATCCAGCTGGCTGGCGTTGAGGATCACCACCACCAGGTCGATGGCGGTGGTGGCCAGGAAGCGGCGCACCACCGCCTCATCCTCCGAGTGGCCGCGCAGGTCGTAGATGCCGGGTAGGTCGATCAGCTGGGCGCTGCGGCCGGCCAGGTCCAGGCTGGCCTGCATCAGGTCCACGGTGATGCCGGGCCAGTTGCCGATATGGGCGTGGCTGCCGGTGAGCTTGTTGAACAGGGTGGATTTGCCCGTGTTGGGCATGCCCAGCACGGCGATCGTGGCCGGGCGGCAGGCGGTCGAACTGCTCATGCGCTAACGGCCACGTGGTCGATGCCCACCCGGGCCGCGTCGGCCCGCCGCAGCATGAGTTCGGTCATGCCGACGCGTAGGTGCAGGGGGCCGGCCCACCAGCCGCGCCGCAGCAGGTGCACCCGCTGGCCCCGGTGCAGGCCGAGGGCCTGGAGGCGATGGCGCAGGCCGGGCTCCACCGCCAGGGAGCTGATCGTGGCGGAGTGGCCCGCGGCCAGGTCGCTCAGCAGGGTTTCGGGGGCGGATCCCCTGGCGGCCTGGATGGGGGCTGGGAGCTGGCCCAAGATCCGAGCCTGGCGGGAGGGGGCGGTCGGAGAGGCCATTCGCAGCGGCGGGGCTTATTGAGAGTGAGTTGCATTATCCTAAGGCCTGGATCCGGGGCCGGCGGCGGCGGGATTGGGTTCGCCCGGCCAAGGCCCCTGGTGGGCCAGCAGCGGGGACCGGATCAGCAGGTGATCGCCATGGCTAGTCCGGTGCCATCCGGGTCTCCGCCCAGTTCCAGGGCCACGCCTGTGGCCCGGCGTTCGGCGGCCCGCAGGCAGGCCAGGGCATCGAGCAGGTCGTCGGCGGCCCAGCCGCCACGGGGCAACTGGGCCGTGGTGGCCGCCACCACCCCGGGCCAGCGGGCCTCAATCAGGTCGCTGCGCTGGCGCCGGCCCCCCAGCTGGCGTTTGCCTTCCCCCAGGGGCTGGCCGGCCCAAAGTTGGAAGATCACCTCTGGATGGGCTTCGCCGATCCGCTGCCGCCAGGGGGGCCGGCGTTGCAACAGGTCGTCCAGTTGGCGGATGCGCGGCAGCAGGTTCCAGGCCTGGCGGCTGAGGGCCCGGCCATCGGTGGCGCGACCGATGGCGCAGGCCTCTCCGTAGTCGGGGGCTTGGAGCATCGGCCGGATCGGCGCCGGGAACACGCTGCTGCCGCGGGGATGGCCCAGGAACCGCCGCGCCTCCTGGTCGCAACGCCTGGGTCCCGCCTCGCTGAGGCCGATCGGCATGTCAATGGACACCAGCCAGGGAGCCCCAGGGCCACCGTCTGGCCCTAGCTCCGGCTGCACCTGTGGGTCCGTTTCCTCCAGGCGGGCTAGCCACGGTTCCAGGTCGGGCAGGATCCGGGCCTCCACAGGGCCCAGTCGACGAGGCCTTGGCGATCCCGTCACGGGGTCAAGGTCGCCTGGAGAATCGGGCCATAAAAAAGCGCTGACGGCAAGCCAACCGAGTCGGCAACCGTCAACGCCAATCAAGTAGGGCATGGAGCCCGTTCACTCACTCTTCTTCGTCAGCGGCGCCAGCAGGAAGCAGGCGAATCTGCTTGCGGCCGAGCTTGATTTCGAACTCGTCGCCGGGCTCAAGACCCAGCAGGGCGGTGTAGGCCTTGCCAACCAGCAGGTTGCCGTTGCCCTGCACAGTGGCCACATAGCTGAGGGTGCGACCACCCTTGCCCTTGCCCTTGCCAACGCCATCGCCCAGGCTGACGCCCTTGGCCTCAAGCAGGGCCTCATAGAAGGCGGTGAAGTTCAGACGCTCGGTGCCGTCTTTTTTGGTGCTCACATAGCCAGTGGAGCGGACGAGATCGGACTTGCTGACATCGCCCAGCTCCTTGACTTTGGAGAGGAGTTCGGATCCGGTGAGCATGGAGGAGAGAAAACTCTGCTGCAAATGTAGCGAACCGTCGGAGGTGCGCCAGTACCGCAAAGCAAATCTCGTCATCTGCGAACTCAATGGCAGGGCCTTAACACCAGCCAAGGGGCTCAGGTGGACTGGATCCCCCAGCTAACAACCGCAGGCTGGCGATGATCGGCGCCGCTCAGATCCCCTGCCTGCCAAGGGATCTCCAGGGATCCTGGCTGTCTGGTTCTGGCGACAGCCCATCGACAGGGGCAGAAGATCAGCCCTTGGGCTGCATTCAGCCAGGAATGAAACTGCGCAGTTTGCGGGCATCCGCCCCGGCCCGCTGTTGCAGCTCGGCGGCGCTAAGGGAGGCCTCCTCCCGCTGCTGGGCCGCGAGCACATCCTCCGCTTCAAGCTCGAAGCCATGGCTGCGGCCGAGGGCTAGTAGCTCCTCAAGCTCCAGCGGTTGGCGCAGCCGTTCGGCCAGGGTCCCATCGGCCTGGGCAAAGGCCAGAAAGGCATCGAGAGCAGGGAGGGTCAAAGGATCTTGGGCGAGGGGATCTGTAGGCCCCTGTCCTAGCGCTTTGGCGCTGGATTTGGCCTATCGGGCCACAACACCCAGGAGCCAGGGGTGCCATCCGACCGCGTCCCCCTGCTCCCAGGGCCGGGCCCTCCGCCGAGGAAAAGACCCGCTAGAGCCCTCACAGGGGTGGCCTAATCGCAGGGTGAAGCCAGGCGTCCCAGGCCAGGGACGGACCTGCATCGGGCCTGGGCATTTCCGCCGCCAGGGCCATAGCGTCCTGACCCTGGAGGCTGCTCTGGCCCATTGCAATCGGGGCCCGTTGGTCTGGCCGGCAGCGGCCCAGATCACCCCATCGAAGGCGATGGCATTTCGGATTGGAATGGGGCGAGCAAACTCTTCCCCTAACCCAAGTTTGGAGGGCCTGCTTTCTTGCTTGAGGTCCAGGCCCCCATCGAACGATTCCGAACCTGGTGGGCGCGACGGCTTGAGGGGGGCTTGCCGGCTGCTGCCTGCAGAATCAGCACGGCTCCCCGGCCTAGATGGTTTAGGGGTCGCTCCAGGCCCAGCCTTTTTGCCATGTCTCCCCCCCCAGCGCCGCCGGCCGCCGAGCCGCCCCTGCCCCGTTGGATGCGCCTGATCGGGGCCGGCCTCACCGCCCTGGTGGCCGTGCTCGCCCTCGTGCTGTTGCAACAGGTGCACCAGCAGGCCAGCCGCAGCCAGGCCCTGGAGGGGCGACTTCAAGAGCTGGAAAACCGTCGCGACCTGGAGCGCACCCAGGCCCTGGAGGCCCAACTGCGCGCTTTGGCCCAGCGGCTGCAGGGCCTCGAAGCCAGTGCCGGCCAGGTGCGGGAGCTCGAGCTGCAGCAGGAGGAGCTGCGCCGCCAGCTGCAAAGCCAACTCCAGCGTCCCAGTGCCCAGCCGCCGGAGTTTCTGCCCTTTACCGATCCCTATGGGGCGCCCGGCTCGGGCCCCTTGGGCAAATCTGGTGCCAAGCCGGTGGCGAAATCCCCAGCCAAAGCCATCCCCAAATCCATCCCCAAATCCAAAGGTGCTTCGCGCCCCGACGACGGCCGCATGCCCTGACGCCCTCGCCCTGGTCGGGTCGGGCTGGGCGGTCTTTGGGCTTGGGACGAACCGCAATCCAGCCCGACTGCCCATACGATTGCCCCAACCCCTTCGGCCGATTCCCCGCCCCCCATGACGGCTGCCGATCCCCGACAACAGGCCCTGATCGCCTCCCTGCGCAGCCGCTTCGCCGAGGCCCTCCGCAGCGGCGATGCCGAAGCCAAAAAGGCCCTGTTCAAGGAGGCCGTGTACCTGGGGATCCAGCCCGATCTCTTTGGCGACCTGCCCAGCGACCTAGATTCCGCGGCCCCCTAACGGGGGGGGCTGGGCCGATCCGCTGGTGGCCATCAGCTCGTCCCCCATTAGCTCCCGATAGAGGGCCTGTTGCTGGAGGATGCGCTGCTCTAGGCGGTGGGGAGGTCCGGGATTGAGCCCACTGGCGTAGCCGACCTGGGCCGCTTCCACCAGGGCCTGGTCTTCCGCCAGAAAGGTTTGGATCTCCGCTAGCCAGGCCTGGGCGCCGGGCGCCAGCTCGGGGCGGCCGAGCAGCTCCACCGCCATCTGGCAATGGCCAGGATCCTGGGGCAGGAACTGGATCAGGGCCAGGCGGCCATCGGGCCAGAACAGCAGGTGGGTCCAGGGGGCTAGGCCGAAGGTGAGGAACTCGCCGCCCGCGGCGTGGGGGGTGGCCAGCAGGGTGGCGCAGCGGCTGAGGCGGTAGCGGTAGTGGCGCACCGGCCCCTGTTCCCGGTGCAACGTGGTGGGGTGGGCGATGGCGACGTGGTAGTCGTCGAGGGTGTTGTCGTGGGCGATCTTCCAGTTGCAGGCCAGCTCCTGGGTTGCGCTCGCCAGTAGCACCCGCGGCTGTTCGAGCAGGGCACCGGCTTCTTCCATCACCAGATCCAGCTGCTCGGCCAAGGGGATCGGATCTGGGGCCAGGGCCACCCAGATCAGGGAGCCGAGTACCTGGCAGGGCAAACCCGGCAGGGGCCAGGCGCTGCGCTCGAAGGGCTCGAGAAAATCGGCCTCCCGGGCCCCCGCCAGCAAGTTGCCATCGAGGCCATAGGTCCAGCCGTGGTAGGGGCACACCAGGCGCCTGCAGGCCACGGTGCCCGCGGCGGGATCCTGCAGGGCCACCCCCCGGTGGGGGCAGCGGTTGAGGAAGGCCTGCGGCGGGCCATCCAGGGGATGGCTGAGCAGAATCGGCTGACCGAGCAGGGTGAGGGCCAGGCAGGATCCGGGCGGCAGTTGGCTGGCGCCGGCGAGCGGGTGCCAAAAGCGGTTCGCGTAGCGCTGGCGTTCGGCCCCAGCCAGCCGGGATGAGCCATAGGCCCAGGCCGGCAGAAAGGGCCTGGATCGCAGGTCGGCCAGGGGATCCATCGGGTGCTCTGGTGATCAGGCGGTGAGGTTGGAATCGAGGCCGCGCAGGCAGCTGGCCAGCTCTTCCCGCAGGGCCAGGAAGGGTTGGGAGACGCGCAGGTGGGCCAGGGAGGAGCGGTCCAGATCGGCGCGCACGCTGCGCACAATCCGGCCGGGCCGCGGCGCCATGATGTGCACCTCCTGGGCCAGGAGGAGGGCTTCCTCCAGGTCGTGGGTAATCAATAGGGCGGTGAGGCCGGTTTGCAGCCAGAGGCGATGGAGGAACTCCTGCATCGATTCCCGGATCTGGAGATCGAGGGCGCCAAAGGGTTCATCGAGCAGCAACACCTTGGGCTCGGCCGCCAGGGAGCGGGCAATCGCCACCCGTTGTTGCATGCCACCGGAGAGTTCGCGCGGCAGT
This sequence comes from Pseudanabaena sp. UWO311, assembly GCA_943370385.1. Lineage (GTDB taxonomy): Bacteria > Cyanobacteriota > Cyanobacteriia > PCC-6307 > Cyanobiaceae > BAIKAL-G1. The sequence continues at coordinate 66,195 of CALRQT020000004.1, forward strand.
AAGCGGGCCGAATCCACCAGCCCCACCACCTCGAGGAAATAGGCGGTGCGTTCCCGCACTTCCGCTTTGGGCCTGCCCTGCAGACGCATGCCAAAGGCCACGTTCTGGGCGGCCGTGAGCCAGGGGTAGAGGCTGTATTTCTGGAACACCATGCCCCGATCGGCCCCCGGGCCGCAGATCCGTTGGCCATCGAGTCGAATCTCGCCGGAGCTGGGCAGATCTAGCCCGGCGATTAGGCGCATCACCGTGGATTTGCCCGAACCGGAGCTGCCCACCAGGGCCAGGAACTGGCCGGAATGGAGATCAAAACTCACCGAATCGAGCACCTGTTTGGCCTTGGGGCCGTAGCCGAAGCTCTTGCAGACGGAGGAGACTTGGAGATGCATGGGGATCGGTCTCAGTTGGCCCAGGAGCAGGCTCTACGCATTAGGAAACGGAAGCCCAGGTCGATCACGAGCCCCACCAGGCCAATCACGATTAAGCCGACGAAGATTTCATCGGTGCGCAGAAACCGTTGGGCCAAGCTGATACGTTTGCCCAGTCCTTCGGTGGCGGCCACCAGCTCGGCCACGATCACCAGGTTCCAAGCCGAAGCCATGTTGATCCGATAGGTGTCGAGCACCTGGGGGGCGATGAAGGGGGCCACCACTCGGGTGAGGATCGGCAGGCCCCTGCCGCCCAGGGTCAATGCCGTTTCCACCAATTCGGAGGGAACGAACTTGACCGCATCCATGATCATCAAGGTATTGAAGAAGAAGGTGCCGATGAAGATCAACAAGACCTTGGGTAACTCCTCCAGGCCGAAATAAATGATCAGCAGGGGGATAAAGGCGGGCGCCGGCATGTAGCGAATCAAGGCCATCAGCGGCTCTAGCAGCCGGCAGATGGTTGGGTTAGTGCCCATGGCGATGCCAACCGGCAGGGATAACCCGGCCGAGAGGGCAAAGCCAATGAACACCCGCTGAATGCTGGCGACCGCATCTTTGAGCAACACGCCGCTTTGCCATTGGGACAGGCCCGCCTGCCACACCGCTTGGGGTGAGGGCAGGAACAACTTGTCAACGGCGCCACTGGCCGTGGTGAGCAACCAGATCAGCACCACCGTGGCCACGCCCACCAGGCCCAGCACCCAGGGCTGGGCCAAAAAGCGGCGCAGGGAACTCAGGCGCTTCAAGGGATCAGCCTCACTTGGCGGCATCCACGAACTGGGAATTGAGCAAGTTGCTGAGATCCGGCTTGGATTTGGCCAAGCCCGTTTCCACTAGGAAGGCGCTGATCTGTTCGGCCGCATAGGGCATCGAGAGCATGGAGTCGCCTGGCTTGAAGCCCTGACGGTTTTGCTCCAGGGTTTGAATCGTGGTGCCGGCGTTATAGGCCTTGAATTCGGGCTCGCTGACGCCGGAGCGTTGCACCAGAATCGGCAGGGTGCTGGCTGGATCCTTCTTCATCAGGTTCAAGGTGGCGAACCAGGCATTCACGATTTTTTGAATCTTCTCGGGATTCTTGGCGACGAAATCGCGGCGGCACACCAGCAGGTCGCTGATGGCGCCGGGATGCTCGCGGGAGGTGGTGAGGGCCTTGGCGCCGGCACGCTTCAGGGCCTGGGTGGTGAAGGGGGCATAGACCCCGGCCGCATCCACCTTGCCGGCGGCAAAGGCCGCCGCTGCTGCTCCGGTTTCCAGGGGCACAAATTTGATGTCCTTGGCCGAGAGGCCCGCCTCTTTGAGGACCATCAACAGCAGGTAATGGTCGACGGTGCCCTCTTCGGCGGCCACCTTTTTACCCTTGAGATCCGCAATCGTATTGATACCGGGCCCGGCGATGATTTGGTCGTTGCCGGTGGAGAAATCATTCATCAACACCACCTGCTGATCGGCCCCACCGGCGATCGAGCTGATCGTGTCATTGAGGGTTTGGCTGTTGCAATCGAGCTGGCCAGCACTGAGGGCATTGATCGAATCGAGGTAGCCATCGAACCACTGCATCTTCACCGGCACCCCGGCTTCCGTGAACAGGTTTTTGGTTTCGGTGACCTGCCAGGGGAACCAGCCGGGCCAGGCGCTATAGCCGATTCGCACGGGAGAGGATTGGTCGACTGGTTTTTGGCAAGCCGCCAGAACTCCGCCGGAGAGGGCTGCCAGCAGGGCCAGGCCAAGGGCCCGGGAACGACGCTGGGACTGGCTTTGGCTGGTGCGTTTCATGGTTAATCAGGGATGGGGTTCAAGAGGAAGGAAACTGGGATTGGGGTTCAGGGTTAGGGCTTTGGGATCGGCCTGGCTGGAAGCCAAGAAGGGGTGCAAGACCTTCAGGCTTGGGGACAAGTTGCCCCTAGGGCGTCTTAGAAAAATTCGAGATAGCGTTTTAGCTCCCAGTCAGAAACTGTGCAGTGGTAAGACTGCCACTCCTCCCTTTTGTAGGCCACAAACGAGTCGAATAGTGCATCACCGAATACCCTTCTTGAAAGGGGATCGGCGGCAAATGCCTCGATCGCTTCCCCGAGGGTGCGGGGCAGCATGGTGATGCCCCGTTCGGCCAATTGCTCCGGGGTCAATGTGTAGGCATTCACCAGGTTGGGGTCGCCGGGATCGAGCTGTTCGCGGATCCCTTCCAGGCCAGCCGCGAGAATCATCGCCCCGCCTAGATAGGGATTGCAGGAGATGTCGGCGGCGCGGCATTCCACCCGGCCGCCGGGCGAGGGAATCCGCAACATGTTGGTGCGGTTGTTGTTGCCATAGCACACAAAAACCGGCGCCCAGGTGAAGCCCGACATGCTGCCCTGGGCCACCAGCCGCTTGTAGCTGTTAACCGTGGGGGCGATCACGGCGCAGATGGCGGCGGCATGGCGCAGGATGCCGGCGATGAAGTGCTCGGCCAGGCGGCTCACTGCCGCCGGTTTGCCTGCGGGATCGACAAATAAATTCTCGCCGCTGGCCAGATCGGCGAGGGACATGTTGTAGTGGGCGCCGCTGCCGGTGCGATCACCGAAGGGCTTGGGCATGAAGGTGGCGATTAGGCCGTGGCGATGGGCAATCTCCTTGGCCATCAACTTGAAGAAGGTGAGCCGATCGGCCATGGTCAGCACTTCGGCGTAGTCGAAATCGGTTTCGAACTGGCCGGGACCATCCTCATGGTCGAAGGAATACACGCCCCAGCCCAGGTCATTCATGGCCTGCACCAGTTCATCGAGCCAGGGCAAGTTATCGAGCAGGCCCCGCACGTCATAGGCGGGCTTATCGAGGGTGTCGCGCCCACTGAAGGGCACCAATTCGCCGGCGCCGTTGCGCTTGAGCACGAAGAACTCGGTTTCAATTCCCAGGTTGAAGCGGTAGCCCATGGCGGCGGCTTCAGCCCTCACCCGGTGCAGCACATTGCGGCTGCAGGCTTCAAACGGCTCGCCGCGTAGGTGCAGATCGCTGGCGAACCAGGCCACCTCCTGCTGCCAGGGCAAGACGGTGAGGCTGGCCGGATCGGGCATCGTCGCCACCTCGTCATCGCTCACCTCCTGGGGCACGCCATCGAGGGCGGCGCCGGTGAACAGTTCCGAGCCCCGGGCCATCTGGCCCAGGTGCGCTAGGGGCACGGCCTTGGCCTTGGCCATGCCGTGCAGGTCGACAAAGCTGGCCAGGGCATAGCGCACGCCCTTCTGCTCCAGGTCGGTTTTGATCTGTTGCCAGTCGGGGGAGCTCATGCGTTCACCAGGGTGGGGTGGGATGGCTGGGGCTTGGCGGTGGCGAGTACGGGGCTCGGGCATTGGGCGGCATGGGTCGCCCGCAACCAGGCATGCCAGCGATCGAGGCCAACGCCGCTGCTCGCGGACACGCGAATCACGCTGCAGCGGGGATTGACCTGGCGGATGTGATCTTCAATCCGCTCAACCTCCACCGGCAGATAGGGAAGCAAATCAATCTTGGTAATCAACACGCAATCGGCTTCGCGGAACATCACCGGATATTTGAGCGGCTTGTCATCGCCTTCGGTGACGCTGAGTAGGGCCACCTTTTTGTGTTCGCCTACTTCAAACTCGGCTGGGCACACCAGGTTGCCCACGTTCTCCACCCAGAGCAGGTCCAAGCTGGCTGGATCGAGGCGTTGGCGCAGCAGCTTGAGGCCACCGCCCACCATCGCCGCATCCAGGTGACAGGCCCGGCCCGTGGTGATCGGCACCACTGGGACCCCCACGGCCTCCAGGCGTTCGGCATCGAGCTGGGTGGTCATGTCCCCCTCCAGCACGGCCATCGCAAACTCAGCCGATAGCTGGGCCAGGCTGCGCTCCAGTAGGGAGGTTTTGCCCGCCCCGGGACTGCTCATCAGGTTGAGACAGAGCAGTCGCCAGGCATCAAAATGCTCGCGATTGTGGTCGGCCTGGTGTTGATTGGCGGCTAGTAAATTGAGCCCAAGCGTGTCTTCTAGGGGCATGTGCATGGCAGGTCTGGCAAGGAAGGGTTCAAACGGGGCAAGACAAGACGCTGGACTGACGGGAACCAAGGGGAAAGGAATGGTCCTGATGGGGGTCATGGGGTTGCTGAACACCAGCGCCGCGGTGTTCAGCGATCGAACCCGCAGGGCCCTAGCCCTGGGTCGGACTTAGGGCCTGGCCCCGGCCACCAGGTCCCTGGTCTGGGATTGTTCGGCTACTACCGAGTCGGCGGCTGGCGGGCTGATGCCTTGCTCCGGCAGGCTGTATTCGATCGAACGGATCCGCAGTTCCCGGCCGCTGAGGATCTCCTCCATCGGATGGTCACAACAGGGGGAGCGGTAGGCCTGCCCTTGGCTGGGGCTGTAGCTGGCCCCGCAGGGGAGACAGCGGGCCAGCAGGGGCGTTCGTTCGATCCGCAGTTCCGAACCGGCCAGCCAGGTGCCATTCACCAGGGCTCCCCAGGTGAACACCAGGGCATCCGGTTCCACGCAGGTGAAATCGCCCACCTGCAGGTGCACCACCTCCACGCTTGGAACCTGGGGTTGGTGTTGCTGCTTCCACTCTTGGAGCGATAGCAGCAGGCATTTGGTCATGTCGACTTCATGCATGGCCTATCTCCACTTGCGATCGACGGCCATGTTGCACTCCTTCGACAGCCAGCTAGGAGCTGATTTGCGCGGCAACTGGCCACTCACCACCAGGTGGGCCATGGTGTCGCAGATCACCCGGGTGGCCATCAGGGAGGTCATGTCACTGACGTCGTAAGGGGGCGACACTTCGACAATCTCGAGGCCGCAGACCGGCACGTTGCGCACGATCAGCTCCAGCAGCTTGAGGGCTTCGCGGGGCAGCAGGCCCCCCGGCTCGGGCCAGCCGGTGCCCGGCACAAAGCCCGCATCGATGCAATCGATGTCAAAGGAGATGTACACACAATCGGTGCCATCGGTGGCCCGCTCAATCGCGTATTTGGCGGCGGCTTCTAGCCCCATGTCGCAGATGTCGGTGACCGTGAGCACGTTGGTGCCGCGCTCGCGGCAGACCTTCACCCCTTCGCGGGGCACCTGCCAGCCGCCGATACCCAATTGCACCAGGTTTTCAGCCGGGGCATTGGCCATGTTGGTGGCATGGAACCAGGGGCAGGTGTGCATCCGTTCGTCGAGGTCGATCTCCTGGGTATCGACGTGGCGATCGAAATGGATGATGCCCACCTTCTTATCGCCCAGGTGGCGGCAGACGCCGCGCACGGTGGGGAAGCCGATCGAATGGTCGCCGCCGAGGATGATCGGGAAGGCGCCACTGGAGAACACGTGGGCGATGCCTTTGGAGATCTGGTCAAACGACTTTTCGTTGTTGGCCGGGATCGTGAAGATGTCACCGACATCGCAGAGCTTGATCTGCTCGCGCAGATCCACGCCCATTTCGTAGTTGTAGGGCGTGTAAAGGGCCGAGATGCGGCGAATGCCCTGGGGACCAAAGCGGGTGCCGGGGCGATAGGTGGTGCCGCTGTCGTGGGGTACCCCCACGATCGCCACATCAAATTCCCCCACCCGATGCACATCCTCGATGTAGGGGGCCTTCATAAAGGTGTTGATGCCCGCGTAGTGGGGCAATTCACCCCGGGAGAAGGTGGAGATGCGCCGATCCACAATGCTCTCGGCCGCTTCCAGGCCGTAGCGCAGGCCCTGGTCCACTTCCTGTTGCCAGCCGGTGAGGGGCAGGGCCCGTTCTTTCTCCAGGGCGGCCATCCCCTCGGTGGGATGGCGCCGCTCAAAGGGGCTCGAAGCGTCAGCGACGTCCGTCATGGGGGCAGGGGGGCTGTGGGGGGGCGGTCTCCCGGGCTTTTATCCCTCCGTGCCACCGAAGGGGCTTGCTTGGCAGCAGGCCCCTTCGGTGCGTCCCTCTCGGACCAGGCACCCAGCCCATCCGGTTGCCCGCATGTGCTCGGTCGGAACCCTAGGAACAGCTATCCGCCCAGGGATGGTGTCGCCCCGGGCCTGGGCAGGTTGTACCAGCCGCTACCGAACTTCCATTGCCCTCGGCCAACAGTGCCCGGGCCAGCCCCCCTGCCCAGGCATCGCCCATGGATCTGCTCCTGTTCCACAGCCTCTGGGGCTTCGAGGGCAGCCTGGAGGCCGCCCTGGTCCGGGCCCAGAGCCGGGGCTTCGATGGCCTGGAGCTCAACCTGCGCCACCCGGTGCTGGCCGGTCGTTCCCTCGCCGATGCCGCCGACCAATTGGGTCAGGCCAATCTCCGCCTGGTGGTGGAACTGGTCACCGGGGGCGACTACGTGCCCGACCTGGCGTGCGGGGTGGATGGCCACTTGGCTGAGCTGGAGCAGCAGTTGGCGGCCTGCCCGAGCCTGGCGCCCCTGAAGGTGACGGTGATCACTGGCAGCGACAGCTGGAGTTGGCGCGAGCAGGAGCGGTTCTGGCCCCGGGCGATCGCCTTGGCCCAGGCCAGTGGCCTGGCGGTGAGTTTTGAAACCCATCGCTCCCGCAGCCTGGCCAATCCCTGGGCCATGGCCGACTGGCTGGCGGCCTTCCCGGGCTTGCGGCTCACGGCCGACCTCAGCCACTGGTGCGTGGTGGCCGAGCGGCTGATGACGCCGGAGCTGGCACCGATCCAGGCGATGGCGGCCCACGTGGACCACATCCATGCCCGCATTGGCCATGCCCAGGGGCCCCAGGTGAACCATCCCTTTGCGCCGGAACATCACCAGGCGTTGGCGGCCCATCTCGCCTGCTGGCAGTTGTTCGCCGCAAGCCAGGCCAATCGCCAAGCCCAACACTCTGGCGATCACCAGCCCCGGCCCCTCACCCTGACGCCCGAATTCGGTCCCGATGGCTACCTGCCCACCCTGCCGTACACCAACCAGCCCGTGGCCGATCTGCTCGAGATCAACACGGCGATGGCGGCCTGGTTGCGCCAAGAATTGGGCTCCTAGAGCCCTGGTGGAGGCCAATCCATCGGCCCAGGGCGTGCGGCTAAGGGAGCTGAATCAGCCCTTGACGGCATCCCCGGAGGCGCTGGGCAGGATATAGCGCTGCAAGCCAATGAACACCGCCAACACCGGCAGGATCGATACCACCGATCCGGCTGCCACCAGGCGCCAGTCGAGGGAGAAACTGCTGGCTAGTTGTTGTAAGCCCAGGGGCAGGGTGTAGAGCTTGGGGTCATCGAGGATCACCAGGGGCCAGAGGAAGTCGCTCCAGGTGCCGATGAACACAAACATGGCCAGGGTGATCAGGTCGGCCCGGGCCGCAGGAACCATCACGTTCCACCATTCGCCCAGGGGCGTGCAGCCATCAATGCGGGCCGCCTCCTCGAGTTCGGCCGGCACCCCGGCAAAACTTTGGCGCAGTAAAAAGATGCCAAAGGCCGTGGCGGCCTGGGGCAGGATCAGGGCCAGCAAGGTATTGCGCAGGCCCAGCTGCACCATTAACAGATAGAGCGGGATCATCACCACCTGAAACGGAATCAGGATCGTGGCCACCACCAGGGCCAGCACCATGCCCCGGCCGGCAAAGCGCATCCGGGCCAGGGGATAGGCCGCCAGGGAGCAGAACAGCAGGTTGGCGACCACGGCGATGCCACTGACAATCGTGCTGTTGAGGATGTACCCCAACATCGGGTTATCCGTGAACAAGCGCCCGTAGGCCTCCAGGCTGGGCTGGCTGGGGAGCAGGCCCGGGGGACTGGTGAAGATGTCTTCGGCCGGGCCCTTGAGGGAGGTGCTCACCAGCCAGATCAGGGGCAGCAGCATCGCCAGGGCCAGCACCAGCAGCAGCGCCAGCTGCAGGGCCTTCGCCAGGGTGGGTGCCCAGGGGGTTGTCGCTGCCGCTTTGCTCATAGCCGGGGCAGTTCGGCCTGGGGCAGGGGCGCCAGTTGGGGATGGAGCGGCGTCCGTTGGCTGCCCGCCACCAGCCGGTTGAGGGCATTCACAAAGGCCTGGCCTGCGGCCACCACGATGTCGGTGTCGGCGGCATGGCCGGAATAGAGCACCCCATCGCGGCGCAGCCGGATCGTGACCTCGCCCATGGCATCAATGCCTTCGGTGACCGATTTCACCGAAAATTCCACCAGCTCGTTGGGAACCTGGGCGAGGCGATTGAGGGCCTGGCAGACCGCATCCACCGGTCCGGTGCCGATCGAGGCCTCGGTGCGTTCGCTGCCCTCGCTATCGATCAGGGTGACCGTGGCGGTGGGCTGCAGGTTGGTGCCCGTGCTCACCTGCACCAACTTCAGGCTGAAGCGCCCTTCATCCTGCTGCTGCACTTGCTCGCTCACGATCGCCTCGAGATCGCGGTCGCTGATCTCGCGTTTGCGGTCGGCCAGCTCCTTGAAGCGGGCAAAGGCATCATCGAGGTCCTGGCGCTCCAGGTTGTAGCCGAGCTCCTCGAGGCGGGCGCGGAAGGCGCTGCGGCCCGAGAGCTTGCCCAGGGAGATGCGGTTATCGGCCAGGCCGATCGTGCGGGCGTCGATGATCTCGTAGGTGAGACGATTTTTGAGCACGCCATCTTGGTGAATGCCCGATTCATGGGCGAAGGCATTGGCCCCCACAATCGCCTTGTTGGGCTGCACGGCCATGCCGGTGAGGTTCGACACCAGCCGCGAGGTTTTGTAGATCTCCTCGGTGCGAATGCCCGTGATCGGCTCGCTGCTTTCGGCGGGGCGCCCCAGGAAGGGATTGAAGTAGGTGCGCCGCACATAGAGCGCCATCACTAATTCTTCCAGCGAGGCATTGCCGGCCCGTTCACCGATGCCGTTGATCGTGCATTCGAGCTGGCGGGCGCCGTTTTTGACGGCCTCGAGGAAATTGGCCACGGCCAGGCCCAGGTCGTTGTGACCATGGACCGAGAGTACCGCCTGGTCGATGTTGGGCACATGCTCATTGATGCCCTTAATCAGGGCGCCAAATTCGGCCGGGGTGGTGTAGCCCACCGTGTCGGGGATGTTGATCGTGGTGGCGCCAGCGGCGATCGCCGCCTCAATCACCGGATAGAGGAATTCGGGATCGGAGCGGCCGGCATCTTCACAGGAAAACTCCACGTCGTCGACGAGGGAGCGGGCATAGGCCACCATCTCGCCGGCAATTTGCAACACCTCGCTGCGGGTTTTGCGCAGTTTGTGCTCGAGGTGGATGTCGCTGGTGGCAATAAAGGTGTGGATGCGGCGCCGCACGGCTGGCGCCACGGCATCGGCGCAGGCCTTGATGTCGCCCTTGGCGGCCCGGGCCAGGCCGCAGATCACCGGGCCATCGGCCGTGCCCACGGTGCCGGCAATGCGTTGCACGGCATTGAAATCACCGGGGCTGGCAAAGGGGAAGCCCGCTTCGATGATGTCCACCTTGAGGCGGGCCAGCTGTTGGGCGATCGCCAGCTTCTCCTCGAGGTTGAGGCTGGCGCCAGGGGACTGTTCCCCATCGCGCAGGGTGGTATCGAAGATCAATACCTGGCCGGGATCGCGGGCCATGGGACGAAAAGGCGGAATGAGTATGAGTTGGAACCAGTCTAGGGGGTGTTGCGGCTGAACACCGGCGCCTGCAGGGCCTCGGACCGTTCCAGCTGGGGCCGGAGGCTGGCCAGGTCCCAGAAGCGGTCCACCGCGTTGCGCAGCTCCCGCGGCACCATGCCATCGGTGTTGATCAGCACGATCTTCAGGCCCCGGGCCCGCAGCACCTCCACCGTGCGCTCCAGGTCGCGGCTGCCACTGAGCAGCCAGACCACATCGGTGCGGCCGGAAACGGCCATCAGGTCGAGGGCGATTTCCACCTCCAGGTTGGCCCGGGCGTACTGGCGCTGATCCGGGTCATGGCCGAATTCGCGCAGGGGCTTGGTGCGCACGCTGAAGCCCAAGCTGGTGAGGGCATCCCGGAAGGGGCGCTGGTCGGTGTTGTCCTTCAGGCCCAGATACCAGAAGGCGCTGCCCACCTCCAGGTCCGGCTGGGCCGAGGCCAACTCCATCAGCCGGCGCGGGTCAAAGAACCAGCCCAGTTTTTGCTGGGTGTAAAACATGCTGTGGCCATCGACCGCCAAGGCCAGCTGCATGGCACCTCGTCTGATTGGACCAGCCTAGGAGAGGCGCCTAGAGTGATTCCAATGCAGGGGAAGGGACTTGGCTGCCGGCGACCAGGCCAGCTTCACTCCTGCGTCCGCCGATCGTCCCGTGGCTGCAGCCGCCGGGGGGGATCTGGCCCTGGTGTTGCATGCCCACCTGCCCTATGTCCATTCCAGTGAGCCGGGCTCCTTGGAGGAGGACTGGTATTTCCAGGCCCTGCTCGAGTGTTATCTGCCCCTGCTCGACGCCCTGGAGGCTGCGGCGGCCGACCCCAGCCAGCGGCCCCGGCTGAGCCTGGGGCTTTCGCCCACCCTGCTCTCGCTGCTGAGCAGTCCCCTGCTGGCCGAGCGCTTCGGGCCCTGGCTGGCCGTGCGGCTGCAGCTGCTCGATCGGGCCCCAGCCCCCTATGGCCTGGCCAGCGCCGATCTGGCCCGCCAGCTCAGTCACGCCGAGGCGAGCTGGCGCGCCTGCGGCGGCAACCTCGTGCCCCGTTTCCGGCGCCTGCAGGAGCAGGGCGTGCTCGACCTGCTCACCTGCGCCGCCACCCACGGCTATTTGCCCCTGCTGCGCGACCGGCCCGAGGCGGTGCGCGGCCAATTGCTCACGGCGGTGCGGGAGCACGAGCGGCTGCTGGGGGTGCGCCCCCAGGGGATCTGGCTGCCGGAATGCGCTTACTACGAAGGCCTCGACCAGCTGCTGCTGGCCTGCGGCCTGCGCTACGCCGTGCTCGATGGCCATGGCCTGCTCCATGGCCTGCCCCGGCCCCGCTATGGGGTGTATGCCCCGATCTGCTCGCCCGCCGGCATGGCCTTCTTCGGCCGTGATAGCGAGGCCACCCTGCCGGTTTGGAGTGCCCGCGATGGCTATCCGGGCCAGGCGGCCTACCGGGAATTTCACCGCGACCTGGGCTGGGACCTGGATCCCCAGGACCTGGCCGCCCTTGGCATCGGCTGCCCCCGCCCCCTCGGCCTGAAGCTGCACCGGGTCAGCGGCCGCAATTGTCCCCTCGATGGCAAGCAGCCCTACGACCCCGCCGCCGCCAGTGCCCTGGCCGCCGAGCACGCCGGGGATTACCTGGCCGGCCGGGCCGCCCAGCTGGCCGGGCTGGGCGGCGCCATGGCCCGGCGCCCCCTGCTGGTGGCCCCCTTCGATGCCGAACTGTTTGGCCACTGGTGGTACGAAGGCCCCCAGTTTTTGCAGGCCCTGTTCCGCCAGGCGGCTGGCAGCGGCGTCAGCCTGGTGACCCTGCGCGAGACCCTCAGCCGCGGCGACGCCCTGCAGGTTTGCCAGCCCTCGCCCTCGAGCTGGGGCCAGGGCGGCTACCACAACTATTGGCTCAATGACAGCAATGCCTGGGTGGTGCCGGAGTGGCACCGGGCCTCCACCGTGATGGTGGAGCAGGTGAACCGGGGGGTGGGCAGCACCCGGGCCCGGGACCTGCTCAACCAGGCGGCCCGGGAGTTGCTGCTGGCCCAAAGCTCCGACTGGAGCTTCATCCTGCGGGCCGGCACCACCACCGACCTGGCCCGGGAGCGGATCCATCGCCACCTGGAGCGCTACTGGCGCCTGATGGCGGCAATCGACGCCGGCAGCGAACCGCCCACCGGCTGGCTGGCCGCGGTTCAGGCGGAGGATGGCCTCTTCCCCCTGGTCAATGCCGCCGACTGGGCCAGCTGGATCCGGGTCGCCTAGGGGCGCCCCCTGGCTATAAAGCATTGCTCTGGCTGGTTTGCTGCCCCTTCAGCCCCCTCGGAGGGCTTCTTGGGTTCTGGCCTGCTTGGGCGGCCCACTGGCTGCCTCCTTTCCCCCGTGACCACCACCGCTTCGACCCCCTCTGCCACCGCCCAGGCGCGGCCCCGGGCCCTGGCGCCCCAGCAGCAACGCCAGCTGCTGCAATCGGCCCTGGGCCCGGAGGGGGGCTTCGCCCCTGCCCTGGCCCAGCTGCAGCTGGCCCCGCCCCGGCGGTCGGCCCTGCGGGTGTTGCAACTCAACCTGGGGCGCCTCTGCAACATGCAGTGCAGCCACTGCCATGTGGATGCTGGACCCGACCAGGGGGCCAGCCAGATGGTCGAGTCCGTGGTGCAGCAGTGCCTAGAGGCGATCGGGCGGCTGCGGCCCGAGGTGGTGGATCTCACCGGTGGTGCCCCGGAATTGCACGGCGCCTTCCGGCGGTTGGTGCTGGAAGCCCGCCGGCAGGGGTGCCACGTGATCGACCGCAGCAACCTGACCGTGTTGCTACTGCCGGCCCTGGCCGACCTGGCCGCCTTCCTGGCGGACAACCAGGTGGAGATTGTGGCCAGCCTGCCGGCCCCCGAGGCCAGTGGCACGGACGCCCAGCGGGGCGAGGGCACCTGGGCCGCCTCCCTCGAAGCGTTGCGCCGGCTCAACCAGCTCGGCTACGGCCAGAACGATCCTGGGCGGGTGCTCACGTTGATGAGCAACCCGGCGGGCACGGCCCTGCAGCAGCTCACCGCCTGCGACACGGCGGCTTGGCGCCGGCGTTTGGCGGAGCAGGGGGTGGGCTTCGATCGCCTGATCGGCCTCAACAACATGCCGATTGCCCGCTTCCTGCAGCAGCTAGACGACCAGGGGCAGGTGGGCACCTACCTGGACCAGCTCGCCCAGGCCTTCAATCCCAGCGCCCTCTGCGGCCTGATGTGCCGCGACACCCTCTCGGTGGCCCCGGACGGAAGCCTTTACGACTGCGACTTCAACCAAATGCTCGAGCTGGGGCTCGGAGCTGCGGTGGATGGGGCTCCTGACCAGGCGCTCCCCACCATTGTAACGGTGACCCGGGAGCAGCTGGAGTGGCGCGCCATCGCCTGGGGCAACCATTGTTTTGGCTGCACCGCCGGCCAGGGCAGCTCCTGCTCAGGGGCGACGGCCAGCCCTTGAGCGCCCCTTAGCTTCAATCGGTCGCGTCGCTGGCTTCAGGGCTATCCCCAGGGGTGGTCTCCTCCAGGCTGGCGTCAGAGGCAAGCGGCTCGGCTGCCCCTTGGGCGCCTGCGTCCTCCAGGTCGGGCCCCATCAGGGTGTCCTCCTCGTCGGCCGAGGGGGGCACCAGCACCACTTCGGCGAGGCGATCGCCGCTGTCGAGCTTCTGCAGCCGCACGCCGGTGGCGGCGCGGGACTGCTGGGGAATGGCATCGGCACTCATGCGCACGATCACGCCCTTCTCGCTCACCAGCAGCAGCTCCTCACCAGCCCCCAGCACCTTCAGGCCCACGAGGGCATCGCCATCGCGGCGGAACTTGATCGCCCGCAGGCCCATGCCGGCGCGGCGCTGCAGGCGGAACTGGCTGACGGGAACCCGCTTGCCCAGGCCACTGGCCGAGGCCACCAACACCCAGGGCCCCTCACTGGCGGCGGTCTCCTCAAGCCCTTCGGCGTCGAGATCGGCTTCGCCATCAAGTTCGCCTTCGGCGGAGCTGGCCACTAGGTCGGCGAGTTCGGCCGGCAACACATCCATGCTCACCAGCGAATCGCCGGGCCGCAGGTTCATGGCCCGCACGCCCCGGGCGGTGCGACCCAGGGGCCGCAGCTCCTCATCGCTAAGCCGGAAGTGGATGGTCATGCCCTTGGTCGAGCCGATCAAGACGCTGTCGCCGGGGAGGGCCTGGCGCACCCAGCAGAGGGCATCGCCATCTTCTAAGGCGATGGCAATCAGGCCATTGGAGCGGATGTTGGCGAAGGCCGATAAACGGGTGCGCTTGATGTAGCCGCCGCTGGTGAGCATCACCAGTTGTTCGTGTTCCTCAAAGCCGCCCACCGCCAGCAGGGAGGTGATCAATTCCTCCCGCGGAATCGGCAGCAGCTGCACGATCGGCGTGCCCTTGGCGGTGCGGCTGCAGATCGGCACCCGGTAGGCCGGCACGGAATAGACCACGCCGCGGTCGCTGAATAGCAACAACGAATCATGGTCGTTGCAGCTGATGAACAGCTTGACGCCCTCTTCGCCCTGGCTTTTGGTGCCTGCCTTACCGCGGGTGCCACGGCTGGTGGCCTCAAATTCGCTCACCGGCATGCGCTTGAGGTAGCCGGTTTCGGTGAGCAACACCACCGAGCGCTCGTTGGCGATTAGGTCGATGTCTTCGAGGCCGCCTTCGAGGTCAAGGATCTCGGTGCGGCGGGGCGAGTCGTAGCGAGCCCGCAGAGCCTGGAGCTCATCTTGGATGATGCCCAGCACCCGCTCGCGCCGGCCGAGAATGTCTTTGTAGTCGGCAATCTTGGTGACCAGATCCTCATGCTCCAGCCGGATCTTGTCGGCTTCTAGGGCCGTGAGGCGGCGCAGCTGCATCTGCAGAATGGCGTCGGCCTGCACCTCGCTGAGGCCATGGCGCTCCTGCAGCTGCAGACGGGCGGTGGCGGCGTCGGCGGCAGCCCGGATCAGGGCGATGATCGGATCGAGTTGCTCGAGGGCCAGTAGCAAGCCGAGCAGCAGGTGGTCGCGCTCTTCGGCCTTGCGCAGCAGGTAGCGGGTGCGCCGCTCGATCGTTTCGATGCGGAACTCGAGGAACACTTCGAGCATCTTGCGCAGGGTGAGCAGGATCGGCTCCCCGTTGACCAGCGCCAGCATGTAGGCGCTGAAATTATTTTGTAGGGGGGTGAGTTTAAACAGGTTGTTGAGCACAACCTGGGGATAGGCATCGCGGCGCAGTTCGATCACGATGCGCATGCCATCGCGGTCGCTTTCGTCGCGAATGTCGGCAATGCCTTCCAGTTTCTTGTCGTTAACCAGTTCGGCGATGCGCTCGATCAGGGCCGCCTTGTTGGTCTGGTAGGGCAGCTCGGTGATGATCACCGCGTCGCGGTCGGGGCGTCCCTTGCCCTCCACGGTTTCAATCGCCGCCACGCCGCGCATCGTCACCGAGCCCCGGCCGGTGGTGTAGGCCTCGCGGATGCCGCGCCGGCCCAGGATCTGGCCGCCGGTGGGGAAGTCGGGGCCGGGGATGATCGCCAGCAGCTGGCGGTCTTCCAGTTCGGGATTGGCGATCAGGGCCAGCAGGCCATCGATCAGTTCGGTGAGGTTGTGGGGCGGGATGTTGGTGGCCATCCCCACGGCGATGCCCGAGGAGCCATTGAGCAGCAGGTGGGGCACCCGCGCCGGCATCACCGTGGGCTCCTGTTGGGAGCCATCGAAGTTGTCGATGAAATCGACGGTTTCGGCCTCGATGTCTTCGAGCAGGCTGTCGGTGGTGAGGGCCTGGAGGCGCGATTCGGTGTATCGCATGGCCGCCGGTGGGTCGTTGTCGACCGAGCCGAAGTTGCCGTGACCATCGATCAGCGGCATGCGCATCGAGAAGTCCTGGGCCATGCGCACCAGGGCGTCGTACACCGCCGTGTCGCCGTGGGGGTGGTACTTACCCAGCACTTCCCCCACGACCCGGGCGCATTTGCGGTAGGGCCGATCGCTGGTCAGGCCCAGTTCGTACATCGCGTAGAGGATGCGGCGATGCACCGGTTTGAGACCATCGCGGGCATCGGGCAGGGCCCGGCCCACGATCACGCTCATCGCATACTCCAAGTAGGAGCGCGACATTTCGTTGCGAAGGTCGGTCTGGATGATCCGCCCGTCGGATGCGCCGGGACCGGTTGGATCCGCCATTCATGACCGCCTCTAGTACCACCCAGTTTATCGACTGTTCCGCCCATGGCTCCAAAGCCCCGTAGCGAGGCCGACCTGCGGGACCGCCAGGGCCGCGGCCAGCTGCGTGTCAGCACCGCCCTGGCCTTCCGCCAACAGGTGGCTGCTGAAGGTTTGGAGGCGGCCTATGCCAGCACCGATGTGGTGGTGGCCAGCAATGCCGAGTTCACGGACCAGGCCAGCCTGGTGCTCAACCTGGGCCCCAGTGATCCGCCGATCCGCATTCGCCGCTTCCAGCTCGATGGGGTGGGCGGCTGGGGTGGCCACGGCAGCACCGACCTGGTGGTGCCGATCGGTGGCGGCCTGGTGGAACCGCTCCGCCGTGGCGGCGCCCAGGTGCTGGCGGCCCTGCTGGCCGGCCAGGAGCTGGACCTGAGCGCCAGCGGCGACGTCACCGCCCTGCATCCGCGCCGGGAGCTGGAGAGCCGCCTGGACCTCGAACGCATCGGCAGTGGCCGGCTGCTGCTGCACCGGGGCATTGTCGAAAACGGCCTGGTGGCGGTGAGCAGCGCCGAGGGCCTCACCCCCAGCCCCTATGGCCCCCTGCTCGGGCCCTACGGCACGGCCCTCTACAGCTGCTCCGGGGCCGCCAGCATCGGCCTGACCATGCCTGGGCTGGCCCTATTGGGCCCCGGCTCCCCCGTGCTGGTGGCGGGCGCCCTGGGCTGGGTGAGTGGACCGGGCAGCGGCCACCAGCCCCATCCGCGCCGCCTGGCCACTGGCCAGGCCCGCAGCCCCGGGGCCGTTGCCGCCCTGACCGTGGAGTTGCAGGGCCTCAGGCCCCAGTGGCTGCGGGCCTGCTTCTTTGAGGGCCACGGCAGTGCCCTGCTGGTGGCGATTGCGGCGCCGGTGCCCCTGATCAACCTGGAGGTGGCTCGCCAAGCCGCAGTCCCCGACAGCGTCCTGGAGGCCCCGGTGCTGGATTTTTCGATCCCGCGCCGCATCCGTCCCAGCTTCGGGGCCGTGCCCTACAGCCACCTATTGGCTGGCCAGATCCAGGTGGCTGGCCAGCCGGTGTCCTGCGCGCCGGCCCATAGCCCCCGGCTGGCGGCCTCGATCGCCGAGGAGCTGGTTAGCCAGCTCCAGGAGGGCCGCTTTCCCCTGCGCCTGCCCGTGGTGCCCCTCGCCAACCGGCCGGCCCTGGTGCCCCTGGAGGGCTAGGCGCTGGCCTGGGAGCCATCAAGGGGACCATCCAGAAAGCGGAATCAGGTTGGTGGGTCGCCGCGAAAACGGCCGTAAAGTCCCGCCTGCCTCCGTTTCGCTCCGGATCCATGGCCGACCCGTCCGCCCTGCCGACCGACGACGATCAGCAGCCAGGTCAAACGGGCGCGTCCCTGGAGTCGCCCATGGCCGAGGCCCCTGGCGAGCCTGTCGCCCCGGCAGACCCTGGGGCTCCTGACGTCCCCCCGGCTGATCAAGCCCCAGCCCCTGAGCTCGCTTCGCCAGCCCCGTTAGGGCCGGAGGCCAATCAGCCCGAGCCGAGCCCAGAGCCAACCCCCGAGCCAACCCCCGAGCCGGTGCAGGCTGGACCTGCCGTTGAGTCCGAAGGGGCCGCTTCGGCCGCCGCGATGGCTAGCGAGCCTGAGCCAGCGGCGCCTGAACCGGCGCCCTTGCCCGAGCCAGAGGTGGTGCCCCTCACCCCGCCAGCGGTGCCCACGGTGGCCACCACCATTGACCTCCCGGCCAAGGGGGACAGCACCGGCGCGGGCGCCCCGGGCGAGGGCGGTGAATGGGCCCTGTTGCTCAGCAAGCTGCAGGCGTGGCTGGGGAGCGGCCAGCTCCAGGCCCAGCTGCAAGCCGCCCGCACGCCCTTCACCCTGGTGGCCGGCCTGATCGCCCTGCTGGTGGTGCTTCAGATCTATGGCGCCCTGCTCGCCGTGATCGACAGCTTCCCCCTAGCCCCCGGCCTGCTGGAACTGGTGGGGGTGATCGCCGTGGTCCGCTTTGGCCTGGTCAAGTTGGTGCGTAGCCAGGAGCGTCGGGCCCTGATCGAGGGCCTGCAACAGCGCTGGAAAGCCTTCCAGGGCAAGGCCTGAGCCAGGTCCGCTGGTCCAGATCAGCCGGGCCCTTGGAACCGGGCTCCGAAGCCCGGTTGATAGCTTGGCCCGACTGCATCAGCCTTCCGGTGGACATTCAGCTCGGCCGTTCCCGCACCGTTCGTCGTGCCTACGGCATTGACGAAATTGCCCTGGTGCCCGGTGGCCGCACCGTCGACCCCGACGTGACCGATAGCAGCTGGAGCCTGGGCGGCATCAACCGCGAGATTCCGATCATCGCCAGCGCCATGGATGGTGTTGTCGATGTGGGGATGGCCGTGGAACTCTCCCGCCTGGGTGCCCTGGGGGTGTTGAACCTGGAGGGGGTCCAGTGCCGCTACGACGATCCCAACCCGGTGCTGGATCGGATCGCGGCGGTGGGCAAGGACGAGTTCGTGCCCCTGATGCAGGAGCTCTACAGCGCCCCCGTGCGCGAAGACCTGATCCGCAGCCGCATCGCCGAAATCAAGGCCCGGGGCGGCATCGCCGCCGTGAGCGCCACCCCGGTGGCGGCCCTGCGCTTCGGCAAGGCGATCGCCGAAGCTGGCGCCGACCTGTTCTTTGTGCAGGCCACGGTGGTTTCCACCGAGCATGTGGGCCCGGAAGGTCGCCAAACGCTCGATCTGGCCGCCCTCTGCCGCGACATGGGCGTGCCCGTGGTGATCGGCAACACGGTCACCTACGAGGTCGCCCTGGAGTTGATGCGGGCTGGAGCGGCCGGCGTGATGGTGGGCATTGGACCGGGGGCCGCCTGTACGTCCCGCGGCGTGCTCGGGGTCGGCATCCCCCAGGCCACCTCCGTGGCCGATTGCGCCGCCGCCCGCGACGACTACTTCCAAGAAAGCGGCCGCTACGTGCCGATCGTGGCCGATGGCGGCATCGTCACCGGTGGCGACATTTGTAAATGCCTGGCCTGCGGCGCCGACGCCGTGATGATCGGCTCGCCGATTGCCCGGGCGGCCGAAGCCCCTGGCCGCGGCTTCCATTGGGGCATGGCCACCCCCAGTCCGGTGCTGCCCCGCGGCACCCGCATCAAGGTGGGCACCACCGGCAGCCTGGAGAAAATCCTGCGGGGCCCCGCCAGCCTCGATGACGGCACCCAGAACCTGCTGGGCTGCATCCGCACCTCCATGGGCACCCTGGGAGCCCGCACCCTGAAGGACATGCAACAGGTGGAAGTGGTGGTTGCCCCCTCCCTGCTCACCGAAGGCAAGGTGTACCAAAAGGCCCAGCAGCTCGGCATGGGCAAATAACCGCCTCTGGCGGCAAGCCCTGCGCAGCGGGCCCCAAGGGGGGCGTTAGTCTCAAGTTGTGGGGGCTTCGGCTCGCACACTCCTCACACCCCCCGGCCCGGCGCGTCCGGGCTTTTTGTCTTTGCCTCGGCTTGTCCAGGCCGCAGCCGTAACGACTTTCTAGGAGCTTGCGGCAAGGCCCAAATGGCTTGCTAGATTCCGGAAAACCGTGGCCCCTTCTAGAATGTCCAGCGCAACCGCCGTCAGCGACGCCTCCTTTGAGCAGGACGTTCTCAAGAGCGATGTGCCCGTGCTGGTCGACTTTTGGGCCCCTTGGTGCGGCCCCTGCCGCATGGTTGCCCCGATCGTGGACGAGATCGCCAAGGAATTTGACGGCAAGATCAAGGTTTTCAAGCTCAATACTGATGAAAACCCCAATGTGGCCAGTCAGTTTGGTATTCGCAGTATCCCCACGTTGATGGTGTTCAAGGACGGCCAAAAGGTGGATACGGTCGTTGGTGCGGTGCCCAAAACCACCCTCTCCTCCACGATCAGCAAGTACCTCTGAGCAGCCTTTTTGGGTGGGTAACTCCTCAGGGAGCCGGGGTCTCAGCAGGGGTGAACGGCTCTTGGTGAGTGCCGTCTAGGCGCATGGGGCCGATGCCCCGTTCCTATCGCTTTGATCCGGTTGATTTCGCCCCCGCGCGGTCCATGGGAGCCAGCCAGATGGCGTAGGGCTAGCTTCAATCCGTTGGCTGCAGAGTGGTCTGCCTGAGACTGGCGCTCCTGGCCTGGATCCAGGCCCTCGCCCCATCTGATTTCTAGTCTCCCTTGACGCAAGCCATCGGCCTGATCGACTACGGCATGGGCAACCTGCACTCGGTGCAGCGGGCCTTTGAGCGGTTGGGCGTGACGGTTCTGGCGGTCGGCGACCAGGCCGCCATGGACCGCTGTGATGCCCTGGTGCTGCCGGGGGTGGGCTCCTTTGATCCGGCCATGGAGCGGCTCCACGGCTCCGGCCTGGTGGCGCCGATTCAGCGGTGGTGCGCCGCGGACCAGCCCCTGCTGGGCATCTGCCTGGGCTTGCAACTGCTGTTTGAGGGCAGCGATGAGGGCCAGGCCCCTGGACTGGGCCTGCTCCAGGGCCGGGTCACGGCCCTGCCGGTGAGCCCCGGCCACCCGGTGCCCCACATGGGCTGGGCGCCGCTTGTGGGCGCCCAGCCCAGCCCCCTCTGGCCCGCCCAGGCCCCCGCTGGTGGTCCGGCGGGCCTTACCAATGGCGTCCCCCATGGCGTCCCAGCCGGGGCGGATGCCTGGATGTACTTCGTCCATTCCTACGCCGCGGTGCCGAGCGACCCCCGCTGCGTCACCGCCCAGGTGGCCTTCGCCGGCACCAGCCTCACCGCCGCCGTCTGGCAGGGCGCCCTCGCTGCCTGCCAGTTTCACCCCGAGAAATCGGGCCTGGCGGGCCAGCGCCTGCTGCAGCGCTGGCTCGCCTGGGTGGCCAGTCGGCCATGAGCCTGCGGCTGAGCGGCGGGCGCAAGCTCGCGAGTCCTAACGGCCAGGTGGCCCGGCCGACGCCGGCCCGGTTGCGCCTGGCGGTGATGAACATCCTGGCGGGCCGCCTGGCCGGCAGCACCTGGCTGGATCTGTTCTGTGGCAGTGGCGTGATGGCCTGTGAAGCCCTGCAACGGGGGGCCGCCCAGGTGGTGGCCGTGGATCAGGACCGGCGCATGGTGGCCACGGCCCGCCGCAACCTGGAGGCCGTGGCCCGGGGTCTGGCCCCTGGGCTGGAGCCGATGGTCGTGCAACAGGAGGTGCTGGCCTGGCTGGCTAGTGGACCCCAGCCTCCCCACGCCAGCGGCTTCGACCTCATCTATGCCGACCCGCCCTACGCGGCTGGCCTCTACGGGGAAGTGGCCGAGGCCGTGGCGGCTGGAGGCTGGCTCAGGCCCGAGGGACTGATGCTCTGGGAATGCTCCAGCCTGGCCATCCCCCTGATCCCGGCGGGCTGGGAGTTGAAGGACCAGCGGCGCTACGGCAGCAGCACCTTGATCCAACTGCGCCGAGGGGCTCCCTGAAGCGAAGGTCCCCAGCCCGACAGCGACCTTGGCCAGGGCTGGCGCCACCCCAAAAGGATCAGCTGGGGCAACCAACCTTTGGCAAGGTCAACAATCAGCTAGGGCAGACCATAGAGCCCCAGCTTGTTCTGCAATCAACCCAGGCCCTTGGGCGCTGGCTTCAGCCGCCGAAAGCGCTACCGCGGCGGTATTGGTTCCAAGCGGCCACAAACAGTCCCACCAGGGTGACGGGGATCAGACCGAGCACGATGCCGCAGAGCAGGGGTTCGATCATGGCTGGGGGGTCGACTGGAGTTGCAGAATCTTCCCATGGCCCCGGCGGCCGCTTACCAGTTTGGCAAGAACCTTGATCGCCCCGCCCTCCGCCCCGGCCCCAGCTCCTGATCAAGCCCCGGGCCCAGCCCCGGGCCAAGCTCAAGTCAGCCCTGCCCTTGGGGGGCCCCGGCAGCGGAGCCTGGTAACGGCGATGGTGTTGGTTGCCGCGGTGGCCACGGCCCTGATCCTGCTGCTGGTGGCCCTGCCGGCGGCCCGCAGCGACCCCTACAGCCGCAGCACCCTGCAACTGGCCGGCTCGGCCGAGAACGGCGGCCAGCTGTTTTTGATCAATTGCGCCGGCTGCCATGGCATCAGCGCCCAGGGTCTTGTGGGGCCCAACCTCCATGGCGTCAAGGCCCGCAAGAACGACCGCCAACTGATCCAGCAGGTGGTCAGCGGCCAGACCCCCCCGATGCCCCGCTTCCAGCCCGAACCCCAGGCCATGGCCGACCTCCTGGCCTACCTGCACACGCTCTCGTGAGCGCCAGTCCCCAGGCCGGGTCGCCAGCTCCCGAGATCGTGGTGGTGCTGGTGGAGCCGGCCGGGCCCCTGAATGTGGGCAGCGTGGCCCGCCTCTGCGCCAATTTCGCCATCGCCCAGTTGCGCCTGGTGGCCCCCCGCTGCAATCCCTTGGGGGAGGAAGCCCGGCGGATGGCGGTCCATGGCCAGGCCCAGCTAGAGCAAGCGGCCACCTACCCCGACCTGGCCTCAGCGATCGCCGACTGCCGCCGGGTGGTTGCCACCAGTGGCCGGCTCGAACGGGAGGAACTGCCCCTGGAGGGTCCCGGTTCGGCCTTGGGTTGGTTGATCGAGCCGGAAGGGGGCCCTGGCGTTCCCATCGGCCCTGGCGGATCCAACGCCCCGGTGGCCCTGGTGTTCGGCCGGGAGGATCGGGGCCTCAGTAACGATGAACTGCTGCAGGCGGGCAAGATCCTGCGCCTGGAAAGCAGTGCCGACTACGCCTCCTTGAACCTCTCCCATGCGGTGGCGATCTGCCTGCATGAGTTGCGCCGCATCCCGGCGTCAACGGCGCCCCCTGGGACCTGGTCCGGGGGCCAGGGCCCAGCCCAAGCCCCTCTCTTTGCCCAAGCCGACTCCCTTGCTTGGGGGGTCCCTGACGGCGGGGCTGGGCCAGCAGCTGAAGGCAGCCTGGCGGCCAGTGCTGGTGCCGGTGCCACCAGCCTGAGGGGCGCCCTGGAGGCCACCCTCGCCGATGGACAAGACCTGTTGCTGCAGGTGGGATTTCTCCATCCCCACACCGCCCATGCCCGCATGGCCAAGCTGCGGGGCCTGCTGCAGCGGGCCCAAATCCGCGAGGGCGAAGTGGCCTTGATTCGCGGCATGGTGCGACAGCTGCGCTGGGCAACCACCCGCCGGACCCCTTAGGGTCGGCCCAACTAATGGTTTGCCAGGCGATTCGTGAGTTCCAGTCGCCCTGACCGCTCCGGATCCGGCAGCTGGGGCCAGCCCCTGAGGCTGGTGTTGCGGTTGCTTGTGATGGGCATTGGCCTCGGCGTGATCGCTGGCACGGCCCTCAAGCTCCTGGCCCCGCGCTTGGCCAGCGGCGCCATCAATGCCCCCCGGGCCCTGCCCGCCACGGCTTCCCCCCTGCAAGCCCTGCCCCAGGGCCTGCCCCTGGGGCGCTTTGAGCCCCATCTGGAGCTCACCGGTTTGAGCCAGGCCTGGGCCCGGCTGGCGGCGGTCCACAAGGACCTCAAGGCTTCGGGTTTCGTGCTGGTGCTCGATGACGGGCGCTTTGCCCAGATGCGGAGCACCGACCCCATGCCCGCCGCCAGCTCGATCAAAACGCCGGTTTTGCTGGCCGCCATGGAGGACCTCGACCACGGCCTGCTGCGCTGGAACGAACCCCTCACCCTGACCAAGGAGGTGGTTGGTGCCGGCTCGGGCTGGATGGGCGCTAGCCCCCTGGGCACCCGTTACCCGGTCTACGAAGCGGCGGCCGAGATGATCCGGGTCAGCGACAACACCGCCACCAACCTGCTGATCAAACGGCTGGGCGGTAAGGCCAAGGTTGATGCCCGCTTCCGCAGCCTCGGACTCACCGCCACCAAGGTCAACAACTGGCTGCCGGATCTAGGTGGCACCAACACCACCAGCAGCCGTGACCTGGCCCGCACGATCGCCCTTGTGGAAACGGGCGAACGGCTCAGCCCCCGGGCCCGGGACCTGTTCCGGGAGGTGATGGGCCGCACCGTGACCCGCACCCTGATCCCGGCTGGCGTCCTGCGCGGCGTCACCGGCAGCAGCACCTATCCGCCCGATGGTGAGCTCCGGTCCAAGGGCATCACCGTGCTCAACAAAACCGGCGATATCGGCATCGCCTACGCCGATGGGGCCCTGATCGAACTGCCCAACGGCCAGCGGGCCGTGGCCGCCTTCATGGTGAAGGGCCCGTTCAATGACCCCCGCTCCACCGAACTGATCCGCTCCATGGCTGCGGAAGTATCCCGGGTGCTGATCAAGGAGCCGGCGGCCGCCGCTAAGGCGGCTGAAGCCAAGCCCCCGGTGTCCCCGGCCCCTGCTGGCGCTGCCGCCCCGACCCGTCCATGATCCCGCTCCTGCTTGCCCAAGCTCCGCCGGCGACCCTGGTGACCCCAGCCCCTGGGGCCAGCCAGGCGCCTGCCGCAACGGTGCTGAGGCCCCAACAGGTCGCCCCCCTGCCTGGGGGGCTGGATCCGGTGTTGATGGTCAATGACAACAACCCGGAGCTGATCCTCGAGCCCGGGATCCTGCTCTCCACCTTCGAGGGCAAGGGCCGACCCTTCCCTGATGCCCACCTCAACCTGCCCCTGAACGGTCGCTTCGACCTGTTCAGCCACCACGTGTACGCCGGCACGCCCCAGACCCTGGAGTCCACCCTCTGGCTGGCGGTGGTGGCGATGCCGCGCCAGGTGGCGCCGGTGCAACTGCGGCTGCTGTCGGGATCCACCGCCCTGTCGCAGGCCACAGCCCCAGGCCAGGCCTCGGCCCCGTTCCTGCCCCTGCCCCCCCTGCTGCCCCAGGACGGCAGCACCTACGCCGGACCGGGGGACCGGGTGGCCACCGAACTGCTTAGCCAGCAAAAGAGCCCCCAGCTACCGCAGCGCTGGAGCCTGCCGGCCGGCCAGCTCACCCCCCTGTTGGTGCTGCCGATCCCGGTGAAGGGCCTCAGCCCCCTGCTCAATGGCCTCAACCTGCAACTGCGGCTCGAGAGCAGCGGCCCCCTCAGCCTGGCCACCCTGGCCAGCTTCGGCGGCGACCAGCCGCCGGCACCAGAGGTGTGGCAGGCCCTGCTCAATGGCCCCCCCAGCCCCAAGGAGCTCACGGCCACGCCCCGGGGCAGCAGCCAGGGCCCCTTCGCCTATTCGCGCGTCAGCGGGGTCCAGATCGGCAGCCTCTGGCGGGGCCAGATCACCGATCCTGGCAAGCCTTGGCTGTCGGTGAGCCGGGCGCCGATTTCTTGGCCGATCAGCGGCCTGGTGCGGGGCAGCCACGGCACCGGCCAGGTGCAATCGGCCGAGCTCAAGGCCTTTTATCCCGGCACGGCCTGGGCCGCCCATGGCAACTACGGCGTTGAATACGACCTGCGCCTGCCCCTGCGCAACGACACGGCCCGGCCCGTGAGCCTGCAGCTGGCCCTGGAATCGCCCCTCAAGGGCGACAAACCCCAGGGCGGCCTCAAGTTCCGCCAGGGGGCCGGCGGCTCGGTCTGGTTCCGCGGCAGCGTGGAGGTGGCCGGCCTCGATTGCCCCGAGGGCAAACCCCTGGGCCGGGAGAGCTTCCACCTGGTGCTGCGCTCCGGCCAACCTGGCCCCAGCCTCGGCACGGTGACCCTGGCTCCGGGTGGCCAACGGCAACTGCGGCTGCGGCTGATCTATCCGGCCGACGCCACCCCGCCCCAGGTGCTCAGCCTGCTGCCCCTGGCTCCGCCTGCCAGCTCCACCGCAAGCCCCGCGGCCAGTGGCCCGGCCGCGGCGCCTTGACCAGCGGCAGGGGCCTGACCCGGCCCAACCAGCTGTGAAACAATCCCCAGACCACCTAGCCAGCCCACCGTGACACCAGCCCGCAAGCGCCGGGTCTTCCCCTTCACCGCCATCGTTGGCCAGGAAGAGATGAAGCTCGCCCTGCTGCTCAACGTGATCGATCCGCGCATCGGCGGCGTGATGATCATGGGCGACCGGGGCACGGGCAAATCAACGACGATCCGGGCGCTGGCGGATTTGTTGCCCGAGATCCCTGTGGTGGCGGGCGATCCCTACAACAGCTCCCCCGACGATCCCGACCTGCAGAGCGCCGAGGTGCGCCAGCGGGCTGAAGCGGGCGAAACCCTGCCGGTGGAACCGCGCCAGGTGCCGATGGTGGACCTGCCTCTGGGCGCCACCGAAGATCGGCTCTGCGGCACGATCGACATTGAAAAGGCCCTCAGCGAGGGCGTGCGCGCCTTTGAACCGGGCCTGCTGGCCAAGGCCAACCGGGGCCTCCTCTACGTGGATGAGGTGAACCTGCTCGACGACCACCTGGTGGACGTGCTGCTCGATTCGGCCGCCTCGGGCTGGAACACGGTGGAGCGGGAAGGGGTGTCGGTGCGGCACCCGGCCCGGTTTGTGCTGATTGGCTCCGGCAACCCTGAGGAAGGGGAACTGCGCCCCCAGCTGCTCGATCGCTTTGGCATGAGCGTGGAAGTGCGCACCGTGCGCGAGCCCGAATTGCGGGTGCAGGTGGTGGACCAGCGCACCAGCTTCGACCAGGACCCCGACCGCTTCAATGACGGGGTGCAGGCCACCCAGGACGCCCTCCAGGCCCGGGTGGTGGCGGCCCAGCAGCTCCTGCCCCAGGTGGCCATCGACGACGACCTGCGCCTGCGCATCTCGGCCATCTGCGGTGAGCTGGATGTGGATGGCCTGCGCGGCGACATCGTGACCAACCGGGCGGCCCGGGCCCTGGCCGCCTTTGAGGGCCGCCAGGAGGTGGGCGAAGAGGACGTGGCCCGGGTGGTGGCCTGCTGCCTGCGCCACCGCCTGCGCAAGGATCCGCTGGAACAGATCGACTCCGGCGATCGGGTCGTCAAGGTGTTCTGCAAGGTGTTCGAGCGGGCGGTAAGCGCCGATCGGCGTGAGTTTGAGCTGGCGCTTGCGGCCTGATCGCGCCATGGGCCGGTGGTGGTGCCCCTGGGCCGCGCCCTTTCAGCCCAAGGCGCCAGGGCCGTTGCCCGGAGTCAGCCGCCCTTCGCCATGAGGATCCTCGGCATCGATCCCGGCCTGGCCCGGGTGGGCTACGGCGTGATTGATTTCGAGGCCGGCCAGCAGCGCATGCTCGATTGCGGCATGATCCGCACCGATCCCGGCCGCTCAGAAGGGGATCGGATGGTGGAAATCGCCTCCGACCTGCGCCAGCTCCTGCGCCGCTGGCAACCGGACCTGGCGGCGGTGGAAAAGTTTTTCTTCTACCGCTCCAGCACCACCATCTCCGTGGTGCAGGCCCGGGGCGTGCTGATCATGACCCTGGCCCGTTTCAAGGTGCCGGTGGTGGAGTTCCCGCCGATGCAGATCAAGTTGGCCTTGGCCGGCCATGGCCACGCCGAAAAGGGCGACGTGCTGGCGGCGGTGATGCGGGAGCTGAACCTCAGCGATCCCCCCCGCCCCGACGATGCCGCCGATGCCCTGGCCGTGGCTCTCACCGGCTGGTTCCAGCGCTGACCATGGACCAGGCCAAGGAGCAGGCCAAGTACCAGGCCAAGGAGCAGGCCAAGGATCAGGCCAAGGGCCCGGCCAACGACCGTGCCTTGGACGGAACCATGGAAGGGGCCAAGGATTCCGCCAGCGCCAAGACCCTCTGGCGCCAGCGGCTGCGCCCGCTGCGGCTGGAGCGGGCCCGCCCAGCCCAGGCCGCGATCCTTGCCGTGGCTCGGAGCGAGTTGCTGGCGCTTCTGCCCCCAGGCACAAGGCTGGGCCTCTATTGGCCCCTGGCTGGGGAAATCGACCTAATGGGCCTGGCGGACCTGCCGGGCGAAGGGCCTGGCACCGCCCTGGCGAACCGCCTGGCCTTACCTGCGGTGGCGGGCGTCCCCGGCCAGGGAGCGTTGGGCTATCGGGCCTGGCAGCCGGGCGAGCCCCTGGAGCCCGACCTCTGCCGCATCCCGGCGCCCCGCGGAGCGGCTCTGGCCCCAGGCCAGCTGGGCCTGGTGCTGGTGCCTGCCCTCGGCTTCGATCGCCACGGGATCCGGCTGGGCTCCGGTGGGGGCTGGTACGACCGCCTGCGGGCCGATCCGGCCTGGCGGGCCGTGCCGGCCCTGGCGGTGCTGCCGGCCGCCTGCCTGGTGGAGCAGCTGCCCCGGGACCCCTGGGATGTGCCCTTCGATGGCTGGCTGGATGAGAGGGGGGTTCACCCTGTGCCCTCAGGCGGGTTCCAGGCCTAGGCCGCCGCTTGCCGCCCTTGAAGCCTCATTAACGATTCCCCCGGGGGCCAGCGGTTCAGGCCTTCCTTTGCCAAGATCCATGGGTTGCCCGTTGAGCTGCCTTGGATTCCCTGGCCCCCCACCAGCTGCGTTCCCCCGCCAGCCGCCGTTCCAGCGCTGGTTCCGCCAGCGCGGCCGAGCGGGTTCTGCACTCCGAACTCAAGGGCCGCAACCAGGACAACGATGCCCTGTCGATGATGGTGAGCTCGATGGTGCGCATGGTCCAGGCCGGCAAGGGCAGCGACAGCCGCTGGTCCGCCTCCTAAACGGGGCCTGCTGCCCCTGACCCAGCCTGGTTCCACCCTCCAAGGTCCTTGGCAAGCGTCCTTCAGGCCCCATGAATGGCCTGCTGTGCCCTTGAGCGGTCCGTTGTCCCTGCCGGCTCTCCTCCCCAGGGTTGCCCCCTGATCCGATCCCTCGGCAACCGGCGTGGGAGCCGGTAGCGTCCTATTGCCCTTCGCGCCTTCGCCATGACCCGCTCTGCAGCTCGGCTTGCTGCTGGCCAGTTCCCTGGCGTTAGCCGCCCCTCTGGCGCCACCAGGCTGCAGGGCGGGGCCGCCGTTCTTGCCGCCCTAGTCGGCAGCGCTGCCCTGCTGGGAGTTCCCTCCCGGGTGGAGGCCCACGCCATCGAAAGCAGCCTCACCAGGGCGACCAGCCTCACCAACGGCCTGCTGTTGAGCAGCCAGTTCGGTAGCGGTCAACCGACGGTGGATGCCAAGGTGAGCCTGATTGCTCCGGGCGGCACAGCGATTGAGCTCGGTCGCACCGACGCCCAGGGCCACCTGAACTTTGCCCTGCCCAAGGGCGCCAGTGGTGATTGGGAAGTGCAGGTGGATGGGGGCCCTGGCCACCGCGATTACCTCACCATGCCGGTGCAGGCCGGCAAGGCCCAGCTCGATCGCCTCAGTGGGCGGGAGCTACCCAGCCTGGGGGATTCCCTGGCCACCCTGCGCCATCCGGGCGTGCTGGCCCTGGGGGGGCTGTGCGGGCTGGCTGGTGTGTTGGTCGGCCTGGATCGTCGCCGCCGGCGCGGTTGATGGCCACCGGGAGTGTGGCCCTAGATCGGATCGTGGAGCGGCTCAAGACCAGCTCCGATCCCAAGCGCCGCTATGAATACGTGCTCTGGCTCGCCAAGAAGCTGGAGCCCCTGCCGGAGGAATTCCACCAGGACGCCTTCAAGGTGAAGGGCTGCGTGTCCCAGGTGTATGTGGTGGCCGAGCTGCAGGACGGCCGGCTCCATTGGCAGGGGGATTCCGATGCGGCGATCACCAAGGGGCTTCTGGCCCTGCTGATCGAGGGCCTCGAGGGGCTCGAACCCGCCCAGGCGGCCAACCTCGATCCGGCCTTCCTGGCCGAAACGGGCCTCCAGACCAGCCTCACGCCATCGCGGGCCAATGGCTTTCTCAACATCCTGGCGATGATGAAGGCCCAGGCCCGGGCCCTGCAGGCTGGTGTCGCTGGGGCCCAATCCCCTGTCGGAGCCCCTGCCAGCCCCGATCCGGTTTCCCTTTCGAGGGCTCCCGTCGAACCGTGAGTGGCCCGGTGATTTCTAGGATCCCGTCTTTGACGGCAACGCGGGCATGACCATCGGCATCGGCTTGTTGGGTCTGGGCACGGTGGGGGCCGGCGTTGCCGCCATCCTGGCCACCCCCCAGGGGCGCCATCCCCTGGTGGCCGACCTGGAACTCAAACGGGTCGCCGTGCGCGATCTGGCCCGGCCCCGGCCCGTGGCGATCGCCGAGGAGCTGCTCTGCACCGATCCCGAAGCGGTGGTCGATGACCCGGCCGTGGAGATTGTGGTGGAGGTGATGGGCGGCCTGGAGCCGGCCCGCTCCTTGATCCTGCGGGCGATTGCCGCTGGCAAGCCGGTGGTCACGGCCAACAAGGCCGTGATCGCCCGCTACGGCGATGAGATCGCCGCCGCCGCCAAGGCCCAGGGGGTGTACGTGTTGATTGAGGCGGCCGTGGGTGGCGGTATCCCGATCATCGAACCGCTGAAGCAATCCCTGGGTGGCAACCGCATCCAGCGGGTGAGCGGCATCATCAATGGCACCACCAATTACATCCTCAGCCGCATGGCCGATGAGGGCGCCGATTACGGCGCCGTGCTGGCCGACGCCCAGCAGTTGGGCTACGCCGAGGCCGATCCGGCCGCCGATGTGCAGGGCGGCGATGCGGCCGACAAGATTGCGATCCTGGCCGGCCTGGCCTACGGCGGGCCGGTGGATCGGGCCGGGATTGCCACCGAAGGCATCGACCGGCTCGAAGCCCGCGATGTCGATTACGCCGCCCGCCTGGGCTTTGTGGTGAAGCTGCTGGCCGTGGCGGAGCATATGGGCCAAGCCGAGGATGGCGCCCAGCAGCTCGATGTGCGCGTCCATCCCACCCTGCTGCCCAAGCACCACCCCCTGGCCGGCGTCCATGGGGTGAACAACGCGATCCTGGTGGAGGGCGATCCGGTGGGCCAGGTGATGTTCTTCGGCCCCGGCGCTGGGGCCGGACCCACGGCTTCGGCCGTGGTGGCCGACATCCTCAACATCGCCGGCATCCGCCAGGTGGGTGGCGCCGCCGCTGGCCTCGATCCCCTGCTGGCCGCCAGCAGCTGGAACCGCTGCCGCCTGGTGGATGGCTTGGATAGCCACCACCGCAACTACCTGCGCCTGCTCACCCGCGATGAGGCCGGCGTGATTGGCCAGATCGGCAGCTGCTTCGGCGCCGCCGGCGTGTCGATTCAGTCGATCGTGCAATACGAAACCGACGCCCCTGGCGCCGAGATCGTGGTGATCACCCACCAGGTGCAGGAAGCCCGCTTCCGCGGCGCCCTGGCGGCGATCACGGCCCTGGATGCCGTTGAAACGGTGGCGGCTTGTTTGCGCACGCTCTAGGCCGGCCTGGTTTGCCCTACCGGGCCAAGGCTTGCGAAGCCCAGCGAGCCCTTGGCAGCAAAAAGCCCCACCGATGGGTGGGGCCGAACGATCAGGGCTGGATCTGAGCTGTTCTGAGTAGCGGGTTTGAGGAAGAGGACCCTCCTCAGGCCCCTGCCCTGGCGGCGGGCTTCACCCGGCTGCGCCGCTTGCGGCTCAAGAGCCCACTAGGGGCAGGGCATCTGGCTGACGGTGTCTCCTTGGAGCGTGGTTGCCTGAACAGCTTTTAGTTGGCTAGATCCAATAGTTGATGCGCGATCAGGACTGTGTAGCTCTGGAGCAAGACTTTTGCCATCAAGGTCCGCTGCTTCCCGGGCCTTACTGGCGCCCTCGGGAGGTTGCTCTTGGTAGCCCAAGCCCCCTAAAACCCCAAGCCCCAGCTGTGAGTAGGTCTTTGGTTCCCCTCACCCCATCACCGCCAGTCGGCCTTGGTCACCGTGGGGGAACGCTGCGACCCAAGGACTGGCGGCCAGGGTTGGCTTGCTTTGCTGGCGACTAGGAAGTGATGGCGGTGGTTCGATTCGTGGCTGGAGTGGCTGGATGGGGCTTGGCCTCTTCGGCGAGATCGGCACGCATTGAATATTGGGAATGTGCTGCAGATCAACGGCATACGCTGAGCGCAATAGCGATGGATTGCCGCATGTTAATTGTATTGGGAGCGCCTAGTCTTTTAACGCGATCTTCTTGGCGCCATGAATCCTTCCTTTCTTCGCAAAGTGGGCGTAAAGCCTGGACTTGCGCTCCGTTCAACCATTCCCAAGCTTCTGCTTGGTGCGGTAGCCCTTGGCGGAGCAGGTACCCTCCTCTCCGCTGGGGCGGCCCAGGCAACCATTGTGCCGGGCAATCTCTGCTGGTTCGGCGTTGCGTCCGGGCCTGTCGGGACCCCGCAATGCGCCACCTATGACTCGGTCACCAGTCCTGGCGGCACCCAGTTCACGCTTGCAGACAAGCTCGTGAATCTGGGCGCCCTGACCTTCGGAACCAAGTCGGGCACCCTCGGCTTCCAGTGGACCCAAATTCCCCCGGTGGGTGGCTTGGACTTGGATCTGTTTGCTTTGGCGCTGGACTTTAATCCCGATACGGCGGGCCCATACAGCGGTCAATTTGATTACGCGATCAGCATTGATCCGACCAATAATTATGAATTCGCAACGGCTCAGCTCGATAGTATCGTCAATGGTAGCCCTCCGCTTAACACAACAGTCACCAAGAAGATTTTCGGGTTTGCCAATTTGGTTTCCACCAACGGATCGAATGTGGTTGGTATTCCTGTTAGTGGTAAAACGCTGCTTGTGCAAAACATTTGGAGCACCGGTACCGGTGACGTTCTTGATAGTTTCAAGGACGTCTACACCCAAAAAGAGGTTGTCCCTGGCCCCCTGCCCTTGCTCGGCGCTGGCATCGCCTTCGGCTTCAGCCGCAAACTGAGGGGGCGCATCAAGGCCAGCGCCCAAGCCTGAACTTCTCGCCTGCAGGAGCAGGATCAGGAGTCAGTAGTTCGTCAATCCCGATTGGCGGGTTAGACATCGGCGGGCTACACGAATGTTCAGCTGAGGACTCGCCTACGGGCGGGTCCTTTTTGTATGGCAGGCCTTAGCGCTGTTGATTCGCTGCATCGCTCCACCGTCCCCAGGAAGGGCTCGGGCCCAGGCGGATCGCCATGCAGCTGGCGTGCCCTTCGCTGAGCAGCCCTACGGAAGGGCCAGATCCCCTGGGACGCGCGTGGGTGGGTGCTTGGGGTTCATGTCCCATGGCAACGGCCGTTTACGTCGCCAGAGCGGGCCCGATGCCCAGCAGCTAGCGACCCCAACTCCTGGGCCATGGGCTCCAGGGCAATGGGGAGGGGGCCTGGGGCAGCCCATCCCACCTTGGGGCAATATGGAAGCAAACCTAAAGGTCTTGGCGCGCGCGCCCGGCGCCCGCCCGGTCGGGATCCCCCCACCAGTCGCCAGTTTTGTATCACTACGAACAGGCGGATGGCCCAGGCGGCGAAATCCTTGGGGAGTTCCTTTCCGCCGATCTCCCACCTACCCCTGCGTCACGACCCGTCATTCCCCCAAGCGATGACCCTCCATCAGGGTGACTGTGTTCACCTCACCAGTGATGAGCACCTGTACCAGGTGATCGGCGTTGACGACCACCAGAACCGCTGCTGGGTGCGCCGCTGGCCCATGGCCCGCCACGGTTCCCCCGTGTTTGAGATCTCCCTCCAACTAGTGGATGGCCAGCCGATCGCCGGCCATCCCCGCCCTACCTACCCGGTAGGGGCCCGTTCCCCTGAAGCCCAGGGCCACGGTTCCCTGCAGGCCGGCTAAATCAAGGCAGGCAAGGGGCCAGCCAGGCCGGCCCCTTGCCTGCAGATTCCAGACCCTCACCCTTCCCGCCAGGCGGGGTCTTGAATAGATCCCACTAACCAGGCTGCGCGCTGGACCCTTTTTCCCTAGCCCCATCTCCACCCCAGGGCCGGGCCGGGTTCAGCTCCTGGGGGCACGGGCCCTGGGCGCCGCCGGGCTTTGGCCCCCCAGCTCGCCGTCCCCATCCATCCAAAGCGCTAGGACCCCTGGCCCAGGGTTCGCGGCGCTGGTGGAGAGGGGCCTGGTTGCCCTTGCTGGGCTGGTTGCCCCTGCTGGGCGCTTGCCAGGCCCCCCATCCCCCCGGCGAGCTGGTGGTGGCTAGCCGCAGCAGCCTCGAATCGGTGGATCCGGTGGATGTCACCACCTTCGCCGGCACCCAGCTGCTCAGTGCCCTGGGCGATCCTCTCTATGGCAGCGATGCCGCGGGCCGCATCCAGCCGCGCCTGGCTTCGGCCTTGCCCCGGTTCAGCGGTGGCGGCCTGGTGGCCCGCATCCCCCTGCGCCAGGACGTGCGTTTCCAGGACGGCAGCCGCTTCGATGCGGCCGCCATGGTGTTCAGCCTCAAGCGCTTCCTGGCCCTGGCCAAGGTCAGCTACCTGCTGGATGAGCGGGTGGCATCGGTGGCGGCGAGCGGGCCGTTTGAACTCGAGCTGCGGCTGAAGCGCCCCTGCGCCTCCCTGGCGGCCGTGCTCAGTTCGATCAACCTCACGCCCGTCTCGCCCCAGGCCTACCGGGCCCATGGCCGCAGCTCCCTGCGGGACCGCTTCGTCGGCACCGGGCCCTACCGGCTGGCCGCCTTCACCCCCCAGCAGCAGCGCTTGCTGCCCTTTGCGGGCTATTGGGGAGTGCCCCCCGCCAACCGGGGCCTAAGCCTGGTCACCCTCAGCAATTCCACCGCCCTCTTCGGCGCCCTGGTGAGCGGCGAAGTGGATGTGTTGCTCTCCAGTGGCCTCGATAGCGACCAGCAACGGGATCTGCACCGGCGGGCCGGCCGCGGCGCCCTGGTGGAGGGGATGGGTCCGGCGGTGGAGATCGGGTACCTCACCCTGCGTAGCGACCAGCCGCCCCTGGCCAACCCGGACCTGCGCCGGGCCCTGGCCTATGGGCTCGATCGCCGCCTGATCAACGAGCGGGTCAGCTACGGCATGCGCGATCCCCTGCGCAACCTGGTGCCCGCTCCCCTGCCAGGTAGCCAGCCCCCCAGCTGGCCCGCCTACGACCCGGCCCGGGCCCGGGCCCTGTTCCGCAAGGCCGGCTACTGCCAGGTGCGCGGGCCTGGCCAGGGCCGGCGCCTGAGCCTGCCCCTGAGTTTCCGCTCCAACGTGCCGGCGGATCGGCTGTTTGCCCTCACCTGGCAGGCCCAGCTCCAGCGGGACCTGGGCGACTGCATCAGCCTCGAGATCACCGGCATTGAATCAACCACCGCCTATCGCCAACTGGGCGCTGGCGCCTTCCCCCTGATCCTGCTCGACTGGAGCGGCGACTACCCCGATGCCAATGCCTATCTCCAGCCCCTGCTGGGTTGTGGGCGCGCCCAGGGCAATCGCTGCTTGGCCGGCGACAGTGCCGCCAGCGGCAGTTTCTGGACGGCGCCTGGGCTTGAGGCGGAGCTGGCCGCTTTGGAGAGCGAACGGGGCCAGGCCCGCCAGCAGCTCGTGACCCGAATCCAAGAGCGCGTCGCCGCCGCTAGCCCCTACCTGCCGGTGTGGCGGGTGCCGCCCAGGGCCTGGGCCCAGCCCTGGCTCGCCCAGCCCCAGTTCGATGGGTCTGGCCGCCTGGTGCTGCAGGCCCTGCATCGGCGCTCCCAGGCTGGGGCGGCCCCAGTCGCACCGGTTCAGGCAGGCCTTGGGAAGGCCCCTGTCCACCGCGAAGGTCCCCTCGGCCGTCCAGGAGGCACCCTATGAGCCGGCGCCGCCAACTGCTGGCCTACCTGGCCAGCCGGCTGCTGCTGTTGCCGGTGATGCTCTGGCTGATCGCCAGCCTGGTGTTCCTGCTGTTGCGGGTGGCGCCGGGCGATCCGATCGATGCCCTGCTCGGCACCCGGGCCCCGGAGGCGGCCCGCACCGCCCTGCGCCACCAGCTGGGCCTGGACCAACCCCTAGCGAGCCAATACGGCCACTACCTCTGGGACCTGCTCCATGGCCAGCTGGGCACCTCCCTCACGAACCAGGAGTCGGTGCTGGGCGTGATCGGCCGCAGCCTGCCCGCCAGCCTGGAACTGGGCGTGTTGGCCCTGCTGATTGCAGCCGTGTTGGGGCTGGCGGTGGGCTTCAGCGGCATCGCCCGGCCCGAGGGGCGCCTTGATTTGGCCGGGCGCCTCTATGGCATCGGCACCTACGCCCTGCCCCCCTTTTGGGCCGCCATGGTGGTGCAGCTGGTGTTTGCGGTGTGGCTGGGCTGGTTGCCGGTGGGCGGCCGCTTTCCGCCCACCCTGGTGCCCCCCAGCGGCACCGGCTTCTACCTGCTCGACAGCCTCCGGGCCGGCAACTGGAGCCAGTTCAGCGCCAGCCTGCGCCACCTGGTGCTGCCCGCCGCCACCCTGGGGGTGCTGCTCAGCGGCATCTTCGATAACGCCCTGCGGCTCAACCTGCGCCGGGCCCTGCGCTCCGACTACGTCGAGGCGGCCCGCAGCCGCGGCCTCAGCGAAACTCGGGTGGTGTTGCGCCACGCCCTGCCCAATGCCCTGTTGCCGGTGCTCACGATCACCGGCATCACCGTGGCCTCCCTGATCGGCGGCGCCCTGTTGATCGAGGTCACCTTTTCCTGGCCCGGCATCGCCTTTCGCCTGCAGGAGGCGATCGGCCAGCGGGACTACCCGGTGGTGCAGGGGATCGTGGTGGTGGTGGCGGCCCTGGTGGTGGCCGTGGGCGTGGCGGTCGACCTGCTGGTGGCCCTGCTCGATCCCCGCATCAAGTTTTGAGGGCCGCCCGCCAGCGGGCGGCGGCAGCCCGATCGAGCACGTAGGCGTTCACGCCGCCGAGCTTGCGGCGTTGGGGCGACAGCACCATGGGGGTTTCCAGGCCCAATAGGAATTCACTGGTCAGGCTCAGTTCCATCCCCTGCACCCGTTCGGGCGCCAGGCCTACCAGGTCATCCCCCAGCTGGAAGAGGGCCTGGGAGCCGGGACGAATCCGTACCGGCGAAAAATGGCTGGCCCCATCCACCAGGGCCAGGCGATTGCGCGGATTGGCTTTCGGCAGGAACAGCTCCAGCTGCTCGCTCAACGGCGGGGTGACCAGATCGAGGCTGCCGCCCACGAGCAACACCGGGGCGTCCAGTCCAGCTAGGCCCCGGGTGGGCCAGAGCAGGCTGCCAAAGCCGTTGAAGATCACCAGGCCCGCTACGGGCTGGGCCAGGGGTTGGGGAGTCGGCAGGGTCACCCGGGCCAGCTGGCATTGCAGCAGGCGCGAGAGGTTGGTGAGCGGCAGCTGGCGCATCGCTCGGCGGCAACGGCCCGCCAGGTCGGCTTCGGGCCGCAGGCCGGCCGCCAGCAGGGCGGTGAGCCCGCCGAAGGAATGGCCCATCAGCACCACCGAGCGGCCCAGGGGAGGCAGGCGCCCCGCCTGTTCGGCCGCCACCACCGCTTGCACGTCCTGGAGCCGGATCGGCAGGGTCTCGGCCCCGGGGGGCGGCTGCAGGCCATCGAGCACGGCCCGCACGGCCTGCTCGTCGCTGCCGGGGTGCTCCAGCACCAGCACGGGCCAGCCCCGTTCCGCCAGGGCCGCACCGAGCCAGCCGAGCTGGGCGGCACTGCCCCCCAGCCCCGGCATCAACAACACCCAACCCTGGCTTGGGGACGATCCCTGGGCGGGCCAAAGCACCAGCTGCAGCGGGGTGCTGCGATGGGCCACGGGCAGGCTGATCAGCTGGCTGCGGCCGGAGGGAAGGCTGGTTGCTGGGGTTGGCGTCGGAGTGGGGCCCGGCCCCCGGCCGGGGGCCTGGCCCCCCAGGCCCGCGGGGGCGTTGGCGATCGCCAAGCCATCGGTGATCGCCAGTAGGGGGCCCCGCTCCGGCAGGGGCAGGCGGCGCAGCACGGCCAGGGCCTGGCGCTGGGCCTCCAATTGCTGGCGCCACTGGGTGGCCATGGCTACCAGGGCATCGAGGTTGAGGTTGATCCGCCTGGCGGGCACCGCCCGCAGCAGGTCGATGGTCGTCACCATCGGCTGATGCTCGAGCAGCTGGCGCAGCGTTTTCACCAACAAGGGGCCGCCTGCCTGCAGCTCGGGGGTTTGGTCCGTTGGGGCCAGGGGCGTGGGGGCCTGGGCCCCCTGGGCTGCTGATGCGGGAAGCGGGGGCAGGGGCCCTGGCAGGGCGGGACTGGGGAGGGCAGGGGAGGCGACGCCCAGGGATGGCCGGGAGCTGGAGCGTGCCAGGGCCGGAGGGGGGCCTGGCGGCCAGGTGTCCCCTCCGGCGGCCAGGGGCTGCCAGGCCGCTGGCACGCCAGCACCGCTGATCACCTCGCCCATGGCGCCCAGCACCTGCTCGCCAGCCCAGCTCTCGAGCAGCTGGCGGCCCAGGGAGCGGTCCTGCACCAGGGGCGCCCGCAGCAGCCGCAATAAATCCTGGCGGCTGCCGGGTTCCAAGAGGTCGAACCACACCCCCAGATCCCCCTGGGGATGGGCTGGATTGCGGGACCAGCTGGCCAGTTGGTCAATCTCGAGGGGCAGGGTGAGCCCATCGAGCTGCACCACCAGCTCCTGGGCCGCCCGGGCCGGCGGGACCAACGGGGCCACCCCCAGCAGCAAACTGGCCAGGAACGGGCCGAGGCGTGGGGCGAGGCGTGCAGCGATTTGGGAAACAGCTGAAGGCAAAGGCACCGCCCGGGGGCTGGTGGAACCAGTTTCCCCCAGCCCTGCGGGATGTGGCGACCGCGCGGATGGTGGCCAGTATTGGCGCAGGGGGGGTCCTCTATCTCACCCCCATGGTGTTCCATGGCGCAGCCTTCACGGCCTCCCAAGTGGGCCTGGGCCTCGCCCTAGGTGCCTTGGCGGGCACGGTGGGGCGGTTTGCCAGTGGCGCCCTGCTCGATCGGGGGCTGCGCTGCTCCTTGCCGGTGCTGTTGGCGGCCCTGCTGGCGCTGGTGGCCGATGGCCTGCTCTTCGGTGCCCACCAGTTCGGTACCTACCTGGTCGGCCAGGTGCTGTTCGGGGCAGCGGTGGGGCTCTACTGGCCGGCCATGGAGTTGGCCGTCTCCCTGAGCTGCCAGCCCCTGCCTTCGGCCCGGGGCTATGCCCTGGCCCGTACGGCCGATGCCCTCGGGATCGCCCTGGGCGCCCTGATCGGGGCCGGCCTGGCGGCCAGCGGCCAGTTGCGCGGCATCTATTTGGTTGACATCACCGGCCTGCTGGTGGTGGTGGCCCTGTTGCTGCGCCGCCCCCTGCCGGCCCGGGCTCCCTTGGCGCCAGAAGGCCGCCAAAGCGATTGGCATCACTGGCTACCGCCCCTGCTCCCCTTGCTGGCCCTGACGGTGGTGGCCACGGCGATTCCGGCCCTCATGCAGAGCGCCTTGCCCCTGGATTTGCTGCGGGGGGGCCTGCAGCGGCCGGCCTTGGCGGAGGGAACCGGCGCCCTGTTGATCGGCGGCCAGCTGGGCCTGCTGCTACTGATCCAGTGGCCCGTGGGCCAAGTCCTGGCCAAGCGGCCGGTGAACCTGGGCCTCACGATCAGCCTGCTGAGCTTTGCCCTGGGCTGCGGCCTGCTGGCCCTCTCGGCCCTGAGTTCCGGCGGGGCGGGCCTGGTGGCCCTGGCCCTGTTGCCCGTGGCCCTGGGTGAGGCGGCCTTCCTGCCCATCGCCACCGAAGCGGTGGTGGAATTGACGCCTGTGGATCACCAAGGCCTGGCCATGGCCCTGTTTTCCCAGTGTTTTGCCATCAGTTCCTTTGCTGCACCCCTGTTGGCGGGCTGGTCCCTCGATCACCACCAGCATGGCCTCTGGCTTTGGCTGGGTACGGCCCTGGCCTGCCTGCTGGGGCTCCCCCTGGTAGGGCAGATCGGTCGCTATCAACAGCAGCGTCGCCTAGCCGGTCTGGGGAAGGCCGGGAACGGGAGCTAGGCCTGGAGCTGGAGGGGGCTGCAGGGGGGCGGTCGTTAAGCCTGGGCGCTCGCGCTGTCATCGCCTGCAGACCCTGCGGAGGCCCGCTCCGTAGGCACCACCCAGGCCTCATGGGGCAGGGGTTCGGTGCCGTATTCCCAGTCGTCGTAGTCGGGATCGTTGCGGATCTGCTGGTGGATCTGTTTTTGAACGTCGAAATCGTGGGGATGGAGTTCCGGCTCCAGGGCCCCATCGCCGCTGGCCCCACAGCTGGCACCCAAAGGGGACCGAAGGACGTCCTGCTCCTGGCTCATCACGGGCAACCTCAAAACGCCTGATCCCAGTCTGACCGATCGGGCCGGGGGTGCCCATCGAGCCTCCGGCAGCAGGCGGCCTCCACGGGTGGGGGGCCTGCGGCACCATCGTTGGAGCTGGGGCGGTGCGCCGTCCATGGGGAGAGGGGCCATGGCCTTGCAATTGATTGGCGCTGGCTTTGGACGGACGGGAACCCTGTCCCTGTACACGGCCCTCAACAGCCTGGGCTTGCCCTGTTACCACATGGTGGAGGTGCTGCGAAATCGGGCCAATCGCCACCATCTCGCCTTCTGGCGTCGGGTGGCCCACGGTGAACCGGGCCAGCCCTACCCCTGGGATGAGGTGTTCACCGGCTACGTGGCGGCGGTGGACAACCCGGCCAGCTGCGTTTGGAGGGAGCTGCTTGACGCCAACCCCGGCGCCAAGGTGATCCTCACCATCCATCCCCGCGGGGCCGACGCCTGGTACGAGAGCACCCTGGAAACCATCTATTTCAGCGAAAGGATGTGGCAGTTCCAGCTGCTCGCCGCCGTGAGTCCCTTCGCCCGGGCCCTGGGCGACATGACCTACCACCTGGTCTGGCAACGGGCCCACCGCGGCACCATGGCCAATCGCCAGGCCGCCATCGCCCACTATCACCAGCACATTGAAGAGGTGCAGGCCGCCGTGCCGCCGGAGCGCCTGCTGATTTACAGCGTCGACCAAGGTTGGGGCCCCTTGTGCGCCTTCCTCGATCTGCCGGCACCCCAATCGCCCTTCCCCCATGTCAACGATCGGGCCGAGATTAAGGCCACGATTGGTTTAATCAACCTGGCAGCCTTCGGCATCATTGCTGGCGGTGCAGTGGGGCTAGCTGGCCTTGGTTGGTTGGCCCTGGGCGCCGCGAGATTAGGGCGCTGAGACGGAAGGACTATTCTTTTTGTGGATATCGCAAAACGGGCTCGAAAGCCTCCAGCTCAGGGTCTGGTCCAGGTTCTAGCCGCATTTGCCTGGCAGGATTAATGCCGAAGCGAGATATTTAGGGAAATCCCAAGGAGTTGATCGAGTTGTTGTTCAGAAGTCCGGCGGAACGCTGAGATGAATTGCCAGGAAAGCAGCATGATTTTGGGTTTGGGGAGTTCCCTGGTTGATGGGGCCCCGTTACTGAATTGGCACTAGATTGGCCCTGAATTGGCCCTGAATTGGCCCATGATTCAGTCACGGGTTTGCTTGGTTGGTCTTGAGCTGAGGTCATCCCTTCCCAATCCACTGGGTAAGACCTAGCCCGCTCACCCAATGGCAGCCTCAGGGCTGGGGTAGGGTTTCGTAAATAATCTCATTAGGCTCAGTGGAGAGGGGCCGTCGATAGGCGTTCAAAAATGCTTCCCCAATCCGCTTGGGATTGTCAGTGGTCTCGCGATTGACCACGCCCTTGATGATGAGCAATAAGGTGTGCACACCACTGCCTTCTAAATCCAAGGCAACAATGCGCGCCAGTTGATGCAAGGCCGCCTTGCCGATGGAGGTGGCAGCAAAGGCGGGAGTAGGCACTTCGCCCCAGTAGCTCCCTGTAAACATGACCGCGCCATGGCCCCTTTCCTTCATCCCAGGGATCACCGCATTGGCCGCCGTTAAGGCGCCGCCAACGATCACGCCAAGGTCAGCGAGAAGCTCCTCGCTGCTCACACTCCCTAGGGGGCCTTGCCGCAATGCGGAGGTGTTGTAGATCAATACTTCGGGTGCGCCCAAGGTTGATGAGGCCAACGCAATCGCTGCTTGGATCGATGCGGGCTGGCTGGCATCAGCAGCAAAGGCCTGGGCTAGCACCCCTTCGGCGACAAGGCCATCAAGCAGCTCACGATGATTGTCTGGATGGCGCGATAGCAGGGCCAGTTGAAATCCTTCAGAAGCGAAAGCTTGGGCGATCCCATGGCTAACGCCAGGGCCGTAGCCGACAATCACGCAAACTGGTGAGGCCATGGCCGTATATTAATTGAAATCGTTTGGACCCTAGCCAAGTCACCCGCGCTTGGCAAGCTAATCCCCAGGCTTGAGTAAAAAGACTTGGCATCGGGGTTCTTTCTGGGGATATTTTGCTGCGAGATGTGATGGTTGGTTGACGGTTTTTGCTCCATGAACCTTGGTCTTAAACGTTAAACAAAAACTCCATCACATCCCCTTCCGCTACCACATACTCCTTGCCCTCGCTGCGCAGCCAGCCGCGGTTGCGGGCTTCGGCCAGGGATCCGGCTTCGAGCAGCTGGGCGTAGCTCACGGTTTGGGCGCGGATGAAGCCGCGCTCGAAATCGGTGTGGATCACGCCGGCGGCCTGGGGGGCGGTCATGCCCGCATGGATCGTCCAGGCGCGGGTTTCCTTTTCGCCGGTGGTGAAGTAGGTGCGCAGGCCCAAAAGCCGGTAGGTGGCGGCGATCAGGCTCTGCAGCCCGCCCTCGCTCACGCCCAGGCCCTCCAGGTAGGCGTCCCGCTCGTCTTCGCCCAATTCCACGAGTTCGGCTTCCACCTGGGCCGAGATTCGCACGGTTTCGGCCCCTTCCTTGGCGGCCAGGGCCGCCACCTGCTCCACCCAGCCATTGCCGCCGGCCAGGTCGTCTTCGCTGACGTTGGTGGCGTAAATGATCGGTTTGGCGGTCATCAGGCCTAGGAGCCGCACTAGGGGCTCCTCCTCCTCGTTGAGGCTGACGCTGCGGGCGGCGCCACCGGCCTCCAGCACGGCCTGGATGCGACCGAGGGCGTTGTCTTCAAGCTGGGCTTCCTTGCTGGTGCGCAGCTGTTTCTTGAGGCGATCGCGGCGCTTCTCGATCTGGGCCAGGTCCGCCAGGCCCAGCTCCAGGTTGATCACTTCGGCATCCCGGGCCGGATCAACACTTCCAGAAACATGGATGACGTCGTCATCCTCGAAGCAGCGCACCACATGGACGATCGCGTCCACCTCGCGGATGTTGGCCAGAAACTTGTTGCCCAGGCCCTCCCCCTGGCTGGCACCCTTCACCAACCCAGCGATATCAACGAATTCAACCCGGGTCGGGACCAGTTCCTTCGAGCTGGAAATGGCCGAAAGCTTGGCCAAACGGGGGTCCGGCACGGCCACCACGCCCACGTTGGGCTCGATCGTGCAGAAGGGGAAATTGGCCGCCTGGGCCTGGGCGTTGGCCACCAGGGCGTTGAAGAGGGTGGATTTGCCCACATTGGGCAGCCCCACGATTCCGGCTTTAAGCATGGCGGAAATCTATCCGCGCAGGCGCACGCGGTTTTGCCGCCGACCAGGAAGACTGGGGGCAGCATTGCCCGTTCGGCCATTCCTGTCGCCATGCCCCAAGCCGCCCCCCCCACCAGGGAGGCCCTGCCGGTGGGGCCCGACACCAAGGCGGGCCCGCTCCGCCTCCCGCGCGGCCCCCGCTGGCTGGCCAGGCGCCGGCTCTGGCTGGGGCTGGGGGCCAGCGCGCTGGTGGTGGC
This sequence comes from Pseudanabaena sp. UWO311, assembly GCA_943370385.1. Lineage (GTDB taxonomy): Bacteria > Cyanobacteriota > Cyanobacteriia > PCC-6307 > Cyanobiaceae > BAIKAL-G1. The sequence continues at coordinate 109,508 of CALRQT020000004.1, forward strand.
GGGCGCCGGCTTTTGGGTCTCGGCAAGCAAGCGGTCCACCCAGGTCAAGGCCCTAGCCACCTACACGGTGCCGTCGCGGCTGGGCAGCCTGCCGGGGGTGGTCACGGCCAGCGGCCAGCTGGAGGCCTTCCGCCGCGTCAACGTCAGCCCCAAACGCCAGGGCCTGCTGGTGAAATTGTTCGTGGAGGAGGGCGACTCCGTGGTGGCGGGCCAGCCGATCGCCCAGATGGACAGCGGCGACCTGCGCGACCGGATCGAGGAGCTCCAAGCCCTGGTGCGCAGCGCCCAGCAGCAGATGGAGCGCAGCCGCCATGAGCTTGATCGCAACCAGTTGCTCTACCGCCAGAAGGCGATCAGCCTCAATGACTACGAGCGGATTCGCAACACCTACCGGGTCGATCGCGAAACCGTTCGGGCGGCCCAGAACCGCCTCGAGCAACGCCAGATCGAGCAGGGCGAACTCATCGTGCGCGCCCCCTTCTCTGGCGTGATCACGGCCCGCTATGCCGACCCCGGCGCCTTTGTGACCCCCACCACCACCGCCTCGGCCACGGCCGGGGCGACCAGTTCCTCGGTGGTGGAGTTGGCCCAGGGCCTAGAGGCCGTGGCCAAGGTGCCCGAAAGCGACATCGGCCGCCTGCGGGTCGGCCAGGACGCCTCGGTGCGGCTCGATGCCTTCCCTGACCGGCGCTTTGCCGCCCGGGTGCGGCAGGTCGCCCCCCGGGCCGAGAAGCTCAATAACGTCACCTCCTTCCAGGTGAAGCTGGCCCTGCTGCAGCGGCCGCCCCAGCTGCGCATCGGCATGACCGCCGACATCGACTTCAATACCGGCGTGTTGCCGGCCCGTACCCTGGTGCCCACCGTGGCGGTGGTGACCGAAGAGGGCAAGCCAGGGGTGTTGCTGGTGGGCAAGGGCAACCAGCCCACCTTCCAGCCCGTCACCCTGGGCTCGAGCAGCGGCCGGGACACCCAGATCCTTTCTGGCCTCAAGCCCGGGGTGCCCGTGTTCATCGACCTGCCCCCCTGGGCCAAAAAAGGCCGCGAGAAGAGCTGATGGGCTAGCTAAAAGGGCCCTCGGATTGGGGGCCTCGTTACTGCTTGAAGCCTCTTCAGCTTGCCGGGGCCTTGATCCGGCGCTGGTCGAGGAAGCGGCGGCTGGCCTCCACAATCCGGCCGCTGGCCTGGCCATCGCCAAAGGGGTTGTGGGCCCGGGCCATGGCGTCATAGGCGGCGGGATCCTCCAGGAGCCGGGCCGTTTCGCGCACGATGTCGGCGCTGGCGGTGCCGATCAGGCGGGCCGTGCCCGCATCCACCGCCTCGGGGCGCTCGGTGGTGCGGCGCAGCACCAGCACCGGTTTGCCCAGGGCGGGCGCTTCCTCCTGCAATCCGCCGGAATCGGAGAGCAGCAGGGTGCAGCCCCGCATCGCCGCCACCAGCTGGTCGTAATCGAGGGGCTCGGTGAGGAAGGCGCGGGGATGGCTGCCGAGCAGGGCCTGTAGGGGCTCGCGCACGGTGGGGTTGCGGTGCAGGGGCAGCAGCAGGGCCGTGTCAGGGAAGCGCTCCAGCACCTCCAGGAAGCCGCGACCAATGTCCTGAAGCCGCTCGCCCCAGTTTTCGCGCCGGTGCACCGTGGCAAGAATCACCCGCTGCCGTTCCCAGTCCAGGCCGGGCAAGGCGTAGGCGGGCGCCGAGGCGGCGGTATGCAACAGGGCATCAATGACCGTGTTGCCGGTGACCAGCACCTCGCCCACCACCCCGGAGGCCTGCAGGTTGGCTGCCGCCACCGGGGTGGGGGCGAAATGGAGCAGGGCCACCTGGGAGATCAGTCGCCGGTTGGCCTCTTCCGGGAAGGGATCAAAGAGGTTGTCGGTGCGCAGCCCGGCCTCCACATGGCCCACCGGGATCTGGGCATAGAAGGCCGCCAGGGCCGAGGCAAAGGCCGTGGTGGTGTCCCCCTGCACGATCACCAGGTCGGGGGGGAAGTCCTCGAAGTCCTGGCCCAGCCCCTGCAGGGCGGCGCAGGTCACGTGGGTGAGGGTTTGCTTGGGGGCCATCAGGGCCAGGTCCCGGTCGGCCTGGAGGGCAAACAGCTCCATCACCTGGTGGACCATCTCCCGGTGTTGGCCGGTGAGCACCAGGCGGGTGTGGAAGCCCTCGGCCGCCTGGAAGGCCTGGATCACCGGTGCCAGCTTGATCGCCTCCGGCCGGGTGCCAAGCACGATGCAGACCTGATGGGGGGCTTTCAAGGCAGCGATGCATCCGGGCTGATCCTAATGAGGCTCCGCCGATACCCCCAAAAGGGTGAGATGCTGCTAAATTGTAAATTAGTCGCAGGCTGCAAAAGCTAGTTATCGTGAATTCCTTCGATGGCGCAGCGATTAAGCATGATTGGCCTGTCAAGGCCGGTCTTCCGCCGCCGGCCTGCGGTCCGAGCGGCTATGCCTACCCCGGCGGCGGACCCAGCGACGAGGCCGCGGACCTGATCAGCTGCCCGATGCCCGGGGACCTGGAGGGGATTGTGCGGATTGCGGCTGAGCACAACTATTCCGATGTCCATCTTGGGGTTGGCGAGGAGCCCCGCTATCGCTTTCGCGGCGACATCATCCGCACCGGTTGGCCGGTCACGGATGCGGCCACCTTTGGCCGCTGGACTGAGGAAATGCTCGGGACGAGCATTTTGGAAGGCTTTCGGCGTAAAAAAGAATTCGATGGCTCCCATGCGTTCCCCTTCGTGCGGGTCCGCATCAACCTGATGGATTCCCTCAGGGGTCTGGCCATGGTGCTGAGGCTGATCCCCAACAGGATCATCAGCCTCGACGAGCTCTGCCTGCCGCCGGTGCTGCGCCAGCTCTGCACCCGGCCCAAGGGCCTGGTGTTGGTCACAGGGCCCACGGGCTCTGGCAAAACCACCACCCTGGCGGCCATGATCGATTGGATCAACCGCCACATGAGCCGCCACATCCTCACGATTGAGGATCCGGTGGAGTTCGTGCATCAGAGCCAGCAATCCCTGATTCGCCATCGCGAGGTTGGCTTGAACAGCCGATCGTTTGGTGCGGCCTTGCGATCCGCCCTCAGGGAAGATCCCGACGTGATTCTGATTGGTGAAATCCGGGACCAGGAAACCCTGGCGACTGCCATCCAAGCCAATCAAACCGGCCATCTTGTGTTTGGCACCATGCACACCAACTCGGCCGTGCGCACCGTCGAAAGGGTTCTTGGCATGTTTCCGCCGTCTGAACAGGAGGCAGTACGCCGGGGCCTATCCGATTCGCTACTTGGGATTGTTGCCCAGGGACTGATTAAGACAACGGATGGGAAAAGAACAGCCTTTCACGACATCTTGATTAACAATGATGCCTGCAGGGACTACATCCAAAAAGGGCAATTGGATGCCATTGAGCAGATTATGGAGCGCAGTGGTTTCGAAGGCATGCAAACAAGCAACCAGGCCCTCTTAAAGATGGCCCAAGAGGGCCTGGTTGAAACGGCAGACGCCCTGGCCCAGAGCCTCAAGCCGGCGGAGCTCAAGCAGGCCCTACGCGGCCGTCAGTGAGGCCAGCAGCCGACTGAGGAGGAGCACTCCCAGGCCAATGGAGAGGCCGAGCATGGCCAGGCGGCCATTCCAGATCTCGGCCTGGGGGGTGAACCCGCGCTTCCAGGCGTTGATTTCTTCGGGGCCAACCTCAATGATTTCGATCCCGCCCGGCAGGGTCGAGTCCAGGCCAGAGTCAAGTTCCGACTCGAGTTGGGCCTGGGAGTTGGGTGCTGGGGCCATGGCAGCGACCGCGGGATTAAAACCAGCCTAGAAGTTTCAGAAGGGGTTCTGACGGTCGTAAAGGGCCAGGGCGTCCTCAAGGGGCCAGCGCGGCGCTACGGCCAGCTCGATGGCGCTTCGGCTGCCAGCTAGGAGCCTCTGCTCGGCTGCCACGCCAATCATGGCGGCGTTGTCGGTGCAGTAGGCCAGGGGGGCGGCGCGCCAGGCCAGGCCCAGGGTCTGGCAGCGGGCCTCCAGCAGGTTGCGCAGGCGCCGGTTGGCCGCCACCCCCCCCACCAGCACCAGTGTCTCGAGTCCCTGGTCCTTGGCACAGCGGCAGGTGCGCTCCACAAGCACCTCCGCCACCACCTGCTCGAAGCTGGCGGCCAGGTCGGCCAGCGGCAGGGCCGTGCCGGCCCCATCGGCCAGGCGTTGTTGCTCGGCCACCAGGCGCACCATGGCGGTCTTGAGGCCACTGAAGCTGAAGTCGTAGGGATGGAAGCCTCCGCTCGGCAGGGACACCCGACCCTTCGGTAGGGGGAAGCGGTCGGCCTGGCCGCCTACTGCGGCCGCCTGGATCGCCGGGCCGCCGGGATAGCCCAGCTGCAGCAGGCGCGCCACCTTGTCAAAGGCTTCGCCGGCGGCGTCATCGCGGCTGCGGGCCAGGCGGCTGTAAGCGCCTGGCCCATCGACCCGGATCAATTCGCTGTGGCCCCCACTCACCAGCAACACCAGGAAGGGACCCGGGGGCAGGGGCTCGCCCAGGTGCACCGAGCACAGGTGACCCTCCAGGTGGTGGACACCCAGGTAGGGAAGCCCGTGCAGGCGGGCCAGGGTGCGGGCGGTGACCGAGCCCACCAGTAGGGCGCCCACCAGGCCAGGGGTCACGGTGGCGGCAATCCCATCGAGGTCGGCGAAGCCCAGGCCGCTGTCGGCCATCACCTGGTCGATCAGCTGGGGCAGGGCTTCGACATGGCGGCGGGAGGCAATTTCCGGCACCACGCCCCCAAAGCGGGCGTGCTCTTCCATTTGGCTGGCCACGGCGCTGGCCAGGGGCCGTTGATCGCGCACCACGGCCGCCGCCGACTCGTCACAACTTGTTTCGAGGGCCAGAACCGTGGGCATCGCTAGTGGGGAACTCCCGTAATCTCCGCAAGAGACATCCTGCCCCGGCAGGAGAGACCTGATCTTTTGACTGGGCTTCGGCCTTGGCAAGAGACCACCGTCCGGCCCTGGCTGGACACCCCAAGAGCACCGCCAGACCCGCAGCCGATGCGCCGCCTCTTCGCCGTCCTGATTTCCGCCCTGCTGATCTTCGGCTTCGCCCCCGTGGCGAAGGCTGATGTGGCAGGCCTGACCCCCTGCTCCCAGAGCGCCCGCTTCCAGCAGCGCGCCCAGGCAGCCAAAACCGACCAAGCCAAGGCCCGTTTTGCCATGTACAGCCAGGCTGTGTGTGGTGCCGATGGCCTGCCCCACCTGATCGTGGATGGCCGCTGGAGCCATGCCGGTGACTTCGTGATCCCTGGCATTGCTTTCCTCTACATCGCTGGCACGATCGGCTGGGCCGGCCGGGGCTATCTCCAGGCCGTGCGCGGTGACAAGGACGCCACGATGAAAGAGATCCAGATCGATCTGCCCCTGGCCTTCAAGAGCACCCTGGCTGCAGCCACCTGGCCCCTGGCCGCCTTCGGTGAGCTCACCAGCGGCAAGCTGACAGAGGCCGACAGCAAGGTCACCATTTCGCCCCGCTGATCTGATCTGAATTCAGGTCAACCCAAGGCTGCCTGCCAGGTGTCAGGCAGCACAAGCTTCCCTAACTGTTTCGGCTTTCTGTCATGAAAAAATTCCTGACCACCGCTCCGGTGTTCGCCGCCATCTGGTTCGGAGTCACTGCCGGCATCCTGATCGAATTCAACCGTTTCTTCCCCGACCTGCTCTTCCATCCCCTCTGAGCATGAGAGTCGGAGTCTGGATTCAGGAACGAAGCGGCCCATGGGGCCGCTTTTTTATTGGCTGTGTCGATCGGGGGGCGAGGGGGATCGACCGACCCAGCAGGGCCGGTGAGCCCAAATGACCTTCTAAAACAAATGACCTTGGCAGCTCAGGCCAGGCCCATCAACCGTTCCAGTTCGGCTACCCCGGCATCGAGATCGCCATTCACTAGCACCGCATCAAATTCCCCTTCCGCCTCCAGCTCCACCCGGGCCCGCTCCAGACGCCGGCGGATGGCCTCTTCGCTGTCGGTGCCGCGGCCCCGGATCCGCCGCTCCAGTTCCTCAAAGGAGGGGGGCTTGATAAAGATCTGAAAGCCCTCCGGGAAGCTGCGCCGCACCTGGCGCGCCCCCTCCAGTTCGATCTCCAGCAGCACCGGCCGGCCCCCATCGAGCTGCTCCTGCACCGGCTGGCGCGGCGTGCCGTAGCAATGGCCCGCGAATTCGGCCCACTCGAGCAGGCCGCCAGCAGCGACGCGTTCGTCGAAGTCTTCGCGGCTGAGGAAGAAATAGTGCTCCCGATCGCGTTCGCCGCTGCGGGGCGAACGGGTGGTGGCTGAGATCGAGAGCCAGATCGCAGGCTGGCGTTGGCGCAGGGCCGCCACCAGGGTGCCCTTGCCCACACCGCTGGGGCCGGTGATCACGGTCAACCGGCCGGGGGGGGGAACCATCACCATCGGACGATCACCTCGGCGCTCCAACGATCGGCCTGCAGAGTAGGAGCCGCCTTTCCCGCCGGCGTCCTGCCGCCTCCATGCTCCCTGAGTCGCCGGTCCCTGGGTCGCCGGTCCTTGAGTCGCCGGTCACCGTGTCGCTGGTGACCGTGTCGCCGGTGACCGCCCCGCTCCAGGCCATGGACCTCACCACCCTGCGGGCCGTGCTGGCGGAGCTGCGGCCCCTCTTGCTGCCGAGCCGGTTTGAGAAGGCCCAGCAGAGCGATGGCCAGACCCTGCAACTCGGTTTCCGCAGCCTCGTCGGCCGCCACTGGCTCGAACTGAGTTGGCAGGCCGAAGCACCCAGTCTGCTGGCGATCGCCCCGCCCCCCCGAGCTGGCGATGGCAGCACCCTGGCCCAGCAGGTGCAACACGGCCTCTCGGGCCTGGCCCTGGTGGGGTTGCATCAGGAGGGCATGGAACGGGTGGTGGAGCTGCAGTTCGCGACCCGGCCCGGGGACCCGGTCTGCCGGCGCCTGGTGTTGGAGCTGATGGGCCGCCACAGCAACCTGTTTGTGCTCGATGGCCAGGGGCGGGTCACCGGGGCCGGTCGCCAGGTGCGCGAGCAGCAGTCCCGCCTGCGGCCGATCGGCAGCGGCGACGCCTACCTGCCGCCGCCGCCGGCCCGGGGGCAACCGCCCCGGGCCGGCGAGTCCTACGCCGATTGGCGGCGGCGGTTGAGCCTGGTGCCTGTGGCCCTGGGGCGGGCCCTGCGCGAGGCCTACCAGGGCATCAGCCCGGCCCTGGCCCTGCAACTGGCCGGCGACCAGCCCCAGCTGGCGGCGGAGCTGCTGGCCCGTCCCGTCGACCAGTTGGCCGAGCTGGAGTGGCAGCAGCTGCATCGCCGTTGGCAGCGCTGGCTGGCGGTGTTGGCGAGCGAGGCCTTTGCGCTCAGCCCCGGCCTGGCCACGGCCTACCGCTGCTGGCAGGAGGCCCCCGAGCCGGCTGCGGAAGCGGAGCGCCTGCAGCCTGCGGCGACTGAGCCGTTGGCCACCAACCCCCAGACAAGCCAGCGGCAGGAGAACCAGCTGCAGGCCAGTCCGCTGGGGACCCGCCAGGCCCAGCTCAGCCAGGCCTCGGTCAGTCAGCCCCTTGAGATCAATCTGTTCCTAGCGGACTACCACCGGCGTCTCCTGGACGGCCGCCGCCTGCAACAACGCTCCCAAACCCTGCGCCTTCGCCTGCAGCAGGCCCTGGCCAAGGAGCAGGCCCAATGCCGGCAGCAGCAGGAGCGGCTCGACCAGGTGGAGGGCAGTGGCGCCCTGCAGGGCCAGGCCGATGCCCTGCTCTGTTTGGCCGATCCCAGCCGGGAGCAGGTGGCTGAAGCCCAGGCCCTCTATCGCCGCGCCCGCAAACTGCGGCGCTCGGTGGCGGCGATCACCCCCCGGATCGGGGCCCACCAGCAGCGGATCGACCAGCTCGAGGCGAGCCTCACCTACCTCGACCAGTTGCTGTTAGCGGAGGAGGGCTCCTCGGCGCTGGCCCCCTCCCAGGCGACAGGCCAAGCCCCTGGGCTGGGCTCGGGCCCGCTGCTGGCCCAGCTCGAGGAGCTGGAACTCGATAGCCAGAGCCTGCTGGCGCCCCGGCTGGGCAACCGCCGCCAACGGCGTTCCGGCAGCGCTCCGCCCGCGTCCGGCCAGGTCCAGCCCCTCGAACTGGAGCTGGCCAGTGGCCTGCGCGTGCAAGTGGGCCGCAACCACCGCCAGAACGCCTGGATCAGCCTGCAGCAGGCCCGCCGTGGCGACCTCTGGTTCCATGCCCAGGAATGTCCCGGTAGCCATGTGGTGTTGAAGACCTCGGTCGCTCCTGGGGGCGAGGGCGATCTCCAGGCCGCCGCCGATCTGGCCGCCCACTTCAGCCGGGCCCGGGGCAACCGCCGCGTGGCAGTGGTGATGGTCGACACCGACCAGCTACAGCGCATCCCCGGCGCCGGTCCTGGCACCGTGCGCCACCGCGGTGGCGAGGTGCTGTGGGCAGACCCGCAGCGGGCGGCCAGCCTGCTGATCGCGTTGGCGGAGCGCGCCGATCGCCCGACGCCTAGCGAGTCCACCCCCAAGGCCCCTCCAGCTCAGGCCACCCAAACTCAAGCCACCCCAATTCAGGCTGCTGCCCTGCCCAAGGCCGGGGGGCTGCCTAGCCTCGGCCCAGCGCCGAAGCCATGAGCGACACCCCACCCCAGCCCCCCGCCGGCCAGCCGATGGCCCCGCCCGCCCCGATACGGGTCGGGCGCCCCATTGCCGGCAGCGAGGGCCAGTCCGTCGGAGCGGTTGATCGTTACGACGGCACCACCCAGGGGGAGGACGCTGGGATTGACCAGGCGAACGCGTCGGCCCAGGACGAGTTCCCCGCCGAGGTGGAGATGAGCCTGGTGGATCACCTGGAGGAATTGCGCCGTCGGGTGTTGCGCAGCCTGTTGGCGGTGGTTGGGGCGGCTGCGGGCTGCCTGCTGCTGGTGCGGCCGCTGGTGCGCCTGCTGGAACAACCCGCCCAAGGCATCCATTTCCTGCAGCTGGCGCCTGGGGAGTTCCTGTTTGTGTCCTTCAAGGTGGCGGGCTATGCCGGCCTGAGCCTGGCCCTGCCCTACGTCTTGTACGAGGGGTTGTGTTTTGTGCTGCCAGGCCTGAGTCGCCGTGAACGGCGCCTGGTGGCTCCGGCCGTAGCAGGCTCGGCCCTGTTGTTTCTGGCCGGCCTGGCCTTTGCCTGGTGGGCCCTGGTGCCTGCCGCCCTCAATTTCCTCGTGAACTACGGCGCCGATGTGGTGGAGCCGCTGTGGTCGATTGAGCGCTATTTGGATTTCGTGCTGTTGCTGATGGTGGCCACTGCCCTTGCCTTCCAGTTGCCCGTGCTGCAGCTGCTGCTGGCGGCCCTGGGGTTGGTGCGGGCTAGGGCGATGCTTTCGGCCTGGCGCTGGGTGGTGCTGCTCGCCGCCCTGGCCGGCGCCGTGCTCACCCCCTCCACCGATCCGGTAACGATGCTGCTGCTCACAGGCGCGATCACGGCCCTCTATCTGGTGGGGGTTGGTCTGGCGTCCCTGGTTTCAGGCCTGCGCCCCTCGGCCGCCTGACCCGGCCTGGGCTGAAGCACCGGGGGCTCCTCCAGAGCCAGGCTGCCCAGGCGGGGCAATCGAGCCGCTGGATTGCTGATCCAGGCCCCTGGATCGCCCAAGCCCTAGAGCAGAAACTCGCTGGCCCGGCCGGGGGGCAACTCCAGGGGCAGGCTCATGGCCTTGCCGAGGCGGGGCCGATCGGTGGTGCTGTTGAGCCAGTCGCGCACCTGGGTCGCCACCCCCAGGCCATTGAGGCTGGCCACCAGGTCGGCCAGCCTGGCGCCGTAGGCCTCGGCATCAAGCGGAAAGGACTGCTGCTCCAGATAGGCCCACATCACCTGCAGATAGAGGCGGCCGCGGCGCTGCACCAGCTGCAGGTCGTAGGAGGCCTTCCAGCGGCGACGCAGGGTGGCTAGCAACTCCTCGGCGCTGAGGGGTTCGCCGCTGGGCGGTGGGCCGGCTGGGGCGGGGGACGTCAAAGCGTGATGGGGGGCGAGCGGGTGGCGAGTGGGGTAGGGCCTGGTCAGGCCCCAACCTCCTGGGGCGGCCCCAAAGCCGTTGGCGCAGGGCCTCTGGCCAGGGCATCTCGCAACAGCATGTTGCAGCGTTAGGCCAGAACCCAGGCGGCAGCAAGCGTCCGGGCCGGGGCAAGGTTCATAATGGTCGCCACGTTGCTTCGGCATCCAGGAACGCCACCCCGTATGACCCAGATCCCAGCGAGCGATGTTCCCGGAATGGGTCGTCGGCAGTTCATGAATCTGCTGACCTTCGGGTCGGTCACCGGCGTGGCCCTGGGGGCCCTCTACCCCGTCGTCAGCTACTTCATCCCCCCCCGGGCCGCCGGTGGTGGCGGCGGCACCACCGCCAAGGACGAGCTCGGCAACACCGTCACGGCCACGGGCTGGCTCAGCACCCACAAGGAGGGTGATCGCAGCCTGGTCCAGGGCCTGAAGGGCGATCCCACCTATCTGATCGTCGAGGGCGAAGACGCGATCGGCAGCTACGGCATCAACGCCATCTGCACCCACCTGGGCTGCGTGGTGCCTTGGAACAGCGGCGCCAACAAGTTCATGTGCCCCTGCCATGGCAGCCAGTACGACGCCACCGGCAAGGTGGTGCGCGGTCCAGCTCCCCTCTCCCTGGCCCTGGCCCACGTGAGCGTCGACAGCGACAACGTGTTCCTCAGCCAGTGGAGCGAGACCGATTTCCGCACCGGCGACAAGCCCTGGTGGGCCTGAGTTTTTCCCCTGTCATTCCTCCCCCCGCCGCCAGCCCCATGCGTCGCCTACTCACCCTGCTGCTGAGCTCCGCCCTGGCCTTCAGCGCCCTGCTCTTCGCCCCCCAGGCCAGCTGGGCCTACCCCTTCTGGGCCCAGCAGAACTACGACAGCCCCCGGGAAGCCACCGGCAAGCTGGTTTGTGCAAACTGCCACCTGGCCAAGAAAACCACCCAGGTGGAAGTGCCCCAGGCCGTCTTCCCCGATTCCGTCTTCAAGGCGGTGGTCAAGATTCCCTATGACACCTCGATCCAGCAGGTGGCTGGCGATGGCAGTGCGGCGGGCCTGAATGTGGGTGCCGTGCTGATGCTCCCCGATGGCTTCAAGCTCGCCCCCGCCGATCGCCTCAGCGATGAGCTGAAGGAAGAAACCGCCGGCGTCTATGTCACCCAGTGGAGTGACGACCAGCCCAACATCCTGCTGGTCGGACCGATCTCCGGTGACCAGCACCAGGAGATCGTCTTCCCGATCCTTTCCCCCGATCCCGGCAGCGACAGCGCCATCCACTTCGGCAAGTACCAACTGCATGTGGGCGGTAACCGGGGCCGCGGCCAGGTGTATCCCACCGGTGAGAAGAGCAATAACGGCGTCTTCAACGCTTCTGTTGCTGGCACCGTGGCCTCGATCACCCCGGGTGAGAACGGCGCCACCGTGGTGGCCATCACCACGGCCGATGGCAGCAGCGTGAGCGACACGATTCCCGCGGGCCCCACGGTGAAAGTGGCCGTGGGCGAGGCCGTGGTGGCCGGCGCTCCGATCACCAACGATCCCAACGTCGGTGGCTTCGGTCAGATCGATGCCGAGGTGGTTCTCCAGAACCCCGTGCGCATCTACGGCATGTTGGCCTTCTTTGCCGCCGTGGCCCTGGCCCAGATCATGCTGGTTCTGAAGAAGCGTCAGATCGAAAAAGTGCAGGCCTTCGAAGGCGTTTGATGCCCCCTGCCTTGGCCTTGGCCGTGTTTACATCCCCCGGGCCCCTGCTGTTTCAGCTGGGGCCCTTTTCCCTGCGCTGGTATGGCCTGCTGATTGCCCTGGCCGTGCTGCTTGGGCTGGTGCTCTCCAGCCAGCTGGGCAAGCGCCGCGGCATTGATCCGGCCCTCATCGCTGACCTGCTGCCGATCCTGGTGCTCTCGGCGGTGGTGGGTGCCCGCGCCTACTACGTGTTGTTTGAGTGGCGCCAATACCAATTCAATTGGTTGGAGGCGATTGCCGTTTGGCGCGGTGGCATCGCCATCCATGGCGCCCTGATCGGCGGAACCCTGGCGGTGATCCTCTATTGCCGCTGGCGCAAACTCGCCTTCTGGAACCTGCTCGATGTGTTGGTGCCCTCGGTGGCCCTGGGCCAGGCGATCGGCCGTTGGGGCAACTTCTTCAATTCCGAAGCCTTTGGCCTGCCCACCGACCTGCCCTGGAAGCTCAAGATCCCCGGCTGGATCGCCACGGCCGCCGGCTTTCCCAACGACCAGTATTTCCACCCCACCTTCCTCTACGAATCCCTTTGGAACTTGGGGGTGCTGGCCCTGCTCCTGGTCCTTTTTAGCCTCGGACTTCGGGGCCGTATTGCCCTGCCGGCCGGAGCCCTGAGTTGCGTTTACCTGCTGACCTACAGCAGTGGCCGCCTTTGGATCGAGGGGTTGCGCATAGACCCCCTCTGCCTGATTGGCACCCCCCCCTTCTGCACCGGTGGCCTGCGCATGGCCCAGCTGATGAGCCTGGCCCTGATGGCCCTCGGCGGCTTCGGCCTCTGGTGGCTCTACGGCCGCCATCGGGCCCTCCCCGATCCCGCAGTCCCCGTTCGCCCAGGCTCCTAGGGCCGACCCTGAGGCCTGCCTAATTCGAACCGTTTGGAGCGGAACCTTGGTTGCGCTCCGCCATGCCCCCTTGCCCGTTGGCCTGATGGATGTTGCAAACGCTGGCCCTGTCACCGCGGACGCCCCAGGCCGGGAGCCCGCCGCTGGCCAGGTCTTGATCGTGGGGGCGGGGCCCGGGGCCCCCGATCTTCTGACCCTGCGGGCTGCCCGGGCGATCGAGCGGGCCGAGGTGCTGGTTTGGACCGATTCCCTGGTGTCGCCCCAGATCGCCGCCCTGGCCCCCGAGGGCTGTGAATCGATTCGCACCAGCACCCTCACCCTGGAGCAGGTGATGGAGGTGGTGGTGGAGCGGGCCCGGGCTGGCCGGCGGGTGGTGCGCCTCCATGACGGCGATCCCTGCCTGTATGGCGCCCTCGCCGAGCAGCTCTGCCGCCTGGCGGATGCCGAGATTCCCGTGGAGGTGGTGCCGGGCCTGAGTGCCTATCAAGCCACGGCCGCGGCCCTGCAGGCCGAATTGACGATCCCGGGTCTCGTGCAGACGATCGTGCTGAGCCGCGCCTCCGGCCGCACCGGCACGCCGGAACGGGAATCGATCGAGCGGCTGGCGGCCCTACAGGCCTCCTTGTGCCTGTATTTGAGCGCCCGCCATGTGGAAGAGGTGCAGGCCCAGTTGCTGCAGCACTATCCCGCCGATACCCCCGTGGCCATTGGCTATCGGGTCAGCTGGCCCGACCAATGGCTCACGGTGGTGCCCCTCAGCGAGATGGCCAAGGTCAGCCGTGAGCGCAACCTGATCCGCACCACCCTCTATGTGGTCAGTCCGGCCCTGAACGCCCCAGGCAACGCCCGCTCCAAGCTTTATTCAGCTAGCCACAACCACCTGTTCCGCGGCGGCGCCGAGTGAGCCCAGCCCCCTGGGGCGGCCGGCCTGGCGCCATCAGTCCCTAGGGGCTAGGGCTGGCGGCTCCGTAGAGCTCCTGGTCCAGTCGCTGGCGATCAAAGCCGCAGCCCAGTCGCTCCACGATCGCCTCCAGGTCGGTGACGGCATTGCCCAGGCAGCAGGTGCCCCCCGGGGAGGGGGTGACATTGAAGGCCAGGCCAGGCATGGCGGCGATGCGGGCTTCCCCCAGCATCAGCCGTTGCTCGCCCTTATGAATCAACTGGGGCCGCACGCCCCCAAACCCCTCGGCGAAGCGCAGGTCGGCCAGCTGCAGGCCGGGCACGATCTTGCGGGCATCGGCCAGAAATAGGCGGCGCCGCAGCCAGGGCACTTCAAACAACAAATTCTTGAGGATGTAGTTGCGGATATCGGCGATGCGAAACAGCTGCCAGAACACCAGCAACACCGAGAAATCCAGCCGCAACACCTTCAGAAATTCAAAGAAAGAGGCTGGCCGGTAGCGCTCTAGCAGGGGCAGTAATAGGGCGGTGGGGCCAAAGCGGGTTTGGCCAGGCGAGCGCACATCGGGGTCGCCATGGATGGCCGCAAAGGGCAATTTGTCGTTCTGCACGGTGTACACCTTGCCGCGCAGCAGGTCGGGGGTGAAGTAGAAGCTGCCGGCCACCGGCAGGCAGGAATACTCCAGGCCAAAGCCCAGTTGTTGGGCCATCAGCAGGCTGTGGGCGCCGGCGCTCACCACCACATGGCGGGCCCGGATCCGGCGGGGCGCCGCCGGGGCGTGGGGATCGCCCTGCTGGATGGGGCCCCCGGGGCGATGGGGGCGCAACTCCACCAGAAAGGTGGTGCTGCCATCGGCGGCGGTTTCGGGCTTGATCGCTTCAACCCGGCTGCCTAGCCAGAGATCCAGCTGGCGCTGGGATTCGGCCAGGGTGGCCTGGGCCTGGGCCACGAAGCTCTGGGCGAGGGCCTCGTAGTCGACGGCGGTGGCGGCGCGGCGGATGCCGATGGCCACCAGCGGTTCCGGCCGCAGGGGGCTATCGGGCCGCTCGCCATCGAGCCGGGCCACGTGGGGTTCCCACTCGGCGATCTCTTCTTTCTCGAGCAGCTCCATCGCCGGGAAATGGGGCGAAAACAGCTCAAACCGCTGGCGTAGGGCGCTGCATTCAGGCTCGCCTACGGCCAGCACCATCTTCGGGGTGCGGAAGACGCAGCGGTTGCGCTCCGGCTCGCTGAGCAGGGAGGCGTAGCGCTCGATCATTTCGGCCGTGCGCTTCACCTTGAGGGCCTTCTCAAGCGTGTAATTGGTTTCGATGTCGCCGCAGTGGATCGTTTGGCTGTTGCTGCTGGCCTTGGAGTTCACCTGGGCCAGCTGGTCGTAGCGCTCCACCAGGGTGAGGTGGCCCAGGTCGGTGTAGCGGGCTAGCTCAAACAGCAGGGCCGTGCCGCACACCCCTCCGCCGACAATCAAGACATCGGTCAGGGTTTCCGCCGCTGGGTCAGGGCCAGTGCTTGGGCTGGGGCGCTCAACCGCAGGGGCGGGGGTGACCATGGCAAAGGCAGGGGGACCAGGGGGGGGAGTCAGACTCCTGAGGGGACGCAGGCGCCGATCAGGGCGGCCTGCTGACGGCCGCGAAGGGCCGCATCAAGCAGCCATCGTGCCTGAGCGCTGTTCCCCCAGATCTCTCGGCGGGCTCCAGCGCTGGATCGGAGCCTGAAAGGGCCGAGCGGCTACCCCGTCGTGACCTATGCTCCTTCAAGCGCCAGAGGCGTGGCAAAGGGCGATTAGCACAGCGGTAGCGCACTTCCTTCACACGGAAGGGGTCACTGGTTCGAATCCAGTATCGCCCATTTTGAACGGATTAATTGCTTGCATTGATCGCAAGTCGATACGGTTATTTTTCCCCTTGATACCAATCAGATCAGGTTGATCTCAGCCCTTGATTGGATTGGTTCCTTCTAGGAGAGCCCCTCTTTTTGTTGTGCTCTGCGGAAGGAAGGCGTTTAGGTGGGTGGCAATCCTTCTGGCCCCTCCACCAGCAGGGCCAGGCCGCTGGCTTCGGCCACCGCATCGGCGCAGGAGCGCAGGCTCCAGCACTCCAGGCTGAGATCGGGCTCCGGGTGACCCGCCTCGGCGGGTTGGGCTCGCAGCAGGATGCGAACCCCAGTGGCGGCGGCCTTCGGCCCCACCGCCTTCACCTTGAGGCTGCCAATCAGGGCCTGGGGGCGCCGGTCTAGGGCTGCAGCTAGGCGCAGCAACAGGGCCATCTCCGACACCGTGCGCCGCTCCTCGCGCCCCTCGATCAACTGCCAGGACTCATGGCGTTTCTTCGGCAGACCGCGGCGGTGGTACCGGGCAATGGCAGCCACCATTAAATGTTCGGTTTCGGAATAGCCGAGCAGCTCGCCGTGGCGGATCAAATACCAGGTGTGTTTGTGATAGGCGGCGATGTTGATGTGTTTGCCGCAGCCGTGCAGCTGGGCCGCCGCCCAGAGCAGCAGGCGGCCGGGGCCCAGATCGTGGTGCAGCAGGCCCCGGGTCTGGTCGTAGAGGCTGAGGGCATGGACGGCGACCCGTTCGGCCTGGGGTTGGTCGACGGCGTAGTTGCGGGCCAGGTGGCGCACCGTGCGCTCCCGGATCGTGCTCTGGAAGGCGAAGCGGTCATCGAGCAGCTGGTTGCGCAGCATCCAGTCCACGATCAGGCCTTCGCGCAGGGCCCGATCACAAACCACCAGTTCCTTGGCCTGCAGCATCGTCATCGCGGTCTGCAGGATCAACGCCCCGGGCACGATGATTTCGGCGCGGCGGTCGTTGATGGCCGTGAGGGCGCGGCGCTGCTCCGGCGTCATGGCCACGAGCCGATCGACCAGTTGGTCGATGCGGGCGCGGCTGAGCCGGTAGCCCTGGAGCTTGAGGGGGGGCTTGGCGTCTTCGGCGGCGGCCAGGGCGGCCAGGGCCATGGCCGTGCCGCTGGTGCCCACCAGCACCGGGCTCTCGCCGGGGCGCAGGGCCTGGCGCACCTGGGCGACGGCTGGATCGAGGGCTCCCTGGATATAGGCCTCGAGGAACTGGCGCCGGCCAAGCGGCAAGGGATCGTCCTGGATGAACTCCCGCAGCAGCCGCACGGCGCCGATGCGGGTGCTGGTGAGGGCCCGGGCATCGCGGCCATCGGCGAGCACCAGTTCGGTGGAGCCACCGCCGATGTCGAGGATGAAATGGGGCGCATCGCCAAAACTCATGCCCGAGAGCACGCCCAGGTAGATCAGGCGCGCCTCCTCCGGGCCGCTGACCAAATCCACCTCCAGGCCCAATTGCTCCTGCAACGTCGCCAGGAACTCGCGGCCGTTGGGGGCCTCGCGCACGGCGCTGGTGGCGGCGGTGACGATCTGCTCCACCCCCTGGCTATGGGCCAGGTCGCGGCAGTGGCGCAGGGTCAGGAAGGCGCGCTCCACCGAGGCGGCGCTGAGGTGGCCCGTGTCTGGATCGCGCTCGCCCAGGCGGGTGGCGCTTTTTTCGGCCAGCACGACGCTGAAGCTATGCAGCACTGGATCCACCGCCGCAATCAGCAGGTGAATCGAATTGGTGCCGATGTCGATGGCCGCGACCCGGCGCAGGGCGCTCCCTGGGGCAGGGCTGGAGGGGGAGACGGTCACGCGTCCAGCCAGGTCGGATTCCGGGCCACTTTGCCACCGGGGGTCGGGGCCGGCGGGCGGGTCGTCAGGGACGCCGAACGGGGCGCCCAGGCCTAGGGTTCGCCCCAGATTGGGGGATATCTGGGGTGGCGGCAGCTGGATCGCTCCGGTTCCTGAAGAGCGGCTTAGCCCTGTTGCGCTGGGATAAGCCCAGCGGTCGGCTGATCCTGCTGATCCCGGCTGGCTGGAGCCTCTGGCTCCTGCCCACCAGCCCACCCGATCCAGCCCTGGTGCTGCTGATCGTGCTCGGCGGCCTGGCGGTGAGTGGCGCCGGCTGCGTTGCCAACGACCTCTGGGACCGGCGCATCGATCCGTTGGTGGAGCGCACCCGCCTGCGGCCCCTGGCCAGTGGCGCCATCGGCGTCTCAGCGGCGTTGGGCTTGCTGCTGCTCTGTTTGGTGGTGGCCCTGGGGGTGGTGCTGGCCCTGCCGGCCGCCAGCCGCGGCCTGTGCCTGGTTCTGGCCATGGCGGCGCTCCCTCCGGTCCTTCTCTACCCCTCGGCCAAGCGTTGGTTCGCCCTGCCCCAGCTGGTGCTCGCCCTCTGTTGGGGCTTTGCCGTACTGATTCCTTGGGCCGCCGCCCAGGCCAACCTGGCCGGCGGCTGGCCCCTGGCCCTGGCCTGGCTAGCCACCCTGCTCTGGTGTTTCGGCTTTGACACCGCCTACGCCATGGCCGACCGGCCGGACGACCGGGCCCTGGGCATCCGCAGCAGCGCCCTGACCCTGGGGGCAGCCGCGCCAGCCGCGATTGGCGTCTGTTATGCCCTTGCCGCCCTGGCCCTGGCCCTAGCGGCCCGCCTGACGGGGGTGTCTCCCTGGTTTTGGCCGGCCTGGGGCCTGGCGGCGGCCGGCATGGTGCGGGGCGCCTGGCAGCTGGGCTTGCCCCAGTTGCCCCGCTCGGCCTACGGCCGCCATTTCAGCCAGCAGGTTTGGCTGGGCTCCCTGCTGTTGTTGGCCCTGGTGCTGGGGCGCTGGCCATGACGGGCGGTTTGCCTGGCGCTCCTAGCCCCGTCACCGGGGGGCAACCGGCGCCCCTGCGCCGCGGCGATCGGGTGCGCCTGGTGGCGGCTAGCTCCGCCCTCGACGACCTGGAGCGCCTCCAGAACGGCATCGCCGTGCTGGAGGGCTGGGGCCTGGAGGTGCTGGCCCATCCCGAGCCCCTGCGCCGCTGGGGCTACCTGGCCGGCGCCGACCTTGAGCGGCGCGGTGATTTGATCGCCCCCTCCCCGGAAGGTGCCGGCCAGGCTGAAGCCGAAGCCGGCACCGACCGGGCCTCCCTGCTGGCCTGCATGCGCGGCGGCTGGGGGGCGGCCCGGCTGCTGGAACAGCCCCTGGAGCTGCCGGCGGGCTGGTTGCTGGGTTTCTCCGATGTCACCTCCCTGCTCTGGGCCATGGCGTCCCGGGGCCTGGGCGGCGCTATCCATGGCCCCCTGGTCACCAGCCTGGCCACGGAGCCCGAGTGGAGCCGCGAGCGGCTACGCGACCTCCTGTTTGGCCTTCCCCTGGCCGATCTGCAGGGGGTGGGCTGGAGCGGTGGCACCGCCACCGGCCCCCTGCTTGCCGGCAACCTCACCGTGGCCACCCACCTGCTCGGCACCCGCCACCTGCCCCATTTGCAGGGGGCGATCCTGGTCCTGGAGGACGTGGGCGAAGCGCCCTATCGCCTCGATCGCCTGCTCACCCACTGGCGCCTCTGCGGAGCCCTGCAGCAGCTGGCCGGCATCGGCTTGGGTCGCTTCACGGGCTGCGACGACCCCGAGGGCGAGCCTGGGGAAGCCGGCCCCGAACCGGCCCGGCGGTTCACGGCCGAGCAGGTCCTGCGCGATCGCACCGCCGACCTCGGTATCCCGGTCGTGGCCGGGCTTCCCGTGGGCCATGAGCCAGGCAACGCCGCCCTGCCGTTAGGGGTGCGGGCCCGGCTCGATGGCCAGCGGGGGCTGCTCCAGATCCTTCGTTAGCCCCTAACCCTGGTGCCGGAACCCTGGTGCCGGGCGGCCAGCACCGCTTCGGCGATGGTCAGGTCGAAGGGGGTGGTGATCTTGAGGTTGGAAGGGGGAGCCTCGATCACCCGCACCGGCCAGCCCAGCCGCTCGAACAAGGAGGCGTCATCCGTCACGGTCCAGCCCTCTTCGCTGGCGCGGCGGTGGGCCTGGCGGAGGCGCTCCACCCCAAACCCCTGGGGCGTCTGGGCTCCCCAGAGTTCGCTGCGATCCGGGGTGCCACGGATCGTGCCGCTGGCATCCACCTGCTTGATCGTGTCGGTGACCCGGGTGGCGGCAATCACGGCCTCGCCGGCCCGCACCGCGGCCCCACAGCGGGCGATCAGCTCCGGAGTTACCAGGCAGCGGGCGCCGTCGTGGATCAACACGTCCTCGGCCCCGGCCGGCAGGGCCTCCAGGCCCCGGCTCACCGACTCCTGGCGGGTGTCGCCTCCCTCAATCCAAACCACCGGCCGGTCCGGCTCGGCGGCGTCCACCAGGGACCGGATCGCCGCCCCATCCACCGGCTGACCGACCAGACCAATCCAAACAATCTCAGGGCAGGCCAGGGCGGCCTCCAGGGTCCAGGCCAGCACCGGCCGGCCCGCCAGGGGCAGCAACAACTTGTTCCCAGGGGCTCCCATGCGCCGGCCACTGCCGGCGGCGGCAATCAGCAAATGCACAAGCGTTCAGTCTCCAGGGGGCATTAACAGAGGTGATCCATACAATCCAAGGGAGTCTCAATACCGTCCCGGCGACCGCCATGCGCGTGCTGTTCCTGATACCGGGCGGGATCGCGTCCCAACTGCAGGCCTTGCCTGCGGTGGCCACTGTGGCAGCCAGCCTTAAGGCCCAGATCCAGGTTGCCTGCGCCCCGGAGGCCGCCGCCAGCTGGAAGCTGTTGCCGGCGGTGGAGAAGGTGCTGCCCTTCAGCTTTGAGGAGGGTTCGAGCCTGGCCGACTGGGCCAACCTGCTGGGCAACGTGCGCGAACCGGATTTCCAGGTGTGTCTGAACCTGGCCTCCGGTCGCCAGGTGGATCTGATGCTCTCGATGAGCCACATCCCCACCCGGGTGGCCACGGGGGGCTTCTCCGCTACCGAGCGGATTTCCCTCGACCCCGGCACCTGGCCCCAGCAGGCCCTGGCCGCCTACCTGCGGCCCCTGGGCATCGGCCTCGATGCCAATGGCTACCGGCTTGCCCTGCCCAAGGCCGCCCTGGATCAGGCTGGTGCCGCCCTGCCCCCGGGCCAGGGGCCGGCCCTGTTGCTCGCCCCCACCAGGACGAGCCCTGCCGGTGCCAGGGCCGCTGCTGGTGACTGGCCGGCGTCCCAATGGCAGGGCCTGGAGGAGCGGGTGCGCCAGAAGCTGGCCGACCTGCGGGTGGTGACCCCGCTCACGGGCGGAACCCTGGTGGAGCGGGCGGCCCAGCTGGCCTGCTGTGATGTGGTGCTGAGTAGCGATCCGATCGCCAGTGAATTGGCCCTGCTCACGGGCACGCCCCTGGTGGCCCTAGGCCGGGAGCCGGCCAGCCTGCCCCAGCGTCCCGGCGTCGAGGGCCTGGGCGGCCCCGACCTGGGCCAGCTGGGCCTGGAGCCGGTCCTCCAGGCCCTTGGCCTTGGATGATCCCGTCTGGGCGGCGGCCCAAGCCGCAAAAACGTCAGGTCCCCAGGGGCCGCCTGCAACGGCGACGCCCGGGCCACCGGTCCACCAGCCCCGGCCTGGCCCAAGCCCTGCTGCAGAGGGGCGGGGCCACGCCGCTGCTACTGCTGGCCGGAGTGGTGAATGCGGGAGCGGTGGGCTACCGCGCCACCGAGGCTTGGGACTGGGGCGATTGTTACTGGATGGTGCTGATCACGCTCAGCACCATGGGCTTCAGCGACCCCGCCACCAAGGTGCTCTCCGGCGGCGGCCGCGTCGTCACCACCCTGCTGCTGGTTGGGGGCCTGGTGGTGGTGCAGCAGACCCTGCAGAAACTGCTGGAATTAACCAACACCGGCTACTTCCAGATCCTTCGCGATCGACGCACCCGGCAGCAATTACGGCGCATGCATAACCACGTGATTCTCTGCGGCTACGGCCGCATCGGCCGCGAAATCGCCGAACAGCTCAGCGCCGAGGACGTGCCGCTGCTGGTGGTGGAGATGGACACCGAACGGGCCGCCGAGGCCCAGCAACGGGGCCTGCGGGTGCTGCTGGCCGATGCCACCCTCGATGAAACCCTGCAGGAGGCCGGCATCCACCAGTGCCGCTCCCTGGTTGCGGCCCTGCCCAACAACGCCGCCAACCTCTACGTGACCCTCAGCGCCCGCGGCCTGGCGCCCCATTGCCGCCTGATCGCCCGGGCCGATAGCGAGGAGGCCGAACGCAAGTTGCGCCTGGCCGGAGCCGACCAGGTGGTCAGTCCCTACGTGGCCGGCGGCCGCACCATGGCCGCCACCGCCCTGCGGCCCCTGGCTGTGACCTTTATGGAGTTGCTGGCCGGTTCCGATTGTGAGGTTGATGAATTCCAGCTCAGCCTCGATCCGGAGCAACTGGGGCTCCTCAATGGCCAGAGCCTGGCGGACCTGCAGCTGGGCCGCCGCAGCGGTGCCCTGGTGTTGGCGATCCGCACGCCCCCGTCCGAGGTCGGAGCCCCGGGGGAGCCAGTGGAATCGGAGCTGATCGCTAACCCCGGCGGCAGCGAACGGCTGGCGCCCGGCCAGCTGCTGGTGGTGCTCGGCAGCAAGCAACAACTCAATCGCTTTGCCGAACTGCTGGGCCCCAGCTTGGCCAGCGTCGAGGTGATGTCGTCCTGAGCCAGCGGCATAAGGGCTTCACCCCAGCCGTTGCCCCACGGCATACGATCCCCTGACCCTCTTTCTGGCCGTCCTCGCATGGCAAACAGTGCGCCCCTCGCGGGTCAAACCGCCCTGGTGACCGGGGCCAGCCGTGGCATCGGCCGGGCGATTGCCCTGGAGTTAGCGGCGGCTGGGGCCACCGTGGTGGTGAATTACGCCAGCTCTCCGGAGGCGGCTGAGGCCGTGGTGGCCGAGATCGGCGCCACCGGCGGCCAGGCCTGGAGTTTCCAGGCCAACGTGGCCGAGGAGGCCGAGGTGGAAGCGATGGTGAAGGTGGTGCTGGAGCGCCAGGGGCGCCTTGATGTGCTCGTGAATAACGCTGGCATCACCCGCGATGGCCTGGTGATGCGCATGAAGACCGGCGATTGGCAGAGCGTGATCGACCTCAATCTCACCGGCGTCTTCCTCTGTACCCGGGCGGTGAGCCGGGCGATGCTCAAGGCCCGTAGCGGCCGCATCATCAACATCACCTCGGTGGTGGGCCTGATGGGTAACGCCGGCCAGGCCAACTACAGCGCCGCCAAGGCGGGCCTGATTGGCCTCACCCGCAGCAATGCGGCTGAATTCGCCAGCCGCGGCGTCACCGTGAATGCGGTGGCGCCCGGTTTCATCGACACCGATATGACCAAGGACCTGGCTCCAGAGCCGATCCTGGCCGCGATTCCCCTGGGTCGTCTGGGTAAACCGGAAGAAGTGGCCGGTGCCGTGCGCTTCCTGGCGGCCGATCCGGCCGCGGCCTACATGACCGGCCAGGTGCTGCAGGTGGACGGCGGCATGGTGATGCGCTGAGGGGCGATCCCGCGCTTGAGTTGCTGCTGTGGATCACGCTCCAGTTGGTCAAGACGACCTAGATCAACTGGACGTTCAAGGGGTGGCGGAAGAGGGGGTCTCGCTTGGAGCTGGGATCGGTCCTGTCGTTGTCGTTTCCAAGGGTTGGCCCAGGGCTTCCCGCAGCCGGCGGATCCGTTGCAGCAGTCGCAGGCGGCGGCTGCGGGCGGTGATCGTTAGGAACAGGCGCACCGGCACATAGATCAGGGCCATGGCCAGACCCAGGCCAGCAATCACCAAAAAGGTGATCACATTGGGCCCCGAGGTCGGATCGGTCAGGGTCTCTTCCAGGGTGGCGCGCAAGGTTTCCTCCATGGCGGCACCCTATCGACCCTGGCCTGGGGCTGCCGCCCGATTCGGGTTTCCCCACCCGCTTGCACCTGCGTTGGGCAGGGGCGTTATGGGAGCCTGAGGCGATCGCTTTCCTGCCTCAGCCCTCGATGGCCAAGCTGATTCGCTTCTCCGATGCGTCCCGTGCCGCCCTCGAGCGCGGGGTGGATGCCCTGGCCGATGCGGTCAAGGTCACCCTGGGTCCCAAGGGCCGCAATGTGGTGCTCGAGAAGAAATTCGGCGCCCCCGATGTGGTCAACGACGGCGTCACCATTGCCAAGGAGATCGAGCTCGAAGACCCCTTCGAAAACATCGGTGCCAAGCTGCTGCTGCAGGTGGCCACCAAAACCAAGGACCAGGCCGGGGATGGCACCACCACCGCCACGGTGCTGGCCCAGGCCCTGACCCGCGAAGGTCTGCGCAACGTCACCGCCGGGGCCAATCCGGTGGGCCTGCGCCGCGGCATGGATCGGGCCGTGGCCCAGCTTGTCGAGGCCATCGCTGGCCTGGCCCAACCCGTGGCTGGCGATGCGATCCGCCAGGTCGCCACCGTCAGTTCTGGGGGTGATGAGGAAGTCGGCGCCATGATCGCCAAGGCCATGGACGCCGTCAGTGTCGATGGCGTGATCACGGTGGAGGAATCCCGCTCCCTGGCCACCGAGCTCGAAATCACCGAAGGCATGGCCTTCGATCGGGGCTACAGCTCCCCCTATTTCGTCACCGACGCCGAACGGCAGGTCTGTGAATACGACAACGCCCTGCTGCTGGTCACCGACCGCAAGATCAGCGCCATTGCTGACCTGGTTCCCGTGCTGGAGGCCGTGTCCCGCAGCGGCTCGCCCCTGCTGATCCTGTCCGAGGAAGTCGACGGCGAAGCCCTGGCCACCCTGGTGGTCAACAAGAACCGCGGCGTGCTCCAGGTGGCGGCCGTGCGCGCCCCCTCCTTCGGCGAGCGCCGCAAGGCCGCCCTCCAGGACATCGCCATCCTCACCGGCGCCACCTTGATCAGCGAAGACCGGGCCATGGCCCTCGACAAGGTGACCCTGGATGACCTGGGCCGGGTGCGCCGGGTCACAATCACCAAGGACAGCACCACCCTGGTGGCCAACGGCGACCACCAGCAGGCCGTGAGCGAGCGCGTGGCCGCGATCAAGCGCGAACTGGAGGCCACCGAGTCCGACTACGACCGCGAAAAACTGAGCGAGCGCATCGCCAAACTGGCCGGTGGCGTGGCCGTGATCAAGGTGGGGGCCCCCACGGAAACGGAACTGCGCAACCGCAAGCTGCGCATTGAAGATGCCCTCAATGCCACCCGGGCCGCGGTGGAAGAGGGGATCGTCGCTGGCGGCGGCACCACCCTGCTGCAACTGGCCTCCGGCCTCGATGGCCTCAAGGGCAGCCTCAGCGGCGATGAGCGCACCGGGGTGGAGATCGTGCAGCGCTCCCTGGCGGCTCCCCTGATGCAGATTGCCCACAATGCTGGCCATGACGGCACGGTGGTGGCCTCGGAGGTGTTGCAGCGCAACCTCGGCTTCAATGCCGCCACGGGTGCCTATGAAGATCTGCTGGCCGCTGGCATCATCGATGCCGCCAAGGTGGTGCGCCTCGGTCTTCAGGATGCGGTCTCGATTGCCGCCATGCTGCTCACCACCGAAGCGGTGATCGCTGATAAGCCCGAGCCCGCCGCCCCGCCCGCCCCCGGTGGCGATGGCGGCATGGGAGGAATGGGTGGCATGGGAGGAATGATGGGTGGTATGGGCGGCATGGGCATGCCCGGGATGATGTAAACCAAGCCGGATTTTTTGCTTCGCTAAAAGATTGGGGGGTTCGGCCATAAGGTCCGAACCCCCTTCTTCGTTGAACCCTCGTATCAGGCCCGGCCCTTCAGCGAGCCAAGGCCTTCACATAGGCGGCCACCTGCAGATCAACGCCGGTGATGGCCGTTCCCACCACCACCGCATCGGCACCGGCCCCCAAGGCAGCCATGGCGCCAGGGGCACTGGCAATCCCTCCTTCGCAGATCAGGCTCACGCTCTCCGGCAAGCCGGCTCGCAGGGGGGCCAGCAGCTCCAGGCCGGGGGGGCGCAAAGTTGCGGTCGCTTCGGTGTAGCCGTAGAGGGTGGTGCCCACCCAGGCGCAGCCCAGTTGGGCTGCCCGCAGGCCGTTGGCCACCGAATCCACATCGGCCATCAGGGGGGCGCCGAGGTCGTCACGGCAGCGGCGGATCAGTGCTTCGAGCTCCTGGCCCTCGGGCCGGGGGCGAGCCGTGGCATCGAGGGCAATCACATCGGCCCCCGCCGCCCAGACCGCCCGGATTTCCTCCCACCCGGGGGTGATGTACACCGGGCTGTCCGGGAAGGTGCGCTTCCACAGGCCCACGATCAGGGCCCCGGGGCAACGGCGGCGCACCGCGCCGATGTGTTCCGGGCTCTCGAGGCGCACGCCGATGGCCCCCTGGGCCAGGCTGGCCTCGGCCATGGCCGCAATCACGTCGGGATGGCGCATGGGCGAGCCCTCGGGGGCCTGCACCGACACAATCAAGCCCCCCTTGAGGGCGGCGCGCTCAGGCCGCATGGGACCGGCTGCTGGAGCCACCGAGGGCATCGTGATCGGGCAGCCAGGCGCGGAGGCGGGCCAGCTCCGGGTTGCGGGGAGCGGGGGCCGGGCGGCTGGTGCCGGCGCCCCGACGGACCTGGGCAGCGGGCTGGCGGGGGGTGGGGGGAACCGCCGTTGCCAGGGGCACCGGCGCCCTGGCTGCTGCTGGAGCTGGCGCAGGGGCCTCGCTTTCGGCGACAGGTTTGAGCTCGTTGGGGTTGAACTCCTCTGGCTTGAACTCAACTGACTTGGGCTCCACTGGCTTGGGCTCCTCGGGCTTGAGTTCCTCTGGCTTGATTTCCGTTGCAGGGATCTCAGCGGCTTTGGATTCTTCCCGATCCGTGTCCGAGCCGGCGGCTGGGGCACGGGGGACTGGATCCTGGTGGGCCTGAAGGTTTGGGGCCGGTTGCTCAGGAGCTGGGGATGGAGGCGCTGCAACTGGGGCCAGGCCCACGGGTTCGCTGGGTTGTTGCAGCAGCTGCTGCCACCACAGCAAGGTCTCCCCTTGGGCCAGTTCGGCCATTAAGCCAGGCAAGGAGGCCATCCCCTGGCGATGGACCCATTGGCCTGTGAAGCTGAGCACGGCCTGGGCATCGCGGCAGTCCACGGCTCCGGCCAGCAGGTTTCTGGCCGCTTCGCGGCGGGCCAGGGCTGAGGGGATGGAGGGGGGCTTGGAACGCATGGGGCGAACTCCTTCAGGTGAGCTTGCGATCCAGTAGCGGACGGATCAACAGAAACAGGCCCAGGGCCAGAACCGCCAACACCCCCAGGCAGGCGGCTCCGGTGAGGGAGCCGTAGGGGGCCACCAGCACCACCTCGCCGAGGGAAAAGTGGCCGGCGTACACGGCGCGGATCGGTTCTATGGCGAAGGTAAGGGGATTTAGGGCCGCTAGCCAGCCCAACCAGGTGGGCATAAACGAAATGGGCGCCAGGGCCGTGCTGGCAAACAGCAGGGGCAGGTTGGCCACAAAGATCACCGCGATGAGCTCGATATGGCCCGGCAAGGCAAAGGCCAACCCCAGGCTCATGGCCGTCACGGCAAACACCAGCAGCAGCAAAATCACCAGCACCAATAGCAGGCCCGCCCCACCAGGCCAGCCGTAGCCAAGCAGGGCTGCCGTGGCCATGATCGCCAGGCTCTGCACCAGGCTGAGGCTGGTGATGTAGAGCACCGAGGCCAGCACAATCGAACTGCGGGAGCGCAGGGGCGCCACCAGCAACCGGTTCAGGAAGCCAAATTCCCGATCAAACATCACCGGCAGGCCGGCATTGAGGGCGCCACTAAAGGCGGTGAACACGATCACCCCCGCGCCGAGGAAGCGGCCGTAGCTCATGCCCTCGGGCAGGAGCCCTTCAGGCGCCTTGGCAAACAGGGCGCCAAACAACACCAGCCAGATCAGCGGTTGCAACACGCCCGCTACCAGGGTGGAGGGGCGCCGGGCCAACTGGAGAAACAGGCGCCGGGTCAGGGCCAGGGTTTCCTGGCTCAGGTCCGAAAAGGCCGAGCGGGGGGCTGAAGCCGGGGCGGTTGGGGCCGGGGCCAGGCTGGGAGTGGCGGGGTCAGTAGCCGAGGAAATGGTCATCGCCGGAACGGAAACGGCAGAACAGGGGATGGGGCTTGGGGCTGGCCAGGGCGATCGTGATCGGGAGAGGGGCCCGGCGTTGGGGGCGCCGCTGTCACCGCATGGCCTGCTTTCGCTCCGCCTTGGGATCCCGTTGGCCGGCGATTGCCAGCTCGGCATCCATCAAGGTGCGGCCGGTGGCCTGGAGATAGACATCATCGAGGCTGGGCTTGCTCTGGGCCAGGGCGAACACGGGCAGGTCGGCCTGCTTGAGCTGCTGCCGCAGCTGTTCCACCACCCCGTCATGCTCCACCACCAGGTTGAGCGAGAAGCCCTGGGAGCGGTTCACCACCACTTGGCGCACGCCGGCGCAGGCCTGGAGCAGCAGCTGCACCCGCAGGGCCTCCGGTTCATCGCTGAATTCCCGCACCCGCAGGGTGACCCGGTCCCCGCCGAGGGCGGCTTTGAGCATCTGGGGGGTGCCGGCGGCGATCACTTGGCCGCCATCGATGATCGCCAGCTCATCGGCCAGGGCATCCACTTCTTCTAAGTAGTGGCTGCTGAGCAACACCGTGGTGCCCTGGTCGCGCAGCTGGGCGAGCACCCGCCAGATGGCGGCCCTGCTTTCAATATCCAGTCCCACGGTGGGTTCATCGAGCACGAGCACCGCTGGACGGTGCAGCAGACCCGCGGCCAGGTCGAGGCGGCGGCGCATGCCACCGGAGTAGGTGCCGCAGCGGCGATCAAGCCAGTCGACCATGCCCAGCACCTCGGAAAGCTCCGCAATGCGCCGGTCGCGGTCGGCCCGATCGAGGTGATAGAGGTCACCCTGGAGCTGTAGCAGCTCCCGGCCGCTGAGGATCTTGTCGATGGCCACGTCCTGGGCCACGTAGCCCAGCAGCTCGCGCACCTGGCGGGGCTGGGCCAGGGCATCGAGGCCCCCCACCCGCACGGTGCCGCTGTCGGGCTCGAGCAGGGTCGAGAGGATGCGCAGGCAGGTGGTTTTGCCGGCGCCATTGGGGCCTAGCAGCCCGTAGAGGCAGCCCCTGGGCACGCTCAGGTTGAGACCAGAGAGGGCCTCAACGGCCGTGGCACCGCTGCCGTAGCGCTTGCTGACTTGGTTCAGCTCGATCACCGCTTCTGGCACCGCCTTGGAACTCCACTTGGCCAATCGCAACCCCAATCTAGAAAGTCACCAGGGCCAGGGGGCCCGTCCACAGCTGCAACAGGTCGGCGCTCTGGGCTCCAAAGCTGGCGGCCAGGGGCAGGCGGGCCAGCAACAGCAACAGACAGAGGCCAAACAGATAGAGGATCGACCAGCGGAACAGGCCCTTGGCGGCGGTCACATCGTCGGGTTGCTGGCGCAGGGCCCAGGCCATCTGCAGCAGGCGGGCATTAAAGGGAATCAACAGCAGGGAATAGAGCAGGCCGCCCGAGGGCAGGGCCAGTAGGCCGAGGCTGCTGACCAACACCGTCACCACCGCATAGGCCTGGATGGCCCGGGCCGTCACCAGGGTGCCCTTCACCACCGGCAGCATCGGGATGCCGACCGAGCGGTAGTCGTCCTTGAGCAGCAGGGCCAGGGCCCAGAAGTGGGCCGGGGTCCAGACCATCACCAGGGCAAACAGCCACCAGCCACTGAGGCCCACATGGCCCGTGGCGGCGGCGGCCCCCACCAGGGGCGGAATCGCGCCCGCCACCCCGCCAATCACAATGTTTTGGGTGGTGCGCGGCTTGAGCACCACGGTGTAGAGCAGCACGTAACTGCACAGGCCCAGGAGGGATAGCCCTGCCGCCAGGCAATTCACGCCCCCCACCAGCAGGGTGGCCGCGGCGGTGGTGAGGGCCACGGCCACGAGGAACGCGGTGGTGGCCGAGAGCCGGCCCGAGGGCAGGGCCCGACCGCTGGTGCGCACCATGCGGCCATCGAGCTCCTGCTCCCAGAGGCAATTGAGCACGCCGGCGGCGGCGGCGGCCAGGGCGCCCCCGCCCAGGGTGCAGGCCAGGCGCGGCAGGGGTAGGGGCCAGCCTTCGGAGAGGGCCATGCCGCCCAAGGTGGTGGCCAGTAACAGGGGGATCAGCCGCGGCTTGGCGATTTCCAGCCAGGCGGGCAGGGTCACTTTCTTGCGGGAGGGCACCAGGTCCTGCCGGGTCAAGACGGCAGGCGCAGGGGCGTTGATGGCGACGGTGATCGGGGTAGCGCTAACCATGAACAACCTCAGCCGGAGAAGGGGACAGGACAGAGCGGGGCTCAGGAGCAGACGCTGAAATGGGCTGGGCCACCAGGCCAAGCCAGCCGCGGCAGCTGAGGGCCGCCAGGATCGCCAGCAGCAGGGCTGCCACCAATTGGTGGGCGATCGTTACGCCTGGCACCGCCAGCTGGAGCCGCAGGCTCGAAACCCCCAGGCCGATCTGGCTGATCACCAGCAGGGCGGCCGTGGTCGTGAGGGGCCGTTGTTGGCGGCACCAGCCCGCACTTAGGGCCGTGAAAGCGGCCAGCAGCAGCACCCCGAGGGCAGCCGGGGTGGCGGCGAAGCGATGGGCGCCGAGCCAGCCGCAGCCACTGCCGGCGCTGAAACAGAGGCTGGCCGCCCATTGGGTTGCCATCAGGCCGCCCAGCAGGCTTTGGGCTGCCACCAAAAGGGTGGCCAAGCCCGCCAGCCAGGGCCACCAAGGGGGTGGCGTTGGCCAGGCCAGGCCCCCGGGCCTACCGGCTAGGGGCTCAGGCCGTAAGGGAGCGGCTCCCGCCTCCAGGAGCTGATGGCAGACGCTGACCAGGATCACCAGCAGCAAGGCCGTGGCCAGGTGGGCTGTGACGATGGCGGGGGGGAGGAGCAGGGTCACGGTCAGGGCCCCGAGGGCGCCCTGGAAGGCCACCAAAACCAGACAGGCCCCGCTCAGCCAGGGCAGCCAGCGGGGCAGTTGCTGACGTTGGACCACCGCCTTGGTCGCCAGCACCAGCACGCCCATGCCCACCACAAAGGCATCAAGCCGGTGAAACCACTCCAGAAAAACCTGCAGGTTCATCTGGCGACCGGGCAGGAAGCTGCCGTAACAGAGCGGCCAATCGGGACAGGCCAGGCCGGCCTGCATCACCCGGGTCGCCCCGCCGATCACCACCAGGGCCACCAAGGCGACGACGAGGTGGGCGGTCAGCAGTTGCAATTGGCGTTGCAGCCGGGAAGCCATGGGGTTGTCTTCCGAAGCAACGTCTCGACAAGGTAGCGATGGCGATCGGTCCGGCCGTGCTTCGTTGCGGAGATCCCGACGCAGCGCGCTTTGAGGCGCTTTGACGTGAGGGTTCCCTCACGCCAGATGGGCAGATTCGCCCATTCGTAGGGGGTGATGCTGCCACCGCCGCCTGAAGGCGCCATCCTTCATAAGGTGTCTGCGTTCGAGCCAGCTCCGTGCCCATTTCAGCTGCCATCCTCACCTTGGGATTGAGCGTGGTGCTCGTTCTCATTGGCCTTTGGGTTGGCCAGAACGTGAACCTCCTGCCCATCGATGCCAGTGCCAATGCGCCGGTGTACGACGAGCTCTTCCAGGTGCTCTTCAGCATTGGCACCAGCCTGCTGCTCGGCATTGTGGGTTTGCTGATCTATAGCTTAATTCGCTATCGCCGTGTCGCTGGTGACACCGGCGACGGCCTGGCGATCGAAGGCAACCTGCCCCTGGAAGTCTTCTGGACAGCGGTTCCAGCGATCGTCGTTCTGTTCATCGGCATCTACAGCTACGACATCTACGAACGCATGGGTGGCATGGCCCCCCTGAATGACCATAGTGTTCATGCGATGCAGGCGTCCTCAGGTGCCTCCATGCCAGCCGGCATGGCCATGGAAGCGAGTGACGGTTCAGGCGGACCGGCCAGGATTTGGGCTGGCATCAGCCCAACGGGAGAGGGTTCAGCTGCGGTGAATGTGGATGTCACCGCCATGCAATTTGCCTTTATCTTTCGCTATCCAGACAGCGGCATCATTAGTGGCGAACTGCATGTGCCTGTTGGCCAGCCCGTGGCCCTCAACATGGAGGCCAAGGATGTGATTCATGCCTTCTGGGTGCCCCAGTTCCGGCTTAAGCAGGATGTGATCCCGGGCCAGCCAACCTTGCTGAGTTTTACGGCCACCAAGGCCGGCCGCTATCCGATCATTTGCGCCGAGCTTTGTGGTCCGTACCACGGCGGCATGCGATCGACGGTGGTGGTGGAAGATCCCGATGAATACTCCACCTGGGTGACCAAGAACAGCCCAGCCCCCTTGCCCGTTAGCGCTACCCCTGCCCCCTCGGCTCCGCTGCAGTCATGACCGCCACCCTCTCGCCGCCCACGGCCAGCCCGGAACCCCAGGCTCCCTTGCAGCCCCAGGGCTGGCTGCGCTACTTCAGCTTTAGTGTCGACCACAAGGTGATCGGCCTGCAATACCTGGTCTGTGGCTTCATCTTCTATTTCATTGGTGGTGCCCTCGCCGGCATGATCCGCACTGAGCTGCTCACGCCCCTGTCGGATTTCATGCCGCGGGAAACCTATAACGAGGTGCTTACCCTGCACGGCACGGTGATGATCTTCCTCTGGATCGTGCCGGTGGTGAATGGCGCCTTTGGTAATTACTTGATCCCCTTCTATGTAGGGGCCAGGGACATGGCCTTTCCCCGGCTTAATGCGGTGGCCTTCTGGTTGATTCCCCCGGCGGGCTTGCTGCTGATCAGCAGTTACTTCATCGGCAGCGCCTCCCAATCCGGCTGGACCGCCTATCCGCCTTTGAGCCTCACCACCCCGGCCACGGGCCAGGTGATCTGGATCCTCAGCGTCTTGCTGCTGGGCGGCAGCTCGATCTTTGGGGGCATCAACTTCATCGCCACGATCCTGAAGTTGCGCCGTCCTGGCCTGAAGATGCTGCAACTGCCGATGTTCTGCTGGGCGTTGCTAGGTACGAGCATCCTGGTGGTGCTCTCCACCCCGGTATTGGCCGGAACCCTGGTGCTGCTGAGCTTCGACATTATTGCCCACACCGGTTTCTTCAACCCGGCCCTAGGTGGTAACGCCGTGGTGTACCAACACCTCTTCTGGTTCTATTCCCACCCGGCGGTGTACATCATGGTGCTGCCGGCCTTTGGTTTGGTGAGCGAGATCCTGCCCGTGCATGCGCGTAAGCCCCTATTCGGTTACATCACCATGGTGTATTCGATCTTGGCGATCGTGGTGTTGGGCTTGGTGGTGTGGGCCCACCACATGTTCACCAGTGGCACCCCGCCGTGGATGCGCCTGTTTTTCACGATCGCCACCTCCCTGATCGCCGTGCCGACCGGCATCAAGTTCTTCAACTGGTTGGCGACCCTCTGGGGCGGCAAGATCGCCCTGAACACGGCGATGCTGTTCTCCTGCGGCTTTATCTTTAATTTTGTTTTCGGGGGGATCACCGGCGTTGCCCTGGCCCAAGTGCCGTTCGATATCCACGTGCACGACACCTACTTCGTGGTGGCCCACTTCCACTACATCGTCTATGGGGGCACGGTGTTTGTGATCTTCGGCTCGGTCTACCACTGGTATCCCAAGTTCACCGGTCGCATGGCCAATGAAAGCCTGGGCCGGCTCCATTTCCTGCTCACCTTCATCGGTTTCAACCTCTGCTTTGCCCCCCAGCACTGGCTGGGGCTCAACGGCATGCCGCGCCGGGTGGCCGAATACGACCCCCAGTTCACCTTTATCAACCAGGTCAGCAGTGTGGGCGCCCTGCTGATGGCGATCAGCACCCTGCCCTTCCTGATCAACATGGTGTATTCCTCCTTTGCTGGCGAGAAGGCCGGTGACAACCCCTGGCGGGCCCTCACCCCGGAATGGCTGACCAGCTCGCCTCCGCCGGTGGAGAACTGGAAAGGTCCGGCCCCCTTGGTGACCCATCCCTACGGCTACGGCGTGGCTCCCGAGCCCCAGGCCGTCGGCGCCAGCTCCCCCTGAACCGGGGTTCGGGCCCCTCCCGTTGCCCCGCTTTGTTGACCATCCGCCCGATGCCTCCGCCATGACCAGCTCCTCCTTCCCCAGTCCGATCAGCGCCAGTGGCGGGTCTCCGGCCCTGGCTGCTGGCCTGCCTGTTGCTGCGGCCGGGGCCGGGGACGTTGCCGTGTCCCTCCCTGGGGCTGGGGCTAGCCAGGACACCGAGACCAGTCACCACGCCGAGGCCGGCCATGGGGCCGAGGAGGGCCATGGCGATTTCCGCCTGTTTGGCCTGGCCACCTTCCTGGTGGCCGATGGCATGACCTTCGCCGGTTTTTTTGCCGCCTATCTCACCTTCCGGGCCGTCAATCCCCTGGCTGAAGGCGGCAATTACGAGCTGGAGCTGGCCCTGCCCACCCTCAACACGATCTTGCTGCTGGTCAGCAGTGTCACCTTCCACCGGGCCGCCAAGGCGATCCACCAGGACCGCACCCAGGCCTGTCGCAACTGGTTATTGGTGACGGCGGCCCTGGGTTTCACCTTCCTGGGCGGCCAGATGGTGGAGTACTTCAGTCTGCCGTTTGGCCTCACCGACAACCTGTTCGCCAGCACCTTCTACGCGATCACCGGCTTCCACGGTCTGCACGTGACCCTGGGGGGCTTGATGATCCTGATTATCTGGTGGCAGAGCCGCCAAGGGGGCCGGGTCAACCGGGCCAACCTGTTTCCGCTGGAGGCCACCGAGCTCTACTGGCATTTCGTCGATGGCATCTGGGTGTTGCTCTACGGAATTCTCTATCTGCTTTGAGGCGATTCATCCCGATTTCCTCTCAGCGGCCTCGATGCACTTGCCGCTTCCCCGTAGCAGCCGCAGAATCGCCCAAAGACTTGACGCGATCCAAGGCTGATGGCTGAACCCCAGCATGTTTCTGGAAGCACGATGCTCGAAGGCAAGGCCCTGCTGGAGAAGGCCCGCTCCCTCAGCAATCGGCCCGAAGATCAGATTGCCCGGGCCTGTGGCTATGTGGGGCCCAGCGGACGGCTGCTCAAAAAAAGTTTTTACCGGGCCCTAGTGGTGGCCAAGGGCTACGCCCTGCCCTCCCAGTCCCCGGGCGGCGGCAAGTCGGGATCTGGCACCAAGGGACGCCAGGCCGAGTTCCGCACCCGCGTCCATGGCAATGGCAACCTGTTGATTGGCCATGCCTACACCCGGCGCATGGGTCTGGAGCCTGGCGCCGAATTCCGCATCGAAATCCACCAGGAAACGGGCGCGATCTGGTTGCTGCCGATTGATGCCGCCACCGCCGAGGCCCTCCAAGCAGGGGAAGCCGCGGAGGGGGGCCCCGGCGGAGAGGCTTGAGGCCAGCTGCGCCGGAACGGGCCCTGGGTTAGGCCCCAATTTCCCTAGGGAGGCCTAGGAGCCAGCCGCCCAATCTTCCCGCCGTAGGGAGTTTCAGGAGGGTGGGGCCTGTTCGGAGTCCTGTTCTGGCCCATGGAAGCCGGCGCTGAACACCAGCAGGTCGACGCCGCTGAACAGGAAGCTGATCCCCACCAGGATGCCGATCACCGACAGCAGGCCGGCTGGTTTCATCGACAGGATCAACAGGCCCAGCAGCAGGGTGACGAGCCCGTTGGCCAAACCCCAGCCCCAGCCCGCCTGACGGGTGTGGGAAAGGGACACGATGGCCGCCACCAGCCCTTCCACCAGGAAAACGATGCCGACCGCCGTGGCCAGGGCCGCCACCTGGGCCGCCGCCGGCAGGATGCCGGATTGGAATTGCTGCAGGATCCAGGCGCCGATCACCAGGAACAGGGTCGAGACCACCAGGCGCCAGAAGCAGTGCCAGCGGCCCAGGCGCCGGGAGCGGTTGAGGTTGTTGATCCAGCCGACGATGCCGCCCACCAGGAAGGCGATCGCCACGATCACGGTGATGCCAGCGGACGCCAGGATTGGAAACAGCAGGGCCAGGGCCCCGAGCACCAGCATCAAGATGCCCTCGGCGATCGTGAAACTGCGCAGGGTGCCCAGCTCGAACCGGGCGCTGGTGTCAGCCATGGGGGGCCTCAAGGAGCCAGAGTCCTCCGGACCGTAGTCATGGAGACAGTCGCTGTCAGCCGCGGGATCCGTGGGCTCCGGGACTTGGCCTGAGCGGTTTGTTAGGCCCAGCCCTGCTCCGCTAGCCATGTCGGGGTGATGGCTGGCCCGCTCGTGGCCTCGGAGCCTGGACGTGGGCTGCCGGCGCGGGGGCTGCCGGGGAGGGGGTTGGCGGAGCGCAGCAGTTGTTCGGTGTATTTGGCCAGCAGATCCGCCTCCAGGTTGACCAGGTCGCCCAGCTGCAGGTGGGCCAGGGTGCTGTGGCTCCAGCTGTGGGGAATCACGGCGATCCAGAACAGGGCGCCGTTCGGCTCGCAGCCCGCCACCGTGAGGCTGATGCCATTGACCGCCACACTCGCTTTTTCGCAGATGTAGCGGCCGTAGCTCGCCTCTTGCCAGCGCAGGGCCAGGTGCCAGGAGGCGCCGCGGGGCTCGATCGCCACCACCTCCGCCAGCCCATCGACGTGGCCACTCACCAGGTGGCCGCCGAGTCGATCGGCCAGGCGCAGGGCCGGCTCCAGGTTCACGGCACCCTGGCGGGCCGCCTTGGCCGCCAGGGTGGTGCGCCCCAGGGTTTCGCCGCTGACATCGGCGCGGAATCCCTGGGGGAATAGGGAGGCCACCGTCAGGCAGACCCCATCGACGCTGACACTGTCGCCCAGGGCCAGGCTGGCTGGATCCAGACCGGCGCCGGGGGCGATTCGCACCTCCACCCCGCCCGGCGAGCGCCCCAGTTTCCCCACGGCCTGCACCAGACCGGTAAACATGCCCTGCCCCCGCACTGCTGGCCATAATCGGGCAGAGGGCTCGCCAGCAAGGTCCATGGTCGAGATGAGCGTTGCCGGAATCGCCCTAGATGCCGTCAGCCGCAGCCCGATCGTGCTGTTGCGGGATCCCTCTGGCCGCCGCCAGGTGCCGATCTGGATCGACCAGGCCCAGGCCCAAAACATCATGGCCGGCCTCACCGGCCAGACGCCGCCGCGGCCCCTCAGCCACGACCTGATGGTGTCCCTGCTGGAGCTGGGCGGCCTCAGCCTGGAGCGGGTGGTGATCAACACGATTGAAGAGAGCACCTTCCGGGCGGTGATGAAGCTCAGCACCGTGGACGGCGAGAGCAGCGAGCTCGATGCCCGCCCCAGTGATGCGATCGCCCTGGCCCTGCGCACCGGTAGTGGCATCTGGATGC
This sequence comes from Pseudanabaena sp. UWO311, assembly GCA_943370385.1. Lineage (GTDB taxonomy): Bacteria > Cyanobacteriota > Cyanobacteriia > PCC-6307 > Cyanobiaceae > BAIKAL-G1. The sequence goes on from CALRQT020000004.1 coordinate 146,031, forward strand.
TGGAGGAGGTGGTGGCCGATGCCTCGATTGCCGTTGATGCCGAGGCCGATGCCGAAGACCAGGCCGATTTCCGCCGCTTCCTCGATGGCACCAGCCCGGCCGAACTGATCCGCAACCTGGGCCGGGCCCGCCAGGACGCCACGCTGGAGCCTGAGGCAGAAGCTGAAGCCGAAGGGCAAGCCCCCGAAGACGGCGAGCCCGGCCCCGACCCTGGTGGATCGCCGGCCCCCCCCGATGCCGGCCCCTGAAGGACCGGACGCCCCTGGTCCTGGGGCGGATCCTGGGGGAACCAGCCCAGGTTCTGCCCTCTCCAGGTCAGGGCCAGGGGCCGACCAGGGCCAGCCACCGGCACGCCGGCCGTTTGGGCGCGGACCGGCCGTGTCCCTGTTCACCCTTGGCACCATGCGGGCCCTCGGCAGCGCAGACCAACTGGAGGCCGTGCTGGCGGCGGCCCTGGCGGCCGGGATCAACCACATCGAAACGGCCCCGGCCTACGGGCCTGCCGAACGGTTCCTGGGCCAGGTCTTAGGCCAGCTAGGGCGCCGCAGTCCCGCCCGCCGGGCCGCCCTGGTGATCACCAGCAAGATCCTGCCGGGGCCTGACCTGGCCCAGGGCCAGGAGCAACTGCGCGCCAGCCTGGAACGCCTCGGCCTGGCCCGGCTCGACAACCTGGCCGTCCATGGGCTCAATACGCCAGAGCACCTGGATTGGGCCCTGCGCGGTGCGGGGGCGGAGTTGCTCGCCTGGGCCCTGGGCGAAGGGTTGGTGGGCCAGGTGGGCTTCAGCAGCCATGGCAGCAATGACCTGATCGCGGCGGCCCTGGCCAGCGAGCGCTTTGGCTTTTGCAGCTTGCATCTGCATTTGTTTGATCGCCAGCGCCTGCCCCTGGCCCAGGCGGCCCTGGCGGCCGGGCTCGGCGTGTTGGCCATTTCGCCCGCCGACAAGGGCGGGCGGCTCTACGCACCGCCGCCCCAGCTGCTGGCCGACTGCCGCCCCTTTGCCCCCCTGGAGCTGGCCTATCGCTTCCTGATCGACCAGGGTCTCTCCAGCCTCACCCTCGGAGCCGCCTCGGCCTCCGACCTCGATTGGGCCCGCCAACTGGCCGGGGCCGCTGGCCCCCTCAGCCCCCAGGAGCGGGCCAGCCTCGACCAGCTCCTGGCGGCGGGCCGGCAGCGCCTGGGCGACGACTTCTGCGGCCAGTGCCCGGCTTGCCTGCCCTGCCCCAGCGCCGTGCCGATCCCGGCCCTGCTGCGCCTGCGCAACCTGGCGGTGGGCCATGGCCTCGAGGCCTTTGCCAGCGAGCGCTACAACCTGATCGGCCGGGCTGGCCACTGGTGGGAGCAGCTCGATGCCAGCGCCTGCAAGGCCTGTGGCGATTGCCTGCCGCGTTGTCCCAATGCACTGCCGATCCCCGATCTCTTGGCCGATACCCATCGGCGGCTGGCGGCGGCACCGCAGCGGAGGCTCTGGGGCTAGGGCTGGCCGTCCCCTGGCGAGGGGATCAGGCGCCGGCTTGGGTTGGGCCCTTTGGAGCCGCCTGGTCCCAGAGCGCTTGCCACTGGATTCGCTCCGGCTCGCTGAAGGGGGCCAGGCTGTTGCAGCGCTCCAGCACAGGCGGCGCTGGCAGCAGGAGCTCGGCGGTCGATTGGGGCCAGGCCTTGAGGGCAGGCGCTAACCGCTCCGCCGGCAAGGGGGGGACCCAACCCTTGGCCAGCAATCGGTTGAGCAGGGGCTCCTGCAGGATCTCCTCGAGCCAGGCCTGGGGCAGGGCCGCCGATCCGGCTGGGCGCAGCAGCAGGGACCAGATCAGGGGGGAGCCACTCTCGGGGAGCAGGGCCTGGAGGCGCGGGTCGCTGCGCAACAGGGGCATGACCCGGCGGGCAGGCAAGACGGCGGCGTCTGCGTCCCCGGCCAGCAGCAGGTTGAGGCCGTTCGCCTCATCGCAGGCCAGGGCCTGATGGCGCAGACGCCTAACGGCCTCGACCAGCCTGAGGTCGTTCAGGACTTCGTCCGGGGGGGCTGGGCTGGGCTCGGCCTGGGCCAAAGAGTGGAGCTGAGCCCTGTCATGGGTTTGCAGCCGGCTCAAGGGCTGGGTGGGGGCTTGGGCTGGGTGGGGGGACGGGGCTGACGCCAGGTCCAGCTGGCGGAGCACCAGTTCGATCACCACCCGCGGACTTGAGGGGAGCACCAGCCGGCCCTTGAGGCTGGGATCGAGCAGCAGGGCCCAGCCCTCCTGGCGGCGCCGGGCCAGGTCCGGCCGGCTGCGCAGCACCATCACCCAGGTGCTGAAGGCCCAGGGGAAGGCCAGTTCAGGGGCGCCTTCGCCTTGGAACAGGCGGCTGATGGGAGAGGCAAAGGGGGCCAGCTGGCCCAGCAGACCCGGCGCCCATAGGGGAGTGAGTTGGTCGACAGGGGTGTCCAGGGCCCAGCCATCGCTGAGTTGGACCAGGTCAGCGCCCGGTTTGCCCAGGGCGGCCAGTACTGCAGCGGGCGAGGGCAGCGGCCGGCCCTGCCAGGGCTTGGGCAAAGCCTTCAACCAGGCGTTAGGAAGCTCCCCGGGCCCATAGACCACGTGGGGCTCGGCGCCTTTGCTGCAGCCGCCCAGCAGGGCCAGGCCGGCCAGGCCCCCCAGGCGCAGTAGCTGACGGCGGTGGAGCAGGGGCAAGGCCATGGCAAAACCCTAGGGGCCGCCGAGGAGCTGGTCGCAGGCCTGGTCACAGGCCCGGGCCAGGGCATCGGGGCTGCGGCCGCTCAGTTCCCAGAGCAGGGCCAAGCCGCCGGCCCCCACGCCCTCCTTCACATAGCCGGCCTCGTAATCGCGCAGGCGGGCCGAGCGGCACTGCTGGAAGCGCAGGTTGGCGGCGAAGGCCAGGGGCTCCACCTGCCAGCGGGCCCCCAGGCGCTGCAGCAGCAGGGTCAGATCGCTGCTGGCTTCCGCCGCCACCCAGGCGGTGGTGCCGATCGCCACCTGGCGGGCTAGGGCCAGGCGGCTGGCGGGGGGGCTGAGGGCCACGGCCAGGGCCCACACGGCCGCCATCTGGCTGCCGCCCGCCAGCAGCACGGGTCGCCCCGCCCCCCCCGTCCCCAAGACCAGGCCCGCCGCTAGGGCCTGCATTGGATCCCCCACGGCGGCCAACACCGCCAACGGATCGGCCCCAGGGCCCCCAGCCCCCCTGGGGCCGGCGAGGCCAGCGGCCCTGAGGCCCCGCTCCACGAGGTCGGTTTTGAGGGCGTGGACGGGTTCCAGCAGGCTGCCGCTCACCAGGCCCGCCACCTCCAGCCCCAGGCCGGTGAGCACCGCCTGGGCCGTGGTCGTGCCGCCGGGAACGCATTCGGCGATCAGCAGGGGCTCCTGGGGGCCCTTGGCGGCCAGGAGCCGGCCCCAGCGCTGCCCTAGCGCCAGCAGCTGCCGCACCCGGACCGGCTCCAGGGCCTGGCCGCTGCTCAGGCATCGGGCCGGGGTTTGGCCGAGCTGGAGATGGGGCACGGCTGGAGCCACGGCGGCCCCCAGGTCCACCACCAGGGGATCGAGGCCCAGTTCGCTCACCACCCGATGGGCGATCAGGGCCGGACTGACCCCCGCCGGCAGGGGCGGCAGGGCGTGGCGCCGCGCGGCCCCCGGGCCCAGTAGGAGCAGTTCGGCATCGGCGGCGGCGGTCCAGCGGCGCGATTCGGGCGTGGCGCCGGCGGCAGAAATGCCCGGCACGGCGGCGGTGTCGGTGCCAGCCAGCAGCAGCAACACCGTGGTGTGGCGCCAGTGGGCGGCGCAGGCGCTGAGCCAGGCCCCGGCGCTGGCGGCATCACCACTGAGGCGCCGGGGAGGGGAGGGGGCGGCCGGCACGGGGCCTAGAGGGGGTCGAGGGCCACCAGGGCCCGCAGGGCTTCGGGTGGTTCGGGAATCGGTGCCTTCAGGCGGGCAAAGATCCAGTAGGCCACGGCATGGAGGGCCAGCACATAGAGCAGGTTCTGGATCAGCACCAATCCCAGGGCCATCAGCTGCACCTGGGGCAGGTCCGGGGCTCCGATCAGGGGGACCAGGCCGCTGAGCCACTCGAGCAGGTTGGCCGCGGCGGCGGTGATCAGCACCCAGAGGTTTTCGCCCAGTAGGACTGACAGCACCAGGACCCGCACCAGGAAGCCCGCCGCGCCGATCAGGAGGCCCACCGCGCCGGTAAGCCACCAACTCCAACGCCGCGACCAGCCCCAGCCCAACCAGAGGGCCAGCAAGCCATAGGGGAACAGCACCAGGGGGCCCCGGACCGGCCCCATGAGGGCCACCAGCAGCAGCCCCGCCACCAGCAGGCCTTCGGCGCCAGAGCGGCCCCCCTGGCGCAGCTGCAGCAGGGCCAGGGGCAGGGGCAGGGCCAGTTGGAACAGGGCGCCGCCGACGGGCAGGTAATAGAGGGCCACCCAAAGCAGGGCCATGGAGGCCGCCAGGTAGGCGGTGTCCATCATCTGGCGGGCCTGACGGCGGCTGAGGGCACGGCGATAGGGCGGGGTCCGCCCTGGCTTCGGCACGGGCATCGGCACTCAGCGCACAGCCGGGGCGGGCGTGGAGCGCAGGGCGGTGGGACGGCTGCTGTTGGCGCCATCGCTGCCGGCACCGATCCTCTCGATCGTTTCCACCTCAAATGACACCCCGGCCGCCCGCAAGGCCCGGGTCACCACCTCGGCGGGGGCGGAGGGGTCGGCGCCGGGGAGCTTGAGCGTGACCCGGTAGGGGGCGGCCGCGGGGGTGGGCGTGGCAGCCCGGGGCTTGGTCGGGGCTTGGGCGCTTCCGGAGCCGGCGGTTGCCCCTTGGGCGTTGCCCTTGGCGCCTTGCTTGGCCCCAGGGCCGGCGGTGCTGTTGCCCTTCGGTTCTGGCTGGGCCGGGGTGCCTGGGCTGGGGCTGGGGGTTGCAGCGTTGCCCGAAGGGGGGACTAGGGGGGTGGTTGCGGCGATCCCCGCCGCAGGATTGGCACCGGCTTGCCCCTGGGCCGCGGAGTTGGTCCCACCGGCCGCTGGGGGCTCGGCTGGCGTGGGGGCGGGGGTGTCGAAGCTGGCGGCTAATTGCCGGGCGATCGGGTTGTTGGCACAGCCCCCCAGCAGGGGGACTAGCACCAGGGCCAGGGCGAGGCAGCGGCGGGTGCCCGGCAGCAGGGGCGGTCCCTGGGGGAAGGCCGTAGCGGCAAGGCGATTGCCATCTGGAGCCGGGAGGCGTGGCACCGCGATCACCCTCAACTGTTGGCCGGTCTGATCACCCGCACGGCACTGGCCCGCATCCGACCGGTTTTAGTGGTGGCCGGGGGTTTCTTCGCTGCTGGCGTCATAGCAGCGGTCGCCTTGGCCGCCGGCTTGGTGCCGGAAGCCTTGGCGGCGCTGGACTTGGCGGCCCGGGTCGCCTTGGCCTTGGCCTTGCCCGTGGCGGCCTTGGCAGCCAGCAGCTCCACCGCTTGCTCCAGGGTGATCGTGTCGGCGGTGGTGCCTTCCGGCAGGGAGGCATTCACCTTGCCCTGCTTCACGTAGAGCCCATAGGGGCCATCGAACACCTGGATCGACTCGTCGGAGCCGGAAGGCGCGCCCAGGTCCTTGAGGGCGGTGCGGCCGCCGCGGCCCTTCTTGGGGGTGGCCAGCAGTTCCACGGCCCGCTCCAGGCCCACCGTCAGCACGTCGTCCTCGGCCTTAAGCGAGCGGTAGTCCTTCTCGCCCTTGCCCTTGTCGTGCACCACGTAGGGGCCGAAGCGGCCCAGGCCCGCCTGGATCTTGCCGCCAGCCGGGTGCTCGCCCAGGAGCCGCGGTAGCCGCAGCAGGCCGAGGGCGTCCTCCAGGCTGAGCTCCTCGGGTTTGGCCCCCTTGGGCAGGGAGGCCCGCTTGGGCTTGGGCACCTCGTCACTGACCTGGCCCAGCTGCACGTAGGGCCCGTACTGGCCGAACAGCAGGTACACCTGCTCGCCGGTGTCCGGGTCTTCGCCCAGGGATTCGGGACCCTCCACCTTTTGTTTGAGGATCAGCTCGGCTTTGTCTGCATCCAGGTCGGCCGGGGTGATTTCGCCGGGCAGGGTGGCCTTAACCAGCTCCTCGGTTCCGTCTTCGCCCACCCGCTTGGTTTCCAGGTAGGCGCCGAAGCGGCCGATCCGCACCACACAGGGCAGGCCCTCCAGGGTGATGGTGCGGGAGGCGGTGGGATCAATGTCGCCTTCCCGTTGCTGCACCTGGGTTTCTAGGCCCAAATCCCCTTTGTAAAACTTGTTGAGATAGGGCAGCCATTGCACTGTGCCGTGGGAGATCTCATCGAGGCTGTTCTCCATCCGGGCCGTGAAGCTGGTGTCCACCAGGTCCGGGAAGTGCTCCTCCAGCAGGGCCGTGACGGCAAAGGCCGTGAAGCTGGGCGTGAGGGCGTTGTTCAAGAGGGTGGCGTAGCCCCGATCCACGATCGTGCCGATGATCGAGGCGTAGGTGGACGGGCGACCGATGCCCTCCTTTTCCAGCATCTTCACCAACGCCGCCTCGCTATAGCGGGCTGGGGGTTGGGTTTGGTGGCCGAGGGCCTCCACCGCCTTGCAGCTGGGGCTGTCTCCCACCTTCAGGGCCGGCAGCAACACCTCCTGGCCCTCCAGGGCGGCGTCGGGATCGTCGCTGCCTTCCACGTAGGCGCGGAAGAAGCCGGCGAAATCAATGCGCTTGCCCGAGGCCCGGAAGCGGGCCTCACCGCTCTCCAGCTCCACAGCCACCATGGTGAGGCGGGCATCGGCCATCTGGCTGGCCACGGTGCGCTTCCAGATCAGCTCATAGAGGGCCAGGTCCTTGCCATCGAGGCCCGTGTCCTTGGGGGTGCGGAAGCGTTCGCCGGCGGGGCGGATCGCCTCGTGGGCCTCCTGGGCGTTGCGGGCCTTGGTGGAGAACTGGCGGGGCGCCGGGCTGAGGAACTCCTGGCCGTATTTCTCGTTGACGCAGCTGCGGGCCGCCGTGATCGCCTGCTCGGAGAGGTGCACCGAGTCGGTGCGCATGTAGGTGATGAAGCCGCGCTCGTAGAGGCCCTGGGCCGTGCGCATGGTCTCCCGGGCCGAGAGCCGCAGTTTGCGGTTGGACTCCTGCTGCAGGGTGCTGGTGGTGAAGGGCGGCACGGGCTTGCGCACCGTCGGTTTTTCCTCCACCTCGGCCACCCGCCAGGGGGCGGATTGGACGGCGGCCTGCAGGTTGCGGGCCTCGGCTTCGCTCAGCAATTTGACCTTGCTGCCGGCCTTGAGACCGCCGGTGTTTTCGTCGAAGTCGGCGCCGCCGGCGATCCGTTCCCCCTTGAGGTGGGTGAGCTTGGCCTCAAAGGCGCCACCGGGCTGTTGCAGCTGGGCCTTGAGGTCCCAGTAGCTGCCGCTGCGGAAGGCCCGGCGGGCCCGTTCCCGCTGCACCAACAGCCGCACCGCCACCGATTGAACCCGGCCGGCCGAGAGGCCCCAGGCCACCTTTTTCCAGAGCAGGGGCGAGAGGGTGTAGCCCACCAGGCGATCGAGGATCCGCCGGGTTTCCTGGGCATGGACGAGCTCCATGTCGAGCTCCCGGGTCTGGTCGAGGGCCCGGCTAATGGCCTCTTTGGTGATCTCGTGGAACACCATCCGCTTCACGGGCACCTTCGGGGCCAGCAGCTGCAGCAGGTGCCAGCTGATGCTTTCCCCTTCCCGGTCTTCGTCCGTGGCCAGCAGCAGGCGGTCGGCGCCCTTGAGGGCGTCCTTGAGCTCCTTGACCACCTTTTTCTTGTCCTTCGGCACCACGTAGAGCGGTTCGAAGTCGTTGGCGGTGTTGACGCCAAGGTTGGCCCACTTTTCTCCTTTGTGGGCCGCCGGGATCTCACTGGCGTTGTTGGGCAGGTCACGCACATGCCCCATCGAGGCCTCCACCCGGAAATCCTTGGGCAGGAAGCCACGAATGGTGCGGGCCTTCGTGGGGCTCTCAACGATGACCAGGGTGTGCGCCACAGGCAGGCGAAAAACCGGTTCCCTCTTTATCGCATCGCCGGACCGCCTGCCCAACCCGGTGCGGGAGTGCTGAAGCCAGCAAGCTCGGGATCGACCGGCACAGCTAGAGTCTCGCCAACGGGTAAGGCTTCCCAGCAGTGATGACCCTCCAGGCGGCCCTCGATCCGGTTCTGGCCCTACCAGCCCTTATGGCCTTGCCGAACCCCTTCTCCATGGCCAGCCTCCTTGCCGCCGCCGGCGCGAGCCCGGCGGCCTTGCCGACGATCACGGCCCTGCAGATCAATGCCGGCGCCATTGCCCCGGAGGCGGCGGTGCTGGTGGCCATGCTGGCCTGCCTGTTGGTGGATCTGGCCGGCGAGAAGGCTGCCAGCCGCTGGGTGCCTCCAATTTGTTATGGCGGCCTGGGCGCTGCCCTCGTGCTGCTTGCGCTCCAATGGAACGCGCCGCTCCAGCCCGCCTTCCTCGGCTCGTTCCTGGCCGACAACCTGTCCATCGCCTTCCGGGGCGTGGTGGCGTCCTCCACCTTGCTCTCCCTGCTGATCAGCTGGCGCTACGTGGAGCGGAGCGGCACGCCGGTGGGGGAATACGCCGCCATCCTGCTGGCCGCCACCCTGGGCGCCATGGTGCTTTGCGGCTCCACCGACCTGGTGACGATCTTCGTCTCCCTAGAAACCCTCTCGGTGGCCAGCTACCTCCTGGCTGGCTACATGAAGCGGGACGCCCGCAGCTCGGAAGCGTCCCTGAAATATCTATTGGTGGGATCGGCCGCGGCGGCCGTGTTCCTCTACGGCGCTTCCCTGCTCTACGGCCTCACCGGTGGCAGCACCAGCCTCGATGCCGTCGCCCTGGCCCTGCAGACCTCCGCCACGCCGGTGGCGGCCCTGGCCCTGGTGTTCGTGTTGGCCACGGTGGCCTTCAAAATTGCCGCTGTGCCCTTCCACCAGTGGACCCCTGACGTCTACGAGGGCTCGCCCACGCCGGTGGTGGCCTTCCTGTCGGTGGGCTCGAAGGCGGCGGGTTTTGCCCTGGCCCTGAGGATCCTGGTGGGTTGTTTTGATGGCTTCCAGGAGCAGTGGAAGCTGCTCTTCACCGTGTTGGCGATTTTGAGCATGGTGCTGGGCAACATCGTGGCCCTGGCCCAGACGTCGATGAAGCGGATGTTGGCCTACAGCTCGATCGGCCAGGCGGGCTTCGTGATGATCGGCCTGGTCTGCGGCACCGAAGACGGATTCGCCGCCATGGTGCTCTACATGGCCGCCTACCTGTTCATGAACCTGGGGGCCTTCGCCTGCATCATTCTCTTCTCCCTGCGCACCGGCAGTGATCGCATCTCCGACTACGCTGGGCTCTATCAAAAGGATCCCCTCATCACCCTGGGCCTGAGCCTTTGCCTGCTCTCCCTCGGTGGCATCCCGCCGATGCTGGGCTTTTTCGCCAAGATCTATCTGTTTTTTGCGGGATGGGCTGATCACCAGTACCTGCTTGTGGTCGTGGGCCTGGTCACCTCGGTGGTGTCGATCTACTACTACATCTCCGTGATCAAGATGATGGTGGTGAAAGAGCCCCAGGAGGCCTCCGATGTGGTGAAGGCCTATCCGCCGATCACCTGGGCCGTTGAAGGGATGCAGCCCCTGCGGGCCGCCCTAATTACCTGCGTAGTGATTACGGCTGTCGGCGGCATTCTCTCGAACCCCGTGTTCAGCTGGGCCAGCGCCGCGGTGACGGGCACACCGATGCTGCAACGGGCGATCACCCTGGCCAGTGCCACCCCCTTGAGTTAGGCCTCCCTTGAACGATTGCGTCGCCGAACTGCGCCACATCAGCAAGGTCTATGGCGTTGGCGATACGGCCGTGGTCGCCCTCGATGACCTCACGCTGCAGGTGCAACGGGGCGAGTATCTGGCGGTGATGGGCACCTCTGGCTCGGGCAAGAGCACGGCGATGAATATCCTCGGTTGCCTCGATCGCCCCAGCAGCGGCAGTTACCACCTCAATGGCACGGCCGTGCAGGATCTCACCGATGACGCCCTGGCCGATCTGCGCAACCGGGAGCTGGGCTTTGTCTTCCAGCAGTTCCACCTGCTGGCGGAAATGAGCGCCCTCGACAACGTGATCCTGCCGATGATCTACGCCGGGATCCCGGCTGATGAGCGGCGCCAGCGGGCAATCGCCGCCCTGGAGCGGGTCGGTCTGGCCCAGCGGCTCAACAACAAGCCCAACCAGCTCTCCGGCGGCCAGCAGCAGCGGGTGGCCGTGGCCCGGGCGATCATCAACCAGCCCGGCCTGCTGCTCGCCGATGAACCCACCGGCGCCCTCGATTCCCGCACCACCGAGGAGGTGCTGGATCTGTTTGGTGAACTGCATCACCAGGGCATGACGATCCTGATCGTCACCCACGAACAGGAGGTGGCCGAGCGGGCCAGCCGCCTGGTCCAGTTCCACGACGGCCGCCTGCTCAGCGATAGCGCCAAAGCCTGAGACCGGTTAGGGATCCCCTCAGCCGGCTTTGGTTTTGGCCTGGCCATTGGCATGGGCCTTGGGCCGCTCCAGGCTTTGGAGCAACTGGCCCATCAGCTGGGCCACGGCATCGCTGCCCGCCAGGCCCCGGCCGGGATCCAGTTCGCCCGGTTCCACCGCCACCCAGCCGCCATCGGCGGGCTGGCGCACCTCAAAGTGCAGGTGGGGGCCGCTACTGAGGCCCGTGCTGCCGACCCGGCCGATCACCTCCCCTTGGCGCACCCAGTCGCCAGAGCGCACATAGAGCTCCGAGAGGTGGCCGTAGAGGGTGCGGCGCAGGGGGCGCCCGTGCTCCAGCTCCACCGCCAGGCCATAGCCGCCGGCGGGGCCGCTGGCCATCACCCGCCCGGAGAGGGCCGCCACCACGGGGGTGCCCTCTGGGGCGGCCAGGTCGCGGCCGGCATGCATCAGCCAGCTGCCTAGCAGCGGGTGCAGGCGATAGCCAAAGGTGCTGGTGGTGATCGCCGAGCCGATTACGGGGAAGAGCATCAGCCGGTCCCCATTGCCGGCCAGGGGCAGGGGCCTGGGGGTGACCCGAAAGACGCTCGAGAGGCTGAAGCTGCCCTCGCCACCGGCCAGCAAGGCGGAGACCGGCACGGAGATCGGCGGCGGCAGCAGGCCTTCCCCAAACCCACCGTTCAAGCCACCGTTCAAACCTCCGTCCAAGCCACCCGCCAGGCCGCTCTGGCCATGGCGCCGCCAGCGCACGGCAAAGCCAGCCCGGCACTCCTGCTCGGAGAGGGCGCCGGTGCGGCACGCCTGCTGCTGGGCCAGCACATCGATCGGCACCAGGGCACCCCCCTGGCGGATCTGGCTGCGCTCCGTGGGGGTCACAACCCCCTGGCGCACCAGGTTGTCGAGGGATTCATCAAATCGCCGGGGCGGCGGGCTGGCCAGGCTGTTGGTGCGGGGGCGCAGGGGGGCCAGGGACGCGGCCCCCTCAGCCGGCAGCTGGGGCGCGAGGGGGGCGCCAGGCCGGTTGGTGCTTGCGCTGCCGCCGGCTTCGCCTGCAGGCTGCCCCTCAACTTGGGCCCAGGCCAGGCCGCTGCCCACCAGGGGCACCGCTCCCAGCAGGGGCAGGGCTCCCACCACCAGGGGCAGCCAGCGGGGACAGGGCAAGGGGGACAAAGGGCGAATCGCGATCGGAGCAGTTTAGAAATTTGGCGCAGTTTAGAAATGGCGATGCAGGCTCCTGTGCTCGCCAGCCCGGCCGATCACCAGGCTGCCGTCCAGGCCCAGGCCCTGGGCCTGCCAGAGCTCGCCCTCGTGGCTGATGGGTGCGGCCGGTAGCCAGAGCCGCGCTTGGGCTTCGCAGCGCACCAACTCGGCCTGGTTCGCCCTGGCGCAGGCCCAGTCCAGGGCCCGCAGCACCCGGGCCGCCAGGGGTAGGGGATCGGCTAGCCAGCGGGCCCCGGCGGCCCCCAGGCGGTTGCCTGGCCTGGCGGCCAGGGCCTCGGCCAGGCCAATGGCCCCAGGCGGCACCCGGTTCCAGCCATTGAGGCCCAGGCCGACCCGGGCCAAGGCAATCTTCGACCCGCGCCGCCGCAGCCGCGGCAGCAACCCCGCCAGCTTGCGATCGCCGATCAGCAGGTCGTTGGGCCATTTGATCCGCACGGCCAGGCCGAGGGACTCCAGTTCCCGCACCAATCCCACCGCCACGGCCAGGCCCAGGGCTGCCGCGTTCTCCGCTTGCTCGGGCCAGGGCAGGGCGGCACTCAGCCAAACGCCGCCGCGGGGAGAACTCCAGGGGCGGCCCTGCTGGCCCTGGCCCCGGCTTTGGCGATCGGCGAGCACCACCAGGGGGGCCGACGCCCCCGCCAGCAGCAGGCGGTCGAGTTCGGTTTCGGTGCTGCTGCATTGCCGCAAGCGCTGGATCCGCCAGGGCTGGGGCGGCGGCAGGGTCGTCGCCGGACCGGCTGCGGGGGCGCTGGGGAGGGAGACCGCCGGGGGGTGTGGGTCAGGTCGATGGGCCAGGCGGCGCCTGGCGGCCGACACCGCTCCGTTCAAAGCTGCTTCAGCCAGCTGCCCATGCGGCGGGCGCCGGCCACCAGCTCGGCGCTGGGATGGACCAGGGCCAGGCGGGCCCAGCCTTCGCCGCCGGCGCCAAAGCCGCTGCCCGGGGTCAGGCAGACGCCACTGCGCTCCAGCAGCTCGGCGCAGGCCGCCTCGGCATGGAGTCCGCGGCGGGCGGCCGCCTCGGGCAAGGCCAGCCAGAGATAGAGGGCCATCGACGGGGGCTGCACCGGCCAGCCCTCGGCTGCCAGGGCCGCCAGCATCGAATCGCGGCGCTCGCGGTAGGTGCCGCAAAGGCGGGCGGGCCAGTCGGGCGCCTGCTCTAGGGCGGCAATGGCGCCGGCCTGCAGGGCCAGGGACTGGTTGAAATCCACCACCCCCTTGAGCTGGCGCAGGGCCGTGATCAGCTCCTCGGCGCCGATCGCAAAGGCGAGCCGGTAGCCCCCCAGGCACCAGCTTTTGGAGAAGGAAAAGAATTCAATCCCCACCTGGCGCCAGAGGGGATTGCGCAGCAGGGCCGGGGCCTCCCCTTCCAGGGCGAGATCCACGTAGGGGTTGTCGTGGGCGAACACCACCCCATGGCGCCGGGCCCGTTCGGCCGCCTGATCCACCCAGTCCTGCTGGCCCACCGTGGCCGTGGGGTTGTGGGGGAAGCCCAGCACCATCAGCTTCAGGGCATCCCACTGGCTGTCCGAGAGCTGGTCGAAATCGGGACGGAAGCCCTGCTTGGCATTTAGGCGCAGGAACTGGGGGTCGGCCGAGGCCAGATGCAACCCGCCCAGGTGGGAGGGGTAGTAGGGATCGAGCAGTAGGGCCCGATCGCCCGGATTGAGCACGGCCAGGGGCAGATGGGCGGTGCCCTCCTGGGATCCCACCAGCAGCAGCACTTCCCTCTCCGCATCCACCGCCACCCCGAAACGGCGCTGGGCCCAGGCGGCCACGGCCTCGCGGAAGGGCCGGGTGGCGCCATGGAGGCAGTAGGAGGCGCTTTCGGGTTGCTGCAGGGCGACGGCCATGGCCGCAATCGCCGCGGGCGGGGGCTGCAGGTCGGTGGAACCGAGCGACAGATCCAGCAGGGGAGCCAGTCCCTGCTCGGCTGCCCGCTGGCGATAGGTCAGTTTGCGTTGGTCGTTGCGGGCAAAGACGCCACTGCCTAACCGGGCCAGGCGCTCAGAGATGGGCATCCAGGAAGGCCTGCAGCTGGGGCTTGGCCATGGCGCCCTCGTGGCGGGCGATCTCAACGCCGCCCTTGAACACCATCAGGGTGGGTAACCCCTGGATCTGGCAGGCGTCGCGGCTCAGCGGATTGGGGTCGGCCTCCAACTTGGTAACCATCAACCGGCCGGCGTACTCGCCAGCGGCCCAATCCATCAGCGGCGCCATCAGCCGACAGGGCCCACACCAGGGGGCCCAGACATCCACCAGCACGGGGATGGGGGCGGCCAGCACCTCGGCTTCAAAGGTGGCGTCGCTGAGGGCGACGACGGTGGGGGCTTCGGCCACGGCCTGGGATTGCGTTGACGGAGATTCTAGGAAGGGGGCCCTAGGGCCCGAACCCCCGCCCGATCGGTGGCCTGATCGATGCCCCAAGGGGCGGCTAGGTGGGCCGCTGGTCAGGACGCCCGTGGCGGCTTTGGCAGCCAAAGGCCTATTGGGAAGGGTTTGCCTGGGAAGGACTAGCGGCTGGCCAGGATTCAAGGGGCTTGCAGGCCTGACCTCAGAGTTTGTCGATCGAGCGCTTCAGGGCCTCGAGTTCGCTGTCGACCTCGGTCACCTTGACGGGCTCCAGCTTGGGCAAGGGGGCATCGGCCGCCGGCAGGGACACCGGGGCAGGCGAGCCCGAGATGCGGGTCTTAAGGGCGGCCAGTTCGTCATCCACGTCGCTGCCGCCCTGCAGGGCTTGGAACTGGCTTTCCAGGTCGGCACCGGCCAGCTCGGCAGCCGCCTGGCTGCGAGCCTCTAGCACCTGCACTTTCTCTTCCATCTGCTCGAAGGCCGCCATGGCGCCATCGGTGCCGAGGCCGCTGACGGCGCTTTGCAGTTGCTCCTGGGCCTTGGCCGCCTGGGCCCGGGCCTTGAGCATGTCCTTCTTGGTGCGGGCTTCGGCGATCTTCCCTTCGAGGCCCATCAGGCTTTTTTTGAGCGACTCCACCTGGCCCGACTGGCTCTGCAGCTGGGTGTTGAGGGCGTCGGCGGTGTCCTGGTAGGTCTTGCGGCGGGTGAGGGCTTCGCGGGCCAGGTCTTCCTCGCCCTTTTGCAGGGCCAGCTCGGCCCGTTCGTACCAGGTTTTGGCCTGGGTACCGGCCTGCTCGGCCTGGTTTTGGATGCGTTTCTGGCTGGCGATGGCGGTGGCCACGGCCTGGCGCAGCTTCACCAGCTCCGCCTGCATGTCGGCCACCGACTGGTCGAGGATTTTGCCGGGATCTTCGGCGCTACTCAGCACCGCGTTGGCGTTGGCCCGCACCAGACGGCTAAGGCGAGCAAAGAAACCCATGAACTCGGTGGAGGCGCAGGATTTGAGGTTAGCCAGCCTCGGGGTGGCTTTACCAGATCGGATCGCCGACCCCTGGCAATGGGGCCGGAACGGGGCCTTGCAAAGGTTTAGGGCCCAGTCCCGAGCGAACTCCGGCCCCAGATCAACGGAACGGCCCCCTTAGCCTGGGCCCATGGCGATCGCTCCCCGGAACCAAAGTCGACGCCAGGGTTCGGTCACCCTGCTGATGCCCGCTCCGCCGGCGTCGGCCAGCCCCCTGGCCAGTTGCCTGGCCCAGTTGCAGGGCGAATGGCGCGCCGCCGGCAACCTGGCCGCCCTGTGGCAGGCCTGGCCCAAGATCGCCGGGCCCCAGCTGGCGCCCCACTGCCGGCCCCTCAGCCTGCGGTCCGGGCGACTGGCGGTGGGAGCCAGCCATCCCCAGTGGCTGCAAGCCCTGCGGTACAACAAGCACCAACTGCTAGGGGCCCTGCGGGGAGCCGGTTTCAGCGTGCGCGATCTCACGATCCAGCTGCACTATTCCGCCGCCGGCCAAACCGCCGGGGCCCTCAGTGAAGCGGCGATCTGGGCAGCCCATCCCAGCCGGGTCGATGTCCATGGCCTCGGCACCTGCCCCCACTGCGGTCGCCCCGCCCCCAATGGCGAAATGGGGCGCTGGGGCCATTGCAGCTTTTGCCAGCGCCATGAATCCGGCCTGCTGCCCGAGCAGGCGCATGACCCCCCGGGCGAGGGGGCCGGGGATGGCGAGAGTGCGGCCCCTGGCTGAGGCCCAGGCGCATGGTCTGCCCTGGGTGGGTGCGGGCTCAATAGCGCTCAGGCCGCGGCTCCTGCCAGTTGGCCGTCACCGCAAAGGTGTCTTTGAGGGCCTGGGCCTGGCGGGCTAGCTCCAGGCGATCGACGCGCCAAAGCTGGTACAGCCCGTAGTGGGCCAGGGTCTGGTGGGCTACGGGTTGCCAATAGGCCAGGCGGCTGGTGTCGCGATCAATCACCACCAGCACCGTGCTGCCCTTGATGGCGGCACTGGGGCTCTGGCCCCGGCGCCATTCCCGCTCGAGCCGATCAGCCAGGTTGACCAACCCATAGCCCCGCAGGCCCTCAAAAATCACCACCTGGCGGGTGTAGTAGTGCAGCGAGGGTTTCAGGGTGCCAACCATGGCCAGGGGTTCGCCGGGGCGGCGCAGGCGCACCACCTCGGCGGCGATCTGGCGCACCGGCAGCTGGCGCACCCGATCGCCCAGCTCCATCAACGGTTCCAAGGCCGAAACGCCAAACAGCACCAGGGCTACCTGCATCGCCGCCAGCCAGGCCGGCCGCCAGCGGCTCCAGGCCAGGGCTAGGGCCAGGCCCACGGCCAGGCCGAAGCAGAGTCCCGCCCGCACCACCAGGCCACTGGCCAGCATCTCCGCCGGCAGGGTGGGCATCTCCGGGTCCTGGATTAGGGGGATCCAGCGGGCCGAACCGACCAGCCCCAGGCAAAGCACGGCCGTCAGGGCCAGGGTGGCCAGCCACACCAGCCGGCCCCGCCAAAGCGACGCCCCCGGATGGGCCGGATTGCGCCAGGCGCTGAGGCCTTGGGCGGCCAGGGCGATCAGCACTCCGGCGGCCGGGGTGGCGGGCAGCCAGTAGCTGGGCAGTTTGGTGGCGGCCAGGGTGAAAAAGCCAAACACCACCAGCAGCCAGCAGGCGGCAAACGGGCCGAGGGAGGCGCTGGCCGGTTGGCGCCGACCGCGGGCCAGGGCCTGGCTGAGCCCCAGCAGGAGCAGGGGTGTGAACGGCAGGCTGGCCACCACCAGCATCGGCAGGAAAAACCACCAGGGCTGCAGGTGGTGGTTCACCACCGAAGTGAAGCGCTGCAGGTTGTGATAACCAAAGAAGCTTTGCCAGAAGGGCTCCCCCTCCACCAGCAGCTCGGCGCCATACCAGGGCAGGGCCACGGCGGCGGCGATCCACAGCCCTGGCCAGGGACGCCACAGCCCGATCAGCAGCCGTGCTTCCCCCTGCCACCAGGCGAACAGGGCCAGGGTCAGCCCCACCAGCACCAGGGCCACGGGGCCCTTGGTGAGCACCGCCAGGCCTAGCAGCAGCCAACCGGGCCACCAGGGCTGGGTTTCGGGTTCGGCGTAGCGGCGCCAGAACAGCAGCAAGCCCAGGGCCAGGGTGCCCGTGAACAGGGAATCGCTTACCGCCACCCGGCTCCAGATCAACACCAGGGGCGAGAGGGCAAAGGCCAGGGCCGCGCTGAAGGCCGTGAGGGCAGATCGGGTGGAGCTCGCCACTCCCTTCGGGGCCGCTGCGGGCGAGGGCTGGGGCCAGCGCAGCAGGGTGGCCGCCAGGGCCACCATCACCCCCACGCTGGAGAGGGCCGAGGGCAGGCTGGCCGCCCAGGAGCCAAGGGGATTCCAGAGCGACTGGCCGGGCAGCAGGTAGCCCAAGCCCATCAGCCAGTAGACGAGCGGCGGTTTGTCGTAGCGGGGCAGGCCATTGACCCGGGGGGTGAGCCAGTCGCCGGTCTCGGCCATGGCCCGGGCCGAGGCGGCAAACAGGGGCGGTGTTTCATCCACCAGGCCCGAGCTGCCCAACCGCCAGAGGAACAGGGCAAGGCCGCAGGCCAGCACCAGCAGCAAGACGCGGCGCCGAACCTGGGGCGATGGACGCTCAAGGGACACGGCGCTCGGGCAAGGGGACGCAGGAGGGGAACCTATCGCCCGCCCCCAAGACCAATCCCCCAGCCGCCTGGGGCCAGCTCCGCCAACAGCCAGCGCTCGATGCGCTCGGCGAAAGCGGCTCGCGACGCGTGGGTTTCGGCCCACTGGCGGCAGTGGTGCCGGTCAATCGAGGCACTCGCCAGCACGGCCTGGGCCAGGGCCGCCACGTCATCGGCGGGCACCAGCAGGCCATTGACGCCGGGCTCCACCAGCTCGCCGGGACCGCCGCGGCGGTAGGCCACCACGGGCACCCCGCAGGCCATCGCCTCCACCACCACGTTGCCGTAGGCCTCATTCCATTTCGGCGTGTTGATCAGCACCCGGCAGCGGCCCAATTCAGCCTGGAGCTGGGCGGTGGGCAGGAAGCCGCGCCAGTCGAGGCAGCCGGCCGGCACGGAGGCCTCCACGGCCGCCGCGTAGGCGGGATCCTCCACCAGGCCCCAGATCGCCAGGCGCAGGCCCAGCTGGGCCGCCACGGCCGCCGCATCTTCGAGGCCCTTTTCTGGGGCGATGCGCCCCACCCAGCCCAACAGGGGCTCGGGATCGGCGCAAAAGCTGTAGGCGGCCAGGTCAAAGCCATTGCCCACCACCAGGGGCGGGGCGGGGAGGTTGAAATCGGCGGCCTGGGCGTGGCTGTGGAAGGCGAGCCGGGCCTGGTTCCAGCCGGCCACCTCGGCGATGGCGGCGTCCATCACCTCGGCCACCGATCCCATGCTCACCAGATGGAACAGGGGCGTTTGGCACTGGGGCGTTAGCCAGAGGGGGAGCCAGTCGTAGGCCAGGTTGAGCAGGACATCAAAGTGCTGCTGCTCGGCCAGGGCCCGCTGCCAGAGCCTGGGCAGCAGGGCCCGATTGGGCATGGTGATCGCGGCATCGCGCCGTTGGTGCTGCCAGCTGGATTGGTCCACCCCAGGGCAGGTCCAGAGCCGGGCGGCGCTGCAGGCAGGCGCCAGCCGCGATCCCTCGGCCGCCAACACGGTGAGCTGGTGTCCCCGCTCCAGGAGCCCCGCCACCAGGGAGGTCAAGGTGAGTTCAACGCCGCCGCCGCGGCCGCTGCCGAGGCAACCGACTGGCGTCGTGACCACCAGGATGCGCATCACGGTTGGGGCTCCCAGAGCTGGCGGCGCCGATTGATCAGGGCCACCGAAACCAGGGCCAGGGCGGCCCCCAACCATTGCACCGGTTTAAGGCTTTCGCCCAGGAGGGCCAGGCCGCAGAGCAGGGCAAACAGGGGTGTCAGGAAGGTCAGCGAGGTGAAACTGGTGAGATCGCCGCGGCTGGCAAACCAGAAAAACAGGCCGTAGGCCAGGCCGCTGCCCAGCAGGCTGGCGTAGGCCATCAGGGCCCAATCGACCCCGCTCCAGGCGGGCCAGAAGGGCGCCGCCGCCGGATCGAAGGCCGGCCGCAGCAGGCAGGTCGCGAACAGGGGCAGCGCCCCGATCAGCAGGTGCCAGCCCGTGATCACCAGGGCATCGGTGTGGCGGCAGGCGTAGCGGCAGAGCACCGTGCCCACGGCCATGGCCATGGCCGCCCCCAGCATCCAGAGCTCGCCCTGGCTCCAGGCGTGGCCGCCTAGGAGCTGGGGACCTTCCAGCAACCAATGGCGCAGCAGCGGCCCCGGTAGGCCCAGGCAGGCGATGCCGGCCAGGCCCACCAGCAGGCCCAGCCAGCCCACCGGGTTGATCGCCTCACCGAACAACAGCCGGGCCAAAAGGGCCACCGCAAGCGGCTGGGAATCGATCAACACCGAGCCCAGGGCGGCGCCCGTGTCGCCCAACCCCTGGGTGAGCAGGCCTTGAAACAGGCTGCCGTCCACCAGGGCAAACAGCAGCAGCCAGGGCCGATCGGCCGCGGCCACCGCCAGGGAGCGACCGCTGAGGGCCGCCACCAGGAGCAGCAGCAAACCCGCTGGCAGCAGGCGCATCCAGGCGATTGTCAGGGGGGTGGCCCCCGTGAGCAGGGGCTTCATCGCCGCCATTGCCGTGCCCCAGAGGGCAAAGGGCAACACCATCAACAGCCAGCGCAGCACCAAAAGCTTTTGCCAGCCCACGGCCCCCTTTTTAAGATCCAACGACTGTGCAGTGACCTGATGGTCTGGCCCTGGCGCCGCAAATCCCGCCGAACCCTGGCGAGGATTGCCATCGAGGGGGCCATTGCCGGCCCCACCCGGGAGCGGGTGCTCAAGGCCCTGCGCCAGGTGGAGGAGCGTCAGTGCCCGGCCTTGCTGCTGCGCATCGACAGCCCCGGCGGCACCGTGGGTGACAGCCAGGAGATCCACAGCGCCATTGGCCGGCTGCGCAGCAAGGGCTGCCGGGTGGTGGCCA
This sequence comes from Pseudanabaena sp. UWO311, assembly GCA_943370385.1. Taxonomy (GTDB): domain Bacteria; phylum Cyanobacteriota; class Cyanobacteriia; order PCC-6307; family Cyanobiaceae; genus BAIKAL-G1. Next base: position 166,030 of record CALRQT020000004.1, read on the forward strand.
GTTTTGGCAACATCTCCGCCTCCGGCGGCGTGTATGTGGGGGTGGCGGCCGAAAAAATCGTCGCCAATCCCGGCACCATCACCGGCTCGATCGGCGTGATTTTGCGGGGGAACAACCTCTCGAAGCTGTTGAAGCGCATCGGCATCAGCTTTGAAACGGTCAAAAGCGGCCTCTACAAGGACATCCTGTCGCCGGATCGGGCCCTGAGCGCCGATGAACGGGCGTTGCTGCAGTCGTTGATCGACAGCAGCTATGGCCAGTTCGTGACGGCGGTGGCGGCTGGTCGCCAGCTGGAGGAGGAGCGGGTGCGCGGCTTCGCCGACGGCCGGGTGTTCAGTGGCGCCCAGGCCCTGGAGCTGGGCCTGGTGGATGAACTGGGCGATGAGGACCACGCCCGGCGCCTGGCGGCCCGCCTCGCCGGCCTCGATGAGGAGAAGACCCGACCGGTGACCTTCGGCAAGCCGCCGAAGCGTTTTGGCGGCCTGATCCCGGGCCGGGCCCTGGCCCGGGAGCTGCGCCAGGCCCTGAGCCTGGAGCTGGCCTGGAGCGGCCTGCCCCTCTGGCTGCACCGGCCATGAGCGCGACCCCCCTGGGCGCCACCCCCCAGCTCCGCGCCCTTCGCGGCGCCACCACGGCCACGGCCAATAGCGCCGCAGCGATTGGCGAAGCGGTGGCCGAACTGCTGGATGCGCTGGTGGAGCGCAATGGCCTCGAGCCCGACCAGCTGGTGTCGATCACCTTTTCGGTGACGGCCGATCTCGATGCCTGTTTCCCAGCGGCCATTGCCAGGCGACGGGCCGGTTGGGATGGGGTGGCCCTGCTCGATTGCCAGCAGATGGCCGTGGCGGGGGACCTGCCCCGATGCATCCGCCTGCTGGCCCATGCCTGGCTGGCGGCTGGCCAGCCGGTGGCCCATGCCTACCTGCGCGAGGCCAGCCGGCTGCGGCCCGACCTGGCCACGGCTCCCCAGGGCTAAGCGCCCAAGGGTTAGGCGTCCCAGGGCTAGCACTGGGAGCACCGCCTCGGCCCCCCTTGGCCTGCACCGGTCCAACTGACAGATCCGCTGCCGCCCACCGCTGCCGCCGTCATCTGAAACAAATGGCGAGAATGGGGGATGGCCCCATGGCCCGGGCGACAGCCCTCTCCTCACCACACCATGACCCGATTTCTGCACCGTCTGGCGGCCCCTGCGGCCCTTGCTGCCAGTGGCCTTGGCCTGGCAACTGGCCTTGGCCTGGCTGCCGGCCTAGCCACCGTACTGAGCCCCAGCCCTGCCCAAGCCCAGGCCACACCGAGCTTGATGGAATTCCGTTGGGATAACACCAAGGACTACCGCAAGCTCTACTACTTCATGACCGACACGGCCCGGCTGAAGTGGTCGGAGTATTACCTGCTGCTGCGGCCCAAGGACCGCCAAACCGCCATCCTCAAGCTCACCATTGCCCTGCCTAAATATTTCAACGTCAAGATCGATCCCAAGCAGGTGAAGCTCTGCTACATGAAGGAAGGCGGCATGCTGGCCCGCACCAGGTGTGAATCGGTGATTCCGGCCACGATTGAGATTGCCGCCGATGGCACGGCCATCGAAATCTTCCCCGACACGCCCGTGCCGGATGTCAAAACGATTGGGGTCTACATGAACCTGATGAATCCCTTTGACGCCGGCATGTATCAGTTCAACGCCCTGGCCCAGGCCCCGGGCGAGGTGCCGATTTCGGGCTACCTGGGCAGCTGGTTGATCCAAATCGACCCGGCCGTGGGCAACTGACCTCCTGCCGACCCCCAGCTGGTAGGTTGGCCAACTGATTACAGCTGCAGAGCCGAGCCGGAACCATGACCAAGCGCACCCTCGAAGGAACCAGCCGCAAGCGCAAGCGGGTGTCGGGCTTCCGGGTGCGGATGCGCAGCCACACCGGCCGCCGCGTGATCCGCACCCGCCGTCGCCGCGGCCGGGCCCGCCTGGCGGTCTGATCGCGCCCCAGCTGTTCTGAGTCCCCTTTTCTCCTGCGCCTCCGGCCATGGTCCTGCCCAGGGAACATCGGCTCCGGGGGCGCTTTCTGTTTGATCGGCTCTACCAGAAGTCGCGTCGCTTCCACGGCGACTGGATGGTGCTGCGCACCATGGCCGCCGAGCCGGCCCTGTTGGTGCCAGATCTGCAGCGCCAACCGGCCAGCCCCTACCGCTGTGCCGTGGTGGTGAGCAACAAGGTGAGCAAGAAATCGGTGCGGCGCAATGCCCTGCGGCGCTTGCTCCACCCCCATCTGGTTCGCTGCGGGGCCCAGCTCAAGCCTGGGGCCCAGCCGCTTTGGGTGCTGCTCTCCCTCAAGCCGGGCAGCGCCGAGGTGGCCGAGGCGGTGTTGCTGGAAGAATGCTCACAGCTTTTCGAGAAGGCGGGACTGCGCTGATGCCCCAAGCCAAGCCTGAGCCGGAATCGGCACCAGCTGCCACCAGCCCCGTTGCCAAACCGGCAAAAGGGGCCGCCGGGGCGGTGATCCAGGAGGACGTCTTCTATGAGGGCGGCCCGGCCTGGGGTGACCTGGTCACCAACCTGCTCTTTGGCCTCACCCTGATCGGCATCCCCTTTGCCGTGGGGGCGATCGTGCGGGCCCTGTGGCTGCGCTTCCGCATCACCAGCCGTCGCGTCACCGTCTCCGGTGGCTGGCTGGGCCGGGACCGCAGCCAGGTGGTCTACAGCCAGATCAAGGAGGTGCGCAGCGTCGCCCGGGGCCTCGGTTTTTGGGGCGACATGGTGCTGGTGCTCACTGATGGCGCCAAGCTGGAGATGCGCGCCATGCCCCGCTACCGCGAGGTGGAGAGCTACATCAACGAGCGGATTGTCGCCCGCTCCGGCGGCGGCAAGGGCCCGGCCCCCAGTGGCTTCGCCGTTGACAAGGCCGCCTGAAGTCCAGCCCATCAGGCCAGCCCACCAGCCCTGTGCCTTGAAGCCCTGACGGCCCCAGGCCGCGCCGACGGCCCCTGCTCGGGCACACTGGCCCCATCGACTCCCCGACCCCCACCGCACCCACGCCGTGATCGGCTACATCTCCGACAACCTGCTCCTGCCAATCCTCGACTTCTTCTATGGGTTGGTGCCGAGCTACGGCCTGGCGATCATTGCCCTGACGGTCGTGATCCGCCTGGCCCTGTTCCCGTTGAGCGCCGGCTCGATCCGCAGCGCCCGGCGCATGCGCATCGCCCAGCCGGTGATGCAGAAGCGCCAGGCCGAGATCAAGGCCAAATACGCCAGCAATCCCCAGAAGCAGCAAGAAGAACTGGGCAAGCTGATGAAGGAGTTCGGCAGCCCCCTGGCGGGCTGCCTGCCCCTGGTCGTGCAGATGCCGATCCTGTTCGCCCTGTTCGCCACCCTGCGGGGATCCCCCTTCGCCGACCTGCCCTACACCCTCAACCTCAAGGTGCTGCCGGCCGACCAGATCGCGGCTGTGGAGCCCAAGCCCTTCAACAGCCCCAGCCATTCGATCTTCGTGACGGCCACCAGCCATGTGCCGGTGATCGCCACCCTGGAGAAGGGCACCAAGCTGGGCGTGGGTGACACCGAAACGGTGGACCTGCACACCAAGGAGGGCAGCAGCTTCGCCTCGGTGCTTAAGGGCGTGGAAAACGGCGATGCCTATGCCCCCAGCTGGAGCGTGACCAAGGGCGAAGGCATCGTGAGCGTTGATGCCGACGGCACGATCCACGCCCTGGCCCCTGGCGATGCGGTGGTGGAGGCCAAGATCCCTGGCCTGGCTGCCCGCAGCGGCTTCCTGTTCATCAAGGCCCTAGGCCAGGTGGGCTTCTACACCGATGGGGCGATCAACTGGGATATCGCCATCCTGGTGGCGGCCTTTGGCGCCAGCCTGTTCGTGTCCCAGATCCTCTCGGGGATGGGCATGCCGGCCAACCCCCAGCAGTCCACGGCCAACAAGATCACGCCGGTGATGATCACGGGCATGTTCCTGTTCTTCCCCCTGCCGGCCGGGGTACTGCTCTACATGGTGGTGGCCAACATCTTCCAGGCCGCCCAGACCTACCTGCTGGGCAAGGAAGCCCTGCCAGACAACCTCCAGGCGATCCTCGACCAGTCGGCCAGCCAGCAGACCGTGACGGCCTCGGCCAGCACCGGCGAGCGCCTGCCCTTTGAACCCAAGGGCGGCAAGAAGTAGGCCTTCGCCCCGCCTGCTTGCCCCGCCCTGAACCGACGCCTGCCTGCCAGTTCCGTCCATGGCCGATGACCTCAGCGCGATTCCGATCCAGGAGCTCAAGGCGCTTCCTGAGGGTCGCGACTGGCAGATCGACCAGCATCTCGCTGGCTTGCCCAGCCTCACGCCGGTGCGGGGCCGGGTCCGGGCCGTCCACCGCAGCAACGTGCTCGAGGTGGAGGGCGAGGCCAGCACGATCGTCACCCTCTGCTGTGACCGATGCCTGCAGGACTTCAACCAGGCCCTGAGTGCTCGCAACCGGGAACTGATCTGGTTGGGGGAAGCCTCCCGCGCCGATGGGGTGGATGAGGACGTGGTGCTCGAATCGGCGGCCCAACTGCTTGATCTGGAGGCCGATGCCTTCACCGAAAGCCTCGATCCAGCCGGAGACTTTGATCCGGCCCACTGGATCTTTGAGCAGCTGCACCTGCTGCTGCCGGTGGTGAATCACTGCGGCGAGCTGTGCCCCGGTCCCAACCTGGCGGGCGCTGGCAGCCCAGGCGCTGGTCAATCGGTCCCTGGAGCCGACTCCCCTGACGCTGATCCGATCGATCCCCGCTGGGCGGCGCTCAAAAAGCTGGCCCCATGAGCCAGGCCTGGGCCGACCAGCTGGATTTGCTGATCCGCGCCCGCACGCCGATCCTCTGGATCCGCAGCGGCGAGGAGGAGCGCACCATCACCCTGCTGGAGGGGGCGGCGCGGCGCCTGGGCAACCGCAGCCTGCTGGTGTGGGATTTCATTACGGGCCTGGGCGGCCTGCCCGGCCGCCAGGGGGAGGCCAGCCGCAATCCCCTCGCCGCCCTCGATGGCCTCAACGCCCTGCCGCCCGAGGCCGCCGGCATCCTGGTGCTGAAGGATTTCCATCGCTACTGCGAGGACGCCAGCATCTGCCGCCGCCTGCGCAACCTGGCTAGCGACCTGCGCCAGGTGCCCCGCACCCTGGTGATCACGGCCAGCCAGTGGCAGCTGCCCACCGACCTCCAGGACTGCATTACCCAGCTGGACCTGCCCCTACCGGAGCCCGCGGAGATCCGGGCCCTGCTGGCCAGCATCGCCGAGGCCTGCGGCCAGCGCCTGGATGGGGCGGTGCTCGACGAGCTCAGCCAGGGCTGCTGCGGCCTCAGCGAGCAACGCATCCGCCAGGTGGCCGCCCGGGGCCTGGCCCGGCGCGGCCAACTCGGCGCCGACGACCTGGCCGAGGTGCTGGAGGAGAAGCGCCAGGCCATCGCCCGCAGCGAGCTGCTCGAGTATTGCCCCACTGGCGCCAGCCCGGCCGACATTGGCGGCCATGGCGCCCTCAAGCAATGGCTGGCGCAACGGCACCAGGCCTTCAGTGAGGGGGCGCGCCGCTACGGCCTGCCCCTGCCCCGGGGGGTGCTGCTGGTGGGCCCCCAGGGCACGGGCAAGTCGCTCACGGCCAAGGCGATCGCCCACGGCTGGGCCATGCCCCTGCTGCGCCTCGATGTGGGCCGCCTCTTCAGCGGCCTGGTGGGGGCCAGTGAGGCCCGCAGCCGCGAGATGATCCAGCTGGCGGAGGCGATGGCCCCCTGCGTGCTCTGGATCGATGAGATCGACAAGGGTTTCAGCGCCGCCCTCGGCGGCGATGGCCGCAGCGACGGTGGCACCAGCCAGCGGGTGCTGGCCAGCCTGCTCACCTGGATGGCCGAAAAGACCAGCGCCGTGTTCGTGGTGGCCACCGCCAATGGGGTGGAGCGCCTGCCGGCCGAACTGCTGCGCAAGGGCCGCTTCGATGAGATCTTCCTGCTGGCCCTGCCCGATGCCAGCGAACGGCGCGCCATCCTCGATCTGCAGCTGAAACGGCGCCGCCCAGGCCACGGCCTGCCTTTGGAGGTGGTGGTGGATCGCACCGCCGGCTTCTCGGGCGCCGAGCTGGAGCAGGTGGTGATCGAGGCCATGCACCTGGCCTTCGCCGAGGGCCGGGAGTTTGGCGAAACCGACCTGATCGGTGCGGCCGCCCAGCTAGTGCCCCTCTCGCGCACGGCCCGGGAACAGCTGGAGGCCCTCGAGCAGTGGGCGAGCAGTGGACGGGCTAGGCCAGCGGCCAGCCGCCCTGAAGATTGCAGCAAGTAACGAACACCAACGCCAGGTAACGAAGCCCCGGTTGCAGCAAGACTGCAGCCCCAACCATCCTTAACTTCGGTTCATTCGTGGACCCCTGAGTGAACAGCCGCCCCTCGATCGTGACCCAACTGGCCGTGGCCTGTATCGGCGCAGGTGTGATCACCACCTTCGCCGTGGCCCAGGGCCAGAATCCGATCACTGCCCTGGGGATCACCCTCTTCTCCGCCGTGGCGGCCGTGGCCCTTGGCCAGGTGCTTTGAGGTTGGAGTTGTAAGGTCTGCCCCAAGTTGCTTGGACTGCCCCGACGATGGCCGGGCCATGGCGGCATGGTAAAAATGCAGATTTTCCACATAGTTCGCCCCCTGGGAGTCTTCTTCCCTTGGGAAGGCTTCGTCTGCTCTGCAGGAGCGCATGGTCGCCCCGGGTTGCCATGGTTGCTGAAGTCCGTTGAACGAACTCAGTTGCTAGCGCCAAAGCTGGGCTCCTTGAAGCCGTGAAGCGAGGGTCAACTTCAAGGCCCGCAAAAGTGTCACCATTAACGCCTGGAATAAGGGTGTTAATGTCCGTATTGCCTGCGGTGGTGCCATGCCTGCCGGCCCATTCATGTTATGAATGTATTGCAGAATGCACACTACGCAGCCTTGATAGGGTAGTATTAAGAAAATAGTAGCTATCCATGGATACGCCCATTGTAAATAGAGCCAAGACATGGAGGCTCGTTGTTGTCATCATCAGAATATCGATCGCATCTGCTGGCTTCGTACTCCTTAGGGCTCTTGTTCATCAACTAGGGCTTGATATCCTGGAGTTGAGTCCACTTCTGTCGTCTTTAGTCGCGGCAACCGTATTCCTGCTGGGCTTTCTCCTTAATGGCGTCCTTAGCGATTACAAGGAGAGCGAAAAACTCCCTGGCGAGCTTTCAACGTCACTGTTTTTGCTTGCCAAGGAAATCAAGGCCATACCCGTTCACACGCCTGGCGCTCCGGTTAAGGAAGACGTTGAGGCAGTTTACTACCTTTGCGTCAGCATCATTCGCTGGATCAAGGGGGAAATAAACACCGATCAGGTCATGGCTGTCTATAGCTTGACCCATGATCATTCGGTTCAGGCTAGCTCCTGGCTCAAGGACTCCACCCTCAAGGGGCGTCTGATGGCCGAAATGGGGGGCATTTTGCGGGCTATCAATCGGATTGAAGTGATCCGTGAAACTGACTTTGCCACCATTGTTTATCTGCTTGCCTATGCAGCTTCAGGCATTCTCTGCGCAGGCCTTACGTTGATCAAGAGCGATTCGTCGTCGTATTACAATAACGGTTTTTTCTTGTTCTGTCTTTCGTGGATACTGATTTTCATCCTTCATCTTATCAGTGACCTTGATAATCCCTTCGGCTTTAGCGATGATTCGTCTGCTGAAGATGTCGATTTGGCAATTCTGGAAACCACGCAGTTAAGGCTTAAGGAGTTGTGCTTTGATGAGCCCTAGGCTAGACATTAAAGTGTTCATGCTATCCATCATTTTCTTCCTGGGCCCAATCGATCCAATCAATCCGATTCATTGCTCCGGATTGAATCTTTAGATGGGATCAAATGAGGCGGTGCTTCAGGCGACAATTAAGTATGGGCTTATTAATTGATGTTGGCATTTTTGTATGGTAATGCTACCCGCCTTATGGCATCCCTGAATTCTTGGTGCCCAGCCGAGCGGGTTAACGCATCGGGCGTAGTCTGCCATCGCGACCCATGCAATGTCCAGGCCACCCAGATAATGCCTGAGTGGCACACTCAATCTCATCGCAAGTTTGTGTGCCATCCCCCAATCCAGTCACGGCCCTTACCCGATCTCTGCAAGGACGCCTGTTGGCCTCTGGCGTCTATGGGATGCTCCCTGAAGGCCACCTTTGGCTCCAAGATTAGTCACACCTAAATCGCGAGAGCACAGATGCTGCAAGGAGAGCTGCGGGACCTGATGCCCGCCCTGGCCAATAAGACCTACTTCAACTACGGCGGCCAGGGCCCCCTGCCCGAGCCCTCCCTGGAGGCGATCATCGCCAGTTGGCGCACGATCCAGGAGTTGGGACCGTTCACCTCGGCGGTGTGGCCCTTCGTTGAGGCCCAGGTGGCTGACGTTCGCAGCCGGTTGGCGGCGGCCTGTGGCGTGGGTCCCCATCGCATCGCCCTCACTGAAAATGTCACCAGTGGCTGCGTGTTGCCCCTTTGGGGGCTGCAGTGGCAAGCCGGCGATGAGCTGCTGATCAGCGACTGCGAACACCCCGGCGTGGTGGCCGCCTGCCAGGAATTGGCCCGCCGGGAAGGTTTGAGCTTGGCGGTGTTGCCGGTGCAGGCGATCAGTGCCCAAACGGGCGCCCACCAGCTCGAGGCTGCGGTCCTCACCAGCCTCGAGCAGGCCCTCACCGCCCGCACCCGCATGGTGGTGCTCTCCCACCTGCTCTGGAACACGGGAGCGGTGATGCCCATCGCCCAGGTGGCCGAACGGCTGCAGGGCCATGGCCGCCAGCCCTGGCTCTTGGTGGATGCGGCCCAATCGATGGGCAGCATCCCCGTGGCCGAGGCCGCCGCTGCGGCCGATATCTATGCCTTTACGGGGCACAAGTGGCTCTGCGGCCCGGAAGGTCTGGGTGGAGTGGCCCTCTCCGAGCGCCTGCTGGAGCAGGCCCAACCGACCCTGATTGGCTGGCGCAGTTTGCGCCATGAGGGCAGCGCCGGCAGCTCCTGGCACGGCGATGCCCGCCGTTTTGAAGTGGCCACCAGCTGCGTGCCCCTGCTGGCAGGCTTGGCAAGCTCGATCGATTTGCTGGCTGCCGTAGGCAGCAGCGAGACCCGGCTAGCCCTAATCCGCGAGCGCAGCGGCCAGCTCTGGCAGGGCCTCCAGGCGATTGCCGGCCTGGAAACCCTGCTGCAGGAGCCGCCGCCGGCGGGATTGGTCAGTTTCAGGCTCACTGGCAACGGCGCCCCCAGCCCAGAGGCGGTGGTGGCCCAGTTGGGCAAGCAAGCCATCTGGCTGCGCAGCCTGGACGATCCCCATTGCCTGCGCGCCTGCACCCACATCACCACGACGGCGGCGGAGGTGGACCTGTTGCTGGCGGGGCTTCGGGCTTGGGCCTAAGGCCATGGGCTGTTGAGGCAAAGCCCCATTAGGGGCAATGGGAAGCTCCCAGATCCCCCCTAACCGCAAGATAGGCCTGTTGAGTTAGTGAGGCGACGTGATCACCAAGGGGATCCGATCAATTCGACGCCAGCCCAGAAGTAGGGGTGCTTCAATCCATCACTGACGCGCCGTTGCTGCTCCTTGGTGAGATTTTGTAGGAGCACGGCTCCATTCGGGCCCAAGACGCGATCTCCCTCAAGACGTACGAATCCCCGCAAAAATGCCTGCCGAGTCAGTTGCAGAGCTTCGGCTTTTGGCACGCCTTGATCGAGATAGCGATACATCTGTTGGAAATAGGCTGATGAGGCCACATCATCCACATACCAAAGGGTACCAGCGGCACTGCGTGCTCCAGCTTGCACCGCTAATCCCGCAAAGCCCAGCTCACTATTGGGATCGCCGAGGGCTGTGCGACATGCGCTAAAACTGATCAGATCCAAAGGCGCACCTTTGCGCTTGAGCCTTAGGCGATTGAAGGAAGTGAGGGGAATGGGCCCCACGCCGGAGTAGAGGTAGGACGCGGCGGGCCCCCCAGGGAGGAATTCCGCGTGGGTGGCGATATGGATACGGCTATAACGTGGGTCTGAAGCTTTCTCTAGAAGCACATCTGGGGTGAAGTCCTTATTGAGGAAAATGGTGGCATTCGACTTGCTGCCAATGTCCTGGAGCTCTTGGGGTACTAAAGGAAGTGGGGCCAGTCCATCAAACTTGGATGCACCAGCCACCAGTAAGGTTTTCTCGCCTGAACCTGGGTCTCCCAGACTCGTAAGGGCAAGGGACGGTGTGATGGAAAATCCAAAGCGTTCGCCAAAGTACTGGCTGCCATCGTGCAGGGCCGCAAATGGAATGGCCTGGAGTCCCCGGTCAGCCGCGATCAATAGGGTTGTCACTCCCCGGGCCTCAAGTTGGGGAGCGATTGGCTTGATCAATTGATTAAATAGCTGACGAGCTGCAGACTTTGGATTGGCAGGGTCAAGGGGATCCTGGCGAGACAGACTGCCGTACATCTCACGCAATTGTTCCATGAAGATCTTTTTGGAGACCTCAACGCGGCGCCCCTCCACAGGGCCATCCAGGGGGATTAAGGTGATATCCAGAAAGGCGTCAGTATTCTTTTTCTGGGCTGTTTGGGAGGAGGGACGCTCCTCCGAGAAGCGGATGTGAATAATGGCAGGCTGGTAACGCTTGCGCTCGAAATTTGGAAGCAATGGTCCTGCTGCGAGCAGGTTCGTTGAGGCAATCCAGTTGGACTCATCGGCGCGTTGACTGCGCAGCTGACCGGACGCGAATCCGCCCCCGCCGGAGCGAATCTGTTGGACCTGGCGCCCCATCTCCATTTGGAGTTGCTGGGGAGTGGGTGTGGAAGGGATGCCGCCACCCAACAGTTCTGGCGCCAAACTTTGCAGGGTCGACAGGGTGGCTTGGTTGTCTGAACGGCTAAGCGCCACACCCGCCTCTTTGGATTCCACTGAACTCACAACAGGCTCGGTGGCTGGTTGGGGTTGAGAGGCCGAAATAGAATTACTTGGCGAATCATTGACGCCAGCACTTCCATTGGCTGTGGATTCATCTCCGGTGTCGGAAACCACAAAGGAATCATTAACTGCTAAATCTACATCTAGGCCTGGAGCCGTAAGCGAGCCTTCTCCACTATCCATGTCAAAATCACTTCCCTCCTCCATCGCCCATTCGTCAAAGCTGCCTTGATCGCTCTCCTCATCAATTTCGAAGCCCAGGTCCCCACTGTCGTCATAGTCTTCTTCCTCCACAAGCCATGCTTCCCATTCAAAATCAGGGTCTTGGGCACTGCATCGGTTTGAGTCTCCGCTATTGGAGCAACTCACTGTGCCTGGAACAGGCCCATCCACTTGTAGGGTGCCCCCAAGGACATTGGTGGGGCCGGTGTAGGAATTGTTGAGACTGGTAAAGGTTAGGTCTCCGTCACCTAGCTTGGTTACGCCGCCGTACCCGAGGATGATCGCTCCGTTAACCGTGGCCTCAGCCCCCGGGGCAATATCAAACAGTAGATTGTAGGCTTCATAAGTTGCTCCCCAGTTGTTAGTGGAGATGTTGTTGTTGTAGTTGGCGAAAATGGCGGTATTGGTGGCGAAATTGTCGGTATTGCTATTAGGGGCATCATTGATTTGCAGGGAGCCGGCTTGGACCTCAATGCGCCCAGGCCCAAAAAGCTCAATCCCTCCGGACACCGTGTTATTCCCAGATGTGCTTACCAGGTTCGCAAAGGTGAGCGTATTAGCGTTCTCCCAGCCATACAAGCTCACCAGAGCAGCTAGGTTGATGCTATTCCCCGTAGCCTCGAGATAGAATTCAGATCCGGGTCTCACCGCCACGGGTGCGGCCCAAGTGAGCACGCCAGATTCAGACTTAGCAATGAGGCTAGCCGTGCTCCAGGCGTTGTTGTTGCTCCACTCCCCCAGGTTGAAAGCGCCATCGATTGTGCCCGTACTGGCGGTTCCGAGGGTCACAGTACCCCTCACTTGGATGGGTGCCAGGGTTGCTGGGGATTGGGGAGTGGCACTGGGTACCAGTTCTGCCATCATTAGTTCTTGCTCTACTTCTAGGGTTACGGCCCCGCCCGTGTCGCCGTCTAGCAGGATCTTTCCACTTACATTGGCAAGTGCAGTCAAGCCAGTGGTTTGGGGGTTTGGAGACCCATTCGGGTAACCATTGCCAGCCGTGGTTGGCACAACTTCAAAAAAGCTGGCAGCTGTTGAATTATTTGCAAAATCGAGTTTGTTGGCAGTTGTTAAGACTAGTTTTGGCAGGGGAGAAATCGATCCAATTGTTGAGCCAAAGCCAAAGCTAGCCCCGCCTGTTAAAACAATGCCATAGGGCGACATGAAGATTAAGTTGGCCGGTTGAGACAGTACAACGGGGGCCGATATCAGGGAGCCTGCCATTGAGGAAACCCCAACTACAACATTCTCAATTGCCGGGAGAGACTGGCTGCTTGTCGGCAGTACAAAGAAGACTCCGTCGAGACCGGTTGTGTTGAATTCTGAAAATCGATGATAAAGATTCCATGATTGTGGTGATGGTCTGATGCCTCCCGTAACTTCGGCAACGGTGGTTGTTGCGGTTAGGGGGACGTTTGTGACGATTGTCCCGGTTGTTGTACCGTTATTGATGACTGAAGGCTCAGCAATAACCTGGCCAAGCGCCACTCCAGGGGCCAGCAGGGCGGCGGATAGGCCTAGGGATACCAGCCTTGGCCGGTGCAATGTCCAGGTCGCAAGGGGCTGGAGTTTGGCCATGGGAGCTGAATGAAAAGTCGGGATCCTGTTGGGTTTCTGCCCCTGGCCTTGTCAGCACAGGCAGATGGACAGGGTGAACCTGGGATGTCTTGCGATCAAATCTAGGCTACGAACCGCATTTAAGCGGCAGATTGGCTCCCTAAGGGCTTGACCGATGCGGTCCGTGCCCTCCTTCCCTGGGCACCGCGATTGCTGAGGTTGGCCTGCTGAGCTTGCCGTTGACGACTGAGTTGTCCTGTTCGAGCTGGCAGGGAAGGCAAGGGCTAGCGGCTTCCAGGCTGCTTTCCCTTGCCTTCCCTGCGATAATGCTGCAAATAATTCCCAGAACGAAGGCATCCGTGCCGCTTCCTGTCCTCCTTTTTGCCCAGCTCGTGGCCCCACCCCTTCAACAGGGACCAGCGAGGCTGCCTGAGGAGGCTCCCTTGGACCGGCGGCCAATCCCGCGTCAGCAGCGGGACCCGGTCTTGCTTGATCCTTCCCCCAGCAAGGGTGGCCCGCCAGCGCCTGGCGCCAGTGCACCCCTTGCGCCATCAGTTGAACCAGGCCAGGCGATGCCATTGATCCAAGGAAGCACGCCCTATAGCCCATCCCAACTTCGCCTGATTTTTGGCAATTGCTTAGGGCCGAAGAGCCCAAAAACCGACGGCCAGGATGGACTCAAGGCCTGTGCTGCAGCGTTGACGTCCCGCTTGATTGCCGATGGCTATATCAATAGTCGGGTTTATATCGCGGCAAGCTCGAAGGGCGACACGCTCGAGGTCGTCCAAGGCCGTATCGCCGAGATTCGGGTCCGCTCCGCTGATCCCAGGCTGGCGGCGATGGCCCAGGGCAAAATCCGTTCGCTGGTCGGCAGCGTTCTGTACTTGCCCACGTTGCAGCGTCAGCTGCTCCTGCTCAAGGGACTGACCGGTGTTGGCCAGGTCCAGGGCAACCTCGGCAAGGTCGGCAGTGATCCAACCCAGGCCGTGCTGACCCTCACTCTGGTGGCCGAAGCACCCCAATGGCAGGGCCTGGTCGAAGTGCGCAACGACGGCGATGGGGGCACGGGCGAATGGCGATCGGTGGCCACCCTGCTTAAAAATGACTTGGTTGTTCGCGGAGACACGTTCCTGGTGTACGGCGAAGTGGATGGCACCTCCACCCCTGAACTGGGATCGAGCGTCGGTTCCATTAGTTATACCTTGCCCCTCAGTTCCAAACTGCGCTTTACTGATTCCTTCGGCATTAGCCGGCGGCAGGTGATTGAGGCAAGCGGGGTTCTCCGGAACCTTTCCTACCGCCAAATTCAAAACCTAGCCCAATTGGAATGGGTCTTTAAGGACAGTTTGACCACGCGTTTGTATGGTTTCGTGGGCGTGAGTGCCAATCGAAATGATGGCTATATCGATAACAAAAGTGCTCCGGTGGTGTTGGGTGGCGGTTCGGAAGGCTGGCTCAGTACGGGCTACCTCCGGGCTGGGCTTGGTTTTAGCCGAATTGAGAACCAATTCACCTTGGCGGGGTCCCTCTATGGCATCCAGGGGTTGGAGGGTTTTAGTACCTCCCGGCAACTGTCGGAGCTGGCTTTTTGGGGGGTGAATCCGGGCCAAGCCAGGGCGTTGGCAGGCCAATTGGGCCTCAGTTGGGCACCCTCTAGGACCCTGCAATTCAATGTAAGGGCCGCGGGGCAATGGGCCTTTGCACCCCTACCCTCCGACATGACCTTTTCGGTTGGCAGTAGCAACGGCATCAGGGGCTTGCCCGGTTCCCTGATTAGTGGGGACAACGGTTTACTTGGTAGCGCCGAAGTGAGCTGGACGGTATGGCGGGACAGTCGCAATGCGCTTCAACTTGTGCCGTTTGTGGGAGCTGGAGCTGTGCGGTCCACCAGGCGTGCAACGACGCTCAATGATGGTGTCGGTTCTGCTGGCGTGCTAGGACGCTTGATTGCAGGCAACCACTGGTCCCTAGAACTGGGTTGGGTACAACAATTCAGTGTGGAGAATAACCCCGGCTTCTGGAATAATTGGCTGCTAGGAAGCGGGTTGTATACAAAGGTTCAATACAGATTTTAGCCCTGGCGTGCTGCCACTTGTCCCTGCGTCGGCAAATCAACGGTTGGGCGAACGCACTCCAGAGAGTGGTTGGCTAGCTGTTGAAAAGGGTTCTGATCTGGCTGCTTCTCGTGCATTAACTTTGCTTGATTGCTGCCTAGGGCTCCCAGCTTTGCCAAGGGAGGGGGGACCGTAACGATTGGACATGGTTGGGGCGATGAAACGTGATTGCCCCCCTAACCCCCATCCCCCGGGCCCACTCTCAGTTGGGCTCAGACTGCAGCACCCGCCCATACAGCCAGCCGGCCAGTAGCGCTCCGGCAATCGGGGCCAGCCAGAACAGCCAGAGTTGCTCCACCGCAGCTCCGCCCACCCAGAGGGCCACGCCGGTGCTGCGGGCCGGGTTCACCGAGGTGTTGGTGACGGGGATGCTGATCAGGTGGATCAATGTGAGGGAGAGGCCGATCGGCACGCCGGCAAAGCCGCTCGGGGCAAGGCGGTCGGTGGTTCCCAAAATCACCAGCAGGAAGAGGAAGGTGAGCAGCACTTCGGTGACGAGGGCCGCAGTAAAGCCATACCCCCCGGGGGAATGGGCGCCGAAGCCATTGGTGGCTAGGGGGTTGCTGCCCGCCAGCTCAAATCCGGGCCGGCCGCTAGCAATCAGCTTCACCACACCACCCGCCATCACCGCGCCAATCACCTGGGCGGCGATATAGGGCAGCAGGCCGGAGCTGGGAAACTTGCCCGAGGCCCAGAACCCAAAGGTCACGGCCGGATTGATGTGGCAACCGGAGATGTGCCCGATCGTGTAGGCCATGGTCAGCAGGGTGAGACCAAAAGCCAGGGCCACGCCGAGGAAGCCCAGGCCCAGGGGGTTGGCGGCCGGGTTGTCGTAGGGGAACACCGCGGCCAGCACGGCACTGCCGCAACCCCCCAGCACGAGCCAAAACGTGCCGATCAGTTCGGCCAGAAACTTCCTTGCCATAAACGCGCAATCAATCCCGATCGGGATAGACAAAAGTGCCTAGGAAGCCTGGCGGCGTTAGGGCGTGCCGCCAGCATTTGACTCGAAATGACATCGAATCAAGGGCAGCTTTTTGCTTGCCTAGGGGGTGTTTGTTAGTGGTTCCTGATTAACGGCTGCGCTCCAGCGCTCCAGGGCCCGTTCGGCCTGCTCCCGGTCATCGAAGTGGATGCGGCCCGTGGCCAGGATTTGATAGTCCTCGTGGCCCTTGCCGGCGATCAACACCAGATCCTCGGCTTTGGCCGTGGCAATCGCTGCGGCGATCGCTTGGGCCCGATCCGGCTCCACCCCCAGGTCGGTTCCCGCCGCAATCCCGGCAACCACATCGGCCAGGATCGCCTGGGGCTCCTCGCTACGGGGGTTATCGGAGGTCACCACCACCCGATCGGCCAGGCGGGCGGCGATGGCCCCCATCTGGGGCCGCTTGCCCCGATCGCGATCGCCGCCGCAGCCAAACACACAGATCAGCTGCCCCTGGGTGAAGGGTCGACAGGCCGCCAGGGCGTTTTCGAGGCCATCGGGGGTGTGGGCGTAGTCCACCAGAACGGCGGGTCGCTGCCCTGATCCGGCTGGGGCGCCGGCCAGGCCGACCCGTTGCATGCGGCCGGGCACGCCGGGGAAGCTGGACGCCGCCGCCAGAAGGCCTGCCAGGGGTAAACCCTGCTGCAACAGGGCTGCCACCGCTTCCAGCAGGTTCATGAGGTTGAACCGCCCCAGCAGGGGCGACTGGAACGGCCCCTCCCCCAGGGGGCTCCAGAGCGTGCCGCGCACCCCATCGGGGCCGATCACCAGGTTGCGGAAGCCCATCTCAGCCTGCTCTCCAGGGCTGGCCTCCAGGGAGCAGCGCCAACAGCCTTGCCCCAACCGCTCGGCCAGCCGGACGCCCCAGGGGTCATCGCTGTTCACCACGGCCTTGGCCCCTAAGAGGGGGTTGGCCTGGGTGCTGGCGTCGGGCCCGCCCAGCAGCGGTGGGGCGAAGAGCTTGGCCTTGGCTTCGAAATAGGCCTCCATCGACCCGTGGTAATCGAGGTGGTCCTGGGTGAGGTTGGTGAACACGGCGCCGGCGAATCGACAGCCGGCGCTGCGCTGTTGATCCAGTCCATGGGAACTCACCTCCATCGCCCCGATCCGGGCGCCGGCCGCCACCGCTTGGGCCAGCTGGGCCTGCAGCCCATCGGCGAAGGCCGTGGTGTGGCTGGCGGTCTGGCTATGGCCGGGCCAGCGGTTCACCAGGGTGCCGAAGAGGGCCACGGGGCTGCCGCAGGCGCTAGCCAGGTGCTCGATCAGGCAGGTGGTGGTGGTCTTGCCGTTGGTGCCGGTGACCCCAATCAGGGCCAGCTGCTGGCTCGGCTGCTGCCAGAAGGCCGCCGCCAGCTGGCCGGCCCAGGCCGCCACCGGACCGGCAACCACAACCACCGCATCGCCCGGGCCCGGGGGCTCGGCCGCCGCCGCCGCTTCACCGATCACGGCCGCCACGGCTCCGGCGGCCAGGGCCTGGGGCCAGAACCGGCCGCCATCCACGGCCCCGCCCGGGAGGCCCACAAACAGGCTGCCCGCCGTGATCCGGCGCGAATCACAGCTCACATCGCGCACCTGGGGGTTGGGCAGGCCTGGGGGCACGGCCACGCCGGCCTGACGCAGAAGCGGATGCAGCAAGGGATGCGGCAACGGGCTCATCGGGGGGCCGGAGCGCTGGATGGGCCCAGTTCTAAGCCGCCGGCGCCTGCGGGCCTGTTCGCCGCAACCAGTCCGCCAGCCCCGATCCCGCCAGCCGTGGTGACACCCGCGGCAGCTCAGCCAAGCTGCCATCCGGCCTGCGGATCGCCAGCACGGGCACGCTCAGGCCATAGCGGCCCTGCAGCTGTTGATCGCTATCCACATCCACACACTCCAGCGGCGGCGCCGGTTCTAGGGCCCTCAGGCGCTCCTCCAACCCCTCACAGAGGCAGCAGCCCTGGCGCGTGAAGAGCACCAGGGCTGGAACAGGGTCGCTCTGGGCTGGCGTTGGCATCGGCATCGGGGGGCTGGGCAGCGTCAATCCGGCACGGGATCGCAACCGCAGGGGGTGAACGGGTGGCAGCGCAGCAGGCGCCGCAGGGTGAGCCAGCCGCCGCGCCAGGGGCCATGGCGGCCGATCGCCTCCAGCCCGTAGGCGCTGCAGCTGGGGATGAAGCGGCAACGGGGCCCCAGTAGGGGCGAGATCCATTGGCGGTAGGCGCCGATCAGGGCCAGCAGCAGGGCCTGCAGGGCCCCGGAGAGGGCTGCAAAAGCTGGCGCGAGACCGGACGTTAGGATCGCCTGCTGGCGTGACAAGGGCTGGGAGGGGGGATTGCGATCTCCAGCATGCTCCTAAACCCGCCACGCCGGCGTTTCAACCCTCGATTTTTTCCCTTATGTCTCGCTACCGCGGCCCTCGCCTGAGGATCACGCGGCGCTTGGGGGACCTTCCCGGTCTCACCCGTAAGTCCGCTAAGCGGGCTTATCCCCCCGGTCAGCACGGCCAAGCCCGTCGCAAGCGCTCCGAATACGCCATCCGCCTCGAAGAGAAGCAAAAACTGCGCTTCAACTACGGCATTTCCGAACGTCAGCTGGTTCGCTACGTCAAGAAAGCCCGTGCCCAGGAGGGTTCCACCGGAACCAACCTGCTCAAGCTATTGGAAAACAGGCTCGATAACGTCTGCTTCCGCCTCGGTTTTGGCCCCACCGTTCCCGGTGCCCGCCAGCTGGTCAACCACGGTCACGTCACCGTGAACGGCCGGGTGTTGGACATCCCCAGCTACCAGTGCCGCTCCGGCGATGTGGTCGCAATCCGCGAACGCAAGGCCAGCAAGCTGCTCGCCCAGGCCAACCTTGAGTTCCCCGGTCTGGCCAACATTCCTCCCCACCTCGAATTCGACAAGGCCAAGATGGCGGCCAAGGTGGGTGGCAAGATCGAGCGCGAATGGGTCGCCCTCGAGATCAACGAATTGCTGGTGGTGGAGTTCTACTCCCGCAAGGTCTGAAGCCAGCGGGGCCGGCGCTGCCTGCCGGCCTTTCTGCCCTTCAGCCAACCGGCACCCCGAGCCCTCGCCCATGGCGGGGGCTTTTGTTTGGGCCCCTATCTCCGATGGATTGGCTCCAAAGGGTGGTCAGGGCTCCTAGGGCTTCGGCACGGATTAGGCCTGGGGTGCCATGGGCTGCTTCCTTCCCGTCCTGAAGGGCGGTGACCGGGACTCAACCGTTAATCAGCCCCTTCAAGGCCGCCGTGACATCGGCCTGGCGCATCAAGGCTTCTCCCACCAGCACCGCCTCGGCCCCGGCCGCCTGCACCCGGTCGAGGTCGTTGCGCTGGAATAGGCCCGATTCACTCACCACCAGGATCCCCTTGGCCCGCAGGCGCTCGCCATGGGTTTCGAGCAGGGTGGCGGTGGTGCCGAGGTCTACCTCGAAGCTGGCCAGATCCCGGTTGTTGATGCCAACGAGGGTCACGCCATCGAGGGCCAAAACCCGGTCCAATTCGGCACCGTCATGCACTTCCACGAGCACGGCCAGGCCCAGGAAGCGGGCCACCTTGAGCAGGTAGGCCATGTCCTGGTCGGTGAGGATCGCCGCGATCAGCAGGGCGGCGTCGGCGCCGGCGGCCCGGGCCTGGTAGAGCTGGTAGGGGCTGAGGATGAAGTCCTTGCAGAGCAGGGGCAGGTCCACCACCTGACGCACCTGCACCAACACCTCAAAGCCCCCCTGGAAGAAGGCCTTGTCGGTGAGCACCGAAAGGCAACTGGCACCGCCGGCCGCATAGCCCTTGGCGATCGCTTCGGGATCGAAATCCTCCCGGATCACGCCCTTGCTGGGGCTGGCCTTTTTGATCTCGGCGATCACGGCCGGTTTGGGGGTGCCCGCGCGCAGGGCACCGAGAAAATCCCGGGTGGCGGGCAGATCAGCGATCTGCTCTTTGAGTTTCTCTAGCGGCACCCGCTCGCGGGCGCTAGCCACCTCCTTGTCCTTTTCCCAGACAATTTTTTCGAGAATGTGGCGCGGCTCCTCCTCCGGATGGGGGATGCCATACATCAGGTGGGCCACCTTCACGGGGGGATTGGGCGGCCGGCGACGGATCTCCATCGGCTCAGACCCCCAGCGGCTGGCGGGCCGATGCCGGGGCTGCGGCTGGGGAACCGGCCTGGGCCGCTGCAACGGCCTGGGCCGCCTGCTTGTAGGCCACTTCCACCAGCTCACTCAAGGTGGGATGGGTGTGCACCTCGGTGGCCAGCTGGCTGACGCTCTGGCGGCGGGCCACGGCGTTGGCGATCTCCTGGATGAGGTCGGCCGCATGCAGGCCATAGAGATGGGCCCCCAACACTTCGCCGGTGTCCTTGCGGAACAGCAACTTCATCAGGCCATCGCTTTCCAATTCGGCCAGGGCCTTGGTGTTGGCCTTGAAATAGCTGCGCACCAGCCCCAGCTCAAAGCCCTCTTGGGCGGCAAGTTCCTTGGCTTCCACTTCAGACAGGCCCACCGAACTGATCTCCGGATGGGTGAAGGTGGCCGCCGGAATCGACCGGTAATCGATGCGGCGCCGGTGGCCCAGGATGTTGTCCACGGCCACGGCGCCCTGGGCGGCGGCGGTGTGGGCCAGCATCATTTTGCCGGTGACATCGCCCACGGCCCAGAGGTGGGGCACGGGCGCCCCATTCACCAGCACCCGCATCTCGTCATCCACGGGGATGAAGCCCCGGTTGGTCTCCACCGCCAGGGATCCAAGGTTGAGCTCCTTGCTCACCGGCACCCGGCCGGTGGCCACCAGCACCGCATCCACCTCCAGGGTTTCGACCGGCTCCCGGGTGGCCATGTCCACCAGCTCGATTTTCACCGGCGAGCCCGGCGTCACCTGGCGGGCCAGGACGCCAGCGCGGGCGTCGATGTCGCGGCCCTCGATCAGGTTGCGGGCGGCGATTTTGGCGATGTCGGGATCAAAGGTGGGCATCACCCGATCCAGGGCTTCGATCATGGTCACTTCACAGCCCAGGGCGGTGTAAACATCGGCAAATTCCAAGCCGATGTAGCCGCTGCCGATGATGGCGATCCAGCGGGGCAGCCATTCCAGGCTGATCGCCTCATCGCTGGTGAACACCGTGCGCCCGTCGGTTTCGATGCCGGGGGGCACGAAGGGATCCGAACCCGTGGCGATGATCACCTCGCGGGCGCTGAGGATGCGGTCCACGCCGCTGATTTCGCGGATCCCCACCTTTTGGGAGCCCTCCAGTCGGCCCTTGCCCCGCAGGATCGTCACGCCGGCCCGTTCCAGGGTCTTGGTGAGGTTGGTGCGGATCGTGGCCACCAGTTGGTTGGCGTGGTCGGCGATCTTCTGGCGTTCGAAGCGCACCGGCGCGGCATGGATGCCAAAGCCGGCCAGGTGCTTGGCATCGGCCAATTCGCGCACCCGGCCGCTGGCCGCCAGCAGGGCCTTGGAGGGCACGCAGCCCCGGTTGACGCAGGTGCCGCCCATGTCGCGCGATTCGATGATCGCCGTGCGCAGGCCATGGTCGGCGGCATGTTTGGCCGCATCGAAGCCGCCATAGCCGGCCCCGATCACGATCACATCGAAGTCAAAGGCCATGCCACCTGAGCCAGTGGCGCTGGAGGCATCGGAACTGGAGGCGCTCACCGAAGGACCCTGCGGTTGTTAGGGCCATTCTCCCCCGTCACCCCCCCAGCCGTTGGCGCCAGCGCTCCAGCAGCAGGGGCGCCGCCGCCAGGGCCACGTTCAGGGATTCCACCGCAGCGGCATGGGGGATCGTGACCCGCTCGCTCGCCAGGGCGATCAGGGCCGGATCCAGGCCCGCCCCCTCATTGCCGAGCAACAACACCGTGGGCTGGCCCCAATCCAGCTCCCAGTAGGGCCGTACGGCCGGTGCCACCACCGTGGCCACTACCTGGCTGCCCTGGCCAGCGGCTTGGGCCAGGGCAGGCCCCAGGTTCTGCAGCCGCCGCAGGGGCAGGGCCAGGGCCGCCCCCGCCGAGGCCCGTAGCACCTTGGGTTGGTGCGGATCGGCCCCGCCCGCCAGCCACACCTCCTCCACACCGGCGGCCAGGGCACAGCGCAGCAGGGTGCCCAGGTTGCCCGGATCCTGCAGGCGATCGAGGGCCAGCACAAAACTGGGAAAGGGGGCCTGGGGCGGACCCTGTTTTGGCGAGTCCCCTGGCTGGTCGGTGCTGGCCGGCCAGGCCCGGGGGTGGGGCAGCTGCTCCAGGGGCAGGGTCAGCACGACGCCATCGGGTTGCTCGGTGGTGGCAACGGCGGCCAGCACCTCCTCGCTTACGACCCGCAGCTGGAGGGCCGGATCCCCCCCTGATGGGTTTGCACCCTGCAGGGCCCCTTGCCGCAGCTGGGCGAGCAGCGCGTCGTGGCGCTCCATCCAGGTGGCAGTGGCCAGGAGCCAATCGGGCCTGAGGCCCAGGCGCAGGACCTCCTGGAGCAGGTGGGTGCCCTCCAGGAGCAGCCGTTGTTGCTCGCGGCGGCCGCGCCCCTGGTGCAGGGCCCGCAGCCGCCCCACCAGGGGATTGCGCCGGCTGGAAATCAGCTCAAGATCCCCCTGGCCCGGATCCGCATCCATCCCTGTCATGGGCACCGATCCCCGATCCCGGCTTGGGCTCAGAACTCGTGGTGCCGGCGCACGTGCAGGTTGCCCTGGATCACCAGGTTGGCCTCCTGCAGGTCCAACCCCTTCACGGCGGCCACCTCGCCCTTGAGGCCCTCGGCCGCCAGGTTTTCGATCAGTTTTTTCAGGAGCACGTCTTCTACCGAGGCCTGATCGAGGGCATCGGGGGTGAGGGCCTGCAGAAATTTGCCGAGCTTGGAGGCCACCACCTCGGAAGCATTGCTGATCTTGAGAATGATCATGAAGTCGCCCCTGGGCCTGACCTGGACCCTAACCAATGGCGTGCTGCAGTTTGGCGGTGGCTTGGGACGGCCCTAGGACAATTCCGTCGCGGAACTAGCGGGCGGCCGAGTCAGATCGGGGCAAAAACTGAAGTCGAAAAAGCCGGTCAGGTCGTTGCCTGACCCAGGCTTGTTTCGTATGCGGATGGGGAGACTTGAACTCCCACGACATTGCTGCCACTAGTACCTGAAACTAGCGCGTCTACCAATTCCGCCACATCCGCGGGCGTGTCGCCGCAGCGACCCAGTGACCATAGCCCATGGCCCTGGCCCCTCCAGAGCGGCCCTGGAACCAGGCCTTGGGGAGGGTTGGCGGGCAAAAAACAAGCCAGTTCTGGCGCCGGACGTCTGGACGCCTTCAGGGTTGGTCGTCAAGATGGGGCACCCAGTCCGGGACATCGGAAGCCATGACCCTGACGGTTGTCCCGTCTACCCAGGTGCTCAGCCCCCAGCTTGAGATTGCTGGCGGCCGCCGCCTCGCCGGTGAGTTGCGGGTGAGTGGCGCCAAGAATTCAGCCCTCGTGCTGATGACCGCCTCCCTGTTGACGGCCGATGCCCTGCGCCTGCGCAATGTGCCGCCCCTCACCGACATCCTCGGCATGGGTGACATCCTCGGCTCCCTCGGCGTGGGCGTGCAGCGCTCCGCCGACAGCCTGGTGCTGGATGGGTCTGGCCTGAACCAGTCCTCTCCCCCCTACGAATTGGTCAACAGCCTGCGGGCCAGCTTCTTTTGTATTGGCCCCCTGTTGGCCCGCCTCGGCATCGCCCAGGTGCCCCTCCCCGGCGGTTGCCAGATCGGCACCCGGCCCGTGGTTGAGCATGTCAAAGGTCTCAAGGCCCTCGGAGCCCAGGTCACGATCGACCACGGCGTGGTTTCGGCGGTTGTGCCAGGCCGCCGCCGTCGCCTCACCGGTGGCCGGATCCATCTCGATTGCCCCAGCGTGGGCGCTACCGAGACCCTGATGATGGCCGCCGCCCTGGCTGAGGGCGAAACCGTGATCGACAACGCGGCCCTCGAGCCGGAGGTGATCGACCTGGCCGGGCTCTTGAGCGCCATGGGAGCGCGGATCCGCGGCGCTGGCACCACCACGATCACGATTGAGGGCGTTGAGCGCCTCCATGGCGCCGACTACGCCGTGATCCCCGACCGCATCGAAGCGGGCACCTTCCTGCTCGCCGCCGCCATCACCCGCTCGCGCCTGCGGGTCGGTCCGGTGATCCCCGAGCACCTCGGCGCCGTGCTGACCAAGCTTGAGGACGTGGGCTGCAAACTCACCATGGATGGCTCCACCCTGGAGATCAGCGCCGATGAGATCCGCGCCGTCGACCTGCGTACCCAGCCCTTCCCCGGCTTCCCCACCGACCTCCAGGCCCCTTTTATGAGCCTGCTGGCCACGGCCCAGGGCACCAGCATCATCACCGAAAACATCTTCGAGAACCGGCTCCAGCACGTGGCCGAGCTGCAGCGCATGGGGGCGGCGATCCGGCTCCAGGGCAATACGGCCTTTATTGAGGGGGTGCCCCGCCTCAGCGGCGCCCCGGTCCAGGGCAGCGACCTGCGCGCCTCGGCCGCCATGGTGCTGGCTGGCCTGGCCGCGGATGGGGTCACCTCGGTTCAGGGGCTGGAGTATCTGGATCGGGGCTATGCCGATCTGGAAGGCAAGCTCAATGGGGTGGGCGCCTCGATCCGGCGGCTCCCCTAGGATCGGGATCACGGGAGCGTGCCGGAATTGGTAGACGGACTCGACTCAAAATCGAGCGCCTTCGGGTTTGTGGGTTCGAGTCCCACCGCTCCCATCCCCCTAGAGCCTGTCCATCCCGTGATGGACACCTACAGCCGCTATCCCCTGACCCTCAAAAAGGGCAGGGGCTGCTGGCTGTGGGATGACCAGGGCCGCCGTTACCTCGACTGCGTGGCGGGTATCGCCACCTGCACCCTGGGCCACAGCAACCCGGCCATGCGGAAGGCACTGGGCCGCCAGCTTGGACGGTTGCAGCATGTCTCCAACCTCTACCGGATCCCGGAGCAGGAGCAGCTGGCGGGCTGGATCACCGACCACAGCTGCGCCGATCGGGTGTTTTTCTGCAATTCGGGGGCTGAGGCCAACGAGGCGGCGATCAAGTTGGCCCGCAAATACGGCCACACCCGCCTCGGCATCGAGCGGCCGGTGATCCTCACGGCCCAGGCCAGCTTCCACGGCCGCACCCTGGCGGCCGTCAGCGCCACGGGCCAGCCCAAGTATCACCAGGGGTTCGAGCCCATGGTGGAGGGGTTTCGTTTCTTCCCCTACAACGACACGGCCGCCTTTGAAGCCCTGCTCCAGGAGTGCGAGGCCGATGGTCCCCGGGTGGCGGCCGTGCTGCTGGAACCCCTGCAGGGGGAAGGGGGCGTCAATCCGGGCGATCCGGCCTTTTTTGCCCGGGTCCGCCAGCTCTGCGATGAACGCGACATCCTGCTGATCTTCGATGAGGTGCAGGTGGGGGTCGGCCGCAGCGGCTGCCTCTGGGGCTACCAGAACTTGGGCGTGGAGCCCGATGCCTTCACCCTGGCCAAGGGCCTGGGCGGCGGCATTCCGATTGGGGCCCTGGCCGTCAACCGCCGGGCCGATGTGCTGCGGCCCGGGGAACACGCCAGCACCTTCGGCGGCAATCCCTTTGCCTGCCGCGCCGGCCTCACCGTGGTGGCCGAGCTGGAGCGGCGCCAGTTGGTGGCCCACGCCGGGCGCATGGGCGAGCTGCTCGCGGGCCTGTTGGGCGAGCTGGTACTCCTCCATCCCCAGCAGCTGGCCGGCGTGCGGGGCTGGGGCCTGTTGCAGGGCCTGGTGCTTCAGCCCGATGGCGTGACGGCCCCCGAGCTGGTGGCGGAGGCCATGGCCCATCGGTTGTTGCTCGTGCCCGCTGGCCCTGCGGTGGTGCGGTTCGTGCCGCCTCTGGTGATTAAGCCGCGCCAGCTGCGGCTGGCGGTGCAGCGCTTTGAAGCGGCCCTCACCCGCCTGGTGGCCAGTCGGGCGGCCGCCGCCCCAGCCAACCAGACTCTGACCAAGGAAGCGGCCTAGGTGGGGCTGGGCCTGCCGGCGCCGGTGGATCTGGACGATCTGCTCGAACCCTTTGCCAGCCGCGGTGTGGACCTCGGCCTCGAGCGGCTGGCCGGGGCCCTGGCGGCCGGTGGCCAGCCGGAGCGGCGCTTTGCTGCCGTGCAGGTGGCGGGCACCAACGGCAAGGGGTCGATCTGCACGTTCTTGGCGGCGATCCTGGCGGAGGCGGGTTTGCACTACGGCGTCTACCGCTCCCCCCATTTGCTCAGCTGGTGTGAGCGCCTGCAGCTGGGCGAGCGCTGGATCACCCCCGCCGAGCTGCGCGCCGACCTGGGCCGCTGGCGTTCGATCGCTGGCGCCTTCCACCTCACCCCCTTTGAACTGCTCACGGCCGCCGCCTTTGATCGCCTTGCGGCCGAAGCTGTGCAGCTGGCGATCCTGGAGGTGGGCCTGGGCGGTCGCCTCGATGCCACCACCCTCCACCCCGATCGCCGGGTGATTGGCTTGGCCAGCATCGGCCTGGACCACTGCGAATACTTGGGCTCCAGCCTGGAGGCGATCGCCTTCGAAAAGGCTGGGGTGTTCCAGTCCGGGGCCATCGCGGTCAGCGCCCCCCAGGAGCCGGCGGTGGCTGCCGTTCTGGACGACCAGGCCCGGCAGGTTGGCACGCAGCTGCGTTGGGTGGATCCGTTGCCGCCCCAGGCCTTGGGCGGGCCCCGCCTGGGCCTGGCCGGCGATCTCCAGCGCCGCAATGGGGCCGTGGCCGTCGCCATGGCCCAGGCCCTGGGGGAGCTGGGCTGGGGCATCGGGGCGGGCGCGATTGGGCGGGGCCTGGCGCAGGCCCGCTGGCCTGGCCGGCTGGAGATCCGCTCCTATCGGGGCCAGCCCCTGCTCCTCGATGGGGCCCACAACCCGCCCGCCGCCAGCGCCCTGCGCCAGGAGCTGGACCAGGGGGAGCGGGCCCCCTGGGGGGCGGGCGGGCGCCGTTGGCTGCTGGGGATCCAGCGCCACAAGCAAGGTGCAGCCATGGTGCGGGACCTGCTGGCCCCCGGCGACCAGGCGGCCATCACCCCCCTGCCGGCGCACGCCAGCTGGAGTGCCGCCGATCTGGTGGCCGCCTGCCCCGAATTGGCCTGTCAACTGCGGCCGGTGGCCGATCCTGCCGAAGGCCTGGCCTGGCTGCACCATCGGGCGGGGAGCGAGCCCGGGGCCTGCGAGCTGGCTTCCCCAGGGGCTGGTGGGTGCTCGGACCCCGGCACGGCCCTCCCGGTTGTGGCCGGTTCTCTTTATCTGCTCGGGGCCCTGATCCCCTTGCTCGATCCGGCCCCAGCAGGGCCAGGATGAGCGTGCTGGAGCGCTCGCTTGGATCGACGCTGCTCCAGCCCCCAGCCCCTTTGCCCACGGCATGCCATGGCCCAGCCTTCGCGTCGATTCGGGCCTGATCCCTTGGGCGGATCTCCGCTGCCTGGGGGATTCCCCCATGGGTTTGCTAGGCCCGACCTGGGCCGGGGGCTTCGGGGTCTCTGGGCTAGGGCGTTGCCGGTGCTGCGGCCTGCCGTGCTGATGGCCCTGCTGGTTGCCCAGCCCGGGGCCGGTTGGGCCTTTGAGAAGGTGGATTACACCCTCACCAACCAGAGCGGCCAGGATTTCCATGGCCAGGCCCTGGCCAACAGCTCCTTTGCCGGGGTGGTGGGCCGGGGCGCCAACTTTGCCGGGGCCGATCTGAGCGGCGCGATCCTCACCCAGGCGGCCTTCCCCGCCGCCGACTTCAACGGCACCGACCTCACCGATGCCCTGATGGACCGGGCCGACTTCAGTGACACCGACCTGCGCGGCGCCATCCTGCGCGGGGCGATTGCCTCGGGCAGCCGCTTTGGCGGTGCCCGCATCGAGAACGCCGATTTCAGCGATGCCCTGATTGACAGGGCCAGCCAGCGCCAGCTCTGCCGCACGGCCACTGGCACCAACCCGGTCAGTGGCGTAGGCACCAGGGAAAGCCTGGGCTGTTAGGCCGCGGCAACGCCCAGGGCAGCCCCTGGACTGGCGCCAGCCTGGCGTTCGAGCCAGCCGCGCAACTTGCCGGGATTGAGCAGCCCGGCCGGGTCGTAGGCGGCCTTGGCGGCCACCTGCTCGGCGTCCACCCCCCCCAGGCCGCCCTCCTCCACCGTGATCGCGTGGGGGTTGAACAGCACCGCCCCCAGCTGGCGGCTCTGGTTGATCAGCCGCTCCAGGGCCCCGGCCCCCTGCCAGCGCACCAGCGGCAGGGCCACCAGCCGCTGGTTGCCGCCCGAGCGCACGGCCTCCAGGTGCCAGAGCAGGGCGTCCCCCCAGGTCGCCTTGAGGGCCTCCAGGCAGGGAGCTTCCGGTTGGGGCAGGAGCAGCTGCAGGTAGGTCCAGCCGGGATCGCGGGCCCGCAGGTGCAAGGTGGTGTGGTTCCAGCAGAGCTCCCGCAAGGGCACCCCGCGGCTGGCTCCCTGGGGTGCCTGCCAGAGGAGCTCGCCGCCCAGCTCTTTCAGCCAAGCGGTGAGTGGGGCCACGGCCCCAGGGGCGGCTAGCAGCAGCAGCCGGTGCTCCTGGCCAGCGGCGGGCTCGCAGCCGCTGGGCCACGGCACCTGGGCCGCCACGGGCGCCTCCAGCAGGCAGAGGCCATTGAGAAGCAGGGCCGAGGCCGGCAGCTGCTGGGCCGCCGCCAAGGCCCCGCCCCAGCTGGAAAAGCCAATCACCAGCTGGCGCCAGGCCACCGCTTCGGTGGTGGCCAGGCTCAGGGCCGTGATGATGCCATTGCAGCCGTAGGCATGGTTGATCGCCCGCGCTGCCGTGGCATCCAGGTTCAGCAGGCGCGGCTGGGGCTCCAGGGTCACCAGCTCCAGCCCCAGCAGGTGGCCCGGATCGCGCAGGAAGCCCCATCGCAGGGAGCCGATGCCGCCGGAGCCGCCGGCGATGAAGCCCCCCAGGCTGGCGCTGCGGTAGGTGCTGGGCACCAGCCGCAGGGCCCGACCCTGGGCTAGGAGCTGCTGGTCCAGGTCCTCGAGCAGGATCCCCGCCTCGGCCGTGACCACGCCGGTGTCGCCGTCGAGGCCCCGCAGCCGTTTTAGGCCGGTGAGATCGAGCACCAAGCCGCCGGCCAAGGGCACGCACTGGCCGTAGTTGCCCGTGGCCGCGCCCCGCAGGGTGAGGCTCACCCCCTCGCGGCCACAGGCCGCCGCCACCTTCAGAACCCCATCCACGGTCTGGGCCCGCACCAGCATTTGGGCGCGGCAGCCCTCCAAGAGGGGCGTCAACACCGGCGAATAGACGAAGGCATCGGCGGAGCCCCGGGCCAGGTCCTGGGGCTGGCGCAGGGGGGCCAGCCCGGCGGCCAGCAGATCCCCTTCCAGGGCCAGGAGCTGGGCCTCGCTGGCCAGGGGCGGCAGGGGCTCGGGCAGGGCAGTGGGCAGCACGGACATCGTTCGGGCCGGATCGTTGGGGGGGCAGGCGGGCAAGGTCATCGGTGGCGGCGGCTCAGGGGTCAACCCTGGCTGCGAATGGGGTGAGTAGGGGCTGGGGGGCTTCCGCGGCGGGCGGCTGGAGCCACTCCCCGGCCCGCAGCACCCGCCGCTGGGCCGGCCGGGCGAGCAGTTCGCTCCAGCTGCTGGCGCCTAGCACCACCAGGTCGGCCGGGGATCCCAGCCGCAGCACCCCGTCCCAGGCCAGGCCCATCAGCCGTGCGGCTGCGCTGGTGAACGGCGCCAGCCCCAGGCGCCGCCAGGGGGCCAGCTGGGCGGCCGGTGCGGCAAAGCGCAGCAGCTCGATCGGATCGAAATCGCCGCCCGGATACCAGGGGTCCTGCACGTTGTCACCGCCGAGGGCCACGGGTACCCCCGCCTGCTGCAACAGCCGGATCGGCGCCAGGGGCCGCTCCGGGGTGGTGAGGCCGTCCTGGTGGCCGAGCAGCCAGAAGTTGGTGGTGGGCAGGGCCACCACCTGCAGGCCCGCGGCCGCCATCCGTTCCGCCAGTTGGATCCGGGGCCCTAGGGGCAGCAGGCCCATGCTGCTGGCGTGGCTGCAGGTCACGGGCACGCCACAGCCCTGGCGCTCGATCAGGCCGGTGAGCAGGGCCACGCCGGCCCCCGGGGCTGCCGACCCCTCATCCACATGCAGGTCCACAGGGCAGCCCAGCCGTTCGGCCAGGCGCAGCAGGCCGAGCAGGTGATCGACATCGCTGGCGCTCCGGCGGAAGGGCGGCCCCAGCACCCCCCCCAGCAGTCCGCCCGCGCCGGCCACCCGCCGGGCCAACTCCAGCCCCTCCGGGCTCGACCAGAAGGCGATCGGCACCAGGGCCACCAATTGCAACTCCAGGCGGCCGCGCCAGCGCTGCTGCAGCTCCAGCAGGGCCTGCCAGCTCGGCGCGGCCGCCGGACCGGCACTGTCCACATGGCTGCGCAGGCCCCTGAGGCCATAGCGCCAGGCCCGATCCAAGCCCGCTTCGCCCCGCTCCAGCACCTGGTCGGCCGTGCGCTGCTCCGCTTCGCGGCCATTGGCGGCCAGGGCCGCTGCCATCGTGGCCGATTGGTTCGGGAAGGCGCTCCAGCTGAAGGCCTTATCCAGATGGACGTGGGCATCCACCGGCGGCGTGATCGCCAGGGGAGCGGCGGCCTGGCCAGGACCCTCGGGGACGGGCTCGATGGCGCCGATGCGACCAGCGTCGATGGCCAGGCGCACCGTGACCAACCCTTCGCCGTTGCCCGCCGGCAGGTTCGTCAGGGACGGATCCAGCAGGGCCCGTGGCAGGCGCAGGGGCGGGAGCCAGCGGCGGCCGGGGGGGCCTTCGTGGGCCCCCTCGCTGGCAGTTCCGGCAGCAGCGGGTGCCGTCATCGGGACGAACCCGGGTCAGTCTCCGTGTGGAGCACCAGAAATTGGCCCGCCCCGGCCAGGGTCAGGGCCCGGTACCGGGGCAGCACTAGGCCCGGCAGACCGGTCGGGCCGCCCAGGTCGGTGCGGTAGAGGCTGAACAAACCGAAATTCCAGCGGTGACTGGCCTGGCTGGCCAGGGAGCCGAGGGTCTGGCGCTGGCTGAGCATCAGCTTGGGGCAGTCCTGGACCACCAGTTGCAGCAGCATGGGCAGCCCCTGGGGCCCGCAAACCTCCTTCACCGCCAGGTTCACCAGCTGGTCGGCGGCGAAGTCCTCAAAGTCCCTTGGGGGCGGATTGCTCCAGGCCAGGGTCGCCACGGCGGCACTGATCAATCCGGGCCAAAGCACCCAGGACCAACGGGAGGACGACGGCGACATCAAGACAAGCACCCCTGGCGCAGCCAAGGACAGTGGGGACCCCTTGATAGGATGGCTGGGCCGTGGCGGGCGTCGCCAAGTGGTTAAGGCAGCGGATTGTGATTCCGCCATGCGGGGGTTCAAGTCCCCTCGCTCGCCCTGTTCCTTCGGAACGTTCGGCCCGATCCTCTTGGATCGGGCTTTTTTTTTGCCTAACGGCGCGGATCTGCCCTAGATCCCTGGCGCCTAGACACCTGATCCAACCTGTCCTTCAGGTCCCTTTAAGGCCGAGGTCGGTCCCGACCTCATCAGAGCCGGATCAGGCAGTTCCCACCCGCCTCTTTGGCCGCCGCCAGGGCCTCCTGGGCCCGGCTGACCAGGTCGGTGGCACTGCCATCCTCCGGGGTCACCACGGCGAGGCCAACCCTCACGGTGATGAAGGGCGACCCGCTCGAGCCGGGGTGGGCCAGCCGTAGGGCCAGCACCTGGGCCATCACCTGGCGGCCGATGGCCTCGGCCTCCCCGGCCTGGGCTCCCGCCAGCACTAGGGCAAAGATGTCGCCACCGAAGCGGGCCGGCAAATGGGTATTGCCAGCGCTGGCGGCCAGCAGCACCCGGGAGAGTGCCAGCAGGCAATCGTCGGCACAGAAATGGCCGAATTGGGTGTTGTAGGCCCCAAAGTCATCGAGATTGAAGAGCAGCAGGCTGATCGCCAGCTTGGCCTCGAAGGCTTCGGCCAGGCGCTGCTCCAGCCGCCGCCGGTTGATCAGGCCCGTGAGGGGATCACTCCAGGCATTGAGCTTGGCCCGTTCGCGGAAGCGCGTCACCACGGCCATTCCCATGGTGCCGACCAGGCGCTGCACTTCCTGCAGGTCCGATCCACGGAACCCGCCGCTGCGCCGGGTGGCCAGGGTCAGGGCCGCCAGGTAGGTGCCGTCGGTGAACAGGGACTCCGCCAGGTAATCGGTGAATCCCTCCCGTTTGAGTTTGACGAGGAAATCAAAGGCGATTGATTCAATCGGCAGCGACTCCAAGCGCAGGCGCAGCGGTTCTCCTGTGTCGCGCAGGTGCTTGAAGACCGTGTTGCGGCGATGTTCTTCCTCGAAGAAATCGGCGGTGCGGTGGAAGGACCGCACCGCATCGATCTGCTCCAGCTCCCACCAGTACTGCACGCCGTCGTGGCCGCTCTGGAGCGGGATCACCGAAAGGCTGAGGCGATCGAGGGGAAGGCCGCCCCCCACCAGCAGTCGCGCGGCCTTCGCGGTGAGGTCGGCCAGGTTGGCCACCCCCGTGTTGCCGGCACTGGCCTCGGCGATCAACTGGTCAATGGCGGTCCGGATCGGCCCGATGCGGGACTCGGGATTTAACCCCGGGGGCGGCAACGGCGGCGGCTGGGGAGGGATCACGGCGCGGTCACAGCGGGCGAGGCAAGCAAGGCCCTTAATAATTTGGACCCACCGTGACGCACGGGATCGTCACAGACCAGCCCCGTCGACTCCTGGCATTGGGCCAGGGCCGTTTGGGCCGCGGCCGGCTCCAGGCCAGCGGTATTGAGGGCGATCGCCCGCACCCGGGGGGCGGGGGCGCCCGCAGGCCGGCCTAGGGCGGCCACGGCCTCGTAGGCGGCGATCACGTCGGCCAGGGGCGGGATCGCCACGGCCCCGGCCCCGGGCCGGGTGCGGACAAAGCGTTGGCCGGCGCGGTGCACCAGCAACAAGTCGGTGGGCTGGCTGCCTCGGAGCAGGGGCAAGGTGGCGGTGGAGCCGGGATGGCAGAGGGAGCCTTGGCCCTCCACCAGCACCAGGCTGGCCGGCCCGGCCCCCAGGGCGGCCGTCAGCACCGCCGCCTCCACGGCCCCAGCCGCGTAGTCGACCCGCACCGCATCGAGGGGAACCCCCTGGCCGGCGATCAGGATGCCGGCCTGACCCGTGCCAACGAAACGGGCATCGATCCCGTCCCGCCTGGCCGCCGCCGCCAGTTCCAGGCAGGCGCTCATCTTGCCGACGGCCATGTCGGTGCCCACGGCTAGAAGCCTGCGGCAGGGCAGGCCCGCCGCCAGGGCCGTGGCCACGCTTAAGCCAGGTGGTTCCTGCCGCAGGTCCCAGATCCATTGCCCTGGTTCCCGGCAGGCGGCGGCCAGCACCGGATCGTCGCCGAGGCGGCTGTGCAGGCCACTGGCCAGGTTCAGGCCGGCCTGCAGGGCTAGCAGCAGATCTCCTCCCATCTCGGCCGGCAGGATCCCGCCGGAAGGGGCCAGCCCCACCACGGCCACGGGCCGTTCGCCCCCCTGGCCCGGTCCCTGGCCTTGGGCCCCCAACAGGGGTAGGGCCTCGGCCATGGAGGCCACGATTGGCACGGCGCGGGGGATCTTGGTGATCGCCTCCAGATCGGCGCCGGCATGGGCCGGATCCACCACGGCCAGGATCGGGCCGGGGCGGTAGCGCAATAGGGCCAGGCCTGTCTTGCCAGAGAGGTTGTCCAGGCCGCCATGGAGCAGCAGCACCAGGGGGGCGGAGGCGCTGAGCATCAGGCCTCCGGGCCCTTGGCTTGGGCTTTGGCTTTGGAGTTGTCCTTGGACGGGCCGCTAGGGGACTTACGGCCTCCGCCGGCCTTGGACCCAACGGTTTTGGATGGGGCGGTTTTGGCTGGGGCGGTTTTAGCCCGAGTCACCTTGGACCCAGCGACCTTGGGCCCGGCGGCATCGACCAGGGCGGCAGCGGCCCCGGCTCCCGGGGCCCAGCGGACCCCCAGGCCCGGCAGGGGCGAGGGCCGGAGGCAGTCGCCTACGAGATCGGCCCCCTGGAAGGGGTCATCCACCAGGTTGAGATGGCTGTCGAGATCGGGCCATTCCACCAGGGGCAGGAGCTGGGCGGCGGCACTGTTCAACAGGCTGCTGTCCGAATAGCACCCCAGCATCACCCCCAGGCCGAGCCGGCGGGCGCAGCGGGCCATCAGCAGGGCTTCCGAGAGTCCGCCGCTTTTAAGCAATTTGATGTTGATGCCATCCACCACCGGGGCCAGGCGCAGCAGGTCGGCCAGATTCCAGCAGCTCTCATCGGCCACCAGGGCCAGGGGCGCCAGGCCGGCCAGGGCGGCAAAGCCGGCCCGATCGGCCACCGGATCGGCCAGGGCGGCGAGGGGCTGTTCCACCAGCACCACCCCCTGGTCCGCCAGCCAGGGCACCATCGCCTGGGCCGTGGCCAGGTCCCAGCCGCCGTTGGCATCCACCTGCAACTCCAGCGTCCCTTGGTGCTGGTCCTGGCGCCGGGCCATGGCTTCGGTCACGGCCTGCACTAGGGCGCGGTCGTGGTCGGATCCGGCGGGGCTGCCGAGCTTGAGCTTGATGCGGCTGGCGGGCAGCTGCTGCCACCAGCGCTCGAGCCGCGCCAGCACCGCCGCCGGCTCCCCTAGCCCCAGGGTGACGCTGGTGGCGACACAGGCCCCCGGATCCAGCCCCCAGAGCCGGTGGAGCGGCTGGTCCAGCCGTTGCCCCCACCAGTCGTGCAGGGCCAGGTCTAGGCCGCAGCGGGCCGGCGGGCTCAGGCGGGCTAGCAGGGGGTCGAGGGCCTGGAGGGGCTCGGGGGCTAGGGGCTCGAGTTCGGGCACGAGGGCCGCCAGCTCGGCGGCGATGGCGTCGGTCTCGTAGGCGCGCAGGCCGGTGTCAAAGCCGCCGGTTTCGCCCCTGCCAATCAGGCCGTCCTGCTCGACCTCCACCAGCAGGTGCTCCACCGCGGCCGTGGTGCCCCGGCTGATCGCCAGGGGCACGGCCTTGGTGAGGGAAAAACGCTGCAGCCGAACTCGCATCCCTTGACGCCACCAGCGATGGACCTGCCCTGGCAGGCTGGCAGCTAACAGGGGATTTCGGAGCATTCCAAGGGCAAACGCCCATGGCCATGGCCCGGAGCAGCCCGCTGGGGGCTTCGCCCAGGGCTGAAAAGCCCGTTCAAGCCGCTCGAAACCGCCCCGCTCCGCCCCAGGCGTCTCCAGCGCCGCCTCCGCCGCCCCATCCCCCGACCCGTTCTGACCGCCGCCCCATGACCGTGATCACCCCCGCCGGCACCCAGGCCCCCCAGGCCCCAGGGGCCCGCCGCGGCAGCTACTGGATCACCACCTTTGGCTGCCAGATGAACAAGGCCGATTCCGAGCGCATGGCCGGCATCCTCGAAGCCATGGGTTATGTCGCCGGCAGCGACGAACACAGCGCCGATCTGGTGCTCTACAACACCTGCACGATTCGAGATAACGCCGAACAGAAGGTTTACAGCTACCTGGGGCGCCAGGCCCAGCGCAAACGGCTCAACCCCCACCTCACCCTGGTGGTGGCCGGCTGCGTCGCCCAGCAGGAGGGCGAATCCCTGCTGCGGCGCGTGCCGGAGCTCGATTTGGTGATGGGGCCCCAGCACGCCAACCGGCTCGATGTGCTGCTCACCCAGGTGGAAAACGGCCAGCAGGTGGTGGCTACGGGCGAGCACCACATCCTCGAAGACATCACCACCGCCCGGCGCGACAGCACGGTCTGCGGTTGGGTGAACGTGATCTACGGCTGCAACGAACGTTGCACCTACTGCGTGGTGCCCTCGGTGCGGGGCAAGGAGCAATCGCGCCTGCCCGGGGCGATCCGCCTGGAGATGGAGGGACTGGCCGCCCGGGGCTTCCGCGAAATCACCCTGCTGGGCCAAAACATCGACGCCTACGGCCGGGACCTGCCCGGCATCACCCCGGAGGGGCGCCGCCAGCACACCCTCACCGACCTGCTGCACCAGGTCCATGACGTGGAGGGGATCGCCCGGCTGCGCTTTGCCACCAGCCACCCCCGCTACTTCACCGAGCGCCTGATCGATGCCTGCGCCGACCTGCCCAAGGTTTGCGAACACTTCCACATCCCCTTCCAGAGCGGCGATGACGCCCTGCTCAAGGCCATGGCCCGGGGCTACACGGTGGAGCGCTACCGGCGCATCATCGACCGCATCCGCGAGCGCATGCCCGATGCCTCGATCAGTGCCGATGTGATCGTGGGCTTTCCCGGTGAAACCGACGCCCAGTACCGCCGCACCCTCGATCTGATCGAAGCGATCGGCTTCGATCTGGTGAACACCGCCGCCTATTCGCCCAGGCCCAACACCCCTGCGGCCGACTGGCCCGGCCAGCTCGACGAGGCCGTGAAGGTGGAGCGGTTGAAGGAGATCAACCAGGTGGTGGAGCGCATCGCCCGCCAGCGCAGCGGCCGCTACCTGGGCCGGGTCGAGGAGGTGCTGGTGGAGGGGGCCAACCCCAAGGACGCCAGCCAGATGATGGGTCGCACCCGCTCCAACCGGCTCACCTTTTTCCCTTCCCACCGCAGCGATGGCCGCCCGATCGCAGCTGGCGAGCTGGTGGATCTGGTGATCGAGGAGGTGCGTCCCTTCTCCCTCAGCGGCAGCCCCCTGGCCGCGGCCGGCCGGTCCCCCTCCGGGGCACCCTCCATCGCCCAATCCACCCCAGCGCCTCCGGCCCCGCTGGCCGCCCCCCTGGCCTGACGCCGGAGCGCTGATACGTTTGGCGCCACTTCAACGGCGCCATGGCAGCACCCCCCACCCACCTCGGCCTGGTGTTCGGTGGGCTGTCGGGCGAACATGCCGTGTCGATCCGCTCGGCGATCACCGTGGCGGGCGCCCTGCGCCGCGGCGCCAACGCCGAGCGCTATCGGCTGAGCTGCTTCTACATCGACCAGCAGGGCCACTGGTGGCCGCCTGCCGTGGCCGATGCGGTGCTGGCCTCGGGCCTGCCGGCCCAGCCCGCAGACCTGCCGCCGGCGCCCCAGCGGCCCGGTTTTCGGGGCTTCCCCGCCGGCGCCCTGGAGGTGGAGGTGTGGTTCCCGGTGCTGCATGGCCCCAACGGCGAGGACGGCACGATCCAGGGCCTGTTCAGCCTGATGCAGGTGCCCTTCGTTGGCTCGGGGGTGCTGGGCTCGGCCGTGGGCATGGATAAACAGGCGATGAAGGCCGCCTTCGCCGCCGCCGGCCTGCCCCAGGTGCCCTACGCCTGCGTGGAGGCCGCCGAGCTGGAGGGGCCTGAGCCCCAACGCACCGAGTTGCTAGAGCGGCTGGAGGCCCAACTCGGCTATCCCTGCTTCATTAAGCCGGCCAACCTGGGCTCCTCGGTGGGCATCAGCAAGGCCGTTGATCGCGACGCCCTGCTGGCGGGCCTGCGCGAAGCGGCCGGCCACGACCCCCGCCTGGTGGTGGAGCAGGGCGTGAAGGCCCGGGAGCTGGAATGCGCCGTGCTCGGCGATCGCCAGATGGCGGCCTCGGTGCTGGGGGAGATCTGCTTTGACGCCGACTGGTACGACTACGAGACCAAATACACCGCCGGCCTCAGCCACACCGTGATTCCGGCCCAGGTCAGCGAGGCGATTGCCGAACGGGCCCGCGAGATGGCGATTGGGGCCTGCCGGGCGGTGGGGGCTGCCGGCCTGTCGCGGGTGGATTTCTTCTTTGAGGAGGCCACTGGAGCCCTCTGGCTCAATGAGATCAACACCCTGCCGGGCTTCACCAGCCAAAGCATGTATCCGATGCTCTGGGACGCCACAGGGTTACCGCTTGAGGAGTTGGTGCACCAGCTGGTGCAACTGGCGCAAGAATCCAGGCCACACACCGGTGGGAGCGTGGAGCCCAGATGATTCACGGATTGTTCTGGCTGCCCCTGCTGCTGGTGTTCGTGCTGCTCACGGCCCTGGGCTGGCTGGAGCGCAGGCGTCAGCAGCTGTTTCGCGACTGGGCCGAGGGGGCGGAGCTGGCCAAGCTCGATAGCTGTGGCGGCGCCAAGCTGGAGGGCGGCCTGCTCAGCTGGAGTGCCTTTGAGGCCGGCCAACTGGTCGAAAAGGATCAGTTCGTGGTGAAAACCCTCGAATGTGTGGAATTGCTGGCCCTGCGCTCCGGTGAGGCGCCCCTCACCGACGAGGCCCATGGCGCCTGTCGCCTGCGCCTGGTAGGGGGCGGTTTGCACAAGGACCTGCCCTTTGCCGATGCGGAACGGGCCCGCCGCTGGATCGACCAGCTGATGGCCCGAGCCCGCTGCGACCTGTGAGCCCGCTCGAGACGGAACGGCGCCCGGGTCCTGGGGCAGAGCGGCGCCGCCAGCTGCGCCTCCAACGCCGCAACCAACGGCTGCGGGAGATTTGGCGCGTTTTGGTGCTGGTCGGCGCCTCCGCCGGCCTGGGCTGGGTGCTGCTCGGCCAGGGCTGGAGCTTGCGCAGCCCATCCCAGGTGGAGGTGGTGGGCAGCCGCCAGGTCTCCCGTGACCAGATCATCCAGGAGGCGCGGCTGCGCTTCCCTGTGCAACTTCTCCATCTCCAGCCGCGCCAGCTCGCGGCCCAACTGGCCGCGGCCCTGCCGGTGGAGAACGTTCAGGTGACCCGGCTGATGCTGCCGCCGCGGCTGCGCATCGACCTGGTCGATCGCAAGGCGGTGGCCCGGGCCGAACGGCATACGGGCAAGGGGCTTGAGCAGGGCTATGTCGATCGGCTCGGCAACTGGATGACCAGCCGCCAGCAATCGGGCGCCAATGGGTCAGGTGGTGCCCCGCTGCTGCTGGTGAGCGGCTGGCAGGACCACCTGCGACCGCCCCTGGCCCAGGTGCTGGGCCGCAGTGGCCAGCTGGGCTCCACCCTCCTCGAGATCCATTTCGAGCCCAACGGCAACCTCTGGCTGATCACCAGCTCCCTCGGCAAGGTGCGTTTGGGCCTGCCCGATGGCCAGCTGGGCCGCCGCCTCGACATGCTGAGCCACCTCTCCAGCCACCTGGCCACCCGGGTCAAGGGCTTGAAGGTGCAGTCGATCGACCTCAGCGATCCGGACCACCCGGAGTTGGGCCTGCCGCCCAAGCCCAGGCCCGGCGGCCCTGCTGGCCCCGGCCTGGGCGTGGATTAACGCCTTGAAACCTTGACAAGGCCTTGGTCAAACCAGGGTTTCAAGCGAATCTGTCGCAATCATTCAGGCCCGCTGGACCAAGCGACGACATAATGCTGCCCAGGATGAACGGCATGGGACCTTCCATGGAGATCACGAACGAAGGCCCCTACAGCGCCAGCGTCCCTGCAGGAAACGGCATCGTGCCCAGCCAGACAGCCCGCATTGAGGTGATTGGCGTTGGTGGTGGCGGCAGCAATGCGGTCAATCGCATGATTGCCTCCGACCTGCAGGGGGTGGGCTACAGGGTGCTCAACACCGATGCCCAGGCCCTGATCCAGTCTTCCGCCGTGCAACGGCTGCAGCTGGGCCAGAAACTCACCCGTGGCCTGGGCGCGGGCGGCAACCCGGTGATCGGCCAGAAGGCTGCCGAGGAATCCCGCGACGAGCTGCTGCAATCACTCCAGGGCGCAGACCTGGTGTTCATTGCCGCCGGCATGGGCGGCGGTACGGGCACCGGGGCGGCGCCGATCCTGGCCGAGGTGGCCAAGGAATGCGGTGCCCTCACCGTGGGCATCGTCACCAAGCCCTTCAGCTTTGAGGGCCGCAAGCGCATGCGCCAGGCCGAGGAGGGCATCGCCCGCCTGGCCGAACACGTGGACACCCTGATCGTGATCCCCAACGACCGGCTGCGCGATGCCATCGCCGGCGCACCCCTGCAGGAGGCCTTCCGCGCCGCCGATGACGTGCTGCGCATGGGCGTGAAGGGCATCAGCGACATCATCACCAAGCCGGGCCTGGTGAACGTGGACTTTGCCGACGTGCGCTCGGTGATGGCCGATGCCGGTACCGCCCTGTTGGGGATTGGCGTTGGTTCGGGCCGCTCGCGGGCGATCGAGGCCGCCCAGGCGGCCATGAGTAGTCCCTTGCTCGAGTCGGCCCGCATCGATGGGGCCAAGGGCTGCGTGATCAACATCAGCGGCGGCCGCGACATGACCCTCGAAGACATGACCACCGCTTCGGAGGTGATCTACGACGTGGTCGATCCCGAGGCCAACATCATTGTCGGCGCCGTCGTGGATGAATCCCTTGAGGGGGAAATCCACGTGACCGTGATCGCCACCGGCTTCGAGGGCGGCAACACCTACCGGCCCGAACGCACGATCAGCACCTTCAGCGCCGACCTACGCGCCGCCCACAGCCAGGCCCAGGACCAGGCCCCCGGCGCCAAGATCCCTCCCTTCCTCCTCAACCGTCAACAGGGGCTCTGAGGCCTCTGGGGGGCTGCAGAGGCGGTCCCTTCCCTTTGCCGCGAGAGGCGAGCCCTTGGAGCTGGGAACCATCGGGATTCCCAGCTGCCGGGGCGTTAATGGGGCCAATCGGGCCCTATTTTTTTGATCAAAAATTGGATGAAGCCCCAGAACCCAAGGGCTTGGGATCGTTGGCCCCTGGAGTGAACAGGCTGACCAATGGAAATAGGGTGACCCGGAGTCCACGCCTGCCTAGAGCATCCCGTGTGGCTGCTCCCTTCCGGTCCTGACCAGATTTGGGCGTCCGGGCCGCATGGGTCCGAGTCTGTTGGATGCTAGCAATGGGCCTGAGCCCCGGAGGATCGGTGCCCCTGCGTCCCGGCGATCTGATCCAGTTCAAACAGGACGGCAGGCCCATTGCCATGCTCACGGCCTGGGATGCCCTTTCGGCGGCCCTGGTGGAGGCCGCCGGCGCCGATGTGGTGCTGGTGGGCGATTCCCTGGCGATGGTGGTGCTCGGCCATGCCACCACCCTGCCGGTGACCCTGGAGGAGATGCTCCAGCACTGCCGCGCCGTGGGCCGGGGCCTGGGCCGTCCGCCCGCCCGCCAGCCCCTGCTGGTCTGCGACCTGCCTTTTTTGAGCTACCAGTGCGGCCTTGATGGGGCCGTGGCCGCCGCGGGAGCCGTGCTGAAGCACAGCCCGGCCGCGGCGGTGAAGTTGGAGGGGGGCGAACCGGAAACCGTGGCCGTGGTCGACCGGCTGGTGCGCAGCGGTATCCCGGTGATGGCCCACCTCGGCCTCACCCCCCAATCGGTCCATCGCCTCGGCTACCGGCGCCAGGCCACCGATCCGATCAGCCAGGAGCGCCTCCGCCGGGCTGCCCTCAACCTGGAGGCGGCCGGCAGTTTTGCCCTGGTGCTCGAGCATGTGCCGGCCGATCTGGCCGGCAGCCTGCGGCGGGAGCTCACGATTCCCGTGATCGGCATCGGCGCCGGCGATGACTGCGATGGCCAGGTGCGGGTCACGGCTGATTTGCTCGGCCTCACCGAGCGGCAGCCGCCCTTCTGTCCGCCCCTGTTGGCCGGCCGCAGCCTGGCGATCGAGGCCCTGGGGGGCTGGGTCACCGGCCTGGCTGCAAGTACGGATCCCATCAGTTCCCCAACTAGTCCGCCGCCGTCCGCTCCTCCCACCACGCCACCAGCTCCCGCAGCACCCCATTGCTGAGGGCCAGGCCCTCGGGATCGCTCAGCCGCCAGCGGGGCCCTTCCTGCAGGAGCAGGGCCCGCTGGCGGTAGGGCTGCCAGCGGGCCAGCAGATCCTCCAGCTCGCTGCTGGTGACGCCCGCCTGGCCGGCCAGCTCCGCCAGGCGCACCCCCTCGCGGCGGCGCAGCCCCACCAGCAGCCGTTCATCGAAGGGCAGCCCAGGGGCCTGGGTGGCGTCCTGGGGCGTTGGCGCCCCATCGCCAGGACCGGCCGCCGCGCCTGGGACGGACCCGGGGCCCGGTGACCCTGTTGGGGAGGCCTGGGCCAGCCACTCGGCATAGGCGGCCCGGGTGCGAGGTCGAGCCAGCCGTTGGCCCCAGGGGGCGCTGGTGGCGCCCAGGCCGAAGCCCCACCAGCCGGCGCCACTCCAATAGACCCGGTTGTGGCGCGAAGCGTGGCCCGGTAGGGCGAAGTTGGAGATCTCGTAGTGGCCGTAGCCGGCGGCTTGGAGGGCCTGGGCCGTTAGCTCCATCAGGTCGGCGCCCAGGTCGGCGTCGGGGAGCTCCAGCTCGCCCCGGCCCTGGCGCCAGGCAAACACCGTGCCCGGTTCGATGATTAGGTCGTAGATCGAGAGGTGGGGCGGGGCCAGGGCCACGGCCTGGGCCAGCTGGTCGCGCCAGGCGGCCAGCCCCTGCTCGGGCAGCCCCTGGATCAGGTCCAGGCTCCAGCTGGCCAGCTCACCCCCCTGGCGGGCCTGATCGAGCCAGGCTGCCGCCTGGAGCAGGTCGGAGCGGCGGTGGCGCCGCCCTAGCCGCTCCAGCACGCCGTCATCAAAACTTTGGCCGCCCAGGCTCACCCGGTTGACGCCGGCGGCGAGATAACCGGCCAGCCGCGGCCCATCGAAGCTGGCCGGATCCATCTCCAGGCTGATCTCGGCCCCGGGGGCGAGGCCAAAGCGGGCCGCCAGGGCCGCCAGCAGGGACCCCAGTTGGGCTGGGGTCAGCATCGAGGGCGTACCGCCCCCCACGTACACGGTGGAGAGGGGCGGACCGGCTGGGGCGGCGGCGATCTCGCCCAGCAGCAGCTCCAGGTAGGCGGCGATCGAACCGGACTCGGCCCCATCGGCGTGGTCGCCTAGGGGCACCACGGCGAAATCGCAGTAGAAGCAGCGCCGGTGGCAAAAGGGGATGTGCAGGTAGGCGCTGCGGGGTAGCCAGGCGCGGGGGCTGACTGGGCCTTCCATGGCCCCCCCGCCGGCCTCCGGGCTGTGGCCAAGCCCAGACGGGCGGTTAAGCACCCCAGTCAAAGGCGCCTGGATCGGGCATGCTTCCTGCTCAGGGATCGGGACAAGCACGTCACAGGCCATGGTGGACAGCCTCATCCTGGTTCTGTTCCTGATTTCCGGGGCCGCCACCGGCTGGCTGGGGGTGGACCTGCTGCCGGAAGACCTGCTGGTCCAGGTCACGAACCTGGAGGGCCTGCGCTGGGTGATGGGCGGCTTTGGCGCCTTCTTTGGCCTGGTGGCGGGGTTCTTCTTCCAACAGCTGCGCAAGCGCCTGATGCGCCAGGTGCGCTCCATGCCCACCGACCTGCTGGTGAGCCGGGCCGTGGGGCTGATCCTGGGCCTGCTGGTGGCCAACCTGCTGCTGGCGCCGATCCTGCTGCTGCCCCTGCCCTGGGAGGTGGTGTTCGTCAAACCGCTGGCGGCGGTGCTGAGCAACGTGTTTTTCGGTGTGTCGGGCTACAACCTGGCCGAAGTGCATGGCCGCACCCTGCTGCGCCTGTTCAACCCCTCCAGCGCCGAGGCCCTGCTGGTGGCCGATGGGGTGCTGATGCCCGCCACCGCCAAGATCCTCGACACCAGCGTGATCATCGACGGCCGCATCCGCGGCCTGCTCGATTCCGGCCTGCTGGAGGGCCAGGTGATCGTGGCCCAGGCCGTGATTGATGAATTGCAGGCCCTGGCCGATTCGGCCAACAACGAGAAGCGGGCCAAGGGCCGCCGCGGTCTCAAGCTGCTGGCCGAATTGCGGGAGCAGTACGGCCGGCGCCTGGTGGTCAACACCACCCGCTACG
The DNA here is from genome assembly GCA_943370385.1 of Pseudanabaena sp. UWO311. Lineage (GTDB taxonomy): Bacteria > Cyanobacteriota > Cyanobacteriia > PCC-6307 > Cyanobiaceae > BAIKAL-G1. The sequence goes on from CALRQT020000004.1 coordinate 209,426, forward strand.
AGGGCAGTGGGGTGGACGACAAGCTGCAAAAGCTCACCGCCGACACCGGCGGCACCCTGGTGACCACCGACTACAACCTGGCCAAGGTGGCCGAGGTGCAGCAGCTCAAGGTGATGAACCTGAGCGAACTGGTGATGGCCCTGCGGCCCGAGGTGCAGCCGGGCGATGGCCTGCAGCTCAAGATCGTGCGCGATGGCAAGGAGGCCGACCAGGGCGTGGGCTACCTGGAAGACGGCACGATGGTGGTGGTCGAAGGGGGCAAGGGCCGCGGCGGCGAACGGATCGCCGTCACCGTCACCGGCGCCCTGCAGACCCCCACGGGCCGGATGGTGTTCGCCCGCAGCGACCAGGAGGCGCCACCGCGCCGCAGCAATCGGGCGAAATCCGAACCGAACCGTCCCGAGGAGCCGGACCCTGGCGCCACGAACCCCCGCTAGGCTCCCGGTTCAGGCCTGCAGTGATCCGCGGATGTCGGTGTCAGCCCCCTACTACGGCGATTCCGCGGTGATGCGCACGCCGCCGCCGGATCTGCCCTCCCTGCTGCTCAAGGAGCGGATCGTTTACCTGGGCCTGCCCCTGTTCAGCGACGACGACGCCAAGCGCCAGATGGGCATTGACGTGACCGAGCTGATCATTGCCCAGTTGCTCTTCCTGGAATTCGATAATCCGGACAAGCCGATTTTCTTCTACATCAACTCCACCGGCACCAGCTGGTACTCGGGTGATGCAATCGGCTTTGAAACCGAAGCCTTTGCCATCGCCGACACCCTCAGCTACGTCAAGCCGCCGGTGCACACGATCTGCATCGGCCAGGCCATGGGCACCGCTGCCATGATCCTGTCGGCCGGCACCAAGGGCCACCGGGCCGCCCTGCCCCACGCCTCGATCGTGTTGCACCAGCCCCGCAGCGGTGCCCGCGGCCAGGCCACCGACATCCAGATCCGGGCCAAGGAGGTGCTGCACAACAAGCACACCATGCTCGAAATGCTGTCGCGCAACACGGGCCGCAGCGTTGAGCAGCTTTCCAAGGATTCCGACCGCATGACCTACCTCACCGCCGCTGAAGCGGTGGAGTACGGCCTGATCGATCGGGTGCTCACCAGCCAGAAGCAGTTGCCGACGCCGCTGCCCGGTGCGGTTGCCCCGGCCTGAGCAGGCCCCCCTGCCCCGCTCCTCGGCCGCTCCATCCCGTTCAGCTAGTCCAGTTCCGCCCGCCACCGCCGCCTCTCCAGACCCATGCCCATCGGCACCCCCAGCGTTCCCTACCGCCTTCCCGGCAGCCAGTACGAGCGCTGGGTTGACATCTACACCCGCCTGGGCGTGGAGCGCATCCTGTTCCTCGGCTCCGAGGTGAATGACGCCATCGCCAACAGCCTGGTGGCCCAGATGCTGTACCTCGATTCCGAGGACAGCTCCAAGCCGATCTACCTGTACATCAATTCGCCTGGCGGATCGGTGACCGCCGGCCTGGCGATCTTCGACACGATGCAATACGTCAAATCCGATGTGGTGACGATCTGCGTCGGCCTGGCGGCCTCGATGGGGGCCTTCCTGCTGGCCGCCGGCACCAAGGGCAAACGCCTGGCCCTGCCCCACAGCCGGATCATGATCCACCAGCCCCTGGGCGGCACCAGCCAGCGCCAGGCCAGCGACATCGAGATCGAGGCCCGCGAAATCCTGCGCATCAAGGACATGCTCAACCAGAGCCTGGCCGACATGAGCGGCCAGAGCCTGGAAAAAATCGCCAAGGACACCGACCGCGACTACTTCCTCAGCGCCGCTGAAGCCAAGGACTACGGCCTGATTGACCGGGTGATCTCCCATCCCACCGAGGCGGCCGCCTCCTGAGCGGCACCGGCCCTTGCCCCTGAGCTAGGGGGAGGACCAACCCGGATCGGGGGCCCGTCGCAGCGACCCCCTGGCCCTAGGGCCAAGCGCCTGCCAGGGCAATCCCCCTGGCAGGCGCTTTCGTAAGCTCCTCCTTTGCCCTGAGCGCGCACGCCTGATGGCCAAGCTTTATTACGACACCGACGCCGACCTCAGCCTGCTGAACGGCAAGACGGTGGCCATCATTGGCTACGGCTCCCAGGGCCACGCCCATGCCCTCAACCTCAAGGACAGCGGCGTCAATGTGGTGGTGGGCCTCTATGACGGCAGCCGCTCGGCCGAGAAGGCCAGGGCCGATGGCCTGGAAGTGCTCAGCGTTGCCGATGCCTGCGCCAAGGCCGACTGGATCATGGTGCTGCTGCCCGATGAGTTCCAGAAGGCCGTCTACGACGCCGAGATCGCGCCCCACCTCAGTGCCGGCAAGGTGCTGAGCTTCGCCCACGGCTTCAACATCCGCTTTGAGCTGATCAAGCCGCCGGCCGATGTCGACGTGGTGATGATCGCCCCCAAGGGCCCGGGCCACACCGTGCGCTGGGAATACCAGAACGGCATGGGCGTGCCTGCCCTGTTCGCCATCCACCAGGACGCCACCGGCAACGCCCGGGCCCTGGCCATGGCCTACGCCAAGGGCATCGGCGGCACCCGCGCCGGCATCCTGGAAACCAACTTCAAGGAAGAAACCGAAACCGACCTGTTCGGCGAACAGGCCGTGCTCTGCGGCGGCCTCTCGGAGCTCGTGAAGGCCGGTTTCGAAACCCTGGTGGAAGCGGGCTACCAGCCCGAGCTGGCCTATTTCGAGTGCCTGCACGAGGTGAAGCTGATCGTGGATTTGATGGTGAAGGGCGGCCTCACCGCCATGCGCGATTCGATCTCCAACACGGCTGAATATGGCGACTATGTGAGTGGCCCCCGCCTGATCACGGCCGAAACCAAGGCCGAGATGAAGCGCATCCTTGGCGACATCCAGGACGGCACCTTCGCCCGCAACTTCGTGGCCGAATGCGAAGCCGGCAAGCCGGAGATGAAGCGCATCCGCGAGCGCGATGCCCAGCATCCGATCGAGCAGGTGGGCAAGGGCCTGCGCGCCATGTTCAGCTGGCTCAAGACCGCCTGATCAGGGTCATGGCTCCTGTTTCGGGTCGGCTGACCCCATGAACCTGGCCCCTGGGGTGGATTCCGTTGGGATCCACCCCTTTTTGCTGGTGCTGCTGGCCTGCGGCCTCGACCGGCTCCTGGGCGATCCCCCCGGCTGGCCCCATCCCGTGGTGGTGATGGGCTGGTGGATCAACCGCCTGCGCCGTTTGGCCGAGTTGCTTGCCGGCGATCGCCCCTGGGCTTTGCGCCTGGCCGGTTTTGGCATCACCGGCGTGCTGGTGGGCGGCAGCGCCCTGGCGGGTTGGGGCCTGGAGCAGCTGGCCCGCTGCTGGCCGGCCCTGGGCCTGCCCCTAGTGCTCCTGGGCTTGGCCAGCGCCCTGGCGGGCCGCAGCCTGGAGCAGGCGGTGCAGGCTGTTTTGGCGGTGTTGCCCGAGCCGGAGGCGCCTGGGTCGGGAGGGCCCAAACCGGGGCAGCTGGAGCCGCAGGCCCCCGAACCCGGCGCTTTGGAGCCGGGGCCCCTCGAGCCGGCCCGCCAACGGCTGGCCTGGTTTGTGGGCCGCGACACGGCCGATCTCGATCGGGCGGGAATTCTGCGGGCGGCGGCCGAGAGCGCCAGTGAAAACGCCGTGGACGGCCTGTTTGGTCCCCTGTTCTGGATGCTGGTCGGCGCGGCCTTGCTGTTGGCCGGCAGGGGCCATGGCGGCCCGGGACCCCTGGCCCTGGCCTGGGCCTACAAGGCCAGCAGCACCCTCGATTCGATGCTGGGCTACCGCCGCGGTCGCCTGCTCTGGCTGGGCACCGCCGGCGCCCGGCTCGATGACCTGCTCACCTGGCTGCCCTGCCGCCTGGTGGCCCTCGGCCTGCCCCTGGTGGCGGGCCAACCGCTTAAAACCTGGCGCCTGTTCCGATCGGCCCTGGTCGATGGTGCCCCCGATCCCTCCCCAAATGCGGGGGTGTCCCAGGCGGCCTACGCCCATGCCGTGGGGGTGCAGCTGGGCGGCGCCAATTGCTATGGAGGCCAGTGGCGCCAGAAACCGCTGCTGGCCCAGGGGCAACCCCTACCCGATCGGGCCGCGATTCTGAAGATCCTGGCCCTTAGCCGCCGGCTGGAATCCCTCTGGCTAGCGGTGGCCTTGGGCACTGCCTGGTCCTGCGTTCAGTAGGCGCCGCGGTCGCGGGGAAATAGAACCACGCCAATCGTGCGCAGGATGATCTGCAGGTCGAGCCAAACGGTGCGGTGGCGGGCGTAATGGAGATCGAGCCGCACCCGGTTGGGGTAGCTGAGGTTGTTGCGGCCCGACACCTGCCACAGGCCGGTCATGCCGGGACGCACCGCCAGCACCGCATCCATCGAGCGGCCGTAGCGCTCCAGCTCATCCCACACGATCGGCCGGGGGCCCACCACGCTCATCTGGCCCTTGAGCACATTGATGAACTGGGGCAGTTCATCGAGGCTGGAGCGGCGCAGGAAGCGGCCGATTGGGGTGATGCGGGGATCGGCCTTCAGTTTGAAATCGCGGGCGAATTCGGCCCGCAATTCTTCCGAGGAGGCCAACACGGAGGCCAGATGGCGGTCGGCATCTTTGCGCATCGTGCGGAACTTGATGCAGCCGAAGGATTTGTAGCCCCGGCCAATGCGGCGCTGCACGTAGAACACCGAGCCGCGCGAACTCAGCTTCACCACCAACGCCAGCACCAGAAACACTGGCGCGCCAAGGCTGAGCACCCCTAGCGAGAAGACAATGTCGCCGGCGCGCTTGATCACCCGACCACGGAGCGACTGGCCCGCCAGCAGACGATGGGCCGTGGGATCGGCCGGAATCGTGGCCAGGGGACTCAAACGCGGCGCGGCCCCAGGCAACGATGGCTTCATTAAACCGGCCCAGCCCCAGCCGATCTGGGCCCGGGCGGTCACTCAGGCCAGAGGCACACAAAATCGAGGCTTGATCCAGTTGCCTGGCCAGCAGGCTGGGGGCTCAGGTGGCAGGGCCCCTGCCATTCAGGCTCCCAAGTCTTCCCAGGCCAGGGCCGTGCTGCGTCGGGCCCGCCGCTGGCCGTGGTCATGCCAGGCGCGATCCAGCACCGCGGCGAACCGTTGGCGGAATTGGACTCCACTGAAGCGCCCAGCCCAGGCCCGCTGACGCTCCGGTGGCAGCTGGCGCCAGAGCTGTCCTTGGTGGAAGTGCTCCAGGGCGGCCACCAGGCTGGCGATGCTCTGCTCAGGGAACAGCAAGCCCGTGGGTTCGGCGAGGCCCTGGCTGAGGCAGCGCACCGTATCGAGCAGGCCGCCGCCCCCAAACCCGATCACCGGCGCCCCCGCCGCCATCGCCTCCACCGGCGCAATGCCGAAATCCTCCAGGCCGGCAAACACGTAGGCGCGGCATCGGGCTAACAGCCCATTCACCGTCGCGGCGTCCTGGCGGCCGAGCAGGGTCACGGTTGGGCCGGCCAGGGCCTGCAACCGCTGGCGCTCGGGTCCATCGCCCACCACCAGCAGGGGCAATCCCGTGCGGTTGAAGGCCTCAATCACCAGGTCCACCCGCTTGTAGGGCACCAGCCGGCAGAGGCAGAGGTAGGTGTCATCGCGGGGCTGGTCCCAGCGGAACCGCTCCACGGCCACCGGCGGGTGCACCACCTCGGCGCGGCGACCCCAATAGCGGCGGATGCGTTCGGCCGTGAAGCGGGAGTTGGCCACCAGCTGGTCGGGCCGCAGGCTGCTGGCCAGATCCCATTGGCGCAGCTGGTGCAACTGCAGGCGAATCAACGGACCCAGGGGACTGCGGGCCACGGCCGATTGGGCCAGGTAGGCGTGCATCTGGTCCCAGGCGTAACGCACGGGGGTATGCACATAGCTGACATGCAGCTGGTCGGGACTGGTCAACACCCCCTTGGCCACCAGGTGGCTGCTGCTCACCACTAGGGGGTAGGCGCCCAGGTCGAGCTGCTCGATCGCCAGGGGCAGCAGGGGCAGGTACTGCTGCACGTGGCTGGTGCCCCAGGGCAGGGCTTGGATGAAGCTGGTGTGGATCGAGCGGCCCGCCAGCCAGCTGCCGGGACGGCGACTCTCGCCATCCACCAGGGCATGGAGCTGGGGCTGGCCCAGAAGTTGATCCAGTTCCCGCACCACTAGCTCGGCCCCCCCAACCGAGCGCGGCGTGAACCATTCGTGCACCAGGGCCGCCGGGCCAGGGAGGGAGCTCATGGGCCGCACCCTAAGGGCTGGACGTCAGCTCCAGAACAGATCACAAATGCTGTCAAGCCGTTGCCGCGCTCCGCCCCCATCTCGATGCTGGACGCAGCAATACCCAACCATGCCGATCCGCGCCCTACTGGAAGAGGCCCTCGTGGAGCCCTCGATTGGGGAAACGCCATGCTTTATCTGGCATGCCACCCCAGTTGGCATTGCGGCCCTTTGGCGCCGGGGCCAGGCTCCCACCCCACCCCCGTTTGAAGATGCCCTCAAGGAAGGCCTGGCCGTGGGCCTGGACCTCAGCCGCGAGGAGCGGGAGTTTCACCAACTGGCCGTGGGCCTGGTGCTGTTGTTCCACAGCTGAGGGAGGCGGCCCATACTGGAAGCCGGAGAAGGTCTGCCTATTCAGGTGAAAACCCTGGTGGCCACTTCCACCACGGCAAAACCGATCAGGGCCATTAAGGCCAATAGGGAACTCACCTGAGACATACCCGAATCCCCGAACTGGGCCAATCCTAAAGAGAATCTGTAGGACCGCTAGCCCCCTGGCGGGCAAGGTCGCAATTCAACACACCCATGCCCCTTCGCCCCAGGGCTGCCAGGGCTAGGACCGCTGCTCGAGCTGGCCCCCAAGCTGGAGAGGGCCTCCTTCCGCTCGATTCGCCTGACCGGCTTGCCATCAACACGTCTTTGAGGTTGGCGCCGTCCTGAAGAGGTGGGTAGGGCCTCTCTCGGCCGGAGCTGCCCCGATGATGGGCGCGCTTCCATGGTTGTGGTGTGGCCCCCAGGGAGGCGCCAAGTCAAGGTGGCCTGAGGACGATCACAAGCCCCCCGGTAACCAAGCTGCTGAAGGGACGCAAATCCCTGGGCCTACCTAATTGGCGTCACCACCAAAGCCAATGAATTCTGGATGGGCCTCCAGCAGAGGATTGAGGCGTTGTCTCAAATCAGCGAGTAGCTTTAGCACTCGGGGATGATTTTCAAATTCCCGCTTCACCACCAGGTTGTCGCCCACCATGAGGGGGAGTTGTAGGGGCAAGAAATATTGGGGTTGGGGATAGAATGCAATCGAAAAAATCGATGCATAACCAACCAGCAACTCCGATTCCCAGCGCCCCTCCCACTTGTCTCGGTTGTATCGGCTGATCCGGGAAGGGGAATTCCACAGGCCCAAGCTTTTTAAGCAGGCTTCAAATTTCGGGAATGCCCCATCGGGCAGGGCCAGCGATGGATATTGGGAGACCATCTCAAAGGTCAGCCCATCTCCAGCGGCCAGCAAGGGGTGGTTTTCGCCAACGACCAGGTTAATCGGATGGCGTAGCAGGGGGAATGAGGCGAAATCTGGATCATCCTCATCGGGTACATCGGGATAGGCGCCAATCCAGGCGTCTAGGATGCTATTCCGCAGAAGATTGAGGGGTTGCTGTACATTGAGCAGGTCATGATTGCCTGGCAGCCAGCCTTCAGGTGTGGGATCAAGATAGGTTTTGGCTGACCAATACATGGCCTCAATCCGAAGCGGTCGTCCGCCTAGCCAGCGATGGCGCTGATGAACGACCCGCTCCAGATTCAGGAGGTTGGCATCACCTTTGAGGTGCCATTCGCCGTTGTTCTTGGAAGCGTGAATGTTGAATATGGTTTCGCAGCGATTAATATTGCGACTGATAGTTGATTGGTGTTGCCCTAGGAGTTTGGAGGCAATTGCGCCCGATCGCAGCCACAGGACGCCATCAAGGGACGCCAGGGTATCAACATCGACCACGATGGATCTCAGTGAAAACAGAATTAATAGCGATTACCCTACATCAAGTCTCTGCCCTTTAGGGTGGCGACTTCTAGTAAATGCAAAATCCGCATCCAGCCCCGACCAGGACCTGGCCATGCCCTGGTCGGGAGGGCGGTTGGGGCCTTTGTTGATCCGGCCGGTAGGCCGTGGTTCCCAAGCCAGGGCAGGTTGGTTAGGAGCACTGGCGCCTGCTTCCCCGGGCCCTGGGCGCAAGGCCCGCTCTGGGTTTGGAGTCCCCCTGGCCGCGGTGGTGAGCCCGATTTCTGCCCGATGGAAAGCTGTCTAGCTCTCGGCTTAAAGGGGTTGCGGGGGTGAGATTAAGGCGCGTTCCAGTCCTGGCCCGGATTGGGGAGTCCCTACCTCTAGGGCTCCCAGCCCCATGGCCCTTCGGGACCTAGGCAGCTGCGCAAGGATCGCACCCAGCCCTTGCGCCGGGGCGCCCTGGCCAGGACCGCCAGCCCCGAGCTGGTTTGCAGAAATAACAATTTGGCTGGTGTATCTTGCTGTGGGCACAGGCGTTGCCAGGGTTTGGGCGCGATTTCGCCATTGGGGGCACCGTTTGTAGCGGGGCGAACAGCGAGTGAGGGGCTTCTGCTGTACATGTGAGGCATAAAGGCCTCGTTCTGAGGTTTAAATTTTATTAATCTTTTTTCAGTGCGCTCTTCGACGTTTGCCTCTGCTGCCGATATCTTAAGGAAATCGGCCAGTCTTTTTGAACAACACTTTCCCCGGCCCATTGCGATCGCTGAACTGGCAAGTCACTGTCATGTCAGCACTAAAACCTTAAGCAACGTCTTCCTTGGCATTGTTGGTGAAGCCCCAAGCACAACCATCAAGCGCTGGCGATTGAAGAAGCTGGCCCATTCGATTGTCCGCAAGCCCGAAGAGTCATTGCTTTGGCATGGAATTGAAACTGGCATTGCATTTACGCGCCTAGACAAGCGTCTTTTCCAGGAAATGTATTGCCAGGATGTTTGTAGCTTTCGGCGAAGCTGTGACCAGGTGCGGCAGCAGACCGCCTCTTTTGTTCCTTGGGATGAACATTGTGATGCCACCAGGGAAATTGAATTGATTATCCAAGCCAGTGGCTGCAACCAGTTTGGGCCTATCGCTACGAACTCCAACGGTCCTGACGATCAGGTCGGCATGCCTAGCAAAAGTCTAGTCATGATCCGTTAAGATGAGGTCCTCCATCTCCACCGTTAAGCCGCAGTCGTTGAAGTTTGAGGCGGGTGGTAGCCGCAATTCCCGTAACCATTCCACGAGGAAGCGTCGATCCCGCATCGCCACCGCCAATTCGGTCACATCCAGCCCGTCATAGTCTTCACGCCGGATAGATCGCTGTAGATCGTAGAGCTCCACGCAGATCGCGCGATAGAGAGCGTATTCACGATCGGTCAGGTGGATGATTGTTTTGCGGTAGGTTTCAACCATGCCGGATCTGCCCAATCCCGGCGTGGGTGCCGGGGGATTGTCCTCGTTCCCAGCGATCGTTCTGCCGAGTTCCCATCTCCCCCTGCCTAGCCTCTAGCCAAGCCTAGGCTGAGATATCTCGGGATGGAGAAGCGCTGGGAAATTGCTGTTGATGAGCGCCATTGAGCAAGGCTTGCAGGGCAAATGCGAGGGCTGTTGCTTACTCTTTTTTTAGCCCAATGCGGCGCCTAGCCAACCATGCGCCCAAGCAATAAAGCCCAGCGCGCCTTGGTCTGTGATTGCGATCTGCCGAATCTTATTAATCCTTTGATCATTAATTTGGCCGATCACGCAACAGTACGGTGGTGGCTTGCTAAGGCCCAACGGCTACCTGGGGCGACCCCGTGTCGACAGCAACCTGGCCAAACCAGCCAGAGCTCCCCTGCCAGCCAATGGCAAGTAGGCCTGCTGGTTCCAGGCGGCGTTGGGAGTCGCGAAGCGTTATTTCGCCCAGATCCGCTAGCCGTCCAGCCCCCTGGCCTGGTTGCGGCCAAGCTCTACAGCCCATTGGGGTGGCTTAGATCGCAGGCGTGTTCAAGGTCGTAGGGCGAACAAGGGTTGCTGAGCGGCCGTCTGTCCCCGCTCGGCCCACCAATGGGGGCACTGGTTTCCTTGTAACCAGGAGGCCGTAATCACGGCACCCCAGACGCGGCAAACGCCTTCGCAGCCCTGCTGGGCGGAGAAATTGGCGCAGGAGGAGCAGTTGCGGAGCAGACCGACCATCAATTCTTAAGAGAATCTGAAGGAGCTTAGGTTCGGCCGAGTGGCTGCCTGGGCCGTCTCAGTGAAACTTCACAGGAGCACCTCGGTCGGGAGGCCAGGAGGGGGCCTCTCTCCTCAGGCGGCTCCGCTGCGGCGATAACCGGTCAGCGAGACGCGACTTCGCCTGGGCCTGGAGCCGGGGTAGCGGGTTGCAGCCTGAAAGCTCAGATTCCGGAGAGGACTCTGCTGCAAGAAGCCTTTTTTGGCTTCAGGGGGTGGGATCTGGCAATGCAAGGAATGGAATATCCCAATAAAGTTTTGCCGTTGTGGATTGCGTCGGCTCCCTTCGCGTAGTCACGCCCTTGCTCCATCCCGGCTCCGCTTGTCGCACCCGATCGGGCGAGGGAGGCAGCCGGAAGCGCTGGCTTGGGGATGGCTGTCTTGATGGGATGCCAGGTACCCCCTAGGGCCTGGATCGCTCCTGCGCGTTTGATGGTGCCGCCATCGTCTCTCGGGGATGGCTGGCCCCAAGCGGGCCCTGGTCGCAACGACGGCCCGGTCGACCCGGGGAGCGAATGGCAGGTGATCGCCAATCGTGCCTTGATCGGGGAGATTGGCACCACCGGTTCTCCAAACCCCAGGCAGGAGTGCCCGTGGTGGCCTAAGGCCTGGGCAGGGTAGTGGTTTGACGAACGGCTGGAAAATGTCTTGGAAATGCCTAGGAGGGATGGTCAGCGCTGAAGCGTTTCAATTTGATCGTGCACAGAATTTCTTCGAGAAACAACACGATGGGGGCGACAAAGACAAACACCCCATTGACGCTGACGAATAAATTTTCCGCCAGGATCAGCAGGATGAACAGCGAGAGGCCCAGGGCCTCCACCCCCAAAAGCCAGCGCCGAATGGGGCGGGGATAGGCCTGGGCCGCCGACGCCCGTAGGGTTCTAATGGTGAGGACAAAGGCGGCTGTGTCGACCAGCAGGAAGAGCATCTGGTATTGAAAGTTAACCCATTGCGAATCACTCCATAGCCAAAAGGTACCTTGTCCCCCGCCGTAATGAATGGAGATATAGGCACTTTTCGGGATGATGACCACCACCGTCAGGATGCAGCCTAGTAGGGCCAGCTCTAGGGGGTTTAGTTTGGTGTTTAATTGCACCAAGTTGCGGATCTTGTACCACAGCAGCAACATTGTCACCGCGATCAGGATGATCGACAAGGTTGTGAACATCAAGGAGGCGCCGCCCGCGGTTGGTTGCACGTTGGGCAGGCTGGCTGGCACCAGGGTGATCGCCACGGCAAACACGCCATCCACCATGTTCAGCAGGCTGGCCGACTCCCTGGGGGTCCCCCGCATGGATGCCATCAGCCAAGTAGGGCAAGACTACTGCGACCCACGCCCGGCTCCTGCTGTCTAGGGCGGCCTCGGTTTAGGGCGGGGAGCCAAGGGCGAGCGAGGGAAGGGCCGCCATGGTGGTCTTGAGGGCGGAGCCATGGCCTGCCGAGGCCCGCTTGCCAGGGCGCAGGTAGCGAGGATCACCTTTTGCCGGTGGGGGTTCGTTAACACCACCCCTAGGGGGTTGCGCCGCCATGGGCGGCACCTCTAGTGTCATGGCAGCCCTACGGATGGGGCCTGGCCCCAACCCGCAACGGCATGAAGACCCTGATCAAGACCCTGGCCCACGGGCTCAGCCTCGAAGGCGAGACCAGGCCCCTGGCGCCGACGGTGTACACCACGGCGATCCGCTCGGAGGGTGCCCTGGTGGAATCCCTGGCCGGCATTGCCCAGATCGCCCAGGGCCTGGGTTTTACCCGCTACAACGAAACGATCTATTCCCAGGATGGTCTCAGTGCCACCTATCACGCGGAGCATGATGATTGGGCCGTGTCCCTGGCCATTGATTGCTGCACCTTGAGGAAAACGGCCTCCCTGGCGGTGAGTGGCATTCACAATGATGAGGCCTATGCCCTCTTTAATGAAGCCAGTGCCCAGCTCTTTGGCGATTGTTGAGTGAATAGGGCTGATTTAACCATTTTGAGTTTCGGTTGAATCCTGGTTGCCTGCGGTTTAATGGTTGCCTCCATTTCTTTTGATTGGTTTGGTGCGCTCATGCCATTTGTTGAACTAAGCCGTATACACGAGCGATAATTAGGCCAAGCAGGTCTAGCAGCATCAAGCTGTGGATCAACACATAAATGCGGCCTGTGCGGCTGACTCCCTGGAACTTTGAGCTGCCCTTGTTGACAATCGAAATCACTGAGGTGTGGTAATAGTCAAAAGAGGTGATTGGTTCCATTTCTGCAGGGAGGGACACCACTTGTTGGGGAGCCGGCTTGCCGATATAGTCAATCCTCCAGATTATCCAGCCCCAGGTCAGTGTAAAGCAGGGAAGGAAGACTATGATTTGTCCCACCAATAGTCGCGGACTGACCGCTGGCGTAAACAGAAGGGCGTTAAGCAGGGCGAATTCGATCAGCAAGCGTAGGCAATACCAGATGCCGACGGCATCAAACAGCCAGCGCGGTACGGTCTTGCCCCGAAGCAGGGCAAGCCAGAAGAGGGGAAATGAGACTATAAAAAGAACGCCAAGCGGTCGCACCAATGCCTGCATGATGGCATCGGTTCTGATGATTAGGGGGTTGCCCGACTGGGCGACCAAGCTCTGGGAGTCGTATAGGAAGAGGCCGCTAATGGCAATTTGCAGCAGTGCCAGCAAGGAGAGGGCCAGCCCCTCCTTGATTTGCTCGCTATTGCGGCGGGACCCCTTGGCGATCCAAGCAAACATGTCGTGGCTGTGATTAATCGGTTGCGAGTCTACCCATGCTTTGCATGGCCTCGTCGCTTGGTTGGCCAGGATGGCCATCCTTTCTCAAGTCAGTGTTTGTGTTGTGTCTGGAGAAGTCCGCAGGTTTTTAAACGCTATGGGCTCAGCAAGGTTAAAAGCCTGATTTGGTCGCAATGCACCCACTGGCGAGTGGCTCATCCCTGCGCGTTGTCAGTCACCGATGGCCTATCAAATTTTTAAGCCCTGGGAACGGCCATGGTCAGGACGTTCGTGGTCCGTTGAAGGTTTTTGTAAAACGGAGAGGGTGTCCGTGTGCAACGGACCGGATCGACTGCTATAGGACGACTTGGGACGATGGGTGCCCCCGTCTGTACCGTCTTTTATACCGTCATTCACGGTCTGTGATGGATGGACGGAATTCGAGGGCCGTGGGACCTGCTTGAGACCCGGATCAGAGGGTTCAGGGGAGATGGCTGAGCCGGCGCTGGTTGGGGCTGAGAGCTGATCCGCAGCCAGACTGACGAGCACCATCGCTGGATTGACCCATGCGGCGTGATCACGCGACAGGAAGGGGCTGAGGAGAACCCTTTCATGGGCGACCGATTGATCATCTCTGACAACCGTGAGGACCCGGGCAACCCGCTGGTGCTTGACGGTGAGGCCATTGACGCAGCGGCACGGGACCCACTGGCGATCGGGAAGCTGATGGTGGATCAGGTCTGGGCAGAGGGAACCGACCCCACCGGTGGAGGCCTGTACTACGAGCGCAACAGCAACCAGCACCGCCGGCTGCAGGTCTTTGAAACAGGCAGCGAGGACTTCATGACCGGCGGCTGGGTGCGGGTGCTGGCTACCGCCGAACAGGTCCGCAAGGAGCGTCCTGGCATGGAGCTTGCTGCCAAGGCGGGACTGGTCACGATCCATGGCACCCACCGAGGCGTGCTGCTGGTGGAGTTCCTGGACGTTCCCTGGGGCTGAGCAACCGCCACTGGGCTCCGGTCGGATTCGTTGAGCGCACCTCCCGGTGCGACAGCGGCCGTCCTTCAGCGTGCCACGGCTGCGCCGTGGCGTGCATCGGCCAGCCGCCGCCGCCCTCCGCTCCGGGGCCGGTGTGGGGGTGGGCAGGCATGGCTACTCTCCCGCGGCTGCGGTGCCCGGGAAGTTGCCCCGTGCACGGGGCTGGGGTGATGCCTCTGATTTCCTCGCGCGGCTGCGCGGCCAGCTGGGCATTCAGGGCTGAATCTGGTGGCCTTGCTTATCAGCTCGCCGATCCATCAGCGGCTAGCTCTGCTTTGCGTAGATCCATTGCCCCGCAGCCACTCTGCCCGCTGCTCAGTGCGTTTGCACTGGTAGAATAAGAGCTGCGCCAAAGGCCACGAGCCCATCGCCTGCGGCAACGAAATCCTCGGACAACTTGTCCCGTTCGTTTGCTCTGTAGCCATGAGCTTGTCCTCTGCTGCAGTGGCCCAGGCCGCTGCATTGCCTTCCCTTGGCCTCCTGTCGCCGCCGGCGTTGGCCCATCGCTCGGTCGTCATCGTTGCCGCTGGTGGCCGTGATCTCGTCTGGCCCCAGGAGCGCATCGCCTCTGCTCTCCTCCAGCGCTCTGGCGGCCGGCCTGTCCATCTGTTGCTGCATGGCGGTGCCCGTGGTGCTGATCGCGCCATCGGCCGTGCCGCCCAGCAGCTCGGCTGGCGGGTCCAGGCCCTCGCCGCTGATTGGCGCCGTCATGGCCGCGCTGCCGGGCCCATCCGCAATCGCCTTCTGCTGGAGCAGGCCCTGGTCGAGGCCCAGGCCCACACCTCCCCTGCCTTCAGCGCCTCGGTGCTGGTGATCGCCTTCCCCGGTGGGCCGGGCACGGCTTCGCTCGTCCAGCAGGCCCGCCGCTGCTCCTCCCGCTCGCCGGTGCCGGTGGTGGTGATGGAAGTGCCGCCGCCCTTCTCGCCGGAGCCGCTCGCCGCCTGAGCGGCAGTCGCCGCGCCGTTCTTCCCGTTCCCTCCTCACATCCCCATCCCCATGGCCGTTCTCACCGCCCCCGCCGTACCTCTCGCCCCAGCTCTCCCGCAGACCGCCGGGCCTTCCTGCTCCCTGCAGCGGTCCGGCTCGCTCTGGCAGCTGGGCATCGAGGCCCAGGAGCTCACCACCGCCATCGGTCAGCTCGCCGAGCAGCTGGAAGCCGATGACGACGACAGCCGCGCCCAGGCCCTCGCCGAGCTGGAGGCTGCCCTGCTGGCGGAAGAAGGCAACAAGCAGGCCCTCGCCGCCAAAGCCGATGCCACCTGCTGGGTGATCGAGCACCTGCGCGGCCAGGCCGCCTACCGCCAGCAGCAGGCCAAGCGGCTCACCGAGCTTTCCCGGTCTGATGCCTCTCGGGCGGATGCCCTCGAGGACTCGCTGGTTCTGGTGCTCACCAGGCTGCAGCCCACGGCCACCCGCTTCTCGTTTCCCAACCACGAGCTCAGCAGCCGCAAGTCACAGGCGGTCGAGATCGAGAACGAGGCCCTGCTCGATCCCGAGTGGCTCAGCGTCAAAACCACCTTCTCGGCCGACAAGACCGCCATCAAGGCGGCTCTCAAGGCAGGCCAGCAGATCACCGGCGCCCAGCTGATCTCCCGCCGCTCCTGGCGCATCCACTGAGGAGCCACAGGCCTCATGCAACTGGGGTTCCGGCCAGGCAGCCGGGGCTCCTTCTCCTTCCTCCTCACACCATTGCTTCCATCGCCATGACCGTCGCCGCTCCTTCCACCAACGGGGCCAGCCGGCCCGCTGCTCCACGTCCCGTCCAGAGGCCCCCCTCAGCCCTGGAGCTGATCCGCTCCGCTGATCGACGCGAGGCGCTCCCTCCATCCGTGCCGGAATCCGCGTCGGCCGCCGTCTCGGTCCAGCCCCCTGGCTTCTCCCCCGAGCAGCTCGCCGCTCTTTCCGCCCCCCTCGATCGGGCCAACGTCCGCCAGCGGGAGCAAGGCCGCAGCCGCGTGAGCTATCTGGAGGGGTGGCAGGTGATCGCGGAAGCCAACCGCATCTTTGGCTTCGATGGCTGGCAGCGCCAGACCGTGGCCGTCCGCTGCGTCGCCCAGGCCGAACGCTTGATCGGTGCCAGAGGCACGAGCCGAGACCAGAAGCCCGGTTGGGGCGTCACCTACACCGCCCGCGTCCGCGTCACCGTCACCGCCGGTGGCCTGACACCCCTGATCCGTGAGGGCAGCGGTGCCGGCCACGGCATCGACGTGGACCTGGGCCAGGCCCATGAATCCGCCCTCAAGGAAGCCGAGACCGATGCCATGAAGCGGGCCCTGATGACCTTCGGGAACCCGTTTGGCCTTGCCCTCTATGACAAGCGCCAGCGGGAGGTCAGCAGTGCAGCGGGCCAGGGTGATGGGGCCCAGCGGCCTGGTGGGCAGCGGTCTTGTCTGAGCCGGCCGGAGGCTGGTTCTCCCGCCGCCGCCGCTGCCTCCGCTGCTCAGCGCCGCACCCAAGCCACGGACCCGACGCCACCGCCATCAGCCCACGCCGACTGCGGCCAGATCCCCCTCGATGCCGAGACGATCCAGCACCTCCACAGCACGCTGCGGGCTCTCCCCCGCCCCCAGCTGGAGAGCCTCACCCGGGCCTTCCGCAAGCGGTTCCAGGTGCCCGAGGAGGCGGTGACGATCGCCGATCGGATCAACCAGAAGTGCCACCACGACTGGATTGAGACGTTCCTGGTGCAACACCAGCTTCAGTCCGGCTGAGCTGCCCAGCCCCTCTCCTGAAGGGGGCAAGTTGGCGGCTTCTGCCTACGCTTGGCCCATGGCGTTTCCCCGCATCAGCCACGATCCCGCCGTGATGGGTGGCAAGCCCTGCATCCGCGGGCTGCGCATCACGGTGGGCACGGTCGTGGGGTTGATCGCCAGCGGCAGCAGCCGCGAGCGGATCCTGCAGGCCTACCCGCAGCTGGAAGCGGCAGACATCGATGAGGCTTTGGCGTACGCCGCCTGGCGCATGGAAGAGCGAGAAGAGGCGCTGGTCCTGAGCTGATGGCCAGGCTCCTGGTCGACATGAACCTCTCGACCGAATGGATCCCCCTGTTGCGGGCCGCAGGTCATGAAGCCGTGCACTGGTCGGAGGTGGGCGATCCAAGGGCACCGGATACGGTCCTGATGCAGTGGGCGATCGCCAACAGCTACGCCGTCTTCACGCACGACCTGGACTTCGGCACGATGCTGGCCCTCAGCGGTGCCGATGGGCCGAGCGTGCTTCAGGTGCGCTGCTTGAATGTCCTGCCCGAGGCGATCGGCACGCTGGTGCTGTCACTGCTCAAGACCTATGGCGCCGAGATCGAGCAAGGGGCGCTGGTGGTCGCCGATGAACGCCGGCGGCGGGTGCGCATCCTGCCCCTGAAGCGGACGAGCTGAGCAAGCCAGACCAAGACAACCGCGCTAGTACAGGTGTACGCATCTTGAGTGGTTCATGGGCGTCTCCTTGTCCCGGCCGGCAGCCCTGGCAGCCAGGCTTGAAGCCCCGATCGAGGAGTGGCCCTACCTCGACAGCGAGGTGCTGCTCAAAACCCGCAGCCGCAAGGTCTGCATGACCTGCCACTGGTTTCGCCACCACGCGGGAGTGAACTGCATCCCGGTGCTCACTTGCCAGCTGCATCAGGGTCTGATCGCCCATGGTGAGCACCTCACCAGCCGCTGTCAGGGCTGGACCGACGACATGACCCGGAGCCAGGGCTGGGCGCCGGAGGTGGCCTGAGCGGCCCATGCACGTCGGTGACCGGAAGCGACCGCCGCTCTCGCCCCAGGAAGGCTGGCTGAGCGACGGTCGCCAGGTGCTGCACTTCAGGCCAATGCGTTACGACCGCTGGAGTCAGAGCCTGGAGGTGACCTTCGGGGAGGTGATGACCGGCGGTGAGCCGCCGCTGCTCAAAAAGCGCAGGGAGCTGACGCGAGAGCAGGCGATCAAGCTCTGGGCCCAGAAGCGCCAGCAGGGCTGGCAGCCTTGCGCGCCCCAGTGGCTGCCACCGCCTTCCCCGGCTGAACGCTGAGCCGGTTCAGAAGCGGGAGCCCGGCGTCTGCAGGAAGGCCAGCTCCTCCGCGCTCGACACCCGCCCCAGAGCAGCATTGCGGTGGGGGAAGCGGCCAAAGCGGGCGATCACATCCCGGTGCTGGCGGGCGAAGTCGGCGGTGCGGGGATCGCTGAACCGCTCGAACAGCGGCAGGTGCCGCCTCCTGCTCTGCCAGGTCTTCCGAATGCATCAGCGGCATCAGCCAGAACTGCCGCCTTGCCTGCTCGTCTTCGGCCTCCAGCCGGCCGCGCTCCACAGCCATCAGGCTCAGCGCCAGGGCCTGGAGATCGCCCGCGAAGGCCATGGCGGTGTCGCGCCAGAACTGGCGCGGGAACTGATCCAGCAGCAGCACCAGCGCCAGGCCTCGGGACGGCTCTTCATTCCAGGCATCGAGCTCACCGGCGATCGCCCGCCGTGTCAGGCCCAGGAATCGTTCCCGCAGGAGGGCATCAAAGGCCGGGTCCTTGGCGAACCACTGGCGCAGCCGGCTTTGCACGAACCAGAAGTCCAGCACCTCGCTGACCTGGTGTCGCTGACCAGCCATCAGAGCAGGCCCAAATGGGGAAAACACTGGCCAGCTCGATGCCCTTGCAGTCTTCCTGATCTTCATGTCGCTGACCCTGCTGCTGCGCTTCCCCTGGGGCGTGTTGCCCCTGATCGGTGTCTCCGCACTCGTGGGATTGGAGCGCGGTTTGCTGCAGCTTGTGGTGGGAAATGCTCCAGGCATCCAGTCGCTTGGTCACCGTGGTGCCTCTGGCATCAGCTCAACGACTCAGTGGCCTTGGATGCTCAGATCGTGTCCCAGTGTTTTTTGCTCGTCATGGGACTAAAGAGGCTGCCGTTGTCAACGGTTCAGACGCCCCGCAGCACCGCGCTCAGCATCGAGAGGTTGATCAGCACAATCACGCTGGCGCAGATCCAGCCCGCGGCCTGCAGCCAGAGCGGTGCTTTCAGATCGCCCATCAGGCCCTGGCGGCCGCAGAACCACACCAGCGGGATCACCGCGAAGGGCAACTGCAGCGAAAGCACCACCTGGCTCAGCACCAGCAGATTCGTGGTGGCTCGCTCGCCGAACAGGATCACCGTGGCCATCGCCGGGATCAGGGCGAGGCCGCGGGTGAGCAGCCGCCGCTTCCAGTCCGGCAGCCGGATCTGCAGGAACCCCTCCATCACGATCTGGCCGGCCATGGTGGCGGTGAGCGTCGAGCTCTGTCCCGCCGCCAGCAGGGCCACCCCGAACAGCACGCTGGCGAGAGAGGTGCCCAGCATCGGCGTCAGCAGCCGGTAGGCCTCGCTCAGGTCCGTCACCGGCTGCGGTAGCCGTCCGTAGAAGCTGCCGGCGGCGAGCACCAGGATCGAGACATTGATCAGAAAGGCAAGGCTGAGGGCGATCAGGGTGTCCCAGGTGCTGAAAGCCAGGGCCCTGCGCCTCGTCCCCTGGCCCTCCGCCCAGAGGCGGGTCTGCACCAGCGAGGAATGGAGGTAGAGGTTGTGGGGCATCACCGTGGCACCGAGAATGCCGGCCGCCAGAAACAGCTGCTGCCCGTCCCTAAGGCTGGCGGCCTGGGGAAGGAAGCCCTGGCCCACCTGGCCCCAGTTGGGCTGCAGCAAGAACATTTCCACCGCGAAGCAACCCCCGACCAGGGCGACCAGGGCGATCACCAGGGCCTCCAGCCGCCGGATCCCGAAGCGCTGCAGTGCCAGCAGCAACAGGGTGTCGGCGGCCGTGAGGCCCACCCCCCAGGGCAATGGAAGACCGAAGAGCAGCTGCAGGGCAATGGCGCTGCCTACCAGCTCGGCCAGGTCGCAGGCAATGATCGCCACTTCGGCCAGCAGCCAGAGGGGGATCCGCCAGAACCGCGGCAGCAGACGGCTGCAGGCCTGGGCCAAGTCCAGCCTTGTGGCGATACCCAACCGGCAGCAGAGCGACTGGAGCACCATCGCCATCAGGCTGGAGAGCCCGATCACCCAGAGCAGGCGGTACCCGAACTGGGAGCCGGCCGCCAGATCCGTGGCCCAATTGCCCGGATCCATGTAGCCCACGGCCACCAGATAGCCGGGGCCCAGCACCCGCATGAAGGTGCGCAGCATGCCCAGGCCGGCAGGCACCTCCACCGTCTGGGCATTGGTGCGCGCGGCCATGTCCAGCGGTGCATCAGGCATGAAGCGACGCCAGCGGAGTTGGAGGGTAAGGCGAGGGTGGCTGCGATCCTGCTGGGGCATCGCCGGCATGAGCCCACCCTGGGGAAGGGATCACCGCTAGCTCAGAAGTCGCGAGGACCTGTGTAGCCACTGAGATCAGCGAGAGTTTTCAGCGGCTTGACGCCCGAATCCACGACGCCCTTGATCTGCCAGCTGGGATAGCCCTGAACCCCCTGCTGCTTGCACAGCTGCGCCTGGCTGTTGGCGCCGTCTTCGGCGCATTCGATCACCTGGAGCTTGGCGGCGGCCTCCTTGCCGAAGGCCTCCTTCTGGTCATGGCAGTGGGGGCACCAGTACGCCGTGAACACCCGGGCGCCGACGCTGCTCAGATGCTCCGCCAGGGCAATCTTGGCCGGCGAACTGGCGCTGATGACAGCTGGAGCCGCCCGTCCGCTTTGGGCGACAGGCTGGTCCGCCGATGCTGCCCAGCCCAGCCCCAGCAGACCAACAAGAAGGACTGTCATCACTCCGCGAAAGATCAGTTGGCTGCGGTCGATCCAGCCACCTCCAACAAGACTCAACAGGAACAGCGCGAGGCTGAGGGCGGCTGAGACCACACAGAAGGTGCAGAAGGCCTTGATCTCGAAGACCAGGAGCCCCATCAGCACCAAACTGAAGACGGCCATGCCGCAGCTGACGAGGAACAGAGCCCAGCGATTGCCCTCCGAGGCTGGGGCGCGCAGACCTCCTCGCAGCAACGGCATCAGGGCCAGCAGGAGCACCGTGGCGTAGGCCAGGAACCCAAAGAGAGAAAGTGGCTGGCCCAGCAGCGTGCCCCAGGCGCTGCCGAGCACCTTGTCGCAGCCATCGCTACCGCCCGGACAGGACAGGCTGCCGATCCAACCCCAGCGCTTGGCGGTGATCGAGCCGGTATCGATCATGCCGATCGTGGCGAGCACGGCCATGGTGAGGCGCACCCAGGGCCGGCCTGGCTCCTGGCCGACCCGACGGCTGGAGAGAGGCTTGGTTCGCGTAGCGCTGCTCACAGGGGGAGAGAACGGCTGAGATACGGCCATTGAAAAGCCTGAAGTGGCTTCAGGGTCAAGAGCCTAGCGTTGCGCCAGGGAGGCTTGTCCGCCCGACTTACCTACCCAAGGGGATGAATCCATGCAGATTGGCGAGTTGGCACGGTCTACCGGAGTGAAGATCGAAACCATCCGCTATTACGAACGCGAGCACTTGTTGCCGGTGCCGCAGCGCACGGATGGCAACTATCGCCTCTATTCTCCGCAGCATGTGGAGCAGTTGCGCTTCATCCGCTACTGCCGCAGCCTGGACATGAGCCTGGAGGAGGTCCGCATCCTGATCGGGGTGCTCGACACACCGTCCGGAAGCTGTCTGACGGTGAATGCCCTGCTGGACGAGAAGATCGCCGAGGTCGATGCCCGCGTGAATGAGTTGCACAAACTCCAGGATCAGCTACGGCAGCTCAGAGGGCTTTGTCAGCAACCGGATGAGGTGAAGACCTGCGGCATCCTCATGGAATTGAACCGTTCGGCACGAATCGACAAGGCTCAGATCTGATCATTTCCGACCAGGCTCAGCCCCTGATATTGCCAAGCGTGGGAGTGCGGAGCAGCCGCAGGCCATTGGCGATCACGATCAAGCTGGTGCCCATGTCCGCGAAGACCGCCATCCACATCGTGGCGTTCCCGGCCACGGTTAGCACCAGAAACAGGGCCTTGATTCCCAGCGCCAGGCCAATGTTCTGGCGCAGGATGGAGAAGGTGCGGCGCGAGAGGGCGATCGTTTCCGGTACACGCATCAGATCGTCGTTCATGATCACCACATCGGCCGCTTCGATGGCGATTTGGGTGCCCGCGGCCCCCATCGCAAAACCGATGTCAGCCTGGGCCAGGGCCGGCGCATCGTTGATGCCATCGCCGACCATGGCCGTGAATCCGTAGCGGGCCTGCAGAGCGGCCACCGCATCGAGCTTGTCCTGGGGCAACAGGTTGCTTTTCACCTGCTCGATGCCGGCCAGGGCCGCAATCGCGCCGGCGGTGGCTGCGTTGTCACCCGTGAGCATCACCGGTTTGACGCCCAGGGCTCTCAGGGCCGCCATGGCGGCCGCGGAGCTGGGCCGAACGGTGTCGGCAACAGCGATCAAGGCGAGTACGCCGCTGTCATCCGCGAGCAGGCTGAGCGAGCGACCTTGGCGCTCGTGGACCTGCATCGATGCTTCCAGTGAGCTGGAGCAGAGCCCCAGCTCCTCGATCCAGCGGTGGTTGGCCAGCATCAGCGGCCGCCCCGCAATCACGCCGCGCACCCCCCTTCCGGGGAGGGCCTCGAAGGCCTCCACGGCCAGCCGCTCGCCATCAAGGCCTGCGGCCATGGCCCGCGACACGGGATGGTCGGAGCGCTCCGCCAGGCTGCTAGCCCACTGTTTGAGAACGCCAGCGTCTGCCGTTTCTTGCTGAGGGGAAAAGGCCACCAGCTGGGGCTGGCCCAGGGTGATCGTGCCGGTCTTGTCGAGCGCCAGCACCTTGATCTTGCGGGCCTCCTCGATGTAGAGGCCGCCTTTGATGATGATGCCGCGACGGGCGGCGGTGGCCAGGCCGCTCACCACCGTGACCGGTGTGGCGATCACCAGCGCGCAGGGGCAGGCGATCACCAGCAGCACCAGTGCCTTGTAGATGGCCTGCAGGGGGGTGAACCCCAGCAAGGGCGGCGCCAGCAGGGCAACAGCCAGTGCCACCACGAACACCGCCGGGGTGTAGCGGGCCGCGAAGCGATCGACGAAGCGCTGGATCGGAGCACGGGAGGCCTGGGCTTCCTCCACGGCCTGGATGATGCGCGCCAGGGTGCTCAGCGAGGCAGGTGCCGTCACCTGGATCTCCAGGGCGCCGCCCTGGTTGATCGTGCCCGCAAACACTTCATCACCAGGGCCTTTGTCGACCGGCAGGCTTTCGCCGGTGATCGGGGCCTGGTTGATCGCACTCTCGCCGGAAAGCACCGTGCCATCAAGCGGCAGGCGCTCGCCCGGGCGGACACGCACCACATCTCCGATGGCCACAGCACTGGCGGAGACGCGTTGCCAGCGGCCATCGCTCTGGCGGATCTCCGCCTCGTCGGGAGCCAGGGCCATCAGGCTGGTGATCGCCTGGCGGGCCCGCTGCACCGCCCGCGCTTCGATCGCCTCGGCCACGGCATAGAGCGCCATCACCATGGCGGCTTCCGGGAAGCGGCCGATCAGGAAGGCGCCCGTGACCGCCACGCTCATCAGCGCATTGATGTTGAGCCGGCCCTGGCGCAGGGCCGCGAGGCCCTTGCGAAACACGGAGAAGCCCGCCAGGGCGATGGCGGCGATGGCGATCCCGATCTCAAGCAGCTCATGACCCGGGAAGGCGGGAACGACCAGATGCAGCAGCTCCGCTGTGATCGCCAGCGCCAGGGAGCCCGCCAGGCGGAGCCGTTCAAGGCGCCGTTCGGCGCGGGTCTGGGCGGCGGACGGCCGCTGATCGGGGCTGATCGGCTCCGGGGTGAATCCCAGCCGGCGGATTGCGGCAAGGGCGGAGTTGAGCGCTGCTGCTTCGGCATCGATCGCCAGAACGCGCTCGGCCAGCAGGAACCGCAGGCTGCGGATGCCGTCAACACCTGAGAGGGCATGCCGGATCTCGCCTTCCTCCGTGGCGCAATCCATCGCGCTGATCCGAAACAGCGCTTCTCTGCCGCTTGCCGGCTCCGGCTGCGGCGCCGTGGTGGCTCCGGCCTTCTGCCCGCTGGTTCTACTGCTGCAGCAATGTTCCGCCATGGTCCTGTCATCCAGACCCCAGCAAACAGCCTGTAGTCACTTCAGGGTCAAGGGTCTTGGCGGCACCTAGTGCCCGCAGGCTGTTGATCAACGCAGCTGGGGACACTCCTGATCCTGCATCTGCTGCATCAGCCCATCGGCTTGCCGGGCCAGCTTGGCTCCAGCCGCCGTGTAGAACCTGAACTGCTGGATGTTGACGTAGAAAACCCGCCGGCTGCGCAGCAGCTGTTCTTCCGCCTTGCGGCGGCACTCGATCAGGGCCTGGTAGTCGATGGTCGTCTCGTTGTGGTCGTTGGCATTGGCCCCATCGGCCTGCTGGCTGAGGACAGGGCAGATCCGTTCGCGGGTGGTGCGAACCAGGGCGATTTCGGCCTTCATGGCCTGCTCGGCCAGGGCATTGCGTTGCTCCAGCAGGTTCCGGCACGCCTCCACTTCAGCCGCCATCACCGGAGCTGTCAGCCAGCAGCAGGCCAGCGAGAGGGTCAGGACGTGGCGCATTCACGGATCAATTCGAGTCCTGTGTCTTTGGCGGCTATGGGCGTGATCATCATGGGCAGCGTCAGACCATCCACTACTCGATCTGCAGCACCCCCATCAGCCCCAGATCCTCGTGGTCGAGGTTGTGACAGTGATAGACGGTGCGCCCCGGGAAATCCCTGAATGTGACGCGGATCCGCACCTCTTCGCCCGCTTTCACCAGCACGGTGTCTTTCCAGCGTCGCTGAGATTCAGGACGACCCGCGCGGCTGATCACCTGGAAGGGATTGACGTGCAAGTGGAAGGGGTGATCCATCACGTCGTCGTTGACGATCAGCCAGTCTTCCGTGCTCCCGAGGGCAACCCGAGTGTCGATGCGATCGGGTTCGAAGGCCTGGCCATTGATCTGAAATCCCATGCCCATGCCGCCCATGGCCATGCCGCCTCCGCCCATGGCGCCCATGTCGTGCTTCATCCCACCCATGCCCGTTCCCATGGCATGGGCCATGACGAAACGGCGGGTGCGCTCCGGCTTCGGCAGGGCCGGCACAGGGATCAGGGCCTTCGGCAGAGGTAGTGGTGGCACCGTTCCGGCGTAGCTGAGGGTGGCCAGGGTCCGGGGAGCGTCCTCAGCGGCGGCCATCCCCATGTGGCCACTGCGCTGGTAGGGCAGGTTGAGCAGCCTGTAGCTGCCTGGGGTCTGGTTGCCTTGCACCAGCACATCGGCCCGCTCGCCGGGGGCCAGAAGCAGCTCATCGAGAGGCTCTGGGGTGGCGATCGCGCCGCCATCGGTGGCGATCAGAACCAGTGAGTGGCCCTCGAGGGCCAGGCGGTACATCCGTGCATTGGAGGCATTGAGCAGGCGCAGCCGCAGCAGGCCGCCGCTGGGAATTGCCAGGCCTGGGTTGATCGCCCCGTTGACCGTCAGCAGGGGGCCTTCCCGGCCGAGCATGCGCCCCACGCCCATGGCGGCTTCCTGACCGGAGGCGCTGGCGAAATCCTTGAGCACCAGCACGGTTTCTTTGGCGGCCGCCACTTCCGGAATCCTGTCCAGATCGCCGCGTACCACCAGGGCGCTGCTGAGGCCGCCAAACACCTGATCGGCCGAGAGTCCGTGCTGGTGGGGGTGGACGTAGAACAGGCCGGCCGGGTGGTCTTTGGCGAGCGTGAACTCATAGTCGAAGGAGCCACCGGGCGGCACGCTCAAGAAGACGTTGTCGGCCGTGCCGGTGGGGGGGATGTGGAGCCCGTGGAAGTGGAGATTGGTGGGTTGCTTGAGTTCATTGCGCAGTCGCAGCCGCACCCGATCGCCGGCGTTCACCTCCAGCAGCGGACCGGGTGAGCGGCCGTTGTAGGTGAGCAGCTCGGCGGGGCCACCCGGAAGGCTTCCCCGCGTGGCCTGGGCCACCAGCTCCAGATCGGCCACGCCGCCACGGGAGGCCAGCCGCGCCGCACCGGCCGGCTGGGCCCGGGCGGCGGAGCGCTGCAGCCGGTCCCAGAGAAGTGGGCCGACCACGGCCGTGCCGAGGCCGGCGAGCCCAAGTCCGAGTACCTGCCGTCGCCGAAGTGGAGTGGTCATGGTTGGGTTCTCATTTGGCGTGCTGGGAGAAGCTGCTGATGGCTCCGGTCCGCGTGAAGGCCATCACCGTGAACGCCTCTTTGCCGTAGGCCGATTCCATGCCTGGGGAGCCCAGGGGCATCCCCGGAAGGGCGAGGCCCGCCAGGGGCGGCCGTTTCTGCAGCAGCCGTTTCACATCAGCAGCAGGGACGTGACCCTCAAGGGCAAAACCGGCCACTTCGGCGGTGTGGCACGAGGCCAGGCGGGCGGGGACCCCCAGGCGTCGCTTGATCACGGCGACATCGGCCACCACGACATCGCGCACGGCGAAGCCATTGGCGCGCATGTGCTGCACCCAGCCCTTGCAGCACCCGCAGCTGGCGGATCGATAGGAGGTGACCGGCATCAGGGCTGGAGCACTGGCGCGTGCCGCGAGCGACCCGCCCCCTGAGACAACGGCAGCAACAGCGCCGACCCCCAGCAGCAGGTCCAGGAACCGCGAATGACCGCGGCTTGATGTCGAGTTCATGGCCTCTGATGCGGGGATGTCTCAACCGTAGAGCCTCCACTCAGGTGGAGAGTCAAGCCCGTGATGACCGGCATCAACCGGCATCGACCGGCTCAGATTTGCTGCGCCCTTGGCCCTTGACTCTCCTGTCAAGGGGAGACCATACCGTTAGGAGGTCTCACCTTGCCGCCATGTACCCATTCCGCTTCACCGCCACCCTGATCGGTCTGGCCTCTGCCCTCACCGTTGCGGCTCCTGCCCTGGCCCAGATGCCCGGTGGCATGAATCACGAAGGGCACCAGGGCATGCCAGGGATGATGAACATGCCTGGGATGTCTGCTCCGGCCGGATCCGCCCCGGCCCATGCCGCCCACGCCCACGACGTGGGCCCGGCCGGTGCCACCTACGACCTGCGCTTCATCGACGGCATGGTGCAGCACCACACCGGCGCCCTTCGGATGAGCGAATTCGTCTTCAACATCGGCCAGCCCGGCGTGGGAGCGCTCGGCAAAACGATCTGGCGCGACCAGGCCAACGAGATCCGGGCCATGGGCCTCTGGCGCAAGGCCTGGTACCCCCAGGCACCCGTTTACCCCGTGTCCCTGGCCTCCGGAGGCGATCCCAACAGCCTCAGCGGCCTCACCCGCATGAGCCAGGCCCAGATCGATGGCATGCGGATGATGGGCGAACTCCCCACCAAGGACAACCGGGTGGTGTGGTTCTTGGAGGGCATGCTCGAGCACCACGGCGGGGCGCTGATGATGGCCCACGACGCCCTGGCCAAGAGCACCAACCCCACGATCCGACGCTTCGCGCGAGGGGTGATCGTGGCCCAGCGCGCCGAGATCATCGAACTGCGCAGGATGCTGGCGGTGGAGGGCTTGCGCAAGCCGGAGTACAGCAAATACGACGCTCTTTTTCGTCTTTGAGCGAAAACCTGGGTAGATCTTTCCTAACTAGCCCCACCGATCAGGAGCAGCCATGATGAACGCGGCGACAATCACCCAGACCCCTGGCCATTCCCACGGGAAGCCCGGAAGCCACGGCCCGCCGCCCACCGGCGGCGGCAAGGGAATGGCCAAGGATCCGATCTGCGGCATGGTGGTTCCCAAGGCCACAGCCCTCAGCGCCCAGCGCGGCGGCCGCGACTACTACTTCTGCAGCCAGACCTGCCTGCAGACCTTCCAGAATCCCGACCGCGAATTGCGCGTCATGCGCCGCCGGGTGGGCTTCGTGATCGGCGGGGTGCTGGCGCTGGCGCTGTTCCGGGCCGGAGCCTTCATCGCCCTGGCGGCCGGCATCAGCCTGGTGTCCTGGGTGCCGCTGCCGGCACTGCCCTGGATGAGCTGGGGGAAGTGGCTGTTCGTGCTTGCCACTCCGGTGCAGTTCATCGGTGGCTGGTCGTTCTACACCGGCGCCTGGGCGGCCCTCAAGCGCCGCGCCCTCAACATGGATGTGCTGATCGCCCTGGGCACCTCCGTCGCCTACTTCTACAGCGTGGTGGTGGTCTTCGCGCCCACCTGGCTTCCGGTTGGCGTCAATGAACGGGACGTCTATTTCGAAGTCTCGGCGGTGGTGATCGCCTTCGTGCTGATGGGCAAATACATGGAGGAGATCATCAAGAAACGCTCCTCTGCCGCCGTGCGCAAGTTGCTCGATCTTCAGCCCGCCACGGCCACGGTGATCCGCGACGGCATGGAGATGACCGTGCCCGCCGATGCCATCGACACCGGCGAGACGGTGCTGGTGCGCCCGGGCGAGAAGATCCCCGCCGATGGGGTGGTGCTGGAGGGCAGCTCCTCGGTGGACGAATCCTTGCTCACCGGTGAATCCCTGCCAGTGGCCAAACAGGCCGGTGCCGAACTCATCGGCGGCACCGTGAATGGCAATGGCCTGCTCCGTTTTCAGGCCAGCCGGGTGGGATCCGACACCGCCCTGGCCCAGATCGTTCGCATCGTGGAGGAGGCCCAGGCCAGCACGGCCAGCGTGCAGCGCCTGGCCGATCAGGTCACGGGCTGGTTTGTTCCAGCCGCGGTGCTGATCGCCTTCGCGGCGTTTGCCCTCTGGACCCTGGCGGGCCAGTTCAGCAGTGGTCTGCTGGCCTTCATCGCCGTGCTGGTGATTTCCTGCCCCTGTGCCCTGGGCATCGCCACCCCAGCGGCCCTGATGGTGGGGGTGGGCAAGGGCGCGGAGCAGGGCATCCTGATCCGCAGCGGCGAGGTGCTGGAGCGGGCTGAGAAGCTCACCACCGTGGTCTTCGACAAGACAGGCACGCTCACCTTGGGCAAGCCGGTGCTCACCGATCTGGAGCCCCTGGCAAGCCAGTCGGAGCAGGAGGTGCTTCAGCTCGCAGGGTCCCTGGAGCACGGCTCCGAACATCCCCTGGCAGCGGCAATTGCCGAGGCCGTTGCAGCGCGCCATCTGGAGCTGCTGCCGCTGAAGCAGTTTGAGGCCCAGGTGGGCGAGGGCATCACCGCCAAAGAGGGCGGGGACGTCGTCTGGTTCGGCAACCGTTCCCTGGCAAGCCGCTTCCTGCCTCGGCTTCCCGAGCCTGTGGAAGGCCAGCTCGCTGGGCTCGAGGCCCAGGGGAAAACGGCCATGTTGCTGGGGCGCGCCGATCAGATCCTGGGGGTGATCGCCGTCGCTGACACGGTCAGGCCCGAGGCCGAGCAGGCCGTGGCCCTGCTGCGGCGCCGTGGGGTGCGGGTGATCATGCTCAGCGGCGACAACCGCACCACCGCAGAGGCGATTGCCGCCCAGGTGGGGATCACCGAGGTGATCGCCGAGGTCCGGCCTGCCGACAAGGCCGGAACGATCAAGTCCCTGCAGTTGGATGGGCAGAACGTGGCCATGGTGGGTGATGGCGTCAATGACGCCCCGGCCCTGGCCACGGCCAACATCGGCATCGCCATCGGCTCGGGATCGGATGTGGCCAAGGAAGCCGGTGACATCATCTTGATGGGCAACGACGTGCGGCTGGTCGTGACCGCCATCGGCCTGTCGCGGGCCACCATGCGCAAGATCCGCCAGAACCTCTTCTGGGCCTTCATCTACAACGGGATCGGCATCCCGATTGCTGCCCTCGGCTGGCTGAACCCGATGATCGCCGGGGCGGCCATGGCCCTGAGTTCGCTCTCGGTGATCGTCAACTCGTCGCTGTTGCGTCGCTACCGGGCCGCTTGATCACCAGTGCTTTCGTCCGAGTCCGTCCCCTTTAGCGAGATTCGATGGCTGATCCCAACTTCCTGTCCAGCTGGTCACCACGCCGCCGATCCCGGTGGGTGCTCTATGGCTTTCTCCTGGTGGCGGCCTTCTACCTGCTGCTGGAGCACACAGCGCACACCATTCCCTTCCTTCCCTTCCTGGTGTTCCTGGCCTGCCCGCTGATGCACCTCTTCATGCATGGCGGCCATGGTCATGGCCATCACAGCGCCCCGGAGGGAACGGACTCGCGATCGACCCCTACCCCCAAGTCGTGATGAACCAAAGTGACGCCCCGGCCTATGGCCTCTGGGGACTGGCGGTGGTGAATGCCGCTGTTTTCATCTTCTTTGCCTTCAGTTTCTTCAAGCCAAAGACGCCGCGTGACTGGCGCAGCTTTGGGGCATTCAGCGCCTTCCTGGTGGCCTTGTTTGCCGAGATGTATGGATTTCCACTGACGATTTACCTCCTCTCCGGCTGGCTTGGGAGTCGCTATCCATCCGTGAACTGGCTCTCCCATGATGCGGGACACCTATTGGAAACGCTGTTTGGCTGGCGGGTGAATCCGCATTTCGGCCCCTTCCATATCGCCAGTTTCGTGCTGATCGCTGGCGGCTTCATGCTCATCGCCAGGGGCTGGGACATGCTTTATGCCGCCCAGCAAAAGCATGAACTGGCGACCACCGGCATCTACGCGCGTCTGCGTCACCCCCAGTACCTGGGCCTCATTCTGGTGATGACAGGATTCCTTCTGCAATGGCCCACGTTGCTCACCCTGGCGATGTATCCAGTGCTTGTGGTGATGTACCTGCGCCTTGCAAAGCAAGAGGAGCGGGAGGCTGTGCGCGAGTTTGGAGATCGCTATCGGGACTATCTTTCGGCTGTGCCGGGCTTTCTTCCCTGGCGGCATCGGTAAAGGAACTTCACAGAGAAGGATTCATTTCGGCCTGCCCCCGGCTGCCACGGAGATCCAGATGACCAGCCGCAAAGACACAAGCATTCGGTGGCCAAGTGACACCTGCCATAGAAGAAGCATTGATGCGTGCCTCGACGATCAATGCTGCATGGAATGGCATATCGTTGTCTCGTATACATTTTAATGGTTAAATGAATAGCCTGGTGAAGCAAAGGCTTGTGGTCAAGAAAAGTGCACGAATTCTCGCTGCACCAGAAACAAATCTGTTTCTCTTTGCCTTTCTGCTCAACTTCGTTTACGAGGTTTGGCAGTCTCCATTTTACGAGTTCTACGCAAGTCCATCCCTGGGCGACAAAGTTATTGACTTGACCCACTGCGCCTTTGGCGATGGGGTCATCATTCTCTTCAGCAGTTGGACTGTGAGCGCGTTGATGCGTTCGCGGTACTGGGTGCTGACCCCAACCTGGAAGCTGACGCTCCTGTTTACCGGTATCGGCCTTCTGATCACGCTTGCGATCGAAACCTATCGAGTTAATGTTTCCAAGGCCTACGGAGTGCCGATGCTGGCAGTGCCCCTACTAGGCATGAGTGCACTTGCCGTCATTCAATGGATCGTCTTGCCTGTCATCATCCTCTACATGGCTCGCCGGCACATGTTGGGATATTCGGGGCAAAACTTTCACTAACCCGTGGCATCATTCGCGGCTCCTGCTTCTTCTTTTGATACTCAATGTGGCATTGCCTTTGATGGCATAGATGATGCGTGCTCCCCATCAGTCGTTCAGTGTCTACGAAAGCTGTTGGCATCACTTCATTTCCATCGACCCTGTGGCCTGATTACCAGAAGATCATCCGCCGCATTCCTGGCGGAGATGAGTTCAAACCGAGTCCATGCATTTCGAAGTGGTTGTGGAGGTTGAGCTTTTTGTTGTCGTTGCGTGTCAGGCTCAGAATCCTCATTAATACCCTCCTCCTGAGCGGCCTGATCAGGCCGCTGGCGGCGGTTGCTTCATCCCCCTGCGGCGGCCCAGCAGCAGTCCCATGCCGGAGCCGATCACGAACAGGGTGAGCAGCGCCAGGACCGAGGAGTACCAGGGCTGCAGATTGAGGAGGCCGAAGTTGCCCGTGTGCAGCTTCATCAGCCAGAAGGCCTCGATTCCCTGGGCCGATAGGGCGCCGTACAGGGAGCCGGAGAGCGCCGTGAGCAGCAGTGGCAGGGCTGCCAGGGGCACGAGGCTGCGGTGCACCCGGCGCATCAGGTGATGGTGCCTCACTCCTTATCCATTGCCTTGTGCAGATCCTGCATGTTGGCGCAGGGCATCCAGAGGGAGCCCATCGCAAAAGCCCCCTTGCACTTGAGTTCGGCGGCGCGTTTCTCCGCCTCCTGCTTGGTCTTGAACATGCCCTTCATGTGCGCCGCAGCGGGTGCGCTGACGAGCAGCGGAGCGAAGGTCGCCGCTACGAGGGCCGCCAGCAGAGCCCAACGGTTGGTCTGCTGGAAGGGGCCGGTGGAGTGCTGGGTCATTGAGATTGCGAGGGGATGGTCAGTGACAGAAAAGGGACTGCTGGTGTCACTTCTCCTTGGAGACGGCTTTCTCATAGACATCGAAGTTCTGGCAGGGCATCCAGTCCTTGCCCATTGCAAAGGCGCCGCTGCACTTGAGTTCCTTGGCTCGCTTTTCCGCAGCGGCCTTGCTCGGGAACATGTCGTTGGCCTGAGCGCGGGCGGCGCCGGGTGCCAGGGCAACGCCTGCCGAGAAGAGGAGAGCCAGAGCGAAGGGGTTCACGGAATACCAGGAGGAAGAGGTGGACACCAGCTTAGAGTCTCCCCATAGCAGGAGAGTCAAGCCCATGGCAGCTGTTGGCATCAAGACCGGCATGAAGATCGGGGCGCTGGCCGGCCGCAGCGGCTTGCCGGTCAAGACCCTGCGCTACTACGAAGACTTGGGTCTGCTGCCGGCGATCGGCCGCAGCGAAGGCGGGTACCGCCTCTTCGCCGAGGAGAGCCTGCAACGCCTGGAGTTCATCCGCCGGCTCAAGACCCTCGGGCTCAGCCTGGAGGAGATCCAGGACTGCCTGGCGGTGCACGATGCCGGTGAGCTGCCCTGCGGCGACATCCAGGTCCAGCTGGGGCGCCAGATCGAGCGGATCGATGGCCAGATCAAGGAGCTGCGGCAGCTCCGCAAGGAACTGCAGGGCCTGCTGGCGGGCTGGCAGAGCGGTCCAGCCAAGGATGACGCGGTGATCTGCCCCAATCTTCACGTCTGAAGGCTGATCGTGACGTTCGGCCCATACGCAGCGAATGGGCACACCGATTCGATGAAGCCATGACCCGAATCCGTGTCCGACTCCCTGCTAAGTGCCCATGCTGAAGAAAGGCACAAGCAAGGGAGAGAACTGATGGGCCATCACCATGCCGCGTTGGACCAGAAACGTTCGGCGGCGCTCAGGCTCGCGGCCGCTGCAGGGCTGGGAGCGCTCGTTCTGTCGCTGGAGGCTCCAGCGCGCTCGGTGCCGCCCCAGGTGGTGGCCCAAGCCGGAAGCGGGATGGGAAGGGGACTAAGCGGTCCGGGGCGGATGGCGGCCCAGTCGATGGATCAGCACTTCATCGTGATGATGATTCCTCACCATGACGGGGCGATCGCCATGGCAGATCTTGCCCTCTCCCGCGCGCGCAGGCCCGAGATCAAGGAGCTGGCCCGCAGCATCAAGGCCAGCCAGAGCCAGGAGAACGCCCAGATGCGGACCTGGTACCGGCAGTGGTTTGGCGGCGATGTTCCCAGCTGGACGACCGGAGGAGCCATGGGTATGGGCGGCATGGGGATGGGCATGGGTGGTGGCATGAAGATGGGCGGCATGGGCATGGGGATGGGCGGCATGGGCATGGGGATGGGCACAAGCCTGGCCGCCCTGAAGAATGCCGCCGACTTCGATCGTGCCTTCATCGAGCAGATGATTCCGCACCACCGCATGGGCGTGATGATGGCCTCGATGGCCCAATCCAACAGCCAGCATCCGCAGCTGCGGGAGCTGCAGCAGACCATGGTTCGGGTGCAGAGCCAGGAGATCGAACAGATGGCGCAGTGGTATCGCAGCTGGTACGGAACGTCCTGATGCCAGCCATGGATCCGTTCTTCATCCTCGACACTCCGAAATCCTTCGAGGAGGCCAGTGCCGCCCTCCAGGAGGCGGTGGTGAACCAGGGCTTCGGCGTGCTGGCCGTCCATGATCTGGGCAACACTCTGCGCAGCAAGGGCCTGCCGTTCCCGGAGCAGTGCCGCATCTTCGAGGTGTGCAACCCCCAGCAGGCCGCCGCGGTGCTCAGCACCACGATGGCGCTCAACATGGCTCTGCCCTGCCGGATCTCCGTCTACACCGAAGCCGGCCAGACCCGCCTCGGGATGATCCGCCCCGAGGCGATGCTTGCTGGCCTCTCGGCCGATCCCTCCCTGAAGGAGCTGGCACGAGCGGTGGAGGCCTCCACAACGGCGATCATCGAGGCCGCTGCGGCTTAGCTAGCGGCAGTATCTGAGCGGCTGCGAGACCAAGGAGTCTCTGGACGCTGAATTTCGGGCCAGCCGGCTGCGCTACAGGGTCTGGCAGGTGCCGGGTGGGATCACCCGCCCCTGGGACTACCGCCGGGGCCGCAGAGGCGCCGTGATCCCCGATGGCACCACAGGGGTGGTCACCGCTACCGCTGTAGGGAGATCGGCTCCTATGCCCGCGCCCAGGAACTGCTGCGCCAGGGGCACACCGATCTCGATGGCAACGGCAATGAGGAAGCCTGTGAATCATTGCGCTCACTGGGTTTCTGCAGGTACGGGAACAGGCACTCCAGCAGGCCACCGCCAGCTGAAAAGGGGCGTACTTTGAACTTGAGGGGAGGCCCGGAAGCCAACCAAGGTCCCACCCTCCAACAGAGTCCGGCCAGGGAGCACCCGAGCCGGTGCGCACAGCGGAGGTGCGCCAACGATGCGACACACAACAGGTGAACTCGATGACGCAGCGCGAGCGTCATCCCGTAGCCGCAGAGAGCGATACGCCAATTCTGATTCCCGCGTGTTGACACCCCGGGCAGCAGTACCCGGGTCGAGATCACAACCGAGAAGGTCAAGCCTTGAGCATCTCTTCTCCCAGACGTGATCTCCTTCCCTTCCCTGCCAGGCCCAAGACAGGTCATGCGTGAACCACAGACACCCGACCGGCAGTCCTTGGTGTGAGGAGGTGACCGCCGCAACCGGTGCTAAGGCGCCCCCCACGGGGCGCCTTCCTGTTGGCGAGACAATCACCAGACCACACCAGCGCTCCTCTAACCTCCCCCCGATCGCACCTGCAGATCCGCCCCTTTGAGGCAACAGACTGGCCGTTGCTGTGGGCGCTGCTGGAGCCGGTGTTCCGAGCTGGTGAAACCTTCCCCCACGACCCGGCCATCAGCGAGGCCGAGGCCCAGCTGGCCTGGGTGGAGCAGAGCCAGGCGGTGATGGTGGGTGTGGATGCGGCCGGGGCCGTGGTGGGCACCTACTACCTGAGGCCCAACTCCCTCGCGCTCGGCGCCCATGTGGTCAATGCCGGCTATGTGGTTGCCGAGCAGACGCGGCGGCTGGGGATCGGCAGCCGCCTCTGCCAGCACTCCCTGCAGGCGGCCAGGCGGCTGGGGTTCCGGGCGATGCAGTTCAACCTGGTCGTGAGCACCAACACCGCCGGCATCCGCTGCTGGCAGCGCAACGGCTTTCAGGTGGTCGGCACCCTGCCGGGGGGCATTCCGCCACAGGCGGCTGGGTTACGTCGATGCCCTAGTGATGGTCCAGGGCCTGGTGGAGGGGCCGAAGCCATGAAGGTGGTGCCGCTGCGGCTGCCCCCTGGCGCCGACCTGCGTCGGGCGCTGGAGGCCTGGATGGCCGAGCAGCAGGAGCAGGCCGGCTGTGTGATCAGCGCCGTCGGCAGCCTGTCGGTGGCCCAGCTGCGCTTCGCGGGGGCGACTGAGGAAATGACAATCCACGGCGATCTGGAGATCCTCAGCCTCTCCGGCACCCTGTCGCCCGATGGCGTCCACCTGCACATCGCCATCTCAGGCAGCAGCGGCGCTGTGATCGGCGGCCACCTCTGTGTGGGCTCGCTGGTGCGCACCACCGCGGAGCTGGTGATCGGTCTTCTGCCGGAGTGGCAGTTCAGCCGGAAGCTGGATCTGGACACCGGCTACGCCGAGCTGCAGATCAAGGCTCAGCCAGAGCGGTGATCGCCCGCAGGGTCCCCAGCAAATCCGGTAGTCGCTGCTGGCTGGCTTGATCCGGCGGCAGGAACGCAGGCAGTGCCTCCAGGAAGGCAGAGGTTTTCAACAGCTCAAGGAACTGAGCCGCCAGATCATTCCTCAACTCAAGCGGGCTGAGCCTGCATTCCTCCAGCAGCGAGGCACGTCCGTCGACGACGGCCATGAGGTCCTCCAGGTCGTGACTGAAGAGAAAATTGCCCTGACCGCGACCGCGAAAGGCCTCCAGCTTGGTGGCCAGGAACACAGGTGCGGTCACGATCCGAATCGCGCAGCCACTTGGCAGCTCTTGAAGCTGGGCGGTCTCCAGGGCGAGGGGATACCAACGGTTGGAGAAGCCCAGGATCTCGCCCTGGGTAGGCATCAGATCGAGAATGAGATCGTCTGTGCACCAGCGGCACAGGGGTGCCCCTTGTCGGCTGTCTTCCTGGAAGCCCCGCTGCCGCAACTGCCTCCCCAGCTGGTGGTAGTCAGACCTGGCGATCACGCTGCAGATCACATCCACATCCTGGGTGGGCCGGATCTCTGGCATCGCCGGATCCGTGATCAACACTCCGGCCACGGCGCCGCCGACAAACACCAGTTGCTCAAGCAGCGCCTCGCCCAACTGCTCAGCCGCCCGCTCCAGCAGGGAGACGTTGGGGTCGTTGGGGTTCATGGCTGCAGCCGCTCCTCCAGCAGGGCCAGCGCCAGGGCCTGTTCCCGGGCGCTGCCGCCGCGCACCGCATCGAACAGGGCCAGCAATTCCCCCAGGGCCGGGTTGCGCTCTGCCGCCTCAGGGACGCTGGGATACAGCGGATGGAAGGAAATGCCGCGGGCCGTTCCCTTCTTCCACGGCCATACCGGCGGTGGGTCATGGCCCGGGCGGACCTGCTCGCTAAGGGGGGAGGCGGCGTAGCCGGTGGGAACACCGCGGCTGAGCCCGCCCTGGGTGGCCGGGAAGCAGTAGCGGGCCCCGTGCTGCACGAAGGATTTCAGGGCAGCGCGAACCACGGAGGGCTTGCCAGCCTCATCCTTGATCGCCAGCCTGGCGGCCACGGCACGCTCCACCGCCGCATGGGCCTCTGAGGCCGTCAGGCCCAGCTCGGCGCCGAGGGCCGCATAGGTGGGCGCCGGGCCTGACTCCAGGGCCAGACGCAAGAGCACCACCAGATCCTGCGGGCGCAGGACGAGCTGGGGATTGGAGGGTGAGCGGGCCACGGTCGCACCAGGTCATTCGGCATTCGCGAATAGCGAATATAGAGCGTCCAGCCTGTCTGTCTCTGCGCGGCTTCAGCTTGGCGGAGCAGCCGGCGGCAGCAACCGCTCGATTGCTACCGCAGGTACACCCACCTGCTGAGCGATCAGCAGCACCAGCTGCTCCAGCCGCTCGAGACGCTGTTCAAGGGCCTGGAGCTCAGCAGTGCCTGCCTTGGACGCGGTCTTGCCAGCACCGATAGGGCTCTTGCTGCCCTTGGTGGCCTTGCTGGGCAGGGCGCTGCGCAGCGGTGGGCCATCCGGGTGGCTGAGCAGGGCATCCACCTGTTTCGCCGCCGGGCCCTTGCTGAGGCCCTTGATGCCGCGTGCCTTGCAGAGGCTCCAGAGGACAGCGACGGACAAGCGCTCCAGCTCCTCGCGGCTGGCCGGGGCGTCACCAGCCAGCAGCACGGCGGGCTGGTCGCTGGCTGGCCTGGGGTCACCAAGCTCCTCCTGCAGTCCGCGGTAGAGGCGGGCATCGGACTGGGCCAGGTCCCGCAACGTGGCCCGCAGGGTGTCAGTGAGTTGTCCCATCGGCCTTAACCTCCTGGGCCTGCTGGGCCGCTGGGCTGTCCACGATCTCCACCTTGGCGGGCACAGACAGTTCTGGCTGGTTCACGGGGCCGCCATGGCCATTGCCTCCCAGGTTGAGCGGCGGCAGATCCTTCGTCTTTTCGATGAACTCCTGACGCTTCTGATCCAGCTGCACCACACGCTCTTTGGTGTGGGTCCAGCGGTTGATGAAACGGATCACCGCCTGCACCAATCCACCAAGAAAGGAGCCACCCTGATAGGTCTTGCGGCCGAGTTTGTAGCGCCCAAACTCGTTGACAATGTCATCGCCAGCATCTTCCAGATCACCTGCAATCGCGGTGACGATTTCCAGCATCTGATAAATGTCAGTGCGCACAGAAGCCTCCCGTGCCGCAAGATCGAGCAGTCGCTGCTTGAGCTGTGCCGTTTCTTCCCGGGCCTTGGTGGCCAGGCTGCGATGCTGGCCGCGACTGCGCATGGAGCTCTTGTAGCAGTTGCGCAGCTCGAGGTAGACGCTGTTGAGATCTTCCCGACTCAGGGGCTCGGGATCAGGCGGAAAATCGGTTGTGGGGGGTAGAAAAACCATGCGGCTGGCCATTCAGAGACAATCCTGCCTCGTGCCGCACCCTGCCCCAGACCACATCGGCTCAGAGAACAATGCAGAAATTGCATACGCCTGCGGCGATGCCTTGCAGCACTGGGGGTTTTGGCGCTGACGCAAGGAGCTACGACGGCCAACGGAGGTTCACAGACCCTCACAGCAACAACGCCAGCCCATACCGAATCCGCCTTGGTGCAGCCTGGGCGAGGCCCGGTGCACCTGGCGGCCGCTGCCGATAGGTACAACCTCCACCAGCCAGTCCCTTTTGTAGAGCTGATCCCCCGGGAAGCGAACGGGGAGGCGCCCCTGAGGTCTGGCGATCACGCCACCCGGCCTGCCCCGGCTTGCGCGCCGCGCAAGGGCTGACGCGAGTCGCTGCGCTGCGCTCCGCGCCCCTTGCGCGGCGCTGGCGGCGCTGGGGCTTGACGGCGGTGTCGTTCGCCAGCACAGCCATGGCCGCCACCCCTCTCAGCCGCACCTGCCCGATCCGCATCGTCTCGGTGCATCTGCTTGATGCCGCTGGCCGGCTTCTCAGAGTTCTGTTCCTCGATCGCGAGGGGCACATCTCGGCTGAGCCGCACTACGTGCCCCGCGATGAGGCGCTGATCCTGGCCTCCAATGAACAGCGGGTGCTCGGCCCTCAGGCCAGGGTCCAGGTGCTCTGAGCGCCCGCGGCCGGAGGCCCTCCGCCTCCGGCTTTCGGCTGTCGCCGCATCGCCCGTGGGCTTGGGCTTCCTGGAGCCATGGCCTGACGGTTCGACTGGGCGGTCCCTGGGCTGGGCACCCTGCAGGACCGGCAGTGGGGGGGAGGGGTTGGCCCCAGGTCGGCGCACACCCACCGCATCCCTCGGGCAGTCCTCACGCCGCGTCAAGGATCGGGCCAGGCGCCCTCCAGTGTCGGGCGTCCTTGCCGCGGCGCTGCGGCCGGCCGGTGGGGGTGGGGTTCTCCGCCGTCCCTCAGGTGGCTTCCCCCGCTTCCTCCTCCCGTCGCCAGCAGCAGTCCACGCCTCTCAGCCGTTCTGCCCTGCGTGCCCGCAATGCCCTGGTGCTGGAGCACCTGCCCCTGGCTGATGCCCTCGCTTCCGCCGCCGCCCGCCGCCTCTTCCCGCTGGTGGAGCGGGAGGATCTGATCCAGGTGGCCCGTGAGGCCCTGGTTCGCTCCGCTCCCCGCTGCAGAGCGGGCGAGCCGCCAGCGCCCTATCTGCGCCGCTGCATCCAAGGGGCGCTGCAGCACCACCTGTGCGATCGGGTGCGGCTGGTGCGCGTGCCACGCCGGCTGCATGAGCAGGGCCAGTGCCCACTGGGGCACCTCAGCCTCGATGCCACAGCCGATAGCGAGCACTGCCTGCTCGATCAGCTGGCCTCCCCTGAGCCCGAGCCGGCATCCAGCGAGGCCATGAATGGCCTGGGGCTGGAGCAGCTGGTCGAGCAGCTGCCCGCAGCCCAGGCCACAGCCCTGCGGCTCACCGTCCTCGAGGGGCTGTCCTTGCGGGCCGCCGCGGCGCAGCTGCAGATCAGCCCGATGGCCGTTCAGCGGGCCCAGAAAAAGGCCCTCGCCGCCCTGCGCCAGCAGCTGGCAGGTGGGGGCTGAGGCCCCTTCACTCAGCTCTGTTCAAACACCAGCGTGGAGAGTGGCCACCAGCCGCTGCCGCCCTCGTCGTAGGTCAGCTCCACCATCGGATCGGCGTCACTGCTGTCTGCCGCCAGGTTGAGCACTGTGGCGCCGGTCTCTGGGCTGATCAGGTCGCGCCAGCAGCGCGAGCCAGTCGCTGGCAGGGGTGTCGTGGTGTCAGGCATGGGTCAGGGGCTCACCATCACCCGGTTGCCAGCACCGCTGTTGCTCACAGCCACGAACTGGCGCCGCTGGGGCGACCAACAAAGCGAGCGCCAGCCCAGATCTGCCGGGGAGCTCCGCACCGTCCAACTGAGGCCATCGCCGCTGGTCATGATCCTGTTGCCGGTGCCGCTGCTGGCCGCCGCCACCAGCAGCTCCCGCTCCGGAGCCCAGCAGAGGGAGGACCAGGCGTTGTCGGCCACCGAGCTGCGGCTGCTCCAGCTGATCCCATCCGGGGAAGTCATCACTCGGTTGCCCCGGCCGCTGCTGCTCAGCGCCACCAGTAAACCGAGCTCCGCCGCCCAACAGAGTCCTATCCAGTTGTTGGTTGCAGCGGCCGTCCGCAGCGTCCAGTTGCGGCCATCGCTTGAGGTCATCACCCGCTGGTTGCTGCCGGTGCTGCTCACCGCCACCAACAACCCCAGTTGAGGCGCCCAGCAGATGGAGCGCCATTCCTGATCCGCGGCAGCAGGGCCGGCCGTCCAGGTGAGGCCATTGGAGCTGATCATCACGCGGTTGCCCGTGCCGCTGCTGGCCACGGCCACCAGCAGGCCTAGCTCGGGCGCCCAGCAGATCGAGGTCCAGTTGTTGTCGGCCGGCGTCTGGCGCAGGTTCCAGCTGCGGCCATCCTGAGAGGTCATCACCCGCTGGCCCGTGCCGCTGTCGCTGACGGCGACAAACAGCCCCAGCGCAGCGGCCCAGCAGAGCGCCACCCAGTTCTGATCAGCGGCCGCCGGTTGGGGGCTCCAGCGAATGCCATCGCTGGAGGTCATCACCCGATTGCCGCTACCGCTGTTGGCCACGCAGACGTAGAGCTGCAACTCCGGCGACCAGCAGATCGCCTGCCAGCTGTTGTCCGCCGCCGAGCGCACGGTCGACCAGAGCACGCCGCTGATGCCCAGCACCGGTATCGGGCCAGCCAGCTCTGCCAGCGCCGCTGCCGGCAGCTGGTAGGTGCCGGCCTGGGGCCCAGCGGGACGGGTGATCGCCAGCAGGTCGCCTGGTTGGAGGGTCATCTGCTGCGGCGCTCAGGGCAGAGCCGGCAGGGTGCTCAGGTCCAGCGGCATGTAGTCGCCGGCCGGCTGGGCAGTGGCCATCGCCGCCTGCAGCTGGGCCGCATCCACCACCCGCCCGGGCGTGCCGTCTGCCAGCGCCAATGGGTCGGCCAGCTGCACTACCCCCGACGCCTCGGCCGTGGCCAGGACCACGCTGAGCAGCGGTTGGGCGGGATCGCTCTCATCGACGGCCAGCGGAACGGCCACCTGGATGCGGATCACCCCGGCGCCATCGGGCCCCAGGGCGGCGTTGGCGCTCCAGCTCGTGCCGTCAAACAGCAACAGATCCCCCTGGGCGATCTCCGCTCCGGCGA
The DNA here is from genome assembly GCA_943370385.1 of Pseudanabaena sp. UWO311. Lineage (GTDB taxonomy): Bacteria > Cyanobacteriota > Cyanobacteriia > PCC-6307 > Cyanobiaceae > BAIKAL-G1. The sequence continues at coordinate 250,845 of CALRQT020000004.1, forward strand.
TGCCGCTCCAGCTCGCCAGGGCAGGGCCGGCGCTGCTGGCCAGGTACACATCTCCGGCCACAGCCCCAGCCGGGGCCTCGGTGGTGGTGGGGTCGATCGCGCCCCTGTAGGTGAGCGCGCCGGGGATGGCGGCATGGAGGGTGCCGTCGGCATCCACCGAGAGGTTGGTACCGGGCCTGATCGCCCCGATCGCCGCCGCGGTGGCCGGGCTGAGCATGAACGCCTTGACCTCATCAGCAGTGGCCCGGTAGGGCGTGCTGCCGCGCTGCACCAGCAGCAGATCGGTCGGCTGGGGCAGGGAACGGCCGGCGGTGCGGCTCTCGGTGGTGGTGGCCATGGTGATCCGTGCAGAAGGGGAGAGAGGTGGAGGGGAGAAATCAGTGCGGCAAGGGGCTGAGCAGGCGCAGGTCCAGCGCGATCACCACCACCCCATCGCCGGCAGTGGCACTGATGAGCGGCGCCAGTGCCTGCATTGCCGTGATGCCGCCGGTGGGCGGCGGTTCAGGGGTGCCGCCGTCCTGCAGCTGGGCCTGGCCCAGGAAGATCACCCCCTGGGGCCGGCTGCTGCTGCGGCACTGGGCCGTCAGCTCGGCCAGCACAGCCGGATCGGGAGTGGCCATCGACGCCAGGGCAGTGCTGCTGAGCTGTTGCCAGCCCCCAGCCAGGAATGCGCTGGCCGGGGCAGCGCAGGCTGCAGGGATCAGAGCAGGGCATCCCCCAGCTCCAGGGCCGCGAGATCGGCGGCATCGTTGCTGCTCTCATTCGTGGCATCGCTGCTGCCGCTGGCAGTGCCCGATGCACTGGCCTTGGCCTCCAGCGCCATGGCCTGCTCCACCAGCTCGGCCTTGGTCTGGCTGCTATCGAGCTCCACGCCGTAGACGGTGGAGCAGAACTCGACGATCTGGGCCTTGGTCATGGCCTGGAAGTCAGTGGGCTGTGAGGCAAGCAGGGCCTCGCCACCATCGGTGGTGGTCTCTAACCGGTCGTCGGTAGGAGTGGGCTCATCGGGTGTCGGGGCGGGATCCGGCGCTTCCGGTTGCTCGGGCTCGAGGTCCAGCGCATCCGCCAGCTCCGGTTCCGGCGCGTTGTCCCCGGAGTCCACCGGGACCGGCTCATCGCCGCCACTGGCGGGGCTGAGCAACTGCCAGCCCAGGGCCTGCCAGCCGGCCAGGTGCACCGGCCAGATCGAGCGGGTCGCACTGTCCTTGCCGATCAGCAGCTGGCTGGGCGGCAGCAGCGCTGCATCGCCTACACCTGGATCCGGTGTGACGTTGAGCCGCTGCTCCGGGCCCGAGAGGCGAACAGGCGTGGAGTCGGGGTTGCTGCTGTCGAGAGGCTGCAGCAGCTCCAGCGGCAGGGCCTCAGCTCCAGCCGCCACGTTGAGGGTGTCGAGTGGGTTGCCCATGGCGCTCACCTCACAGCCCCTGGTTGGCGGTGAGCGCCACGGTCATCCCGGCAGGCGTGCCAGGCGAAACCGTCGCCCGCGCCAGCCGCAGGCAGGGCGGCGTGATCAGTGCGCTGTCAGCCGGGTTGATCAGCAGGGCGGCGCCGCTGATGATCGCCTCGACCTTGCCGCCTGCGGCGGGGATGGCGACGGCCGCGGCGGTGATCCAGCTGCCGGCGTTGCCATCGGCCAGCAGCGGCGCCAGCTCCAGGGTCACCGTCACCGCCCCGCTATGGCCGGGGTGGGAAGCCACCAGCACAAAGGAGCTGGTGGCATCGAGATCGGTGCCGAGGTTGACGACATCACCGCTGCTGCGGGTGTGCTCGTAGCAGTCAGTGGCGGAGTGGTTGATCCAGCCGACGAGCACCGTCTGGGCGTCGAGCAGCCGGGTGGCTTGAGAGGTCATGGATGGAGCTCCTGGGGGAAATGAATGAGTGGTTCTGGGCAGTTCTCCTGGGTTGGGGCTGGCGTTCAGGGCAGTACCAGCGGCATCGGCGCCACGTTGAACAGGCGTGCGGCGGCCTTGCGGTTGCACACCGCAAAACCCACGTACCAATCCACACGCGTGCGGAACACCGGCGCGTCGTGCACCTCCCCGAAGTCCCGGACCGAGATCCCGTAGCGCCCCTCAAACGGGCCCTGCAGTCCGCAGACCGCCGCATCGCCGAGCACGCAGCAGTAGATCGAGGTGGTGCCTGCCGGTTCGTCGTAGCCGAGCACGGCGTTGCCCTCGGCGTCCTCCTCCACCAGCAGGATCTCGATCCCCTCGAAGAAATGCCGCCCGTCGATCACCTCGTAGAGGTCGCCGCCGGCCTGGCGGGAGGCGGTGCTGATCTGGCGGCGGGCGGCCTTGCTGGCGATCAACACCTTGTCGCCGCCGTAGCCGATCACGCTGTCGGTCAGCGCCTCCAGCGCCAGCAGGTTCAGCGTGCTGCCGCCGTTGTCGATCGTCTGGTCCTCGCCGGGCACCAGGCGCTTGCTCAGCCCGTTGAACGCCCGCGGATCAAAGGTGTCGTCGCCGTTGATGATCGCTGCCTCCAGGGTGAGGCGCATCGAGCGCACCTTCATCTCGGTCTGGGCAGCACGGGCCTCCGGGCCCTGTAGGTCCACGATCGAGCGGTCCACATCCAGGTCGCCGCCAAAGAGGTGCACGAACTCCGAATCGGAGTTGATCACCCCGTAGCTCTGGCGGTAGCCCTCGTTGACGGCCCGAAAACCCACGCGGGGGAGTTTCGTTTCCGCCGGGAAGCTCAACGAGCCACCGACAAGGTTGCGGAAGGGCAGGCGGCGCAGCAGCTCCCCCTCCGCAAAGGTCTTGAGCACCGCTAGCTGCTCAGCACGGCGGGCGTATTTCTGCGCCTCGATCAAGGTCAGGCCCAAGGGCACGCTCCAGGGGCCTGGCCCCAGTGACAACAGCAGCTGTTGCCAGGTCGCTTGTGGGCAGGGTGAACCCTGAGGTTCAGGCTGTTTAGCCTGGGGCGATGACCAATCCCCAGCTCACCGAGAACCTGCTTGCGGTGATCCGCAGCCTGCCGGCTGACGATCGCCGCTGGCTGCTCAGGCAGCTGGAGCAGGACAGCAGCGACCTGAGTCACGGGGCCCTGGCTGAGATGGCGATGGCCGGGGGTGCCTTTGACGACCTGGCGGCTGAGCCTGACCTCTACAGCTTCTCTGACGGAGAAGCGATCGGCGCCGGCTGATGCTGAGCCGCTACGACATCGTGCTGGTCGCCTTCCCATTCACGGATGGGCCTGCGGCCAAGCCTCGGCCGGCCTTGGTGATCACCACCAGTGAGCGCCATGGGGATGTGTTGCTGGCCTTCATCAGCTCCAACGTCAGCGGGCCGCCGGGCCGCGATGAGCTCGACATCCCTGCCGATCATCCGGGCTTCTCAGACACCGGCCTGAAGGTGAGCTCGAGGATCCGGCTCAGCCGCATGACAACCCTGGCGATGCCACTGGTGAAACGGCGCATCGGGCTGCTGCCGCTGGCCTTGCAGACGGAATCCCAGCAGGTGCTGCAGCGGGTGATCGGCGGCCAAGGCTGAGCGTTCCCCTGTTGGCCAGTTCGTGGCTGTGACAGCAGTGGGCGGCACCGGTTTCCAATCCCGTGCCCGGTAGCGGCCTGGGCCCCTGCCCCACCAGCTCCTGGTGGATCGGCTACGCGCAGCCCTCCTCATGGTCCGGGCGGCCTCAAGGGCTGCGCAAGTCAGCCGGACTGGTGCGTTGGCTGCGCTGCGCTCCGCATGTCGGAGGGGGCTGCCCCTTGACCCCGCCCGGCCTGCTTCGGGGTCTTCGCTACGCCTGCCATGGCTTCTGCATCCCGGATCCGCGCCTTCCAGCTCCTGAGCTCCCGCACCCTGGAGTTCCTGTGCGAGGAGGCATCGGCCCACCGCCCGGCTCCTCTGGAGCGGCTGGAGCGCCTCTGCGCCGATCTGCTCTTCGATCGCCAGCTGACCACGCCAGCTTCGGTGCCCGTCTGGTGCCCCGAGAGCGAGCTGCCCTTCTGAGGGGGCGGCCCCGGCTGCGGCTGGGGCGCTCTCTTGTTGCCCGCAGCCGGCACCCCCAAGCGACCACTGGCAACAGGGCTCAGCAGCACCACGCCCATGGCCAGCCCCATGACCCCCGAGCGGTTTCAGGATCGCTTTGAAGCCTTTCGCGGTGAACCCCAGCAGGTCTCCGGCGTCTGGACCCTCCATGCCGCGATCGCTGCCCTGCCCGGCAGCGAGGCCGTCCTCGATGAGCAGGCCCCCTGGGCGCTCACCTTCAGCCAGAAACCCGCTGAGCCCCCGGCACCAGCAGTCCCCAGCGGCGGCCTCGATCCGCGCGGCTCAGAGGAAGCCGGGATGGCCGGCCCGCAGCTGGCAGCTCCCGTCCAGCCCGGGGATTCCTACCTGCTGGTGAATGACCGCGACCAGGACATGGAGGCCTACGACCACACCGGGGCCTTCCTCTGGAAGATCCCCTGCCTAGCCCGCGGCCAGGGGAGCGACACCGACTGGACCCAGAACAGCACCGACACTCCGCCCGGCCTCTACAAGCTCGGCCAGCTCTACCCCGACTACGAACAGAACCCCAACCCGCCCTGCTCCGATACCGCCATGGGCTACGGCTGGTATTCCTTCGACATGGAGGAGCTGGAGGGCCAGGAGGTGGCCCATGGTCGGGCCGGGATCATGCTCCACGGCGGCGGCTCGGCCTGTGGCTGGCCCGGCGCCTGGGCACCGCAGCAGCCCCTGCACCCCACCCTCGGTTGCGTCCGCCTGCACAACGCCGATCTGCGCGACAAGGTGCTGCCCCTCTACCGGCAGGGCACCGTCTATGTGGGGGTCTTCCAGGAAAAAAAGTGACGGCGGCTCTGGTGCCGCCAGCTGGGGCCTGATCGCGAGGGAAGAGCAGCGATGGACTCAGGACCACTGGCCCGACCGCCCAAGCCGCCGTTTGACCGTGAGCGGTTCGTCTTCAAGATCCTGGCGCTGGTGATCGGCACCCAGCTGCTGATCTATACGCTGGCTGCTGGGGTCTGCGGCCAGCGGGCGCTGGAGGGGCGATCGATCGGGCAGATCTGCCCCGGCACGCTGGAGCAGCTGCAGGGCGGCTTTGATTCCACCCTCAAGTTGCTGCTGGCGCTTCTGGGTGGGGCAGCGCTGACGCGGATGGACCGGTAACGCCTGGGAGCGGGAGGAGGGCTTGCTCCGGGCCTCTCCAGTCTGAGGCCCTCCTGGGGTCGGGCCTCCGCTGGGATCGGTCCCGTCGCTGCGCCATACCTGGCGCCGATCGTCATGGCCACGCTCTCTGCAGGCAGCCCCGCTGCCACCTCCCCGTTCTGCAGGCCAGAAGAGGATCCCTTTCTGCTGCTCGAATCCACGCTGCGCTCGGTAGAGGAGATCCTGCTGCGTCGTCGTGGGCTGCCGCTGCGCCGCACCTGGATCGAGCAGCCCTATGGAGAAGAAGAGATCACCCTGCTGGAGGAGGAGGTGATTCCGGCGATCCAGCAGTGTCTGGCACGGGTCGATGAGCTGGATGAGCGGCTCTTGGCCGAGCAGGAGCTGATGCAGCGCTGTGAGCTCGAGCTGCAGCGCCAGCCACTGTCGGTGCAGAAGCTGCAGATGGCCTGAGCGCCATGGATTGGGGGCTGCAGCAGCGGCCCCCTTGCCTGTGCCTTGATCCCAGGGTTGGCAGAGCAGCTCCACTGCTCGGGCGCGGTGGGTGCTCAGCACGGATCTACAGCAGGGCCAGTGGGGCGTGGCTGGCCGGGTGGAGCGAAACCCCGCCGCAGCATGCCCCTGCGGCTTGCGCTGGCCAGGGCTGACGCAAGGCTCGCGGGGCTCGCCCCTGGCCAGCACTGCGCCTGCGGGGCGTCTGGTCGGTGTTCTCCGCTCCATCCCAGCCATGGCCGCTCCCCAAGGCCCCGTCTGCGAAGTCCGCCTGCTTGTGGTTCACCGCTATCAGCCCGGCGTCCAGAAGCTCGGCACTGCCCCCTGTGCGGTCGAGTTCTTTGGCCGCCGAGGCAAGCCCGTCAAGAAGATGCGGCTGATCCCTGCCGAGAAGGCATTCGCCTTTGCCCGCAAGCTGCAGGGCACCCCCGGCTGCACCGTCTCGGTCTGCTGAGCCAGGGGGCTCAGGCCCGGCTGCCGGTTGGTGGCCGGGCCTCACAGCCAATGGCGGTAGGCACTCCGCTGCCGCCGGGCCCTGGCTTTGGCGCGAGCATTGCCGAACTGGGGGCTGCTGCCGTCACGGCGACGGCGCACCCAGACACCACGGCGAATGAGCTGGCTGTCCTGGGGATTGGCCCGACGGGCGGCCACGATCACCCCATAGCCCTCCTTGTGTCGGCGCTGGGCGCGGGAGCGGGCCTGGTTGGCGCTGGCGGCCGGCACCACCGTGGCGGTGGATCGGTTGCGCCAGAACACCAGGTACCAGGCCATTGCTCCCTCCCGGCGGGTTGATCAGCGCCGCGGTGCAGCCGCCCTGGGGGTGGTGCCCTTGACGGCCTCCAGGTAGAGCTCGGCGGTGCTCAGGGTCTGCAGGTTCACGGCTCCGCCGTGCTCGTGACCGCTCTCCGGCACAGCCGCCGAGTACAGCCCGCTGCGCTGCTGGAACAGGAAGCTGTACACCGGGTGGCGGCGCAGCTCCTCCATGTAGTCGCCATCGCTGAGGGCGACACCGTCGGCTGTGAGGGGCTGGCCCTTGCCGTCCACCGGCAGCAGCCGCTCGCGGCCGTCCACCTCGCCCAGCTGGAAGTGGCCGCCGCACAGCGTCACGAAGGTGTCAAAGAACGTCCCCCGTTCATCACCGCCCACCCGGCCTTCCGCTTCTGAAAACAGCCGTTCCATCAAGCGCTCCTTGCGCAGGTTCTGCACCTGTGAGCGGGCCTCGTCCCGTTCCTTTTCCACGCTGCGCACGCGGCGCAGGTTGGCCTCATTGAGCTGGCGTTCGCGCTCGCCCACCTGGCGTTCGAACTCCTCGCGCTTGCGCTCGGCGTCCTGCAGGCGGGCGTACTCGTCCGGGTTGATCTCGGAGAAGCGGGACAGCTGGGCTCGGGCCTTGCGCAGCTCTTTCTCGAGTTGGTTACTGCGGCGCCGCTCGGCCCGCAGGGGATCAGCACTGCTGGGAGCAGCGGCAGGGGGGTCGTCGTTGTCGCTGGGGCTGGAGTCCTGTGGCAGGGAGAGATCGAGGGTGTCGTCGCCGTCGGCAGCATCCAGACCCGCGTCAGCAGCGCCGTCGCTGTTGAGCAGGTCGGGGTCGGCGGCAGGTTGGACAGAGCCAGCAGAGCCCTGGTTGGGTTGTTGCTGCTGTTGGCGGTAGGTCTGCCATCGGCCAGGAGGGACCATGGGACCTGGAGCAGCGCCGCTGTTGGCGACGCTGGAGTCAGAGGAGAAGAAGGAGGAGGGCATCACCCATCACGGCTGTGGTGCTGCGGGCGCCCCGTCCGGGCTGCGCTCGCTCTCCCTGTTGCCATTGATGATTCCGGGACCCCACCAGCACGGGCCTGACCCGCCTGTTGCCTGACCCGATCCGTCCTGGAGCGGTGTCTTTGCGTCTGACTTGTCGGCTTGTGCGGTGGGGCAACCAGCCGGGGAGTCCCGTGACCTCATAGGAGTCCGACGTTCCCGTCCCGTCAATGGCCTGTCCGTCTGCCTGGCTGGTTGCACCCCCTCCCATCCCCAGCAGCTATGAGCGCAGCGCCAGCACCCGGCCCCGAGACCAGTCCCGTCCCTGATCTGGTCGTCGGCGTCGATACCCACAAGACCACCCACATGGCCGTGGTCTTGAGCGCCAATGGCGGCTGGCTGGGCAGCCTCAAGCTGGAGGCGAAACGCAGCGGCTATGAGGAGCTGATCCGCTGGGCTGCTGCGTTCGGCAGCAACCCGGTGTTCGCTGTGGAAGGCACCGGTTGCTACGGCGCTGGTCTCTGCCGCTCTTTGTACACAGCAGGGCTGGAGGTGGTCGAGGTGAACCGTCCAGACCGCTCCACCAGGCGCCGGCTCGGCAAGGACGACACCATCGACGCGGAGGCTGCTGCTCGCTCCTACATCGCGGGGAAGGCCACCGTCATCCCCAAGGCTGGCGACGACCTGGTGGAGATGATCCGCATGCTCAAGGTGGCCAAGGACTCCGCCACCGACAACCGCACCGCGGCCCTCAATCAGCTGCACGCCATCGTCGTGACTGCACCAGCGGCGTTGCGGGAGCGGCTGCAGCGGCTCAAGGGTAAGGATCTGGTGGAATGCTGTGCGGGCCTGCGTTCTGGGGAGATCAGCACGCCGCTGGCGGCCGCCAAGATGGCCCTGCGCACTCTCGCCCGCCGCATCCAGCAGTTGGATCAGGAACTTAAGGAGACCGTTGCCCAGCTGGATCGATTGACCAGGCAGCACTGCCCGGAGCTGCGCAACACCTACGGCATCGGTGTGGACATCTCCGCCACGTTGGTCGTGGCGGTGGGAGACAACCAGGAGCGGATGAAGTCGGAGGCCTCATTTGCCGCTCTCTGCGGAGTCAATCCTCTGCCGGCCAGCTCGGGCAAGGTGGTGAGGCACCGGTTGAACCGCAGCGGCAACCGCCAGGCCAACTGCGCTCTGCATCGCATCGTCATCTGCCGGCTGAAATGGCATCAGCAGACCAAGGAGTACGTCAAGCGCCGCACCGCAGAAGGCCGCACGATGAAGGAGATCATCCGCTGCCTCAAGCGGTTTGTCGCTCGCGAGGTGTTCGGCATCCTGCGTGGTGGTCCCGCCGTTCGCACGGCAGCGGTCTGATCAGCAGCAGGCTTACTGCAGTCGCCCAGGCTCCCGCCGGAGCCGTTGCCTGCCCTCCAAGGCAGGCGGCGGATCCGGCGGAACCAGAGCCGGCCGGTGGTTCACTCCTCAACGGGGATGAGCACGTCGAGTAGCTCGGTCCGCAGCGACTGGCCTGGTTTCTCTGGCACGACCAGAACGACGGCTTTGGCCTCGATCAGATCGCTGTCGTCAGCCATGGCCTCGCCGTCGGCATCGGCATCCCAGCTCTCCAGTGCCGCATCCAGCCAGCGGGTCTTGGTCTCCAGGAAGGCGATCGCCTCGTCTGGACTCCAGCGGGCCTCGCTGCCGCGGCAGGGATAGCGCTGCAGAAGCTCCAGGATCCCGATCTCCTGCAACTCAGGGGTTCTGACGGGATCACGCACCAGCACGGTGTCGGCATCGGTGGCGTTGTCGATCAGCTTCTGGATGTCGCTGCGATCGTCGCCGTCCTCCAGCTCCTGCCAATCCCTGAGATCGATGACCTTCTCCAGCAGGGCCTGCAATTCATCAACTGGCATCGGCGGTGCTGTTTTTGGCCTGGTGGGATGGGAGGCCAGCTGGATCAGGCCTTCTGCGGCATCGATGATCTGCACCAGCGACAAGTGCTCTGCCACCAGGGTGAAAGTGGTCTCGGTCAATTCCTCGAGCGGCAAGCGTGGAGCATCCACGTCCTTTCGTACCCGATCGATGGCCTCCAAGAGAAGAAGCTGGTTCGATGTGGTGATCGGCTCCACGGAATGGTCAAGGCGGCATCTGCTCCATCCTTGCTGACCTGCCTGGCGCCTACATCACCGGGCAGCCAACAGCCGATCACGTAGGTGAGCTGGTGGGTTGACAGTCCATAGGAGTGTCAGCTCCTCAAAAGCCCTGCTCAGGCAGCTCATCCAGCACGGGAGCAGAGCGCCGGGCCGGCAGGTAGATCCACTCCCCCGCCGGCAGCGGGGTTGAGGGCATGTAGCCAGGCACCAGCAACTGCATCCCCGCCGGGATGGAAGTGGTGGAGCGGTAGACGGGCAGGAGCAGGGTGGTGCCAGCCGGCAGCGGTTCCTCGCTGGGCCAGCTGCTCAGCTCCGGGTTGAACTGGCGCAGCAGAGTGAGGCTGAGGTTCTGCTCGGCCGCCACGCTGCTGAGCGTTTCGCCTTCGGCGCTGATGTAGGTCTCGCTCTGCTGCAGCACCGGGTTGAGGCTGCGCAGCTTGCTTTCGGTGGTGCCATAGCGACCGGCCAGCACCGCCAGGGAGTCGCCCTCGACGGCGATGATCGTCTGGGTGCTCTCCAGCTGGGGGTTGATCCGCCGCAGGGTGGCCACGGTGGTGCCGTAGCGCTCAGCGATCAGGTTCAAGGTGTCGCCATCGCGCAGCACCAGCACGCTGTGGGGTCTGAGCACCAGCTGGATCGCTTCCCCCAGCAACGGCTGCAGCAGCAGGCTGATGCCGCCCGGGCCGTAGTCCGCCCCGAAGTGCATCACCTGGCAACCGGCGAACTGGGCCCGTCCCCCCGAGGGAAGTCCGCCCTGGGGCTGGAGCAGGGCCAGGTCCCCCAGCCACATCACACCCTGACAAGGAGCCTGCACAGTTCCCAGCAACGACGGGTCCCAGGGCAGCGGCGCCTCGTCGCGGAAGCCTGGGGTGGCCCAGTCCTGCTCAGCCGCCAGCCAATCGAAGGTGTTGCTGGTGCTCACCGGCAGGATCGCCGCCCGGCAGAGGTAGCCGCGCAGCAACACGTCCCCAGGGTCGGTGAGGGCGGTGTCGTTGTAGCCGCTGACGATGCCGCTCTGCTCGAGGAAGCAATCGATCACATGCCGGCGGATTGGAACCGGATTGCGGCTGTCAGGCCGGTCCACCTCGAACAGGCAGAGGCGGGCATTGGCGTAGGGCTGCAGCGCCAGCCACAGGGGCAGAGCCGCGGGCTGAGCTATCCGGCTGTCAATCGCTGAAGCGGCTGCAGGCAGGGAGACCAACTGGCCCCACAGCGGCGCACCCCGCAGGGGGTTGAGGCCCTGGTTGAGTGGCGAGAGGGGTAGCTCCATCGCTCAGCCCCGTACCAGCGATCCCCGGAAGGGGTCGGGGTTGCACTGGCGCCAGTTCTGCAGCCGCGGCAGCAGCAGCGCCAGCTGGCCGATGTGCTGGCTGCGCTGCCGGTTCAGCACCACCGCCGGTGAGGGGCCCGCAGGGTTCCACTCGCTCTCGGTTTCCTCCAGCAGCAGCTCGGTGGCGTACTCCACCACCGCCAACTTTCTCAGCGGCAGTGGGTTGGGCACCACGCCACCGGCCACGCCCTTGCGCCGGCTGCGCACCGGGCTGTTCACCTCTGCCGGTGTCAGTGCGGCCAGCTGCTCATTCAGCGCCGCAATGGCATCGAGGTGGCCCTGGGCGGTGCAGACCCCTGTGGGGTAGTGGGTCTGCAGCTGGGCCATCTCCCGGTTCAGGGCCGCAAGGGCGGCACTGGTCACCGGGATGGACAGGGCGATGCGCAAGGCCTCGGCATCACCGGGACGCCAGGTGCAGGTGGGTGGGGAGGACTGGGTCATGCCCTCCCTTGCCAGATCAGCTGCCTCTGCCCCCGTTGGGCTCGCCCAGCCCCAGCTGCTGGCGCAGCTCGGCGCCGTCGATCACCCCCCGCTCATGCAGCACCAGCCACTCCTGCACCGAGGGCTGGGGTTTGCGCGGTGGTTGCGGCGGCACCAACGGGCAGATCTCCACGCTGCAGGCCGGAGTGTCGGAGAGCTTTTCGCCGGTGAGGCGGGTCCACTGGCGCAGCAGGGTGCTGAGCATCGAGGCCTTCTGGCCTGCCAGCGACTGGAGCACCGCAAAGCTCTGGCCGGCAGTCAGGGAAATCTCCAGCTCGGTGCGGGCTGGACCGTGGCCGCCGGCGGGGATCAGGGCGTCGCGGCGCATGGCCTCTTCCAGCTGCTGCAGGTAGGCCCGGTGCTCCGCCAGCGAGCGGGCCTCGATTTCGACCCACTGGAACGTGGCGCCCTCCGGCAAGTCCATGAAGGAGGAGGTGGAGAGCACCAGACGCTGGGGCCGTTGGCCTTCTGCGCCGCCGGTGGCAGCACCTGAACCGAGAGCGCCGTCGCTGCGGCGGAAGCCGTAGGCATCCACCAGGCCCGTGCGCACGCCAACCGGCAGGGCGGTGCGCGACAAGAGGTCCTCGTATTCGCTGCGGCAGCGGTAGTGGTTGAGGTACTGGTGCGCCAGGCCCAGATGGGGCAGATCGCCCTCGCCAAAGGCAGTGCCATCCACTGAGTACCAGAGGGCCGGCAGATCAAACCGCTGGGGCAGCAGCGACGGCTCGCCCACCGGCACCATGTCGTAGCCATCGGCAGCGCCGGGGTTGGGGTTGGCCTGCCAGCTGCGCAGCACCAGGCCGTCGTCCGTCACCGACAGGCTGCGGTAGAGCCAGGCCTGGGGATCGGGCACCAGCCCGCCGTGGGCGTCGAGCACCACCGTGGGCACGGCGGCATGGCCGCTGGCGAAGCGGGGCGGCAGGGTCTGCCGACGCGGCTCCCGCCAGACGATCTCCACCGGGCCCGATGCCGGAGCGCCTGTGGTGCCGTCGGTGGGCAGGCGCCAGTTGAGCAGGTCGCCCCGGGGCACCAGCTGCAGCCGCGGCAGAGAGAGCCGGTCGCCCTTGGCGAGGGCCTCCAGCCGGTCCCCTTCTGACGGCCAACGATGCTGAGGCGGCAGCTGCAGGATCAGGCAGCCGCCATCGCGCAGGGTGAGCAGGTCGGCCAGGAACAGGAACACCCCCAGGTCCGTGCCCTGGCCGTCCACATCGGTGGCCACCCTGGTCAGCGAGTCGGGCAGCTCCTGCCAGACAAGTCGCGACAGCATCCCCGCGTAGGTGCGCAGGGCATCGCGGTAGAAGCCGGTGGGGCGGGCAGCTTCCAGCCGCTTGAGGTAGCAGGTCTCGGGCTCCTCGATGCCGCGGGGCAAATACACCGGCCGGCGGCTGGTGCCGTCGGGGAGCTCCAGCAGGGTCCAGCAGTCGTAGACCAGCTGCAGGCGGTCTCTCAGGCCCGAGAGGATGGGGTGTTCCAGCCAGGGGGGCTGGGCAGGTGGCTGAGCCTGCGGCGCTGGTGGCGAGGAGGAGCTGCAGGGGGTAGTTGTCCTGCGGCGCCGGGTAGTGGGCACGGGCTGCTTGCTGGGTAAACGCCTTTGCCAGCAACAGCAATTGGCCGCGGGGGCATTCCATACAGAATCTGCATTCTTTTGGCCATAGCGTCAGGGCAGACGGGTCGACCAGCCCGAAACCCTAGGTTGATGCGTGGGTTCGCCGAGGTGTCAGACGCGATGAATTTCCTGCCAAGGATTCGCAGTCAAGCGACAGACAGACATCTGCATTAAGCGACCTAGAATTATCACGCGAGTCACGAAGGGGCTGGTCACTCAATGCTGAGGGTTCGTCCACCTTTAACCATGCCTCGTAAACCTCTCTCATGTTCAAGTGGATTGCACAATGACTACCCTCAACCAGGTATTCGGCGTCAGCGCAGACCCAGTGCTGTCATACATCGTTCGCGACAACATTGACGGACTCTTCACTGCCGTATTAAACGAGGATAAGCATGTGGTTGTGTACGGAGCGTCGAAGCAGGGCAAAACAGCGCTGGTTTCACGGTATCTGCCATACGACCAGAATGTTGTTGTACGCCTCTCGCCGAATAGCAACGTGGAGGACATTTACTCGAGCATCCTCCGCCAATGCGGAGTAGATATTGAGATAGGCAAGGTGGAGGAGAAGGATTCAGAGGCTTCGGCAACTCTGGGGATCAGGGCAAAGGCGACAATTTGGTTCTTTGGCGAGGGCGAGGCGAATGCGTCAAGCGGACTCAAGACTGTGGATAAGAGCCAAAAAAACCTCAAAACGATTCCTTTTAACCTGGCCGTTGCTCAAGATATCGCCGAGCTCTTAAAAAGCGTGAACTTTAAGAAGAAGATCGTCCTAGAGAACTTCCATTACCTTACAGAGGAGAAGCAGCGCCAGCTATCCTTCGATCTGCGCTCTTTTCAGGAAATGGGCGTCATCTTTGTAGTGCTGGGAGTGTGGCGCCAAAAAGACAAGCTCCGAATCTATTGCCCCGACCTCACTGACCGAGTCGTTGATGTTTCCGTAGAGCCTTGGACTGAAGATGAGTTTCACAGAGTTGCCACGGACGGGGCAAAGCACCTGAATGTCGATTTCGCGCCTGATGTGATTCAGCATTGCATTGAAAATTCTTTCGGAAGTATTGGCGTTTTCCAGGAGTTGTTGAAGCACACATGCATCGCTGCAGGAGTATCAGAGTGGAGGCAGTTGTCGCAACAGATCTCTAGCATTGACTTCTCCAACACGGCGATTCAAGAGAAAGCGGAGCAATACGGAGCCACGCATCTTCAAGCGCTTGAGCTTATCTCCTCTGGCAATGTTACTCACTCAAAAGATAAAGAAAAGACCCCACTTCACTTGCCGTACTATCTCGTCTGCGCAATCCTGGAAATGGGATTCGCCGGCCTCGAGCATGGAATCAGTCGCTCCGACATTGCGGATAGGATCAAGCAGCATCATCATCGCAAGGATGATGTGCGCCCATCTGACATGAGCAATCTGCTTCACAATCTCTCGACTCTTCAGCACAAGAAGGGCATCAATCCGCCCTTGATTGACTACGATATTGGCAAGCGTCGGCTATACGCGATTGATTCTACCTTCTTTTTCTTCCTCCGAAACTGTGATCTGGGCTTAGTCAAGGATGAGCTTCCCTGTCCGGTAAGCGCCGGGTAGGAATGAGATGTCAGCCACACGCACGCTTAATCAACAGGGAATGCAACCACCCGCACTGAGCAGGCCTCAGCAATCTGAACCCACTGCTCGCGACTGATCTCCAATCGCTGCAGCATCTCCATCACTCCCACCCCTGAGGTCAGCAACCGCTGCCCCCGCGCATGCAGCTCCCGCCATGTCGGCGGCACCTTCAGCAGGAAGCCGTTGTCCCGCAAAAAGTGCGTGATCTCCCCATTGGCATAGGTGCGCCCGTAAGGCCGGAATAGGCCACGTGACGGGTCGTAGCGCCGCGCCGCCTTGATCAGCCCGATCATCGCCAGCTGCAGCAGATCCTCCTTGGGATGGATGGTGCGCCGCGCGAAGTTGCCAGCGATCTTCTCCGCCAGATCCATGTGCTCCAGAGCCAGGGCATCGGCCGCGGCATGGGGCCGCATCGGGCGCTGGCGACGGGGTCTGCAGCGCCGTGGCCGCTGACCCTGGGCTCTGGGGTGGTGACGCTCCGGTTCCTGGAGGTTGATCTCCAGCTGCTGCGCTCGGGCGTGGCAGGCCGGCCTGCGGTAGCGCCGTTGCCGCAGCATTCGCTCCACCTCGGTGGCATCGCCGATGAGCACCACCGTGATCGGCAGCACCAGCTGCACCACGGCCGGCGCCAGCACAGCAGCCCCTGGGCTCGCCACAAGCGATGGCCTGGGATTTTCCCGCACCGCGGACACCATTGGCTCGCTCACCGACTTACCAGCAGCGGCGTCACCACCGGCTGGATGCCCTGGGCCTTCCAGTAGCGACCCTCCAGCCACAGGGCACCGTGGCAGAAGGCATCCACCAGGTCTTTGCTGCCCTTGGGGAAGCGTATGGCTTCCTCCACCAGCGGCTGAGCACGGTGGTGAAAGCGGATCTGCCCGGCCTCCACCAGGGGGGCGACGGCATGGGCGCGGGTTTCCTTACTGCCTCTCGCAGTGATCGGCAGCATCCCCGGCACCCGCCGCCGCAGGGACTGCAGCACCGCCGGCCCGTTGGCGGCGTCCTCGATCAGCACGGCATTGGGGCGCAGCCCCTGCTGCTCCAGCGCCTCCAGACAGCCCAGCAGGAAACGGATCACCTCCGGCAGGCCAAAGCGGTGCCGAGCGGCCCAGAGCACCTCGATCTCCAGTGCCGCCGTGGTCATTTGCCCCTGCGGTTCACCCGTTCGGGGGATGGCATTCCGGACCGGTGGTGCCAGCAAGCCGGCCAGGCAGAAGCCGCAGTAGTCGCTCTCCGCCTCCCCCTTGAAGCTGAGGTCACAGGAGAGCGCCAGCAGCGCGTACTGGCGCTGGCTGCCCTCCTCACGGGGGAGGGGCGGCCGAATCCACTGCCGCAGGAAGATCGATCCGCTCGCCGGGCTCGGCCGCTGCTGGTACAGCGCCGCCCACCAGTAGGCCCCCAGGCGAGCGCGGATCTTGAGCAGTTCCGGCAGGGGGAACCGCTCAGGACACAGCGCCTCTCCCGCCGGCCGCCAGTCGGGGATCAGGGTGCAGGTGGGCGGCAGCTTGGCCCGCTCGGTTGGCTCCTCAGCGATGGCCGGCAGGTCCAGCACGGTCCAGTGCTGCGGCGCCTCCCCCAGCTCCTGCTCCAGCAGCCAGCCGATCACATCCTGGTGGTCCCAGCGCGTGAGCACCACCACCTGGGCCGAGAGGTTTGGCTGCTCCCTGCCGTCCGGGCCCAGCACCGACGCAGGTTCGGCGCGGGTGAGCCACACCGAGCGCAGCCAGTCGATCAGCTTCTGCCGCAGCGCCGGGCTGGCGGCATCGCCAGGGCCCTTGTAGGGGTCGTCGATGACCCCCAGGCTGTAGCCCTTGCCGGTGAACGGGCCATCGACGCCGGCAGCAATGCAGCCGCCCCGCTGCCGCGTCAGCCAGTTGCCCACCGCCGCCGAGTCGCGGGCCAGCAGGTGGCCGGTCACCCGGTAAAAGTGGCGGGCTTCTCGGGAGTGGGCGTAGGCCAGCTCGGCCGAGTACGAGGCAATCGCCGCGAAGAGATGCGGGTAGCGCTGCAGGAAGTAAGCCGGGAACAGCTTGGAGACCAGGAGGCTCTTCCCCAGCCGCGGCGGACAGGTGACGATCAGCCGGCTCAGCTGGCCATCGGCCACCTGCTGGAGCAGTTCGATCAACACCTCGGCCCAGCGGTGGAAGCCGTAGCGGGGGTAGGCCTCAGCGATGAAACTGCGCAGGGTTTGGGGTTCCGAAGGCTCGACCTTGGCGGACGTGGGGAGGAGCAGCAGGCCGCCATCGCCCCAGGGGTCAAGCTCCGGCAGCAGCAACCCACCTTCGGTGGGGGTGGCAGCCTGAAGCCCCACGGCTGGCGTCGCGGTGGCGGGGGTGCTTGCACTCACGCCCTGGGCTCCGGCGGCTTGATCGGTGCCCGCAGAAGCCCGCCGATCTCAGCAATCACCCGGAAGGCGCCCACAGCCGCGTTGAACTGCTCGGCGTCCATCGCACGCCTGGCGCAGTCATTGAGGGCAAAGATCTGCTCGGCCTGATGCCTGCGGCGGTCGGTGATCAGCTCCTCCACCATCCGCTGCCGCGCCAGAGCCAGGTAGCGGCTGATCGTTTTGATGTTGGTGATTCCCCAGTTCTGGGCTGCTTTTTCCCTGATCTTTGCCAGTGG